>CAVOYP010000001.1:0-153979 GCA_963700715.1 uncultured Gammaproteobacteria bacterium
GAGTTGCCTTGCGAGGACTATGTAAAGTCCTGGATTATGCCGCAATCGACTATCACTTGCGAGATTTCCAGGATATTTGCGACGCCCGAGGCTTCTAGACCGCGTCACGAGATGATGCCAGGTTGCGGATTTTTGCGCCGAGGCCGAAGCGGCGTGCCCAACGTGGCGAGATTGTTCCAGCCTGGATCGTTACTCCGCCACGTTGCTCGGCTCATCCTGGACGACGGTTGGATTCTCGTGCAGTTCTTCGCCGGTTTGGCCAACGCCGCGCGTCGGACTTTTCGTTCTTGCCGCTTCGGATCAACCATCACGGCACGACGATACCGAAGAACTCCGACGCACAGCCACCAAACGGCAATGACCCAACAGAGGCCAACAGCGACTCGGGCGAGCGCCTCGTTGTCCTTGAACATGACGGTTACAATGCCCCCCATCATGATCGCGCAGATGCCCATCAGCCACTTCGACGCGGCCTGTTGTAGTCCGCGCCGATGGGCGGCCTGATTGATGGCGACTCTCGCCGTCTGATTCGCCACGTCTCGCATCGCTGAAAGATTAATCTGTGGTGCGGATCTACGGCGTTTTTGGACCTCTTTCTATATGCGGTTCATTATCTCGTTCAGAGGCTGTGACATCGGTCGCGGCAGGCCCTTCGCACATCTCACTCCCGCATTGCATCGTGCAAGTCCTGCACGCCGTAACATTCATCGCACGATTCGCCCGTTAAACCGTGTCGATCTGAATCACGACCAGCGTTCCGCCAACCTGGCGAATCGGTGCTCTCGAAATTCGTCTCATCGACCGACGCGGGCTCGGGCTCATCGTCACGGGTGTCGAGCAGGTTTCCAGCGACTGATTGCACTTCGCCGCGGGTGTCCGCATCATTCAAGAGTTCGACGGACAATGCTGCTGAGGTGTCCGATTCGTCATTTTGCCGCGAAGTGCATGGTCGCGAACCGTCGATTTGTCCGGCGCTCTGGCCCCCAGAACGGACTGGCGAATCGTGACAGCACCTTGCTTCTTCCAACTGCCGATGCAAGGCTTCGCTCGTCGTACCATTTTTCGCGCAGCCCGACGATACTTTCCACTTCTTCCCGCAATTCAGTCACAATGGCTCGCATTAAGTCGCGCTCGCCACGCGCGGTGCAACTCCGCCTGCAGCTGCTGCCGCTCGGTTTCCCAGGCGACCGACCGAATCGCCTTCGCTTCGGCGGCTTGCACGGCCGTCTGCAGATTCTCGACATCGTGCTGAAGAATGTTCAGACGTTCGAGTAGCTCTTGCCGCTCTTCAAGCAATTGCGCGACGAACTCTTCGGCACGTGCAAGCTGTTCGGTGACGCGAATTAGATCGTCATTCCGCTGGACCTGATCGAGCGGTGCCGAGGCGGACGGATCATCGGCAGCGGCATCTTGAGGTGGGCATGCCGATCGCGAGATCTCCAAGCTGCCGAATTGATCGTTCTCACTTTGAAGCTGCTTGAGCATCTCCTGCTCGGCTTGCCTTCGTTCCTCGAGCAGCGATTCACGAATCTGGTCCCATCGCTGCTTGTCGTGGCTATAACGTCGCTGGATTTCGACAAGCTGCGACATCGCTTCATCACGATGATGGCCCGCGGCTTTCAATTCGGACGTTATTTCCTCGGTCTTAATTCTCAGTTTTCGCAACTGTGCGATGAGATTGCGGACACGTCGCTTGTTGAGTTGTGGAGAGGCCCCGTGCGGCGTTCGGCTGCGAACATCGGGGCCCGCGGCCGCCTGCTGGATGGGCAAGGCAGCCTCTAGCTCCGCGGCATGCACTCCGTCAAGCGTAGCTTGATCCAATAATTCGAACTCGATACCTCCGAACTCCAACCGGCGCAGCCTGCACGGCTTCCTGCTGCTTTACCTGCTGGCCAAACTGCGTCGCATAAGGCCCTACAGCCTGGTGTACCAGCTTGAGCATGCGCAGATGGAACAGTGGTTGGAAGCCATTTGCGCGGCGGCCTCAACAGATCGGGAGCTTGCGCTGGAATTGGCCCGCTGCGGCCGCCTGGTGAAGGGTTATGGTGACACCCGGGAGCGCGGCACCGGGAATCTGCAGCGCATTCTTGCGGTTTATCGCCAGCTGCAGTCACTCCCCGGCTCCGCGGTCAGCGCGTTGCGCGATGCCGCCATGGCCGATGAGGGCGGTGCGGCGCTGGCCGCGGTCGAGGCGGAGCTGCTCGCTAGGCGCTAGGGCGCCGTTCCGCCAGGATATCGATGACGAAGCTGAATACCAGCTCGCCGTACTGGTTGAAAGCCTCGTTGCGGCTGCGGATGATGCCCCAGCGGTCGCGGATGACCTTCTCGTCCTTTTCTATTATCTCGTAGGTGAACGTGAGGGTGTGACCCGGGCGCACGGGTTTGATCCACTTGAGATCCTGGAAACCGACGCCCGCGCCATTGCGCCGGCCATCGCGCACGCCGGTGGCGAAGCGCTCCATGTAGTCCACCATCATCCGCATCCACACCGCGCAGATATGCCAGCCCGAGGCAATGAGGCCACGGTAAATGGTGTCCAGTGCCGCCTCGGGGTCGGTGTGATACACATTCGGCGCGTACTTCCTGCCGAAATCCACGATTTCCTTTTCGCTGAAAGTGTAACTACCGAAGACATGGAATTCGCCGACCGGCAGATCCTCGAACCAGCGACTGCGGATGTAGGGTGACTTATCCATGGGCGACTTCCGGTCCCCTGCCAATCATAAGGCTGGTATTGAGCACGATCACGCGCTCGCCCTGCTGGTTGTCGACTTCGACATCACAGTCGATAAAGCCAAAAGCTGACCCGGGCGCGGGCGGGCTGTGCCCGGTGACGGTGATGGCGGCCGACAGGGTGTCGCCGGCGAACACCGGCTTGCGCCAGCGCAGGCTGGACACGCCACTGGAACCCAACAGGTCGATCCGCTGCGCGTTGAACGTGTCTGTCAGCAGCCGCATCATCAGCGCGGTGACATGCCAGCCGCTGGCGCAGAGCCCGCCGAAAATCGAGGCGTCGGCCGCTTCGGCGTCGAGGTGATAGGGCTGGGGATCAAACTCCGCCGCGAATTCCAGTATATCCCGGCGACTGACCGTGATCCGGTCCGTGGTGAAAGATTCACCCTGGCGGATATCCGGCCAGTGCCGGGTCCTGGAGGCTGTCATTGGCGCACGCCCTGTCTCTTGCGAAAGACCCATTGTCAGCGATGAAGCCGCATCGAGACAAGCTGTCCCTGATCGCGTCGCCGCTGCGCTGAAAACCCCTCGCCTCAGGATGCCTGCAGCTGCAGGCCGCCGATGATCACTTTCTGTACCTCCGAGGCGCCCTCGTAAATCCGCAGGGCGCGAATCTCCCGATACAGGCTCTCCACCATGCTGCCGCTCATCACCCCCAGGCCGCCGTGCAGCTGTACTGCCTGGTCGATTATTCTCTGTGCGCTTTCGGTGGCATACAGCTTTGCCATGGCAGCCTCCCGGGTGATGCGCTCGGCGCCGGAGTCCTTTTTCCACGCTGCGCGGTAAATCAGCAGCGCGCTGGCATCGATTTCCAGGGCCATTTCCCCCAGTGCCGACTGGGTCAGCTGCAGGTCCGCCAGGCGGGCGCCGAACATCCTGCGCTGTTTGCTATGGGACGTCGCCTCATCCAGCGCGCGCCGGGCGAAGCCCAGGGCGGCGGCACCGACGGTAGAGCGAAACACATCCAGCGTTGCCATGGCGATGGCGAAACCCCTGCCCTGCGCACCGACCAGCCGCGACTTTGGAACCCGGCACTCCCTGAACTCGAGCCTGGCCAGGGGGTGGGGCGCAATCACCTCGATGCGCTCAGCCACGCGCAGTCCGGCGGTATCCGCATCGACGACGAAGCAGCTGATTCCCCTGCTGCCGCCCTCGTTGCTGGTGCGGGCGAATACCGTGTAGAAGTCTGCGATGCCACCGTTGGATATCCAGGTCTTGCAGCCGTCAAGCACATACTCGTCACCCTCGAGCCTGGCCGTGGTGGCCATCGCCGCAACATCGGAGCCCGCCTCCGGCTCGGACAGGGCGAAGGCGGCGATGTATTCCCCGCTGGCCACCCGCGGCAGGTAGTGTTCGCGGATCTCGTTGCTGGCGAACATGGAGATCGCGCCGCTGCCAAGTCCCTGCATGGCGAACGCAAAGTCCGCCAGGCCCGAGTAGCGGGCCAGGGTCTCCCTGGTGATGCACAGCCGGCGCACGTCCAGTGCCGTCGTATTGCCGCCGAATTCCGCCGGCACCGCGTTACAGAGGAAGCCTGCGGCGCCCAGCTGTTGCACCAGCCGCCGGCACTCGGCGTCCACGTCGCGGTGATCGTGTATGGCGCCGCCCAGTGTGGCGGCGGCCCACGCCTCGAGCTCGCGCGCAAGTACCCGGTGATCCTCCTCAAAAAAAGGCCAGGACAGGAAATCCTTGTCGCTCATGGTGCTGCTCCTTCTAGTCGCCGAGAAACACGGGTGTCTGCTTGTTGACGAAAGCCTCGTAGGCGCGCCGGAAATCATTGGTCTGCATACAGATGGCCTGGGCCTGCGCTTCGGCTTCGATGGCCTGGTCGATGCTCATGTTCCACTCCTGGTGCAACATGGTCTTGGTCATGCCGTGGGCGAAGTTGGGCCCTGCCACGATGCGCCTGGCGCTCTCCAGGGCGGTGTCGTAGGGCGTGTCGCTGAGGCCGTTGAAAAATCCCCAGCGCGCGCCCTCGTCGGCTTTCATCGCGCGGCCGGTGAACAACAGCTCGCTGGCGTTGCCCTGGCCGATGATGCGCGGCAGGATGGCGCAGGCGCCCATGTCGCAGCCGGCCAGGCCGACGCGGGTGAACAGGAATGCCACCCTGGCATCGCGCTGAGGCGTAGCGCAGGTCGCTGGACATGGCGATGATGGCGCCGGCGCCGGCACACACCCCTTCGACTGCGCTGATCACCGGTTGCGGGCAGGCGCGCATGGCCTTGACCAGGTCGCCGGTCATGCGGGTGAAGGCCAGCAGCTGTTTCATGTCCATCCTGGTCAGGGGGCCGATAATCTCGTGCACGTCACCGCCGGAGCAGAAGTTGCCGCCGGCGCCGCGCACGATCAGCGCCTGGACATCCTGGGCGTAGGCGAGATTGCGGAACAGGTCGCGCAGCTCGGCGTAGGACTCGAAGGTCAGCGGATTCTTGCGATCCGGCCGGTTGAGGGTGATGGTGGCGATGGTGCCGTCCATCTCCCAGAGGAAATGCTCGGCCCGGTAGTCGGCCAACTGGGTTGCTTGCATGTTCGTCGCGCTCTTGTTGGGGTGAGTGATAGGGGTTTGCCGGATCCCGGGTGCTACATGACCTCGCCGCCGTTGATGGATATCGCCTGGCCGGTCACGGATCGCGCCTGGTCGGAGCAAAGCCACAGCACGCTGGCGGCCACTTCTTCCGGCTGGATCAGGCGCCCCTGGGGGTTGCTGCGGGTAAACGTTTCCAGGATGTCCGCCTCGGTGCGCCCGGTCTTTGCCATGATCCGTTGTACCGACTGGCGAATGATATCGGTATCGGTATAGCCAGGGCAGACGGCGTTCACGGTAATTCCCCTGGTCGCTGTCTCCAGCGCGAGGGAGCGGGTGAGCCCCAGTACCCCGTGCTTGGCCGCGCTGTATGCGCTGACGTAGGCATAGCCACGCAGGGCCGCGCTGCTGGCAATATTAATGATACGGCCCCAGCCCTGTGCCAGCATGCCGTCGATGGCCGCGCGGCTGCAGTTGAATACGCCGTCCAGATTGACCGCCATCACCTGGCGCCAGTCGGCCGCGGTCAGCTTCTGGAAGGGATTGCTCGGGGCGGCGCCGGCGTTGTTGATGAGTATGTCAACCGCGCCAAAGCTCGCACTCGCCTGTCTGAATGCCGCCGTGACGGATGTTTCATCGCTGACATCGCAACTGATCGGCTGCGCCTGTTGCAGGGAACTGGCCTGCGTCTCCAGCGGGCCGTAGCTGCGCCCGATGAGGGTAAGTCTGGCTCCCTCGGCGTCGAGCGCCCGTGCGATGGCGGCGCCGATGCCGGTGCCACCGCCGGTAACAAGTACATGGCGGTCGATCACGCGTTGATCGCCATATCGGCCGCGCGGGCCAGGTTGCGCTCCAGCTGCTCAAAGCCCGCCTGGTACTGCAGCGGGCAGCTGACGCCCTCGCCGTGATATTGCAGCTGCGCGGCGGCCCGCAGCGTCCAGTTGGGGTCGAGCAGGTGGGGGCGTGCCAGGCAGCACAGGTCGGCCCTGCCCGCGGCGATGATGGAATTGACATGGTCGGGCTCGAAAATATTGCCCACCGCCATGGTGGCTATGCCGGCGTCGTTGCGCACCGCATCGGCAAAGGGTGTCTGGAACATGCGCCCGTAGACAGGTTTCGCCTCGGTCGAGGTCTGTCCCGCAGATACGTCGATAATATCCACCCCTGCTGCCTTGAACGCCCTGGCAATCTCCACTGCTTGCTCTGGGGTGACGCCATTTTCCCCCAGCCAGTCGCAGGCGGAAATTCGCACCGACATCGGCTTTTGCGCAGGCCATGCGGCACGCATCGCGGTAAACACTTCCAGCGGAAAGCGCAGGCGATTGGCCAGGCTGCCGCCGTAGTCATCCTCGCGCTTGTTGAGTACCGGCGTGATAAATGCCGAGAGCAGGTAGCCGTGGGCGGCGTGCAATTCCACCATGTCGAATCCGGCGCGATCGGCCCGCCCCACGGCGGCGACGTGCTCGGCCACCACCCGATCCATATCTTCCCGGGTCATTGCCCTGGGCTGCCGGGAGTGGGGCGCGAAGGGATGGGCCGAAGGGCCGATGATTTCCCAGCCATCCTGCGTCAGCGGCGCGTCGGATACGCTGGATTCCCAGGGCTTTTGGGTGGCGCCCTTGGGCCCGGCGTGGCCGATCTGCAGACAGATTTTCGCGCCCGTGCTGGCGTGGGTGAAATCCACGATACGTTTCCAGGCCGCTTCCTGTTCGTCGTTCCAGATGCCCGCGCAGCCGGTGGTGATGCGAGCCCCGGGGCTGACATTGGTCATCTCGGTGCAGACCAGGCCGGCGCCGCCCTGGGCGAGGGCGCCGTAGTGCACCAGGTGCCAGTCCGAGGGCAGGCCGGCGACGGCGCTGTACATCGACATCGGGGACACCACCACCCTGTTCTTCAGTGCCATGCCGCGCAGTTTAAACGGGAGGAACATGGGGGGCACAGGCTGTTCCACCGGCTTTCCCAGGGCGAGCCCGGCCAGGTGTTTTTCATAAGTCTCCAGCCATTCCCTGTCCCGCAGGCGCAGGTTTTCGTGACTGACCCGCTGGCTGCGGGTCAGCATGGAATAGTTCAACTGCCGGGTATCGAAGGCGTCCACGTAGCGCGGCGCGTTCTCGAACCACACCATGGCATTGCGCGCGGCGCTCTGCAGCTTCAGGGCTTCGATTTCCCGCTCCGCCTGGTAGGCGCGCAGGGCCTGGGGCAGGGCCAGGTCCGAATCCAGGTGCCGGGCGAGGGAGATGGCGTCCTCCAGCCCGAGCTTGGTGCCGGAGCCGATGGCGAAGTGGGCGGTGTGAGCGGCGTCGCCAATCAGGACGATGCGATCGTCCTTGACCCAGTTGCGGCACAGCACCCGCGGAAAACTGATCCAGGCGGAACCGCGGATATGGGCCGAGTTGGTGAGCAGTTTGTGGCCGCCCAGGTATTTCTCGAAGATGCGGCGACAGGTTTCTGCGCTCTCCTCGTGATTCATGCGCTCAAAGCCCAGGGCCTGGTACACATCGGGTTGGCACTCCACGATAAAGGTGGAGGTGTTGGCGTCAAACTGGTAGGCGTGCACCCAGATCCAGCCGTATTCGGTTTTTTCAAAGATGAAAGTGAAGGCTTCCCGGAAACTCTGGTGGGTGCCCAGCCAGACAAATTTATTCGGGCGCAAATCGATATCGCAGTCGAAGACATCGAGGTTGGCGTTGCGGATCTTTGAGTTGAGGCCGTCCGCCGCCACGATCAGGTCGGCATCGGCAAACCGGCTGTCGAGGTCATCGACGTTGAACTCCTGCTCGAACTCCAGGTTCACACCCAGCTCCATGGCGCGCCCGTGCAGTATCTGCAGCATACGCTTGCGACCGATGCCAATGAAACCATGCCCGGCTGAGCGTTCGACCTCGCCGTGGGCGTGGCAGTCGATCATGTCCCAGTGCACCAGCTCATTGATCATGATGTTGGCACTGACGGGATCGTTCCTCTTCAGGTTCTGCATGGTCTCATCGGAGAACACCACGCCCCAGCCGAAGGTGTCGCCGGGACGGTTGCGTTCATACACGGTAATACTGTGGGAGGGATCCCGCAGCTTCATCGAGATCGCGAGGTAGAGTCCCGAGGGGCCGCCGCCCAGGCAGACAATTTTCATATGGAGCCCTTCCCGATTATGGCTTTCGGGGAATTCTAGGCGAAATTATTTTAAATGTAAAATATAATGTTTTAGCTTTAAACGAATCTGCAAAGCAGGCAAAATGGACGGCACGACAGGCCCTGGAGGGCACACCCGACCCATGAGCGATGCGCTCGATTCCGAATCCCGTATCCAGGATGATGACCACCTGGCGTTGAAGCTTTGGCTGCGCCTGCTCACCTGCACCAACATGGTGGAGGGGGCGTTGCGCCAGAACCTGCGCCAGTCCTTCGACAGTACACTGCCGCGCTTCGACCTGCTGGCGCAGCTGGACCGCCATCCGGAGAAACTGACCATGGGGGAGTTATCCCGCCTGATGATGGTCTCCGGCGGCAATGTCACGGGCCTGGTCAGCCAGCTGGAGGCGGAGGGGCTGGTCAATCGCGTGCCGCTGAAAACGGATCGCCGTACCTGGCAGGTGGGCCTGACGGCGAAGGGCAAGCGCCATTTCGATGAAATGGCAGGCGAGCACGAGGCCTGGATCGCCGGGCTATTCGCCGGCATGGACCACCGCCAGCAGGAGTCCCTGATGGATGCCCTGGCGGCACTCAAGCGCAGTGTGCGCAAAGTCGGGCAGAAAGGGCTGGAATAAGCTATCGCGGGAGCGGGGCGAGACAGACCCCGGCCGACCGCGGCGCTTATCAGAACGCCGGGATGTCGGTCTGGGTGCGGCCCAGGATCAGGGCATGGATATCGTGGGTGCCCTCGTAGGTGTTCACCACTTCCAGGTTCACCATGTGGCGCATGACCGGGTATTCATCCGAGATGCCGTTGCCGCCGAGCATGTCCCGCGCCTGGCGGGCAATGGCCAGTGACTTGCCGCAGGAGTTGCGCTTGATCAGCGAGATGAGCTCCGGCGCGATCTGGCCCGCATCCATCAGCTGCCCCGCCCGGAGGCAGCCCTGCAGGGCCAGGCTGATCTCGGTTTGCATATCCGCCAGCTTGAGCTGCACCAGCTGGTTGGCCGCCAGCGGGCGCCCGAATTGCTTGCGGTCCATGACGTAATCCCTGGCGGCGTGCCAGCAGCTCTCCGCGGCCCCCAGGGCGCCCCAGGCGATACCGTAGCGGGCATTGTTGAGGCAGCCGAAGGGTCCCTTGAGTCCCTCCACCTCCGGCAGCAGCTGGTCACGGGAAACGAACACGTCGTCCATGACGATCTCGCCGGTGATCGACGCCCGCAGCGCCAGCTTGCCCTCGATTTTCGGGGCGCTGAGTCCCGCCATGCCCTTTTCCAGGATGAAGCCGCGGATCTTGCCGTCGTCGGTCTTGGCCCACACCACGAAGACATCGGCGATGGGGCTGTTGCTGATCCACATCTTGGCGCCGCTGATCTTATAGCCGCCGTCCACGCTGCGCGCCCGGGTCACCATACTGCCCGGGTCGGAGCCGTGGTCGGGCTCGGTCAGGCCGAAACAGCCTATCCATTCCCCGGTGGCGAGCTTCGGCAGGTACTTTTCCCGCTGCTGCTCGCTGCCGTAGGCGTAGATGGGGTACATCACCAGGGAGGACTGCACGCTCATCATGGAGCGGTAGCCGGAATCCACCCGCTCCACCTCGCGGGCGATCAGGCCGTAGGAGATATAGTCGACGCCCGGGCAGCCGTAGCCCTCGATGGTCGAGCCGAGCAGGCCCAGTTCACCCATCTCGCGAAAAATAGCGGGGTCGGTCTCCTCCCGGCGGAAAGCCTCCTGCACCCGCGGCGCGAGCTTGCCCTGCGCGTACTGGCGGGCCGAATCGCGCACCATGCGCTGCTCGTCGCTCAACTGTTGCTCCAGCAGGAAAGGATCCTGCCAATTCAGGTGCTGCCAGCGCTTACCCTGTGCCATGCCCAATGCCTCGCCTTGCCTGCTGTAATGAAGCGCAATCTACCAGAAATTATTTTAATAATAAAATAAATTCTGGCGCCTTGCTCAACCCTGGCTGCCGGTGAAGGGGACAATTTCCATAATGGCTTGCCGCAAGGGGAGAAATGTCTACTTTTCGCCGGATTTTCTTCGACTTCCTATTGCCGGCTTAATACTGTTATGGGAGGAAGGAGCAAATTGAGGGCGGTTATGCGTCTGGTAAAGGTCGCAGCTATGAACCTGCAGCCGGGTATGTTTGTCGCGGAATTGGACAGGCCCTGGCTGGATACGCCGTTTTCCTTGCAGGGCTTCGTGGTCCGGGATACCAGCGAGGTGCTGTACATTTCGGACTATGTCGACCACGTCTTCGTTGACGCGGAGTATCGAGCCAGTCGCCGGTTCATCAATCTGGACGCGGCACCGAGCGTGTCCAGATCGGGCCAGATGCTGCAATTGAAAGCGGACTTCCAGCAGGCCCGGGTGTGCTTTGAGAATGCATCCGCGACCCTGGACAAGGTGTTCGATTCCCTGCGTACCGGTCGTAATACCGACATCAAGGAGGTCCGTGACGCGATCAACCCACTGATCGAAGGCGTGTTTCGCAACCAGGAGGCGGTAGCGGCGTTGCTGCGCCTGAAGGAGAGTGGGCAATATCGCTACCATCACAGCCTCTCCATGGCGCTGTGGGCAACGATTCTCGGACGGCACCTTGGCCTGCATCGGGATGAGTTGGAAAAGCTGGCGGTGGGGTGCGCGATGTGTGACGTCGGCATGACCGAGTTATCGCCGGAACTGCTCGATAACCCCAGTAATTTGACGGAACAACAGAGCCGGATCGTGAGGGCGCACCCCATGATGGGAGCGCAGCTTGTCACTGATTCCGGGAATGTCGATTTTGAAGTTATCGCGATTATAGAAAACCACCATGAACGCTTTGACGGGTCCGGTTATCCGCGCGGGATGGAGGGAGCGGCGATTCCCCTGCTGGCCCGCATTGCCGGCCTGGTGGACGCTTACGATGCCATGATCACGCCGCGGCCCTATGCCTCAGCGCGCACTTCCCATGAAGCGGTGCAGGAGCTGATAGACAGCAAGGGATCGGCATTCCAGGATTCCCTGGTGGAACAGTTCGTGCAGGCCATAGGACTTTTTCCCACCGGATGCCTGGTGGAGCTGAATACCGGGGAGGTTGCCATTGTCATCAAGCAAAACAGGTCCCGCCGCCTGAAACCCCAAGTCGTGGTGGTGCTGGATTCCGCCAAGCGACGCAAAGAGGTGCTCGGTTTGATCGACCTGGCGAACCAGGACCAGCGCGCGGAGGAAGAGCGCTGGATAGCCAGGGAGTTGCTGGCCGGTGCGTATGGCGTCAACAGTGAGGAATACTTCATATGACGCCTGCCATCGGCAGGAATATGCTCGGCCTGGTGGAGCTGGTGGATGCCGATGTGCTGGAGGATACCCACGGACCGGCCCCCTTCGGCCGGCTGCGCGACGCCTATGTCGAACGCCTCAAGCGCTGGGCCCGCTCCGGCGATCAGTGGTGCCTGCTCAGTAATAACAGGTTCTGTATCGTGCTCAATGGTGTCAACAGTCGGGCGGAACTGGAGCTCGCAGCAGCCAAATTGGCGCGCCTGTTCCGGGATCCCTACAGCTACCTGGGCAAGTCGATTCCACTGGAAGTTACTGCGGGATTCACGGCGATAGAGGGCAACAACCTCGAGAATGATATAGCCATCCGCCAGGCGAGCATGGCCCTGCGCAAGGCGAAGGCCACCAGCAGTCTGTTTGAGTTGTATGGGCCCCAGTGTGAACCCAGGGCGGTTGAGGAGCGCGGCCTGGTCAGGCGGCTGGAATCCGCCGTGGAGTTGGGTGAACTGGAACTGTATTTCCAGCCCAAGTTTCATGCCGGCTATCGCAACCTGGTGGGTGCCGAAGCACTGATGCGATGGCACACCCGGGACCGCCAGGTGGTCCCCCCTGACGAGTTCATCGGGGTGGCGGAGCGCCACGATGTCATCAAGCCCATGACCTGGTGGGCTGTGAAAGCGGCCGTATCGCGTTTATCCCGCTGGCCGGAAGAACTTTCCATTGCGGTGAATGTTGCCCCCACACTGTTGCTCGATGACGAGATTCTGGCGGTGGTGGGCGACGCACTGGAAATCCACGGCGTCAGTCCCCAGCGGCTCAACCTGGAAGTGACGGAAAGCGTCATGGTCGATAACCAGAAAATCATGTTTGCCCAGCTGACGCGCCTGAGAAAAATGGGTGTGCGGATTTCTATCGACGATTTTGGCACCGGATTTTCATCGCTGGCCTATTTTCGCGACCTGCCGGCGGACGAAATCAAGATCGACAAGGGCTTCGTAATCCCGATGCTGTCCTCCGGCAAAGACCACGCCATCGTAAAAGCCGTCATCGACCTGGCCCATAACTTTTCGCTCAAGGTTGTGGCCGAGGGCGTCGAGGACGAGAAGATCGCTCACCGGCTGACCGATCTGCGTTGCGATGTGCTGCAGGGGTATCTGTTCGACAGGCCCCTGATGGTGCAAGACTTTGAGAAACGCTATTTGAAGTGAGCGCCATCATCCGCCGGCGCGCTCCTGCCGGCAAACACTACCCTCGCCACCTGTTCCGACAGGTCGCTGACGTGGGTGGAGTTCACCGTGCATATCGTGGAGCTGATCAGCCAGCGGCCGCCGATCTTGCGGTACTCGTCCTCGTAGTAGGCGCCCAGTTGGGTCACGCAGCGGGTGCTGGTGTCGATCAGGTGGTAGTACAGGCCCCAGCTACCCCTCGCATTGGCGTCGTCGACCAGGTCGATGCGGGGGTTCTGGGCGTGGTGCATCTCCACCATATGCTCGTGGCAGGCCAGCTCCGTGAATACCGCCACCAGCGCATCGCGGTGGGTGAACACGCCGATACGACCGTAGTCGATATGCACGGCGCCGTCGACAAAGCAGTCCCGCACCTTGTCCGGCTGCTTGGTATCGCAGAAGTAAAAGTAATCGTACTTGAGCCGCTTGATGGCCTCGATATCTTCCAGCGCCTGGATGCGACCAGCCAGATTCATGGGTTCCCCGGCCATCCCTTTAGCCTACTTCAATACCTGCGGCGCCAGCGCCTGCAGCTGCCGCCGGATACCCTCGCGCCAGCCAACCCGGGTTGCGCCGATCAGCTCGTGCATCCGGGTGGTATCGATACAAAGGCTGCCGAACGCCCTGGTGGTCTCGTTGAACACGGGCACGAACCCGGTCAATTCGCCGATGTAGTCACACCACTCTTCGATACTGGCCGCCTGCGAGCCGCCGAAGTTGGTGGTGGTGACCTCCGGGGTCGCCGCGCCCAGCAGGTAGGGAATCTTCTCGATATAGTCATCGACGTGGATAGGGTTGTAGACATTGGGCCTGTCGGGGTGAATGTCGATGGCAATGCCCTGCTGCATCATCAGCATGTGGTAATACATCCAGCCCCCGTTATCGCCATAGGGCACGCTGAGGCGGGCGATGGTAGTGGGTATGCCGTGTTGCCTGGCCACAAAGCGGCACACTGTCTCGGCGGCGATTTTTGAGATGCTGTAGGTGGGGAACATGGCGCGGTGGTTATCGCCCAGCGGGTCGCTCTCCCGCCGCGGCTCGTGGCCCTGGTATTCGTATACCCCCGCGGATGACATGTGCAGGACAGCGCGGGCCCGGCTGCAGCGGGTCATCAGGTTGCCCACGCCCTCACCGTTGGCCGCCAGGTCATAGTCGAAGTTGCCGCTCTTGACCACGGCAAAATTGAGCACGTAGTCGAAATCGTCCGGTATTGCAGCCAGTGCGCCTTTGTCAGACAGGTCCGCCGCGAGTACCCGGGCCCCCAGTGCCTCGATTCTGTCCCGGTCCGCCTGCTTGCCGAAGCGGGCCAGGGCGTAGACGTCGGCCGTTTTCGCAAAATGCGCTACCACCGGCAGGGCGACCTGCCCGGTGGGGCCTGTGACCAGGATTTTTGCGCCGGTAAGGTCAACGGGGGTGACGGGCATGGTATCTCCTGAGTGCGCTAAATGATGGACGAGAAGTGTATCCGGGATTCACGCCGGCGAAGTCCCCCATTTGGGTGAGGCGGACCAGGCCAATGTCGGATTTGGCAGGCAGATAGCGGTGACGACAGTGGGGGGTCCACGGCCCAGGAGCCGGCGACAGTGCCAGTGGCGCGTAGTCCAGGAGTTAAAAGGGAAGTGGGTGATGGTAGGGGAGGTAGCAGCCTGCGCCGCCGTTTGCGACGGCGCAGTGGGTGAAGTCAGGCCTAGATGGCGCCGTCGAGCTCCGGCTGGTGGCTCAACGCTACCTGCTCGGGCACCTGCTCCAGCGTAACTTCGATCCGGCCGCCGCGCATCTTCAGCTGGGCGTGGACATAGTAGGTGGCGCCGGGTTTGAGATCCAGGGTCAGCGGCTGGGTGCCTGACATGCTGGTGCCAAGGGTGTACTCGCCAGCGGGGCCCACGGCAACCACTGCGTCATCGGCCGACAGGCGGCCAAATTTGTGGTCGTTGGCGCTCACGCCGATCCTCATGCCCTTGGTATTGATGGCCTCATCGGCCCGGTACACGATGACGGTAGCTGTGTTCGACACGGCAGCTTGTTCCTCCGCAGCCGTTACCGTCTGCGTGAATCCGAAACTGGCTACCAGGGCGAAAGCGGCGGCGATGGTTTTGCGTGACATGGGGAACTCCTTGTTTGGGTTGGTTTGGTGTTGATACGGGTGCCGATCGGGACTGGTTCACCCCGTTTGAGTATTTTTTTACCTGCACGCTGGAAGCGGCGCCGCATCCCTGCTCGGAAGCCCGGCATACATCTGTTATCCTGTGCGCCTGGTGATCCGTTCCGGCCATCTGTGCGTAGTGAACCGAAAGCCATAAAAACGCAGCGTGGGGGGATTTATGCTTACCAACCTTTGGTACGTCGCCGAGTGGTCAAGGGCAGTAAAGGACAAGCCGGTAAAAGCGAAGCTGTTGGGCCAGAACTTTGTCCTGTTTCGCGACCGCAGCGGCAAGGTCAACTGCCTCAGCGATATCTGTATACACCGTGGTGGGTCTCTGGCCGGCGGCTGGACCACCGAACGGGACTGCGTGGCCTGCCCCTACCACGGCTGGGAATTCGATGCCGAGGGCAAGGTGCAGTTCATCCCCTCCCGGGGCGAGGGGGCAGAGGTGCCCGAGCGGGCGCGTATCGATGCCTATCCCACCCAGGAGCGCTACGGCATGATCTGGGTGTTCCTGGGGGATCTGCCGGAGTCCGAGCGGTATCCCATCCCGCCGTTCCCGGAGTTCGATGACAGGGCGCACTGGCGCCCGATCGAAGCGGAGTTCAGCTGGAACGCCTCGGTGGACCGGGTCGTGGAGAATGGCATCGATGTCGCCCACACCTCCTTTGTGCATCCGGGCTTCGGCTACCGCGAGATGGCCGCCCGCAACCACATAGCGAAGATGGAGCGCACCGATATTTCGGGTTCCTCGTCCTGCGTCCTCTACCCGCCCCCGATGAAGGGCAATGCCGGGCTGATGCGCTTCGCCCGCAAGGACAAGGCCGAGACCCATGTGCATCCGTCTTTTTACCTGTCAGGCCACTGTGTTCGGCTGCACATCCAGGTGAATTCCTGGATGGAGATGATCATCTTCGATGCCAACACGCCCGTGGATGAAAACACCACGCGGTCCTTCGTAGTGCAGGTGCGCAATTTCTTCCGCTGGGGCATCTTCGACAAGGGCTCGGTGAAGCGCACCCTGAAAGTGTTCGCCGAGGACGCCCGTATCGTCCAGGAGCTGAGTCCGAACTACCTGCCGGAGTCCCTCGAAACCGAGGTGTCGGTGGAGCAGGACAAATTCATGGGGGCCTGGCGCAAGGTGCGCAAGGTTCACATCGAGGAGAAAGGCTGGAAGATCGATACCAGGGCGATGGCGCCCTTCGCCGGGGAGAAAGTGTTCACCATTCCGTCCCCCGCGCGGCGCCTCAACCCCGACCTGCGCTGGGCACTGGAGACCGTACCGTTGGTGCCGCCTTTGCGCAAGCCGCTGGCGGGTGTGCCGGCTGCCGGGGACAGGCAGGCCTGACCAATCGGGCGCGCGGCTGTCAGCGATTGATACCCAAACTGCTGCCTCTTTCCATATGGGCTTTGTAGAAGGCCGTAAGTTCGGCGACGACTTTGCGGCGCTTGAGCCATAAATTGTTGGTTTGCCCCGGATCGGTTTTGAGATTGTAGAGCTGGCCTTTAGGGCCACCGGGAACGGGCTGCTCCCTGGTCGTGAACTGTCCGCCGGAACCAAGATGGAAGGCCAGTACCCACTGGTCCTTGCGCAGCACGTGGTCCCCTGTGAAGGTATTGAACACTGCATACCTGCGAATGGGCGGTCCGCTATGGGTGCCGTCCAGGTAAGGCAGAATATTGTAGCTATCCTCGGCGGAGCCCGGTGGCAGCGTCACTCCCAGGATTGCCGCCACGGTAGCCATCAGGTCGTCCAGGACGATCAGCTGGCTTGTGACTGAATTGGGCTGGATACGTCCTGGCCAGCTGGCGATAAACGGAACCCTGTGCCCGCCTTCCCACAATGTGCCTTTGATGCCTCTCCAATCGCCGTTCATTTTGTGGCCGTAAACCGTGCGCACACTGCCGAAAGGGAATTCCTCGACAGTGCCATTGCCGGCTTGTCCGGCGGAGCCGTTGTCGCTGGACAGGATGATCAACGTATCCTCGAGCAGGTCGTGCTGTTTTAACCTGGCGACTACCTCGCCGACCGCCGCGTCCGTCTGCATGACAATATCGCCGTAGATACCGACCGGACTCTTGCCGACAAACTCGGCCGATGGAACCAGGGGATCGTGGATGGCGACAGTCGGAAAGTAGAGAAAGAAGGGCTTGTCGGGTCGTTCCCGGGCGTTCCAATCTATATATTCAAGCGCCTTCCGGGTGGTGGCGGGCATGACATCCTCCGGGCGGTAGCTCGCGGCCCTGGGCCACCCCCCGTGGATTGTCTGCGTCGGTATTTCGGTAACCAGCCTGTTCGACATGAGCGCCCACAGCACATGGCCGTGGGTGAAGGGCACACCGTAAAATTCGTCAAAACCCTGGTCATTCGGTCCGCCGGTCGAGGGGCGCGACCAGTCAGCTTCCGCAGTGGGGGCGCTGGGCTTTCCATTCCTGTCGTAAAAGGTCTGGCCGAGGTGCCACTTGCCAAACGCCCCGGTGTGGTAGCCATTGGCCTGCAGCAGCTCGGGCAGGGTGAGCCTCTTGTCATCGATCATGCTGGTGAACATCTGGAACCCAATGGTGTACTCGGGCTGGCGCGAAAAACTTCGCCCTGTCAGCAGGCCATAGCGGGTGGGGCTGCAAACGGCGGCACCTGAATGGGCGTCGGTAAAGCGCATGCCCTGCTGCGCCAACTGATCGATATTGGGGGTGGGAATCTGGCTCTCGCTGAAGTTTGAGCGGACGTCCCCGTAGCCCAGGTCGTCCACCAGTATGATTACGATATTCGGAGGGCGCCCGGCCGTAGTCGCTGCCAGTTCAGCCGAGGCCAGCGCGCAGACCAGCGCCAGCAGCCCGACCGCGGGCACATGCCGCCAAGCGTATCCCTGTGGCCACCGTGCACCCATGTCCCGACTTCTCCGCGCCTCGCCGGCCGATATCGGCCATGGCGAAGTCTAATCGACGGCGGCGGATCGTGTATATTCGTCACCTGCGGTGCGGAGGGGATATTGTAGCCAAAAGATATATTGTTATTATAATATATCAATTGGCGATTCTCCGCCGCGCACATCGATGCCCGCAGTCCCGGCCATTGGGTTGGACACGCCGGCGCTGCAGCGGGTCTGCCGCTAGTGAGGTAGGTAACAATGAGCAAACGTGAGCGACCCCTGGAAGGCCTGCGGGTGATAGAAATGGGCCAGTTGTTGGCGGGGCCGTTCACCGGCACCATCCTGGCCTATTTCGGCGCCGAGGTGATCAAGGTGGAGCCGCCTGGCGGCGACCCCATCCGCGGCTGGCGCGAGGTGCGCGATGGCACCTCCCTGTGGTATCGCAGCCTGGGTCGCAACAAGAAAAGTGTCACCCTGGATTTGAAGACGGAGCAGGGCAGGGCCCTCGCGCGCAGCCTGCTGGAAACCGCCGATGTGGTGGTGGAGAACTTCCGTCCCGGGCTGATGGAGAGCTGGGGCATGGGGCCGGCCGAACTCAAGCAGCTCAACCCGGGCCTGGTCTACGCCCGCATCTCGGGCTACGGCCAGACCGGCCCCTATGCGAGCAAGCCGGGCTACGCCTCGGTGACGGAGGGCTTTGGCGGGTTCCGGTACATCAACGGCGAGGCGGGCAAGGCGCCGGTGCGACCCAACATCAGCATGGGTGACACTCTTTCCGGTATTCACGCCGCCCTGGGCATTGCCCTTGCGCTGATCCAGCGGGCGAAACCGGGGTGCGGCGAGGGGCAGGTGGTCGACGTGGCGCTGTATGAGTCGGTCTTCAACCTGATGGAGGGCATCGTGCCGGAATACGACGGCGCCGGGGTCGTGCGCCAGCCCTCCGGTACCACCGTGACCGGAATCGTACCCACCAACACCTACCGCTGCGATGACGGCAAGTATGTGGTTATCGGCGGCAATGGCGACTCCATCTTCAAGCGCCTGATGACTGCGGCGGGCCGCTCGGATATGGCGGAGAATCCGGCCATGGCCGATAACGCGGGTAGAATCGTGCACGAGGCCGCCATCGACGAGGCCCTCGGCCTGTGGTGCGCCGCCCACGCCTCCACCCATATCATCAATACGCTGGAAGCGGTGCAGGTGCCGGTGGGGCCCATCTACAGCGTGGAAGACATGATGGTCGACCCCCAGTACCAGGCCCGCGGGCTGTTTGAGAGCGTCGAGATCGACGGCCGGCCCCTCAAGATTCCCGCCATCATGCCGAAACTTGACGCGACCCCCGGCCGCACCGACTGGCCGGGGATGGCGATTGGCAGCCACAATGACGAGGTACTGCGGGGCATTCTCAAGCTTGACGATGCCCGGATCGAGCGCCTGCGCGCCGACGGCGTGATCGGCTGAGGCGGGGCGGTGCCGGGGTCATGGGGAGCTCAATGAAACGCGATTACCGGGCGATAGACGCCGTCGTAAACATCTGGACCGCCGAGGCGTTGTCGCATCGCCCTGACTGGACCGATGAATTTTTCGTCGGCAAGGTAAAAGGCAAGCACGACAGCGGCGGCATCAGCCTGGAAGCGATGCTGGCGGGTATGGACGCGGCCAATATCGAGTATGGTTTCCTGGTGGCGGCCAAGTCCGGCCGGGTGGGCTTGCCCGGTTGCTACCACATGCCGCCGGAGGTGGTGGCCGATGCCGTGGCGCCGATATCCGGATCGCTTCTTCGGCCTGGTCGGTATCGACCCCTACACCGGCATGGATGGGGTGCGGGCACTGGAAGACGCGGTGAAAGAGCTGGGCTTTATCGGTGCGCACATGTATCCCCACTGGTTCGAACTGGCGGCCAATCACGCCAGGTACTACCCGTTCTACGCCAAGTGCATCGAACTGGATATCCCGGTGCAGATGCAGGTGGGCCAGTCGCTGATTTATTCGAAGGAGCAGCGCTGCCGTTCGGTGGGCCGGCCCATTTACCTGGATGATATTGCCTGCGACCTGCCGGAGCTGAAACTGATCGGCTCCCACGTGGGCATACCCTGGCACGACGAGATGATCGCCATGGCCTGGAAGCACGATAATGTCTATATCGCCACCGACGCCCACAGCCCCAGGTACTGGCCCGAGAGCGTGGTGAAGTACCTCAACTCCTACGGCCAGGACAAGGTGATTTTCGGCACGGATTTCCCGGTGCTGCGCTTTGAGCGCACGGTGCAGGAGATTGACGCCCTGGGTCTGAAGCCGGAAGTGCGGCGCAAGTTCATGCGGGATAACGTGATCCGGGTGTACGGCCTGGAAGGCAAAATACGATGAGCGCACCACTCGACAGGCGTCCGCGTGGTCGAGATGACCAGTGTGGTGCTGGGCCCCTACGCCTGCCAGATGCTGGGCGACCTGGGGGCCGACGTCATCAAGATCGAGCCGCCGGGCGGTGACACCAACCGCAACCTCGGGCCGCTACGCAAGCACAGCGACATGGGCTCGCTGTTCCTCACCTGCAATCGCAACAAGCGCTCGCGTGGCGCTGGACCTGAAATCGGAGCGCGGGCGCGCCGCCGCACTGGAAATCATCAAGTCCGCCGACGTGGTGGTCCACAACTTCCGTCCCCAGGCCATGGCGCGCCTGGGCCTGGATTACCCTGCCGTGCAGACAGTCAACCCGGCTGTCGTTTACTGCGCCACCTACGGCTACAGCCGCAAGGGTCCCTACGGCGACAAGGGTGCGCTGGATGATTCCATCCAGGCGGCCAGCGGCGTCGCCGTGCTGCAGAGCATGGTGGAGGGCGAGCCGCGCTACCTGCCGACCATCATCGCCGACAAGACGACCGCCATGGTGGTGGTGCAGTCAGTGCTGGCCGCGCTGTTCCACCGCCAGCGCACCGGCGAGGGCCAGGAAATTGAAGTCCCCATGTTCGAGTCGATGGTTCCTTCGTGATGATCGAGCACCTCTGGGGCCAGACCTTCGAACCGCCCATAGGCACGGCGGGATACGTGCGCCTGATGGCGAAGCACCGCCGACCCTACAAGACCCGCGACGGCCTCTACCTGGCGGTGCTGCCCTACTGGGACAACCACTGGAGTACCTTCTGCGACGCTGGTGGGTCGTCCCGAGCTGGCGCTGGACGAGCGCTTTGTCGACATGGCTACCCGCCTCAGGAACATCAACGAATCCTACCGGGTGACCGGCGAGATTATCGCCAGCCGCGACCGGGCCGACTGGCTGGCCTTGCTTGGCGAGACCAATGTGCCGATGATGGTGGTGAACTCGCTGGATGAACTGATCCAGGACCCGCACCTGGTCGAGTCCGGTTTCTGGCAGGAGCGCGAACATCCCACCGAGGGCCGGCTGCGCATGAGCAGTCCGCCCATGAATTTCGCCAGGACCCCGGCCTCCATCCGCACACTGCCGCCCCGCCTGGGAGAGCACAGTGAAGAGGTGTTGCGAGAGGCGGGGCTTGAGCAGGTCTTGATAGACAGCATGCTCGCCAGCGGCGAGGCCGTCGTACCGCGGCAGGACTAGATCGGGATTAAATATAAGGGAGATATCGCCATGAGTTTCAAGAACCTGTTTATCGAGCACGACCTGTCTGCCCGAGGTGCGGGAATGGCTGGACAAGGAAATCGCGGAGCAGGAAGAGCGCTTTGCCAGGCTCGAGCAGAACATGGAAGACCTCGCTCCCAAGCGGGAGCAGTGGTACCAGGAATTTTTCGACCGCATCACCACCCTGGGTTTCAATGTGGACGGTGACGACAAGATGAAACTCAGCCCGGCCCAGCTTCCGGTCAAGCCTGCCGGGAGAGTGGATCGGGTGGTCTGGAAACACGGCGTCGACAGCGAGTAACTGTCGATAGCGGGTAACGATGCAGCACAGCGTCAGCACATACGGCATAAGGTAGAAGGAGAACAAACATGGCACGACCACATATAGAGCCCTTTTGCGACAGGGACGAACAGCTTCAAGAAGATGCAGCTGCCGGGCTTTGGCCCGGGCATGCGCTATAAGATGCTGAGCCTTGATGTCGACAGCGGCGGCTGCTCGATGACCGTGCAGCTGGATGGCGGTTACAGGCGCAGCCCCGGGCTTTTCCTGGTCAGAGATGGAGATGATCGTCATCGAGGGCGAACTGCAGGTGGGTGAGCGCACCTGTCGCAAGGGCCATTACTTTTTTGTACCGGCAGGTTACGCCATGCCGGCAATCAGCAGCGCCCAGGGCTGCCTGGTGCTGATGATGTACAACACCGGCGAGCCCAGCCACGTGGAGTCCACCCAGCATCACCCACAGGCGCAGGTGAACCTCTACCACAGCGTCGATTCCTACATGGACCTGCCCTGGGCCATGGGTAACGTCACCAAGCCCTCGGTGGCGGCGGGCTGCCTGATCAAGCTGCTGAACTACAACCCGATCTCCCACGCCATGACCTTCCTGTACTGCATGACGCCGGGCTACTTCCAGGACAATATCTCCTACCACGACTGCGCCGAGGAGTCCTACCACCTGTGGGGTACCTCCTGGATGATGCAGTTTGGCGAGGTGCCCACCGGGGGTTACTTCTGGCGCCCGGCCTATATCAACCACGGTGCCTTCGCTTCCGAGTACGGTTGTATCGCCCTGGGCCGCACCGACTCCAAGCTGTTCAACCACTTCCACTACAATCCCTGGACCACGCCGGTGGAGAATGCCGACCGCTCGGCCGCGCGGCTCTACAAGCGCGATCCGCTGCTGTACAAGTGGGCCTTCAGCAAGGATCACAACCACCCCCACGGGCCGGAGGATTTCGAGGACTCCATGCTGCGCCGCGGCGACGAGGCGGGCCATGACAACGAACACAAGTCGGACGGGCGCCGCCACGATCACTGGCACGGCCACCTGCACCACGTACCCGGCAGCCCGCACACACACGCGGACGGCACAACCCATACCCACGATTGATATGAGCGATCAGGTGCTTGTCACGGATGTCGGGCCGCGGGATGGCCTGCAGAACCAGCCGCGTATCCTCAGCGTGCAGGAGCGCCTGCGCCTGATCGGGGCGATTACCGCCGCCGGTGTCGCCAGCGTCGAGGTGGGCAGTTTCGTGTCGCCCAAAGCGGTGCCGGCGATGGCCGGCACGGATGCGGTGGTGGCGGCCCTGCCAACTGACGGCCCGGTGCACTACACCGCGCTGATACCGAACCTGAAAGGCTATGAACTGGCCCGGGCTGCCGGCGCCCGGTCGGTCACCATGGTGCTCTACGCCAGCGAGGGCATGGCGCGCAAGAACGTCAACATGACCATAGCCGAGGCCGAGGCGGCGACCGCCGCTATCCTCGCCGCCGCCCGGGCCGATGGAATCGAGGTCATCGCCGCCATCTCCGTTGCCTTCGCCTGTCCCATCGACGGGCCCACCGACCCGGGGCTGGTGCGCACGGTCGCCGCCAGGTTCCTGGCGCTCGGGGCGGACCAGGTGGTGCTGGCAGACACCATCGGCGCCGGCAACCCGCAGCAGGTGCGCAACCTCACCGCCGAGTTGGTGCGCGAGCACGGCGCCGCGCGCCTGGGTTGTCACTTCCACGACACCCGCGCCCTGGGCCTGGCCAATGTCTACGCCGCGCTGGAGTCGGGTATCCGCCGCTTCGACGCCTCCATCGCCGGTCTCGGCGGTTGCCCCTTCGCGCCGGGCGCCAGTGGCAATGTGGCGACTGAGGATGTGGCCATGATGCTGGAGCAGATGGGTTTCGCCACAGGCATCGACCTGGACGCGCTGTTGCGCGCCTCGGACCTGGCGGAAGAATTGACCGGCACCGCGCCCGGTGGGCGCTCCAAGCCCTGGTTGAAGCCGTGGCTGGCTAAGCGGGCTGGGTGAAAATATTTGGATCACTTGGAAGGTGAGCAGTTTCATCCAGTGGCTATTGAATTGGCACGCTCCGACTTGGTGCCGATCCGGGTATAGCGTGGCGGGACACGCCGTGAATACGTCCATGTAGGCTCGTCTGCAGCCATCCATGGCTGCAGACGGTCCCGCCAGTCTATACCCGACTCGACACCCTGAGTTATCGCTATTGGAGTACTAGATGCGGAATATGTGCAAGTGGTGAGCGCGTTCATGTCGCTGCAGATTATGCACTGAGTTGCGGACGAAGCACTGAGGCTTGAGCCGGCTGCCTTGTCGGGACCGTTGAGGCCATGGAGAGCCCACCCCGCTTTATCGGGTGTGGCCGATACGAGCCTACATGGACGTATTTACGGCGAGTCCCGACAAGGCAGTAGCCTGGTTCGAGCGCCGGTCCAATTAGGTATCAACCGCCAAACGAGATACACAGGAGATAAAGAATGAGTTACAGGCTGGGCGTGGATGTCGGGGGAACTTTTACCGACCTCCTGCTGATCAACGAAGAGAGCGGTGAAACCTACACGGCGAAAGTGCCCTCCACGCCGGAGGATTCCTCTATCGGCGTGCTCAATGGCATCGCGCGCATCTGCGACGAGTCCGGCATCGACCCCGCCGCTATCCACCGGGTGATGCACGGCACCACCGTGGCGACCAATGCGGTGCTCACGGGCAAAGGCGCCAGGGTGGGGCTGGTGACCACCAGCGGTTACGAGGACACGCTGCAGGTGGCCCGCTCGTTCTGCCCCGGTGGGCTGGGCGGCTGGGTCAGTTTCGTGAAGAAGCCCCTGCTGGCCCCGCTGGAGTTGACCATAGGCGCCAGTGAGCGTATCGGCGCGGATGGTGGCATCGTGCGCGCCCTCGACGAGGACAAGCTGCGCGCCGACCTGAAGACACTGCGCGCGCGGGGCGCAGTGCAGGCCCTGACTATCTGTTTCATCAACGCCTATATCAACGGCGAGCACGAGCGCCGGGCCAGGGATATCGCGGCGGAGATTTTCACCGACACCCCGATCTCGATCTCCAGCGAGGTGGTGCCGGAGATGCAGGAATACGAGCGCACCGAAACCACCGTGGTGAACTCCTATGTGCGCCCGGAAGTGGCGAAGTACGTGCGCAACCTGCAGGCGGCGCTGGAGGAGCGCATGGGTGCCGACACCCAGCTGTCCATCCTGCGCTCCGATGGCGGCCTGGCATCGGCCCGGGGCGCCGCCGAGTCGCCGGTCAACCTGTTGATGTCCGGCCCCGCCGGCGGCGTGTCCGGGGCAATCTATTTCTGCAGCCGGGCGGGCTTTGACAATATCCTCACCTTCGACATGGGCGGCACGTCCACCGATGTGGCCCTCATCCAGAATTCCCGGGCCAGGGTGCGGCGCGAGACTATCGTCGGCGACGTGCGGGTGCGGGCTCCCTCGGTGGATGTGCGCACCGTGGGGGCCGGTGGCGGCTCCATCGCCTTCGTGCCGGAACTGACCAAGGCCCTGCGGGTGGGCCCTGAATCCGCCGGGGCCGTGCCCGGTCCCGCCTGTTATATGAAAGGCGGCGAGCTGCCCACGGTGTGTGACGCCAACGTGGTGCTGGGCTACCTGCCCTCGGACGTGCAGCTGGGCGGCAAGATGAAAATCAATCGCGACGCCTCGGTGACCGCCGTGCAGAAAGTGGCGGACGCCATGGGCATCGGCCTGATGGAGGCCGCCGAGGGCATCTGCAAGATCGTCAATGAATCCATGTTCGGCGCCCTGCGGCTGGTGTCGGTGGAGCAGGGCTACGACCCCCGGGACTTCGCCCTGGTGGGCTTCGGCGGTGCCGGCCCGCTGCATGCCAATGCCATGGGTATCCTGACGGAGGCCTGGCCGGTGATCATTCCGCCCGGCCCGGGCGTGTTGTGCGCCTACGGCGATGCCACCACCCAGGTGCAGGACGAGGCGGCACGCACCTACCTGACCATGGCCGGCGGCCTCGCCGACGCGCAGTTGCTGGCGGACCTGCGGGAACTGCAGCAGCGGGCGGGGGAGTCCCTGCTGGCCGATGGCATTCCCGTGCAAGATCACGAGGTGAGCTACCAGGCGGACCTGCGCTACGCGGGCCAGGCCTTCCAGATCACCGTGGACTTCAGCGAGGAGGAATTGAAGGCCCGGGGCGTGGCCCTGCTCACCGAACAGTTCGACAGCGAGCACGAACAGCTGTTTACCTTCAAGCTGGGGGACGGCCATGAGATCCTGATGATCCGCGCCCTGGTGAAGGCGCGCAGCAAGGCGATCGCCGAGCTCAAAACAGGCAGTGCCGGCACCACCCTGGAGCAGTGCCGCATCCACGACAGCCGCTTCTACTACGGGGGCCAATGGCACGACATTTTTATCTATGACCGCAATAAATTGCATGAGGGCCTTGTGGTACCCGGCCCGGCGATCATTGGCGAGATGGATTCCACCACCGTGGTGCTGCCCGGCTTCGATGCCAGGGTGGACGCGATCGGCAACCTGCTGATCAATCCGGCAAAGTGAGG
This sequence comes from uncultured Gammaproteobacteria bacterium, assembly GCA_963700715.1. Taxonomy (GTDB): domain Bacteria; phylum Pseudomonadota; class Gammaproteobacteria; order Pseudomonadales; family Halieaceae; genus JARRPM01. The sequence continues at coordinate 26,307 of CAVOYP010000001.1, forward strand.
GGATAAGGACATGAGTGCAACGATTATCCAGACCAACAGCACACCCTTCGGCAGGGTCGAGGTGGACGGTGTCACCGTCGACATTATCGAGAATGCCCTGCGCAATGCCCGCGAGGAAATGGATGCGGTGTTGTTCCGCACCGCCATGTCGCCGGGCATTCGCGAGCAGGGCGACTGCTTCCCCATGATCGCCAATCGCGCGGGCAAAATGGTAGTGGGCCAGTTCGGCTCGTTTATCGGCCCCTTCCTTGCGGCCTATGACGCCGAGATCGAGGAGGGGGACGTCATCCTCACCAACGATCCCTATATGTGCAACGCGGCGGTGTCACACCTGCCCGACTGGGTGGTGCTGGTGCCGGTGTTCAAGGACGGCCGCCATATTGCCTGGTCAGCCATGTTCGGGCATATGTCCGACAACGGCGGTATGGTGCCGGGCTCCATTCCCATCCAGGCCACCACGATCTACCAGGAGGGCATTCGTATACCACCCATCAAGCTTTACAAGAGGGGTGTGCTGCAATCCGACCTGCTGGAGCTCATCCTGCACAATGTGCGCACCCCCCAGTGGAACCGCTTCGACCTCAACGCCCTGGTGGCGGCCTGTAATACCGCGGCCAAACGCTGCGTGGAGCTGGCCCGGCGCTTCGGCGATGACGTACTGGTCACCACCATGGACATCATGCTGCAGCGCAACTACGACGCGATGAAACACATCATCAGCCTGTTTATCCCGGAGGAGCCGCGGGTATTCGAGGATTACCTTTGCGATGACGGCATGGGCATGGGCCCCTACAAGATCAAGTGCAGGATGTGGCGCGAAGGCGCGGTGGCTATCTTCGATTTCGACGGCACCGATCCCCAGGCCCAGAGCTCGGTGAACTTCTTCCTCAACGAGGACATGTTCAAGATGTTCTTCGGCTCCTTCACTATCAACGTGGTGGACCCGCAGATTGTGTTCAATGACGGCTTTTACGACCTGGTGGACGTGCGCATCCCGAAGGGCACCCTGCTCAAGCCCAATTTCCCGGCGGCCCTCTCGGGGCGCACCCATGCCCTGGGTCGAATCTTCGACCTGCTGGGGGCGCTGCTGGGGATGGGCGCGCCCGAGCAGATGCTGAACGCTGCGGGCTTCTCCGATTCGCCCCACCTGTTCTACTCCGGTTACGACAAAAAGGGAGAGTGGTTCCAGCTGTTCCAGATCGGTTTCGGCGGCATTCCCGGCCGGCCGGTGGGAGACGGCCCCGACGGCCACTCCCTGTGGCCGGGCTTCACCAACGTGCCCAACGAGTTTATCGAGTCCTACTTCCCGCTGCGCATCGAGCGCTACGAAACCATCCCCGATTCCGGCGGCGCCGGCCTCCACCGGGGCGGCAATGGCCTCAGCGTGGTCTATTGCTTCCTCTGCGACGGCGAGATCGGCATCCACGACGAGCGCTGGCTGATGTACCCCTGGGGCGTACTCGGCGGCGAGACCGGCCTGCGCTCCACCAAGCGCCTGGTACGCGCCGACGGCTCGCAGGAGTGGCTGCCGGCCAAGGTGGAGGGGATCAAGGTGAAGGAGGGCGACCTGCTCTATTTCAATACCTGGGGTGGCGGCGGCTGGGGCGACCCCTTCAAGCGCGACCCGGAACTGGTGCGCCTGGACGTCGACCGGCGGCTGGTGACTCGCGGGGGCGCCAGGCGTTACGGCGTAGTGATCGGCGACGACGGCGCGGTGGATGCCGCGGCCACGGCCGACCTTCGAACCAGGCTCGTGGCGGAGAGAGGCGACGATATCGCCCTGTTCAACTTCGGCGGCGACGTGGAGGCCATCCGCGCCCGCTGCGAGGCCGAAACCCATCTGCCGGCGCCGGTCAAACCCACCTTTGTTGGTTCGGCCGGCAAATGAACTGGGAAGCCATCGGCGCCGTCGGTGAAATCCTGGGAGCGCTGACGGTGGTCGTGACACTGGTGTACCTGGCCGTGCAGGTTCGCCAGAACACGGCCGCGGTCAAAGCCAGCTCGCACCACGCGATCACTGATTCTTTCAATGCCATCAACGCGCGTATTGCCGAGAACCCCCAGATGGCGCGAATCTGGAGATTGGGGCAGGCGGGGCTGGGCACCCTCTCGGAAGACGAAACCGTTTCTTTTTCATTCATGATGCTCGCCTACCTCAGGGTGTTCGAGACGCTGTACTACCAGCGTAAGATCGGGACCATGGAGGAGCAGCTCTTTGTCGCAGAAGAGCAAACACTGAGATGGGCCGTGCGCAGTCAGGGGTTTCGTGAATTCTGGACGGCCAACCCGATTTCACTCAGTGCTGAATTCAGGGACTACATTGGCAAATTGATTGAGGAGACGCCGGTCGCCGCCTCCAGCTGATGCGTATATCAGCCTGTCCACCACTTACATCCAGCGGGCACAGCACACGGTTGCGCTGCAGGGACCATGCAAAAAGGGACGCATTTATTTTAACCAACGCGCTCGAACGATCCCGGCTAGTAGGTATGAGTCCCATGCATAGATGAAATAGATGCGTCCCCTTCCACCTTCCACCATTGCCAACGACTGTCGCGGAAGAGGCAACCGAACTGGCTATTGCTGCCAGAGCACCGCACGCAACATTTCCTCCAGTTCGAAGCCAAGCACCAGCAACCAGGCAAACATCGCGACGCCTACGCCAGCGGCGGCAATGTCCTTGATGATGCCTATTTTTTCGTTATGGCGTGTTTCGACGAAGTCGCACAAAGCCTCGATCGCGCTGTTCATGATTTCCGCAAACAGCACCAACGCCGTGACTACAATTATCAGCACGGAGTCTATCCACTCCCGGACCATCAGGGCGGCCACCAGCACCAGCACGGATACCACCAACTTCCACGCGACGCTAAGGTCTTGGATCACCGCAAAGCGCAGTCCGCGCAAGATGGTACGCAGTTTCCTGACCGGATTATAGCCAGGCTCGCCAGTGCCCAGAAACTTGTTTCTCATGCTGAGTATTCCCACACCGCCATTGCGCCGCTAGACCAGCGAACCCTGCCCAAAGGTCCTCCAGGCAAGGGACTGCAGTATGACAAGAGAGTTAAAGGGGATGCATCTACTTTCTTACTGAAAAGGGGACGCATTTATTTTAAGCAGCACGCTCGAAGGATCCAGGCTAGTAGGCATGAGTCCCATGCATATTTAAAATGGATGCGTCTTTTTTTCCACTTTTTACCTCCGGCACCCCGAGGCGAAGGGCGACAGTACTGGATAAAAGACGTTATATTGCGGCCAAGCCACCTGCCCCGGGATGTCCAATATGAACAAGAACATCGACCTCGCCAACCTTTCCATAGAGCAAGCCGCGCGCGCCCTGCGCGACCGGGAGCTCTCGCCGCTGGAATTGACCGACGCCTACCTCGATCGCATCGAGCGGCTCAATCCCCGTATCAACGCCTATATCACCGTCACGGCGGAGCGGGCGCGGGAGGATGCGCGGCGCGCGACTGAAGAATTTGCCGCCGGCAAGCTGCGCGGCCCCCTGCACGGCATCCCCATCGCACACAAGGATCTCTATGAAACCGCCGGCATCCGCACCACCGGCGGCTCGAAGATCCACGCCGACCACATACCGGACGCCGACAGTACGGTGGCGCGCAAACTGCGTGAAGCCGGGACGATTCTGCTGGGCAAGCTCAACACCCACGAGTACGCCTACGGGGTCACCACCAATAACCCGCACTACGGGCCGACCCGCAACCCCTGGGACCCTGCGCGCATCCCGGCCGGTTCCAGCGGCGGTTCAGGCGCGGCGATCGCGGCGGGGCTGGCCACGGCCACCACCGGCTCCGACACCGGGGGCAGTATTCGCATGCCCGCATCGCTGTGCGGGGTGGTGGGGCTCAAGCCCAGCTACGGGCGGGTCAGCAAGGCGGGCGTACTCCCGCTGTCCTACCTCTTCGACCATACCGGGCCCCTGACCCGCACTGTTATGGATGCTGGGCTGATGTTCAATGCCATGGCGGGTTACGATCCCGCCGACCCCAGCTCCCTGTGCCTGCCGGTACAGGACGTGACCGCCGGTATCGATGCGGGTATCCGGGGCCTGCGCATAGGCGTGCCGCGGGGCTATTTCTTTGAGCAGCTGGAGGACGAGGTCGCCACGGCGCTGGAGGCGGCCATCGCCGAGCTGCGGCGCCTTGGCGCGGAGGTTCGCGAGGTCGACATTCCCGGTGTGCTTGAAGGCGTATGGGGTCTCTTCGGTTTTGTGCATGCCGAAGCGCTGCAGATACACGCCCACGGCATCGAGCATCGGCTGGAGGATTTCGGCGCAGACCTGCGCGCCATCCTGGGCAGCCCGGGGCCGGATGCCGCGACACTGATGCTGGGCCTGCGCTACCGCGATGCACTCACCGCGGCGATGCACTCCATGCTGGAGGAGGTTGACGTACTGGTGACGCCGACCACGCCCATCACCGCGCCACTGATCGGTCAGGAGACAGTGCGCCACGGCGACGTGGAAGAGCCGGTGTTGCACGCGATGATCCGCTGCACGGCGCCCTTCAACGCGACGCACCTGCCTGCCCTGTCTGTGCCCTGCGGGTTTACCACTGCGGGCCTGCCCGTGGGGCTGCAGATTGCGGGGCGTCCCTTCGACGAGGCGATGGTGCTGCGGGTGGGGTACGCCTACGAACAGGCGACGGGCTGGCAGTTGCGAACTCCGGTCCTGTAGGCGCGGGCGCCCCGCGTCAGCCCTGTATATCCAGCTCCACCAGCTCGTAGTGCGTCTGCATATAACCGCCCACCCCGGCGCGCAGCAGGATGTAGTCCTCGTCGGCGCTGCACCAGACGTCGTAGGGCGGGTGCTCCTCGGGCAGCTGGCCCGCGGTGTCCACCACCTGGAAGTGGCGGGCGTCGAACTCACCTGCCCGCACCGCAATGCGCTCCTCGCCCAGGTAGCGGATGCCGAAACCCAGCTGGAACAGCTTCGGGCCGGTGGCGCCGCGGTGGTCCGGTGAGGACAGCATGACATTGTCCAGGAAGCGTTTGCCGGGCCCCTGGCCCAGGTCGTAGGCTTTCATCAACAGCGCATCGCCAACGATGGGGTGGCACTGCATCCACTGCACGGGTTTTTGCAGGGCGATGCGCTGCTCGATGCGCCCCTCCGTGCGGTTGAAGCTCTCGCACTCCGCCAGCTCGTCGCTGAAGCGGAACCAGCCGCTGCCCTCGAATTCGCCCCCGACGCTCAGGCGCACATGGCAGTCCCGCGGCGCTGCGGTCCTGCGGTCCATGGCCGCCACCACGTCGCGCACCACCATGGGCTCGTCATCGATCTCGCAGTGGGCATGCATCACGTCCGTGCCGTCGGGCTGCCGGGTGATGCTGAAATACTCCCGGCCCCGCTCCTGGTCCAGGCGCTCGGGCTTCTTGCTGGTGTAGAGAATCTTGCCCCGGATGGTGCGATAAGCCATGTCCAACTCCAGCGAATGGCGGTTAACGGTATACCAGCGTGAAATGCTCCCCGGCGCAACCCCTGTGACCGCTGACGGGGCGTCCGGCAAAGGGGCCGCTTGCGGGTGTGGTGGCGCTGGCGGGCGCCGGGTTGGCGCAGTCGAAGGCAACGCAGGCCATGCCCGAGTACACGCCCGGCGCCGGCTCAGCCGTGTCCGCGACCTGGTCTATCTCCAGCAGGCAGCGGCCCGCCAGTTGCAGGGTCGCCACCGGGTGGCGCCGATCCAGCGCGTAGCCGCGGGCCTGGTTGAGCACCGTGATCTTCGTGTCGAAGCTAAGGCCGCCGCCGCCGGCAATGCGACTGTATTGCGCCAGGCTCTGTTCCCGGGAGGGGGAAGACAGTACCGGTATGAACAGGTGGTCCACCGGCGCCTCACAGGTCGGTAATTCGAAGGGCGGTACGTCACCCCTGATCTGGGTGAGGTAGAGAATTTCCCCGGCGGGGCCGCGCGCCTGGCAGGCCCTTATTCGGTCGCTCAAATCCAGGTCTGCAGGCGGCCGCAGCAGGGTAAAAGGCGAGTCTTGCAGACTGTCGGCAAGGCCGTCGACGTCCGCCACCAGCACCTCCAGCGCCATCCAGCCGTAGCTGTGCAGGCTGTCGCGGCGGAGCGCGCTTGGGTCTTCGATCACCTGCAGCCAGCGGCGGCCCAGGCGATTGCACAACAGCCAGCTGCGCGCGCCCGCCAACTGCGGGTAGCCGATGGCCGCCGCCGTGTCGGCATCGAGCGGCCCCGCCTCCGCTACCTGCTGGTGCAGCCAGTGGGTGTAGGCGCCAACCAGCGCATCGCCATCGGTGGCGAGCAGGGTGCACAGGGCTACCGGCCCCAGTCCGGGTGAATCCGCCACGTCCGCGTTTTAACTCCCAAGTTATAATGGTATATTTATATAACAAATGCGGTGGGGCGGCAATGCGGGACTGCCGCAGCGGCGGCACGGCAGCAGAGGCGGATGTAGTGACAATGGGATTGACCCTGTTCGAGAAGCTGTGGCGCGAACATCTCGTCGAGAGCTATGACGACGGCACCGACCTGATCTACATCGACCGGATCTTCCTGCATGAGCGCACCGGCTCCATCGCCCTGGCCGGCCTGGCGGCGCAGCGGCGCCGGGTGTTCTGCCCGGAGCAGGTGTTCTGCACCATGGATCATATCGTCGATACCTACCCGGATCGCAGCGACGAGACCATCATGCCCAGCGGTCGGGAGTTCATTGTCGCCACCCGCGAGCATAGCCGCGCTGCGGGCATCACCCTGTTCGACCTGGACGACCCGCGCCAGGGCATCGTGCACGTGGTCTCGCCGGAGCAGGGCATCGTGCAGCCGGGGATCAGCCTGGTCTGCCCCGACAGTCATACCTGTACCCAGGGCGCCCTGGGTGCGCTGGCCTGGGGCATCGGTTCCAGCGAGGCGGAACATGCGCTGGTGACCAAGACCCTGCGGGTGGCGCGCCCGCAGACCATGCGGGTGCGATTTGATGGCAGCCTGCGGCCCGGCGTGAGCGCCAAGGACATGATCCTGCACCTGATCGCCACCCATGGCGCCGACGGCGCCCGCGGCTGCGCGGTGGAGTTCAGCGGCCAGGCGGTGGCGGAACTGGGCATGGAAGCGCGCATGACCCTGTGCAACATGGCGGTCGAATTTTCCGCCTTCACCGGCTTGATCGCCCCGGATGACAAGACCATCGAGTACCTGCGCGGGCGTCCCTACGCGCCCGTCGGCCCGCAGTGGACCCAGGCGGTGGGTTACTGGCAGACCCTGCAAACGGCGCCCGGGGCCCGCTTCGACCGGGAACTCGCCATCGACTGTTCGATGCTTGAGCCCCAGGTGACCTGGGGTACCAGCCCGGAGCACGCGGTGGGGATCTGCGGCCGGGTGCCAGGCCCCGCCGCCGACGAAGCCGAGCCGCGACAGCCAGCAGCAGGCGCGGGCCTACATGGGTATGGAGGTGGGCCAGGCCCTGGCGGGCACGCCCATCGATGCCGCCTTCATCGGCTCCTGCACCAACAGCCGTATCACCGACCTGCGCCAGGCGGCCGCCATCCTGCGGGGCCGGAAAATTGCGCCGGGCCTGCGCGCCATCTGCGTGCCCGGCTCGATGCAGGTGAAAGCCCAGGCCGAGGCGGAAGGCCTGGATCGCATCTTTACCGATGCCGGTTTCGAGTGGCGCGCCTCCGGCTGCTCCATGTGCTTCTTCGCCGGCGGTGAACACTTCGGCTACCGCCAGCGTGTGGTCACCACCACCAATCGCAATTTCGAGAGCCGGCAGGGGCCCCAGACCCGCTCGCACCTGGCGAGCCCCGCCACGGTGGCGGCCTCGGCGCTGCGCGGCTGCATCGCCGATCCCCGGGAGTTTGTGGAGAAATAATGGAAAAGTTCAACCGCCACGAGGGGGTGGCCGCGCCCCTGTTGCGCAGTAACGTGGACACCGACGCCATCATCCCCTCGCGGGAGATGAAGCGGGTCTCGAAAGAGGGACTCGGCGAGGGCCTGTTCGCCGGCTGGCGTTACCTCGACGTCGCTGCGCGCGAGCACAACCCGGAGTTTATCCTCAATCAGCCCGGCTACGAGGGCGCGAGCATCCTCCTGTCGGGTCCCAATTTCGGCTGCGGCTCGTCCCGGGAGCACGCGGTATGGGCGCTCAGGGAATTCGGCTTTCGCGCGGTTATCGCGCCGGGATTCGGCGCCATCTTCGCCAGCAATTGCCTGCGCAACGGCATCCTGCCGCTGGTCCTGGGGGAGGCGCAGATAGCGGCGATCGCCGACTGGGTAGCCAGGTGCCCGCAGCAAAACCGGGTGCTGATCGACCTGCCAGCCCAGCAGGTGCAGGCCGGCGGCCAGGCTGTACCCGTTCGAGATCGAAGCGGGCGCCAGGCGCATGCTGGTGGAAGGTCTGGACGCCATAGCCCTGACCCAGACCCGCTGGAGCGTCATCGAGGCTTTCCACCAGCAGCGGCGCGAGTTGCGCCCATGGTTGTACTGATCCGGCAGTGCGGGGTGGATAGCCGGGCGGGTCAATCGCTATCAGGGCCGCAGCTGGACCTGTCTTAAAGACCGGTTTACTCTTCCCGCACGCCTGTCCCGCGAGCGCTTCTTCACGAACATCGTGCGCGCCCGGGCGGGAAAACTGCCGGCTATGCTGACAGGCGAACTCGCCTGGATCTGCTGCGGTTTACGAGAGAGGGCAGGGTATGACGGCAATGGACAAGGCAGCGATTCTGGCGCGGTACCAGGCCGAACGTGACAAGCGGCTGCGCGACGACGGCAATGACCAGTACATCGAGATTGCCGGCCAGTATGCTCACTACCTCGAAGACCCCTATACCCCGGTGACGCCGCGGCCGCCGGTGACCGACCATGTGGCCTTCGCCATGGTCGGTGGCGGCTTTGCCGGCCTGTGCGTCGGGGCCCGGCTGGTTGAAGCCGGCATTACCGATGTACGGATCATCGACAAGGCCGGCGACTTTGGCGGCACCTGGTATTGGAACCGCTATCCCGGGGCGCAATGCGACACGGCATCAATCATCTATATGCCGCTGCTGGAGGAAACCGGGCACATGCCCACTGAAAAATACGCCCATGCACCGGAGATACTCGAACAATCACAGCGGATCGGGCGGACCTTCGGCCTGTATGAGAAGGCGCTGTTCCACACCCGCGTGACCGACATGGTGTGGGATGAAGCGCGCACCGTCTGGGTGATCACCACCGATCGCGGTGATTGTTTCACCGCTGATTATGTCGGGACGGGCACCGGGCCGCTGCATCTGCCCAAGCTGCCGGGCATCCCCGGCATCGACCGTTTCAAAGGCCATAGCTTCCACACCAGCCGCTGGGATTACGCCTATACCGGCGGCGACACCCATGGTGCGCCACTCCACAAACTTAAGGACAAGCGGGTGGCGATCATCGGCACCGGTGCTACCGCCGTGCAATGCGTGCCCCACCTTGCCCGTGCCGGCGGCACGGTTTTCGTGGTGCAGCGCACGCCCTCTTCGATTGATGTGCGTGCTAACGCGCCCACGGATCCTGTCTGGTTCCAGAGCATTGCAACGCCAGGGTGGCAGCAGCGCTGGCTGGACAATTTTGTCCGCAACGCCAGCATGGGGCCGCCGCCGACCGAGGACCTGGTACAGGACGGCTGGACCGATCTCGTTCGCCGTATCCGCGAGCGCATCATGCGCTTGCCGATGGATCAAATGACGCCGGAGAATATGATTGCGGCGTTTGAGGACGCCGACCTGGAGAAGATGTCGGAGATACGCGCCCGCGCCGAAGCGATCGTGGCCGACAAGGACACCGCCGAGAAGCTGAAAGCCTGGTATCGCCAGCTGTGCAAGCGGCCCTGTTTCCATGACGCCTACCTGCAGGCCTTCAATGAACCCGGCACGCATTTGGTCGACACCGACGGCAAGGGCATCGAGCGCATTGATGAAACCGGCTTCTGGGTCGGCGGCAAACATTATGAAGTGGATTGCATCATCTACGCCTCGGGGTTTGAAGTCGGCACTGCGCATGAGCGGCGCGCCGGTTTTGACATGGCCGGGGTGGGCGGCCAGCGGCTGTCACAGGCCTGGCAGGATGGGATGCGCACCCTGCACGGGCTGCACGTCCACGGCTTTCCCAACGCCTTCATCGTGCAGTTCGCGCAGGCGGCGAATTTCGTCATCAACGTGCCGCATAACTGGGTCGACGCCGCAGACACCATCGCGGCCGTGGTCCGCCACGCGCGCGACATCGGCGCCAGGACCATTGAAGCCACCGCCGAGGCCCAGGCAAAATGGGTCGAACTGGTGCTGACCGCGGTCCCCGGCATGGCGGGCGCCGCTGCAGATTGCACGCCAGGCTATTACAACAACGAAGGCAAAAGCCGTGATATCAGCGCGGCTTTCGGGGTCGGTTATCCGGCCGGCCCGGTGGCGTTTTTCAGCTACATCGATGACTGGCGGCGGTCAGGGCGCTTCGAGGGACTGGCCTTCGCTTGAACCGTAGATGGCAGCCGTTTGAGAGCAGGAACATCATTCACGCCTTCCGCCAGCGCCGACACCCGTGGCGCCTTTGGTGGCATGGATTTGCTTGGGACATGAGACAGCGATGAATCGCAATTTAATCGTGGTAAACCCCCTTTGGTTCCTGGCCGTTGCAGTGGTGTGGGCTGCCGGATTGATGGCGACCGCACAGGCGCAGGAGGTGGTAGCCGTGCGCAGCGAGAAGCTGGCGCTGCGGCTGGAGACCGTGGCTGCCGGCCTGGAACATCCGTGGGGTATGGCCTTCCTGCCCGATGGTCGGGTGCTGGTCACCGAGCGTCCGGGCAGGCTGCGTATCGTCGCGACCGACGGCTCGCTTTCGCCGCCGCTGGACGGCGTGCCGCCGGTGGCGGCGGGCGGGCAGGGCGGGCTGCTCGATGTCACCCTGCATCCCGGTTTCGGCGCTAACCAACTGGTCTATCTCAGCTACAGCGAACCGGGCGACGGCGGCAACAGCACGGCGGTGGCGCGGGGAAGGCTCGATGGCAATGCGCTGCGCGGCGTCGAGGTGGTCTTCAGCCAGCAACCGAAATTCGACAGTTCGGCCCACTTCGGTTCGCGGCTGGTGTTTGCCCGCGATGGCACGCTGTTTGTCACCCTCGGGGATCGCTTCAAGCGCCGCGATGATGCGCAGACCCTCGACAACCATCACGGCAAGGTGGTGCGCATCAACGACGACGGCTCGGTGCCCGGGGGCAATCCCTTCGTCGGTCGCGCCGGCGCGCTGCCGCAGATCTGGTCGCTCGGCCATCGCAACCTGCAGGGGGCGGCGCTGCACCCGCAGACCGGCGAATTGTGGACTCACGAACACGGCCCGAGTGGGGGCGACGAAATCAATATCAGCCGCGCCGGCCACAACTACGGCTGGCCGGTGATCACCTACGGCAAGGAGTACACTGGCGGCAGCATCGGCGAGGGCACCCACAAGTCCGGGATGGAACAACCGTTGCACCACTGGGTTCCGTCGATCGCACCGAGCGGCATGCTGTTTGTGGATGAGCGCATTCCGGCCTGGCAGGGTAACCTGCTGATCGGTTCGCTGAAATTGGACCAGTCTGGCGCGGCTCGAACTCGACGGCGAGCGGGTGGTGCACGAGGAGCGGCTGCTGGAGAAAGAATTGGGTGAGCGGATCCGCGATGTCGCCCAGGGGCCGGACGGCGCCATCTACCTGCTGACCGATGAACGCAAGGGGAGACTCCTGCGGCTGCTGCCGGCAAACTTAGCCGGCGCGGCCCGCTCAGTGTCAGGCTTTTAACGCGGTACCCCTAACCGCCGCCCCGCATCATCTGGCGATCATCACGCCCTGCGCCACCAGGCGATCGATATCCTGCTCGCTGAAACCCAGTGTGTGCAGGTGGTCGCGGGCACCCTGGCCCGGTTGCGGCAGGGCCCGGCGCTGCGCCGGTTTTTCCCCGTCGAATTCCAGCGGCAGGCCGGGCAGCTTGATGGTCTCACCATTGTCCAGCACGACATCAGCCAGGCCGCCGCCCTGCAGCAGGTGCGGGTCGCTCGCAAGGTCAATGGGTTTGTTGATCGGGGCGAACGGGACGCCCGCCCGGTCCAGCCTGGCCATCAACTCCTCTTTTCCAGGGTAGCGAACAGCGCCTGGATGCGGGGAATGATCACATCGCGTTGTTGCACGCGCTGGTTGTTGCTGTCCATCTCCCGGTTCGCGGCGAAGTCCACCAGCTGGAATTCCTCGCAGAAGCGTTGCCACAACGTGTCGCTCACCACACCCACGAATACGGGAACCCCGTCCCGGCAGGAAAAAATGTCATACACCGACCAGGCGCTGCTGCGCACTGACATCGGCAGCGGTTCCTCGCCCAGCACACCCTGCTGGGCGATATGCTGTCCCACCATGAAAGCGGTGGTCTCGAACAGGGAGCTGGAGACGTGCCTGCCGCGGCCACTTGAATGCCGCTCCTGCAGCGCCGCGAGAATGCCTATCACCCCGAACATGCCGCCGGTGATGTCGATCACCGAGCTGCCGGCGCGCATGGGTTTACCGGGCAGGCCGGTCATGTAGGCGAGTCCGCCCATCATCTGGGTGACCTCGTCGAGGGCTGTGCGGTGCTCGTAGGGTCCCGACAGGAAGCCCTTGAGCGAGCAGTAGATCAACCCCGGGTTGGATACGCTCATGCCGGCGTAACCAAGCCCCAGCCTGTCCATGGCGCCGGGGCGGAAATTTTCGACCATGATATCGCTGCGTTCGATGATCGCCCTTGCGCTGGCCAGTCCCTCGGCGGATTTGAGGTCCAGGCAGACACTGGACTTGTTGCGGTTGTACATGGGGAAGTAGCCGGCGCCGCTGCCTTGCAGGCGGCGGGTGTTGTCGCCCTGCAGGGGCTCGACCTTGATAACGTCGGCGCCCAGGTCGGCCAGGATCACGCCCACGGCGGGGCCCATGACCATGTGGGTGAATTCCACGACCTTGATTCCGCGCAACGGTTGGGCCTGGTTCGGCATGCGAAGCGTTTCCCCGACTGGCAAAAGCGAGATAATGACACTATGATATAACAATATATCAAATGAATGAAGTGCGTCGTCCCCGATGCGACGGACCTATCCAGCCGGGAGAGCAGCCTGTGGTCGCAGCAGATATCGAGATCAGCGAAGTGGGGCCCAGGGACGGGCTGCAGAGTATCGCGCCGGTGATGCCGACTGCTGCCAAGAAGGCCTGGATCAGCGCGCTGGCGGCGGCGGGGATACCGGAGATCGAAGTGGGTTCCTTTGTGCCCGCCTCGCTGCTGCCGCAGCTTGCTGATACCGCGGAGCTGGTGAGCCACGCCCGCTCGATCACCGGCCTTGCGGTGGCCGTGCTGGTGCCCAACCTGCGGGGCGCCCTCGATGCCCTCGCGCTCGGCCCCCACAAGATGACCATCCCCCTTTCCGTGAGCGAGACCCACAGCCTGAAGAACCTGCGCCGCACGCACGACCAGGTGCTGGCCGACGTGCGCGCCATACGCGCGGCCATCGACGCGCTGCCCGCGTCGCAGCGGCCCAGGCTCGAGGGCTCCCTGTCCACGGCCTTCGGCTGCACGCTGGAGGGTACGGTGCCCGAGCGCAAGGTACTTGAAATGGCCGAGAAGCTGGTCGCGGCGGGCTGTGATGAAGTCGGCCTGGCGGACACTACGGGGTTTGCCAGCCCCAACCAGGTGCGCAATTACACCCGCAAGTTATGGGAGCGGGTAGGCAGGGAGCGCCTCAACGGTATTCACCTGCACAACACCCGCGGCCAGGGGCTGGCCAATGTCATGGCGGCGCTGGATGTAGGGCTGACAACGATCGACTCGTCCATGGGCGGTATTGGCGGCTGCCCGTTCGCGCCCGGTGCCAGCGGCAATATCGTTACCGAAGATCTGGTGTTCCTGCTGGAGAGCCAGGGCCTGCGCACAGGCATCAATTTCGAGCGCCTGTTTGCGGCGCGACGGCTGCTGGCCGCGGCACTCCCAGGCGTCGAGCTCTACGGTTTCACGCCCGCGGCCGGGCTGCCAAAGGATTTCGTTGCGGCTACCGCCCAGTAGCGAGCGCCCGACGATACAGGAAAGGCAGCCAGGCGAGAGCGGCGAACAGGTACACCAGGGCAAACTCCGCCAGCGGAATGCGCAGCACCTCCAGCACATCCCAGCCGCGGCCGTAATAATTGACGATGACGCACAGCAGGTAGGTGACGACGATTCCCCAGCGCGCCCGGTTGCCGAGGCCAATGCCGTGCATCTGGGTGACCACGAACAGGGTGAGAAAGCCGAACAGGAACATCTGCCAGTGGGCTCCGCCCAGGGTGAGGTAGGCCACCATGGCGCCGTGGATCAGTACGAACACTTCCAGCAACATCGTCCACACCCGGTCCCGGTGGAAGCTGGTGAAGAAGAGGCTGCCCTGCAACAGCAGCAGCAGAATATAGAAGGTGCCGAGCAGGTGGCCGATATTGTCCTCGATCGGGTGGAACCAGAAGGTGTACACAATCGGCCCAGGAAAAGTAGTAGCCGTGGTAACGGCGCAGGAAACCCACCGGGCGTTCGATAAAATCGATCTTGTGGCCGAAGAACAGGCCGCGCCGGCTGTTCTCCATCATCAGCACAAACACCAGCAGGAAAATCACCGAGAACTGGGAGGACAGCACCGAGGTGTCCTGGGCGAGGCCGTCATACCAGAATTTGGTTTGCCAGATATGCAGCCCGACAAACAGCAGGTTGAAACCGATCGCGATGACATTCACCGGGTGCAGGGCGCGGCTGTATCCGGGGCGTTTGATCTGGGCCCAGGCAATCAGTGCCCACAGGCCCAACTGGTGCAGGCCGTAGAGTGACCAGGCCGAGAACCGGGTCCAGAAGTCGGGCTGCGCCAGCTGCCAGTAGTACCAGAGGTTGCCCTTGTCGGGCACAAACATGCTGGCATCGCTGTAGGGACCCAGTGCCACGATGAGCGCCATGATTGCAAGACAGGCCAGGATACCGGTGGTGTGTTTGAGCACCATGGCCGGACGGGCGCCTTAACGCCGGGACAGGCGGGCGAATCCGCCGGTGGTGTCCGTCAGTTGCTGGCTCGATAAAAAACCCTGCGCGGCTTCATCACCCTTCACATAAGCGTCGAGAAAGGCGGTGGTCGTCAGTTGCACCATGCGCAGGGCATCGTCCTGTGGCGGTCCTTCCCGCTCCGGTCGACAGATGAGGTTGCCCAGGTAGTGATCAGCTCCCTCGACCACCAGGGCGTATTTGTCCCCGGGCGGGGCTGTTTCCCAGGACATCAGGTGCATGCGCCAGTCGGGCCAGAACTGCGGCTGCACGTCCCAGGTGCCGGTGGTGACCAGGGTAGGGGCGGCCAGGGCCTGCCAGCTGCCGGCGGTGATGGTGTCGAACATCGGGCCGGGGGGCGACAGGGCCACGATGGCGCGCACCTTCGGCGCGGTGACCGGCACAAACGTTGCCGCGTCCGGATCGAAGGCCATGGCGCCGCCGAACTGCTGGGCCGAGAAAGCGCCGAAGGAGTGCCCGGTGAGGGCAAGGCGGGAAGGATCGGCCTTGCCCGCGAAGTCGGGCTGCAGTTGTTCTATCTGCGGCAGCCGCTCGAGCACCTGGCGCAGGTCCTCCAGACGCCCCGCGATCAGCCCCAGCTGGCCGTGGCGGAGGCTGTTGAAAATGCCCTGGACGGCGCTGCAGCAGTCCAGGTGGTCCGGCGCGATCACCGCATAGCCCTGGCTGACCCAGTACTCGATGATGCGGTCGTACTTATCCTTGCTGGACCAGTTGCCGTGGGAGAACAGCAGCAGCGGGTAGCCGGCGCCGTCCCGGGGGTAATAGAGATTGAGTTCCAGTGCGCGCTGACCATCCGCGGCAGGCAGCACCACGCCGCGCGCACTGACCACCTCGTGCGCGCCGGCAGCGGCGCCGGGCAGGGCGTTGATTGCCGCCTGGCTCGCCGTCAGCGGCTGGGCCGCGGGCAGTGGCGCGTCTTCACCGCAGGCGCCCAATAGCAGGCCGAGCAGCAGTGCGGGTAGAAACCGGGTTGCGCGCATGGTGTCAGGGCTCCTGCAGGAAGTCGCGGGCGTCCCGCGCTGACTGCACGGGGATCTCCAGCGGTATGACGTGGCCGATACCCGGGTATATGCGCTGCTCCACGCGCTCGGCATTGATCAGCCTGGTGGCGAATCCGCTCGCATGGGATACCGGCAGCTGGGGGTTCTGCTCGCCCCACATCACCAGGGTGGGCGCCCTGATCGCCGCCAGGTCCTCGCTGATATCGCGCCGATCCCAGGCGCGCATGCGCTCGAATTCCGCCATGCGGTTGCCCTCGCGGCGATACATCAGGTGAAATTCGTGCACCTGCTCGTCGGTGATGAGGCTTTTATCGACGACCGGCGCCTGCAGGAAGGCCTTGAACATTCCTTCGGGCAACAGGTAAAGCACATAGCCGAACCAGTCCGGCAGCGCCATCTCCATCCACTTGTTGGTGGCGCCCGGCAGGCCCGCGGCATTGAGCAGGATGAGCCTGTCCACCCGCTCGGGAAAGTGCGCGGCGAAGTACCAGGCAAGGCCGCCGCCGGTGGAGGATCCGGCGATGGAGGCGCGCTCGATGCCCAGGTGATCGAGCAGGCCGTTGAGGAGTTGGGCGCCGCGCTTGCGCGAGTAGTCGCCCGACGGGTCGGGCCCGGTCAGGCCGTGGCTGGTGAGGTCGAAACGGATGAGGGTGAAATCACCTGCCAGTTCATCCACCCAGGGCTGCCACTGGCGCATGGTGTAGAAGTGCGAGTGGATCAGCACCAGTGGCGGCCCCTGGCCCTGGACGCGGTAGGCGAGGTCTACCCCGTCGATGTTGAGACGGCGCAGGTCGCTGCCGCCGTAGAGCTGGTCCAGCTGCGCTGCCGGCAGATCCCGGTTGGTCCACCACAGGAACAGGAGCCCCAGCAGCAGCAGTCCTGCAAGGGCGGCGATGGCGATGCCCAGCCAGCGCAGTATGCGATAAATCCACCTAGCCATCGTTAGCGCCCCCTTCGGCATAGCGTTGACCCGCGGCCAGCAGCTCAGTGGCGCCCAGCAGTTGGTTCATATCGTCCAGTTGGTACAGTGTGTCGCGCACGGATTCCGTCGAGCCGGTGCGGCGGATCACTTGCAGCAACTGCTGTGCCCGCGGCGTGAAACCGTGCAGCAGGGCCGCCGGGTACAGGGCCACGCGATAGCCCAGTGACTCGAGCTGGGCGGCGGTTTGCACCGGGCTGTTGCCGCCCTCCACCAGGTTGTGCACCAGCGGCGCGCGCGCACCGAAGCGCCTGCTGATCTCGCACATCTGCTCTGTAGTCGCGGGCGCCTCGATGAACAGTGCGTCAGCGCCGGCTTCCAGGTAGCGCTCGGCGCGCTCCAGCGCATCGCCGAAGCCATTGACGCCCAGCGCATCCGTGCGGGCAATGATCACGGTACCGGCATCCACCCGGGCGTCCAGGGCGGCGTGGATTTTGCCGACCATCTCCCCGGCGCTGACGACGGCCTTGCCGGCCATATGGCCGCAGCGCTTGGGCGCCACCTGGTCTTCCAGCTGCAGGGCGCTGGCCCCGGCGCGCTCGAAATCGCGCACCGTGCGCTGCACGTTGAGGGCGTTGCCGAAACCCGTATCCATATCGACGATCAGCGGCAGCGCGATCCTGTCCCGCAGTATTGCGACGGTCTCAGCCACTTCGCCGGCGCTGACCAGGCCCATGTCGGGGCGGCCGAAACGGGCGAAGGACAGGCAGGCGCCGGACAGGAAGGCGCATTCGAAGCCCGCCTGCTCCACCAGCAGGGCGGTGAGGCCGTCGTAGACACCCGGAACCTGCAGTGTGCTGGTGCGCCCCAGCAGGTACCTGAGAAGGGCGCGGTGATCGCTGGGCATCGGTGTCGGCTCCTGCCTGCGGCTGGTCAGGTCTTGTCGAGTTGCAGGTCCATCTGGTACTGGAAGCGGTCGGGGTGGTAGTACACCTGCAGGTGGTCCACCAACTGCTCTTTGTTGCTGCGGGTCTCGAAAGAATGGCGAACCAGGCTCAGCAGCGGCGCGCCCACCTCGGTCTGCAGATGGGTGGCGAGCTCCTCGGTGGCGGCCACCGCGCTGATGGTCTGGGTCACATGGGTAATTTTCAGGCCCTGCTTGCGGAAGATTTCCAGGCGCGGGGATTTCAGGAAATCCCGCTTGCTCACTGGCTTGTTGAGGCCGGCGGTCCAGCTCTCGTAGTAACCGAAGGGCAGGCTGTCCCGCGAGCGCACCCGCAGCAGGTGCAGCGCCCTGTCCTGCTCGGGCAGCGCCAGGGCCTCCCGTATGCTGGCCGGCGGCGCCTGGAGTTTGCATTCGATCACCCGCACGTCCGAGTGCCGGGCCATGCTCTCGATCTCCTGCAACATTCCCATCAGCGGTGCCTGCACCGGCTTGGGAGTGTACTGGTAGGTGACATGGGTGCCTTTGCCCCGGCGCCGCTGCACCAGGTTCTCGGCGGCCAGCTCGTCCATGGCCCGCTTCGCCGTGATGCGCGAAACGCCGAATGCCTCCGCCAGCTGCTGCTCGGTGGGCATTTGCACACCGTTGGCGATAGTGCCGTTCAGGATGGCATTTTTCAGCAGGCTGTAGAGGCGAAAATACAGCGGCGTCGGCGCATCCTGCTGCAGCGCCTGCAGCTGGCTCTCGCTGAAAATCTCGGCAATTGAACTCATATTCCCTGTCTCACGGCGCTAAAAGTCCTAATGATATATCAAGCTGCCTTCTCCGAGGCGGTTTTTATTTATTCTGCTGCTGCCAGGCATCGAGGATATCCCCGGCACTGGCAGACCACACCCCGCTGCGGCTCATGATGTAGGCCAGCGCCTGTTCCAACTTGCCGATGCGATGGGGCTGGCCCAGCATCCAGGGGTGAATGTTCAGGGCCAGGATGCGACCGCTGCCGCTGCTGTGGGCCTCCTGCATCAGAAAATCGCAGGCGTCACTGACTTGCTCCAGCCACGATTGCTCCGAGTGCAGGTTGTTCATTATCACGAAGCTGTCTTCCAGCTCGCTCGAGAGCGGCATGGCCACCAGCTCGCCGGCGTCGGTGCGAAAGACATAGGGCATATCGTCGTTTACCCAATCGCAGAAATATTTTATGCCGTTGGCGGCCAGCAGATCAGGGGTATGCGGGCTCTCGTTGCGCGCCGGGCTAAGCCAGCCGCTCACCGCCTGGCCGCTCAGTTGCGCGCAGCCGGCCCAGTGAGCGCTCGATGAGCTCCGCTTCCTGCTGCTGATCCATGCCGCCGTAGTGCAGGCTGTCCATATCCCAGCCGTGGCAGATGATCTCGTCGCCGCGTGCCAGGATGCGCTGCAGCAGGTAGGGCGCGCGCTCCGCCAGCCGGGTGTTGAAGGCAAAGGTGGGTTTGATGCCGTACTCGTCGAAGGCCTGCAGGAAGCGGTAGATGCCGACGCGGTTGCCGTAGTCCCGCAGGGAGAAGTGGCGCAGGTCGGGGTAGGGCATGGTCATGCCGCCGGGTACGGCAAAGGGCTTGCCCTGCTGGTCCAGGGGAAAGAACTGCAGGCCGACATTGACCCACAGCGCCAGATGCGCGCCGCCCGGCCACCGCACCGCGGCGCGCCCGGACAACATGCTCCAGTCGTAGCGGTCGTGATCCATGCCGTAGCCGCGCCGCGGGTACTGCAGGTGTTCCCTGTCCAGCGCCATGCTCAGTGCCCCCCGCTTCTGGCCGCGATATCGGCGAGACTCTGTTGGTAGTAATTGTCCAGGTAGTGACGGGCGATCTCGCGGCCGGTGGTCACCCACACATCGCTGTGCCCGGTGATGTATTCCAGCGCCTCCTCGAAGGCGCGCAGCCGGTGCGGGCAGCTGACCTGGTAGTTGTGGGTGGGGATGCACATGACGGTGCCCGAGACTTCGCCCTCCCGGTACAGTCGATCGAAATTGTCCTTCAGCATCTGGCCGTAACGGCGCGGCTCGATCTTGTTGACCACGTAGGCGATGGTGTCGTTCATCTCCAGCGAATAGGGAATCGAGGCGAAGGCCTTGCCGCTGCGGGTGCGGATGGGTGTGGGCTGGTCGTCGTGGAACAGGTCGCAGGTATAGAAGCCGGCGGCAGCGCCGGCCAGCTCCGTCCCGCCTCGGCAAACAGGTCCAGGGTTAGCTCGGAATGGGACAGGGCGGGCGCGAGGTAGCCCGCGCAGTGCTGGCCGGTGTGGCGGTGGATGCTGTGCATGGAGTCGAGGATCATCTCCCGCTCCTGTTCCGGGCTCATGCCATAGGTGTAGCGGGTGTTGTAG
This sequence comes from uncultured Gammaproteobacteria bacterium, assembly GCA_963700715.1. Taxonomy (GTDB): domain Bacteria; phylum Pseudomonadota; class Gammaproteobacteria; order Pseudomonadales; family Halieaceae; genus JARRPM01. The sequence continues at coordinate 46,568 of CAVOYP010000001.1, forward strand.
ATCCCGTGGCTGAAGAATTCCCAGCCGCGCTGCGCGCATTGCGCGATGATCTCCGGGTGGTGATCGCACAGGGCGGTGGAAAGGGAAATCGAGCCGCGGATACCGTACCTGTCCAGTACCGCCATCTGCCGCGCATGGCCCACCCGGTTGCCGTAGTCGCGGATGCTGTAGCCCGGCACGGCGGGGTATGGCTGGGGCCAGGCCTTGCGCTGCGGGATTGGGCGGCGGGTCGAGTTCGTAAAACTCGATGTTGGGGGCCACCCAGAAGGCGAGGCGGGCGCCGCCCGGCCAGGTGATCCTGGGCCTGTTCTCGTAGGGCCAGTAATCGTAGAAGCCGGGATCTTCCTTCATGCCTGCCGATCCAGCCAGGCGGTGACTTCAGCCACGGTGACCACGTCTGCATACTTGAGTGCAAGGTCCGTCAGGTTGGCGAAGTGGTAACTCTCGTGCTTGTCCGCCACGCACTCCTCCGGAACGATGGTGCGGTAGCCCCGGGACAGGCTGTCCACCGCGGTGGCGCGGATGCAGCCCGAGGTGGAGCCTCCGGTGAGAACGACCGTATCCACCTTGTGCCAGACCAGCAGGGACTGCAGCTGGGTCTCGAAAAAGGCGGAAGGCATTTTCTTCAGGTAGATCACGTCCTTCACCCGGTCGATGTGCAGGCGCTCGTCGAATTCGCTGCGCTCGGAACCGAACTTGATGTTCTGCAGTGAGTCCGGCGTGTCGGTGCGGGTGCCCCAGACGCCCGCGTCCTCGGCAGACTCCATGTAGGCCACATGGGTCCATACCACGGGCCACTGCAGTGCGCGGAATCTGGCCGCGAGCAGGTTGATGTACTCCAGCTGGCGCGGGTCGGTTTCATAGGCGGTGGCGAACAGGTCGGTGCGGGTGTAGGCCTTCTGCGGGTCGATATTGACCAGTACCGCCTTGCTGCCAAAACCGAAACGCTTGCGGGCGGGATTGTTCCTGACCTCCTGGTAGATCTCGCGGGCGGTTTTGTTGCTGGTTTCCATGTGGGGGCTCCAATGGCGGGTGGACGCTTGCCGATGGTTAAAAGATATATAATTATGTCATTATAGTATAGAGCCGCTGTTCAACCCCGGGAGACCCCGCACTTGAAGCTGTACAACCTCGATCATTCGCCCTACGCAACCCGCGTGCGCATGCAGATTTTCAAGAAAGACCTGCCCATCGCCATCGAACCGCCGCCGGCGTCGGTGCGCTCGCCGCAGTTCCTCCAGCGCTTCCCTCTCGGCAAGATACCAGTGCTGGAACTGGACGATGGCAGCCACTTGCCGGACTCCTGGGTCATCATGGAATACCTGGAGGACGTGATGCCCGCCGTCTCCCTGCGGCCGGAAGGCGCCAGGGCCAACGCGCACATGCAGTTGCTCGCACGTTATGCCGATACCTGCCTGGGCCCGGCCGCACTGTTCCCCCTGTTTTCGCGGGTACAGACACCCGGTGGCACCAGCGATGCCGCTGATGCCCTCGCCCCGCTGGACGACGAACTGGCGCGTTTGCAGCGCCTGCTGGAAATGCTGCCGGACTTTCGCCAGCGCAGCCTGCACCTGGGGGATATCGCCCTGGCGCCGCATATGGACTATGTGCTGCTGCTGGCGCCGATGTTCGGCCGGGCTGAGCCGCTGGGGCCATACCCGCTGGTGGCGCGCTGGTGGGAGTGGGTGACTGGCGACGCGGCGGTGGCCAGGGGCTCCGAGCAGATGCGCACCGCGGTGAAAGGCTTCTTCGGGGGCTGATTCCGGTCGGGCCTAGTCCGCCAGCGCCAGTGCCTCCACCGTGTCCCGGTCGAGAATCTCCACGGTGTGCGCCGAATAGATATCAATGATTCCCTCGCGCTTGAGTTTGCCGAAGGCGCGACTCACCGTCTCGATGGTGAGGCCCAGGTAGTCGGCGATATCCTGGCGCGTCATCAGCAACTCGAGGCGGTGGGCCTGTTGGCTGGGCTGCCAGCTCGACAGCTGCTTGAGCAGGAAACACACGCGTTCGTGGGCCTTCTTCTGGCCCAGGGCAAACACCTGGTCCAGGGTGTGGGCAAGGATGTTGCCGCCGATACTGCGCACATTGTCCTTCAGCCGCGGCAGCTCGTCCTGCAGGGCGATGAAGGGCTTGAGCGGGATATCACGGACCAGCGAGGGGGCGAGGGCGGAGACAGTGAACTCGTAGTGTTCCTTGTGGGTGATACCGATGAAATTGCCCGGGTGCATGAAGGCCATGACCTGGCGGCGCCCGGTGGAGGAGGAGCGCTCCATCATCAGCATGCCCTCCTCGAGCATATAGACTGAGCGCGCCGGCGTGTGCTGGTGAAACAGGTAGGCGCCCGTGTCCAGCCGCCGGCGCGAGACCAGGGCGTCCAGGCGTGACTGCTCGGTGGCCGAAAGGCCGCTGTAAATGGTCACCCGGGGATCCGCGCTGGGGTTTCGCTGGGGGCTCAAGGCTGTTACTCATGCGTCAGGTGCAGCAGCATGGTAATGATAATGGGGTTGGGAGACCAGCCCCGGTCCCCCTGGCGGACACTGCGGGTGATTGCGCTCAGTCTATATAGTTTGCCGCCAGCACGTTTTCACCGGGTTCAAAACGCAATACGCCAAAGCTGGTGTACTGTTCCTTCTGCGACTTGAGGAACTGCCAGACGCAAACCATGGTGTAGTCCTCATCCACCACCGTTTCCCGCGACCACATCTTGAAGGCCTGGCCGAACACGTGGCGAATGGCGTAGAGGTAACGGCCGTAGGATTTGCCGTTGCCATGCATGTCCGGCCCGTGGAACTGGTGGCTGCCGCCGTTGCGGGTGCGCAGCGCGGTCCAGCGGGCATTGATGACACCCTCGATTTCGATGGTCTGCTCGGAGTGCAGCAGGTTGATCGGGCGGTGCCGCACGGTGACCCTGTTGCTGCCCACCAGTTCCTGCCGATCGTTGTAGACCTCGAACTCGCCGCGGAACACGCCCTCGTGTTTTACCGGCAGGTTGAAGGGTTTCTTGCCGTCGATCTTTTCCTTCTCGATGAAATCCGCCACCCGTTTTTGCGTCGCCGGGTTGCTGGCGTAATCCTGGGTGACCACGTACAGGCCGTTGAACACCCCCACCAGGGTATCCGCCTCGAACAGCTGGGACGAGTACACCTGCAGCCCCAGTTCCGGCACCACGTGGTTTACCGTGCGCAGGTTGACGTTCCAGCCCGGCGAGTAGTAGTTGGAGTCCACCAGCAGGCCGTAGGGGCGGCCCGATCCCATGAAGTCCGGCCCCGTGTAAATGCGGTCCTGGTCCGAGTCGATCACCCCGAACTCCATGCGCGCGCCGATCTCGAACCGGTCCATCAGCGGCCCTGTAGCGTCGAAGCGGGTATCCATCCAGTAGGTGGTGCGCCCGTCCTTGAACTCGCTGGCGCGACTCACCTTGTTGGTACCCACGTGGGTGCCGTCGTGTTCGAACAGGGAGGGGCAGCCGTGCCACTCGCCGCTTATGGCCAGTTGCCAGTTGCTCGGTGTTTTCGTGTCAGCCATGTTCGGGTTCCTTGCTGCGCTTTGTGACGGTCGATACCAGCCGGTGATGGTGTAGGGATACCCCGGCCGGGTCTTTGCGTTTTGTCAAATCCCGGCAGCGCCCATGCAGGCGCCTCAGCGGCGGGCGCCCCGCGCGATCAACTCGTGCCCCGCCAGCAGGGTGGCCTCCAGCCGCTGGCGGGCGGCTTCGTCCTCCCGCAGGGTCGCCGCGATAAACCAGCAGACCAGGTCCGCCAGCAGGTCCCGCAGGGTTTCATCGGGCCGGGTGGTGGGCAGGTCGATAAACGGCCGGCCGGTGGTGTCATCCTGCGGCCAGGCCAGGGAGAAGTGGTTGGCGCCCTCGATGATGGCGAGGTAGCAGTCGCCCCGGTCGCTGGTCAGGCCCTCATCGAAGGTGAGTTCCACCCTGGCCGTGGCGGAGCCCTCCCGGTCCTGCCCGTAACGCCCGGCGCTGTGGGCGATGCAGCCATCGCGGCTGCCGCCCAGCAGCAACAGGGGAACCCGGGAGGGCAGCTTGAACAGGGTATCCGGGGCATAGCCCAGGGCGGTGGCGGCCCCGGCATGGGCACCGTAGCTGAAGGCCGCGCACACGCCGGGGAACCAGTCGGGCCGGGCGTTCAGGATGGCCACCGTGCCCCCGGCGGAGTGGCCGCCGAGAACGACCCGGTCCAGGTCCAGCAAGCCGGCGAGCACCCCCGAGGCATTGAGTTTAGCCAGGTCTTCCAGTACCGGGGTGATGGCCGTTGCCGAGGGTGCCAGGCCGTACTGGTCGGGCGTCAGCGCGGCAATGCGCAGCCCCGGGGTAAGGCTGATGTACCCCGGCATCTCCTCGGCTACGAGAGTGTAAGTGACCGTGATGACGCCCGCGGTTGCCAGCCGGCGGGCCAGCCAGCCGTAGCTTTCCGGGCCCACGTTGATACCGGGAAGCATGATGACCACGGGATAGGGCGCGCCGTCCCGGGCGGCGGGCACCACACCGCTGTTGCGCTCCTCGTCACTGCCGGTAGGGCTGGAGGGGTAGTAGATCTTCAGGCTGGCCCGGTCGTAGGGCGCGGCGCAGCCCGGGATTGCGACTGCGCGATAAAGTGCTCGGACGGACATGGTGCTGGCCTGTGCTGGAGGTTGCGGGTTCAGAAGCACATCCTGCCATGGCTGTCGGCGAAAAAATTGATTTTTATCAGCATGATTCCCCGGGGGAGGAAGAATAATGCCCGCTGACACGGGAACAGAACCGCATGCGAGGGTAGTTCATTGCTTATCAATCTCTGGTACGTCGCCGAATGGGCCGATAAGGTCGGCAAGGAGCCGGTCAGGGTCAAGCTGCTGGGTCAGCAGTTCGTGTTGTTCCGCGACGCGGCGGGGAAGCCCCACTGCCTGTCAGACACCTGCCTGCATCGCGGCGGCTCCCTCAGCCAGGGCTGGGTGACGGACGGCAATGTCACTTGCCCCTACCACGGCTGGCAGTACAACGGCGAGGGTCGCTGCGTGGTGATACCCTCGGAGCTCGACGAGGGCAAGATTCCTGACAAGGCGCGGGTGGACAGCTACCCCACCGAGGAGCGTTACGGCATGATCTGGGTGTTCCTCGGCGATGCGCCGGAATCCGAGCGCTTCCCCATTCCCGAATTTCCCGAGTTCGGGCAGTCCGGCTGGCGCACGTTAAAGGCCGAGTGGACCTGGAAGGCCGATGCCGGGCGGGTGGTGGAGAATGGCATCGATATCGCCCACGCCTCCTTCGTACATCCCATGTTCGGCTACAAGCACACGGCCCAGCGCAACAAGATCATAAAGCTGGACCGCCACGATGGCTGGGCCACCTCCACCAATGAGATGTACCCGCCGCAGCTCAAGGGCGGCCTGCGCCGCTTTATCCGCAAGGACAAGGTCAAGACCTATGTGCACCCGACCTTTTACCTGGCGGGCCACGTGGTGCGCATGCATATCGAGGCCAACCCCAAAATGCACATCGTGATGTTCGACGCCAATACCCCGGTGGATGAACACACCACCAGGACGTTCGCCATACAGGCGCGCAACTTCTTCCGCTGGAGATTGTTTGACAAGGGCTCCCTGAAGCGCCTGGAAAAGGTGTTGCAGGAAGATACCGCCATCGTCGAGCAGACCCGGCCCTTCTACCTGGCGGAGAACCTGGAGAATGAGGTCTCGGTAAAGTCGGACCGCTTCATGAGCACCTTCCGCAAGATGCGCCGCGACCTGATCGAGCAGAACGGCTGGATGATCGATACCGACGAGGTGGAGAAGCATCGCGGCAAGAAATTGTTCGCCATTCCCTCACCTGCTCGCCGGGCCGCCCTGGACGAGGGGGTTGAGCCGCTGCTGGATGAGATTCCCCTGAAGCCGCCGGTGCGTTCCCACCAGCTTGCCGAGCAGGAAGCCTAGGGCGCAGGCAGCTTTAATGGCGGTCTGTGCTGGTGGAGAGTCTGTCATCGTCGCAATCGGGGAGTCCCCAATGGATGAGCCCATTCTGCCAGAGAGGCTGCGTTGCGTGCTGAATCAGATTGATACCTTCAACCAACTGGATCCACGCCAGGAGCTGGTTGAAACCGCCTTGTTGCCAAAAGAATACGCTTACAGTTTGCACATGACACGCTGGCTCTGGGCCCTGACCGACACGCCCTCGGAACACGTGCAAATAGCCTGTCGCGCGCAACACCTGGAACGCTGGACCCAGCCGCGCGATGCCTATCCGATGGATCGCGCTGGTTACTATCAATGGCGTCAAGCCTGTGCACGCTACCACGCGGAACGCACCGTCAACATCATGATCGGCTGTGGCTACTCCGCCGAGGATGCCGCCGGCGTGGCCGCGATATTGCGCAAGCAGAAGTTAAAGGCCGACCCCGATACCCAGCTAATGGAGGATGTCGCCTGCCTGGTGTTCCTGGAACGCTATTTCCAGGAATTCCACCAGCAACACGACGATTACGACCAGGAGAAATGGATGCGAATTTTGCGGCGTACCTGGTCCAAGATGTCTGAGGCAGGGCATCAGGCGGCCCTCGGCCTGGTCGGCACCCTGCCGGAGAATCTGCAGGAATTAATCGGCTCAGCGCTGCTTACTGCAACGGATCCCCGGCCGCCGGCGCGGCTCAACCATTAAACGACGCAATCAATTGCACAGCCCCAGCAGCTGCTCGATCCTGTTCAGTTCCTCGGCCCGACCCGTTGCGCGGGGCTCCGGCGTCGATCCAGGCGGCGAGTGCGGCCAATTGGTCAGCGCTCAACGCACTACCCACCAGCGGCATGGGGCTACCTGAAATGGTGAAGCTGCCGGGATTGGTTCTGGCGGCGACCTTGCGATAGAGGTAACTTTCGGCGGCATTGCCAGGCAGGATCAGCTTCAGGCCGCCGCCACCCCTGGCGCTGACATCGACACTGGAATCATAGGACCTGGCGCTGGACAGGTTCAATCCGCTCGCCGGATTGCCGCCGCTGTGGCAACCGCCAGTACTGCAGCCCTTGCCGTCGAAAATGGCAGCCTGGACGGCGGCAAAACTGTCCGCGGGAGCGTTTTCACACAGGGGCGCAAATTTCGCCACAAGAGCGGGCATGGTTTTGAACCAGTTTTGCTGCACGATCTCCGCGGAGACATTGAAAACACAATTCTCTCCGTCCTGACTCAGGCAGTTATCCCAGCCGACGAAGTTCGAGCCGGACCTGGGTTCGGGAATATACGTCTCAATGTATTCGCCCAGGGCCACGGCCTTGCAAGGCAGGTTTTCAAGCAGGCAATCGTGACTGCCCGAACTGGAGCGAATATCGCCGTCGCCCACGATCTCGATGGGGTGAGTGCATCCGCCGCCAATGACAAGGATGAGGATCAACCAGGCCCGGGCCTTCATGCCATGTGCTCCTGATACTGGTGCTGGGATTCTTGCCATAATAATGCTGACCAGCCGGTGCAGGCCAGTAGCTGTATTACAGGCACGGCTTCAAAAGGAGGGAATGCCGGGAATCTCGGCCCGGTGCTCCCGGGCAGGGCTCAGTCGCCGGTCGGGCGGGGCAGGGTGCGGGTACCGCCCCACAGTGTGGCCACCATGGCGGCGGCGTTCTCTTTGCCGAACAGCTTGTCCCCGAGGTTATTGGCCGGGTCGCGCAGGCAGATGTTCCGGCGGATCTGCTCGTCGCGGACGGCGATGGCGGGGCGATCCGCCACGGGGGTCGGGGTCGCGGCGTCCACCCAACCCAGCCAGCGCTCGAGCCGGGCAAAGGCGATCCCGCGGATCTTTTCGATCACCGCCTCATCCACCTTCGCGGTATAGCCCACCGCGGTGGGTGTCATGGCCACGCGGGTGTAGAGGTCGCGGCTGATAAAGGGGTTGAAGCGATCGTCGGACTGCAGGTCCAGGAACTCCGCGTTGACCTCGGTATAGTACTGGTCGACGTAATCGATGTTGGCGAGCAGATCGACCCTGGGAATGTAATCCATGTACATGAACAGGTCCGGCACGGTGCCCAGCGCGAAGCCGAAGTTGGGCACCAGGTACTGCGGCCCAAGGCTGATGGTGATATGCATGTTGGTAAAGGTGGACTCCGGGGAGCCGATGTAGGAGTGCACGTACCAGTCGACTTCTGGGCCCGAGTAGGTGCGCAGGGAGCCCTCTGCGCCGGCGTCGACGCTGATGGCACGGTAGTCCTCGAAGCGCCTGCTGCAGGGGTCCAGGTTGAGCTCGAAGCGGGCCTGTATTTTTTCATTCATGGCAGCCAGGATCGCCCACAGCTGCTCGAATACCTCCCGGTTGTTCACATTCGGGGACTGCTCGACCATCTCGATAATAGAGGTCAGGATTCGTTCGCTCATCGGGCTTCCCTGGTCATGGTGATTGGCCGCAGCGGGGCCTGTGCCGGGATGATAGACCGGCTGGGCAGCGCCGCGCTTGACTAAAATCAAATTGGCGCGGCTTAGCGCGGGGATAGCCGGAACCCGGGTAGCAAGCGGGGGAACAGAAAGCCGGGCAGGGCCCAGGCCCGGAAGCAGATCGTCATGCCCAGTCGGATTTGCGGCGACCGCGTTTTTTCTCGCGCCTGTTTGGGTCCGAACCCCTTTCATACAGCTCAGATTTCAGGGCGGAGGGATGCCGCCGATCCTCGCTGCTGTCGCGGCGGTCATCATGGTGTGCATATTTGCACGTGCATTGGGAGTTACTGCAGTCCTTCAGCGGCAGCCTGGGCACGTCCCGATCCCGGTCCAGAAACCGCTTCCCGCCCAGCGCCTTGACTGCGTCACAGGCAGCATCATCAAATACAATTGAGGTAGCCCTGTAAGGAAGTCTTGGCGCAACCGCGGCAGTTTTTGCGCCCGCAACGGCCCTGGATTTTCCGTTGGCCCTGTTTACCGCTGTCGTGGGCTTGCGCGCTTTTGAACGCATGATTATGAACAACGCCGACACCGCCATGACGGCGAGTAATAAAGCTACGATTTGCATTCTTATCCCCCTGCTCGCGCCTTATCAGCGTTATGTCTTGGCGAAGTGACCAGGTAACGTCATTTGCGAGGTCCCTTTTATGCTAGTTCTACCTCTTTTGGTCAGCGTAGAACACAGAAAGCTGGCGAAAAAGTCGATTTTTCACCAAATCCGACGATGGCAATCGCTGGCTCGCCCGTCAGGGATTCGGCTTCTCGACAGGTTTGATGGCCAGGCTGAATAGCATGGCCGAGGCGATCAGGGCGGCCACCACTCCCAGTGAGATGGCGATCGGAATTTTATAGAAGTCGACAATGAGCATCTTTACCCCGATAAAAATCAGCACAGCGGCAAGGCCATACGCCAACAGGTGGAATTTCTCGGCCATCCCGGCCAACAGGAAGTACAGTGCGCGCAGGCCCAGCACCGCAAACACGTTCGAGGTCAGTACGATGAAGGGGTCCGTTGTGATCGCGAAGATGGCCGGAATCGAGTCGACGGCGAAAATCACGTCGGTCACCGCCACCATGACGATCACGACGAACAAGGGCGTGTACTTCCTGATGCCGTCTTCCTGAACCACGAATGCTTCGCCGGCGTAATGGCGGGTCAAGGGCAGGTGACCGGTGAGCCAGCGCAGGACCGGGTTCTTATCCATGTCAGGATCGTGGCTGGCAGCCACAATCATCTTGATGCCGGTAACCAGCAGAAACAGGCCGAACAAGTACAGAATCCAATGGAATTTCTGGATCAGCACCGCGCCGATGAATATCAGTATCCCGCGCAACACAATGGCGCCAAGCACACCGTAAATCAGCACACGCTGCTGGGACTGGGGCGGCACCGCGAAATAGTTGAAAATCAACAGGAACACGAAGATATTGTCAACCGCCAGCGCCTTCTCGACCAGGTAGCCGGTCAGGAACTCCATGCCTATCCGGTCGGCGTCCGGATTACCCGCATCGCGCAAATACCACCACAAGCCATAGTTGAACACCATCGATAGCGCGACCCAGAAAAGGCTCCAGATGAGCGCCTCCTTGGTCGTTACCTTGTGCGGGCCGGTTGACTTCAGCATCAGCAGGTCGACAATCAGGGCGAGGACAACAAAAACGGTGAACAACGTCCACATCATCGGGGTGGCGATGCTTATCATGCAATATCCTCTGAAACCGCAGTGAGATTAGTCTGAATCTGCCGATAGCTGAGAAGGCCCGGTTGACAGCCTGTCAGCCGGGCATTGAGGCAACAATACGTGAGCCCGCTATCTAGCGATAGTTTTAAATATGTCGGAAAACCAAACCGCCCGCTCGCTGATGACGACTGGTGAGTGCATCCTGCGTGCGATGTTTTCGGCCGATACAATGCCCCTGATTGATGACCGCTGTGCGTCTACAACCAGTACATACTGCTCGCCGTAGTCCTTCATGCACGCGAGAACACAGCCAATATCAGCCTGCTGGAAATCCCTGAAGTCGATCGAGCAAATATGGCACGGCGGCGTCATGACCTTCTCCACGGTCAGTTCATGGCGATGCAAGCGCGACCGCGCGATCTCCGCCATTACTTTTTCTGACTCCAGGTCTTCCAAGGACACAACCCCCAGGAACGCCTCCTGCTTGTCGATCACGAGAAAGAACTTGTTGTGGGTGCGCTTCATTATCGCGCGAGCATCATCGATGCTGGTGGAATGTTCCAGCATGAGTGGCTGTTGCATTGTGAAATCGGTAAAAATCTCCATCGCGGGGCTGTGCAGGCTCAGCGCTTGGACCGTTGCCGGTCGCTGGATGTCCTGAATGGTGGTGGCAAATAGCGGTTCAAGCTTTTTGAATACAGACATGGGAATGCGCTCCGGACCAGTCGCGCAGCACGCAAGGCGCCATTTTCACGCTGGTCAAAATAGTGTTGGGTTTTTAGTGCTTGCGGAAACGAATTCAGGAGAAGGGGGGAGCGCGGGCCTGATTGACGGTGAACGGCACCTCCGACGCGGGGGCCGGAAGAGGTGATGATGCAGAAAACAGCGCCGGCGGTCGCGTGGTAGACCGGTCGGCAGGGGGGATGAACTTCTGGTCATCTCCCTCGGACTTGCCGAGGTGATCTTTCTGAAAACTGACTATCGACGCGAATTGGTCGGAGAAGTAACCACCCTTGGCGAAGGCTCCCGGATATGATCCGGACAACAGCAGGGCGGACACCAGAAAAAACAGCGCAGCCGGCAACAACAAACTGGTTCGTATATGGCTCACTGATACCGCAGGGAATGCCCCCTCTGGTTGCGTAGGCGCTACCTCACGAACAGGAGTATAGCCCAACGATCAACGGCGTACATCCAGATCGCAACAGATATTTTCAGGTAATACTTCCTTCAGTTCATACCACTCCATTCAGGGTAAAATCCAGTTGAGTCCGGGCGCGCTGATCGGGCAATTACTGGATTGAAAATACAGGCCACCCCCGGTGGCGAGGTGTAACAAAGATGCAAACTGGCAGTTTCAAAGACAAAACCGTGATTATCACGGGGGCGTCCGCCGGTGTCGGCGCGGCCTGCGCTCGCGCCTTCGCGGCGCAACAGGCGAAACTGGTACTGGTTGCCCGGGGGGCTGCGGCGCTGGCACAGATCGCGGAAGAACTCAGTCCGCGAACCAGTGTCCTGACGGTATCCATGGATGTTGCCAATAACGCGGATTGCCTGGCACTGATGGAAAAGGCCATTGCTCAGTTCGGCGCAATCCATGTCCTGGTCAACAATGCGGGCGTGCACTTGCGCGGGCCCGTCGAGGACAGGTCGCCGCAGGACCTCGCGGCCATGGTGGACGTGAATATGCGGGCGCCGCTGGTGTTGAGTGCGGCTGCGCTGCCCCATATCCGACAGGCCGGCGGCGGGGCCATCGTGATGGTGGGTTCCCTGGCCGGCCTCGCGCCGCTGCAGGGCGCTGCCACCTACTCGGCAACCAAGGCGGGCCTGCGCGCTTTCACCTATGCCCTGGCCGACGAGCTGCGCGGCACCGGTATCAACGTCGGTGTCGTCTCGCCGGGCCCGATTCCTACCGGCTTTATCATCGCTGAAATCGACCAGGTGGAAGACATCGTGTTTTCCCAGCCGATGAGCAGCCCGGAGCAGGTGGCGGATGCCGTACTGGCGCTGGCAGCCGGAGCACGCACGGAAATCACCATGCCGGGGTTCGGTGGCAGGGTGGCTACACTGGGCTATCTTTTCCCCTCTCTGCGCCGCCGTATGCGCAAGTCGCTGTACGCCAAAGGGCGCAAGAACAAGGCGGCCTATGTACGCGAGATACAGGCTAAGCTGTCCGGTAAGTCCTGAGCCAGTGGCCGAGCCTATCGCGGATCCTCGGCCGGGGACGCCGTCTCCTGCGGCAGCAGGTGCAGCAACTGGGACAGGGTGTGCTCCGCAAAACCCGCGCCCGCCTCGGCGTAATAGTTGAAAACCACATCAGCCCCGGCGGCCTTCATGGCCTCCCGCTCGTCCTCGTACTTCGCCACTGCCGCTACCTTGCCGGTATAACCCGACAGGCGCAGCTGCTGCACCGCGTCAATCATTTCCGACAGAGATGGCATGGTGAACATCACCAGCCTGTAATCGGAGGCCTGCACACCTTCCCAGAAATCCGCGTCCTCGGCATCACCGTAGATGACCTTGCGCCCCGCCGCCGCATGCTGGGGTAACTTGGACTTGTCGGTGTCGACCCCGCAAACCCGCAGTTGGTATTGGGAGCTAATGGCATCGTAAGCGCCTGAGCCAACCCGCCCCATTCCGACGACAAGCACGTCGACATTGCGCGCCAGGCAGTCCGGATTATCCTGGCTGGCGAGCTCGGTTTCAAAGCGCTTGAGCGTCTCCCGGAACTTGCCGTACAGGATGTGGGACCGATCGTTCACCAGGTTTGACAGGACGAAGGAGATCGCGACTGCAATTGCCAGGGTCGCCAGCCAGTCCTCGGACAGCCATCCCATCTCAAGCGCCAGCGCCGCGACAATCAGCCCGAATTCGCTGTACTGGGAGAGCGCCAGACTTGCCAGCACGGAGGTGCGGGCGCGCAGGTGTTTGCGCGTCAGCAGGAAGAAAAACATGCCGCCCTTGAGCGGCAGCAGCAGGCACAGCAGCAGCGCGACCCCCAGCATCTGGGCCGACGGCGACACGGAAAGGCCGATGTTGAGGAAAAAGCCGATCAGGAAGATGTCCTTGAAGCTGATCATTGATTTGGCGAGCTCTGCGGCCTTGCGATCGCTGCTCAGCAGCATGCCCAGTACCAGTGCGCCCAGATCGGCCTTCATATCGACCGCTTCGAACAGTGCGCCGCCGCCAAAGGTGAGGATGATACCTGCCAGGATCAGCACCTCGTCATGGCCGCTGGCTCGCAGCACGAAGCTGAACAGGGGGCGGGCAAACAGCAGCAGTGGCAGCAACAGCGCCCAGGGGGAGGGCATTGCATCGGTAGAGGCGGTGAGGAAAAGCACCGCGACAATGTCCTGGACGATGAGGATCCCCACGGCGATCTGGCCGTGGCGCACCCGGAACTCCCCACGCTCCTCCAGGATTGAAACAGCGCATACGGTTGAGCTGAAACTCAGGGCGAATGCGAGCAGGGAGGCCTGTTGCCAGCTGATGTCGGAGACGAGCGGAAGGCCGAGAGCAGCTGCAAACAACAAAAGGCAAAGGGCGACCAGGCCGAAGCAGAGGCCGTGCTCGATGGTGGAGCGGTAGATCTGGGGCTGCAACAGGTCCCTGACGTTGAGCTTGAGCCCGATAATGAACAGCATCATGGCGATGCCGGCATCGGCGAAAAACTCGATCCCCGCGGATGATTCGAAGCCGACCATACCCAGGCCAAACCCGGCGACCAGGTAGCCAACCATCGGGGCCTGGCCAAGCTGGCGAGCCGCAAAGCCACAGGCAAATGCGGCGAGAACAATAAGACTATCCATTTGCGCCTGGCGGAGTGGGCTTATGCCTATGGTACCTGCTATTTCGCCAGGTGCGACCAGATCGTGGAGCTGAATGGCACTTCATGTACCGGGCCCTCGGCACCGCGTGGGTCAAGGGGGTGGCGCCGATCGCAGGTGGGCCACAGCCGTGTGCCCCGGGCGGTGAGGGTACGCACCGCTTCCCCGTGTCGGTACAGGACCGTGTGCCGCACTCGCTCACCGGGCGCGGTGAGCACGATGAAATCCGGTTCCATGTACACGCCGCTGGCCTCGCCCAGGGTGCGGGCGTTGAAGGTTAGGATACCCGGCCCGCCCGACATGCCGATGTTCTGGTAGGCGCCGGGCCCCAGCGGGTCGAACACCAGCAATCCGTCCTGCATGCTGCCGGTAAAGGTTTTTGCGCTGGCCTCGCGCCCGCGCAGGTGGACATTGGTCAGTTGCAGGCGGCTGCCGTCGAAGTCGATGTAGACCAGGTTGTCGAAGGGGCCGGGGCCGGGGCTGCCGCTGCCGGCGGCGGAGTCATCGTCCAGCGGCGTGCCGTCGAGGTTGTATAGCTCGATGTGATCGTGCCAGGTCCCGCGCAGCAACAGCAGGTTGTGTCCCACCGATCCGACGGGAAATACCGGGTAGGGACTGCTCATGGCGCGCCTCGATTGACCAATGGGGTTGCTTGTTTCAGTAATAATGATATATCAATAGCACAACAACAGAGGAAAAAATCATGAAGACAGTAGTCATCACCGGCAGTACCCGGGGCATAGGGCGCGGACTGGCGGAAAATTTCCTGGCGCGGGGTTGCCGGGTGGTTATCAGCGGCCGCCAGCCGGCCGCGGTAGCCGCCGCGGTAGCCGAGCTTGCGGGCCGGCACGGCGCCGACCGGGTTGGCGGCCGCGCCTGTGAGATTACCGAGGGCGCGCAGTTGCAGGCCCTGTGGGACGAGGCCGCCAGCCGCTTCGGCCGGGTGGATATATGGATCAACAACGCCGGGGTGAGCGCGCCGCGCAAGGCCCTGGCGGACACCGATGAGGCCAGCATCCACCAGGTGGTGGCCACCAACCTCGCGGGCCTGTTGCTGGCTAACCGGGTAGCCCTGCGCGGCATGCGCGCCCAGGGCGGCGGCCAGATCTGGAACATGGAGGGTTTCGGCAGCGGGGGCCAGGTGCAACCCGGCATGTGCGTTTACGGCGCCACCAAGCGCGCGGTCAACTATATCAACAAGGCCCTGCAGAAAGAGCTTGGCGGCACCGGCGTGCAGGTCTGCACGCTCAGTCCGGGCATCGTGGTCACCGACCTGTTGGTGGGCGACTATGACACCGGCTCCGCCGAGTGGGAAAAGAGTAAGAAGATCTTCAACATCCTGGGTGACAAGGTGGAAACGGTCACCCCTTACCTGGTGGATGGCATCCTCAAGGCCGACAGGAGCGGCGCCAAGGTGGCCTGGCTCACCACCGGCAAGGCTTTTGCCCGCTTCATGACCGCGGGCTTCAACAAGCGGGACCTGTTCAGCGATTTGCCGTACTAGCCATCGCGGCTGCTGAGCCCGCCGGCCCCGCGCGCAGCACCAGGGTCCATACCAGCACCAGCGCCGAGATCAGGCCGAAAAACACGAAGGGACCGGCTTTCATCCAGTGATCGAACAGGTAGCCGCCCACGACGCTGGCTACCAGGATGCCGACAGCGCCGGTGAGGGTGAATACCCCGACCACCGAGCCGCGCAGGCGATCCGGCGCCTGTTCCGCGATCAACACACCGCTGGTGATGATGCAGCCCACTTCCGCCATACCGATCAGGATCAGGCAGATGATGGCGGGCACGCCGAAGGGATCTTCCAGCCAGAAGGTGCTGCCGTAACCCACCGCGCCCACCAGCAGGCTGACGGCCAGGGCACTGACCCTGTTCATCCGGTCCGCCATGATGCCGAACAGGGGGGCGCTCAGCAGCGAGGCGGTGTAGGAAATGGCGAGGACGATGCCGCCTTTCTTGATTGCCTCCGCTGAGGTCAGGCCGAGTTCGGAGACGCCGTAGACCGAGGCCCACAGGGTGAAGAATGTGCCTACTACCGCCAGGTTGCCGCGGGCCACGAAAGAGGAGGTGTAGGCCAGGGCGATGATCGGGCGCCGCCCCTCGGCGATGCCTTCACGCAACTGGCGCAGCATGGGTGTTTTCTCGCCGTGGGGCTGGTCGAGGCCCTTGCGCAGGCCGAAAAACATGGCGATACCGACAACCATCGTAATGGACGCCATGGTCGCATAGGTGGCGAAGGCCGCGCCTTCGGCATCCATGCCCCCGCTCTTGAACATCGCCGGCAGCTTCAGCAGGAACAGGGCTGCGGTCATTGCGCCCAGGCCGTTCATGATGCCGAGGAAGCCGGTGGCCTTGCCGCGACTGGGGTTGCTCACGTAGTCCGCCATGAGGGTGATCAGCATGGTGCTGATGGCGGCGATGCCGGCGGAGTAGATCACCCGGCCCAGCAGCAGGCCGGGGATATCGCGGGCGAAGCCGTACATGAATACGCCGGTGGAGATCAGGATGAAGCCCAGCGAGGTGACCGCACGGCGCCCGATGCGATCCGACAGGGAGCCCCACAGCCCCACCGTGGCGATGATGACGATTTCTCCCCAGAAATTCAGGTTGCCGCTTACCACGCCCTGGCGTGAGGGGTCCAGGTGCAGCACCTCCGACAGCAGGAATGGCTGGGTCTGGGGCACGAAGGCGGCGAGCATGATGGCCATGTAACAGGCCAGGTAGAACGTCAGCATGTGGCCCTTGAACACACCGCTGTTCAGGTTCAGGCCCAGGAAGCGCATGCCCCCCGGTGTACTCATTGCGTGTTCTGTCATGATTCGGTCCAGGTTGTTATTGACGGGTTTACGCCCTGGGGGCGCAAGCGGATCAAGCGGGGATTCACCCGATCAGGTGAACCCCCAGCGCGGTGTTAAGGAACAGGCCCGCCCAGATGCACCACACAAAGGGCCGGCAGTGGGCGATGGACTTTTCCATGATGCGGTTGCCGGTTTCGCTGGCACCCCTGCTCATGAGTTCTATAAAAGCGGGCAGGAAGGGCTTCAGGTGAATACGGATGGCGATACCACAGCCGACCAGCGCCGCGAAGATAATGAGTTTCCATGCCGCCCAGTCCGCCGCCCCCCCGGGGCCGCTGACCAGTACGTTGGTGGCGTAGGCCAGGATTGCCAGCGCGACCACGATCCTGAAATAGAAATCCAGCTTCGACAGGGCAATGGTGAAGGGCTTGCCCTCGCTGAGGGACAGCACCAGCACCACCGTGAACCAGTACAGGGCTACGGCCCAGGCCAGCGCCACGCCGGCGCCGCCCGGGTCCAGCATGCCTGAGAGCCAGGCCATGTGCAGGCCAATCGCGAAAATCAGGGGCATCGCCAGCTTCGGGCCCATGTCACAGGCCAGCATGATCTTCAGGGCGACCTGCCGCGACTGCGGCGACAGCTCGCGGTTGATGACCTGGCGGCTGGACAGGAAGGTGCCAAGGTCGCCACCGAGCCAGTAGACGAGGGCGAGAACATGGGCGAACTTGAGCAGCAGGTATTCGTTCATTCGCTTTCTTGTATCAGGGCTTGTGCCCGCTCGGAGGCCCCGCTCAGACAGCTGCAGAGACGGAAAGACCTAATGTCCGCGGACTATAGCACCTGCCGCCTGGCACCTTTTGACTTTTGTCATTTGGGCGCCCTCGGGGGCAGCGTAAGCTGGGCCCGCCCCGTGTACATCGAGACGCAATATGACCAAGCCCAAAACCGTTCGGGTGGCGGCGGCCCAGTTTCCGGTGGGCGCCGACATCCAGGCCAACCTCGCCGCCTGCCTGCACTGGCTGGATGCCGCCAGCCGCTGCAAGCCGGACCTGGTGGTATTGCCCGAGTTCTGCAATCACCTGTCCTGGTACGATGACAAGCAGCACTGTTTCGAGGTTTCGGTGAGGCTTGACGGGCCGTTCCTGGCGGCCATCGCCGGCAGGGCACGGGAGTTGGGCATTCACGTGGTGGTCAACTGCACCGTGCAGCGGGACGACGGCAGCGCCACGGGCTCCAGCCTGCTGTATTCCCCGGCGGGGGTGCTGCTGGCGGACAACACCAAGCAGATTTACATCGGCCACGAGAATGATTTCCTGGTGCCCGCCGCCAGTGAGGGTCCGGTCGTGGCCACGGCCCTGGGCAGGCTCGGGCTCTATGCCTGCATGGACGGTGTCATCAACGAGACGCCCCGCTGCCTCGCCCTCAATGGCGCCCAGGTGATGCTCAACAGCCTCAATTCCTTCGCCACCGACGAGAGCTCCCTGCATATCCCGGTGCGCGCTGCGGAGAACAAGGTGTACGTCGTGGCAGCCAACAAGGTGGGGCCACTGGTGCCGGAGCAGATGGTAGAGGGCATCAGCGCCGCCACCGGCATTCCGGTCGAGTTCCTCTGCGGCGCCGGGGAGAGCCAGGTCGTGGCGCCGGATGGCACAGTGCTGGCGAAGGCGTCCCGGAACCGGGCGGAATTTATCTATGCGGATATCGAGGTCGCCCTGGCCGACGACAAACGGCGCCCGGACGGCACCGATATTTTCCGCAGTCGCAGGCCCGAACTGTACCGGGCGATCTGCGCTGACCCCGCCACCCAGGCGCTGCCTCTCATGCACGGCCCGGCTCAGGCATTGGTCGCGCTGGTGCAGCTGGCCGCGGCCTGCGACCTGGATGAAGCCTGCGCCCGGGTGGCTGAAGCGGCCAGCGCCGGCGCCCGCCTGATCGCCCTGCCGCCGCTGGCGGGCGACCCCGCGGATGCCGCCGCCGCGATTGCCCGCGGGGCCGCGGTTATCCAGCGGCTTGCCGCCAGCTGCGGTGATGCCTGCGTCGCCACCACGCTATTGCTGCCCGACCGCAGCGCCGCCTACCGGCACAGCGCGCGTGCTGATTGATCGCAGCGGCTTGATCCACGAACAGGCCCAGGTTCACCCGTCGGCGCGGTTTGCCGGCAGCGCGCTGGCGGACGGGTTCGCCAGCGCCGACCTGCCCTGCGGGCGGGTTGCGGTGGTGACCTCGGACGACAGCATTTATCCCGAGACTTTCCGCCTGCTCGCGCTGGCGGGGGTGGAGACCGCGGTGGTGCCGCTATCGCCGCTGGAGGACTGGGAACTGGCCACCGGCCTGCTGGAGCGCTCCGCGGAAAACCGCATCAACCTGCTGGCGGCCCCGGACAGTTGCGCCCACGGCGCCGGTTTCATCACCTCGCTGCAGACTGATTTCACCGTCCTCACCCAGTGGCAGGAGCGGGCCTTCGACGGCCTGCTGAGCCAGCCCGAGTGGTTCCAGTGCCCCCCGCAGCCCGGTGTCAGCCTGCGCACCATAGCGCCCGCGAATGCGGCCAACAAGGTGGTGTCGCGCAATACCGACCTGCTGCGCCAACCGGCCCTGGCGCCTGGCCGGCGCGATCGCCCGCTGATTTGCGAAAAATCAAGGTGTGGCCGCAGCGGTGGCGGCACACTGCAAGTCCACACTTCGGAGAATAAGATGATCGACATCCAGCAAGGACTGTCCACGGATTCGCTGCCGGCAAGGCTCTATGCAAGCACCCTGCAGCGACTGGTCGATACCCTGGGCCTGCAGGAAGTATGCGCCGCGGATGGCGGCCCCTACCTGCCGCTGGTCAGCCAGTTGCCGATGGTGCAGGGCGAGGTCGGCATGGTGCGGGTGTTCAGCGGCGGGCCGCTGTTCCGGGTGGTGACCTGCTCCCTCGCGGTCGCGCCCATCCAGCTGGACTCACACATGTTGTTCGCTTTCACGCCGGGCCACAGCGCGGTGCCCCATTTCACCCTCGATTCGGTAAAAGCCGGAGAGCATTTTGCCTTTCACCTCGACCTGATCCCGCGCCTGGATCTCGGCGCCAATCTCGCCTACATGGACGAGGTCTTCAGCCCACTCACCCCGGCCTACGAGGCGGGCATCGCCATCGAGGGTCTCAGCAAGGCTCACCTGTCGCCGCGGCAGTACGCCATCATGTCGCCCTGGATGCTGGCCAACCGGGCCTCGGAAGACGCCTTCGCCCGCATCGAGGCGACGGTGCTGGCCTACCAGCAGCACTGGTTCAGCCTGCTGCGAAAGGGTGTCTCGGCAGCGGCGCTGGACGGCGCTAGCGCCGCCCAGCTCGCCGCGCGCAATCTGCGCAACAAGCGCATTATTTTTGACCCGGACGTGGACCCTGTGTGGCAGCGCATCACCGCGATGATTGGCGCCGAGGCGGTGGCGACGCAGCGCGCCCTGTTGATAGGCGAGGACGAGTGAGGATGTACAGCATGAATAAACTGACTGGCCAGTTCCTGATCGAGGATATGACCCCGGCTGAAATCGCCCGTGCCGAGCGCGTCGAGAGTGTCCTGCCGGCGCTGCGCGCGGTCGCGGCGGAGGTGGACGCCCGGGGCGAATTTCACCGGCCCCATGTCAAGACCCTCAGCGACGCCGGCCTGCTGGGCCTGATCGTGCCCGAGGCCTATGGCGGCCTGGGCGGCGGCCTGCGGGACCTGTGCGCCGCCACTTTCGCCCTCGGCCACGGCCTGCCCCTCGACCGCCCTGACCTTCTTCTTTCACTGCAGCTCCGCCTCCCGCGGCCTGCTCGCCCTGGAGGCCCTGGACGAGGGCCTGTTCAATGCGCAGGAAGCGCCGCAGGTGAAGGCCTTCGCCGAGCAGGTGCTCGACACCATGGGCCGCAAGGGCTGCTGGCTGGCGAACTTCGCCAGTGAATCGGAGAAATCCGAGAAGGCGGCCATCACCATCGGTACCATCGCAAAGGCGACCGAGGGCGGCTACCTGCTGAACGGGGTGAAGTCCTTTGGCTGCGCCACCGGCGTCGCCGACCGCTACCTGGTCACCGCCAGTCTCGAGGGTTACCACACCGCGGAGGGGCTGTGCACATTTTTTGTCGAGCGCGACGCGCCGGGTGTCAGCGAGCGCGAGCACTGGGACGCGATCGGCATGCGCGGCACCGCGACCCACGGTATTATCCTCAGGGACGTATTCGTCCCGACGGCAAATGCGCTGGCAATCCCCGCCGCCTTCACCCGCTGCATGCAGATGAGTCGCGGCAGTTTCGTCGGCAACCAGGTGGCGGGCATCGCCTGCTACCTGGGCGCTGCCCATGCGCTGTACCAGTACACCATCGGCGAATTGCGCCGCAAGACCTTCGCCGACAGCGACAAGAGCATTGGCACCGCGCCCTACCAGCAGGAGTTGATAGGGCATATGCTGGTGGAACTGGAAACTGCCAGCGTCTGGCTGCGCCGCCAGGTGGAGCTGGAAAGCAGCGCAACACCGCTGCTGCCCAAGCCCGAAGTGGTGAAGCGCTGGCGCCTGTGCAAGGGCGTGGTCGCAGAGGCGGCCTTCAACCTCGCCGCCTATTGCGTCAAGGCCTGCGGTACCGGCGGCGGCACCGGCAATCACGGGGTACCTGCCCGCGCCCTGCGCGACCTGTGCATGGGCCTGGTGCAGGCGTTCCCGGCGGAGCGCGGCCGGCTGATGGCGGCCCAGATGGAAATCGAGGGCAGCGAACAGGCCCAGTTCGGTACCCGCTGAGCGCCTCGTCCGGGGCGCGGGCGGCGGAGTCAGAACAGACGTGGAGAAGGCAGTGCAGCAGCACCAGTTGATCATTGGCGGTTGTCGCCGGGACGCCTGCTCGGGCCAGGATTTCGACGTGCTGGCGCCGGCGGACGGCAGGGTGCTGGCCCGGGCGGCTCGCGCTGGCGCCGAGGACGTCGAGCTGGCGGTGAGCGCGGCCCGGGAGGGCTTCCTGCAGTGGTCCGCGCTGGCGCCGGGTGCGCGCGAGGCCGCCCTGTTGCGGGCGGCGGATATCGTCGCCGCCGAGGGCCAGGCGCGCCTGCTCGATAATCTCATCGATGAAAGCGGCAGTGTCATCACCAAGGCGCGCCACGAAATCGCCTATACCGTCGACCTGCTGCGCACCGCGGCAGGTGAGGCGCGCCGCCTTTACGGCGACACGTTTCCCAACGACCGACCCGAGCGCCTGTCCATGGTGTTCCGCGAACCCCTGGGCGTGGTGGCGATTGTTTCGCCCTACAACGCGCCACTGTCCCTGCTCGCGAAGATGACCGCCTTCCCGCTGGCGGCGGGCAACAGCGTGGTGATCAAGCCCTCCGAGGAAACCCCGCTCACCGCCCTGGCGTTCGCCGACATACTGCTGGAGGCGGGCATCCCCGCGGCCGCGATCAGCGTGCTGACCGGCTACGGCGCCGAGTGCGGCGAGCGCCTGGTTGCGCACGCGGGAATCGACTGCGTGGCGCTCACCGGCTCCACCCGCACCGGGGTCGCGGTGGGCAGCGAGTCGATGCGCCACATGCGCCGCTGCCAGCTGGAACTGGGCGGCAAGAGCGCCCTGCTGGTGCTGCGGGACGCGGATCCGGTGGCGGCCGCGGCGATAGCGGCGCAGGGTATCTTCACCCACGGCGGCCAGATCTGCATGGCCAATTCCCGGCTGGTGGTGGAGCGGCCCGTGGCGGTGCAATTCATTGCAGAGCTGAAACGCGCGGCCGAGTCCATTCATCTGGGCGATCTGCGCGATGAGCGCAGCGGCTATGGGCCGCTCATCAACCGGGCGGCGGTAGACAAGGTGCTGGCACATGTCAGGCAGGCGGTGGCGGCGGGGGCGGAACTGGTGACTGGCGGCGATATCGCCAGTGGCCTCACCGTCAGGCCCACCGTGCTGCTCAACCCGCCCCGGGACGGCGCCGTCTGGCGCGAGGAAAGTTTCGGCCCGGTGGCTTCGATCGTGGTGGTCGACAGCCTGGAGGAGGCGATCGCCGTCGCCAATGACAGCGAGTACGGCCTGTCCGCCGCGGTGCTGACCCACAATATCCAGTGGGGCTTTCGCGCCGCCCGGGGCATTCGCGCCGGCAGTGTGCATATCGGCATGCACGCCTTCCAGAGCAACGCCCTGGCGCCCATCGGCGGTCATGGCATGTCAGGCCTCGGCCGCAGCGGCGGCAAATACAGTACCGAGGAATTCACCGAACTCAAATGGGTGAGCGTCGCCCTGGAGGACGCACCGAGGTGACATCGGGTGTCGGGGTGCGTCGCGCTTACGCAGACGTCGGGCGACTGCAGCTGCACTATCGCCAGGCGGGCGCTGCAGGCCTGCCCACGCTGGTGCTGCTGCACCAGAGCCCCAGCTCGTCGGCCATGTACATCGAACTGATGCAGCGCCTGGCCGACCGCTTTTACCTGCTGGCCCCGGACACGCCGGGGTTTGGCAACAGCGACGCGCTGCCCGGCGACCCTGCTGCCACCGGCATTGCCGAGTACGCCGCGGCTGATCCACCAACTGCTGGACGGGCTCGGCCTGTTGCCCTGTTACCTGTTCGGCCATCACACCGGCGCGGCTATCGCGGTCCAGCTCGAGCACGACTACCCGGGCGCCGCCCGGGCCATGGCCCTGTCGGGCCCCACCCTGCTGGGCGAGGAGCTCAAGCGCAACCTGCCCGGGCGGGCGAGCCCGATTCCCCTGCAGGCCGACGGCAGCCACCTGCAGGCCATGTGGCAGCGGGTGCGGGAAAAGGATCCGGACGCGCCGCCGGCCCTGCTGCAGCGGGAGTTGCAGTCGGCCTGCAGCAGCGGCAGCGCCTACCAGGCGTCGTACCAGGCGGTGGCCCGCCAGGATTTCGCCGGCCAGTTGCGCGGCCTGGCCTGCCCGGTCCTGGTCTACGCCGGGGATGCGGACCCGCTTTACTCTGCGGTTGCGCCCACCCTCGAGCTGCTCGCCCGGGGCGTGAAGGCAACCCTGCCCGGCGGTGAACGCACCTACGTCTGTGAGCGCCAGGCGGATGCGGTGGCGACCCTGCTGGCGGACTTTTTTACCCATTGCGGGACCTGACTGCGGGAGACAGATGGATGGACCTGGAACGCAAGAGCCTTGGCCTGGGGCGCGCCCCCGCCCTGGTCGTGGTGGACATGATCAGGGGGTTTACCGACCCGGCCTGCCCGCTGGGTTGCGACTGCCCCGGGGTGGTGGCCGCAAACGCCGCCCTGCTGGAAGCATTTCACAGCCGCGGCCTGCCGGTGTATTTCACGCGCGTGGTCTACCACCGGGACGACCAGGCCAGGGTGTTTCGCGACCGCATCCAGGCGCTGAACTTGCTCACGCCGCAATCGCGCTGGGTGCAGGTGGATGAGCGGCTGGAGGTGGGGGCGGGCGATGAAATCATCGACAAGCAATGGGCCAGCGCCTTCCACGGTACCGACCTTGCCCAGCGCCTGCGCGAGCGCGGCGTCGACTCGGTGGTGGTGACCGGCCTCACCACCAGCGGCTGCGTGCGAGCCACCGCCGTGGACGGCCTGCAGTACGATTACCGCGTGGTGGTGGCGCGCGAGGCCGTGGGGGATCGCAACAGCGCGGCCCATGAGGCCAACCTGTTCGACCTGCACGCCAAGTACGCCGATGTCATGGGGCTGGCGGAGGTTATCGCGCAGCTCCCGGCACTGCCCGATAGACACGCGGTAGCAGGGGGCCCGGACCATGGCTAAGCTGCCCATCGTCATCGCCGGCGCGGGGCCGGTGGGCTGCCTGATGGCGCTGTATCTCGCCCAGCGGGATGTTGCCGTGGTGCTGCTGGAGAAGGAGCCGCAACTTCCCGTGGACCTGCGCGCCTCCACCTTCCATCCCCCCAGCCTGGAGATGATTGCCGACCTGGGTTTCGGGGTGATCGATGCGATGCTGCAAAAGGGCCTGAAGGTGGACCGCTACCAGTATCGCGACCGCCGCAGCAATGAAGTGGCGAGCTTCGATATGCGCCTGATCGCCGACAGCACCCGCTACCCCTTCCGCCTGCAGCTGGAACAGTACGAATTCACCCGCATCGTCGTCGCCGCGCTGGCGCGGCTGCCGGCAGCGGATGTGCGCTTTTCCCACGAGGTCACCGGCTTTTCCCAGGCCGACGACCACGTAGATGTCGAAGTCAGCACGCCCGCCGGTGCGCAGCGGATACGGGCCAGTTTCCTGGTCAGTGCGGAGGGCGCGCACAGCCGCATTCGCAAGCTGGCGGGCATCGACTACCTGGGCTTCACCTACGACGAGAAGTTCCTGGTGGTCAGCACCGACTTCCCCTTCGAGCAGGTCTTTGCCGACCTGGACTGGGTAAATTATGTCTCTGACCCGCAGGAGTGGTGCGTGATACTGCGCACCGAGAAGATCTGGCGGGTGCTGTTTCCCACCACGCCCGAGTCCGCCGCTGACGAGGCGCGCCTGCTGTCGGATGCGTTCATCCAGGAGCGCCTGCACCACCTGTGGAATAAGGACGGCGACTACACCATAGGCCATCGCACGCTCTACAACGTCAACCAGCGGGTGGCCGAAACCTATTACAAGGGGCGGGTGCTCCTGGCCGGTGATGCCTGCCATATCAACAACCCGCTGGGCGGCATGGGCATGAACGGCGGCCTCCACGACGGCAATAACCTGGCGGCAAAGCTGGCCCGCATCGTGAAGGACGGCGCCGACCCCGCCCAGGCCTTCGAGCATTACAATCGCCAGCGGCGCGACCTGGCCGTTCGCTTCGTGCAGGAACACACCATCGCCAACAAGAAACTGATGGAGGCCCGGGACCGCGAGACCCAGGTGGCCAGGCAGAAAATGCTGATGGAAACCGCGGCAGACCCGCAGCGAGCCAGGGCCTTCCTGCTCGAGCGCGCGATGATCAATTGCGTCAGGGACAGTGAAGCGGTGGCCTGACCTGGCCGGGCCTGACCTGGCCGGGCCTGACCTGGCCGGGCCTGATCCAGCCCCCTGGCATAGACGAGGAGAGCAGTGATGAACGCAAGAGAAAACAGCCTGGACCTGTCCAGGACCCGCGACCGCGACCAGCGCACCGACGGTCACCTCGACAACTACATCGGCCACCGGGCCAAGCTGGGGGTGATCATTCCCTCCACCAACACCGCGGTGGAGTACGACTGCCAGCGCATCATCCCGCGCGGAGTCACCTGGCATTTCAGCCGCTTCATGATCGAGCACGCGGACCTGAGCGACGATGAGAATTTCATGAAGTTCCTGGACATGCTGCGCCAGACCATAGGCGCCTCCATCGCCAGCCTGATGACCTGCAAGCCCGATCACGTGATGATGGGAATGTCGGCGGAGACCTTCTGGGGTGGCATCAAGGGCAACGACGGCTTTGTCGATCGCATCCAGGAAGCGGTGGGGCATGATACCGGCCTCACCACCGGCGCCAACGCTGTCATCGCCGCCCTCGAGGCGCTCGGGGTGGCGGGCAACAGCGGCAAGAACATCGCGGTGATAACCCCCTACCAACCCATCGGCGACAAGAACGTGCGCCTGTTTTTCGAGGACTCCGGGTACACTGTCAAACATGTGGTGGGCCTGCGCTGTGAAAACGCCCACGACGCCATTGCCCTGTTACCCGACGTGCAGGTGATGGACGTGGTGCGACAGGTGGCTGGCGACGATATCGACGCGATCATCCAGGTGGGCACCAACCTGTCCACTGCCGATTTTTTCCCGGTACTGGAGAAGTGGCTGGCCAGGCCCGTGCTGCCCATCAATGTCGCGACGATATGGCACGCCCTGCGCAGCTGCGGTATTACCGATCGCTACGATCACCTTGGGCGCCTGTTTGAGGAGCATTGATCCGATGAGTGCAAAACCCCTGCCATGCTGATTGTCTTCCTGGTCATCGTCCTTGACCTCATCGGCTTCGGCATCATGGTGCCTATCCTCGCCTACTACGTGGTGCAACTCGGGGGCGGCCCTGAACTTGCGACCTTCAGCATGGCCCTGTACGCCATCGGTATGTTTGTCGCGACGCCAATCCTGGGGCGCTTGAGCGATTTCTACGGTCGCAAGCCGATCCTGATGCTGAGCATGGTGGGGGCCATCATCGGCTACCTGATGCTGGGCTTCGCCCAGTCGCTCTGGGTAGTGGCGCTGGCGCGCTTGCTCGCGGGTTTCATGGCGGGCAATATTTCCGCTGCCCAGGCCTATATCACCGATATTACCTCCGAGGAAAATCGCGCCCGGGGCATGGGCCTGATAGGCGCGGCCTTCGGCCTGGGCTTCGTGATCGGCCCCGCCCTCGGCAGTTACCTGGCGGGGGATGACTTCGCCACCGCCAACCTGCAGCTGCCCGCGATGGTCTCCGCGGGCATGGCTGGCGCCGCCCTGCTGGCGATCATCCTGCTGTTGCCGGAGAGCCTGGACCCGGCCCACAAGGCGGCGGCGAGGGCCAGGCCCCGCATCGGGCGGCTGGCGGCGCTGGGCGCGCTCTGGGACCGCCCCCTGATACCGCATTTCCTGGTCGGTGTACTCATCTACAACACCGGCGCCGGCCTGAGCGAGGCTATCTACCCCCTGTGGGTGCGCGATACCGGTATCGCCGCCGGACCCCGGGACCTGATGCCCCTGCTGCTGGTGAGCGGTATCGTGTTGTCGCTGGTGCAGGGTGGCCTGATCGGGCCCCTCACGCGCGCCTTTGGTGAGCACCGCCTGTTCCAGCTTGGGGCGATGGGTTTTGCCCTGGCCATGGTGGCCACGGTAGTGGCAGGCGAGCAGGGCAGTTACTACGGCGCTATGGCGGCGCTGGCGTTTCAGTCGGCCTCCGCGGCACTGGTGCTGACCTCCATGCAGAGCCTGGTATCGCAGTGCGCGGGGCCCGCCGAACGGGGCATGCTGCTGGGTATTTACTCCTCGGCGGGGACCCTGGGCCGCATTATTGGTACAGTGCTGACCGGTGTGATTTTTGCCCGCATTCACATCGAGAGTCCCTATGCCCTCACCGCACTTGTCATGCTATGCCTGCTGCTGATTGCAAGGAGCGTGGAAGGGCATTGGAACGCGCAGCGGGATACGGTGGTGACATGACGGGTGGGATCGGGATGAAATTGTTGGGGCGTATGTCTTTCCAGGCCGTTGCCGCGCTTGCGCTGACGGTGCTCGCGATCTTCGCGGCGCGGGCCGATGACGGCGAGGACTCGGTGTTCTGCGCCTGGGCGCAGCAGGTCGCTGCCGGCACGGCGTTGACCGCCAATGTGGTAACCCACACGGTGTTTGACGATTTCGTGAAATCCAAGGCCAGCTACTCGCCCCTCACGGTGCAGCAGTACTGGAGTAACCCGGTGGCAGGGCCCGATGGCCTGGCGCGGGTCGTATCCTGCAAAATGTCGACCGCGGAGCGTATCAACCATGCGCACCAGGCCGATTCTCCCGACGGCGCGCCCGCCGCTGCGGGGGATGAGCCCTGCGACACGGTGCACCGGGAGGTGCTGACTGTCCTGCTCAACACCATACCTCGGGACGATCTGGCCGTCGCACCCGATAGCCTGCGAGTGGACAGGGAAGAGCGGACCTTTATCGGTCCCATGTGGCTCAGGCCCTGGCCGTTCCAGCCCCTGTCGCGCGATGCCGACGGGTTGTTGCATATCCATTCCCGCGCCCTGTACGTGCCCTTTGCCTGGTGGATTCCCATGCCGGACCGCTTCAAGGGCGCCCACTACTGCCACCTGATAGCGCCGGATTTTCTCGAAGCTGTGTTGCGCGGAGAGATTCCCGCCGGGGTTTGATACCTGGCTTGAACCCTGGCGGCCAAAGATTGACTTTTGTCATCTCCGGGCAGTGCGTTCGAAGCTATAAAGCGAACAACAATTATGGCTTCAGGTGATGCCGCCTGCGTGGGGGCAATAACAAATGGATAACTACCAGATTGCCCGGCGCGCCCGGATCGGCGTTGTCATCCCCTCCACCAATACCGGGGTGGAATACGACCTGCAGAAATTCGCCCTCGATGGCGTGACCTGGCATCCCTCGCGCTTCTGGATCGAGCTGCGCAACTGGTCGGACGAGGTTGAGGCGACCGGGGATGACAGCAACACCGTGTTCGAGCGGTTTCTGGAAATCATGCGCGGCGAGATTCCCACTGCCCTGCGCAACGTTATTTCCGCCAGGGTCAACCACATCATGCTCGGCATGTCGGCGGAGACCTTCTGGGGCGGCGAGGAGGGCAGCGCCCGCTTCGAGGAGGGGGTGCGCGAGCATATCGGCGCTATCGGGCTGACAACTGGCGCTGCGGCGACCCGCGAAGCGCTCGCTTGCTTCGGTGCCAGGACCTTGTCCGTGATTACCCCATACCCACCCGTAGGCGACGCCAATGTGCGCCAGTACTTCGAGGAGATCGGGTTTGAAGTGAAGCATGTCAGGGGCCTGAACCGGCCCTCGGCTACGGCTATCGCCGAGACCACTATCCAGGACGTGCTGGAGGCCGTGCGCGAGGTGGATGGGGACGACGTGGATGCCATCATCCAGTGCGGCACCAACCTGTCGACGCTGGACCTGTTCCCGACCCTCGAGCACCTGCTGCAGAAGCCGTTGATCCCGATTAATGTCGCCACCATCTGGCATGCCCTTAGGGCCTGCGGTATCGACGACAAAGTCACCGGGAAAGGGCGGTTGCTGGAGGAGTTCTGAGCCGGCGCAGTCGGGCAAATGAACTATTGTTATATCTTTGTTGCATTGGCACAGGCCGGTTGTTATCTTCTACCTTAACCGTTTTGTAATCGGGTCGCGTCCGCAGAGTGGGTGTTCACCCTTGACCTGAAATTCAGTAGCGCCATACAACCGGACTTTGGGGGTTCTATGTACAGGAAAATTCAACTGGGTGTTGCGGTGGCGGCTGCGACTTTGGCGGCCGTGGCGCAGGCCCAGGGAACCGGTGGCCGGGAGGTGACTGCCCTGCGCGGTGAGAATTTCGTCCTGGAGGAAACGGTGGTCACCGCTCGCAAGAGGAGCGAGAGCCTGCAGTCGGTGCCCGTTGCCATCGATGCTCTTGGCCAGTTGATGCTGGAGGAAAAGGGTATCTCAACCCTGGAGCAGGTCGCCCGGTACACCACCGGCCTCACCTTCGACGTGGGCATCCTGCCAAACGATACCCGCCCGGTTATTCGCGGGGTGAACATTACCCGTGGTCGACCCAACGTGGCTATCCTGGTGGACGGCATCGACCTGTCCTCTGAAACCCTGACAGTGGCAGGCGGCGGCGCGTTCACCAACCTGAGCCTGCTGGACCTGGAACGGATCGAGGTGATCAAGGGGCCGCAGAGCGCGGTGTATGGCCGCGCCGCTTTTTCCGGCGCCGTGAATTACATCACCAAGCGCCCCAGGGCGGACCAGGGTATCTACGGTTTTGCGGAAGGCGAGTACAACGAACACGATGCCTGGAAGGGCGTGACCAGTGTCACTGTCCCGGTGATCGAGGACAGTCTCGCTGTAGCCTTCTCCCTGCTGTCCTCGGACTTCGACGGATACTACGACAACCCCAATACCGGCGGCGACCTGGGCGGCATCAATGAGGACGGCGCTGCCTTTGCGTTGAATTTTGTCGGCATGGAGGATTTCAGCGCCTATTTTCGCGCGGAATTCGCTAACGACAACTACACGCCCCGCGCCGTGGTCGCCTCACCCTCGGCGGATACATTCAGCAAGCCCACCGATTTCTTCCTGCTGGGGACGCCCGCGGAGAATGCCAGGAGCGTGCCTATTCCCGGCGGCGCTCGCGGTTTCCCGCAGCCCACCCAGGCGGAATGTAATGCCCGTGCGCCCTGGCGCTACCTGCAGGGCTTCGCACCGGCCTGCGCCACCATGCTGTTTGGCGACGTGGGCCATGCCGGCGAGAGCGATATCGACCTGGGTACCAATCCCAATACCGGCAAGGATTTCAAGGGCACCAAGATCGAGAATGCCCGCTACTCCCTGGAACTCAACTACCAGATGGACGAGCTGGATATTGTGTCGCTTACCGGCTTTACCGACAACCAGACCTCCATCGAGGAGGATTTCGATATTTCCGACCGCGAACTGGAAACCCTCGGCCCGGGTACAGCCCGTTTTGCCCCGTTCTATATCGGCCCGCCCGATGCGGCCTTCACCCAGTTCGGTGTGAACACCAACTCGGATACCAGCTTTGATTACACCCAGTTCTCCCAGGAATTCATTTTCAGCGGTGAACTCGGCAAGCTGCAGTGGATGGCCAGCGCGCTGTGGTGGGCAGAGGACATGAAGTCGGTCATGAACCAGATGTGGTGGGCCAGCGAAGATATGGACATCGATTTCTGGAACTCTGCCCTGTCGGCCACCCTGTTGGCACCCGACTGTACTGTGCCGGGCGATGTCACTACCTGCTCCCGCTTTACCAGTATCCAGACCGAGATGACACCCCTGCCCATTCCCATCGAGCGCAAGACCGAGAGCGCGTCAGCGGCCTTCTCCCTGGTCTACAATGTGACTGACGCGGTGCGGGCAACGGTGGAGGGGCGCTACCTCGTGGATGAGCCTCGAGTACAAGGGCCTGCCTTTGAGTGTATTCGACAACGGCTTCCTGAACCTGCCCTATCTCAACCCGGAAACGGGATCCACCGTGCCCCAGTTCCAGCACCAGAATCTCAATTACGATGATTTTATCCCGCGCTATAGCGCCGACTGGCAGATGACCGATGACCTGTTTGGCTACGTGACGGTAGCCAAGGGATTCAAGCCCGGTGGTATCGCCACCACCGATGCCGATGGCGACATCCTGTCCGGGCACTTCGAGCCGGAGACACTCTGGTCCTATGAAATTGGCCTCAAGAGCGAGCTGCTCGACAATCGCCTGCAGTTGAACGGCGCCGTGTTTTACAACGATTACACGGACCAGCAGGTTCCCTTCTTCGTCGAGGCCGCGTCGGGTATTTCCAACGTGTCGATTACCAATGCGGGCGAGAGCGAGATTATCGGTGGCGAACTGGAGGCGATCTACCGGCCCTCGGTCAACTGGACCTTCAGGGCTGGGTGGACCCATGCCGAGACAGAGTACAAGGACTTCAATATCAGCGACCTGGGAACCCCCGGCCTGTATGACAAGATCCTGTCAGGCAACGCTGAGGGCGATTTCAGCGGCAAAGAGTTCCCCAATACGCCGGAAGATGTGGTCATACTCTCTGTTCGCTACGATGGCGAGTTCTCCGGCAGCCAGTGGCGTTACTTCACCGAACTGCAGGGCAACTATGCGTCCAAGCGCTACCTGGACCAGGGTAACCTGTCCTACCTGCCGGATGCCACCACCGGTGAATTCAATGCCGGTTTGACTTCCGATGCGTGGTCGATAATTGCCTTCGTGCAGAATTTTACCGACGAGGACAGCATCCAGTCCGGGCTTGGCAACGTGAATTTCGGCTTCATGCCAGCCGGCCAGGTGCCGCCCTTTTCCGCAAACCTGGTCCTGCCGCAGCCGCGCACGTTTGGCATGAGGGCGCGCTACAGCTTCTGATAGCCCCGGCTTACTTCACTGCGCGGCTGCGCTGCATCTGCTCGCGGCCCATGCGTATGTTGAGCATGTTCTCCACCTGCCCGGCACCGAATACCTGCTCCGCCAGCTTGTTCATGGGGTCGCGGGCATAGCCCAGTTCGCGCACCCTGAAGTCGTAGTCGCGCAGGGCGAGTCGCTCCGACTGTGGTAGCGGCGTCGCTGTGTCAAGCCATCCCAGCCAGTGGTCCAGCATGCGGTAGGCGTAGTCCTGCAACAGGTCGATATTGGCATCGGTGAGCTCCCCCATCAGGCTCTGGGTCGACGGATTGGTGAGCGCGCGCATATAAGTGCCATGGCTTACCGACCACTGGAAGTTGGTGTTGCCGCGCAGGGCCAGGTACTCGGCGTTGATCGGGCCGTAGTGGCGATCGAGGTAATCGGTGTCCACCATGAGGTTGCGCCGCGGCGTGAAGTCGAAGTAGAAAAACAGCCTGGGGATGGTGCCGAACACCATCACGAAATGTGGCACATCGGTGTCCTGGCCGAGAAAGGCGGTGGCATTCATGTCCAGTATGCTGGCCTTGCGATTGCCCAGCCAGGAGTTCACCAGCCAGTCGCAGCCCGGGCCGCTCCAGGCCTGCATGGAGCCCTCGAACTCCCCGTTGGGTGAGGTGTAGTACTGGCGGTCAGCGCAGTTGGGTTCCGCTTCCAGCCCCGGGAACCGGCTGGCGATCCGCGCCTTGATATCGCTGAGAATACCCCAGCAGCGCTCCCAGGCGTGGCTTACGTCCACATCGGGATTTTCCGCGAGGAACTGGTCGATGGTCTTGGTATCTGCGCTCATTGTGCACCTTGTAATGGTCTGTTTGTTTGTCGAATGAATCGGGCTGCGGTCCGCGGCCGCCCGACGGTTCGCCGCCCGACGGTACGCCGCCCGATCTAAAGCCCGAAGGGCGCGAACTGGTCGGGGCGCTCGCGCACCAGGCCGACCAGCATGCGGCGGGTCATTTTAGCCGGCGTTAACCAGCGTATTTTGCTGCCGCTCCTGTCGGTTGCCAGGATGCGGTCCACCAGGAAGGGGGAGACGGTTTCCACCGTGTCCACCAGTCTGTTCATCAACTTGCGCGACTTCTGGAAACCCGCCATGTCGGCGCGCGCCTCGCGCACCACCGCCCCGGTGATGATCATGCCGGGGCGGATCTTGCCGACGATCACGCCGCTATCCGCGAGCTCTTTCACCAGCGCGTTGGTAAAGTAATCGAGGCCGCGCTTGGTGGTGCCGTAAATACCCATACCGGGAAAGTATTCACCGTTGCTGCCGCCGCCGAGCATATTGAACAGCTTGCCTGCGCCCTGGGCTTTCATGCCGCGCGCGGCGACGCGGCTGCCGTTGATAGTGCCCAGCACGTTGGTGGTGACCATGGTCTCCAGTTCGCCCTGCGGCACATCGAGTATGGGCCACACGGTGCGCGCGAGCCCCGCGTTGTTGATCCAGACATCGACCGCACCAAAGCGCTCTATGGCGAGATCCCACAGGGCCTGCACCTGCTCGCTGCGGGTGACGTCGCAGGACTGCCCGGCGCAGCTCCCGGCTTCCCGACCCAACTCGGCCAGGGCCTGTTCCACCCGCACCGCGTCCCTGCCCGCTATCACCACATTATGCCCGCGCCGGCAGAATTCCCGCGCCAGCCCGAGGCCGATGCCCCGGGTGCTGCCGGTGATGACGACCGTGCTCATGACTGCGCCGCGCCCCGCAGGTGTGCGTTGGGATCGGGATGCCTGACCCGATAGCCGGTGGCATACAGCCGCGCGGCGGATATCTTCTTGAGCGGGGCCTTGATCTGGTCGAGGAACTCCAGCAGCGGCAGTCCCTGCTCCCGGCAGATGGCGTCGAACACCTGCTTGTTGGTGGCGGGGAGGTTGTCGTTGTCGCAGACGTTGTAGATGCCGCGCAGGTTCTTGTCCAGGGCGTGGATCACCGCATCGACCACGTCCTCGAAGTGGATGGCATACAGTGGTGCGCCGGCACTGAAGATGGCTTTGCCGCCAAAATACTGGTGGCACATGGCGACCCGCTGGGGAAAAGTGAGGTCACCGGGGGCACCGTACATATCGGGAAAGCGCAGCACGCAGCCCTGCGGATTGGCGAGCACCTCGCGCTCCGCCGCCTGGTAGTAACGCGAGGAGGGTTCCTCGCTGTTGCCGGTAGGCGTCTCCTCGCTGACCGGGTTCGGCGCCGGCGCCGCCATCGCCGTAGACGGAGAAGGAAGAAAGGAAGACGACATGCGGGCAGGCGAGCCGGGCGCTGTGGCAGCTGGCCACCAGTACATCGGCATAATGCTGGTGGCGCTCTTCCACCGTGCGGGTGTTGCGCACGTTGGGCGCCACGGTGACGATGATGGCCTCGCAGCCGCTGGCGGCCTGCGCCAGTTTCTCGCCCTCGGAACCGCGCAGCACCACGACCCGGTCGGCGTGCTGCTGCAACTCTTCCACCTTCTCCGGCGTGGTGGTGCTGCCGGTTACCCGGTGACCGGCGCCGCGCAGGCGGGCCGCCAGGGCCTTGCCCACGTGGCCCATGCCGAGAATGAATATGTCCATAGGATTCGCCACCTGTTGCCGCTGCCCGCCGGGCTGTGGGTGTTTGCCTCTAATGATATAAAACTATAACATTATGTTAATACACTGGCCATTGCGGATTTGGCGGCGACGGCCACTTGCGCGGGATTGCTCCCTCCGCTGTTGTCGCAAGCCTCGAAGGAGAAACCGATGGCGCGAGTCGCCGCCCTGCAGTTTGCCTCGGGCACCGATGTAGACCTGAACCTGGCGACCTGCCTGCGGATGATCGATGCCGCCAGCGAGCATGCACCGGATCTGCTGGTGCTGCCGGAATTCTGCAACCATATCTCCTGGTACGACGACGCTGCGCACGCCCGGGCGGTGGCGCTGGATTGCGACGGTCCCTTCCTGCGGGCGATCGCCGCTCGGGCGCAGCGCCACGGCTGCTACATCGTTATCAATGTGTCCCTGCGCCGGGACGCGGGCGAGCTGAGTGTGAGTTCCCTCCTGTATGACACGGCCGGGCGCCTGGTCGCCGTCGCCGACAAGCAGACCCTGATGGGCCACGAAAACAGCTGGTTTGCCAGGGCGCAAAGCACCAGCGATGTGGTTGCCACACCTTTCGGCAGGCTCGCCATGTTTCCCTGCCGCGACGGCGTGACCTGCGAAACCCCCCGCGGCCTCGCCCTGCGCGGCGCCCAGTTGTTCTGCGATTCCCTCAATTCCTTCGCGCTGGATGAAGCCAGCCTGCATGTGCCTGCCAGGGCGAGCGAAAACAAGGTGTTCCTGGTGGCGGCCAACAAGGTCGGCCCGCTGATACCCGGCGAGCTGTTGCAGGCGGTCAGCGAGCAGACCCATATCCCCCTGCGCTTCCTGCACGGCGCCGGTGAGAGCCAGATTGTCTCCCCGGCGGGCGAGATTCTCGCGCGCGGCCCACGAGAGGGAGAGGCGGTGGTATTCGCCGAGCTCGACCTGTCCCTCGCGGACGATAAGCGCCGGCCCGATGGCACTCACCTGTTCCGCGCGCGGCGCCCCCAGCTCTACCGGCCGATCACTGCTCCGACGCAGGCCCCCGTCTGCCAGCGCGCGGCACAGCAGGTGAGCGTGGGCCTGCTGGCGCCCCGGGCCGGGGATGAGTCGGCCCTGGGTGAATTGCAGGGCCTGGTCGCCGACCTGCCGCCCGGCGCGGTGCTGGCGGTGCTGCCGGAATTGTTCTGTTCTGGGGAGCACTGCGCGCAGGACCTGCCCGCGGCCGCGGCCCTGTCGGCGCGGGCCATCGAGGCCATGCGGGCCGCCTGCGAGGGCCGGCCCGACCTGCTGCTGTGCGCCTCCCTCGTGCTGCCTGCCGCCGCCGGTTTCAGCCTCACCGCCGTGCTGGTTGGCGCCTGCGGCGTGATGGCAGCCCAGCGGCAGCTGCACGCCTGCAGGCGCCATGCCTGGTCGGTGTTGGGTGATGCGCTGCTGCCGGTGGACCTGCCCTGGGGTCGCCTGGCGCTGCTGCCCGGCGATGACGCGGTGCATCCCGAGCTGGTCAAAGTCGCGGCGCTGCGCGGTGTCCATGCCATCGCCGTACCATTTGCCATGCAGGAGTCCTGGGAGGAGGCGTATGGCCTGCGCAGCCGCGCTGCAGAGAATCGCCTCTGCGTCATCGCCAGCACCCGGCCCCTGGCGGGCAGGGCGGGCCTGATCGCCGACCTGGAGCGGGAATTCACCCTGATGACACCGTGGCGGGAGCGCAGCTTCGACGGCTACATCAACGCGCCGCTGGTGACCGAACAGGTGCCCGCTGCCGCAATGACGGTGGCGGACATACACCCGGCGGCGGCCTGCGACAAGCTGATGTCGGAGCGCACGGACCTGCTGCAGGACCGGCCCTGGCGCCTCAGCGCAGACCTGCTGTTAGACTGGCGGGAACCTCCTGCGGAGAGCCGGCATGACTGATGCGCGCCAGGTATTGAAAGACCGGATCATGGCCGTGGCCCACGTCGGTTTCGTGGTGCCATCGCTGGAGGAGGCCGTGGCCAACGCGGCACGGGTGTACGGCCTTGCACCGGGGGAGATCAGCCTCTACCCCGCGCCGGGAGAGGAGGGCCCGACCCGTTTCGCGTTCTTCCGGGTGGGCGACCTGGAGTTCGAGCTGATCGAACCCTGTTCGGAGCAGTTCCGGACACTGTTGCTGGGCATGCCTTCCGGCGGCGCAGGCATCAACCACGTGGCCTGGCGTGTGGACGACATCGAGGCGGCGGTCGCGCTGCTCGCCGCCAACGGCATCCGCCCGGGCCACGTCACACCCGATGGCATCATTCATATTGGCCCCAAGAAAATGGTCTACCTGGATCCCGCCACCACCGGCGGCCTGGTGATCGAGCTGATCGAATACGCCGCGGATGCCAGCGGTGGCCGCTGAGCCGGTCGACTCCGGACTTTATCACTACCGGCTCAACGGCCAGGACACCGCCATCGAGGAGCGCTGGCAGCGGTACCGGCACCCGTCCGGCGCATGGCAGGTGAGCAGCACTCGCCGTGCTCCCGGGCTCGAGCTGCGCGTCGAGGCGCAGCTCAGCGCTGGCCTTGTGAGTCGCTTCGACGTGGCGTGGTGCCAGCAGGGCGGGCCACAGCTGCGGGCTGGGTACGAGCTGGCGGCGGATCGGGTAGCGGTCAGCCGCTGCCTGGCGCCGCAGCCTGCCATATCCGAGGACCTGCTGTTTGCCGGCAGCGCGCCGCCGCTGCTGTTTCCCCTGATGCGCATTTTCACGGGGCCGCTGATCGCCGGCCTGCTGCGGGGCGGCGGCAGGGGCGCGGTGGTGCTGCCCTTCATCGCCGACCCGGCGGACCATTCCAGGCTGTTGCGGCCAGTTCTCAGCGAACGCGAGGCGCGGGTGGTGGAGGAGGGCGTGTCGCTGGAACTGGCCGGTGCGCGCCTGCAGTGTCGCCGCTGCGAGTACCTGGGCGACCAGTACGGCGCGGGCGCTCGTTTCTGGCTGGGACCTGATGACTTGCTGGTTCGCTACCAGTGGCAGCAGTCCGGGCAGCAGCACTGGGATGTGTGCTTGCAGCGCGACAGCGAATTTTCAGGACGGGCCTGCGATTGACGCAGCATTCTGCCCCGCACGGTCCAGTGCTTCTGCGAGGTTCCGCTCGGTACCAGCCGGGCGCAGTTCACCCCGTCTTGTGTTTTTTGCGTCGTGGTGATTAGATGCCCCGCAGTGGGAATCTCCGTGGGGCAGAGCATGAATCAACTATCAACATCCAGCGGCGCGTTGCGGTCCCTGCTGCTGGCCGCGCTGTTAACCAATGCCGCTTCGACGCTGGCGCAGGAGTCCGGCAATGTGCGACTGGAAGTGGCCGGATTGCAGGGGGCGTCGGGGGATATTTATATTTCCGTCTATGATTCCGCAGACAAATGGCTCGGCGAGGACGTGGTGCTGACCCAGAAGGTCGTCATCGCCGAGGCCCTCAAGGGCGACCTGGTCCTGTCTGAGCTGAACCTGCCGGCGGGTAACTACGCCTTTTCCGTGTTTTATGACGCCAACAATAACGGCAAGCTCGATACCAATTTCATTGGTATCCCCAAGGAGCCGGTGGCCCTGTCCAACAACGCCAGGCCGAAGTTCGGTCCTCCCAAGTATAAAGATGCGGTGTTTGCGGTGGGGGCCGAGCCGGTCCTCCAGCGTATCGACATCGAGGCGATCTGAGCGCCGCTCCCGGGCGGGCGCCGGGCGCCTGCCCTATTTTCCGCCGAGGGGGTCCTGCGGCGATACACCCACCACCCGCGCGCCGGTGAAAAAATCGATCGACTGGCCGGTGCCTTCCTCGCCCAGGCCTGACAGGCCCCAGGCCCCGCGCGGTGCGCTCGGGCTGAGTGACAGCAGGCTGTAGCCGTTGATCTTGACGCTGCCGGTGCGGATGCGGCGGCCGAAGTCAAAAGCGCGTTGCTCGTTGCCGCTGTAGACGTAGGCGGCCAGGCCATAGGGTGTGCCATTGGCCAGTTGCAGCGCCTGGGCCTCGGTATCGAAGCTGTGAACACTCGCCACCGGGCCGAATATCTCCTCGATGGTGTCCGCCGGTTCGCAGCCGTCCACCAGGGTGGGCGGCACGAAGTAGCCGCACAGGTCCGGCAGGGGAGTAGCCTGGATCACGCGGCCTCCCAGGCTGCGCAGCCGTTCGATCTCCGCCAGCACACTTTCATACTGCTGCTGGTGTATCAGCGGGCCCATATCGGAATTCTCATCCAGCGAATGCCCCAGTTTGACTGCCGCCAGCTGCTGTCGAACCCGCTCCAGCAGGGCATCTTTTACCGAGCGTTGTACCAGCACACGGCCCAGGGCGCGGCACCACTGTGCATTGAGGTTGGTAAGGCCGTAAGTGATGCCGATGGCGGCCTGTTCCAGGTCCGCATCCTCGAACACCACCAGCGGGTTGTTGCCCCCCAGCTCCAGCTGGGTAGGTTTGAAACTGCGGGCGCAGGCCTCGGCGATTACCCGGCCGCCGGCGGTGCCACCGGTAAAGGAAATCGATTTGATCCGCGCATCGCCCACCATCTGCCCGCCGATGTGGCGACTGCCGCAGGTCAACTGGAAAGTGCCGCGGGGCAGCCCCTGGGCATGGATAGCTTCGGCCATAAGCAGCGCCGAGTGGGGCGCCCACTCCGAGGGTTTCATGATGCAGGGAGCGCCGGCGGCAAGCGCGCTGGCAATCTTGTGGGAACCGATCGCTGTGGGGCCGTTCCAGGGCGATACCAGCAGCGCGGGGCCCCAGGGCCGGCGCAGGTATTCCACCGCGCCCGCTTTCCCCGGCAGCGCCTGCGCCAGGTTGCCGTCGCGGATATAGCTGGCCGCGCTGCGAAAAATGAAAGGCGCGAGCTGGGCCATGCGTCGGGTGGTGTTGATGATCGCACCGGTGGTAATCGCATCGGCGACGGCGATGCGCTCGCTCAGGGCCGGTTGTGCCAACCGATCGGCGATGCGATCGAGGATGTCGGCACGCTCGGTTGCCGGCGTGTTCTCCCATTCACCCGCCTCATAGGCCGCGTGGGCAGCGGCCAGCGCAGCTTCGACCCGCTCGGGCGCGCAGGACAGTTGTGGCTGCAGGGGCTGGCGGTTATTGGGATCGCGCAGCATATTGCCGCGCTCAACCGTGGGCGCTTCCACGCCGCCGTCGATATAGTTGAGAAGCGCCGGCAAGTTGTCAGCCCCGTGCTGGCGTTGGTTCTGTTTGAGTTGCTTCACTGTCTGCCGCTACTGTTGCAGTTTCGCGCAGTCTGGGATAGCCGCCCGCGGGCGTCTTTGCGGAATGTCAAATTAGGGGCGCAATAGCGTTACAATGACCTTTGCGCGGTTTTTTTCGAGGATTGGGCAGTGCTGATTTGGATAACGCTCGCGACCATGTGCCTGTTGTTGCTGCCTTATGTAGCGCGCTATCGCCGCCATCCGCCGGGAGAGTGGAGCGCACCCGCCGCCTGGTTGCGCGCCGGGATTTACTTTTGCTTCTGCCTGGCCGTGGCCGACCTCAGTGGTGCCCTGCGGGCCACCCTCTCGAGCCCGCTGGTGTACCCCGGGCAGTGGGCGGACCCCTGGTGGTGGCTCAGTACCGCGGTGGTCACCGTATTCATCTTCGCCGCCTACTGGGGTTACTGGTATCGCAACACCCTGCGCTTCGAGCGCAAGCTGGATGTGCTGCCGCAATTGCTGTTCGGCCTGTGTTGGGGAGTCACCACGGGCCTGTATTTCCTCTCCTTCTGGCAACTGGCACTGGCGGTCGGTCCCGACTGGCCGCTGTGGGCGGTGTGGCTGTTGGCCTATGCGCTGATTTCCCTGTGGCAGGCCCTGTGGATGGATATGTACTGGGACGTATACGTGTCACCCGAACACGATTCTCCCGCCTCAATCCGGGCGAAAGTGCCGCGCACCCATATCCCCAATATGACCCTGTGCCTGACCTACTTCGCGATCTACCAGAACTACTGGATATTCATCGCGCTGCAGACGGTGGCACTGCTGGCGGCCTCGTTCGGTATGCGGATGCCTGCCCCCTGGAGCAGGGAGCCCACACCGCCCGCGCGCCGGGTGCCAGGCCTGCTGGGATTGCCCCGCGCCGGCGGGTATGTACCGCCGCACGCCTAGAGCGAGCGCGCGTGGGCGAGAGCATCGCCAAGCGTTGCAAAGGTGAAGGTGGTGACCTGGTCGGGCTTGAACCCCGACTTCGCCAGTGCCTTGAGCGGCTGGAATTCAAATTCTGTCATGTACAGCGCAGTTCCGGTCTTGCTGCAATGCGAGATGAATTTTTGCAGTGCCGCCAGGCCGCCGGCGTCAAGGATGGAAACGCCATCCATGCTGAGAATTACGCCCCCCTGTTGCGGCGCCTGCTGGGTCAGGTCGCCGAACACCCTGTCGGCCGCCGCGAAAAATAGCGGACCCTTGATCCGGAAGGCCTTCCACCCCTGGGGTAACTCCTGCGGCAGCAATCGGCTGTTGCTGCTTATGTCCGTCAGCCAGGTCATTTCCGCCATCTGTTTCATGAACAACAGGGAGGCCAGCACCACCCCGGCACTGATGGCGATTACCATGTCGAACAATACGGTGAGCGTAAGGCAGCTGCAGAATACGATGATATCGCTGGAGGCGGAGGTTCTCACGAGATTTGCCGCCTTGTGAAACTCACTCATATTCCAGGCGACTATCAGCAGCAGCGCGGCCATGCTGGCCATGGGCAGGAATGACAGCGCCGGCGCCAGGGTGAGTATTGCCAGCAGCACGACCAGCGCATGGACGGCGGCTGCTACCGGGGATTGCGCGCCGGCCTTGACATTGGTGGCTGAACGCGCGATGGCGGCAGTGGAGGTGATACCGCCAAACAGGGGCGCAAGGATATTTCCCAGACCCTGGCCCAGCAACTCACTATTGGCGCTGTGCTTCTTGCCGGTCATGCCGTCCAGCACCACCGCGCACAACAGGGACTCGATTGCCCCGAGCATGGCGATGGCAAATGCGGCGGTGAGCAGATCCTGCGCGACCGGCCAGCTGGCGGCCAATGGCGGCTCTCCCGGCGAGCTTCTGGCCCAGGGCCAGGCCAGGTCCGGCAGGGCGGAGGGTATGCCATCAATCCGGCTGCCATCACTCGCCAAAAAGTGGAAGGAGTTGCCTATGGTGGCGACCTCCCAGCCAAAGATCGAAAGCAGCCAGGCGAAAGTCGCGCCGATGACGAGGGCTGGCAGGTGCGGCGGGATCCCGCTTCCCAGCTTCGACCACGTCATCAGCACCGCCAGCGTCAGCAGTCCCACCAGTACCGTGGGCGGATCCAGCGCCGGAATTGCCTGAAGTATGGCAAACACCTTG
Organism: uncultured Gammaproteobacteria bacterium; assembly: GCA_963700715.1. Classification (GTDB taxonomy): domain Bacteria; phylum Pseudomonadota; class Gammaproteobacteria; order Pseudomonadales; family Halieaceae; genus JARRPM01. The sequence continues at coordinate 88,645 of CAVOYP010000001.1, forward strand.
CCGCCAAAGTGTGTGGGCAGGGTATCGAGCGGCAGTCCCAGCAGGTCCTTGAGCTGTAGTACCGCGATGACAATGGCAATTCCCCCGGTAAAGCCCAGGGTAACGGCCTGCGGGATGTACTCGATGTAACGGCCGAGCCGCAGCAGTGCCATCAGTATGAGGATAAAGCCCGACAGGACGGTAGCAATCAGCAGGCCGGTGAGGCCGTGCTGCTGAACAATAGGATACAGGATCACCACGAAGGCCGCGGTCGGGCCTGAGACGCTGAAGCGCGAACCGCCGGTAAGCGGGGTGACCAGGCCGGCAACGATCGCCGCGTACAAGCCATATTGGGGAGCCACACCGCAGGCGATGGCCAGGGCCATGGCCAGGGGAATAGCCACCAGCCCAACGGTTATCCCCGCCAGCACGTCGCCCTTGAATCGGGCGAGGCTATAGGGAGGGTCCCGGAACGACTCGCGCAGGGCGTGGCCGATCCGCAATGAGAATAAATGGGCGCGGTGGGTCATGCGACGCGGTCCGGGCTGAAGTGAAAGTGGGTCACTCCCGGAAAGTACTCTTCTACCGGCTCATTTCAATGGAAATAATACAAGTACCACAGGTTTTCCTGTGGGCAAAAGTGGCGTCGGGGAGTTCGGTTCGCTTGCCTGCCGGACGCGGTTTTCCTATACTTCGCCCCGCCGTGCCGGCATAGCTCAGTTGGTAGAGCAACGCACTCGTAACGCGTAGGTCCGGTGTTCGATCCACCGTGCCGGCACCAATTCAATCAGGTAGTTACAGCGTTAGAAAGAAACACCGGCTTAAGCGGTGAAGACACGACGCCTGAATGACCTGGGAGAACCGTTATGACGGCACATCAAGCGGCACCTCTTTTCTTCTGTGCCATTTCACGTATCACCTGCTGAACTTCCGGGGTGTATGAATGCAGAGCTATGGCTTCTATAGCTTCAATCTCTATTCCGGCGTTTTCTAATAATATTCTTTGTACCTCAAGCTCTGCGTCTTCGATCATGCCCTTTGAATGCTGGTACAACTCGTTCTCATAAGTTCGAAGGTGGATAGACGAAAACCAAAACAATATGCTTCTTTCATCGCCAGTGAGCGGATTTCCCAAATGCCACTTCAACAAGGCATCACGAAGTTCTTTGTTGGCGATTATCATTCGCAGATTAAGCGTCCGTTCATGAGCCAATTGCTGATGGGTCTGGGCTCTTTGCATATTTGAATTCTGCCTGATCTGCATGGCGAGATAGATAAGCGTAATCAGTACTGCAAGAGCACCGACTATTTCACCAACAGCTCCGATGGCGTCCCAATTCATGTCCTTTCCCCTGCGCTTGGGTTTTCGCAAGCATAGCTGTATTGCCAAGTGTACTGGAAGGGGCAAACGCCCGTTTTTCAGGCGACAGCAGGCCAGCTCAATTATACAAGTCGAAAGCTGTTCCAGTTGGGTGTAAGTCGCATCGCGGTGGCGGTTTCATTGGCTCAGGGCGACTTCTCGACGCCCAGTTGCCACAGCAGGAACGCATACTCGAAGGCGAGCTCGCGCAGTTGGTCGTAGCGACCGCTCTTGCCGCCGTGGCCGGCCGGCTCCATGTCGATTTTGAACAGCAGTGGATTGCTGTCGGTCTTCAGCGCGCGCAGTCGGGCCACGTACTTGGCCGGCTCCCAGTACATGACCTGCGAGTCGTTGTAGCTGCTGGTGACCAGGATCGTCGGGTAGGCCTTTGCCTCCAGGTTGTCATAGGGGCTGTAGCTTTTCATGTAGCGGTACTGCGCCTCAATCTTCGGGTTGCCCCACTCCTCGAACTCACCCACCGTCAGCGGCAGTGATTCGTCCAGCATCGAGTTCACCGCATCGACGAAAGGTACCTGGAGTATCACGACCTTGAAGAGATCGGGCCGCAGGTTGGTGATCGCGCCCATGAGCAAACCGCCGGCGCTGCCGCCCATAACCGCGAGCTTCTCCTTGCGGGTATATCGCGCCTCGATCAGGTACTCGGACGCCGCAATGAAGTCCGTGAAGGTGTTGCGCTTGTTCAGCATGCGCCCGGCTTCATGCCATGTCTTGCCGAGCTCGCCGCCGCCGCGCGGGTACGTCACCGCATAGATCAGGCCGCGATCGACCAGGCTGAAGACGGGGTGATAGAAACCGGCCGACTCGGGCGAGCCGTAAGCGCCATAGGCGTAGAGCAGGGCGGCATTGCTGCCATCCTGTACTGTTTCCTTTAGCATCAGGAGCCACATCGGGACCTTGACGCCGTCCTGCGCCGTTGCCTCGGCCAGCTCGACGCGATAGCGCGACGGATCGTAGCCGCCGGGCACCGGGAGTTGCTTGCGCAGCGAGCGTTTTCGCGTGGCCGGGTCGTAGTCGAAGATCGAGGGCGGAGTGAGGGGCGATTGGTACGCCAGGCGGTAGAGGCTGGCATCAAATTCGGGATTGTTTTCCGGGGCGACGTCGAACGCGGCTTCAGGGAAGTCTATCCGGTGCGTCGTGCCCCCGGCATGCTCAGTCACCCGCAGCTGCGGTACACCGCCCTCACGCTCCTGCAGTACGTGAAAATCCCGAAACAGGTCGATACCCTCCAGCATCACATGCTCGCGAACCGGCACCACCTCGCGCCAGTTGGCTCGCGACGGGTCAGTCTCGCTCGCCACCACGAGGCGGAAGTTGGGTCCCTCGTCGTTGGTGCGAATCCAGAACTCACCGGGCCGGTGATCGACCGCGTACTCATGACCCTGTTCTCGGGCGGCGATCAGCCTTGGCGCTTCCGAGGGCTGGCTTGCGGGGACGTAACGCACCTCGGACGTGGTGTAACTCGAGGCCGAGATGAAGATCATCTCCCGGTCGCGGGACTTGTAGACATAGGTGCTAAAACGCTCGTCGTTTTCCTCGTAGACGAGCGGGTCATTCGCCTGTCCGATGACATGGCGGTAGACACGGTACGAGCGCTTGGTCTGTTCGTCCTCCATGGTATAGAAGAGCGACCGGTTGTCCTCGGCCCACACCATGCTGGTCACCCGGGGTATCGCCTCGGGCCCCATGCGGCCGCTGCGAAGGTCCTTTATGTAGAGTGTGTACTGACGGAAACCGGTGTTGTCGACGGCGTAGGCCAGCAAGTTGCCGTCTGGACTCACGCCCAGGATCTCCGCGGACATGAATGACTCGCCCTCCGCAAGGGCGTTGACGTCGAGGATCACTTCCTCGGGTGCTTCAAGGAAGCCCTTCCTGCGGCAGTGAATCGGGTACTGCTTGCCTTCTTCCGTGCGTGAATAGTAGTAGAAACCACGGTCGAGTACCGGTACGCCCATATCCGTCTGCTGGGTACGCGCAAGCATTTCCCCGTACAGCTGTTGCTGCAGCGCCTCGGTGGGCTGCATGAAGGCGTTGGTGTAATCGCGCTCCGCGTACAGGTAGGACTCCACCTCGGGCGTACCCTTGTTGCGCAGCCAGAAGTAATCGTCGACGAGTGTATCGCCGTGCAGCGTGGTGATATGCGCTTCCCTGGGGGCAACCGGTGGCTGCAGTGCGGGCGCGGGCGCGTCGTCGACGGGCGCCTGCGTGGGTGGCGGTGCGGCGCAGCCGTGGCCGAGCAGGCCCAGCAAGAGAAACGCGGCGATCAGCAATGAACGACGGGCGATGTACATGGTGCTCCTTTGCAACTGAAGCTTAAGCATAATTCCTTTTCTGCCTACCGCTCTAGCGGCATCACTCGCTGCTGGTAATGGGAGGCTGCTGCCGGCAACACAATTATCGCGCGGCGGGAGAAATCTTCGCCTACCCTGTATGGAGCCCATAGTTCGCTATGGTTTGGGGCCGGGCGCTTGGTGCACTTCTTTGTGGCTCAGGCTCATATAGGCACGATTAATGAAGCCCCGGTTATCGCCCTTCGCTGCGTCGTATTCCGAGGTGGGGTTGGCCGCGTACACCTCGTCCAGTGTTGCGCCAGCGTCTACCAACTTCTTTATCCGTTCGCGTACCGTCTCAAGCATGTTGATGTATGCCACTAGTGCCTTATAGTCGACCACCGGGCCATGACCGGGAATGACCACTGTATCCTCGTTGATCCGCTTGAGTGTCTCGCTGCAGAAGTGAATAACGCCATCCAGGGAGCCGCCATTGTCAGTGTCAATAAAGGGGTAACCGGAGTTGTTAAAGACGTCGCCCAGATGAACCGCGTTGGTGCCTTCAAAGTAGACAGCAGTGTCGCCGGTGGTGTGAGCTGGGCCGAAATGCATGAGCTTGATAGTTTGGCCATTCAGATGAAACTGCATGTCATCTGTGTAGGTAATATCTGGCCAGGCGCTTTCTGGATACGCTTTCTGGTCGTAGGCGGCTATGACCAGATTGATGACGTGGTCATTTTTCATCATCTCCCTGGAGTTTTCCTGCGCAACCAGCCAGGTACCCTCCGGGCCCAACGTCAGGTTGCCTTCGGCATGATCAAAGTGCCAGTGCGTATTGACCGCAAAGTCGATGTTGTTGCCCCCTACTGCGCTAATCGCCTGCTTGATCTTGGGCATCAGCTGGGGAAATTGATCATCAACGATAAACACGCCATCGGCGCCAATGCTAACCCCGATATTGCCGCCCAGCCCGAACAGAACATAGAAGTCTTCCGCAATTTTTTGCGTGGTGACGGCAGTGGTGGCGAAATCCCAGCCAAAGGCAGCGAGAAGCCCATCCAGATCCATGGGTTCAGGTGTGTCTGGACCATTGTGTGCAAAGACACTGGTGCAATAGCCCAATGCGATGACCAAGCCCAACGTTTTATACATTAATACTCTCCTGTATTTATGTGGGGCTGAGACTGAATCCATGGTACATCCAAAGCGCGTAACGGCAAGTAATCTAAAAATAAATGCGTCCCGATTATTGTTTCCGGCTTCGAGCACGGACGAGGCGACGGAACAGCCAGCTGCGGGCGGGTTCGATACCCGTGCGGACGAATTCGAGGGGGCTGGGGTCCACCAGGAAGCGCCGCTGGCAGCTTTCAACGCCACTGGCCCCTGCGAAGAGAATGCGATCGCCGGTTTGCAGCGTGGTATCGAGCTCAGGGATAAAGTCGCGGCGCTGGCCGCGCTGGAGTAGCAGCGGTACGGTGCGCAGCGTATTGGGCGGATCGGTCGGGTCGATGAGCAACTCGCGCAACAGCAGGGGCGCGTCACCTGGCGACTGCAGCACCTTCCGTAAGCCGGGATAGCTGGGCAGGCAGTCGAAAACCCAGACGTAGGGGACGCGCTCGTCGAGTTCCAGGAGCAGGCGCGTGATGATCTGCTCGGCCACCTCATTGCCGCGCTGTCGCACCTGCAGGAGAAAGCTGTTGAGCAGCGGTGACATCAGAAGCTGCAGGCATTCGTGTAGCATGACATCCGACTTGACGAAGACCAGGTCGGCGCGCGAGGCCTCGACGAGACTGCGAGCGGCGATACTGGTTCTGTCGAATGAGCAGTTTTAATTCAGGCTTGATGCGCCGCGCGCGCGACACCAGGGCGAGGTTGATCACAGTCACTTTCGGTGCCGGCAATCAGGCCGATGGCGCCATCAATGCCGGCGACGCGAAGACTGTCCTCTGAATTATCGCTGCGCTGTAGGTGGGGTTCATCAAACAGGCGAAAATCGTCGTCGATGGCAGTCCAGGCGCACCCCGCGGCCTCCAGCGCCCGTGCCATCGCATGTCCAAAGCGGCCGAAGCCACAGATAAGCCAGTGCCCGGCGGGCATGGCAATGGGGCGCGGGCAGCTGCTCTCGGGTGGGCTGGCGAGCCATTCCTCTACCCACAGTACAGCGGGAGAATTTATGCTGCGTGCAAGATTGGTGGCAAACGTTGCAAACGGATCAATGACGTAAACGTTGCCGAAGTCTTCGAGATCCGCTAGTGCAATGGAATCGTGCACACGGGCGATAACGTCGAGTGCCGGTTGCGCCACTGCGGCACCGATGGCGATGGCCTGTGCAACTTCATCATCGCCCACCAGTACGACAAGGGCGCGGCAGTGCCGGTGGGCTATGCCCGCTTCCTGCTGAATTTCGGGTAATCGGGCATCGGCGCTGAGCACCAGCGGCGAGTGGCGAAACTCCTCGACATCGATTGCATCGGCGCGTTCGCTGCGTTCCTCTATGATAACGGTGCGAAAGTCCAACTCGTCCAAGGCATGGGCCAACGCGCGTCCGCTCTGGCCGTAACCGGCAATGACGATGAAGGGCTCCTCAAGGCGTCGCACGCGAGTAGTGAAACGGCTGCGCGCAAGTGCGGCGCGGAAAGCCTTGTCCTGCACCAGGCTTATGATGCTGCCCAGCGCATAGGCCCAGCAGGTGACCGACAAATAAATGCTGAAAATCGTCCAGGCGCGCTGGGCATCGGTAAAGGGATAGGGTAGCTCACCAAAGCCGATGGTGGTGGCGGTATAGCTGATGACGTAGAAGGCGTGGAAGATCCCCAGAGAATACGGCTCACCATCGGGCCCGATGCCGGGCATGAGGGTCAGGCCAAACACCGAGACGGCGTAGGACAATATCAGTGCAATCAGCGGTGCGCGAAGGCGCCGCAGGGCCAGCAGGGAGACATCACCCATCTACGCGCTCACCTGGTCTGCCGCAGGGTCTCGCCGATAAGCAGGATCACAGAGACGATGTTGGCAACGAGGGCGCCGCCGGACAGCGACACGATCAAGGACATGGTTTCGCCGTTCATGGGCTGCTGGTTTACGTACACATGCCAGGTCCAGATCAGGCTGGCGGCAATCAGCTGGAACATGGCCACAAGGCTGGTGGCCAGGTGGGTTGCGCCAATGTGGGTGCGGTCGCCGAATTTGAGTACCGTGGCGATGAGGTTCACCACCACGGTGGCGAAGAGCTCGCTGGGGTGATGCAGCTCCGGCCGGTCAATTTCGCCAATGAAGAATCCGAAATTGAGCGTGCAGGCAAAGATGATAAAGAAACCGAATATGACTTTTTCGAGATTCATTGCGGGTACCCATTCAGGACAAGTCAATCAAAAAATAGCATCGCTGTTTCTATGCGGATTGGCAAGGACTCAGTGCGGTGAATTTTCTGAAGTAGAGCTTTCAAGCCCGGAGGTTTCATTTTATTCCCCACCTTTTTCGATAGGTTCTAGAAGGCCTCGGACCATGGCCTTAGGTCAAGTTCCTGGGTCCACGCGCTGCGTTGTTGACAGTGAAGCATGTAATAGGCGTCGGCGATGGCCTCGACATTGAGCATACCATCCGGTCCGCGCTGCTCGAACCATTGGGGGGCAAGGGTCAACAGGCGATCGCCATGGATTCCGCCATCAATAATCACATGCGCTACATGGACGTTCCGAGGCCCAAATTCGCGCGCCAGGCTCTGCGCCAGGGCGCGCAGACCGGCCTTGGCAGCGGCGAAGGGGCTGAAACTGGCCTTGCCGCGCAAGCTGCCCGATGCCCCGGTGAAAATCAGGGTGCCCGCACCCTGCTCCAAAAATGCCGGGAGGGCGGCCTGCGCAGTCTGGAAGCCCCCAAGAGTATGCTCGCGCCAATGACCTTCAAACCGCGCCTGGCTGACCTGCAGAAAGGGAGCGGGATTATTGCTTCCCGCGTTGTGCACTGCCACAGCCAGTGGCGCGAACGTCTGGGCGAGTGACACGAAGCGCCGGGCATCTTCTGCCACGGAGCCATCACCAACCGCCATGGCGGCCTGCGCCCCGGAAGCTTTCAATTCGGCTAATGTCGCCGTCAGCTTTTCCTCGCTCCGTCCCGCGATAACGACCGGGTGACCAGCCCTGGAAAAGCGCCTGGCGATCGCTGCGCCCGTGCCCAGCGATGCTCCAACACCCACGATCAGGACACTGCCGGGCGCCGGGGTTGAGAATTCAGATGCCATGATCATAGACCTCCTGCTTATGTTTTTGGCCTGCCCCCTGATTTCACCTACACCTGAACCGGATGGCGCAATGAGCCCCGAGTCAGCAGCTGACTTCTGTCCGAGGCCAAGACGCGTTGAAAGCGGGAACGTCTGGCCTGGTCAGGCGGGCTAACAGACCGCCTGGGCGTCCACTTCCATGGTGGCCAGGCGGTCGAACAGTCTTGCGTCTGCGAGCATCGGCCACCAGTCATAGAGAAGTATTTCAAGCGGCCGCCACAACGCGACCCAGGCGCCGATCACGAGACTCTCGTGAAAGACGCCGCCCGCCAGTTGCCCGAGCCAGTCCCCGACCAGGTTCACTACCGCAACGAAGCTCACGCCGATCAGCAGGCTCCAGAAACCTGAGCGTAACAAGCGCCGCAAGTTGAGCCGTGTCGATGCGCTGCGGCGAGCGAAATACTCATGCACAGCTTGCGGCAATGCCGCCAGATTTTCCGGTTTACTGGTAGTGTCCGATATTCTGATGGTCAGGTGCAATGGCACTGTGCGTGACAGCTCGCGTGCCGACTCAACGATAAATTCCTCAGCCTTGGGGTCGAGATCACGCTGGCGAAATGGCGCCGGATCCATCGAATGGAAGAGTTGGCGGACGTCGCCTACGCGGACGTCGATATTTGCTACGCCGCGCGGCGCGTTATCGTGCATGATTGCCTGCTTTAATGTCTTTGACACGCTACTTCTCCCGGGCGCCCGTTAATGAGGATTATAGGTCATACATATATCCTGTTGTGAGCAGAATTCCTCCCTGGTTGTGTTAACTGAAGTTCGTGCCATTGGGTTATCGGTGGCGGGCTGGCCGTCAGAGCGAGCGCCGTCGGCAGCACGTCGACACCCGCCGGCCAGTCCTGCCGCGCCCGCCCGCGATTGAACACGCCGACGCGATGGCTGCGCCCCAACGCCGCGTCGAGTAGCGCGCGGCCGAGGAACACGCCACCGCCGATGATCAGGATGCGCATCTCTTAACCCCAGAAAGCGTGGACAGCATGAATCGGGCCACGCTCCTGGGCGCGCTTGAGCGTCCCTATTTTATTCCAGGGTGTAGCGCACAGGCAGCGACTTCAGGCCGCCGACAAAAATAGCCTTGACCCATTCCGGTTCGCCGTTGAACTGCATGTCCCGCAGGCGCGGCAGCAACTCGCGAAAGAAGCAGGAGACTTCCAGCGCCGCCAGGTGCTGGCCCAGGCACATGTGGGAACCATAGCCGAAGGCGAGCTGGATTTTGGGGTCCCGCTGCAGGTCCAGGCGGTTTGGCTGGTCGAATACCTCCGGGTCGCGGTTGGCGGCGGGATACCACAGGGCGATATTGTCGCCACTGCGGATCCGGCGCCCACGAAGCTCCAGGTCCTCGGTGGCGGTGCGCACCATGTGCCGCACCGGTGATACCCAGCGAATGATTTCCTTGGCGGCGCCGCTGTCGAGGTCCGGGCGCTCGCGCAACAGGGCCAACTGGTCCGGGTGCTCCAGCAGGGCCTTCATGCCGCCGCCAATGGTCGCCGACGTGGTATCGTGGCCCGCGGTCGCGGTGATGATGAAGTAGCTGGCCTGGTCGAGTACGTTCATTGGCTCCCCGTCCACCCGGGCATTGGCCAGCACCGTGGCCAGGTCGTCCTTCGGGTTTTTCTTGCGGTCCTCGATCACCTCGCTGAAATAGGCGCCAAAGTCGTTCAGCACGTCCAGGCCAGCGGTTTCGCTGTCGCCGCGCTGCAGGGTCGGGTCCTGCCCGCCGAACAACTGCTGGGTAAGCTTCAGCATGGTCGGCTCCGCCTCCCGCGGCAGGCCGAGAATGGACAGGATGATGCGCAGCGGGTAGAGCAGGGCTATGTCGCGGACAAAGTCGCATTCGCTGCCCATCTCCTGCATCTTGTCGACGAACTCCTTCGACAGGGCCTGCACTTCGGCGGTCAGGCTCTCGATGGAGCGGGGCAGGAACCACTCGCGGGTCACCCGGCGCAACTTCAGGTGCTTGGGCCGATCCATGTGGATCAGGGTTTCCAGGCCGTTGCGGGTGCCGAAGCGCTCCAGCAGCGCCTCCTCGAAAGCAGCCGGCACCAACACCGTGCGCGGTGCACTCAGGAAGCGCTCGTTTTCGCTGCCGATTCGCTTGATATCGTCGTAGCGGCTGAGGGACCAGAACGGGCGGTAGTCGGGATGCTCGACCCAGGCTACCGGATCGTTGGCCCGCAAGTGGTCGAACAAGCCGTACATGGTCCTCTCGTCGCCCATCACATGGACATCGAGCACGTCAGCGGGCTTGAAGGGGGATTGGTGCTCCCGGGGATTGGTACTGATCACGGTTATCTCCTTTGATTTTGTTTGAGCAGCCGCCTCCAGCGCCGCTGCCGATGTCGATAGAACAGGTGAGCGAAGGTCCAGATGACAGGGGTCAGCCATCCTGCCTGAATCTCAATCTCGTCGGTGTAATGCACCACGCCCGGTGTTATCTCCTGGAAGAAGATAGTGTGGTTCCAAACCCGAGCCAGCAGGCCGCTTTCACGGCTGGCGATGATATTGTGATCCCTGTCGACCCGGGTAAGCCGGATCGTGTGACGGCCCAGGGGAATGAGCCCGAGTAAATACAACTTGAGCTGATAATCCCTGCCAACCACCCATTCGCCATCGAGTGCGCCGGGTTCGACTGGATTGAATTCTAGCAGAGGCGACGCCACGAACTGGAGAGACTGCGGCTTGCTGATTTGATCCCAGAGCTCGCCCTGAGTGCAGGCAAGGTTTGTTGAAATACGCGCCAACATTATCTTCTCCTTCACTTTATGTATAGCGGGTTCTACCGCCGCAAAAGTGAAGCCGAGCCTGCTTCTCTGTCTCAAGTATGACAAATAATGCCACACCAATCCCAAGCACGAGTATGCCATCCATAACTGGAATAGCTTGCGTTGACAAAATGGGCTGCAATGGTGGCAGATAGGTAACGGTGAGCTGTGCCATCGCGATGATAATCACCACTCGCCAAACTACCTTTGTTCCTCGGACTGCCCTCCATGTCAGCGAAGTGCCGTAGAAGTTGCGAATGAAAAACAGGTGGAAAATTTCCATCATCACCAGGGTATTCAATGACAGGGTGCGCGCCAGTTCCAGGGAATGACCACGCTCGATTGCATAATAGTAAATACCATAAACGCCACCCAGAAAAAGCAACGAGACAACAATGACGTGCCATACCAGATCACCGCTTAACAATGCTTCGTTTCTTGCGCGCGGCGGGCGATGCATGGTGTTGGCTTCGGTAGGCTCAAAAGCAAGCGCCATACCCAGTGTTATTGCGGTAATGAGGTTGACCCACAGAATCTGAACGGGCGTGATAGGCAGGGTCATACCAAAAAGCAGCGCCACGACTACGGTCAACGCTTCTCCGGCATTGGTCGGCAGGGTCCAGCTGATAACCTTCTTCAGGTTGTCATATACCGTGCGGCCTTCCCTGACGGCGGCAACAATGGAGGCGAAGTTATCATCCGCCAATACCAGTTCTGCAGACTCCTTGGCCGCTTCGGAACCTTTTAGGCCCATTGCTATTCCCACGTCAGCACGTTTTAGTGCCGGCGCATCATTGACGCCGTCTCCAGTCATCGCGACCGTCATATTCTGCTCTTGCAACGCGGTGACAAGACGCAGCTTGTGTTCCGGGCTGGTACGAGCAAAAATGTCGCAGTTAAGGACGCTATTTTTTAACTGCTGGTCGTCCATGGCATCCAGGTCCGCGCCGGTCATCACCCTGTCGGGGTTATTCAATCCGATTTGCTTACCGATGGCAGCGGCTGTTTTCCCATGATCACCCGTTATCATTTTCACCTGAATTCCAGCCCGATGGCATTCCGCAACAGCAACAACCGCTTCAGGGCGGGGTGGGTCAATCATACCGACCAAACCCAACAAGGTGAGTTTTCCGTTTACATCTGCATTCTCCAGAACAGTGTGTTCCGGCAAAATCGGTCTCCGGGCAAAGGCCAGTACACGTTGTCCTTGTGCAGCAATAGCCTCGGCTTCCCGTTTCCAGTAGTCGGCATTTAGCGACTCCTGATGCCCTTCTACGCTGTGCTGGTCATGACACATAAGTAGGACGCTTTCAGGTGCACCCTTCACAAAAACAAACGCGTGACGCTCATGGTCATGATTCAAGGTTGCCATAAAGCGATGGCGTGAATCGAATGGAATAGCATCGGTACGCGCCCACGCCGCCTGCTCGCTGCGCGCATCCACGTTGATCTTTGCAGCACAGGCTAGCAGGGCCGCTTCCATGGGGTCGCCTTCTGCATGCCATATGCCGTTTCTTTCACGCAGGGCGGCATCATTGCAAAGCACTGCGGCGCGGGCGATGTCTTCAAGAGCAAGATGTTCTGACGGAGAAATATTAGCATCTTCCAGCTTCAGTATACCTTTGGGGGAAAAACCTTCCCCTTGCACAGTAAACAGATGCTGCGATGTCAAGATGGAAGCCACCATCATCTCATTGCGTGTCAGGGTGCCGGTCTTGTCTGTACAGATAACGGAAACCGCACCCAGTGTCTCGATGGCCGGCAGACGTCGCACAATTGCGTGACGCTGTGCCATCGCACGTACACCAACGGCAAGCGTTATCGTCAGTACAGCGGGTAAACCTTCAGGGATAGCGGCAACGAATAGGCCCACTACAGACATGAATATTTCGGCGAAATCGCGGTGGCCGGCATAATAGCCATAGGCCATCAACAGGACGGCTATCACTAAGATTACCGCTGTCAGCCTTCTGGCGAAGATGTCCATTTGCTTCAACAGGGGTGTGGCGAGGGTCTCCACGGTAGCGATCAGGCCGCTGATTCTTCCTATCTCGGCCGCACTACCTGTGGCTACCACCACACCCTTGCCCTGGCCGGATGTCACGAGAGTGCCCGAAAAAGCCATGCAAGAGCGATCACCCAGAGCTGCTTTCCCTTCAACTGCCTTAATCTGCTTCTCGACCGGAACCGACTCGCCTGTGAGGATCGCTTCCTGTACCGACAAACCATGAGCAGTCAGCAGGCGCAAATCTGCTGGCACTTTATCTCCCGCCTCCAGTAGCACAATGTCACCGGGCGCCAGTTCGGCCGCATCAATTGAAACACGCAGTCCACTACGCATCACATGGGCGCGAGGCGCGAGCATCTGCCGAATCGCTTCGATGGATTTCTCCGCCTTGCCCTCCTGGATGTAACCGATAATCGCATTAGCCACTACCACCGCCAGAATGATGCAGGTATCAATCCAATGAGCAAGCGCCGCGGTAATCAGCGCAGAACAGAGCAGCACGTAGATAAGGATATTGTTGAAATGTATTAGGAACCGTACCAGGGCAGGGCGTTTTTCCGCTTGCGGCAAGCAATTTTTCCCAAACTTTGCCAGCCGTGCCTCAGCTTCATGCTGATCCAGGCCGTTCACAGAAGTTCCCAGTACTTCTAGCGAGGACTGCGCAGTCTTGCTATGCCAGCTTGCCTTGGAATTTAACGGAGGTGATGACATCGACTTTAGTCCCGAGAGCTAATACAACATACCTGTTCTTTGGCAGCTAACGCCGTATAACGAGGCTGCCGCGAACCGGTTTCAAGCCCTGGCTCGATGGAGTGCGCAAACCTACAGATTGCTACCGGCTGTTGGTATGGCATCGACGCGCCCCTCGAATGCAATAAACAGTACGCAGGGATCGGAGCTGCGACAAGAAGCACGATGAGCCAGCCTGGCGGGGACGTAGGCATAGATTCCCGGTGAAAGCATGGCCGGCTCCTGCCAATCGTACGCGACCTCAAGCTGCGCCAAAACCAAAACCATTCGTTCCGCCGAGGAATGCCAGTCCTGCTTCCTGTGTCCCCGATTGGGCCGCAACCAGCGAAGACATCACGAGTACGTCGCTTGGAATGCCCAATCCTAAGCTGTGTGACATACGAGACCTCCGCGCTGTGGAAGAACGAGCAAATTCAGATGGGGCGCGAAGCGGCGTCTGCCGCAACGGTTTGTCTGGCGTTTCGAACCCGATCGCGGGTTGCCATAAGCCACCAGGCAAACACCAGCGCAAATGCCAGATCGCAAACCGCTGGGGGCAGTGACTGCAAGGGGATGTCACCGAGTAACCAGCAGACTACCGCCACGATGAACACGCCAGTCTTGCCCAGGGCGGCCAACGCCACGAGTGGCCTGGAAATCTGCGGCTGTAGCGCCAGCCAGGCGTAAGCGCCGCCAAACAAGGCGACAAACAGCACAAGCATCCAACGGTAGAACAGGGGGCCAGTACCAGGCAGGCCTGAAAACGAACCGACTGTATCAGGAAATGCAACCATCGCCGCAGCGCCGAAATTGAAAGCGGCGCCGATCCACAGCACCGCGCGCATTACAGAGTCCGGGTTCTTTGTCATAAATACGCCCAATGCCGCGCTCTGCGGCAGATTTGAAGTGCAATAGCAAACATGTCCTACAGCAGCTGCTTGTCAGGCGCGTGACCCGCCGAGCGCACCACCCCCTTCATTGGGTCCGGGGGCGGCTCAACAGATCGCTGAGGTGTGAGCGCACCTCTGGCCACTCGCCTCTGTGCAGGCTGTACATCACCGTGTCACGAATTGTGCCATCGCGGCGCAGCGCGTGTCCACGGATCACGCCGTCCTGCTTCGCACCCAGGCGTTCGATAGCACGTTGACTTGCGAAGTTGAAGTTATCGGTGCGCCAGCCAACCACATTACAGCCCAATGAGTCGAATGCGTGGGTCAATAACAGCAGCTTGCAGGTAGTGTTGACATGCGTGCGCTGCACGCGCCTGGCATACCATGTATAGCCGATTTCCACCCGTTTTACCGAGGGCAGGATGTCGTGATAACTGGTTGAGCCAAGCACCGTACCGCTGGCCTCTTCAATGACGGCGAAGGCGAAACGGTGGCCTTCCTCGCGACTTTGCAACGCGGTGTCTATGTAGCCGCGGGTTTCCCCGGGCGCTGGCACAGATGTGACGCGCAGGTTCCACAGTTCTCCATCCGCGGCGGCGGCGCGGAGACCGGCTTCATGATTGAGCGCGAGTGGCTCGAGCCTTACGCCGTATGCGGTGAGAGTGATGGGTTCGATAAAGGCCATGTGTGTACTCAAATACCTGCGGTAGGGGTTAAATTCAGTCGTTTCGCAAAGCGGAGTGCGGGATCAGGTGGCAGGCTGCCAGGTGACCTGCGCCGCTGTCCTCCAGCGCCGGGGCGATTTGCGCGCAGCGGGGCTCGGCCAGCGGGCAGCGCGGGTGGAAACTGCAACCGGTGGGCGGGTTGATGGGAGAGGGCACATCGCCATGCAGAACCTCGCGTTGCACGTGGCGGTGCGGATCCGGTACGGGAATAGCGGCTATAAGGCTGCGGGTGTAGGGGTGCAGTGCCTGCTGATAGATGCTCTCGCTGGCGGCAGTCTCCACGATCCTGCCCAGGTACATGATCGCAACCCGGTCGGAAACGTGCTTCACCACCGCCAGGTCGTGGGCGATGAACAGGTAGGCCAGCTTGAACTCCCGCTGCAGGTCCACCAGCAGGTTGAGAATCTGGCTCTGGATGGACACATCCAGGGCCGATACCGGCTCGTCGCAAATCACCAGCTTCGGGTTCAGCGCAATGGCCCGGGCAATGCCTATCCTCTGGCGCTGGCCACCGGAAAACTCGAAAGGGTAACGGCTGGCCGAGCGCGCCGGCAGGCCGACGGTGTTCAGCAGCTGCGCCACGCGCTGCTGGCGCCAGGGCCGGTCGCCGAGCTTCTGCACGATGAAGGGCTCCTCCAGGATGTCGCCCACCGTGTGGCGCGAATTCAGCGACTCCATCGGGTCCTGGAAAATCATCTGGATGTCCTGGCGCAGGGGCCGCAGGGCGCCGGCTTTCATCCGGGTAATGTCCTGCCCATTGAAATGGATGCTGCCGGCCGTGGGCTGGTACAGGCGGGCCACGCAGCGCCCCAGGGTGGTCTTGCCGCAGCCGGATTCGCCGACCAGGCCCAGCGTTTCCCCCTCGCTGATGCTGAAGGAGACACCATCCACCGCGCGGTTGTAGACCCTGGCGCGCCGCAGCAGGCCCTCGCGCACCGGGAAGTGCATCGCCAGGTTGTTTACCTCCAGCAGCGGCGCGCTCACAGGTCCCGCCAGCGGCTGCAGCTGACGCTGTGGCCATCCGCGACCAGTTCCAGCGCCGGTGCCACCTGGCGGCAGCGATCGATGGCGTGGTGGCAGCGATTCTGGAAGCGGCAGCCCGGGGGGAGATCGCGCAGGCCCGGCACCATGCCCTCGATAACACCCAGGCGCGACTTGGGCTGCGTGTCCAGGCGCGGGATGGCATGCAGCAGGCCACGGCTGTAGGGGTGGGTGGGGCGGTCGAAGATATCAAACACCGTACCGCATTCCGCTACCTTGCCGGCGTACATCACCACCACCTGGTCGCAGGTCTCGGCGATCACGCCGAGGTCGTGGGTAATCATGATCACCGCCATGCCCATTTCCGCCTGCAGGTCCTTGATCAGCTCCAGGATCTGGGCCTGGATGGTAACGTCCAGCGCCGTGGTCGGTTCATCGGCAATCAGCAGGCTCGGCCGGCAGGCCAGAGCCATGGCGATCACCACGCGCTGGCGCATGCCGCCGGAGAGCTGGTGGGGGTATTCACCCAGTCGCACCTGCGGTGAGGGAATGCCCACCCGGTCCAGCAGGTCCGCCGCAGCCCGCAGGGCAGCGGCAGGTTCGCACACCTTGTGCAGCAGCATGCCTTCGGTCAACTGGCGGCCTATGGTCTGCACCGGATTGAGGGCGGTCATCGGCTCCTGGAACACCATGCCGATGCGCCGGCCCCTGATTTTCTCCATCTCGGAAATCGGCAGCTGCGCCAGGTCCTGGCCCTGGTAGCGAACAGTGCCGGCGGCGATACGGCCAGTGGGTTGCGGCAGCAGCCGCATGATGGACAGGGCGGTGACGCTCTTGCCGCATCCGGACTCGCCCACGATACCCACCGTGGCGCCGGCCTCGACACTGAAGCTGACGTCGTCGACCGCCCGCACCAGGCCCTCGTCGGTGGCGAATTCGGTGACCAGGCCGTCGACTTCCAGCAGTGCCATCGGTGTGTTACTGCTCCCACTGGTCGTAAACGGTGATGGAGGGGTCGAAGGTCTTGCCCGTGCGCCTTGCCTCCAGGGTCTCCTCCTTCATCTGCGTATCGATCCAGTGGACAAACAGTTCCCCCGGCCCGTCCGAGTGCTTGTAGGAAAGGCCTTCGGGATAGCGGACCCAGCGCCAGTTGGCGAAGCGGAAGAAGTCCTGGTAGAAGCCCGGTATGAAAGACGCGTGATCGTGGTGCAGCTGAATCATCTGGTGTGACAGTGCGATCATTTCCTCCCTGTCGGAGGAGGCCTTGTAACGGTCGATCAGCCTGTCCATTTCCAGCACCGCGAAGCTCTCCAGGTTGTTGGTCTGGGTCTTGATCTTGCGCTCCGGGTTGACGCTGCCATCCTCGAGAAAGGCGCGGTCCCAGGCATTGTCGGAATGATAGTTTTCCCAGAAGCGCGGATACTTTTCAAGAAAGGTGCCGAACGCCATGAAGGTGATGTCATGCTGCTTTTCCCGCGCCTTCTTGAAGCCGACCGTGCTGTCGAGAATCTCAAGGCGCAGGTCAAGGCCCGCCTTGGCGGCCTCCTCGCGCAGGATGGTCAGTACGTCGCGCATGGCCTCGTAGCTGGTCGACAGGCTGAACGATAGCTTCTGCCCGGCCTCGTTTACCAGGATACCGTCCGCCCCGCGGCGGCTGAAGCCCGCCCGGGCGAAGTACTCCTGCGCCTTGGCAATATTGAACTCCCGCGCCTTCAGGGTCGGGTGAGAATACTCACCGTAGCCGTCATTGGCAGTGTTCAGGCGCTTGTTGTCTCCACGGAAGAACTTCTCGATCACCAGGTCCCAGTTGATGGCGTGGTTGATGCCGACGCGGATATCCCGGTTGTCCAGCAGCGGTTGTGCGGTATTGATCCAGAGACCGAAGGGCGGCCGCGGCCGCTGGTTGTAGAAGGTGTTCTTGTGGATATAGCCCGCCTGCACATCGGGGTCGGAATCCGGTAGCTTCTCATACCAGTATTCCGCCAGGTTCAGCCCGAACTGGTCGATGTCGCCGCGCTTGAAGGCCTCGAACATTTTCGGGGTGTCACGGATCACGCTGAACTGGATACGG
Organism: uncultured Gammaproteobacteria bacterium; assembly: GCA_963700715.1. Classification (GTDB taxonomy): domain Bacteria; phylum Pseudomonadota; class Gammaproteobacteria; order Pseudomonadales; family Halieaceae; genus JARRPM01. Next base: position 106,723 of record CAVOYP010000001.1, read on the forward strand.
TCGGGGTTGAACCGGTAGCGCCAGTGCTTCTTGTCACGGGCCCACCAATCCTTGTTTCGGGTCAGGGCGATTGAGCGGCCCTTGCGGATATCCTCGTCGCGGATCACATAGGGGCCGGTGGTGGGGGCAAACGTCCACTGGTAGCGTTCGGTGAAGTCGTCGCCCATGTCATGGTAGAAGTGGCGGGCTATGGGGCGCAGCAACAGGGCGCGCTCGTCCATGTCGGGCTTGCGCTCTGCCATGGTGATGGAAATGGTGTGGTCGTCGTAGCGGGTGATATTGGTGTAGGTAGTGCTGTAGAAATTGTTGTACCAGGGCTCCATGATGTAGGGCGAGCGATAGAACCAGAACATGAACTGGTAATCATCGGCCGTGATGGGCTGGCCATCAGACCAGGTCGCGGCCGGGTCCAGCTTCATATACACGGTCTGCGTGTCCCAGTCGACGGCCCAGGCCTCGGCGAGCCCGGGGTACAACTCCAGCGTCTGGGGGTGCTGGTTGGCGAGGTTCATGCCCACATCATCCAGCAGATAGGTGCGGAAGCCATCGTTGGCGTCAGGGCCAACGGTGCGCAGTGTCCGCGGGAAATCCTGCAGTGCGCCATACTGGGTGCCACCCTTTTTCGCGTCCGGCGAGCCAATTTCCGGGAGATGGTCGTTGCTGGTCCAGACCAGGTCGGGTGGCAGGTCCGCGAGGGTCTTGAAGCCGAAGAAGTCGGGGTTGGCGGCATAGTATGCCTCTACTTCTGCATCGATGCCGGCAGTCGCGGCCGCCGCTGGCGCCTCCGTTTCCTGCTTGTCACCGTCTGCCCCGCCACACGCTCCCAGCAGGAGCACAAAGCCGGCCAACAATAGAGTAGACAGTGTTCTTTTCATGGTGAGAATTCCGGTTGGTGAAGCGTTAGCGGTAAATAGAGAATATTTTTGGATCGAATGATTCCCGGATGGCCTCGCCGATAAAAGTGACCAGCGTGAGCAGTGCCACCAGGGTGCCGAAGGCGGAAATGACTATCCAGGGCGCCGTGCGCAGGTTGGCGGTGCCCTGCTTCAACAGCTCTCCCAGGCTCGGTGTCGGGGCCGGCAGGCCAAAGCCGAGGAAATCCAGCGCGGTGATGGCGGAAATCGCGGCGACGACGGTGAACGGCATGAAGGTCACCAGGGTCGACAGCACATTGGGCATGATGTGGCGGAAGATGATGCGCGCGTTGGAGGCGCCGATGACGCGGGCCGACGCAATGTAGTCGCGCGACTTCTCCTTGTAGGTCTCCGTGCGCATGTAGTAGGTCATACCGGTCCATGAGAACAGCACCATCACCAGCAACAGAATCCCTATCTGGGTGCCCACGGCGACGGTGGATGGGATCACCGAGAAAATGATAATCACCATGTACAGGAAGGGGACGTTGGACCAGATCTCGATGATGCGCTGGAACACGAGGTCGAAGACGCCGCCGAAGTAACCCATGGCGCAGCCGATGGTGATGCCGATGACATACACGCAGGCGGTAAAGGCGAGCGCAAAGATCAGGGCGATACGGGTGCCGTAGAACAGGCGCGCGAGGATGTCGCGGCTGGTGGTGTCGGTGCCGAGGTAGTGGCGCTGGGCCGCATTGGGTGGCATGGGCCGGAATACCCCGCCCGGGGCGTGGTTCTCGAAGGCGTTGAAGGGCACGGGTGGCAGCAGGACCCAGTTGTCCTCGCCCTGTTGCCGGAAGTGGGTCTTCAGCTCCCGGTAGTTGGTCTCGTAGGCATAGTCCAGGCCGAAAAAAGTGCCGGGGCGGAATTCGGTGTAGGTCGGGAAATACAGCCTGCCCTCGTAGCTCACCACCAGGGCGCGGCTGTTGATCAGCAATTCGCCGCAGGCCAGCAGCAGGCCCAGCCCGGCAAGCAGCAGGAAGCTGTAATAGCCGCGCTTGATCTGGCGAAAGCGCTGCAGCTTCCTGCGGGTCTGGGGGTTGAGGGTGAACACCGGCTACTGGAACCTGATCCGCGGGTCGACCATGGCGACCAGGATATCCGACAGTATGTTGCCAACCAGCAGCAGCAGGCTGGCGAGCAGGACGATGCCCATGACCACGGGATAGTCGCGGTCGAGAATGGAGGACAGCCCGAGCAGGCCGAAGCCGTCGATATCGAAAATGCTCTCGATCAGGAAGGAGCCCGACACCAGCAGGGTCACATTCTGGCCGAAGGTAGTGGCAATCGGGATGAGCGAGTTCCTCACCGCGTGGCGGGTCACCGAGTGGCGGAAGGACACGCCCTTGGCGATCGCGGTGCGGATATAGTCGGCTGCGAGGTTATCCATGAGGTGATTTTTCAGCAGCAGGGTGACCATCGCGAAGCTGCCTACCATGTAGCAGGTCAGCGGGAGTACCGAGTGCTTGAGCAGGTCCAGCGCCTGCTCCCCCGGGGCCAGCTCATCAAAGTTGTAGCTGACAAAACCGCCCATGGGAAACCACTCCAGGCGCACCGCAAAAAACAGGATCAGCAGGGAGCCCAGCGCGTAGCCCGGTATGGCGTAGCCGACGAAGATAAGGATGGAACTGATATTGTCGACAAAGGTGCGGTGGCGTATGGCTTTGAGGATGCCAAGCGGAATACACACCGCGTAGGTGAGCACCAGGGTCACCAGCCCATAATAGAGGGAGACAGGGAAGCGTTGCTGGATCACATCCCACACCGGCTCGTTGTAGCGGTAGGACGAGCCCAGGTCGCCCCGCACCACCTTGCCCAGCCAGGTGAAATAGCTTTGTAGCACCGGCTTGTCGAAACCGTAGTACTCGCGCAGGCGGTCCAGCTGTGCCTCGGAGATGGCCATGCCCTGTCCCGCCATCTGCGACGCGCCGGCGCCGGGCAGGCTCATCTGCTGGGTTTCCATGATCGCCCGTTCCAACGGGCCCCCTGGCACCAGCCGGGTTATGGCAAACACGATGATGGTGACACCAAGCAGCGTGGGAGGGATGAGCAGTAGGCGTCGAAGAAAATAGTCGCGCATGCGGTTGCCGTGAAAGCGGATACGGGTAGTGTGCCTGTTGCTCGGTATGCCAGATCAGCGGTGGATGGTGCCACAAAACACCCGCGGGGCATAGGTTGGGCATATTTGCGGCGCCTGGCTTTGCAGGAAACCTTACCGTCTATTCAATCTTTGTTACCTGGGCGATACTGCATAGCCCGCAAGCGAGATATGAGGAGTGAGCCATGCCTGCCGCAGTTGAAGCTGAAAAAAACCCGTTCCAAAACCAGGTCATATGGATTACCGGCGCTTCTTCCGGCATTGGCGAGGGGCTGGTGCGAGCGTTTTCGGGCCGCGGCGCGAACGTGGTGCTGTCCTCCCGCAGGGAGTCCGAGCTGCGGCGGGTGCGTGACGAGTGTATCCAGGCGGGCGCCAGCGCCGGGAGCCTGCTGCTGGTGCCGCTGGATGTGACGGATTACGCAGCCATGCCGGCGGCGGTCCAATCCGTGTTGGACGCCTTTGGTCGAATTGACATGCTGATAAATAATGCAGGGACCTCGCAGCGCTCGTTCTGCATCGACACTGACATGCAGGTCTATCGCCAGATGCTCGAGCTGAACGTACTTGGCCAGATCGCCCTGACCAAAGCGGTGTTGCCGCTGATGGCCGCCCAGGGCAGTGGCCATATACTGGTCACCTCCAGTCTGGCGGGTAAATTCGGCGCGCCGCAGCGCACCGGGTACTGCGCGGCCAAGCACGCGGTGATGGGCTTTTTTGACGCCCTGCGCACCGAAGTGGCTTATCTGGGCATCAGGGTCACCACGATCGTGCCGGGTTTTATCCGCACCAATGTCGGCGCCAATGCGCTGACCGGTTCCGGGGCGGCGGTGGGTGCGGCAGATCCCGAAATCGACGCGGGAATGGACCCGGACGACTGCGCAGCGGTAATCCTGCAGGGCATTGCCGATGGCATAGAGGAAATCGCCGTGGGCAACGGGCCTGAAATGGGCCTGCTCGAGCTCAAGCGGCAGGACCCGACGACCCTGTTTCGCGCCCTCGAGGCCCGTGCGGCGGAGGTGCGCGCCAGGCTGCAGGGCAGCTAGGCAGCGGGCTGCGCCCCGCTTGCGCAGCGCGGCGTTTGCGCCGGGGCTGGCAGCCTCGCTGAGTATCGGGCGGCACGACTTTTATCAAAGTCCGGCGATGGCGCAGATGCTATAAACCCGCCTGCCGCCCCGCCCATGCGGGTGGGGAGCAACCAAGCCCAGATTGCCAGGAGCCAGAACGGTGAACCATAACATTGCTGCCACATCCCGAGCGGATCATTCCGACGATGCCCAGGAACTCGCCGAGTGGTGCGAGGCGCTGCAGTCACTCGTCGCCCACGCGGGCCCCGAGCGCGCCCGCCAGATCCTCGATGCGGTAGCGCATATTGCGCGGGACCCCGCCATCGGCTGGCAGCCGGTACACGGCACGCCCTATGTGAACACCATCCCGGTGGAACAACAGCCCGCCTTCCCCGGGGACCTGGCGCTGGAGGAGCGGCTGGTGTCGCTGATGCGCTGGAACGCGCTGGCCATGGTGGTGCGCGCCAACAGCGCCTACGGCGAGTTGGGCGGGCATATCGCCAGCTACGCCAGCGCAGCCGACCTGTTCGAGGTGGGCTTCAATCACTTTTTCCGCGCCGGCGACGACGCCTCTGGCGGCGACATGGTGTTTTACCAGCCCCATTCTGCGCCGGGCGTCTATGCCCGGGCCTACCTCGAAGGCCGCCTCTCGGAGCGCGACCTGGAGCATTACCGGCAGGAGGTCAGCGCCGCCGTTGCCGGCGCCCGCGGCCTGTCGAGCTATCCGCATCCCTGGCTGATGCCGGACTTCTGGCAGTTTCCCACCGGCTCCATGGGTATCGGCCCGATCAGCTCCATCTACCAGGCGCGGTTTATGCGCTACCTGCAGCATCGTGGGCTCAAGGACACCGCCCAGCGCAAGGTGTGGGGGGTGTTCGGCGATGGCGAGATGGACGAACCGGAGAGCATGTCCGCCCTCACCCTGGCGGCGCGGGAGGGCCTCGATAACCTGGTGTGGGTGGTCAACTGCAACCTGCAGCGCCTGGACGGCCCGGTGCGCGGCAACGGGCGCATCATCGACGAGCTGGAGGCCCTGTTCAGCGGCGCCGGCTGGAACGTGATCAAGCTGGTGTGGGGCTCCGACTGGGACGGGTTGTTTGCCCGCGACAGCGGCGGCGCCCTGGTGCGCGCCTTCGCGGACACCGTGGACGGCCAGTTCCAGACCTTCGCCGCCAAGGACGGCCGCTATAACCGCGATCATTTCTTCGGCCAGAATGAGGCCCTGTCCCGTCTCGCCGAGGGGCTGACCGATGACCAGATCGACAGGCTCAAGCGCGGCGGCCACGACCTCGTGAAAATTTACGCGGCCTACGCCGTGGCCCGGCGCCACCAGGGCCGGCCGACGGTGATCCTCGCCCAGACCAAGAAGGGCTACGGCATGGGCGAGACGGGGCAGGGCAAGATGACCACCCACCAGCAGAAGAAGCTGGACCGGGATGACCTGCTGGCGTTTCGCGACCGCTTTCGCCTTCCACTTTCGGACGAGGACACCGAGTCCCTCAGCTTTTACCGGCCGCCCCAGGACAGCGCGGAGATGCGCTACCTGCAGCAGCGGCGCGAAGCGCTGGGCGGCTATATGCCGGCGCGCAGCGCCAGTGCCGAACCCGTGCCGGTGCCTCCGCTGTCAGGCTATGGCGGCTTCGCCACCGCGGCCGACGGCAAGGAGATGTCGACCACTATGGCCTTCGTGCGCATGATGGCGACCCTGCTCAAGGACAGCGCCCTCGGTCCCCGGGTGGTGCCCATAGTCGCCGATGAGGCCCGCACCTTTGGCATGGCCAACCTGTTCAAGCAGGTGGGTATCTACTCCAGCGTGGGCCAGCGCTACGAACCCGAGGACATTGGCTCCATCCTCAGCTACCGCGAGGCCCTGGACGGCCAGATCATCGAGGAGGGTATCAGCGAGGCCGGCGCCATCAGTTCCTGGGTGGCCGCGGCCACCAGCTATTCCGTCCACGGCCTCGCCATGCTGCCGTTTTACATTTACTACTCGATGTTCGGCTTCCAGCGCGTCGGCGACCTGATCTGGGCCGCCGCCGACCAGCGCGCGCGCGGCTTCTTGCTGGGCGCCACCGCCGGCAGGACAACCCTCGGTGGCGAGGGGCTGCAACACCAGGACGGCCACAGCCACCTGATCGCCTCCACCGTACCCAACTGTCGCGCCTATGACCCCGCTTTCGCCGGGGAGCTCGCCGTGATTCTCGACCACGGCATGCGCGAGATGCTGGAGCAGCAGCGTGATGTTTTTTACTACATCACCGTGATGAATGAAAACTATCCCCAGCCAAGCCTGTCCGAGGGTGCGGCTGATGCGATTGTCAGGGGTATGTACCGCTACAGCAGCGTCGCTGTCGATGCTGCCCGCGGCAGCGTGCGCCTGCTGGGCTCCGGCACCATCCTGCGCGAGGTGATCGCCGCCGCGGATCTGCTGGCCCGGGACTGGGGCGTGGCAAGCGAGGTCTGGAGTGTGACCAGCTTTACTGAGCTTGCCCGGGAGGCGCGGGCAGCGGAGCGCTGGAACCGGCTGCATCCGGCAGCGCCTGCGCGCAGCAGCCACCTCGCCGACTGTCTCGCCGGCGACACCCCGGTGATTGCGGCCACGGACTATGTGCGGGCCTTGCCGCAGTTGATTGCCTCCTACCTGGAGCCAAGCTATTCTGTGCTGGGCACCGATGGTTTTGGTCGCAGCGATACCCGTTCCGCCCTGCGCCGATTCTTCGAAGTTGATCGCCACCATATAACGATAGCGGCGCTTTATAGCCTTGTCCGCCAGGGTGTGATCGCAGCGGATAGCTGCGCCGCTGCGATTGCGCGCTATGGTGTGGACGCAGACGCACTGGCGTCGTGGGAGTGCTGATACTGCCGAACCAGGGCAGCGCCACCTTCAGTTGGACTACTGCTTGCGCCGGCGTTGGCCGGGGCGGGCTAGCCTGGAGCAATAATAACAATGACTTCACCGCCGGCCCCAACTGATCCGTACGCCTCGCGTAAGCAGGCGTACTACGCGCTGGTCATACTGACCATTGTCTACGCCTTCAACTTCATCGACCGCCAACTGCTGGCGATTCTGCAGGAGTCAGTGAAGGCCGACCTGGGGCTTTCGGACAGCCAGTTGGGCCTGCTCACCGGCTTTGCCTTTGCCGTGTTCTATGTCACTGCCGGCCTTCCCATCGCGCGCTGGGCCGACCGGGGGAACCGGCGGGACATCGTGGCGCTGTCGCTGTTTCTCTGGAGTTTCATGACCGCGCTCAGCGGCTTCGTGCAGAATTACACCCAGCTGCTGCTGGCCCGGATCGGCGTCGGCGTGGGCGAGGCGGGCGGCAGCCCGCCGTCCCACTCCATGATCTCGGATATTTTCCCCCCCACCGAGCGCGCCAGCGCCCTCGGCTTCTACTCGATGGGAGTGAGCATCGGCATCCTGTTCGGCTTCCTGGCGGGTGGCTGGCTCAACGAATATTTTGGCTGGCGCGTGGCCTTCGTGGTGGTTGGCGCTCCCGGCGTTCTGCTTGCCATCATCCTGCGCATGACGCTCACCGAACCCGTGCGCGGCCGCAGTGAACAGCGCACGGACAGTAAAGGTCCCGTACCCCTGTCGCAGGTGCTCGCTCTGCTGTGGAGTCGGCGCTCATTCCGCCACATGGCATTTGCGGCCGCATTGAATGCCTTCGCCGGCTACAGCACCAGCAACTGGACGGCATCCTTCATGATCCGCACCCACGGCATGAGCACGGGAGAGCTCGGCACCTGGCTGGCCCTGAGCATCGGGCTGGGCGGTGCCATCGGGGTGTTTTGCGGCGGCCTGATCGCCGACCGGTTGGCGCGGCGCGACCAGCGCTGGTATATGTGGCTGCCGGCACTGACGGGCTTTATCTGCGTGCCATTCATGATCATGATCTACCTGGCCTCCGGCCCCTATGCCGCCCTGGCGCTGGGCATCGTGCCCGGCATACTCTTCAACGTCTACCTGGGCAACACCATTGCCACCACCCATGGCCTGGTGGGATTGCGCATGCGCGCGCTGTCCTCGGCGATCCTGTTCCTGGTGCTCAATGTCATCGGGCTGGGCCTCGGGCCCTGGACCACCGGGATGCTCAGCGATTACCTGCAGCCCACCCTCGGGTCGGAGTCGCTGCGCTATGCGATGCTGTACGTGCTGCCTGCAGTCATGTTCTGGTCTGCCTGTCACTTCTTCCTGGCGGCGCGCAGCCTGCGGGACGACCTGGCGGCCGCACCGGATTGAGCCTGCCTGGCAGGCCTGCAGGAGCCGCCTGAGGCTACCGCTGGGCAGAATAAGACTCCATAATTACCAACCACTTATCCATTACCAGGAGTACACCATGGCCGCACTGGTCGAATGCAAGCTGCAATCCAATTACACCCTGATAAGCATGGACGATGGCAAGGCCAACGCCCTGGGCTTTGACATGCTGGCACAACTCGGCGCGGCGCTGGATCGGGCGGAGCAGGCCGCTAAAGTGGTTGTTATCGCCGGCCGCCCGGGAAAGTTTTCCGCCGGCTTCGACCTGTCGGTGATGAGCCAGGGCGGTGATGGCATGGTGCAGCTGCTGCGTGCAGGTGCGCAGCTATCCCGGCGCTTGCTCAACTTCCCCGCGCCGGTGGTGCTGGCGGTAAGCGGCCATGCCCTGGCCATGGGCGCGTTGCTGCTGCTCTCCGCCGATTACCGGGTGGGGGTGCACGGCACCTACAAGATCGGCCTCAACGAGGTCGCCATCGGTATGACGCTGCCGTACTTCGCTGTCGAACTCGCCCATGCACGGCTCGCCAAGACCCACCTGGGCCCGGCAGTAGAGCTGGCGAGGATCTATGATGCGGCCGGGGCGGTGGAAGCCGGGTACCTGGACGAGGCGGTGAGCGAGGAGGACCTGCTGGCGCGAGCCACGGACTTGGCCGCGCAGTTTGCCACCCTGAACATGGAAGCCCACAGGCAGACCAAGGCGCGCACGCGGGAGCAACTCAATGCCGCCCTGGAGGCGGCAATCGATAAGGAGCTGGGCGCGGGCTAGAACCTCCAGCGCAGGGTCACGCCGACGGTACGCGGCTTGTTGATCGAGATGCGCTGCGGTGTGCCCCAGCGATTGTTGAAAAACTGCTGTGCCACCTCGTCGGTGACGTTGTCGACGAACAGGGTGCCGCTCCATTTGTCCGCCTCCAGGCCGAACCGGAGGTTGCCGACATCATAGGAGGGCTGGTCAGTCGGCCCCTGGGTGAACACGATGGACTCGGTGCCATCCAGCGAGTTAACCGAATCGCCGACGTAGGACCAGTCGATGCGAACATAGGGTTCGGCTCCCAGCAGCTGGGAGCGGAAGGTGTACTGTACCCCGAGACTGGCCTTGTATTCAGGGGTGATAGGCAATTGCGTTCCCTTCGCGACCTCCGCCACGATCACGTCGTCCTCACCCGTGATGACATCATCCTCGGAAATCTCCGCGTTGATCCAGGCGCCGTTGGCGGTGATATCCCAGCCCTCGGCGGGTATCCAGGTGATTTCCGTCTCGAAGCCGTCCACCTGGGCCTGGGAGAAGTTGACCACACCCAGCGAGAATATCTCCGGGTCGTTCACCTGGATCTGCATATCCTCCCAATCCATGCGATATAGCACGGAGTTGAAGCGCAGGCTGTCGTCGAGCCAGCTGCTCTTGAAACCGATTTCGTAGTTTTTCAGTTTGTCGGGCTCATAACTTCGAGGCAGCACCGATGAGGCTCTCACGGTGTTGGCGCCACCCAGGCGGAAGCCCTCCGAGTAGGTGGCATAACCCAGCGCAGTGTCGCTGAACTGATAGGTTACGTTCAGCTTGGGCACCCAGTCGGAATCCTTGATGCTGGTGGTTTCGTCGACGTTGAAATAGTCGGTTCCAAGATCGGGCTTGCTGCCGGCCAGCAGCGCGCCCTGGCGCAGGGTGTTGTCCACCTCGTACTCGAACCAGCGGGCGCCGGCGGTGAAGCTCAGTTTGTCGGTCGCGGCGAAGCTCACCTCGCCGAACGTCGCGGTTTGGGTGAGCTCCAGATCATAGGCCCCAAAGAAAAAGTTGTCCGAGGGCGTATTGTGGAAACTGTCGTAGTTCGGGTTGTAGTAGGACGAGTTCGCCTGGTCGACGAGGTAGCTGTAACCCTGGTTGGCGTAGTATTCGGTATCGCTGAAATCCTGGATGTTGGACGTGAACAGCTGCTTGCGCTCGAGTTTGCTGTAGAAGAAACCCACCAGGCCGCTCCAGCGACTGCCCGAATCATCCTTGGTGGCCAGCCTGCCTTCGAAGGTCCAGCGGTCATCCTCCTGGTCCTGCCTGGCCGTGCCGCGGGGGTGGCCGGTAAAATCATAGATAGCGGTGTACACCGGGTTGTAACTCTGGTCGAAGCCGTGCAGGTAGCTGGTGGAGTCCGCGTCGTAGGTCAGCTCGCGATTGAAATAGCTGCCGGTGAGGACCGTGTCCGCGAAGCCGAGATCCCCCTCGGCGCCAACGCTCAGCTGGTACCATTTATCCTTGAGGCCCTCGTCGGCGAAGCGCAACTGCTGCAGGTCGCCGAGGCCGGCAGTGGTATCGCCGAAGCCATCGGCATCCAGGTCCTGGACGATACCGGCGACATCGACGCTCCAGTCGTCATTGACCAGCCAGCGCATGGCGGCGCGGCCGCCGGTGGTGGTGGCTGAGTTGATGTCGTCCTCGGCGTAGTCACTGTTGTTGAAGCGAGGGCGCACTGGCAGGAAGCCGGATTCAATCCTCGCTTCGCGCCACTGGTCGGGCTGGCTCAGGCCCAGCACATTGTCGATGTAACCTGCCTCGTCGGCGCGAAAGCCCACCAGGCGGATACCGATGGTGTTATCCAGCAGCGGGATGTTGACCATGCCCGACACTTCGGTGTCCTGGTCGCTACTGTGTTCGGGCTGGCCGAGGGTGCCCTCAACCCAGCCGTCGAATTCGCCGGCGTCGGGTTTGTTGGTGATGATGCGCAGGGTGCCGGACTGGGAGCCATCACCGAACAGCGTACCCTGGGGCCCGCTCAGCGCCTCCACCCGCTCGATGTCGATCAGTCGCGGGTCCGGGTTGAGCCCGGCCTGGGTAATGGGCGCTTCGTCCAGGTAAACCCCGGCGGACGGGTTGGTGCCGAACTGGATGCCGGATGAGGCCACGCCGCGAAATACCACCGAAGTCCCGCCCGGCTCCCGGGTCGCGTAGGCAAGGCTGGGAATCTTGGCGGCGTAGTCGGACAGGCCGATAAAACCCTGGCGCTCGATATCGTCAGTGGTGAAGGCGGTAATCGCCTGGGGCAGGTCCTGCAGGTTCATTTTGCGTTTGGAGGCGGTGACGATGACCTCTTCCAGGACACCTGGCTGGGCGTGGGCGGCCGGGGCCGTGCCCAGCGCCGCCGAAACCACCAGAGCGAGGGTTTTTTGCCGTGTGGTAAATGCGGTGTCGCGCGCTGGAGCTGGATCCCTGGAGTTTTTATTCATCCCGTCACTCCCCTGGTGGCTGCCGCCTTTTCGGCCAATGCTAACTGATGCCTGCGGCATTGCCAAGAAAACATGACCCAGGCGGTGGAGGTGACTGTAGCGCCTGGATAGGGCGCCTGCAAACCGCGCAGGTTGACGCGGCGTCGGTGGCAAATTATGGTGCGTTTGCTGTCCCATTTTGATGCATCAGGACGTTTATTTATGGATATCGGAGTGCCCCTGCGGGATCTGGGTGAGTACGATGTTGCGCCGCTGCGGGATGTCATTCTCGCCCTGGGGGAGGAAGCGTGGCTGGGCAACACCTACCGACAGCAGGAATACGAGGTACACCAGCAGACCCAGTCGATCGTCATGGTGTTCACCGACGGCTCGGGCTGGCCCGACATCGAGGTGCGCCGGGAGCCGGGCTGGGACCTGCTGGCGGCAACGGCGGTGCCGCTGATGCACCGTATCATTGCCGATCACTACCCCCCGGGTGGAAGCATTATCCGGGCCATGGCGGCCCGCCTGGGCGCCGGCGGCATCATCAAGCCCCACCGCGACAAGCACCCCTCCTTTCACTACGGCCACCGCATTCATATTCCCATTTCCACCAATGCGCGGGTGCGATTCATCATCGATGGGCGACCCTACCGGATGGAAGTTGGCAGGGTCTACGAAATCAACAACCAGCTGCAGCACAGCGTGATGAACAAGGGCACGGAAGGTCGGGTCAATTTTATTTTCGATTATGTCCCGCCGCAGCACCTGGGGCAGTCCTCCATAGGAGCGGGCCGGGCGCAAGCCACCGCGTGACCGTCCTGATTGCCAGCTCCGTGGTCAGGGGCACTCACCAGGGTGAGAGCCACGGCGGTGTGTTCCTGGTGGATTTTGCCCGTCGCCAGGTGGAGCAGGTCATCGACTGGAACACGGCGGACATCGACTGGCAGGGCCGCGGCTGGGACCGCGGCCTGCGCGGCATCGCCTTCGATGGTGAACGGGTCTTCATTGCCGCCAGCAACGAGTTGTTTGTCTACACGCCGGACTTCAGGCTGCTGGCGTCCTACCGCAATCCCTTACTCATGCACTGCCACGAGATTTTCGCCTACCAGCGGCGCCTCTACCTGACCTCCACGGGCTTCGACAGCGTGCTGGGCTTTGACCTGGACAGCAACCGCTTCTGTTTCGGCCTGCACATCGTCGCCGTGGGCAGCGGCTTCCAGGGTGCGCCCTTCGACCCGGCCGGGGACGGCCCCGCCCCAGGCAACCTGCTGCACCTGAACAACGTCTTCTGCGATTCGACCGGGATGTACCTCAGCGGCCTGAAAACCGCTGGCATGGTGCGCTTCGACGGCCGCACCCTGCAGCGGGTCGCTGCACTGCCCCGGGGTATCCACAACGCCCGGCCGTTCGGCGACGGTGTGCTGTTCAACGACACAGCGGCCGACCGGGTGCGCTTGCTGTCATCGGGCAGGGATATCAGCTTCGCAGTGCCGGCGTTTGATGAGAGCCGGCTTACCCACACCGACCTCGATGATTCACGGATCGCCCGCCCCGGTTTCGGGCGCGGCTTGTGCGTGCTGGGTGACGCCCTGGTGGCAGCGGGTTCGTCGCCCTCGACCATCGCGCTGCACGACCTGCAGCAGGTGAAAACCGTGAGCGTGGTGACGCTCACCGCGGATGTGCGCAATGCGATCCACGGCCTGGAGGTATGGCCCTTCGCCTGAGTCCGGCTAGAGCGGGGGATAGCGCGCGAGTATCGGCGCCAGCACTTCCTGCAATTCCTGCAGCTGGTCTTCGTAGTGGCGCCAGTAGCCGATGCCGGAGGTGTAAATCGGCTGCCGCACCTGCTCGGAACTGGCGGTGCGCACCGCGCGCTCGGTGTCGTGGAAATTCACGCAGGCATCCTCGAAGGGTAGCTCGAGGAAGGCGAGAATGCGCCGGACCTGGGTTTCAAGGTCCGCCACCACGTCCTCGTACTGCACGTGCAGCACCTTGCCCGGCAACACCTGGTCCCAGTGATCCATCATCCGCTGGTACTGCAGGTAGTACTCGCCGATTTCGGTCTGGTCGTAGCTGAAGGTCTGGCCGCGGGCGTACAGCTGGCGCAGGTTGCCGGTGCAGGCGTCCAGCGGGTGACGGCGGGCATCGATGATCTTCGCCCCGGGCAGTATCGCGTGAATAAACCCGACCAGCGGAAAGTTGTTGGGCATCTTGTCGATGAAGTGCGCTCTGCCCTCGAGCCGGTGCATGCGCGCCAGGTCCAGGTAGTTCTGGCCCAGCCGCTGGTAATGGCGCGGCTCCAGTTCATCCAGTACGCGGGGGTAGCGCATCCCGTCCGCCCGGTTGCGATTGAGCGACTTGGTCAGGCGCCCGATGTACGGCAACTCGCTGGTACCTTCCACCTGGCTGTGGCTGGCGATAATCTGCTCCACCAGGGTTGAACCCGAGCGGGGCATGCCGAGAATGAATATGGGGGAGGGATCCGGGTTGCCGCAGCCCGCCCGCTCGCGGAAGAAAGCGGCCGTGAAGTACTCGACCAGCTCGTCGTTGACGGTTTCCGTGACCACCGGGTCGTAACTCACCAGCAAGCGCTGCCTGGCGTTGCCCTCGGCGTAATAGCGCCAGGCGCCGGCATAATCCTCGCGATCCTCACAGGCCTTGGCCAGGGCGAACAGCAAGTTCACCCGGGACGGTTCGCGCACGGTCTCACTGCTCAGGCGCTGCTGCATCTCCTCGATCTCGCTGTCCGCGAAACGATAGGTCTTGAGGTTGGCGATGCTGAACCAGGCCTCGCCGAACTCCGGCGCGAGCTCCAGGCAACGCCGGTAGGCGTCGATTCCTTCCTGCTGCCGGCCCAGGGTCTTCAGCATATGGCCCAGGCCCAGCCAGGCGCCGGCGTGTTGCGGATCCAGCTCCAGGCAGCGCCGGTAGGCAGCGGCGGACTGTTCGTTGAGGGCAGCGGGCGCCAGCACCCCCGCCAGGCGGTAGTGGGCCCGCGGGTTGTCCGGCTGCAGGGCGATCAATTCCCGGTAGACGTCGATTGCCTCCTCCGGCCGCTCCAGCTCGCGCAGCACCCGGCCCAGCTCGAACAGCGCCGGCACATGATCGGGCGCCTCCGTCAGCGCCTGGCGCAACAGGTTTTCCGCCTCGTCGAGGTCGCCCGCCGCTGCCGCTATCAGGCCCAGCATACGCAGGGCATCGACGTGCCGGGGTTGGGCCTGCAACACCCGTCGGCACAAACGCTCGGCATCCTCCAGGCGCCCGGCGGCATGGTGTTCCGCCGCGCGGGCCATCATGCCCCGGGTCGGAGACAGGGCGAAGCTGCGCTCGAAGGCGGCATCCGCTTCCGCCCCGCGCCCCACTTGCGCCAGTGCCTTGCCCAGTTGGAAATGGGCCGCTTCCTGTTTCGGGTCGAGCCGGATCGCTTTTTCCAGCAGCGGGATAGCCCGATGGGCCTGGCCCTGCTGCAACAGCAGTATGCCGAGATCCTCGTAGGGCTTGGCGAAGGTGGGGGTGAGTTCGATGACCCGCAGTAATACTTCCTCGGCCTCGGGAAACTGGCCGCAATCTCCCAGCGCGGCGCCGAGCAGGCCGAGGATGTTCACATCGTCCGGGTAGCGCTGCAGCTCCTGCCGGGCGCGCGCAATCGCCTCGTCACCCCTGCGTTGCTGCAGCAGCCCGAGGATCTCCTCGAACACGCTCTTCGGAGCTCGCGCCTGCTGCATGCCGCCTCGTGGATTTGTTGCTGATCGAGGCGACATGGTAGTGGCAAATGTCGGGAAGCTCCAGACCGTCTTGGTAGGCTGACATCTTCTTTTGTTAGCGGGGGATTTTAACGTTCTCGCACCGACGCCGGCGGCAAACCGGGTATGGCTGGCCGGGACTCGCCAATGAACCCTCTCCATGCGGGCTCGGCTTCGGCACACCCGATAAAGCGGGGTGGGCCCTCCATGGCCTCAGACGGTCCCGACCCACCATACCCGGTTTGCCGCCTCGGTTAGGTTCATGGATTCAAGTCATGGCGAAACTCGTGTTGATAATTTCCCTGCACCGTTTGCAAAAATTTTCAGAGCGGTGGAAGGGTGGCGGTTCGGGTAGGGGTTGGCTGGACCGTTGAGCGCATGGATGCGCGATACGAGCCTACATGGATGTATTCACGGCGAGTCCAGACAACCCCTACCCGAGCCGCCGGCCGTCGCAGCGGTAGCCCAATGTGCCGCCCGTGACCTGCTTGCGGCGTGTCCAGACAGTCGATACCCGACCCAGCGCCCGTTGTTCCATTGACTTCAGGCGCCAATGATTTCAGGCACCAATGACTTCAGGCACCTATGACGTCAGGCTTTAACAGGCCCCGTGGCCGAGCAAGCGCTGCTGTCGCCACATCAGCCAGCCGGCGATGATCACGCCGAACATCACGATGGCGATGATGATCGTCGCCAGGGCATTGATCTCCGGCGTGACACCGAGCTTCACCTTGGAAAAGATCACCATGGGCAAGGTACTCGCACCGGCGCCGGCGGCGAAGCTGGAAATAACCAGGTCGTCCAGCGACAGGGTGAAGGCCAGCAGCCAGCCGGCTCCCATGGCGGGCATGATCAGCGGCAGGGTGATATCCAGGTTGACGGCAAAGGGGCGGCCCCCGAGATCCATCGCCGCCTCCTCCAGCGCCCTGTCCATGGAGGCCAGCCGCGACTGCACGATGACCGCGACATAGGCCATGGAAAACGTGATATGGGCGATGGTGATCGTGTTGGCGCCGCGGGAGCCCGGCCACCCGATCAATTCCTGCAGGCTCACGAACAGCAGCAGCAGCGACAGGCCGGTGATTACCTCGGGCATCACCAGCGGCGCCGCTATCATGCCCGTGAAAAGGGTGCGCCCGCGGTAGCGCCCCATCCGGTTCAACCCCAGCGCTGCCAGGGTGCCCAGAAGCGTCGCCATGGTGGCGCTGACCAGGGCGATCTGCAGGCTCAGCAGGGCGGCGTCGAGTATCTGGGAATTTTCCAGCAGTGCGCTGTACCAGCGGGTTGAGAATCCGCCCCACACTGTGGCCAGGCGCGCGTTGTTGAACGAGTAGGCGATCAGTACAAAGATCGGAATGTAAAGGAAGGCATAGCCGAAGCAGAGCACGGAGTAAAGGAAGGTGGAGTTGCGCCTCATGTCTCCGACTCCTGCGACAGGCGCTGGAACAGCATGATGGGCAGGATCAGGATCAACAGCAGTACTACCGCCACCGCCGATGCCAGCGGCCAGTCGCGATTGACGAAGAATTCATCGTAGAGCGTGCGGCCGATCATCAGCGTGTCGAGCCCGCCCAGCAGTGCCGGTATCACGTACTCGCCCAGTGCGGGAATGAACACCAGCAGGCAACCCGCGATGATGCCCGGCATGGCCAGCGGCAGGGTGACATCGAGAAATACCCGGTGTCGCCGGGCGCCCAGGTCCGCGGCGGCCTCGTGCAGGTCCGGGTCGAGTTTCTCCAGGCTGGCGTACAGCGGCAGGATCATGAACGGCACGTAGGTGTAAACGATGCCCAGGTACGACGGCCCAGTCGGTGTACAGCAACTGCAGGGGCGCGTCGACCAGGCCGGAAGACAGCAGCAGCTGGTTGATCAGGCCCTGCTTGCCCAGCATCACCATCCAGGCGTATACCCGCAGCAGGAAGGAGGTCCAGAACGGCAGGATCACCAGCAGCAACAACAGGTTGCGCCAGGGGTAGGGGGTGCGCGCAATGGCATAGGCCATGGGAAAACCCAGCAGCAGGCACAGCCCCGTCGCTATCAGCGCAATCCTGATGGAATTCAGGTAGCTCACCAGGTAGAGCCGGTCCTCGAACAGGAAGCGATAGTTGTCCAGCGTGGCCAGAACCCGGCGGCCCGTGCTGCCGCTCCAGTCGAAGAAGTCGGAAAACGGCGGTTGTGCGACCAGGGGATCGGCGAGGCTTATCTTGAGTACGATGGCAAAGGGTACGAGGAAAAAAATCAGCAGCCACAGGTAGGGCGCGGCGATGACCAGGCCGCGCCACAGGCGATCGGTCCTGCCCGGGTTGACGACCATGCTCACAGCGGCGCCTCCGGGGTCACTCGCTCAGCACCACGCTGCAGTCGGAGTTCCAGCTCAGGAACACCTCGTCATCCCACTCCAGCAACAACTGGGCGGAGCGCTGGTAGTTCTGTGCGCTGACCTGGATCATGCGCCCGTTCTGGGAGCGCACCCGGTAAAGGCAGCGATTGCCGTAGTACGCCAGGTCCTCCACCACCCCGCGGGTGACGGTAAGCCCGTCCTGGGTGGGCGCAAGGGTGCTGATCAGCAGTTTCTCCGGTCGCACGCCGATGCCGCAGTGGGAGCCTGGTGCCAGCAGCTGCGGATGCCGGGTGCGAATGTCGGTGTCGCTGCCATCCAGGCGTGCCGTGACGTACTCGCCGTCGCTTGCCAGCACGGTGGCCTCGAACAGGTTGATCTGGCCGAAGAAGTTGGCGACGAAACGATTGCGCGGGTACTCGTAGACTTCACCGGGGGTGCCGATCTGGATGAATTTGCCCGCGTCCATTACCGCGATGCGCGTGGCCAGGGTCATTGCCTCTTCCTGGTCGTGGGTGACGACGATAAAGGTGGTGCCCAGCTTGTCCTGCAGGTTCATCAGTTCGAACTGGGTTTGTTCCCGCAGCTTCTTGTCCAGGGCCGCCAGCGGTTCGTCCAGCAGCAGCACCTTGGGGCGCTTGATCAGTGCCCTGGCCAGCGCCACCCGCTGGCTCTGGCCGCCGCTGAGCTGGTGGGGCTTGCGCCTGGCCAGCTCTGGCAACTGCACCAGTTGCAGCATTTCCTCGACCCGTTGCGCGATCTCATCCCGCGGCAGTTTCTCCTTTTTCAGGCCGTAGGCGATGTTCTGCTCGACCGTCATGTGCGGAAACACCGCGTAGGACTGGAACATCATGTTCACCGGGCGCTCGTAGGGCGGTGAGTGGGTGATGTCCACCCCGTCGATCAGGATGCGCCCGGCGGACGGCTGTTCAAAACCTGCGAGCATGCGCAGCAGGGTGGATTTGCCGCAGCCGGAGCCGCCCAGGATCGTGAACAGCTCGCCCCGGTAGATTTTCAGGCTGACGTCGTCCACCGCGGCGAAATCGCCAAAGTGCTTGCTCAGCGATTGCAGTTCGATGAAAGGCTCCTGCGACGAATCGTTCCAGGGCGCGTTCGGGGAGCCACTCCCCGGGCTCCCGTTCCTTGCGACTCTGGCCTGTGTCATCCGCCGTACCTCTTCATGTCATAGCCCGGTCTTGATCTTGGTCCAGGCCCGGGAGCGGCGCCGTTCCAGTTTGGGCGACAGTATCACCGAGGGCTCCAGGCGCTCCATTGTTGCCGGATCGGGGTAAATAACGGGGTCGCCGGTGATCGCAGGATCTACCAGCGCCGTGGCGCTGCGGTTGGCGTTGGCATAGCCGATATAGTTGCTGGCCCGGGCGATGACCTCCGGGCGCAGCATGAAATCGAGGAACAGGTAGGCGTTCTCCGGGTGCGGCGCGTCCGCCGGAATATACATATTGTCGTACCAGTCGACGGCGCCCTCTCGAGGAATGGTATAGCCCAGGTCAATCTCGACGCCGGCTTCCGCCGCGCGGCCGCTGGCCACCGCGTAATCCCCCGACCAGGCCATGGCGATGCAGACTTCCCTGCTGGGCAGGTCCAGCAACATCTTGGTGGAGCTGAAATACTTGATATAGGGCCTGACGCGCTTGAGCAGTTGTTCCACTTTCTCCAGGTGCTCCGGCTCCACCGAGTTTGCGGGGTAACCCAGGTATAGCATGGCCATGGGAATGACCGAGGTCGGGTCGTCCAGCAGGCTGACGCCGCAGTCGGCAAAGCGCGACACGACGGCAGGGTCGAACAACATGGCGGCGCTGTCCAGGGGCGCATCCGGCATGCGCTCGAGCACCATGTCGCGATTGTAGGCAAACCCCGTGGTGCCCCACATGTAGGGGACCCCGGCGAGGTCGTCGCCGAAGTGATCGCGTATCCTTGCCAGCAGGTCGGGATCCATGTGATGCCAGTTCTTGAGACGCGCGTAGTCGACGCGCTCGTAGACCCCGATGGGAATCAGCGCGTTGTGAAAATGAGGTGGAGTGGACCACGATATCGTAGCCGGAGCGGCCGGTCAGCAGTTTGGTGTCGACGATCTCGCTGGAATCGTAGATATCGTAATTGACCTTGATGCCGAATTCGCGCTCGAACTCTTTCACCAGTTCCGGATCGATATAGTCGGACCAGTTGTAGATATTGAGGACAGGTTCCCGGGCAGTGGCCGCGACGCTGGCGCCCAGCAGGACAACGCCCGCCAGCAGCAGGATTATCCATGCCTGCCGCCGCGGTGCCCGCGCAGCTGACGCCATCACATGGCGTCCAGGCCACGCCGGGCGAGGGCGCCGGCGATGATCATCCGCTGGATTTCGCTGCTGCCCTCCCAGATGCGGTCCACCCGCACTTCGCGGAAGAAGCGCTCCACCGCATTGTCGCGGCGGTAGCCCCGCCCGCCCCAGATCTGCAGGCAGCGGTCGGCCACCCGGTTCGCCATTTCGGTGGCGTACAACTTCGCCATGGAGCAGCGCACATGGAGCGACCTGGGCTCCACGCCGCCCCGGTCATGGGCCCGGGCCGCCTCATATACCATCAGGCGCGCCGCCCACAGTTCAGTGCAGCAGTCCGCCAGCATGAATTGCACCGCCTGCTTGTCTATCAGCTTTTCCTCGAGGATCTGCCGCTGGCTGGCCCAGGCCGTGGCCTCCTCGATCATCCGGGTGGCGGCGCCCAGCATGCGGGCCGCAATGGTCATGCGCTCATGGCGGAACCAGGCGCGGCTGTAGTCCATGCCGGAACGCCCGCCGCCGATGCGATTGCGCTCCGGTACCAGCACGTCGGTAAAGCGGTAGGTGGGGTGGTGTGAGGCAAAGGTGTGGGAGAACAGGGGGTTTTCGACTATTTCTATACCCGGGCTGTCCAGGTCGACAATAAACAGGGTATCGCCTGCGGCCGCGCTGTCGGCGGCGGCCACCTTTGCCTGCACAAACAGGAAGTCCGCCAGGTTGCCGGAGGTGACAAACCATTTTTCACCGTTGAGCAGGTAGCCGCCGGAAGTCGGGCGGGCAATGGTATTGACCACTTCGTGGGAGCCTGACTCGGCCTCGGTAATGGCGTAGGCCTCGCGGCGCTTGCCTTGCAGCAGGGGCTGGATGTAGGTTTCGAGCTGGTACTGGCTGTCGGCACAGGCTTCGTACATCCAGGACTGGGCTTCCGGGAAGCACCAGCACAGGGCGTTGGTGACCCGCCCCAGCATTTCCCAGGCCGCCACCTGGTCCACCATGGGCAGACCCAGGCCGCCCCGGTCGGCGGGCGCATCCATACCCGGCAGCCCCAGCCTGATCGCCTCGCCCTGGATTCGGCCCAGCACCTCAGGGGGCAACTCGCCGCCATTGAGCTCCGCGGTAAGCTCCCAGGGGATGAGTTCCACCTCCACATAGTTGCGTACCAGCTGTTGCCAGTTGCGGGTGCTCTCATCCAGTTCGATCTGCATCGCAGTGGGCATCCTGTCCAGGCAAGGCCTATATGTTTCGGGAAGGCGGATGCGAGGTAATGCCTGGCGGCGCGCTGCGCCTTTCTCCAGGGCAGGCGCCGCGGATCCACCAGCGCATTCAGCCACAGGCCGTCCACCAGCGCAATATAACCGGCGGCGAGCAGAGCGGCGTCAGAGGTTTTGTCACCTGCCTCGTCCAGGGCCTGCAGTAACAGTGCGCGTGGACAGGCAGGGGTGGTCGTGGCATGCTCCGGCGAGCGATACGAGTGCCCGGCGACGGGCCTGAAAACGGAGCCCGCCTTGAGGCAATACGACGCGATAGTGATTGGAGCGGGACATAACGGCCTGACCAATGCGGCCTATCTGGCCAAATCCGGCCTGGCCGTGGCCGTACTCGAACGCAACCCCTATATCGGCGGCGCCACCGTCAGCCGCGAGCTTCACCCGGGCTGGACCTATTCCAACTGCTCCTACGTCTGCAGCCTGCTGCGCCCGGAGCTCGCCCGCGACCTGGAGCTGCCGCGGCACGGCCTGCAGGTGGTGCCCTACGGCGGCGGCGTTACCTTCAGCCGCGATGGCGACTACTACGGCAACTACTACGACCACAATCGCCAGTACCGGGAAATGGCGCGGCACTCGCAGCGCGATGCCAATGCCTACGAGCGCTACGCCACCGACGTGCGCAAGCAGACCCGCCTGATCCGCCCCTACCTGCTGCGGCGCCCGCCGGACCCGACCTCGCTCAAGCCGCGCGACCTGCGCGATCTGTACGGCTTCGCCCGCGCCTTCATGGAGATGGGGGAGGAGGGGCTGGCCGACACCCTGCGGTTCTGGACCAAGAGCGTCGGCGACTATCTCAACGAATACTTTGAAACCGATGTGATCAAGGCCCACCTGGGTGGAACCGGCGTGATCGGCACGGCCCTGGGGGTCTATTCACCCGGCACGGCCTATGTCCTGCTGCATCACTACATGGGCGATATGGACGGTAATGTCGGCTCCTGGGGCTTCGCCCGCGGCGGCATGGGCGCCGTGGCGGGCGCACTGGCCAAATCCTTCCAGGCCTTCGGCGGCGAGATTATCTGCGACGCCGATGTCGACAGGATCGTCGTTCGCCACGGCAAGGTCAGGGGCGTGGCGTTGAGAAACGGCGATGAATACCGCGCGGATATCGTGGTTTCAAACCTCGACCCGAAACGCACCTTCCTGGATATCATGGACGCGGCGGACCTGCCCGCGGAGCTGCTGCACAAGGCGCGGAATTTCAAGATCCGTGGTTCTTCCGGCAAACTCAATATTGCCCTCGATGGCCTGCCCACCTTCCGCGGGCTCGACCCGAAAAGCCCGCTGATGCTGGGTGACATGCACTTCACCGACTCCCTGGAGCGCCTGGAGCGCGCCTACGATGACTGGAAAGACGGCACCTGGTCGAAGGATCCCTACGTGGACATGCTGATCCCCACCCAGACCGATCCCACCATGGCGCCAGTCGGCAAGCACATGATGACGGTGTTCGTGCAATATGCCCCGCCCAAAATCAACGGCGGCGAATGGACCGACGCCGACAAGGCCGGCTTCGAGAAGTCGGTGATCGACCAGATCGCGGCCCACAGCCCGGATTTCAGGGACCTGATCCTGCACTGTGAAACCCGCACACCGCGGGAAATCGAAGCGGAGGTCGGCCTCACCGAGGGCAACATCTTCCAGGGCGAGCTCACCTTCGACCAGCTGCTGTTCAACCGCCCCTTTCCCGGTTACGCCCAGTACCGCGGTCCGGTGCGCGGTATGTATATGTGCGGCTCCGGCACCCATCCCGGCGGCGGTGTAATGGCAGCGCCAGGCGCCAACGCGGCACGGGAAATTCTCCGGGACCTGCGCCGTGCGGACGTGGTCCCGGCAGGTTATGCCGATGACTGAACAGCGCGATGTCATCCTGATCGGCGCCGGCCACAACGGCCTGGTGTGCGCAAATTACCTGGCCAGGGCCGGCAGGAAAGTGCTGGTGATCGAGGCGGGGGAGCGCCCCGGCGGAGCCGCGGCAAGCCGGGAATTCGCGCCCGGCTACACCGTGTCTGCCTGTGCCCAGTGGCTGTACCAGTTGCACCCGGCGGTGTGTCGCGAGCTGCAGCTGGAGCGCCACGGCCTGAAGTTCGCGGCGCGGGATCTCGCCTCGGTACTGCTGGACACCGCTGGCCGCCACCTGCGCCTGCTGGGTGCCCGGGTTGAAGGTGAAGGCATCAGCGGCGCGGATAGCGAGGCCTGGCGATCATTCCATGGGCGCACCGGCAAGTATGCCAAGCTGCTGGCGAAGGTGTTTGAGCAGCGCCCACCGCGGCTGGTGGAGTCCACGCTGCGGGATCGCCTCGCCCTGGCCGGGCTCGGCCTGGGATTGAAAATGCTGGGCCGGGACGATATGAGCGATCTCATGCGCATCGTCCTTGGCAATATGTACGACCTGATGGAGGAGCATTTCGACAGCCCCCAGCTGAAAGCCCTGTTGAGTTTTGACAGTGTGCTCGGCTCACGCATGGGGCCGCGCACCCCCAACACGGTGTTTGGCTATCTTTACCGCCGCAGTGGCGAAGTGTTCGGTTACAACGGCGCGGCACAGGTGCAGGGCGGTATGGGCGCCCTGGGGGAAGCCCTGGCCGCCAGCGCCCGCTCCCGCGGCGTCGAGATCCGGCTCGGTGCGCCGGTGGCCGGTATCGATATGCGCGATGGCCGCGCGGTGGGGGTGACCCTGGCATCGGGGGAGCAGTTGGGGGCGCAGGTGGTAGTGTCCGCTGCCGACCCGGTCACCACGTTTTCACGCCTGGTGGGCTATCGCAACATGGAAACCGGGATGGCGCGGCGCGTCAGCCAGGTGCGCAGCGCGGGCAATGCCGCCAAGCTCCACCTGGCGCTCAATGGCCTGCCGCGATTCACCGGCCTCGACGCCGCGGCCCTGGGCCAGCGCCTGGTCATCGCGCCGGACATGGACTACATCGAGCGCGCTTTCAACGCGGTGAAATACGACGGCTATTCCGACCACCCCGCGTTGGATATCAGCGTACCCAGTATCCACGATCCGTCGCTGGCTCCCACTGGCGGCCATGTCCTGTCCGCCATCGTGCAGTATGCGCCTTATGCACCGGCTGGTGGCTGGGAGGGTCCTGCCGCCGCGACGCATGAGACCCACCGCGAGTGTTTTACCCGGCTGTTGCTCGACAAGCTGGAGCAGTACGCCCCGGGGATTCGCGAGCAGGTGGTGGCCTGCCAGTTGCTGACCCCGGCCGACCTGGAGCGGGACTTCGGCATGAGCGGAGGCCACTGGCATCACGGCGAGCTGAGTCTCGACCAGGTGCTGATGATGCGGCCCTTCCCGGGCGCGAGCCAGTATGCCAGTGGCCTGGACGGGCTCTACCTCTGTAGCGCGGGGTGCCATCCCGGCGGCGGCGTGATGGGCCTGGCGGGAAGGAATGCGGCCCGGGAAATTATCCGGCGGGAGGCAGGGGTATGAAGCCGCAGAGCGACACCACCATGATGCTGCGCACGCCGTTCCACTCCCGGGTGGCAGCCGCCTGCGAGCTCAATGACTGGGGAACCTGGAAGGGCTATACCACGCCCCGGGCCTACACTGACATGGAGCTGGAGTACTTCGCCATCCGCAGTACCGCCGGTGTGTTCGATCTCTCGCCCATGAACAAGTACCGCATCAGCGGACCGGATGCCGAGGCCTTCCTGAATCGCCTGGTCACCCGCGATATCAGCAAGATCCGCGCGGGGCGCGTGGGCTACACGGTGTGGTGCAACGACGCCGGGCAGGTGATGGATGACGGCACCATTTTTCACCTGGGCGAAAACGACTACCGCCTGTGCGCCTTTGCCCGGGCGATCGATTGGCTGCACTGGTCGGCGCTCGGTTTTGATGTGACGGTCGTGGATGAGAGCATGGATGTCGCCGCGCTGGCGGTGCAGGGCCCCACGTCCTGCGCGGCGCTGCTGGCGATGGGGCTGCAGGGGCTGGAGCAGCTCAAGCCGTTTGGCCTGGCCGCGTTTCCCTTCGAGGGAGACACCCTCACGGTGAGTCGCACCGGTTTCACCGGCGACCTCGGTTATGAACTGTGGATCGCTGCCGATAAGGCCGAGGTTTTGTGGGACCGCCTGTTCGCGGCGGGCCGCCCCTACCTGATCAAGCCCTTCGGCTCCGACGCGCTGGACCTGGCGCGGATCGAGGCGGGTTTCCTCCAGGCGGGAGTGGATTTCGTGCCGGCGGAGTCCGCGGTGCGCACGGGTCGCTCGCGCTCACCGTTCGAGCTGGGCCTGGGCTGGCTGGTGGATATGGACAAGCCGGTGTTCAACGGCCGCAGGGCCCTGCTGCGCGAGCAGGCCGAGGGTTCGCGCTATCGCTTTGCGATGCTCGACGTGGACGGCAACAAGCCGGCCGGGCATTCGTTCATTCTCAGTCGCGGCAAAAAAGTCGGCACTGTCACCTCTGCGGCCTGGTGTCCCAGCGCCAAGTCCAACGTCGCCTTCGCCCAGCTCGAGATGCCCCACGGCGCGGTGGGGGAGGAACTGGTCGCGGAAATCTATTACCAGCGGGAGCTGCACTGGACCCGGGTGCTGGCGCCCTGCCGGGTGATCGACGCGCCGGTGTTCAATCCGCCGCGGCGCCGGGCAGTGCCAGCCGGCGCTTTCTAGGCGCCATGCCTGGGCACCGCCTCGATCCCCTGCTGCGGCCGCGCTCGATGGCGGTCGTGGGCGCCAGCGCCCGGCCCGGGTCACCGGGCAACGAGGTGTTGCGCAACCTGCGCCGGGGCGGGTACGCGGGGCCGCTGTACGCAGTCAATCCCGGCCGCGACTCCATCGGGGACATGCCCTGCTACCCCTCCCTGGCGGACCTGCCCGAAGTGCCCCAGCACGTGGTGTTCGCGGTCAGCGATACGCGCCTGGAGGCCTGTTTTGACGAGGCCATTGCCCTCGGGGCGCAGGCGGCCACCATCTTTTCCGCCCTGGTGCAACCGGGGGAACCCGGCGGCGCAATGGCAGGGCGCATCAGGCAAAAAGCCCGGGCTGCCGGGCTGCTGTTGCACGGTGGCAACTGCCTGGGGTTCTACGATTTCGCCGGCGGGCTGTGGGTGTCGGGTTTCGATACCCGGGCGCACGGACACCCCGGGGCTGTGGTACTGCTCAGCCAGTCCGGCGCCGGCATGTCGGGCATTCTCGATTGCGAGGAGCGAATCGACTTCCTGTTCGCCGCCTCCACCGGCCAGGAGTTATGCCTTGGGGTTGAGGACTACCTGGAGTATGTGCTGGAGCGACCCGAAACCCGGGTGGTGGGCCTGTTCCTGGAAACCAGCCGCCAGCCCGCGCGCTTCATCGCGGCGCTGGAGCGAGCCCGGCAGCGGCGCATTCCGGTTGTCGCGCTCAAGGTTGGCAGGACGGAAAGGGCCGCCCGCCTCGCGCTCTCCCACAGCGGCGCCCTGGCTGGGAGTGACGCGGTGTTCGACGCGGTGTTTCGTCGCCACGGGGTGCAGCGGGTGGACGATATGGCCCAGCTTGCCGCGACCCTGATCCTGTTCTCCCAGCCCCATGCGCTTCCCGCCGGTGGCCTTGCCACCCTGCACGACTCCGGCGGCGAGCGCCAGCTGGCCATCGACCTGGCGTACGAACTGGGGGTGGACTATCCGCCCCTTGCGGCCGCCAGCGTCGAGCGCCTGCAGGCTGTGCTCGACGAGGGCCTGCCGGCGGTGAACCCGCTGGATGCCTGGAGCGCCGGTGGCGCCGCCGCGGCGCAGAATATGGAGGCCTGCTTCAGCGCCCTGCTGGCGGACCCCGGCATCGCCCTCGGTGCGGTGGTGCACGATCGCGCGCCGGGCGGGGCGATCTACCCGGGCTACCTGCAATACCTGCGCGGTGCCCACAGCGCCACCGGCAAGCCCGTATGCCTGGTGGCCAATTGCGCCGGGTCCGGCAGCGATCCACTGGCCGTCAAGGCTACGCGGGAGGGTTTCGCGGTGCTGGACGGGTTGCGCGAGTTCATGGTGGCCGCCCGCAGCGTCATGGGTTACCGGGATTTTCTTGCGTTGGAGCCGGAATCGCCACCCGCCGCCACGGCGCCGGCGACGGTCAGCCGCTGGCGCCAGTACCTGCGCGAACACCTGCCGACCGGTGGCGCCCTGGCTGAAGTCGTGGCCGGGCAGTTGCTGCGCGAGTTCGGTATTGCCGTGGTCCCCGGCACCGCCTTTGAGGGCCCCCGGGTGCCGTCGCAGTTACTGCGGGAACTGCGCTTCCCGGTGGTACTCAAGACCGCACAGCCCGGGATCGCGCACAAGTCCGACGTGGGCGGCGTGGTGCTCAACCTGCAGGATGCCCGCTCCCTGGGCGAAGCCTGTAGTGAAATGTGCGCGCGGCTTGGCCCGGCGCTGATAGTTGCGCCCATGGTGACGGGGGAGGGCATTGAAATGATCCTGGGCGTCGCCCGCGACCGCCAGTTCGGCCCCACGGTATTGATCGGCTTTGGCGGCGTGCACGCGGAGTTGCTGCGCGACAGTATCGTGCTGTTGCCGCCCTTTGGCCCGGCCGAGGCAATGCGGGCGCTGCGCCGCCTGAAAATGCATCGCCTGCTCGATGCGGCGCGCGGTCGCGAGGCGCTGGCCGTGGTGAAATTCTGCGAGATGGCTGCGCGCCTCTCGGTGCTGGCGGTGGAATTGGCAGATTGTATCCACGAGATTGACATCAACCCGGTGCGGCTGATGGTCGACGATTGTATCGGCCTGGACGCGCTGGTGGTGAGGGGGCAGGGTGATGAATGAGGAGGCGCATGTGAATGCTGCGGGCCAGGCGGAACTGAACAGATTCCTGCAAGCCAACCCCTCGATCCAGATGCTGGAAGTGCTGATGCCGGACATCAACGGTATTTTCCGTTGCAAGCGCATTCACCGCAGCGAGTTCGGCGCGCTGTTTGAAGGTGCGCTGAAATGCCCGGCCACCCAGTCCCTGGTCACTACCATGGGCGAGTACAACCACGAGGTTGATCCGCGCCTGGTGGCGGGGGAGCCCGACAACAGGATACTGCCGGTAAGCGGCAGCCTGGCCCCCGTGCCCTGGCTGGCTTCTCCCACCGGCCAGGTGCTGGCGGCCCATTACAGCATCGACGGCAGGCCCGCCTGGACGGATCCCCGCCACGTGCTGGCCGCCGTGGTGGCGCGCTTCGCCGAGTTGGGTCTCAAGCCCGTCATCGCCACCGAGCTCGAGTTCTACCTGGTCAGCCCCGGCGATGGCGCTGTGCCAAGGCCCCTGTTGGGGCGCATCCCCGGCACGGGCCTGGAGCAGCAGGGCATCCAGTTCGCCATGGCGGAAGACCTGTGGCAGTACGACGCTTTCCTCGACGCTGTGCGCATCGCCTGCGAACAGCAGTCGGTGCCGATGACGACCATGTTGTCCGAGTTTGCGCCCGGGCAGTGGGAGATCAATACCCGCCACGTGGACGACCCGCTGCTGGCCTGCGACCATGCCCTGCTGCTCAAGCGCATCGTCAAGGGTGTGGCCCTGAGCCTGGGAATATCGGCCACCTTCATGGCCAAGCCGTTTGCCGCCAGCGCCGGCAGCGGGCTGCACATTCACGCCAGCCTGTACGATACCCGGGGCGAGAACGTGTTCGCCGGCCCGGCCGCCGCCGGGGTGCCGGGAATTTCGGGGCTTATGCGCAACGCCATCGGGGGGCTGGCGACCACCATGGCTGATGCGATGGCGATTTTCGCCCCCAACGCCAACTCCTACCGCCGCTTCGTGCCTGGAACCTACGTGCCCCTGGCGCCCAGCTGGGGCTACAACCACCGCGACGTGAGCCTGCGCATCCCGGTCTCGGGCGACCACAACCGCCGTATCGAACACCGGGTCGCGGGAGCCGATGCCAACCCCTACCTGGTGGCCGCCGCGGTGCTGGCGGGTATCCACTACGGCATTGAGCAGCGCTGCGAACCCGGGCCCATGATCGCCGAGGGAACCCAGCTGGGTGAGCAGGCGATCAGCCTGCCCAGTCGCTGGGAGCAGGCGCTGGCAGCGTTCAAGCAGTCGACGGTGCTGCCGGACTATCTCGGCGCAGCCTACAGCAGCGCCTTTTACAGCATGCGCCGGGCCGAATGCGAGGCCTTTCACAGCCGCATTTCCAACCTTGACTACGAGTGGTACCTGCGGGCTGTATGACCAATCAGGAATCTAACCAACAGCCCAAATAATTAAATGAATGTACAGAAACTTGTACAGACATTCAATTATCTGCTACACTCCGCTCACCTGGCTGCAGACCAGTGGGGTAGCGGAGCAAAGCAATGAACATGATGGCGAGCAGGCTCGACGATTCCCGGTCGAAGATGGCGGCGGCACTGCGTGCGGAAAAGGCGCAAACGGGCCGGGCGCTGGATGCCTATTTTTACCGCTCACCCCTGGTCTATGAGACGGAACTGACCGAACTGGTGTTTCGCAGTTGGCTGTATGCGGGCCATGTGTCGGAGCTCGCCAGTCCCGGCGATTACCTACTGCTGGAAATCGGTGAGGATTCCCTGATTATCGTGCGCGATGATGACGGCGGCATCCGCGCCCTGATGAACATCTGTCGCCACCGCGGCGCCCGCGTCTGCGAAGGCGCAAGCGGCAACCGCAAAACCTTCGTCTGTCCCTACCACGGCTGGGTCTACCGTACCGATGGCAGCCTCAAGGCCGCCCGGGAAATGCACATGCTCGAGGGCTTCGACACGGCAGCGCATGGGCTCAAGCAGGCGCGCGTTGTCGTCTACATGGGCCTGATCTTTATCAACTGCAATCCCAAAGCGGATGACTTGCTCGCGCCACTGCAGAACATCAACCGGCAACTGGGCGCCTATGACCTGGCCAATGCACGGGTTGCCCACAAGCACACCTACCGGATCAGCGCCAACTGGAAACTGGTGCTGGAAAACTACCTCGAGTGCTACCACTGCGCCACCTCCCATCGGGCCTACTCGCGCATGCACACCCTGAAAGAGGCCGACCACAGCGCCGCGGACCGGGCCATGCTGGCCAGGACGGAGGCGGTCACCGGCGTGGCCGGGATGGGCGCGCGCCATGAGCGCGTGTTCGGTGACGCCGAGGGCTTCGGCTGCTGCGTGTATACCAGCCGCTACGGGCTGTACGACGGCTTTCTCACCGGCAGCAAGGACGGCCAACCGGTCGCGCCCCTGATGGGACAGATCCAGGGCTATGACGGCGGGGTGGGGGATTTCCAGATCGGCCCCCTGACGTTCATGCTCAACTATCCCGACCACTGCGTGCTCTACCGCTTCATTCCCCGCGATATGGGCAGCACCGACATGGAGGTGGTGTGGTTCGTGCGTGGCGATGCCGTGGAGGGGGTGGATTACGACCGGGAAAGGCTCACCTGGTTGTGGCACCACACCACGCTCGAGGATGAATACATCATCACCCGCAACAGCCAGGGGGTGAATTCGCGATTCTTCGAACCCGGGCCCTACCACCCGGCGTTTGAAAACGAGCTGCAGGAGTTCATGGCCTGGTACCTGGCAATCCTGTCGAAATCACTGTGAGAGGTGTTTGTGTCGGCCTGGCGCCAGGATTTCAATCGGCATTCGCTGCACCCCTGGGCTGACCTGCCCGGCCTGGGAGAGGATACATCCACTCCCGTCATCGTCAGCGGCGATGGTATCTATATCACCGACGACCAGGGGCGGCGCCTGATCGACGGGCCGGCGGGCATGTGGTGCATGCAAACCGGCTACGGCCGCCGTGAAATTGCCGACGCGGTGGCCGACCAGATCATGCAGCTGGGCTATTCCACCGCGTTCTCCACCATCAACCCCAGGGAAGTCGAGCTGGCGCGGCGCATTGCCGGTGAAACCCCCGGCGACCTCAACCGGGTCTTCTTCACCACCGGGGGTTCAACTGCGGTGGATTCGGCGCTGCGCCTGTGCCAGCTTGCCAATAACATCAAGGGACAGCCCCGGCGCAAGCATATCCTGTCGCGCTACCACGCCTACCACGGCAGCACCTTCCTGACCGCGTCGGTTACCGGCAAGGAACGCGACAAGACCATGATGGACACCCTGCAGGACAAGGTGCATTTCCTCAGCGTGCCCTGCCACAGCTACCACCACCAGGAACTGGACGAGGAGGCGTTCTGCGACTTCCTGGTGCGGGAACTGGAGGACAAGATCCTCGAGCTCGGCCCGGAAAACGTCATGTGTTTCATTGCCGAACCGGTGCTGGGTTCGGGCGGCGTGATCGTGCCGCCGCAGCATTACAATCGTCGCTGCTGGGAAGTGGTGAAGAAATACGGCATCGTCTACATCGCCGACGAGGTGGTTACGGCGTTTGGGCGGCTGGGGTATTGGTTTGCCTCGGAAAAGGAGTTCGGCGTGGTGCCGGACATCATCACCTTCGCCAAGGGCCTGACCTCGGGTTATGTGCCCCTGGGAGGCTTCGCCGTCTCAGACCGCTTCATGGCGGAGATTTCCGGCGCCGCCTCCGGGGGCAATAATTTCAGCAACGGCTACACCTGGTCAGCCAACCCCGTGTCCTGCGCCGCCGCGCTGGCCAGCTGGGACATTATCGAGCGGGAGGGCCTGCTGGCCCATGTGCGTGAGTTGGCGCCCTATTTCCAGCAGCAGTTGCGGACCCTGCTGGATATACCGCTGGTCGCGGATGTCCGCGGCACCGGCCTGATGGCAGCGGTGGAGATGCGACTGGACAACGGGGTGCACGGTGACCGGCTGCTGGCGCAGGACTATGCCATCGGCGACCTGGTGGACAGCTACTGCCGCCAGTTCGGCCTGCTGGTGCGGCCGCTGATCAACGTCTGCATCATGTCACCGCCCCTGATCATCACCCGCAGCCAGGTCGACGACCTGGTGCTGGCGCTGCGCAGGGCGCTGGTGCTGGCCGATGCCGACCTGCGTTCGAGGAAAAAAATCGCCTGATGGGGTCAATCAGTTGAGTGCCAGGGAGTACTTGTAGAACTCGGTCTCCCGCTCGTAGCCGAGGGCCTCGTACAGTGTCTGGGCGTCGTAGTTGTCGATGGCGGTTTCCAGGTCGATACGGCTCGCCCTGGATTTGCGGGCCATTTTTTCCGCCTCCTGCATCAGCGCCCGGCCCACGCCGCGCTGGCGCACTGAGGGGTCCACGAACAGGTCGTAGAGTATCCAGATCGGGCTGGCAGTGACCGAACACCAGCTGGGGTAGAGTTGGGTGAAGCCGAGCGCCCGGCCGGTGGCATCCAGTGCCAGGAAGATGACAGACCGCTCCTTTTTAAGGGTTTCGGCCGAGGAACCTGCGCGCGAGGGCGGGATCCGATTCCCGCCGGTAGAACTGGCGGTAGGCGTCGAACAACCGGGCCAGGGCGGGGAGCTGCTCCTTGCCGGCGGTAACGATGCGCAGGGAGTTATCGGCAATGGCCAGGCGGGAGGCCTGCTCATGTGAGCCGGGCATTTCGAAAGCCCAGGGAAATACACTGGCCAGGAAGGAGAGGTAGAGGTAGCGGGCGTCAGCCCGGTTGTAGCTGTCGCCGGCGTAGAGGATGTCCTGCCAGATTTCGTCGATCAGACCCTGTACTGCGTTGGCCATGGCGTGGGGGTTCATCTGGCCCTGCCTGTTGCCCTGGTGAATGATCTCGTCGCACAACTGCAGGGTCATGGCAAAGATTTTTTCATCCTGGGCGCCGCAGATGCGCTGGTAATCCGCCCGGGACCGCGCCTCCGAAGTGAAGGCGAACCAGACCGCAGTCTTGCGCGGTTCCGTTATCCCGGGGTCGAGGGAGGCCTCGAACATGGCGAGCAACTTTTGTCCCGGGCCGGGCCCGGCAGCGTCAACGGCACGCACTATGGTGCGCTCGAATTCAGCGGCGAGGTCCGTGAGCGTGGCCAGCAGCAGCGCTTCCTTGCTGGCGAAGTGGAAATTGACCGAGCCCGCGCTCAGGCCGGCGATATCGGCGATCTTGGCGAGGGTGAGCTTGGGCAACCCGTGTTCAGAGATGGCGGTCATGGTGGCATCGATCATCAGGCGGCGCCGTTCAGCCTGGATAGTGCTGCCGATACCGGGTTTCTTGATGCCCATGGATGCCGCCTTTGAATCAGTTGCCCGCACGCCGGCGAACTTGGATAAAACCGCCCTTGCTGGCAGTATATACGCGAACAGAAAATTGAACAGGCAGTCAGCAGCGCCCTGGCCGCAACCGCGCCGCAGCGCGCCGGGGTACCGGGCGCTGCCTTTCCTCTCCCCCAAAGGACCAAGATCAATGAGTCAGGCAGCAAGATCGGCAAGCTTTACCCTGGTGATTTCCTGCCCCGACAGGGTGGGTATCGTCGCGGCCGTGTCGCGCTTCGTGGCGGACCGGGGCGGTTCCCTGACCGAGTCCAACCACCACACGGATGTGGAGCAGGGCTGGTTCTTCATGCGCAATGTGATCAGCGCCAAATCCCTCACCATCGACCTCAAGCAGTTCCGCGAGCAGTTCGCGCCCCTGGCCGCTGAGCATGGTATGAACTGGACGCGTGCGGGATAACGCCGAATTGCAGCGGGTAGTGCTGCTGGCCAGCCACGCATCCCACTGCCTTGCCGATATCCTGCACCGCTGGAAGAGCGGAGACCTGGCCTGCCAGATTCCCTGCGTGATCTCCAACCACGAGAACCTGCGCAGCATGGTGGAGTGGCACGGCATTCCCTTTCACTATGTACCGGTCCCCAGGGAGGACAAGACCGAGGCCTTTGCCCGGATGTCCGAAATCATCGAGCGCCACCGCGCCGAGACCGTCGTTCTGGCGCGCTACATGCAAATCATACCGCCGCAGTTGTGTGAGCAGTACGCCGGCAGGTTGATCAATATCCACCACAGTTTCCTGCCGTCCTTCATTGGCGCCAATCCCTACCTGCGCGCCTACGAGCGCGGGGTCAAGCTGATCGGTGCCACCTGTCACTACGTCACCCAGGACCTGGATGAAGGGCCTATCATCGAGCAGGACGTGATCCGGGTGAACCACAGCTGCGGCAAGGACGACCTGGTCAGGCTGGGGCGCGACGTGGAACAGTCCGTACTGTCGCGCGGCCTGCGCTACCACCTGGAGGACCGTGTGATCGTGCGGGGTAACAAGACGGTGGTGTTCACGTCGTGAGCTACAAGTTGCCCGGCGACAAGTCACGCGCCCTGCTGGAGCGCGGCCTGCCGCACCTGCGCAACGGCCTGCGCTATCCCGCCGCGGCCCGGCGCGCCGCCAACCAGGGCTACGAAGCGCCGGCGCAGATGATCGTGGGCAGGGCAGAGGGCGATTATGTCTGGGACCTCGACGACAATCGCTACATCGACTTCCAGGGCGGCTGGGCCACCAACCCGCTGGGCAACTGTCACCCCGAGATCATCGAGGCAGTACACGCGGCGCACAGGCGCTATGGCTTCCAGTGGGAACATCCCCTGCGGATTCCCCTGGCTGAAAAGCTGGCCAGCCTGATGCCCGGCAGGGCCCTGCCGCGGTTCAGCTTCGAGGTGTCCGGCACCGAGGCGGTGGAGTCGGCCATTCACCTGGCCCTGTGTCACACCCGGCGGCGTTACATTATCAGTTTCACCTCCTGTTTCCATGGCGAGGGCCTGGGCACCAAGATGGTCAGTGCCTACAACAGCAACAGCAATCTTTACATGGAGGCCTGGGCAGGGGGCGTGCTGAAGGCGCCGTTCCCCTATTCGGAGAATATTCCCGCGGGCATGAGCCATGCCCAGTACTGCGAGTACTGCCTGTGGTACCTGGAGACACACCTGCCCGAGTTCGTGGTGCCGGCGGAAAACATCGCCGCTATCCTTATAGAACCCGGCCTGGCCGAGGGCGGCAACTGGATTCCCAGCCGGGAGTTCT
This sequence comes from uncultured Gammaproteobacteria bacterium, assembly GCA_963700715.1. Lineage (GTDB taxonomy): Bacteria > Pseudomonadota > Gammaproteobacteria > Pseudomonadales > Halieaceae > JARRPM01. Next base: position 141,688 of record CAVOYP010000001.1, read on the forward strand.
TCCAGGGTGTGCGCCGCGTCTGCGACAAGTATGACTGGCTGATGATTGCCGACGAGGTGCTCACCGGGCTGGGCCGTACGGCGAAGATGTGGGGTGTCGAGCACTACGGTGTGGTACCCGACATCCTCGTGGCAGGCAAGAACATGTCCGGCGGCGTCGAACCCTGCGCCGGTGTTGCCGCCCGGGATGACATACTCGGCGATAACCCCAGGGCGACCGCCGGCAGCACCTTCGCCGGGACACCGGCGGGGTGCGCGGCCTGCCTGAAAACCCTGGAGATCTATGAGCGCGACAATATTCTCGAGCACGCCGCCAAACTGGCCCAGATCGCCGCCCAGCGCATGGCCCCCTGGGAATCCCGTTACGGTATCGTCAGCCAGGTGCGATCGCTGGGCTTGCTGATGGGCGTGTCCTTCGCCAGTGAGTCAAAACCCGACGAGGAGTTCTTCACCGCCCGCTCGGTGCGCCACGAAATGCTGCGCCGCGGCGTATGGGCAATCTGCGACAACCAGGCCCAGGTGCGCATGTACCCGGCCCTGAACATGCCACCCGAGACCCTGCTGGAAGGCCTGTCCATCATGGAGGAGGCGATCGAGGCGGTGCAGCGCAAGGGCCCATTGATCGGCAACTACCCGCCGCTGCCCAGCGGGAATGTGGGTTTCTAGCGCGACTTGCCGAATACCTGGGTCCAGTAGACGTTATAGGTGCTGGAAGGGTTGCTGACTTTGGCAGCGCCCAGTTCCCTGTAGCTGGAGCGCATCAGGTTCGCGCAGTGCCCCGGGCTGTCAATCCAGCCCTGTACTACAGCACTGACGGCGCTGTACGAGGTGCCGGCGGCGATGTTCTCGCCAACCGCTGTCCAGCTGTAACCCGCACTGGTTGCGCGATCGCCCACTGAGCTACCGTCCGAGCCGGTGTGGCTGAAGAAATTATTGCTTGCCATATCCGTTGAATGGCCCTGGGCGGCGCTCTCGAGTGGGCAACTCCAGGCCAGTGGCGGCACGGCCGGGAAAGAACCATAGCTGCCGCACACCCGGGCCTGGGCCCTGGTGGCATTGACCGCGTCCAGCATGGCCTGCTCCTCGGTGCTCAGCGAGCAACCGCCACCGCCGCCTGGAACCTCGCCACCGCCCGGCGGCGGGGCGTTGTTGTCGACGGGGTCACAGGCATCGCCAATGCCGTCGCCGTCGCTGTCTGCCTGGGCGGGGTTGCTCACATAGACGCAGTTGTCCGTCTTGTTGGTGACGTAGCCGTCGGGCAGGGTGTAATCCAGCACGCTGCTCGAAGGGTCCCCGAAGCCGTCGCCGTCCGCATCACTGTAGTAACGGTTGCGCACAAAACCCTCGTCGATTGCGCCGTCGCAATCATTGTCGATGCTGTCGAGCGTCTCGGTTGCGCCGGGGAAGATCCTGCCGTTGTTATCGTCGCAGTCCCGGTTGTTCTGCACGTAGCCGCTGACGGCCTCGATCGAGCGGATAAGTCCGGTCTTCGCCCCGTAACCGTCGCTGTCGATATCCGGGTAAAATTCCTTGAAGCCCTCGTCGACACTGCCGTCGCAATCGTTGTCGCGGCCGTCGGCCAGCTCGGTGGCGCCAGGGTAGTCCTGCGCACTCCTGTCATTGCAGTCCAGCGTGTTGGTAACGTATCCGGTCGGCTGCTGTATCTCCAGGCGGCTGGTGGCGGCATTGCCATAGCCATCGCCGTCGCTGTCGATATAGAACCGAGTAGTGGTAAAGCCCTCGTCAACCACCCCGTTGCAGTTGTTGTCCAGCCCGTCAGGCTCTTCCGTCTTCCAGGGATGGGCCTTGCGGTTGTTGTCGTCACAGTCGGTCTTGTCGATCACATAGCCCAGCGGCTTCTCGAAGGCCATGACACTGATGTTTGCCGCGCCGTAGCCATCCCCGTCGCTGTCACGATGCCAGGGTCGTTTTTCCGCGGACGATTCGAATACTGCAGATACCTCGAGGTCGCCGTCGAACTCCATCAGCTCGGTGGGCAGCGGCGCGAGTTTGAGCTTACACACCTCGGTGACGGAAAGACCGCAGATCCCGGTCCACTTTACGAAGCGATAGCCGCTGGCGGGAACCGCCGTGAAGCTGTCCTCGAATGGCGCATTGATGGGTATGGTGCAGGTCCCCTGGCTGCAGTCATTGGCGCCGGATGCCGACTGGATATAGCCTGTCTCATCGGTCTTGAGCACCAGCCGACAACCGGCAAGCAGGACGACGGCCAGGCCGATGCAGGCGAGCCTGGAAACAGGGGAGATGGGAAACCCCGCTTTACTGAAAGTCATTACGCAGCCTCGCAGACAACATCTACCACGGATATCCGGTGATAGTAGTCTGCAAGTTGCGGGCCAGCGCCGTTTTTAATTGATCTTTTTCCCGGAGGGTGCCAATTTGCCGGGCCTGGGAGCGGGCCCGGCCGGGAAGCAGGTCCGCGACAGAGGCCCTGCGGCTAACACGAAAGGCCAGGAACTGACAGATTTTGTCAGCTTGGGTCCAAGCCCCTACCTCAACAATCCGGCGGCGGTGTGGCCCTGGCGCGTTCGGGTGACCAGAACGGTTTGTTGACCCGGGTGCAGCGCGCCACCTTGCGCAGCCAGCGCAGTTCCTTCTGGTGATAGATTTCCGCCCAGATGGGGCCTTCGAAGTACTTGGCGTCGACCAGACCGTAGGCGATGTTGGCCTTGACCACCGGCGACCACATGGCGGAGGTGACATAGCCGATCTCGTTCGCGCACTTGTGGTCGGCGTAGAGAATGCTGTGCTGCGCCGGTTTGTTGCCCTCGATGTCCAGTTTCAGCAGGCGCCGGTAATCCCCCGATTCTTTCTGCGCCAGCAGCGCGCTGCGGCCGCTGAAATGGGGTTTCTTGAAATTGAGAATCCAGCCCAGGCCCAGCTCCAGGGGCGAGTGATCGTGGCCGCGCTGGACGGTGTGCAGCGCGCCGTGGAAATCCACGTCCGGCGCGAGGAAGCCGGCTTCCAGCCTCGCCATTTCCAGGGATTCGTCCCCCATGGGCCGGATGCCGTACAGCGCCCCCTTCTCGAACAGTGCGTCCCACAGCTGCTCCGCGTCCTGCGGGGCCAGCCACAGCTCATAGCCCAGGTCGCCGGTATACCCGGTGCGGGAGATCATGATCTCGCCCGAGCCAAAGGCAAAGCGCCTGATCTGGAACGGCTTGCACTTTTCGATGCCGGTGAAACCCAGCGCCTTGAGCAGGGCACAGGAGGTGGGGCCCTGCAGCGCCAGGGCGGCGACGTCCTCGGAAATGTCGCTGATCTCGACAGCGTCGAAGCCCACGGCGGCGAGGCGGAACCAGTCGTAGCAGGGGTCTGCGCAGCACAGCATGAACTCCTGGGGCCCGAGCCGGAACAGGGTGCCGTCATCCACTACCCGGCCGGCGTCAGTGCACCAGACGTTGTAGGCCACCGTGTCAACCGCCTGGCCGATCACGTCCCGGGTGACCATGCGATCCAGCATCTGGGCGGCCTGCGCACCGGTAAAGCGGTACTTGCGCATCGGGGATACATCGAACACCCCGCAGGTATTGCGGCTGGCGAAATACTCCATGTGAGCATCGGCGTAGTACACCGCCGAGGCAAAACCATTCCACTCGCTCCACTGCTGGTTGAGGTTCAGACGCGAGCTGCGGCTGTGAAAGGGCGTGGGCAGGATGCCCTGGTGGACGTGGGCAATACGGTCGGCGCTTTGCAGTTGGACCTGCGGTGACATGCTCAGCTCTCCTCCAATATTGCCCGGGCGGCGTTGCTGCCCGCCGCGCCCATGATGCCGCCGCCGGGGTGGGCACCGGCCCCGCACAGATAGAAGCCTGGCACCGGGCTGCGGTACTGGGAAGCGCCATAGGTCGGCCGATTGACCCACCAGTTGTCCAGGGCGAATTCGCCGTGGTGCCAGTGACCGCCGGTCACGCCGAACTGGCTTTCCAGGTCCGCAGGCGTCAGCAACTCGCTGGCGACCACGTGCTGGCGGATGCCCGGCGTGTACCGCTCCAGGCTCGCCATGGCATTCTCCAGGAAGGTCTCGCGATGGGCCTCCCAGCCGCCCTTGACCTTGTAGGGCGCATACTGCAGCTGCGCCGACAGCACATGCTGTCCCGCGGGTGCCAGGCTCGGGTCGTACAGGCTGGGCAACAACACTTCCATCGGCAGTTCCCGGGCATAGCCGCCATACTTGGCCGCGTCAAAGGCGTGCTCGATAAACTGCATGTCGGGTGCCAGCATCAGGCGGCCCTCGGGGCGTGCCAGCCCGGTAAATTGCGGCAGACCATCCAGCGCCAGGTGCAGCTTGGCGACCTGGCCATCCATGCGCAGGCGGTTGATCCGGTGGGTGAACTGGATGTCGAGGTGCCGGGCGCCCAGCAGGGTCAGGAAGCTGGTTTTCGGGTCGGCATTGGAGACGATCCGCGGGGCCGGAATCATCTCGCCGCCGACCAATTCCACACCGACGGCCCGGCCCTGTTCGACCACCACCCGTGCCACCCGGCTGCCGGTGCGGATCTGCGCGCCACAGGCGGTGGCGGCGGCCGCCAGTGCATCTGTGAGCCCGCCGCAGCCGCCCCTGGGCAGGGGCAGGCCGCCGCTGAAGTCACCGCTCATGCGGTACAGCAGCGCGATCACCGCGTTGTTGGGTGAGCGCGGCGCCAGCTTGCTGCCCACGTTGGCGTCCCAGCTCAGGGCGGCCTTCAATAGCGGGCTGTCGAAGTACTCGTCCATCAGGTCCCGGGCAGGGAGGGCGATCATGCGCATCATCTCGCGCATATCGGTCCTGCCCAGGGCGCGCAGGTTCCAGCCGAACCGGCCGAGGGTGGCCATGTCCCGCAGAGAGCCGCTGGCCAGCACCGGGGGCCGCTTGTGCCAGAAGGGATCGATAGCCTTTGCAAATTTTTTCATTAGACGAAGATAGCTGGTGTAGGCGGCCGAATCTCCGGGGGACGCCCCCGCCAGCCGGTCCCCGTCGATGGTGATATGGGCACCGTCCGCCCCCAGCGCTACTGTGGGCAGTGCTTCGGCTGCCAGGCTGAAACCATGGCGTTCCAGCTGCAGGTCCGTGACCAGTTTGCGGCCGAGTTGGGGCAGGGTGTGGGCCACCGAGGCGCGAAAACCCGGTGCGAACTCCCGGGTAGCACCGAGGCCACCTACCTGCGCGGCCGCTTCCAGCACCAGCACCTGGCGGCCGGCTTTTGCCAGGTAGGCCGCGCAGGCCAGGCCGTTGTGGCCGCCGCCGATAACAATGATGTCAGGGGACTTACTCATCGACGTCATCCTCCGGCACCACGTTGGGCCGCCGCAGGTCCCGCAGGATCTCCCGCGCCGAGTTGGCGCCGCAGGCTGACGACACGCCGCCCCCGGGATGGGTGCCGGAGCCGCACATATACATGCCCTTGACCGGCCCCCGGTACTGGGAATAACCGGGGAAGGGGCGGTTGAACATCAGCTGGTCGAGGGTCAATTCGCCCTGGAAGATATTGCCCTCGGTGAGGCCGATCTCGTTCTCGATTTCAAACGGCGTGCGCACCTCCATATGGGCGATGAGGTCGCGGAAATTCGGTGAGTAGTTGCAGATCTGGTCGATCACGTCGCTGCCGAAAGCATCGCGTTTCTGCGGTGTCCAGCCGCCCTCAACCTCTGCCGGGCAGTACTGGATGAAGCAGGAGACGAAATAGTGTCCCGGCGCCGCCAGGGTCGGGTCCCACATGGAGGACTGGGTCATCTCGATAAACGGGTCCGTCGACCAGCGCCCGTGCTTCCAGTCATCGTAAGCCCGCTCCATGCGCTCCGGGCTGTCGAGAAACTGCATGGAGCCGTGGCGCAGGGGGTGGCCTTTGGGCAGCGAGGGGAAGTCCGGTGCGCCGGTCAGGGCGATGTTGACCTTGCCGGAGGAGCCCCTGATCTTGAAATTTTCCGCCTTACTGCGCAGGTCCGCGGGAATGTCCTTGCGGTCCATGATGACGGTGAAGGTGCGTTTCGGGTCGAGGTTGGATACCACGATATCGGCGAGGATTTCCTCGCCGCTGTCCAGCGCCACGCCGATGGCGCGGCCGTTGCGCACGATGATCTGTTGCACCGGCGCGTTGGTACGGATCTCGCCGCCGTGTTCGCGCAGGGCGCCGGCGATGGCATTGGAGATGGCGCCCATGCCGCCCCGGGCCAGGCCCCAGGCGCCCACCGCGCCGTCCACATCGCCCATCACATGGTGCAGCAGCACGTAGGCGGTGCCAGGGGAGTACACGCCCAGGGCGGTGCCGATGATGCTGCTGGTGGCGAGGGTGGCCTTGACCAGGTCGTTCTCGAAATACTCGTCGAGGAAATCGCCCGCGCTCATGGTCATGAAGCGAATGAACTCGCAGACCTGTTCCTCCCCCATGCCGGCGAATTTCCTGGCCATGAACAGCAGTTCCCCCAGGTCCCGCGGCCTGAACGAGGTAGGATCCGCCGGGGTGCGCAGCAGGAAGTGGCGAATGAGCCTGGCATAGCGCATCAGGTCGCTGTTATAGCGATGGGCGGCGTCGGCATCGCGCAGGGAGTGGCGCCTGATCTCGCGGTACTGCATCGCCTCGTCCGTGTACTCCGCCATGTAATCGCCGTTGCGGGCGAAATTGGTGGCGCCGCCGTAGGGCACGATCATCAGCCCGTGGCGGGTCAGGTCGAGGTCCCGGTGGATGGACTGGCGCAGCAGGCTGCAGACGTAGGAGCAGTTGGAGTAGATCCAGCCCGGGTGCAGTTCCCGGCTGACGGCGGCGCCGCCGATATAGTCGTTCTTTTCCACCACCAGTACATCGAGCCCGCCCTTGGCCAGGTAGGCGGCATTGGTCAGGCCGTTGTGGCCGGCGCCTATCACGATCGCGTCGTAACGGTTTTTCATGGCCGGGCTATTCCCATTTGCGCGTGCGGGGTGGTTGCAGGACGCGACCAGCATAGGCCCTGTTCGCTGGATCGGGCAGGGCCGATAGGGGACAATGGGGGGATATAAACGGACACTATAGAGGCCTCAAATGACCCCACCGCGAGCCCGCCGCCAGACTCTCGCCCCGATCCAGCGACAGCTGCTCAACAGCCATGAAATCCGCCTGATGCTGCAGCAACTGGAGACGGCCCAGGGCGTCGCGCCCCGGGACATCCTGGCAGGCACGGGGGTGTCAGCGCAGGCGCTGGCGGATCCCGCCCAGCGCCTGACCCTGGAGCAGGAACTGGAGCTCTACACCCGCATCGCCCATCGCAATGCCGATCCGCTGCTGGGCATCCGGGTCGGGGCGCGGCTGTCGTTGTCCAGCTATGGCATTCTCGGTTATGCGGTGATGGGGGCGCAGACCGTGGGGGCGGCGCTGGACTTACTCACCGAGTTCTCGCCCCTGATCAGCTGGGCCTCGCAGCACAGCCTGACCAGTGAGCGCTACCGCGGCACGCCCTGCATCTGCCTGACCCTGAAACCTACCGCGGCCGATGCCAGCGCCGCGGCGCTGGAGATCGAGAGCACCATTGCATCCTTGCAGTGCGTGTTCAATGAGCTGGTGGGGGAGCCGGTGCGCTTTGCCGGCATCGAGATGATGCATGACAACCCGGCGGCTGAAGGCGAGGCGTTCCGCCTGCTGTTCCAGTGCCCGGTGCGGTGCGGCAGCCGCCGCAACGCCCTGCTGATCCCGGCCAGCCTGCTGGCCATGCCGCTGCCTTATCCCCAGCCGGAGTACAGTGCCCTGTTCCGGGATATGTGTCGCCAGGGTATGGCCTCACTGGTGGAAGAGCGCGGGCTGGTCGAGGCGATCAAGGACCTGGTACTGGCCCGGGAGGGCGACGTGCCCACACTGGAGCAGGTGGCCGGGCATTTCAGTCTCAGCGCCCGGACCCTGCGCCGTCGCCTGCAGCGCATTGGCCTCAGCTACCGGGGGCTGGTGGATGAAGTGCGCTACGCCAGGGCCCGCCGCTACCTGTCTTCCACCGGCCTCACGGTCAATGCCATCGCCGGCCAGCTGGGCTACGCCGACGCCCGCAGTTTCCGCACCGCGTTCCGGCGCTGGTCGGGAAGGACGCCGGTGGCCTACCGGGGGGCCTGAGCCAGCTGTGCAACCAGGTCCGGCTCCAGCAACTCCCGCCACCACAGGTCGACGGCCGGCGGACGCGCCAGTGACACCGCCTGTCCCATGCGCGGGGTTGCCAGCTGAACCCGGGCCTGCAGCGCCGCGGCGTACACCCGCTCAAAGGGCTCGTACCAGGGGTGTATGGACAGGTCAAAGGTGCCGTTGTGAATGGGCAGCATGCATTTGCCCCGAAGATCCAGGTGCGCCTGCAGTGAATGCTCCGGCAGCATGTGGACGTCGACCCAGTTCCTGTCGTAGGCGCCGGTTTCGATCAGGGTCAGGTCAAACGGGCCATAGTGATCCCCCACCTCCCTGAAGCCGCCGAAATAGCCGCTGTCGCCGCTGAAAAAAATACGGTGTTTCCCTGTCAGTACCGTCCAGGAACACCACAGGCGCTTGTTGCTGTCCCTGGCGCCGCGGCCGGAGAAATGCTGCGCCGGTGTAGCCACGCACTGCACCTGGTCTACCGCGCCTGATTCCCACCAGTCGAACTGGCGGATCTTGCGCCCATCCACACCCCATTCCCGCAGCAGGTCGCCGACACCCAGCGGCGTCAGGAAATGCTCGACCTTGTGCGCCAGCCGGGCGATGGCATCCCTGTCCAGGTGATCGTAGTGATCGTGCGACAGCAGCACCGCCTTGATGGGTGGCAAGTCCTCCGGGGCGATGGGCGACGGGTGAAAGCGCTTCGGGCCGGCCCATTGCACCGGGAACGCCCGTTCGCAGAAAACCGGGTCGGTCAGCCAGAATTCACCGGCAAGTTTCATCAGCACGGTGGAATGGCCCAGTCGGTAGACGCTGTTGTCGGCGGCGGCCAGCAGGCGCTTGCGCGTCAGCTTCTGCACCGGTACCGGTAGCAGCGGCGCGGCATCGACGGCCCTGCGCTCGAAGCGGCGGGACAGGCTGTCGCCTATCTTGTGCAATTCGAACTGGCTCACTTTCTGGTGGTTGGCAAACCGGCCCCGGCGAAGCCTGGGGCGAATCAGGTTGTGGGCGATATTCTTCAGGTGCATAAAGGTGGCCTTGAGATCCTGCGGGGTGCTGGTCGCGGCAGCCGGGAGAGCCGCGACTACTGGAGTATACAGCGCCGCGCGCCCGGCGGATCAGTTGCTTACCGCCTGGCGAGGGGATAAATCTGCTAGTATGCGGGCGTTTTTTGCTGCCGACGGGCAGGGGATCAGTTCGTGACGAGACTACCAGCCAGGACCTACCCGGTGGTGCTGCCCGATGTCACCCTCCAGGTCACCGAGTGGCCCGGGGAAGGTGACCCGGTGCTGTTGCTGCACGCCACCGGCTTTCACAGTCGCTGCTGGGCGTGCATCGCCCGCGAATTGCCCGACGTTCATATCTATGCGGTTGACGCCCGCTTCCACGGCGGCAGCGACCGCCACGGCGAGGTGAACTGGCTGCAGATGGCCGGCGATATGGAGGCATTGCTGAATTATCAAAGGCGGATATTCTGGATGGCAACACCGAAACGATCAAACCGCTTGATAAGGTCATCACCGAATGATTGCTTCATCTCGCAAAGATCGACGCCGGCTCAAAAAATGTATTGCAGGGGATAAAAAGGCTTGCGAAAGATTCGTAAGAGAATTCTCGGATCTCGTGTATCGGAGTGTGCGTCACACCCTTTTGGTTAAAAATGTGTTTTTCAATCAAGATGATCTCGAAGATCTGCATAATACGGTATTTTTGCAGCTTTTTGAGAATCAAGGCTAAAAGCTCAAGCAATTTAAGGGTAAAAATGGTTGTGGTTTAGGCACCTGGATTCGTATAATTACGGTTCGTATCGTTTTGAATCATATCAGAAAAAAAGGATTGGATTCCATCACCGGACAGCAAAAACGTATTGCCCTGGAAGATATTCCCGGAGCTGAGCTCGGCTGACTTCGGGCCGCTGGCTGAAATTGAAAAAGCAGAGAAGCAACGGTCAATAAAAGATGGAATCCGGAAGCTACCCCCGCGAGACCGGTTATTTTTGCTGCTTCATTATGAAAGGGGGTACTCAATAAAAGAGGTCGCCGAGACTATGAAGCTTTCTTTGAATAACGCCTATGCCATCAAACATCGGGCCATCAATAAATTAAAATCAACCCTGGAAAATCCCGGCTGAATTCTGAGAAATTCCTCCGCCTCCCATTTTGCACGTAATTCATCACTCCCCCAATAATCGCCATTCATCCCAATTCTTTTTTTCAGCCACGAAAGCAAAAAAAATTTTCGGGCAGGATGTAAGAAATGCAAAATTATGGTGTCTATAATAGTCTGAAAGCGTTTCAACGAATAAGGAGCGTCGTGAATGCCGATAAATTAGAGAAGTAACGATTTAATATTAATAAAAAATTTGCTAAAATTTAGGCATTAATGATTTCGGAGTTAAATATGAAAACTATATGTCCCCAGGAAGAGCTATTGGCTGACTATCTCGAAAACCGCCTTGGCCTTGAAGAAAAATCGGGTATCGAATCCCACTTCTCGGAGTGTTCCCGATGTCTTGATGAATTTATGACCGCGAATAGCATTACGCAACACCGGGAGAATTTGGCGGCAGATCCGGTTCCGGAGCATGTGACCGAGGCTGCAGTTATGCTCATCGCAAAACTCGCCTCCCATCCACCGGATTCTTACAAGCCAGAAGCTACCAATTTTTTAACAAAATATTCTCAAAGATTTCAGAGCATATAAAATTGATGAGGTACAATAGAAATCGCTTTGCCCCGGTCCGAGCTCCCAAGACTTCCGAAACCAGCGATTTTTACCGCGTCAGAAAAATGTTCAAAGAAATTGTTGCCGAAATTGAGATTGAAAAATCGGGCCTTCAAATTGCGGCCATTCGGACCACATTGATCAATGGATTTGGCCATGAAACCGATTTCAGGGTAACCTTACGGAACGGCAACAACAGAGAAATCGCATCCCATCGAATTTCCGGCAAGTTTGCCATTTTTGAAAACATACCATTTGGGCATTACAGCCTTGCTTTTATCCAAAACGGAAAAAAAATCGGGACTTATAGTTTCGAGATCAAGGAGTCGGCCTAATGGGAGAAGATGACGACAAAAAAATTACTCCTCAATTCCGGTGATATCGCACGCGTTTTGCACGAAAGGGAACGTCTGGACCAGCTCATAGAGCAAAGATTCAGAAAGAAGCGGGCGATATTGTTCACCGATGTTAGTGGTTTTACGCAGTACATGCATAAAATGGGTGATCTCAGAGGTCGGGCCTGGATTCAAAAACACCACGACATCGTAATCCCTCTGATCGAAGAACACAACGGCGAAGTGTTGGACGTGATGGGAGATGGTGTCATGGCATCTTTTCCGGACACTTTGTCGGCCGCCAAGTCATCGATTGCCATCCAAAAAAGCCTCTATGAACATAATGCCAAAACCAAAAAAGCCGACAGAATCCATGTCCGCATCGGCATCAATTCCGGCGAGGTATTTGCGGAAAAAAAGCACGTCGCCGGAGATGCGGTCAATGTGGCTTCCCGCATTCAAGCCGAGGCTGAGCCGGATCAAATTCTGATTTCCAAAAGTGCCTACGAGGACATTAGCGAAGACAGTGACATTTTGTGCAGATTCCATAAAAAGGCCAGGATCAGAGGCAAACCGGAAGCTTTGGAGCTGTACCGAATCGTCTGGAAAGAGGAAGATATTGTTTTAAGTGCCGAACCACACGTCCGTGCCCCCGGAAAAAAAGAGCCCATCAAGAAGGGGCAACCATCATCCGTGCTTCATATCGATGTGGCACGCGAAAATGAACATGTGAAAATCAGTGCCTACGAACAATTTGCCGGGCAGACCAACACGGTAAGACAGTATGAGGACATACCGGTCTCAATGGATAAAATTACAGCACGTTGCAGGGGAATTATTGAGACGCTGAATAAGGCCAATCGATATGGCCGAGTAACACTTGATATTCTGATGAAGCTCAGAGATAGCGGACAAGTGTTATCTGATGAGCTTTTTACCCAAAATATCAAAGAGGTCGTCAACAATACCAAGACGGATCATTTGGCCATCAATATAGATGACAAACTGGTTCAGATCCCATGGGAATTGCTTTATGACGGTCGTCGTTTTCTCTGCCAAAGGTTTTGTATGGGAAGGCTGGTCAGAACAAAGCAAAGCGTCATCGGCGCCGGTCATGTCCGAGCTTTGGCCAGGCCTTTGAAAATGCTGATAT
>CAVOYP010000002.1:0-274307 GCA_963700715.1 uncultured Gammaproteobacteria bacterium
GATGGCAGCAGGATTCTGAAAGACTCATTTTACACTATAGTACATTTGTTTTACTTATACTTCGTGCTTCTGGCCCATAATGGTGCCAACGGGAGATCCAACCGATGATTGCTACGATTGAATCGCTCAAACAACAGGCCATGGAGAAAGCCGGCCTGAGCAACTTCGGACCGCCCACCTACGTGGCACCGCTGCAGGCCTGGCTGGCAGACCTGGCAGGCCCGGTTCCCAACGAGCGAGGGGTGCAGTTTTATACTCGACTGGCGGTGAACGACCTGCGTCGGCGACTCGAGATAATCGACTGGCTGAACCGCCACCCGGAAATCGCGGGCGTGCCAGTTCCACCCATCCTCTACATTACCGGTCATGAGCGAAGTGGCACTACCCTGCTACACAACTTGTTGTCACTGGATGCCAGGGCGCGATCGCTGAAGCGCTGGGAATTGATGCGCCCCACACCACCGCCGGAAGCCGCTAGCTATTCTACCGATCCGCGCATCGCCGAAGTGCAGGGACCACTGGAAAGGCTGCGGGGCACGCTGCTTGAACACATGCATTGGGTCGATGCAGCTGACCCCGAGGAGTGCACCTGGGGCCTGTGGAACGGTACGGGCATGCTCGGTCAGTCACCGAGCTGTGTGCTACCTAACTGGCGTGAATGGTTGAATACGGCGGATTTAACCGAGACTTTTTCCGAGTATCGGCGGTTAATACAACTTCTGCTGTGGCGCAACCCGGTCGGCGAAGAGGGTTATCTGGTGCTAAAGGCGCCGCAGCACGCGATCTCGGTGGACGTGCTGGCCAGGGTCTTTCCGGAGGCACATTTCGTGTTTGCCCACCGCGACCCATTCCGGGTGTTCACGTCCCTCGCAGTACTTGCCGGGCATACCAATGAGAGTTTTATCAATGATGTCAGCTTACTGCAAGCCGACGGCCAAGGCGTGGAGACAATGATTCGCCGCAGCGAGCACAAGTTCACCCGAATGGTCGAGTCAGACAAGGCCCTTGGAGACCGGATCACCAACGTGGCTTATCACGAGTTGATCGATAATCCTCTGGGGGTTGTGCAGGCAGTCTATGAACAGGCCGGTTATCGCGCACCCGATAACCTGAATGAAGCGATCAATGCCTTTCTGGCCCGCCAGAAAGCAGGGCACCGTGCCCGACCGCCCGGAGAACTACCTACGTTAGGGTTGGACCACCAGGCGTTCTTGCGACGCGAACCGATCGCCCGCTACTGTGCGCATTTTGTGGTTGCAGTGGAAAAGATGCGTGCCACCGGTTAGTGGCTGCATAGTTGCGATTTCAGCACACCCGGTGGCCATGCCCGATAAAGCAGGGCAGGCACTCGAGCGATCAATTCATGTAAAGCATCGGGATACTGGAAGAAAACTTTTCTCCATAGCCCTTTTATCTATACTTCGCCGTGATGTTGTATTGCCTGCAGTGGCTGGGCATGTACACTGCATTTCCGGCTAACCGGCCGCGCAGTACAGATTCGAATAGTCGATAAACCATTCTCGAGGAGAATTGAGATGATTGCTTATACAACAATAGGTACCGCCGACATTGAAAAAGCCAAGGCCTTCTACCTGGCGGTGCTGGCTGATATGGGAGCCTCTATCGTAATGGATATTGGACGCCTCGCAGCGTTCGGTACTGCCAGTGGCGGCGCGATGCTTGCAGTTTGCACGCCCTACAATGGCGACGCTCAGAACCCGGGGAATGGCAATATGGTGGCTATTGCGCCGGGATCCAAAGAGTTGGTGGACAAAATCTATGCCAAAGCGATAGCACTCGGTGCTTCAGATGAAGGGGCGCCAGGACAGCGAATGGATGGCTTCTATGGCGGATATATTCGCGACCTCGATGGCAACAAGATCTGCTTCTGTAATTTCGGTTAATTTTTGCCCCTGGCAGCAACGTGATGACTATGCGTGGCTGTCAGGTGGAATGCCTGTTTAAATTACGCAGCGGATGACACCACCAAACTTCACGATATTCGATCCCTACCTGACTGTGAGGAGTTTGTAATGGCTGGCAGCAGCTGACCGTACCCCCGTAATTCGAGCCACCTGCAATGTGGGATTTCCCTATACTTTTGACCCTGGGAGGTCCCGATATGAAACGCAAGCGCTATTCCGAAGAACAGATTATCGCCATCCTCAAGGAGCATGAGACCGGTGCCTCGGTGCCGGATCTGTCCCGCCGGTATGGGATTGCCGAGAACACGCTTTACCGCTGGAAGTGGAAATACAGTGGCATGGAGGTCAGCGACGCCAAGCGGCTTCGCGAACTGGAAGCTGAAAACCTGAAGCTCAAGCGCCTGCTGGCGGAAGCCGAACTGGACAAGGCGGCCCTCAAGGAGCTGGTCTCGGGAATGCCCGATAAAGCGGGGCAGGCTCAGTGGTGACGGCCTCGCAGCGGCGGCGGGCCGTGGAACACCTCAAACAACGCCGTGTCAGTGAACGCCGGGCCTGCCGGTTGGTCGGTTTCAGCCGGTCGGCCGCCTGGCGTGAGCTCCAGGGTCGCCAGGATGCTGATCTGCGTTGTCGGCTCAAGGCGCTGGCGGAGCAGTATCCGCGATATGGATATCCGACATTGCATGGCATGCTCCGAGACGAGGGGCTGGTCTGCAACCCCAAGCGCACGTACCGGCTCTACCGTGAGGAGGGTCTACAGGTCCGTACCAAGCGACGCAAGAAGCTTATCCGGCCCCGCGTCCCGATGCTGGTCCCGAATGGGGTCAACCAGCGGTGGTCCATGGACTTTGTGAGTGACCAGTTGGCCAATGGCCGTCGACTGCGGATCCTCAATATCGTCGATGACTTCAGCCGTGAATGTGTCCTGCAGGTGGTCGATTTTTCAATCTCAGGCCACCGCCTGGCGCGAGAACTGGACAGGCTCGCCAGGCAGCGATTGCTGCCCGGGACGCTGGTCTGTGACAACGGTCCGGAGTTCACCGGCAAAGCCATGTTCTTCTGGTCGCAGCGAAGCGGTGTGAAGCTGCATTTCATCCAGCCCGGGAAGCCCACCCAGAATGCCTTCGTGGAGAGCTTCAATGGCAAGTTCCGGGATTACTGCCTGAACCTTCACTGGTTTGCCAGCCTGGACGATGCCCGTTCAACTATTGATCACTGGCGAGATCACTACAACCACGTCAGGCCGCATCGATCACTGGGAAAGAAACCGCCCGCCGTGTTCGCCAGGGAAGCTGCCTGATATGATTCACTTCCCACATTCAGACATGCTCACTTTTCGGGGTACGGTCACCGGGAAGTAATCCCGGAAGCCATTCACGTGAATGACCGGTATGCCAACAACAGAGTCGAGCAATCCCATGAGCCTACCAAGGTGCGCGAGCGAGGAATGCGTAAATTCAAGTCAGTCCGGCAAGCCCAACGATTTCTGGGTGCGCATGCCGCAGTCTACAATCTATTCAATCTTGGTCGTCACCTGGTATCCGCTAATCATTATAGAAATCTCAGGATAATTGCGTTCAAAGAATGGTCTTTGGCTGTGGCCTGATTCTGGATGCGGAGTTTCGGTGGTCTGGATAAGTTAGTTTGGCAGAACCGTGTAGTGATATAATATGGCCTACAATGTATGGAATACGGCATGGCATCGTTTTTCACTGAACTAAGGCGCCGGCACGTTTTTAAGGTTGCCGCAACGTATGCAGTGACAGGGTGGGTTGTAGCCCAAGTAGCGGAGTTTCTCTTTGAGAGCTTCTCGGTACCTGAATGGATTCTACAGGCGCTGATCATTGTTCTCATTTTAGGCTTCCCCATAGCCGTCGTGCTGGCCTGGGCATTTGAGCTGACACCCGATGGTGTGCAGCGCGACAATTCCATTGATGAAGAACCCCCGCCTGCGTTCACCGGGCATCCAATGGAGTTGCCCAAATATTTCCCCGACCACTCCATCGCAGTTCTGCCCTTCGCTGACATATCCCCAGACCATGACCAGGAGTATTTTTCGGACGGCCTGGCGGAGGAGCTTCTCAACCTGCTGGCCAAAGTATCTGGCCTGCATGTGGCTTCGCGCACTTCCGCGTTCTCCTTCAAGGGCAAGCAGGAAGATATCCGCGAAATAGCAGAGAAGTTGTGTGTCAAGCATGTCCTCGAGGGCAGCGTGCGCAAGTCGGGTGATCAGCTGCGGATCACCGCCCAGCTGATAAAGGCGCAAGACGGTTACCATCTCTGGTCTGAAACTTACAATCGCGCCATGGAAAATGTGTTTGCGATTCAGGATGAAATCGCCCGGGCCGTGGTGGAAGCCCTCAAACCGCAACTGCTGGGCGAAACCCCTGTAGTTCGGGAGACCAGCTCGGAAGCCTACAATCTCTACCTGCAGGCACTGCATCTCAAACGGCAGCGAACCCCGGACTCACTCAACCAAGCCATGGATTACCTCGAGCACGCGGTGGATATCGACCCCGGGTACGCGCCGGCATGGGCATTGTTGTCAGCAGTCTACGCCTTGCGCGGTGGCTCTGCCCTGACAGACTGGGAGGAAGGGGTAGCAGCCAGTCGCAAGGCGTTGAAGCGCGCCCTGGAACTGGACCCCGAACACGCCGGCGGATGGCTCAGCCAGAGCCAACTCAGGAGCTACTACGAGTGGGACTGGGAGGGCGCGCAAAAGGATCTTGAGCGCGCCAGCGCGCTGGCCCCCGACAACAGCGATGTCTACGTGGCTAAAGCACGGCTGGCGCGCAGCCAAGGGCGCCTGGTGGAGTCTATTGCGTTCTGTGACCAGGCAATCGCTCTTGATCCCCTCGATCAGGACGCACGCAGCGACCGGGCCAGGGCGCTCTATTACTTGGGACGACTGGACGAGGCAGAGGCGGCAATTCGCGAACTGATGGCCTTGAACCCCAATCACCATAATGTCTTTGGCTTCCTGCGTCGCATAGATGCGGCACGCGGCAATGTGGATCGCGCCCTGAATCGGCAGGGTGATAAGCTCAACCCCTTCTGGTCCGATTTCAACTGGCTATTGATAGCCTACCGTTTCCGCCGCACGAAAGAATGCGAAGCCAAACTGGCTGAGTTTATTGCTGCAAACGCCGAGGAGGGCGCATTCCAGATCGCCGAAATCTTTGGCTTTGCAGGCGAAACAGATGCGGCTTTCAAATGGCTAGAGGCCGCGGTGCAGCAACGGGATCCGGGGCTCACCGATGAACTGCTATCAACGGAAACTCTGTTGAGATTGCACAGCGATGCTCGCTGGGAGCCACTGGTGGAGAAATTGGGTCTGCTTGAGGCTTACCGGGTCATGACGGTGCGCGATACATGGCCTGATCTCGGTTGATCAAAACCTTCTGGTAAACCTATTTATTCATACTTATCAATAGGTTAAAGATAGCCACACCATCCGACAATGGGTGGGCATTTGCCCTGGACCTGCAGACCTATAGTCGGTGGGTCAATCATATTCGCGAACCGGAATACTTTATCATTTTCGCCGGCTGTCCACCTGCTCGTTGGCGCACCCGTTCCGTTATATATCTGATTACTCGCCACAGATTGACGGGATATGGCATGCTCCAGACCTGTCATCCCTGATAGCGAGGTGGGGCACCCATGAACCAGTGGCAAATAGGCAAGATCAAAATCACCCGTGTAATGGAGATGGAGATCGCGGGAGGAACCCGATTCATTCTGCCTGACGCCACCCGTGAAGCGTGCCAACCCATCACATGGCTAAAGCCCCATTTTATGGATGCTGATGGAAATTTGGTTATGAGCATCCATGCCCTCGTAGTAGATACAGGGCACCAGCGCATTATTGTCGATACCTGCATCGGTAACGACAAGAAACGCCCTATTCCCGCATGGTCCAATCTGCAAACCTCCTTCTTGAAGGACCTGGAGTGTGCCGGATACCCGCGGGAATCCATTGACACTGTACTGTGCACCCATCTCCATGTAGACCATGTGGGTTGGAATACCATGCTGGTAGATGACCGCTGGGTGCCGACATTCCCCAATGCTCGCTACCTGTTGGCGGAGAAGGAATGGCAGTACTGGGGCAGCATGGATGAAGACCCGCTCAATGCCGACCTGCTGAATGATTCAGTGCGGCCGGTATTTGCAGCTGGCCTGGTTGATCTGGTCGACTGGGACCAAGAAGTCTGTGAGGGTGTGCGACTCCAACCTACACCAGGCCATACACCGGGACACGTCAGCATCCACATCGAATCAGAAGGGCAAAGAGCCTTGATCACTGGAGACTGGATTCACCATCCCTGCCAGATGACCCGTACCGACTGGTGCAGCTCAGCCGACTATAATCGGGAACAGGCACGTGCCACGCGTGAAACCTTACTCGATAATTATGCGGACCAGTCGGTTCTCATTATCGGAACTCATTTTGCCACACCAACAGCTGGACACGTTAAGCGACTGCCAGTCAGGGGATATTGGTTTGATGTTGAAATGCCTACCTCCTGATTAGCGGGTGCGTGTTTAGGCTGGAGTTGTGGAAGCGAAGTGACTCCTCCTGCGGACGAGGATCTCCCCCCAAGAATCCACCAAAACAACCCGTCGCACTCGACGTACCCGTCGCCAAGTCATCAACCGCAAGGCCTTGCAGCGTATGGATTGCCGTCGAGTACGTCAGGTCCGACGGGTATATCCGGAGTTTCTTCCCCCCCGATGTCCCCATACTTTTTCGAAGCACGGCTACAAGGGTTGCGCGTGAATCTCGGAGGGGGCAACTTATAGCGTCCTGTGGTGGCGGCTTCCGATTGAAACATGGTGTTACCCTGTGGACAATGGACTCACTCTTGTCGCAGTACACGGAATATGCCTCAATCGATATACGACGGAAACAAAAGTAAAAACTCGACAAACAATGGAGGTGAAAGTGCGCGCAATTAAACTGACCAAACCCGGTGGGCTCGACAATCTGAAACTGGCCGATATAGACGTGGCGGAGCCACAGTGCGGTGAAATCCGCATTCGCAATCATGCCAGCTCACTGAATTTCCACGACTATGTGGTGGCAATAGGCCTGCTACCCGTTGATGACAGCCGCATTCCTATGTCAGATGGAGCCGGGGTAGTAGAGGCTGTGGGGCCAGGCGTTACCGAGTTTCAGCCTGGCGATAAGGTGATGTCGTGTTTCTTTCCGCATTGGGCCGATGGCCGTGCCGATAGCGTGGCAAAACTCGGCGGCGTGCCAGGCGATAACGTCGATGGCTTTGCTGCGGAAACGGTAACCATGGCCGCCTCGGCGTTTACCCTCATGCCTGAAGGTTACACGTTTGAGCAGGCGGCCACCCTCCCCTGCGCTGCGGCTACCGCATGGCGTGCCCTGATGGTGGAGGCGAAGATCAAGCCCGGCGATACCGTGCTGGTGCAGGGCAGTGGCGGGGTATCCGTATTTGCGCTGCAGTTCGCCAAAGCGGCTGGCTGCCATGTCATCGCCACCTCCTCATCAGACGCCAAGCTGGAACGGCTTAGGGAACTCGGGGCCGACACGCTGATCAACTATCGCCAGTTCGAAAACTGGGGCGACAAGGTGCTGGAGATCACTGAGGGACGTGGCGCGAATGTGATTGTCGAGGTGGGTGGTTCCGGCACGCTGCCACAGTCCGTGCGGGCGGTTGCGATGGGCGGCCATATCTCCATGATCGGCGTGCTCACGGGTATACAGGGTGAGGTGCCAACGGCAGAACTGTTCCAGAAAAACGCGGTGATCAGCGGCATTACGGTGGGCTCACGCGCCAACCAGCAGGACATGGTCAGAGCCATCAATACCATCGGGATCAAGCCGGTAATAGACCGCAGCTTCGGCCTGGAGGCGCTGGCGGAAGCGTTTCGGCTACAGGAGTCACAACAACACTTCGGCAAGATTTGTCTCAACTTCTAACGGTCAGATACGGTTGCCCTTCCTGAATGTTCGATCTTGTGGAATTTATTGACAACTTTATCTGCGGGGTAAAGCATAGACCGCATGTCAATTCTTCGTGTCACTGGCGAATTTCCACTTCAGGCTGGCACTGGAAGCTGAAATAGCCCGCGACAGTGCTTTTCCCAGCGGTAGTTACTGAGATCAATGACATTTCCAGGTTTGGAATCTGCTGGTGCGGCGCCGTCCTGACCTGAGTGCCATCGATGTTTATTGGATAATCGCTGCTCTGGTGATACGTCTCGGATTCAAGAGTAGGGACAAGAAGCCGAGGATGGTGCGATCTTAGGTGGTCAGATTTGGTGATCGTTCGCGCGGCCTGCTATGGATCATCAGTTGCTGTTTCAAAAGCACGTTTTCTGCGATCACTGTACGGCTTCCACCGGGTCTTAACAGCTCTGCCAGGGTGGTGAGCAAGTTGAAAAGCAGGTAAATGACGTCTTTCATGCCACCCGAGGGTAATATCTGCGGGTGAATGCGGCAATAGATAACCTTCTGATATTATTGGAGAATTGCTAATTCGCCAGACACAGGTCGTTGCTTCGCCCCTGTTCCAGGTTCATCGGCGCGAGCCGCGTCCTTGCGGTAATATTGGGCGCGCCATTCCCTGGGGCTAGTATTTGACCAGCCGCGGAACGCCCGGGAAAATACCGCCGCGTCGGCATAGTGCAGCGCCGAGGCAATTTCAGACAAAGGAACTTTGGTATTTTCCAGAAGCTGCTTCGCGAGCTCGAAACGCGTTTGACTGACGAGTTGCTGCAAGCTGGTCCGGTCGGCAGTCAGCCGTTTACGCAATGTCCGCTCGTGTATGCCGAACAGGAGCGCCACGTTCTCGGCAGACGATGAGCCGCCAAGTACCATCTGGTGAAGCGCACCCCGCACCAGGTCGGTAAAGCTCATCTTGCTGTTGGCACGAGTCTGTGCGATGGCCAACATGATCAGCTCACGCAGGTTAGAATCCGCACCGGCGATGGCATGATCAAGCCACGATGCAGCGAACACGATGCCGGACACCTCGGCATCGAATTGGATGTTCGGACCAAAAAGGCGCCGATAGGAACGCTGATCCTTCGGTCGAACATACGAAAACTGAACGCGCAGCGGCTTCCAGGCAGTTCCGCAAATCTCCTTCAGTGCCCTGTACCCGATTGCAATGGCGACATCGTAAAGGTGCGCAGCGCCGGGTGTCCCGTGTCGATATATGGAGTAGCCCAGTAGCACATGTGACTCGTCCAAATTGATCAAAATCGGGACAGCGCCGCGATCATGCAGGTAGAAATGCAAAAGAAGCGCCCGAAGCGCCTCGCCAACGGTTGTCGAATTCCGCATCAGGTATCCGATGGCACCGAGCCCGTCCAACTCGAATCGCTCACCAACCAGCAGACCGAAATGGGCACAGGCCGTTGCCGTTGAACATGCGCAAAGCAAGCGGCCAAGCGCTTCGAAAGCGATACGATTCTCTGGATTTTTGAACGTCTGGAGTGAAACTCCGGCCCGCGCGAACGGTAGACTTGATACGACCCCAAACTGCATCAAGAGGTCCGGAATCGCAGCAACAGGACCAGTCCTGACTTCACCATCGGCGGCAGCGGCATTTTGGCTGGTCTCGGCCGCTCTACTCAAGGCGACATTTTGCGAGGACTCGTGCTCGCGGCTCCGCTCGCTGCCATAGGACCTGTCAGCAACAGACGTTTTTAGTCTAGCCATTCAGCCACCTCGAAGCTTCCGACCCAATCAGGGGATGCCGGACCAGATCGCATGCGATTATGGTAGTCGGGCGCCCCAAGATCGGTCAATCGCCGGGCCGGATTTGCAAAGTCTTCTTTTGGACGGTCTGTTAGGCTTACCAGCAATTTCTCACAATCGTCGCGTGAAACCATTGCGCGTAAGGAGACAAGAACATGACGAAACACGCACTTCTGGGCGCAATTCTCGCCGTCGCACTGACTGCGACGGCTTCCGCACAGACTTTCAAGATGACAACTCCGTTCGCGCCCGGTGTCGCCGTACCTGACAAGATCGAGTCGTCGATCGGTACCTTGAACCTGGACTATGGCTACCCGTCGGCCGAGACTGTCGAAAAGATCTACGACAACCTCGACCGCTCGCGTGCGCTACAGGCCTATCTGCTGGCGATCCCCATTGTCAACCAGGCGGGCATGCGCGATTCAATTCGCAAGTTCGGGCCCGACAACCAGACCGATGTGATCTGGGAAGACCTGGTCGATCCGAGGACCGTCGAGCTGACGGCCAACGACAACACGATCTACAACTTCGTCTGGGTCGATACCAGCAAGGGACCGTTGGTCGCCGAGATTCCGCCCAAGGTGCTGGGGCTGGTCAACGACTTCTGGTACAAGTGGGTGGCGGACGTTGGCATGACCGGCGCCGATAAGGGCGCAGGCGGTAAGTACCTGCTGCTGCCGCCCGGATACAAGGGCGACATCCCGCCGGGGTACCACGTCATTCGGCCCAACACCTTCGGCAACTGGCTCGTGTTTCGAGCCTTCCTCGTGAACGGGTCAACCCGCCCCGGCGTTGAGTCGGTCAAGAAAAACCTGCGGATCTACTCCCTGGCCGACGTTGCCAATCCGCCGCCCATGAAATTCGTCAATGCCTCGGGGGTCCCCGCAAATTTCGTCGCACCGGGGGACTATTCGTTCTGGACCCTGTTGAACCAAGTCATCCAGGAGGAGCCGGCGGAGGGTTCCGATCCCACCACCCTGGGCTTGTTTGCATCGATCGGCATTGTCAAGGGCCAGCCCTTCAATCCCGATGAGCGGATGAAGGAGATCCTGATCGACGCCGCAAATATCGGCGCCGTAACCGCGCGCACCATCGCCTTCAAAATCCGCTCTGAGGAGGCATATTTCTATCCCGACAGTGCATGGCGCCTTCCCTTCTTCGGCGGCTACAAGTTCGAGGTGGCGCCTGGTGTCAGCAATCTGGATGGCGCCGCCTTCTATTACTACTTTGCGACCGGTGTCACGCCTGCGATGGAGGAGGAGATGGTGGGCCAGGGATCGCAATATCCGTGGTCGGTGCACGATGCCAAGGGCGATCCCTTCGATGGCGGCAAGACCTACAAGCTGCGCCTGCCACCGAATATCCCGGTCAAGGATTTCTGGTCGGTCATCGTCTACGATAACCAGACTCGTTCAATGGTGCAGACCGACCAGAAGGGCCCGAGTGTCAGCAGCCAGAACAAGGGGGTCAGGACCAATGCGGACGGCTCGGTGGATGTTTACTTCGGACCCAAGGCACCAGAAGGAATGGAGAATAACTGGGTGCAGACGATTCCAGGCAAGGGTTGGTTCATGATCCTTCGCCTCTACGGGCCGCTGGAGCCGTGGTTCAACAAGACATGGAAGCCGGGCGAAATCGAGCTGCAACCCTGAACGCAGCGCCAACGTCCTTTCGACGGGCGCCTCGGCGCCCCATGCACCGATCTACAAGGCAAGGCACCTGTATTGCGCAAACACCATGCCACCGTCGGTTCCACTTTCAGGTGCCGCGATCCACGGGTCAAACCACTACAGCGGCATCGCAGCATTACTGGTTAGAGCCTGACTAGTCTGGGAAGCGTCCGCGAGGTACTGACAAGTGACTCGAGGCCATGGGCGGCCGCTACAAAAGCCGGGTTCAAGTAGGCAGAAATGTTTCATCAGCTCCCACTTTGGGCTCGATTCCGCAGAATCATTCGCCCTGGATCCCCTCTTTTTGGGCAAAAGTAAGTTAACCTGTCAGTATCCGGCGACCACCTATCGTTAGATCGACAGGACCCGGTTACAGCGGATTTCAGCATGAACAATCGACAAGAGACAAACGAGATCAAGCGCATCGGGCTGGGGATGCAGGTCCTGGCCTGGCTGACCTTTATGGGTCTCGGGGTGTTCTTTTTCAGCGATGTGTTGGAAAAGCAGTTCAACCCCAATCAGCACCTGGAGACGCGGCACACTGGGGATGGCATGGCAGAGGTCGTACTGCAGCGCAATAGCCAGGGCCACTATGTTACCAGCGGCGCCATTAACGGACGCCCGGTTACCTTCATTCTCGACACCGGGGCCACGGGAGTGGCGATACCCGCTGCTGTCGCCAAAAAGCTTGGACTTGAGCCCGGTACAGCGTTTCCCACCCAAACGGCAAACGGTGTTGCTGTCAGTTACGCCGTCACGCTGGACCAGGTGAGTGTCGGCGGAATAGAACTGCCAGATGTGCGCGCCAGTATTACGCCGGGACTAACCACCAACGAAGTGTTGCTCGGAATGTCATTCCTCAAACACATTGAATTTACCCAGCGCGGCGATCAGCTAATCCTGCGACAGCTGCCCTTCTAGGCTCAGGACGTTTTGATGACTTCCGGGCCGATCACAGGTTCTGCCGGAAACCACCACAATGAATCACTCGCTCTTCTTGCCCCGGTTTGCATGCAAGAAGCAGCAGCCAACAGGCTATACGGGGGGTGGGCAGTACCCAGGGTAAGGGCTGCCATATAGCCTCAAGAAGCGGCCTTCTGGCCATCACCCGGCGCTATGCCCCAGGGTATCCCCCCTGAGAGGTCATCATATTGATAATACCTGGCCGAAGATCCAAACCGGGGCTATAACGGCCTGGCCCGGAACTCCCTGCCCTCCCCGGCAAGTCAATCTGGCCAACAGCGATCTGGCTTCCCGTCTCTCCCCTGCGGTAGGGTAGACCGCATGAAACTCTATATCGCCGAAAAGCCCAGCCTGGGCCGTGCCATTGCCGAGGTGCTGCCGAAACCTCACCGCAAGGCGGACGGCTGCATTTATGTCGGCAACGGGGATTGTGTCAGCTGGTGCGTGGGTCACCTCCTCGAACAGGCGGAACCCGATGCCTATGACGCCCGGTTCAAGCAGTGGCGCCTGGAGCACCTGCCGATCGTCCCCGGGGAATGGCAGCTCAAACCCAAGGCCAACAGCCGCAGCAACTGGCCGTGTTACGCAAGCTGGTCAAAGAAGCCGACCAGCTCATCCATGCCGGCGACCCGGACCGCGAGGGACAGCTGTTGGTCGACCAGGTCATTCGAGTACCTCAAGGTCAACGGCACCAAGCGGGACACGATCCAGCGCCTGCTGATCAACGACCTCAACCCGGCGGCGGTCACCCGGGCCCTCGGGCAATTGCGGGCCAATAAGGACTTTGTACCGCTGTCGACCTCCGCCCTGGCCAGGTCCCGAGCCGACTGGTTGTACGGGATCAACATGACCCGGGCCTATACCCTGATGGGGCGAAAGGTGGGTTACCAGGGGGTGCTGTCGGTCGGCCGGGTCCAGACCCCGGTGCTGGGGCTGGTGGTGCGACGGGATGAAGAAATCGAGCGCTTTATCGCCAAACCCTTTTACCAGCTCATCGCCCACGTGGTCACTGAGCAGGGTGAGCACTTCAAGGCCCGGTGGCAGCCCAGCGAGGCCTGTTTGCCCTATCAGGATGACGAGGGCCGGGTATTGTTGAAAGCCCTGGTCGAGAATGTCCAGTCCCGCATCCACCAGCAACCGGCCACGGTCACCGCCAGCAGCCGCAAACCGAAGAAACAGCCGCCGCCCCTGCCCTACAACCTGTCGGCCCTGCAGATCGATGCCGCCCGGCGGTATTCCATGAGCGCCAAGCAGGTGCTCGATACCTGCCAGGCGCTATATGAGCGCCACAAACTGCTCACCTACCCCCGGTCCGATTGCCGGTACCTGCCGGAGGCGCATTTCGCTGACCGAAACGCCGTCATCAATGCCCTGGCGAACAATTGTTCAGCCCTGAGCCAGGCGGTCCAGGACGCTGACACATCCCTGAAGAGTGCCGCCTGGAATGACAGCAAGGTCGAGGCCCACCACGCGATCATTCCCACCGCCAGGAAAATGGATACCGGCAAGCTCAGCCAGGCGGAGCGCAACGTGTATGAACTGGTGGCCCGCCAGTACCTGGTCCAGTTCTATCCCGCCCATGAGTACAGCGATAGCCAGAGTCGACCTGGAGATTGCCGGGGGTCTTTTTATCGCCAGAGCCCGGGCGACGCAAAAGCCGGGGTGGAAGGTCCTGTTCCCGGCCCGGAACGAGGAGGAGAAAGGCGAATCTGCCCTCAACACGACCTTACCCAGCCTGAAGACAGGGGACACCTGCCTGTGCGAGCGCGGGGAGATCCTGGAGAAGCAGACCACACCGCCCAAACCCTTCGATGATGCGAGCTTGCTGGCGGCAATGACCGGCATTGCCCGATATGTCCAGGACCCGGAGCTGCGCAAGGTGCTCAAAGACACCGATGGGCTGGGCACCGAGGCGACCCGGGCGGGGATTATTGAGTTGTTGTTCACCCGGGAGTTTCTCACCCGCAGTGGAAAACAGATCCGCTCCACGGCGGCAGGCCGGGGCCTGATTCACAGCCTCCCCGAGATCGCCTCCACGCCGGACATGACCGCCCGCTGGGAAACCGAGCTCGAGGCGATCAGTCAGAAGAAAGCCAGCTATAACGCTTTCATGCAGCCGCTGCTGGCATCGCTTCACGAGTTGATCGCCCAAAGCCAGGCGGTGCTGCCGGAGGGCCTGAAGAATATCGACCGGAAACCGGCGCCAAAGAAAAAGCGTCGATCGGGTAACGGACCGAAGAAGGCTGGCGCCGCCCGAGGTGCCAAACGCAAAACCCGCCCGAGCGCGCTCGGGTGATACTGAATCCTCCCGAATCTACCCCGACCGATAGCCATACGCAGCGGTGTGCCATCCTTGCCCAGGATGGGCGCGAATAACGACAAACAGCGGGGTATATTGGGTGGGGCAGTAACCTGGGTAGTGCCAGGCATATAGGTCCACGGAACGGTCTTCTGGCTATGATCCTGGGAAAATACCGCCCCCCATGGGCCCCCATACTTATTTCAGACTGTTCATACGTATCTGCCACCGAATTTTTCAGTGGGTCTCTATAGGCGCGACGCTGGATAAGTTAAAACTTGTCGTGATACGCTGAGTCCGCACTTTCCGAGCAAAAATGTGTTGCTTTGCCAGTGCCCCATAATGCTCTCTCCTTACAGCCCGGATCTTGCCCCCTCGATGACCAGGATACCCAACACTTCCACCGGCAGGGCGATCGGCTGGATGCTGGTGGCGCTGAGCTGCTTTTCACTGTTGGCCGTCGCCAGTAGGGAACTCACTGTCGGTATGGGCACCGTGGAAATCCTGTTCTGGCGCAGCCTACTAGGCTTCATTATTATTGTTGTGTTACTGGCGCGCGCCGACGTCCTCAACCGGCAGGGATTGCAGCCGCAGCTGGTCGGTTGGCATCTACTGCGTAACGTCCCCCATTTCGCCGGCCAGTGCGCCTGGTTGATGGCAATCGCCGCCCTGCCACTGGCGGAGGTATTTGCACTGGAGTTCACCACGCCACTGTGGGCGGCGTTGCTGGCAGCGCTGTTCCTGGGGGAGGCGCTCAATCGTGGGCGCTGGGTATCTCTGTTGTTGGGTTTCGCCGGAGTACTACTGATCCTGCGCCCGGGTACAGCGTTGATCAACCCCGCCAGTCTGGTGATGCTGGCGGGAGCCTTCGGTTTCGGCATTTCCGTGATCGTGACCCGCAAGCTCACGCTACTGCTGAACAGCCACGCCCATGCATTCCTGCTGGTGCTGTTCTATATGACCCTGATGCAGGGATTGATGGCACTATCGCTTATACTGCTGACCGCAGAGCGACGTCTACCACCGGCAGGTAGCGGATTGTGGCTGGCGGTGGCAGCGGTTACAGCGCTGGCAGCCCACTATAGCCTGACCCGTGCTCTGTCAAATGCCGACGCCGCGGTAGTGATGCCGATGGATTACCTGCGACTGCCGCTGATCATGGTAGTTGCCTGGTGGCTGTACGGCGAGAGCGTCACGATTTGGTTGCTGTTGGGCGCGGCGCTGATCATTGCCGGTAACGCCTTGGGCCTCTACCTCCAGGTGCGCCGATACAGGCTAGTCTCTAGCTGAAACGTTGACCCGTCGTCAGGTCGTCAGGGCGGGTGTATCTTGAGTTTCTACCACCCATGGGCCCCCATACTTTTACAGACCCAGCAGAATGTCAGCCCGGGAACATTTTTCGGATTCTACCTATAGGCCGACCTGGGATTTCAAGGCGCAGTGCAACCCCACGAGAAGGCCTAATCGGGAGTGAATCACTGGCGCTTGGCACTTGCGGCTTATGCGCCTATCTTCATAGACCAGATTTTCACTCGGAACAGTCATGTCCCTGCTGATAGCAATGAGCTTGTTCGCCTTTTCAATGTCGGTTTCCCCCGGCCCAGTGAACCTTGTGACCTTTTCTACGGGAATGAATTACGGCTTCCGGCCCTGCCTCCCCTTTGTGGCAGGAGCAGCGTCAGGATTTACGCTTCTATTGGTGGTGGTGGGGCTAGGTCTGGGAGAGATAATCGCGCTAAACCCCCTGCTGATGCAGGTGTTGGCATACTCTGGCTCCGCTTTTATCTGCTATTTGGGCTACAGAATTGCCACCGCTGACCCCCAATTGCCAGTGGCGCCCAAAAGCCGGCCGCACTTTTTCCAGGGAGCCATTCTACAGTGGCTCAATCCCAAGGCATGGATCGGGAGCCTCGCAGGTGTTTCCGCCTTCGAGGCGACTCTGGACAACGGACTTCTTGTCTTTGCCAGCCTATATCTGGTGATCTGCTTTTTCTCTGTTAGCGTTTGGGCGTATGCCGGTGCCAGGATAAGTGATCTGTTACGCGAAAGAGGTACCTTACAATGGTGTAATCGCGTCATGGGGGGAGTGCTCATTGTCGTAGCCAGCTATCTTCTGTATCTGCAGATGAAAGCCGTGTGATGTATTAGGACCTCGATTCTTTCAAGCTGGGTCCCTCTCAATGCCGGCCATGACTTGTCCTTCCTCATGACCGATGTACCGCTGGGGATAAGGGCAATAACGAACGGATGGCGTTCGTATTTGATCGCAGGCGGGTCCAACCCTCTGGCCAGTGGCAGCCTAAATTGCGAGTTCGCCAACGACAGACCAGTTGCTTGGATCCCCGTAGGGTTCACCTCATACCAGAATATCGGCTTCGGAACTCGCTCGCGCGCGAGGCTCCGGGACCCGCTATTCCCATCTGCTCGAAAAGGCGACGTGTAAATACGTACATACGCTGCAGGTCGCGAGGTAACTGCTACTCTGCATGAATCGGTAAAAACCTGTCCCTACCAAAAACCCAATCCATGAATCGCTTGCTCTTTAACTAGCCGAAAAATGGGCTGAGAAAGGCGTCCGATATTTCTGTGGACGCTTCAAACACCCTGGCAACGTAAATTTTTGTATTCGAGAAAACTACCTGCGAACACGGACATAGCATCGCCTGCGCCGACACTCGTCTTTATATTGAACTGGTAGTCCTGACAAACGTAAAATCAAGCTGCGCGTCGGTACTCATGATGGAGTCCACCGACATGAGGAAAGGCCACGACTGTTCCCTGATCTGGCTGTTGAATCGATCGTGGTACCGGACTCTGCTTATCGAGAGACAAGTGCGTTCTCGCCTCGTGATAATAGGTGGCGTAGGCTTTCAACACTTGTCGCAAATGCCGCTCATTGAAAATGATAACGTGATTCAAACACTCTCGTCGGATTGAGCCGATAATTCGCTCGACATAAGGATTTTGCCAGGGCGAGCGAGGCGCTGAGATCACCTCTTCAATACCCAGACTCTTTACCCGGGTCCGAAACTGCTTACCATAGATACTATCGCGATCTCGCATTACGTAACGAGGAGCTGTGTCGAACGGAAACGCTTCCACCAGTTGCTGAGCAGTCCATTCCGCAGTCGGATGGTACGTCGCGTTGAAGTGAACGACCTCTCTCCGTTTATGACGCAAAACGATAAAGACATACAGGACTCGGAGGGTTGCAGTGGGGACGGTGAAAAAATCTACTGAAACAAGATCAGCTGCATGGTTTTCCAGGAATGTTTTCCAGGTTTGTGAGGGCGGCTTCCGATGGCGGACCAGGTATCCCAATACAAACGGAATCCTTTGCGATGCCAGCGAACCAGAGTGTCGGGCTTGAAGATTGCCAACGACTCTAGGCAGGAGGGCCATAAACGGTACAGCCAAACCCAGAATATACGCTCGTTGGGGCGAAAGCGGAGTCGCTTGTTATCGCGGCTGGCCAACATTGCCAGTTGCTGGCGCAAGGCAAGCATCTCGAGATGGAGCGAGGCCCGGCTCCGCAGGAGGTCGACCAGGGTAGTGAGCAGAGGGACAAGTATCGTTTTCATGCAGGCAACGCTACTTGGCCGCTGACGGAAAAGTCAACAGAATCAATAAGTACAGTGTTTTTGGTAGGGACAGGCGAGGCCTACGCCTGAACACCCTGCTGTTATTTGTCGGTTATCAATTGTCCTTGCGTCTTATTCCCAGCTTGCGCCCGAACGCCTCGGGCACAGGGAACTGCTGACCGCGTTCCAGTTCCTGTTGGAATCGAGACATCTGTTGATCGCTGAAGCTGGTGCTGCGACGTGATTCCAGGTCGATGTACATACCCAGGCATTCGTTGGTGGCTGCCAGGTACCCCTGCTCGTCGTGATACATGCAGTGGATGTAGTGCAGGCGTTTGTGATCGTAATCCACCAGCTGGCTGGTCAGGCGCAGGCGGTCTCCTTCCTTCACCTCCTGGATAAAATCGATATTGGCACCCAGTGAAAAGGTGGTCTTGCCCAGGGCCTGCTTGTGGGCCACGCCGATGTTCATGGAGTCGTAGAAGCGGTCGGTCGCGATGTAATCGAAGGCCACCAGGTAGTAACCCATATTCATGTGACCGTTATAATCGATCCACTCGGGTTTCACTTCGGTGTAAGTCGTAAAAAGACCGGCTTCCGCCATGGCAATTTCCCGTATTCTATGCGGTTCTTTTTTTACTTTAGAGCCGGCAGGTTGGCTGACAAAAATCTCAACGAGGTTCGGCAATAAAAACCGGTATTTTACGGGTGGTCTTGGCCTGGTACTCGTCGTAAGGTGGATATGCGGCGACTCCCGCCGCCCACAGTGCAGCCCGCTCCTGTTCATCGGTCACCTCGCGAGCGCGCATTGGCATCACTTCAGTTTTGTCGCGGATCTCGATATCCGGGTTCGCCCGGAGATTGTAGACCCATCCGGGGTTCTGCGGTTGGCCGCCCATGGATCCAATCAATACGTACCTGCCGCCTACCTCAACGCGCATCAGGGGTATTTTGCGGATACCCCCGGTTTTGTTGCCGAGATGGGTCACGATGATGCAGGGCATGCCGGTATCCAGCAGAGTGTTGCCCTCGGTACCACCACTGCTCTCATACAGTTCTACTTGCTCGCGTACCCAATCGAGAGTTGGGGGAATATATTCAGGCATGGAGAGGCTCCTGGATGATTAGCCGGGAAACTGCGATGAGTACAGAGGGTAGCATTTTTGGGGGAGCTGACAAGCAGGGAATTCCAACTATACTCATGTAAGAGCCCGCGTGAGCACCTGTTGGCTTTTGTATAAGAATCAACAGGTCATAGGTAACGGTAGAGCAAGGTTCTCTATACCCTGAAGACGCCCTACCGGGACGGAACGAGAGCCTGCCCCGCTTTATCGGGTATGACCTGGGCTCAGCGACTAAAGCGCGTGTTCAATATCGACATCGAGATCTGCGGTCGCTGCGGTGGATCTGTCAGAGTCATCGCCGATGCGTCGGACCGGTGTATCGAGGACCAGGACGTAATCGATAGAATTCTTGCTCATCTGCGCGATAAGGAACAGGGCACCCCCGACCTGCCCCACCTGGCACCACCATCCCGGGCACCGCCCCAGAAATTGCCTCTTTTCGCCGGGAAGGGCGCGCGGTAGCAGAGCCCGCGAGTTCACAGTACAACCAGCAGGGACGCCACTGAACGATAGTTGGCATAGGTTTCTGTGTGCTTCTGTCCGGGAATGGATGGAAAAGATCTGTGAGGGAACCTATACGAGCGCGATTTCGAGAAGATTAAGGATGATTGAGCGTCATCTTCGGGTCAAAGATCTGGGTGGCGCGAGTGGACTTCTTCCTAATACCCCATTTATATTGCTTATACTTCGAGGCGGTTTGCCGGGGTGGAGGGTGGTTCTGTGCCGGTGAGATTGGCCCTCGGCTACACCAGTGGCAGTACGAAAAGCGTGTTAATGTTTCTTATACTCGACCTCAGGTCTTTTTTCGCCCCACAGGGAGATGCTTGCGAGCCATGCCGGTCAGTCTTTATATCGCGTCCACCGGTCCCGCCAGTGGCAAGTCACTGGTTACCTTCGGGATGATGGATTTCCTGGTGCGTCGCACACCGTCGGTCGGCTACTTCCAGCCCATCATGTCCCGGGGCAAGGCGTTCCAGGACGAGCTCGACGCTATCTGTGCCCACTGCCGCCTGCAGGACACCGGCCGCGTGGTGGTGGGCTTTAGCAATGAAGAGGCGGCGGCGATCATGGCTGCCAGAGGGCAGCAAGCCCTGCACAAGGCGATTCTCGACAAATACAAGGAACTGGAGGCGCGCTGCGAGTTCGTGCTCTGCGTGGGCACCGATTTCGCGGGCTCCTCCACGGCCTTCGAGTTTGAATTCAATATGGATGTGGCGCGCAACCTGGGTGCGCCTTTGCTGCCGGTCATCGATGGCTCCGGGTTGTCGCAGCAGGCCCTGGTTGAACGGGTGTCTGTGATCCGGCGGGTGATTCGTGATCACAAGTCCCCTGTGCTCTCGATGGTGGTGAGCCGGGTGGACCCTGCCGAGGTGGAGGCCACGCGCCAGAGGGTGGGCGCTGCATTCGCGGGAGAGGACGACGTATTCGTCATCAACGAAGAGCCCGCGCTGACCCGGCCAACGGTGCAGGACGTGGTCAACACCCTGGGCGCCAGGGTAATACAGGGCACGCCGGTCAGCCTGAAGCGTGAGATTCGCGATGTGAAAGTGGGCGCCATGGGCCTGTCCCATTTTCTGGATTACATCATCGAGGGCGGCCTTGTAGCAGTACCCGGCGACCGCGCGGATATCCTCGCCGGCTGCGTCCTGGCCGATCGTTCCCAGCAGTATCCAAGCCTGGCCTGCCTGGTGTTGAGTGGCGAAACGGAACCCGATGAGCGCGTCTATCGCCTGTTGATTGGCGAGGAGGGTTCGCAACTGCCCATACTGGCACTCACCGGGGATACCCTCAGCGTGGCCAGGCAGGTGGATAGTGTGCGGGGTTGGCTGTCGTCGGACAACGACAAGAAGGTTGCCCTGGCGCTGGACACTTTTTACCAGGCCGTGGATATGGAACGCATCGCTGACCATTTCCAGAATTCTGAAGTCACCGGCATGACGCCGCTGATGTTCGAGTACATGCTGATGTCCCGGGCCCGTGCCGATCGCCGCCGCATCGTGCTTCCGGAAGGGGAGGATGCGCGTATCCTGGAGGCGGCCGCAGCCCTGGCGGATCGCGGGGTTGCCGAAATCACCCTGTTGGGCAATGTCGAAGCCGTCTGCAGCAAGGCCGCTGAGCTGGGGCTGGACCCCGCCCGGCTGCACATCGTGGACCCGCTGTCATCCGAGTGGCACGCTGAGTTCGCCGCGGAATATCTGCGCCTGCGCGAGCACAAGGGCGTCAACCTGGAGATGGCCGAGGACCGCATGGCCGACCCGACTTATTTCGGCACCATGATGGTTCACCTGGGCCGTGCAGACGGCATGGTATCCGGGGCCGTCAACACCACCGCCAACACCTTGCGGCCCAGCTTTGAGATTTGTGAAGACGCGTCCGGGTGTCGCCCTGGTGTCCAGCGTGTTTTTCATGTGCCTTGAAGACCGGGTGCTGGTCTATGGCGATTGCGCGGTCAACCCAAAACCGGATTCCGGGCAATTGGCGGATATCGCCGCCAGCGCGGCAGCAACGGCCGCCATGTTCGGGGTCGAACCCCGGGTGGCCATGCTGTCCTATTCCTCTGGCGATTCCGGCACGGGGGATGAGGTTGAGCGGGTGCGCACGGCGACGGCCTTGTTGAAGGAGCGCCACCCGGAACTGGCCATCGAGGGGCCTATACAATACGACGCGGCCACCGACATGGCCGTGGCCGCCTCCAAACTTCCCGGCAGCCCTGTGGCCGGGCGCGCCACGGTATTCATATTTCCCGACCTCAACGCCGGCAATAACGCATACAAGGCCGTGCAACGTACCGCGGATGCCGTCGCCGTGGGGCCGGTGTTGCAGGGCCTGAACAAGCCGATCAACGACCTTTCCCGGGGCTGCACGGTCGCGGACATCATCAACACGGTGGCGATCACCGCCATCCAGGCACAGCAGGGCGCGTAGAGCGATGGCCATCCTGGTACTCAACTGCGGAAGTTCGTCCATCAAATTCCAGCTGTTCCACCCCCGGGATGACACCGAACTGCTGCGGGGTGCCGCGGAGGGCATTGGTGAGCGCGAAGGCCGGTTCCATTGCCTGGCTACCGTCAGCGGCCAGCGCCGGGACGAGAGCCAGCGCCTGCTGCTGAAAGATCACCGGGCGGCACTGGGCCTGATCATGGAGAGCCTGGGGACAGCGGATATCAGCGCGGTAGGCCACAGGGTCGTCCACGGTGGCGAGCACTTCAGGCAGACCACCTTGCTCGACCCGCCCACCTTGCACGCACTCGCGGATCTGGATGCGCTGGCGCCATTGCACAACCCGGTGAACCGCCTGGGCATTACCACGGCGATGGAGTTGTTCCCCGGGGTTCCCCAGGTCGCCGTATTTGATACGGCTTTTCACGCATCGCTACCGGATGCGGCCAGTCACTATGCTATCCCCGCGGAGTGGCGGGAGCGTTGGGGCGTGCGGCGCTTTGGCTTTCACGGCATTTCCCACCAGTACATCACCCTGGAGACAGCGCGCCTGCTGGGCCTCCCGTTGGCAGCCACCAACCTGGTGAGCCTGCACCTGGGTAACGGCGCCAGTGCCGCCGCGGTGCAGGGTGGTCGCAGTGTCGACACAACCATGGGCATGACACCGCTGGAGGGCCTGGTCATGGGCACCCGCAGCGGCGATATCGACCCCGGGGCCCT
Source organism: uncultured Gammaproteobacteria bacterium (assembly GCA_963700715.1). Taxonomy (GTDB): domain Bacteria; phylum Pseudomonadota; class Gammaproteobacteria; order Pseudomonadales; family Halieaceae; genus JARRPM01. The sequence goes on from CAVOYP010000002.1 coordinate 22,961, forward strand.
GCTGTACCTGCTGCGCAACGGACTTGATGTCGAGACCCTGGACCGGGGGCTCAACCGGGAGAGCGGGCTGCTGGGCTTGTGCGGCGATAACGATATGCGTGCGGTGACGGCAAGGGCAGCGCAGGACGATGCCGACGCGACGCGGGCACTGGCGGTGTATTGCTATCGCATCCGCAAAACTATCGGCGCGTATTGCGCCGCACTCGGCCGGGTTGACGCGCTGGTCTTTACCGCCGGCGTGGGAGAAAACAATCCCGCGCTCCGGGAGGCCATTCTCGAGGGCCTGGACGGCTTCGGGATCGCAATTGACCCGGCCCTGAACCGCGAAGCTGGCGATGCGGCGCGCGCGCTGCACGCCGCTGACTCAGCGGTTGCCGTGCTGGTCATTCCCACTCGAGAGGAACTGCAGATCGCCCGGGAAGTGCGGGCGCTGATTGGCGGTGCGGCCTAGATCTCCTCGCAGTTGCGCCAGGTCGTGACTTTTCCGGGTTGTCCCTACCAAAAACCCAATCCATGAATCGCTTGCTCTTTAACTCACCGAAAAATGGCCCGAGAAAGGTGTCCCTGGCGAATTCCCACTTCAAGCAGCCACCGGAAGCTGAAATAGCCCGCGACAGTGTTTTTCCCAGTGGTGGTTACGGAGATCAATGACATTTCCAGGTTCGGAATCTGCTGGTGTGGCACCGTCCCGACCTGTGGGTGGCATGGATGCGCGTTGAAATAGCGTTGATAGTATCGCCAGTTGTCCTCGTATACCCCGACTGCGCTTTACCCGCTCGATCTGCAGGCCGGGTATGCCTATAATCGTTGCTGCGTGGGACATCGGTATTCTCCATTAAATTGATCGTCGCAAAATCAGTTTAATGAATGCCGGTGTCCCCCGTTAATGATGAAGAGCCTGGTGTGTTTACTGGAGTGCGGCAATGCAATCTACTTCAACGCGTGCGCCGAGAGCCAGGCCTGATGCCGCCAGGGCACTACGGGCAGGATAACGCCCTCTATCAAAGTAAGTGGCATAGATCTCGTTGAATTTCGGCCACTCTGAAATATCAGCTAGGAATACCGTGCACTTGATAATATCGCCCATATCCAGGCCGTGATGGCTCAACGTAGCCTTGATATTTTCCATGGTTTGTCGAGACTCGGGGCCTATGCCACCCTCCACCAGTTTGCCACTCGAATCAGCACCAATATCTCCGGATAGGTAGAGTACCCCGTCATAAGCCACAGCTTCCGAAAATGGGAAATCGGGGTACTTCGAGGAAGGAAAAATCTCTGGCTTATCGCCAGCAGCTACGTGTGAGTTGCAAGCAAAAACAGCACAGGTTAATAGCAATAGTCTGCATAGGTAACTCTGAAACATGATTAGTTCCTCAGATTCATTACATCTAGCGCCTCGCAAGGACATGTTCCAGCAAGACACTAGCAGGTTCATCGTCAGGAGTCTGTGGCTGGAGCTCGCCACCGAAGGCTAGTTCACAGTCCAAAATTGATTTCGGCCAGTCAAACAAATCCTATTACCTTTCCGCTCTGAAATCACCAAGCAACCCGACGCACTTGACGTACCCGTCGCCAGGTCATCAACCGCAAGGCCTTGCAGCGTGCGCATGGCGAATTCTCATTTCATCAATAATCTCATAAGGTTAGCTATTGCTGCTTTCCGGCGCCAATATTACCCTCGGACAGCATGAAAGATGTCATTTACTTGCTATTCCACCTACTAAGCACTTTGGCCAAGCTCGCCCAACCCGGCGGCGGGCGTTCCGTCATCGCCGAGAACCTACTTCTGAAACAACAACTGATCATCCGCAGCCGCTCTCGAATGAGAGCGCTCAATCTCCGCGCCCGAGACCGTACCCTCCTCGGATTTTTGTCTTTATTCATGCGTCCAAGACGCATCGCCAGATCAGCAGTTATCCTCAAGCCATCAACCCTGCTTTCGTTTCATAACGCACTGACGAAACGGAAATACCGACTGCTATATTCACCCCGTGGCAGCAGGAAGCATGGTCCTAAAGGACCTTCCAAGGAAGTCATCGACGCTATTGTCTCTATGAAACAACACAACCCAAGGTATGGATGTCCTCGCATTGCACATTAAATCAATCTGGCGTTCGGACTCGGCCTGGACAAGAATACGGTCCGGCGGGTACTAGCTGCGCACTACAAATCAGATCCCGGGAGCCGCGGTCCATCCTGGCTGACAACTCTTGGACACGAAAAAGACAGTCTGTGGAGCGTGGATCTGTTCCGCTGTGAATCCATTACTCTGAAGAGTCATTGGGTAATGGTCGTGATGGATCAATACACCCGCAGGATTATCGGTTTCGCGGTTTATGCTGGAAGCGTCGATGGTCCAACGCTCTGCCGTATGTTCAACGAGGCCAGTTCTGGTCAAGGCTGGCCGAGATATCTCAGCTCAGATAATGAGCCGCTCTTTCAATATCATCGATGGAAAGCTAATTTGCGTGTGCTTGAAGTCGAGGAAATCAGGTCGCTGCCACATGTGCCGATGTCGCATCCATTTGTTGAGCGATTGATCGGGAGCATCCGTCGAGAGCTTCTCGATCAGACCCTTTTCTGGACTGGGACTGATTTGGAGAACAAGCTTCGAGACTATCAGGCCTATTGCAACGAGCACCGATGCCATTCTGGCCAGCATGGCGTGACGCCATTGAGTTCAGACGCCGGAAAAGCCGTTGGTATCAATAGCTACCGATGGGAGAAGCATTGTCGCGGACTATTTCAGTTGCCAACGGCAGCTTGAAGCTGGAATTCGCCACGGACAGGCTTAATTTTCGAATTCGCCAGGGACTGGTTCACCCAGTCGCTGCGGCAGCGCGGTGCCGCCCATGAAGTTATCAATTGCGTGGCGGCCAATAATCTCCGCCTGCTGCTCCCGGGGCAGCGTCGCGAGCAAGGCGCGATTTTGGCGATTCTGGTCCCCGGTGATCACGCTACAGCTACTCCCAAGCGCTGTCATGGCCTCCGTCACAACTTCCTCCGGCGTCTGGAAGTCGGACGTATCCAGGTGGGCGTAGCCCGCGGCAGCGGTAGACAATGTCATGCCTGCGATACAGGCCAGCACATCTACCCCATAGGGTTGAAACTCATGCCACAGGGATTCCGCCAGCGTAATGGCGTAGGCCTTTGTGGCGGCATAGTGGGCGTAATAGGGTGAACCCTGCAGTCCCGCGCCAGAGGACATCAGGATGATGCCACCGCGGCCCCTAGCCAGCATGGGTTTGCCCAGTGCGTACACGAATTCCAGCGGGCCGGTAACGTTAACCGCGATGCGCTGGCGCTCCAGTGCCAGGTCCGAATCCGTCTTATAAAAAGGTCCCACATCCGCCAGGGCTGCATTGTAGATGAGCATCCCGACCTCCCTGCCGTCGAGCAACGGCTGCAGTTGCGCCAGGCGGTCCGCATCCGCGAGATCGAGCTGCAGGATTAGGCATTCAGTACCGTGGGCCTGTTCCAAATTGTCGCTGATCAGTTGCAGAGCCTCTGCCGACCGATCAACGATAATCAGCTTTAGGCCATGCCTGGCCAGGTAGCGAGCATAGGCCGCGCCGATACCTTGCGCTCCTCCCGCAATAACGGCCCAGGGTCCGTAACGCTGCTCAAACCCAGCCGTCATTTGTTCAACTCCCGGGTGAGTGCCACGACGAGCCTGGCGGCCTCCTGGCCCTGCGCTCCCCCGGCGCGTTGATGTGCACCCAGCTGGCGCCGCAGTTGCGCGGGCAGGTCGACAGGCTGCCAATTCGGGACAAGATTTGCGCCCGCGAGATCGCGGGTGGGCCGGCCGAGTTCCAGCAGCAACTCGAGGCTGTAGGCGATCCGGCCATGCAAGTCTGCATTTTGTGTGGTGCACAATGCCATGGGCCGCCTCCACCAGGGTCTCCATCGGCTCGAAAAAATCCGCATCCATATGCCCGGCGTCGCGCAGTTTGGCCAGTTCAGGGGTCAGCACTGCGGCTTGCGGGGTAAGGGCATTCACTGCGATGCCCGTACCTTCGGTTTCCGCGGCCAGGGCGACCGTCATGCGATTCAGGGCCGCCTTACTCGCGCCGTAAGCACTGCCAGCCTGGGCTGGCGGCGTTCTGGAAAAGGGCGGGCCGGCGGGCAGTTCCGCCACCGAGCTGGTCAGGTTGAGTATCCAGCCGCGACCGCGTTCGCGCATCCCAGGCAGGGCCTGCTGGGCCAGTCGCCAGGGCGCCCAAACGTTAACCTGCTGCATGGCCTCCAGCTCCACCAAGGTCCACTCCTCAAAGGGTTTGTAGCCACCAGCCGCCGCGTTATTCACCAGGATGTCGATGCCGCCGAGCCGCGTCTCTACGGCCGCTACCAGCGACTCCCGCTGCTGTGGGTCCGCGAGATCGCAGGCCAGCGCAAACACCTCGCCGCCCTGCGCTTCAATTGCGCTGCGGGTGCGCTCGAGGCCGTCGGGGCTACGAGCGGTAATGGCTACGCGGGCACCCTCGGCGGCCAGCCGCAGGGCGATAGCGGTGCCACAACCGCCTTTGCTGGCGCCGGTGACAAGAGCCACCCGGCCAGCGCAGGCCTTCCCGTTCATGCCGTCTCCCCACAAAGGGGCCGGGGTGCGCCATCCGCGTCGATGAACTCTGTCAGCACCTGCTGCACGTAGTGGCAGTCCTCCTCGCTCATGGTGGGATGGCAGGGCAGCATGATGCCGAACTCCATTATCTGGTCACAGTTGCCCAGTCCGGCGGGGTGAACACGGTACTGCCTGCCGCGCAGCATGGGATGTCGGGTGATGTTTCCGGAGAAAATGACCCGGGAGAAAACACCGCTGTCTTCCAGGTGAATCTGCAGTGCCTTGCGGCTCCAGCCGGTCTCCGGGCGCAGTTGTATTGGATAGCAGATCCATGTGGTCTCTGTTTCGGGCAATGTGGTCGGGGTAATAAACAGCTCCGGATGTCGCTCGAAAAAGGTGTAATACGACTGGAAGTTGCGATTGCGGAGCTGCCAGAGCGTATCAATCTTATTCATTTGCGCTATTCCGAAGGCGGCACCGGCTTCATTAGGGATAAAGCCATAGGCGAGGTCCTCAAAAATGAACAGGGAGTCGTAGTCGAGGCCGTCCAGGGTTTCCAGGAAACGCCCATCGCTCTCCGCAATCTTCGTACCGAACATATACTTCTCAGAAGAGCGACCCCAGGCTCGCAGCGCCAACGCGCGGTCCAGGTATTGGTCGTCATCGAAGAACACCATTCCGCCGTTGCCCAGGGCTGTAATGATATGAAAGATTGAAAAGCTGGTAATGGAGATGTCAGCCCGGGTAGCTGTCTTGCGACCGCGCAGGGTGCCGCCCAGGGTATCCGCGCTGTCGTGGATCAATAATAATTGGTGCCGGTCGGCAATTGCCCGCACAGCATCCCAGTCACAGATGCCGCCGATCAGGTCCGGAATCAGGATTGCCCTGGTCTGCGCCGTGACGACATCCTCAATGCGCTCCACCAGGATTTGGTAGTCGGCGAGCCCAACGTCCACGAACACTGGAGTGTATCCGGCCTGGTAGATACTGGCCACATCGGTGGAGAACGTGAGTGCTGGCGTGATCACCTCCGAACCCTGGGGCAGGCTTGCGAGGCGCATGGCGATCAGCAGGGCGGAGGAGCCCGAGTTCACCATCACGCCGTGGCGCTTACCCATGAAGTCGGCCACCCGTCTTTCGAACGCACACACCTGTTTGCCGGGCACTAACCCCATGGGGTCTGACAATACGGCATTGACCGCATTGACTTCGTTGTGGTCAAACATCGCACCGCCATAGCGGACTATGCGTGTGGTCAATTTACTCATGGTATCTGCGCCGTGTGCGAGGGACTTGCGCAAGTATGGCAAGGAACACGGGACGCCTACAGTCAGTGCCCCTATTACGCGGCAGCGGTTCAACAACTTAGGCGTCAGAGTGTCTGGCTTGAAGATTGCCAACGTCCGAAGGCAATCTGGCCATATCCGATAGAGCCAAACCCACAATATACGCTCGCTGGTTCGAAAGCGGTGTCGTCGGTATTGGCAAGTTAATGTCTCCCAACAGCAGAAATCTGCGACCTGATCTCAGGCAACTGCCCTACTCCATTCACTGAACGCACCAGTCCTTAGGTTCCTATATTGTTCGGCCCTGACCAGATGCCTGCCAAGATTGAATAGATTACTAACAGCGGCACGAGCCGTGATGAATCGCTGTGCCTGCCGTATAGATTTGAACTTGCGCATTCCTCGCCCCCGGACCCTGGTCGCCTCGTGTGCTTGCTCCGCCCGGTTATTTTCATACTGCTCTGTACTATGGATCGTCTCAGGAATCAGTTCCCGATGTGCAACTCCATAGCTGCGCAATTTATCGGTCACGATCTTCCTGGGTTCGCTGCCATGAGATCTTAACAGACGCCTGAAGAAGCGCTTAGCAGCAGCCCCATCCCGTTTGATCTGAAGAAATACATCGACCACTTCTCCGTCCTGGTCAACAGCCCTCCACAGGAAGTGCTGCTTGCCATTGATCCTGACGAAGACTTCATCGATGAAGAAGGTGTCGCCATAGCATCGGTGGATTCGTTTCAAGCGTCGGGTATAAATGACTTCGAATTTGATACACCAAAGTTGGATAGCTTCTCGACTGACGGTTATGCCCCGCTCAGCCAGAAGATCTTCGATATCTCGATGACTCAAGTTGATGCTAAAGTACAGCCAAACGGAATAGCTGATGATTTCAAGCGGGAATCTATGGCGTTTTTAGGTATTCATCCGCCGATTCTGGCAATTATGGCGAGTTAATTTGGCAGTACCATCTTGAGTATTCAGCCGTTTTAGAACCCTCCGTTGAAGTGGGGTAGAACCCTTTACTATACGTATTACCGAGGAGCACTCTGCATAAACGATCGAATTTCTCATATGCAGGGATTAATGCGAAGTTCAGTCGAGATTACAACAGGCAAACGTTGGGATTCTGCCTGATCGCCCAGGCAACTCCATTGATATCAGTCACTTGACCTGAGTCCAACCGAGTACCAAAGTTACACTATGATCACTCAAGGATATCTGATGAGGTTGGCGTTCGGCTGTGGCGTTCTGGCATCTGCAGTGCCGATTACGGCTGCAGCAGCTGATGATTGGCAGTTTTTGCTCGCGCCCTATGTCTGGTTCGCCGGTGCAGAAGGTCACTTAACCCCGGCACCCGGTGTCTCGGCGCGGGAAATAGACGTTTCCGCGATAGATGCAATCAGTCATACAGAGGCCAGTTTCATGTTGCTGTTCGAAGCGAAGAAACAGCGACAAGGTGTGTTGTTCGACGTCTTCTACTCGGACGTGCTGCAAGACAGCGATACGGATGCAGAGTACGGATTTCCGTACAAGGCGGCGCTGAAGAATTCGATGGTCACAGCGAGCTATACCTACGAGGTCTATAGCTCGAAAAATGCCATCATCAACATCGTCGGCGGGTTGCGTTACTGGCAAGTTGAGACTCACCTGACACTGAGTTCAGGCTCGCCCGAACAGGTAAGCATTCATAATTCTGAATCATGGATAGATCCGGTTTTAGGGGTGGATACAAAATTTCGCCTTGGAGATTCTCCGTTTTACCTCTCAGGACTGTTTGGCGCGGGAGGCGCAAGTGGTGGCTCTGACAGCTTCTATGATTTGTCTGGACACATCGGCTACCAAATTTTTGACACCGTCGTGGCGTCTGCAGGCTACCGCGTTTTTGACGTTGACTATCAACAGGACGCGTTCGTTTATGACGTCAAGCAGCAAGGGTGGGTGATCGGTCTTGTCTGGGTATTGGGCACACCGAGATTGGCATCCCCGGACTGAGGCGCCCTGTCCCTACCAAAAACTCTATCCGTGAATGGCTTCCTCCTTTACTTTACCAACAGAAGCTCGCTAGAGGCGTCTGATATTTTTGAAAAAGGATCGCTCGTCCCCGGCGCATGTGCATGGCGAATTTCTAGTTCATGAGTAGAGCTACAGTATTAGCGGCTCGGCCCTGGCTCGGAGTTCGGTTTCGAAAAGCCGTTACCCTTCTTCGAGTTACTACCAGCCATCCAGGAAACCGCCACCAACCCGGTTCGGCATACGCTCGGTTTCGGTTACCCTGCCCCACTGCACCAGAGAAACCCCTTACCTTTCTTCTGCTTACTCCCCATGTTCGGCCCTCTCCGAGCTGCTCATAATCGGCAGGTCGAAGACGGTCGGCCGCTACCGTTCAAGTCCTTCTGGGCCCACCATTTTTGATAAGAATCATAGAGTTATAGATAGTTAGACCATCCGACTATGGGTGGGGATTTGGCCTGCACCTGCAGACCTATAGTCGGTGGGTGATCCGATCAAACATAAGAGCCATCAAGGTCTGCGCCATATTGCTGCAACCAAGCTCCCACGGGCGCCATAGCTGCGTCGTCATATTCATCCCTCAATGCAGCGATACGTCCATCCACCACCGAGAGTACGGAACGTCCCGGGATACCGATCTTGGGAGCGTCGTCCCGACGATAAGTTGCTAACCAGCCGATGCTCACTTCCGCCCCGTCGGTTTTCTTGGTTACATGCGGGCCATCCGATATTTCGATGACTCGCTCATCAAAACGCCGGTCCAAACCATCAATGGATTTCTTAAATCCTCTGAATATCGCCTCGCGGCCACTGATCTCACAAGCCATGGGCCCACCACGCACTTCGTAGCGAGCATCCTCGTGGAAAAAGGGAGTAAGGCGCGACCAATCGTCATCCACATAGGTTTTCTCAAAAGCCGCTGCATAATCCATGAATACCTGAACTGGCTGCTCCATGATTTGACTCCATCAGTATGGACACTTTATAAAGATAGCAGGCCTGCAGCAACGTGCGTATAAAAAGGCAAATCGACGAAAGAATCTTTTGCGCCCGGAAAGAAACCAACAACCAACCCGACGGGTATATTCGGAGTTCTTATCCCCCCCCCTGGGGCCCATACTTTTTTTGGAGATCAATTACAGGGTTGCGTGTAAATTTTGAGTGCCCCGGATAGATTCTCGGTTTGGCAAAAATGTGCCCTGACGTCATTGACCTTACCCTTGATATCCCCCGGAAATCACCAAACAACACGACGCACTCGACGAACCTGTCCATGGCGAATTCCAATTTCACGCTGCCACTGGTAACTGATATAGACCGCGACAATGCTTCTTCCACCGGTAGCTGTTTATACCAACGACTTTTCCGGAGTCTGAACTCACTGGAGTCGCGCCACCCCGGCCAGCATGGCATCGGGGCTCGTTGTAATAGGTCTGATAGTCTCGAAGCTTGTTCTCCAGATCCGTCGCAGTCCAGAACAAAGTCTTATCCAACAGCTCTCTCCGGACACTGCCGATCAATCGCTCCACAAACGGATGCGACATCGGCACATGTGGTAAAGACTTTATCTCCTCGATGTCGAGCACTCGTAGATTCGCTTCCCATCTATGATATTGGAACAGTGGATCGTTATCGGAGCTGATCCGTTTTGACCAGACCTGCCTGGAAGTAGCGTCATTGAACATTCAGCAGAGTGCGAGTCCATCAACATTTCCAGTATGGACTGCGGAACCGATAATCCTGCGGGAGTATTGGTCCATGATGACCATTACCCAATGACTTTTCAGCAGAATAGACTCGCAACGAAATAGATCAACACTCCACAAACTATCCTTTGCGTGACCTAGGGTTGCGAGCCAAGAACGCCCACGGTTAGCGGGGTCTGGTTTGTAGTGAACGACAAGAATGCGCCGAACAGTGTCCTTATCCAGATCAATACCGAATGCCGCGTTGATCTGCTGTGCTATCCGAGGACAACCGAATCGGGGGTTTCGCTGCTTCATCTCAACAATAGCATTGATAACTTCCTTTGATGGTCCCTTTGGCCCTGGCTTCTTGCCTCCTCTTGGTGAATAGAGCAGACGATACTTGCGTTTCTTCAATGCATTGTGAAAACGGAGCAGGCTGGACGGTTTGATGATGATCGCCGACCTGGCCATTCGCCGTGGGTTTAGGAAGAGCGATAGGAAGCCGAGAACGGTGCGATCCCAGGTGGTGAGATTCGGTACGCACTGGCGGGCCCGTCTGTGAATGATCAGTTGCTGTTTCAATAGCAGATTTTCAGTGATGACCGAGCGGCTGCAACCGGGTTGGATCAGCTTGACGATGGCGGTGAGCAACTGAAAAATTAGGAATATGGCGTCTTTCATGCCAGCCGAGAGTAGTAGAGTCCCCGCTGGGCAGCAACTATCAAGTCTCTGATATCATTGACAAATTAACATTTCGCCACCCACACGTACTATTTTTTCACCAACTCGATGCCCGGCGGCTCCCAGCTGCCATTCAGCACCGCTTCCTTCGGCCAGTACATACGCAGAACGAGGTATATAGGCCCATTGGGGGCAGGCAACCAGTTGGCCTTCTGTATTGGATCGGTTGGTTCTTCATTCTGGATGAACAAGGTCAATGACCCGTCGGCATTTTTCTTGAGCTCGGGCATCATCGGTGAATTGATCAGGTAGCGATTGATAGGATTCTGAATGAGCAGCTGGGTAGTACCGTCATACATGGTGACGGACCAGAACGCATTGACCGGCGGCAATTCTCCGGCGGGGAAGGTCAACGTATAGTTTGCTTTGGATCCATCGAGTTTAACGCCATCTTTATCTTCCCGGGTGAACGCGTAGGACGCTTCCACTGCATCGTTGGCGAGTATGCCTGCGACTGCCACGGCCGAGCGCTGCGCCCAGTCGCCGTCATAACCACTTCGGTCCAGGCGCAGCGAATGGGAGTTCACCCAGCCGTTGACTTGTTCGCCCAATGTCGCGATCTTGGCTTTTATCAGCGGCTCCGCTTGCTGGATGCCCGCAGTCATCGCTGCTTTATCGGCAGCGGTCAGTGCAACCGTTGGGAAGGGCTTGCCAGCCTCGATGCCGATACGGGCAAGTTTCTCCCGCAGCGGAACTTCCACGGCTGCCGGACCCGTCGCCGGGGCAAACTGGAGGATGAATGCGAGGTACGAGAACGGATCCGCTTTCTCCATGGCTTTGGTTATGTCAGGCCAGTCGATCACTGGTGCCGGTGCGGGCGCCGGTTGACCGAGAAATGCTGACAAAGGCTGTACAGAGTACTTATCCTGAATCGCCTTCACATTATCGATATCGGCTGGATTAAAGAGCTGGGTGCGGTAGGTTGCGAGCGCGAAGTCTGTCCCGGCCACAAAAACTTTCTCGATGCCCTTTGGGGTGCTGTCTGTCCAGCCTGGCCCGGCGATCGCATAACACCCGGCACCGTTGCCGGTTGCGCGACTGCCGATATAGCCAAAATTGAAGGTATATTGCGACGTGAGCATCACGGAATAGTATCGGTCTTTAGACATCTCCGGCACACACAGCACCACCGGCTCGGCACGCAGGTCAAGCCATGCAAATGAGTAGGGGGTGTCGCTGTTGGGAGTGATTATCGCGGTATCCGCAGGTGTGTAAACCCTGGGTTCATTCTTGATCTGGTTGAACGGCGCTTTGAACTGGTCAGAGTCTTTGTTGATGGCATATTCGTTCATGATGCTGTAGAGCATCACCAAGGGCAGCCCATAAAGGATGGCTTCTTGTGAATTGGCCTGCACCTCATCGGCAGTCAGGTCCGGTGTCGGGTTTTGTGCAGAGACTGGAGTGGCCAGGAAGGCCAGGACTACTACGACTGCCGCCGTCCCAAGTGAGGTTAACTTTTTCATTACTTCTTCTCCAATTGAGTAAAGTAGATGTGAAATCCTAATCTACATTCAGTAATTACTTTTCCATTCGGGCAAGAGAAACGCTGGAGGAGTCTGCTATTCCACCTTTTGGGTCCACCTTGGCCTGTCTCGACTACTGCCTTGGTTTTCAGTCCGCCCGTTGAACTCCCGGTGGACTCCAGGTGCCTTTGCCGACAGGCAGGATGGAAGGCGCGTCGGTCTTCGGCCAATACAGGCGCATGACGAGATAGATCGGGCCGTTCGGCGCCGGTAGCCAATTGGATTCCTTATCCTTGCCTGGCGAGTCCTTCTGTATGTAGATCGTTAGCGAGCCGTCAGCGTTCTTCGTCATGTCCGGCAGCATGGGTGAGTTGATCAGGTTGCGCCCGATGGGATTCTCGATCAGGAGCTGGGTCTTGCCGTCGTACATGGTCACCGACCAGAACGCGTTAACGGGAGGCAGTTCGCCGGCCGGGAAGGTCAGTGTATAGTTGTGCTTGCTGCCATCGAGCGTCTCACCCTTCGCGTCCGTGCGAGTCATGGGATACACGGCTTCTTCGGCATCGTTACCGTAGATACCGCCCATGGCGGCGGCGGAGCGCTTCAGCCAATCACCTGCATAGAATGAGCTGTCGCCAAAGAGTGCGCCCAACTTCCAGCCGTTGATATTATCCATTCCCGAATCGAGATAGGTCTTCACTTTGTCGTCGCCTTCCTTCATCGACAACAGGGCGACAGCTTTGAGGGCTTCTCTATGTTCCGGCGAGAGAGCCTTCAAATCAATGGTCTTTCCCGGACCGATGCCTACACTGGCAAGTCTGTCGCGGATTTCCTTGTTCTCCGGCGTGACCGGCACGAACTCGAGGGCGGCATCGAGATAGGTGAAGAAATTCTCCTTGATCCCCTTCGTGGTGGCCGGGACGAAGTCAATCTTCGCTGCGGCGGGTGGCGCGGGCTGGTTCAGGAAGGCTGAAAGTGGCTGCACCTTGTAACCTGCCTGCACCTCTATAACGTTCTGCATGTCATCGGGGTTAAATAGCTGGGTGCGGATAACGGTGAGCGAGAAAGGTGTTGAAGATTGAAACACCTTCTCAATTCCTGCAGGTTTGTCACCTTTCCAGTCTGGACCGACAACGAGATAACTGCCTGCTTCGGGGCCCGTTGTTCGACTGCCAATGTAGCCATAGTTATAGGTGTTGCCATCAATTAACTGCAGCGAGTAGTACCGCTCTTTCGGCACTGCCGGCACCGAGATCACCATGGGCTCCGCGCGTAGATCCAGCCATATCATCGAATATGGCGTGTCCGCATTGGGCGTGACTACTGCCGTATCCTTGTAGGTAAAGACGCGGGTTTCGTTGAACACCGTATTGAACGGAGCTTTGTACTGACCCGAATTCTTGTCCAGCACGAATTCGTTCATCACCGCGTAGTTCATTACAATCGGCAAACCGTAGAGGAAACCATCCTCTGCGATTTTCTTCGTTTCGACAATACCTGGCCCGGAAATACCCGCCTTATCGGCAGACTTTTCGGCAGAGGCAATGGGGTCGTCATTGCCCGAGCAACCCACTAGCAAGCTTATAAAGATGCCACCGCACAGACCAGTGATAGAAAGTTTGTTGTTAAGTGCTCTCATTTTCCGTTTCTCCCTGATTAGTCTTCGATGTTGCCTCGCTGACGGCCGGGCATCTAAAGCATCAAACGACGAGATATCTCGGTGCACATTCTAACGTGTGTTGAATACGATCAGCCAATATCGATTGGGCCGGCTTTTAGGTTAGCTTATACGACCATCGGTTTCGCCAAGTTAACTTCTCCAGATCACAGAAATTGTGCGTCGACGTTCAAGCAACCGCCCTACTTCTTTCACTGAGCGCACCTGGTCCGAGGTTCCTATAGCGTTCAGCCTTGCCGAGATGACTGCCAAGTTTGAATAGATTACAGACAACCTGTGCCTGACGAATCGGCAATTCATCTGCAGAATCAGGTTGTTAGCAGTTCGGAACGGGTTCGGTGTTCCGTTTCAAAAAGTGGTTACCAATCTTCGACTCGCTGCCACCCACCACACAAATCGACCCCATCGAGGTTCGGCATACGCTCGGTTTCGGTTACCGACCGTGACACCCGGAGAAAGATCCGTTACCTTTCTTCCGCTTACCGCCCACGTTCGGCCCTCTCCGAGTTCCTCATAATCGGCAGGTCGAAGACGGTCGGCCGCTGCCGTTCAAGTCCGTCTGGGCCCACCATTTTTGATAATAATCATAGAGTTATAGGTAGTTAGACCATCCGACTATGGGTGGGGTTTTGGCCTGGACCTGCAGACTTATAGTCAGTGGGTGCGGAACACAAAAGTAGAGGCTAGGCCGCCATGGCCAACTTCTGTTTCGGGGTAAATCCTCCCAAGGCCATATTCGGCCGTTCGTGATTGTAAGTCCACAACCAGTTAGTCGCGAATGCCTGGACTTCCTCGATGGAATCAAAGAGGTAATGGGCCAGCCAATCGTAACGCACGGTTCGGTTGTAACGCTCCACGTAGGCATTTTGCTGAGGCTGGCCCGGCTGTATAAACTCCAGGCGTATACCTCGGTTTTCCGCCCAGTCGGCCAGGGATTGACTGACGTATTCCGGACCGTTATCGCAGCGAATCATCGAGGGTTTACCCCGCCATTCAATGATTTGGTCCAGGGCCCGGATCACACGTAGCGATGGCAACGATAGATCCACTTCGATACCCAATCCCTCCCGGTTGTAGTCGTCGATCACGTTAAACAGTCGGAAGCTGCGACCATCGGCCAGTTGGTCGTGCATAAAATCCATGGACCAGCAGTCATTGATACCACATGGCACCGCTAACGGCTCTGGCCTTTCCCTGTTCAACCGTTTTTTGGGCTTGATGCGCAGGTTCAACTCCAATTCGCGGTAGATCCGGTACACGCGCTTGTGGTTCCAGCCGAAGCCCTTTACGTTGCGTAGATACAGATAGCACAATCCGAATCCCCAGTTGCGCTGATTGTGAGTGATCCGTAATAGCCAGTCGGCTATCTCGGCGTTTTCATCGCTCAGCTTGGCCTGGTAGCGATAGCAGGTCTCGCTGATACCAAAGGCAACACATGCGAGCCGAATTGGCACCTGGCGCTCCTCAACTGCTTTCTTGGCCATCTCCCGGCGGCGGGATGGCCTTACCACTTTTTTGCGAGCGCCTCCTGGACGATTTCCGCCTTCAGCCGCTCCTCAGCGTACATCTTCTTCAGGCGGCGGTTCTCATCCTCCAGCGCCTTGAGCCGGGCCATCAGTGAGGCGTCCATGCCGCCGTATTTCGCTCTCCACTTGTAGAAGGTGGCGCTGCTTACGCCGTGCTCTCGGCACAGCTCAGGAACCGGGACACCGTTCTCAGCCTGTTTAAGGATGGCCAGGATCTGGCCGTCCGTGAATCGTGACTTTTTCATGCAGAATCTCCTGCGTATAGATTACGAGAAAATTCTACTTTTGGGGACCGCAATCTTCTCTGCTGACCTGAGTTCCCCACGGCCATTATCAGCCCTGTCTTTGACGCCCAAGGACTGTTCGCTACCCCGGCAGTCCTCGAGCCACTGCCGGGATAACACTTGAATCGAATCCCTCGGCTATAACCAGATTTCCTCCGTTTGAAAGCTTATTCATTCGCGCCTCTCGAAGCGGGGCATACTCGGAGGAGTTGTAGAAGGTGAGCGCAGACTCCGCTGTAGGAAATCGGATAACGACAGTCCAGTTACCTGACCACTCACCCTCCAAAGTTTTGGCGTCCGGCGTTGCCACCAGAAAGTCAGCACCGTGCTCAGACCCCAGAGCAAATACGGGAACGCCGTACTCGTTTATGTATTGGGGGTAATCCTTTACATTGATCTGTGCAATCAGGTATCCAGGCTGTGACATTTACGGCTCTCCTATGTCGGATAATCAGCTTACAGCAAAACAGAGTAGTCGACCTCGGGGCGATCTGCACATTCATAAGAGGTCGCAGCGGGTGGAGTGTCGTCGAGTCGTCAGGTTCGACGGGTATATTGCGAGTTTCTTCCCCCGGTATCCCCCATACTTTTTTGAACCGTGGAAACTGGGTTGCGCACGAATTCAGAGGGGGTCTCTTATAGCGGCCGGGGTGGCAGGGTTCGCCTGAGGCTTTGCCTCGAACTGCCTGCTGGCTCCAGTTTTGTGTCACCTATTAGTAGACATCGGAGTATGCTTGCTGGATGACCAACAATAACACGGTGGAATAATGTCTGAAGCTGAGCTTCTCTTAATCGGAATGACAATGGTCCTTGCGACTGGGTTGGTTCGGTGTGTTGATGGACTTTATCACGCGATGATGAGCCCGCGTAGATATTGGATACCCCAGGTGTTGTTGTGGTCCACATTTATTTATGGAGCCAACTTCTTGTGGGCCTACAAGAACAACCTTTCGGAAGATCCTTCCTACCCCTTATACGCGTCAACTATAGCGATTGCCGCCACTTTTGTTCTACGAGCGCACATCTTAGCCACAAACGACCCAGCGCTGGTAGAGGATTGGGCTGACCATTTTGATAAATCGGCGCGACCTTATTTTGTCGTAGCTTTCCTGACCTCAGTGTGTTCACTTATAGCCGCTTGGAGTAGCAACGATTCCACGGGATTCGACGCTCAGAGTATCCCCTTTTGGTTAGGGGCTGGACTTAACGCGACAGGTGCTATCTCCAAGAAGATCTCGGTCAGAGGCACCGTTGCCGTCACACACCTGATACTGGTTATTCTGGGGAGCTACCTACTCTTCTCAAACGATCTCATCTAGCGCGGCTGGAGATTGGCGGCTAAACACACGTAAAATACCGAGGCCAGAATGCCACGTCTACTGATGCCCGCTTCGAGGTGAAAGCGGAAGTCAGTCACATAACGCTTCAAGCACCGGTGGCAAGACCGCGCAGCGTTTTTGGCGTCCGTGTGCCTTGACTTGTTACTGACTCGCTGTAGGGAGAACGAAATAACATAACACTCATTGCTGACAAATATTTTAGGACCAGACCTAGATCATATCGTTAGTAAATAGGACATAACTTGCGATGACGACAGTCATAATATTTATGACGGCGACGACGCCTCGGAACCAGGTATTGTCGAAGATCGCGCCAGTCGCATTGAGCACTACGGCCAACCAAAAGGGGATACTCACAGCGTCAAATCCAGTGGACTCCCCCGCAAACCGAGCAGTCGCGATCGAGGAGAGTGAAGTCAGAGCCGCAATAGCGAAATAGGGCCGCGCCGATTCCTGGAAATGGAGAAGCCAGTCTTTGACCTGAGCAGCGTCTTTGGTTGCGAGAATGTGCGCCCGCAAGAAGAAAAGAGACGCAAAAGATATCGAACTTGCGTAGAACAAATAGGAGGGGGTGGGATCCGAAAGATTGTCCATGAACGACCACAGGAAACTGACACCATAAAGAAAGGTGCTCCACAGCAATACCTGGGGTATCCAATAACTCTGCGGGCTCATCATTGCATGATAAAGGCCCTCCAGGCAGCGCACCAGCCCGGTCGCCAGGATCATGGTGAATCCAATCATCAGGAGCTCAATTGCGGACAATCATTTTACTCTTCATTGTATCGCCGACTTGAGGCCATCTACGCAGTATACACGGTTAGGGCCTTGCGGGTTCACTCGATCTTCATAGCGCTCAGTAACAGCTAGATATAGAGACTAAGTCTATTGAAGAACGAAACAGACCTTTTCACTGGACTGTCTCCTTTGAGTAAAAAGCGACCTCTTGCCCCAGTATAGCCAAATCCGTCTCTTGTGCGTCGTTAGCTGTCGTCAGGTCGAATCCCCAATTCTGTCTCCTCCCCAAACGAAAGCGGTCATCAAGGCCGCACTGGACTCCCCTTACCTTGTCTGAAGGGTGCCACGTCGACAGAATCAGCGGGGGATCTACTTTCAGCAGGGCGTTAATATTTCTTATACTTCGGATCTGGCGCGGGAAGAATCCTATGACCCCGTACCGACGGCGCAGGATTTAAAGGTGGCCGCCGAGGCGGCCGGCATGGACCTGCCACTGCAGGACCTCGATGGCCTGGCCCGCTAACTGTCTGTAGCGTATGCGCGACCAGCACTTCATCATCATGATAGGCGTTGAGAGTGCCGAGGCGACCCTGCTGGACCGCGCCGTCCGCATCGGTCGTGCGGAACTGCCCATCAACCTTGCGGAAGTGCCGCAGCTGTAAACCATCGGCCCGGGAGCCGTGAACATTGCCGGGAGCATGCCCTGTCGAAACTTGAGCTCAACGCGAACCTGTACTACACCTGTAAGGGATAGCTAATAAGATTAATGCAAAAAGGGGAAGCATATGGCCCGCCTCACTCAACTCCTGCCCGCAGCATTGCTGCTTTTTTCCACACAGCTGTCCGCAGCGCTTGTCATAGACAACGCGGCCATTGCCGCCGCTGACCAGGGTGGCGACTGGCGGGCATACGGGCGAAGCTACAGCGAGCAGCGCTACAGTCCGCTCATGCAGATCAACGACAAGAATCTTGATCGATTGCGCCTCGACTGGTACCTCGACATGCCCGACTCCAGGGCACTCAATGCAACACCCCTGGTGGTGGATGGGGTGATGTACTTCACCGCATCCCAATCGGTGGTGATGGCGGTCGATGCCGACAGCGGCAAACTCCTGTGGCGCTATGACCCGGAGGTCATAAAGCGTCTGGCCAACCGCAAGCACTTGCGCTTCAACTGGGGCGCCAACCGTGGGCTGGCGTTTTGGAAGGGCAGAGTTTATGTCGCAACCTTTGACGGCAGGCTGATCGCACTGGACGCGAGCAGCGGCGAGGAAGCCTGGTCTGTACAGACGTTTCCGCTGGATGAAACCCGCTATATCACCGGCGCACCGCGCGCCTTCAACGACCTGGTCATCATCGGCCACGGCGGTGCAGAAGCGGGGGCTGTACGCGGCTACGTCACCGCCTATGACACCGCCACCGGCGAACAGAAGTGGCGCACCTACACGGTTCCGGGGAAGCCGGCCGACGGCTTCGAGTCAGAGGCGCTGAAGGAAGCGGCGGGCAGCTGGCGCGGCGAGTGGTGGAAGCACGGTGGGGGCGGCACGGTGTGGAACGCCATCACCTACGACCCCCGGTACAACCGGGTCTACCTCGGCACAGGCAATGGTTCACCATGGAACCAGCAGGTGCGCAGCCCGGGCGGCGGAGACAACCTGTTCCTGTGCAGCATCCTGGCGCTGGACGCGGACACGGGCGAATACGTCTGGCACTACCAGACCACCCCCGGCGAGAACTGGGACTACAACTCCGCCATGGACATCGTGTTGGCCGATATCGAATGGGACGGCAAAGTGCGCCCTGTGATCATGCACGCGCCCAAGAACGGCTTCTTCTACGTGCTGGACCGGGAGGACGGCCGCCTGCTGGGGGCGGAAAAGTTCGGCAAGGTGACCTGGGCCGAGCGGGTGGACATGAAAACCGGCCGCCCCATAGAAACGCCGGAGGCCCGGTCAACCGACGGGGTGAGCGTTATCTACCCCAGTTTCCTCGGGGCGCACAACTGGCAACCCATGTCCTACAACCCGGACACCGGGCTGGTGTATATACCCTACCAGGAAATGGCCGGGGAATACGACAAACGCGGTATCGACAGCGAGCGCTGGCGTGCGGAAGACTTCCAGATGAATACAGGGTTCCAACCCTACCGCGGTGATATCACCGCTGGCGACGTGTCGAGCGCCCTGCTCGGATGGGACCCGCGGAGGCAAAAAACCGTGTGGAAAGTTGACCTGCCAGGTTTCCAGAATGGCGGCACGGTCACCAGCGCGGGCAACCTGGTTTTCCAGGGCACCAGCAGCGGCTACCTGCACGCCTACCAGGCGGATACGGGCAGGCTCCTGTGGAGCTTTGATGCCGGCGTGGGCATCGTAGCGCCACCGATTACCTATGCCGTCAACAACAGGCAGTACGTCGCGGTACTGGCAGGCTGGGGCGGTGTCAGCTATATAGGCTCCTCGGCCATGGCACAGCACGGCTGGGCCTACGGAGCCCACCCCCGCCGCCTGCTGGTGTTTTCCCTGGAAGGGAAGGCGGAACCGCCACCCACTGCGGCCCCAAAAACCGAGCTCGTAATCGTTGATAAAAAAGATCAGGCCATCGATACGGCCCAGGCCAGCGCGGGTCAGGACCTGTACCTTCCACGATGCCTGGGATGCCACGGTTTCGCAGCGATATCCGCCGGTGGCGCACCCGACCTGCGCGCGTCCGCTGTGGCCGCGGATCTGGATTCTTTCGCTACCATGCTGCGTTCCGGCCAGCTGCAAGCCAGGGGCATGCCACGGTTCGATGAGCTCGATGACCGCCAGGTGGAACAGATCTACTGGTATATCCGCCAGCGCGCGCGTGAGTCCTTATAGCGCCCGGACTTTTAGCGCTGCTGCGGAAAAGCGGCGATGCGTCGCCTGAAATGGATGACAGGTTCGCACTGGATGATCAATTGCCCCTTGAAAGCTGAAGCAGCTGGTGTTGGGCGGAGCATTGTTATACGGTTGTGTCCTACTCGCCACTGTTGGATGCTAACAGGAGTCCACATGCGAATACTCATCCTCTATCTGTTGGCGGGTTTTACTGCGGCCGTTCTGGCAGCGCCGCCCGCCTACGACGAATCTGCTGACGCAGAGGCAGACGTTAAAAGCGCGCTGACTGACGCGAAGTCTAGTGGCCTTCCGGTACTCATCTTGTTTGGTGCAAACTGGTGCGGAGACTGCCGCGCGCTGGATATTGCTCTTCAAGAGGGGCAAAGCGCGGAGCTGGTAGCGAAGTCGTTCAAGGTAGTCAAAGTAGATGTCGGCAACTTCGACCGGAACCAGGACCTTGCGGATACCTATGGCAATCCAATCAAGACGGGCATTCCCGCCGCGGTAGTTCTCTCTGCAGACGGCAAAGTCTTGTATATCACCAAGGCTGGGGAACTCGCTAACGCTAGGCGCATGAGCGAAACCGGAATCTATGAGTTCTTCAAAGGCGTCACTGAAAACGTTGCGTCAGGCATTTAGACCGGAATATTGCGAGGCATCTAGCCCGAGGAAAAGCGGGCGCATCTATTTTAAATATGCATAGGACTCATGCCTATCAGGCTAAATTTTTTAGTGCACTGCTTAAAATAAATGCGTCCCCTTTTCGTCCCCTTTTTCCGGATTATTGGGGATTCCATGAATCCACTCGGAGCTTCCACAGACCTCCAACCTTTATAAACACCAATGCAAAACGGTTTTTGTGGACTGCCGATTCAGCATCGGTGATGAGAAGCTGGCCAGTGGCGAAAGCCAGATCTCCTTCGCTTCCCGCCTTTTCGGTAATTATCTCGACCTTCTTCGGGTTAGTTGCTATTACTGATTCCCAGAAGGCTCGGATCGATTCCTTACCACACATTTCACCAGCCATTGGCGCAATGACACAACCATCGTCGGTGTAATCGTTGACCAGCGAGTCAACGTCACCGGCCATTAGAGCCTTCGCGAATGCTTTGTTCGCCGCATCAAGTTCTTCGAGCGCGGAATCGGCGTTCGATGCAGGTGCGAAAAGAATGCCGAGCAAAATCGTAACGATTGCAGTGAATTTGGACATAATCTGTGTGTCCTCTACTATCAGTTAATAAAGCCGCCTGATTCTCATAGTAGCTTCCATTTCGAGCAATGAGCGGCCGGTCAGCCTTTAGAATAGCCAAGCCAGCCCATGACAACAATGCGTTGCCCGCCATTAAACTCCCGAGTCTCCCATATCTCCTCAGTATCCAAGTCGCCATTCAGGTCGCCTTGGAAGCTATGTTGCCTCTTCCCCAATAAATCCCTTGCCAATTATACTGTACATATATACAGTAATAGTCAGAAACCAACAACCTACACACGAGGTGACCTGTGGCCGTAGTAGCAATGTGGAAATGCGATCGGGATGACGCCATGTTTGATAACAAAAAAGATGCTGACGCCCATGACAAGATGTTAGAGCTGGCAGAGAATTTCAGCTTGTTTCTGGGCAAGCATATTGCAGGTATTAGCGAGCTTGATTCGGAAAATATCGGTCTGTTGTTGTCTAAAAACAAAGATATGCTGATAGCTGCCTGCAAAGGCAACCCCGAAATATTGTTGGATATTGGGAGCGAAAACCAGCAGAAGGAATCTAATGTTACCCCAATGGCTGCTAAGGCGTAGCTGGGGGATCAAGCTTCAACAGTTGCACCTACCCACCCTGGATACACTCCAGCAATAGACTGGCAGGTTCATAGTCAGGGTCTTGTGGCACGAGGTCGCCGCAAGATGTTTTAGCGATGATGGATCGTGTCAGTGCATCGATGCTCAGGCCAAGTGCACGATGACCTCACGAACGCCGGCATGGTGCCTATGCTCCCACAGGTAGATGCCCTGCCAAGTGCCCAGCAACAGCTCACCTGCCTGAAATGGCACGCTGATCTGGGTCGCAGTCAAAGCGGACTTGATGTGAGCGGGCATGTCATCCGGCCCCTCCAGAGTGTGCGTATAGAGAGGATCGTTCTCAGGCACTAACCGATTCAACCAGTTCTCCAGGTCAACCCGGGCGCTGTCGTCATAGTTTTCCTGAATCAACAGACTGGCGGAGGTGTGGCAGATAAACAGTGTGCATAGGCCTTCCTCCAGGCCACAGGCGGACACTACGGCGGTGATGTTGTCTGTAATACCGTGCAGACCCTGACCACGCACTGCTATAGATATACGCTCAATCATAATAAGATATTCGCATTGCGGGTGGGTTATGACAATGGCCTTGGGTGACCAAATATGTTCTGTCGAAACCCACAATACTCGCCGGTTCCTCAGTACCCCGACTGCGTTTTACCCGTTCCATCTGACGGCTAGGTATGCCTATAGTCGTTGCTGGGTAGGACATCGGTATTCTCCCTTAAATTGATCGTCGCAAAATCAGTTTAATGAATGCCGGTATCCCCCGTTAATGATGAAGAGCCGTTAGGCCATCCGACTATGGATGGGGTTTTGCCCTGGGCCTGCAGACCTATAGTCGGTGGGTCAAGGCGGTGCCAGGGTTAACAGGGTGCGCGTGGAGCGCCAAAATGCGTACAGTGTTTTGGGTAGAGACAGCGTGTAGGTACTCATACCCGATAAAGCGGGGCAGACTCTCCGCCGAATCTACCAAAATCGGTGAGTCCAGTTGGCGATACCGAGACGCGAATCAGTCTCGCCGCAACACGCCCGTCAGGGTGAGGACCACCACGGCGGACAGGCCGGCGCCGAAGATGGCAAAGAGGCTGTGTAGCGTCAGCCACAGCCAGCGCGCCGGCCCTACCGGCACGAAGCGGCAAAACGTATCCTGGCCCAGCTCGATTACCGGCAGGGCG
This sequence comes from uncultured Gammaproteobacteria bacterium, assembly GCA_963700715.1. GTDB lineage: Bacteria > Pseudomonadota > Gammaproteobacteria > Pseudomonadales > Halieaceae > JARRPM01. Next base: position 46,103 of record CAVOYP010000002.1, read on the forward strand.
AAATCCAGCGCATACTGCACCGTATCGAGGCCGGGACAGCCCAACGGGGCATCTACGGTTCCCAGGCCGATCGGCAGGCTCATCGCTCTCACGCAGCAGGGCGCCGTGCAATTCCACGTTGCTGTCGATACGGGCGCCATCCATTCTCACACTACCGTGGGTCTCAAAGCGCGCGTTCGGCGTTGCCGATAACAGCAGGCGCCCACCGATATGGGCGCGATTGAGGTGCACGGCGCAATTGCCCACATCTGCCAGGTCGGAGACGTGATCGCACACGCCCGAGAAGTGTGACCCGGAGAAGTCCAGGTCGGCCTTAATGCTTAAGCTGACGCCGATAAACGCCGGCAGAGTACAGTCAACCAGGCGCAGCGACAGAAATTCGGCCCCACTGAAATCGGCCACGCCACGGGCACAGATCGCGTCGAGTACGCGCTGTTCCGCTTCGCTGAGAGCCTCGACTTCACCAAAAGGTAATACTTTCACGGCGACTATCCTTGCGGTTTTGCGGTGCCAGTGCGTGCCCATAATGGCACTGACAGCGCGGCAACGGAAAGGGGTAACTTCGCTAGTCCAGCACCTCCACTGAGTCGCCCACTGAGAAGCTTCCGGTACGCTGGTACAGCAAATTCTGGCCGAACATCACCTGGCCGTTGACCCGCCGGTAGCTGGCCAGCACGCGGTTGATCTGCCCATCCCGTTGCGCCGTGGCCTGGTCGATGGAGGGAATCACGCAGCGGGAACAGGGCTTGGCGACGTCGAACTCAACATCACCGATACGAATACGGCGCCAACCGTCCTCGGCAAAGCTGGCGCAACCACTTACCACCAGATTGGGGCGAAAGCGATTCATCGGCACCGGGTTCTCGAGCCGGCCATTGAGATCGTCCAGTGAGGCCTGGGAGATCAGCAGAAGGGGAAAGCCGTCCGCAAAACTGACGGTTTCACCGTCGCGGGCGTAGAGGCCGTCCACCAGCCGCTGGCAGGTTTCGGGCATATAGACCAGCCGGCAGGGTCGGCCCAATTGCGCGCTCAGCCATTCTCCCGCACCGCTGTCTGCCAACAGGGCACGCACAGAGTCCTCCCAGATTTTTACCCTCAATTCCGGCGCATCGGTGCCTGGAATTGCAGAGTCGATGCTGCTGTCCCCTAACCTCAGGCGGATGCCACCCTGCAGTTGCTCGACCCGAATCAGAGCCATATGGGCCTGGTCGCGCTGGCTGATGAAGCGACCGGACTCGTCAACAACCAGCCAGCGACGGTCACCTACGGGGCCGAAGCGATCCAGGGTGACACAGTCCAGGTCGATACCTGCACAGGATTTCACCGGATAGATAGTGATGCCACTCAACTGCATGGGGCTTACCTTCTACTTGAAGGATTGATGGTTATGATAGCGCGTTGCCATGCGGCGGCAACTGGAGACTGATCAGGGGCAGTTCTTGCTCATCAACCTGATTCTCAAAGAAATCTCTCACGGGGCGTTCAGGAACCTTAATCAGCTCATGTAAAAGCCCGAAACCAATAACCTACAACGCGTAGTCACACATGATAATTTCCAACATGGCGACCCACAGCTTCACTCACAGAATACACATTTCTGGTCGGTCGAGACCCACGTGTGTAGTGCCACCCCAGGAGTTTTGCTCTCACTTGTCAGTATCCCTGCGGGTACCCTAGGATTTATTGCGCTAGAATGACCCGTACGATGATAGAAAATGGAATCTCGCCATGTCCAAGTATCAGATTACCTCAGAAGCAGACCTCCGAGCTATCACGGGAGAGCCAGTTCATGAGCTGGTACGGGCCAAAAGTTCCGCCTCGCTGACGGAACCGATGAAGAAGTACATTGAGCTCTCGCCTTTCCTATGCCTGGGCACCCATGGAAAGGACGGTTCCAGCGACGTGAGTCCTCGAGGGGATGCTCCTGGTTTTGTTCACATACTGGATGACAAAACCCTGGTGATACCAGACCGCCCAGGCAACAAACGGCTTGATAGTATCGTAAATATAATCAACCAACCGAGCATGGGTTTGTTGTTCATGATTCCCGGGACACTCGATACACTTCGCATAAATGGGACCGGTGTCATCAGCAACGATCCGGCACTGCTGCAACTATTCAATGTAAACGGAAAACTTCCTGCTCTGGTTATTGTGTTTACCGTGGAGGAGGCTCTGGGACACTGCTCCAAGGCATTCAGGAGGTCGAAGTTGTGGGAATCTGACTACCGACCCAGAAGTAAAGTACCGAGTCTTACCGAATTGATGTCCGGACATTTACAACTGGATGACGCCACGGCCAGCATGATTGACACGGTCATTGAGGAAGACGCGCTAAACAACATGTACTGAAGACTACTGAGACGGAGCAGAGGGTTCGGCCCTGGTTCGGAGTTCGGTTTGGAACAACCGTCACTTTTCTTCGAGTTACTACTAGCCGCCCAGGAACCCGGCCCCAACCCGGATCGGCATACGCTCGATTTCGGTTTCCCTGCCCTTCCCAGCCAGAAGAACCCATTACCTTTCTTCCGCTTACCGCCCAGGTTCATCTCTCTCCCAGCTCCTCATAATCGGCGTATACTCAACAGCTATCACGATCAGGTCATGGCTATGGGTTTGAACTGGGGCCACATCAACATCAATGTCAGCAATCTCGAGGCCTCTATCTCGTTCTATGAGAAGCTCGGCTTTCAGAGCTTTCTGCCTGGTATCCCATACCTCAATCTATCGCGAGACAGTGAAGCCACGGTCCCGGACGATGCGGCCCGAGCTCTTGGGTTGAGCATTGGAAGCCGAGGCAGAGCCTGCATCATGCAGCTCGATGATGGTTTTCCCAAAATCGACCTCACCGAGTTAAGTGAGACTAATCAGCGCGAGCCATTAAGCAATCAGGACCTCGGGCTTGTTCGTATCTGCCTCGTCTCCGAAGACTTGGCGGGCGACTATGAAGCTCTGCGAAATCAAGGCGTCAGATTTCTTCATCCACCGGCGGTCTGTCACGAACGCCTTGCAGACGTCGCGGTCTGCGTCGACCCGGATGGCGTGCTCATTGAGATTCTGCAGGTGTATCTCGACCGCTGGGGCCCTTTCCTGGGCTAAGTGCAACACAATGCGGGCAGATATTACCGCAACTCTCTCAGGCCGGATCCAACACCACCACGGGAATCTGCCGCTGAGTGGCGGCCTGGTAGTCGGTGTAGGGAGCATAGTAGTCCACCATGAGCTTCCAGAGTCTCTCCCGCTCCTCACCCCCTGCCACCCTGGCAACTGCGTCAAAGTGCTCGGTAGCGACCTGAATATGAACTTTGGAGTTGGCTTCAAGATTCAGGTACCAGGACGGATGTGCCGGAGCACCACCCTTGGAGGCAATAACACAAAAGCCCCCGGTGCCGGTATTGGTAATTCCGCATTGAGCACACCGCCAATCCGGACCCTGGGAATCAGTCCGCATTTTCTCCAGCGCTCTGGTCGCGCGCTCCCAGTCATGGTCTTCCAGTACCCAGAGTTCAGGCCAGGCATCAATCGGGGAGAGTCCTCCAATGGCTCCCGCGGCGTACTCATTTCGCACCAAGCACTGGATACCCTGCCGCTCCAGTTCACTGCGTGCCTGGGTTACTGCGATCAGAGTGGGGTGGGTGTAGACGAGTCTCATCTAGTCCGGCTTATCGGGGAATCAATGCCACGGGGTAGCTTAGGTTTGAGGTGCCTATCGAGACTATCGGACAACCGCTTGTACCACTGCTCCAAATGGACTTGCGGATCAATGCGGTCTAAGTAGTCGAGGGCTGTCATCAGGTCAGGGTGCCTCGACCACTATATCTGAGACTTCGTAGCCGTCCATCCAGTTACTGTCATATTCTTCAAAAGTCATGCTCTTGTCCCGTTACTCCTGCCACACTATTTTATCTGGTCGCTTGCCGCCACTCCCAAGGCGGGACAGGGTTTGGATCAGCCCACAGGCCCAACCTGTCAGTTCGCGCACGTTCCTCAGCCACCCTGAGGTCGTCGTCTAAGGGAGCATACTTCTTGTACCACCATGCGTAACCAGACTTTACCATTTCAAGATTGACGTTGACGCTCCCCTTGTAAACCACGCCAACAGTGCGCCCGTAACTATCAGTGTCTTTTACATCAACACCCACCCCCTCGCCTGCGACCAAGGCCCGCCAGCGCTTTCGTAGCCGCCCTACTATATGGCTGCTTGTACTCCGGAGTATCTATCCCGTAAAGCCGCACTTTATGTTGCGTCTGGTTGGCATCCAGGATGGTAATCGTGTCGCCGTCAGTTACCTTTACGACCCTCCCGGAGAGATCATAAGCCGGAGCTGACCAGGCAATGCTCGCTCTTGATATTGTGCCTGGGTGACTCTACGAAGGGTATATCTTGGGAGCGTTCTTTCGCCGCCGAATCGACAACGTCGCTGGCATAGTTGCTCACTGAGTCAGCTGTGTCACTGACGAAACCTTTGGGATCTACCCAGACTGATCGCGCGGAAGTCTCAATCCAACGGAAGGAGGAGGTAATCCAGGTTACCTGCCCGGCCGTTACGTACTGATATAGGCTCAGTAAAAGGAATATCGCCAGCAACATCCTCGAAGTGAAAAGTCTCCGATGGTTCAGGCTTTCTACGTTTGCCACTACTCGAACCCCGTATTATTTGAAATGACTTTTCCCGAGTTTTGTTCACTCAAGGCCAATCCACTGATTGATTCTGCCATAGAAAGGCGGAGGGTTCTGTACTCTACCTGACACGAAGGGCCGGTGCGCGGTATTCACCGGGAATTGATCACTCCTTCCCTTCCATTTTTGACTTGAGGCCAGCGAAGGGATTATAAGTAGCCGGTTTAAGTTTCGTATCTTTTGTGCTGCCGTAACGCACGAGATTCTCAAACTTGGAGTGCTCCTCATCGTGACAATAGATACAGAGCAGCTCCCAGTTGCTACCGTCAATGGGGTTGTTGTCGTGATTGTGATCGACATGATGAACGGTTAACTCAGACAGGTTCTTGCGCTCAAATTCCCGTGCACAACGACCGCAGATCCATGGGTATATTTTTAGTGCGCGTTCACGATAACCCTTTTCGCGCTTGGCGTTGTACTCGAGCTGCTCGGCACGTACCTGCTCGAAGCTTTTCGATGATCGCTTTTGAATGGTCATTTCGTTCCAACCCTACTCGTCTTGCAACATCACCGGTGTAGTAGCCGACCCGAGAAATCAGTATGAAACAGTGGGCAAGATGACAACAGTATCAGGGTCGGCTTCAACTTGGTCACTTTTAAGTGCAAATCTACACTAAATACTGCGGGTGCGCTTTACTTGCTCGATCTGTAGGCCAGGTATGCCTATAATTGCTTCTGCGTAGGGCATCGGTGTTCTCCGTTATATTGATCGCCCCAAATCAGTTTAATGCATGTCGAGGTCTTCCCGATAATGGTGAAGAGCTGACTATGGCAGAGTTGCCAAGGACCCGAGTCGGTGGGCGTATAACCAGAGAGAAACCAATGTCCATGAAATTGACTAAAGACGAACGCGAAACTTTCCTGGCTTGCGCGCGCGTCGCCATCATTGGCATTTCTCAGGAGGGAAGAGGCCCAATCACTGCCCCTGTCTGGTACTGGTATGAGCCAGGCGGGGATATTTGGTTTGAAACTCAGCCAGACTCACTCAAGGGAAAATTGCTGCATTCTGGAAAGAGAATCAGCCTGTGCGTACAGGATGATAACCCGCCCTACGCCTACGTGAGTGTTGAGGGTCCGATCACGGAGATCACAACCAGTGACCGCGAATTGCACGAAATCCCCATGGCTATACGTTACCTGGGTGAACAAGCCGGGCGGGAGTACATCGCCAGCCTGGGCCCGGGTGTATGGAACCGTTACACCATGAGGCCCGAACGCTGGTTGACGTATGATGGGTCAAAGAACCCATGAGAAATTCAAGAGGCAGCCTTTTCCCGGCGAATTTCCACGGGCATCTCACCTAGCTCTCATCACAGTCCACATAGTTCTCCGACAAAAAACGTGGGGATCAGATTGCGAGAAACAGCAGGTAGTGCCAGCGAGTTATCTGGCCAGGCTTTACTCGGGCTCGGGCGATCGAGACTTCGGGATCATCAGGGTCTACCCGGGAAAACCTGCTACTTTTCTGATGATATCTGGCGGGTATATGTGTCGTTTGTAGGTATTGATCAACTGATTCTATCAACATCGGCACGTCAAACTTGGAACACCGTTCTAACTACTCCGAAACCTGGCCGGCGCCATGTCGGTCACGAATAGTTATATTTTTCTCGAACTATTATCGCGATTAATTCGAATTGTTCGAAACAAAAATGTCGATATCCTCCACTCGGTATCTGGACATCGAGAGAGGGAAGGAAAGAGTATGAACGCAAAATCAGTAGCAGCAGTGGCAGAGGCAAAGAAGCCTTTGAGCCAGCGTTTTGCAGAGTGGATTCAAGACCCCATGGGGGGAGTGATCGCTGCATCGGTGGCCACTATCGGCACTCTTGGGATTGTGCTCTCCGGGTCGTGGCTCATTCATATAGTCATAAACTAAGTGTGCTTGTGACCTGCGCTAAGAGCGATTTGGACAAGTGATTCGCCTGAGTTCGATGCAATCAAACATCGATAGCTCAGGCAACAGCCCTGCTCCACTCGTCAAACGCACTTATCCTGTTTTGCGCAGGACCTAAAGACCTGCCGTCGGTTAGTCATACATAGGCTCCATCGAGCCCTTCTCCATACTTGAGCATCCAGGCTTCGACACCCTCCATATCGACATAGGTTTGCTCGAACGCAACGGCATAATCCATAAAAACTCTTGTGGCTGGGCTTATCACTCTCTCCTGCATTCTCGATCATTGAAGTAAATCTTATTAGCTTTCTAACCAGAAAGCACTAAACAAGCCCTGGGACTCGACGACCCGACGCCAGGTCATCATCCACAAGGCCTTGTAGAGCGTAGGTTGGCATAGAGTCATAGATGACACCCTGCCCAATAGGAAGGCTTACGTTGACCGGGCCAGTGCAAGGCCGGCCTGCCAGAAAGCCACCAAAATCGTCGGACCGGGAGCTACCCGGACCGGCTCTTGAGGGGAGTGGTCGGCAGATTGGCGACAGGACAGCCTATCGCCTGACCTGCCCCAGAGTCAGTCGACATCCGCCACCGGCACCATGATATGTGCATAGGGCGTATCGCCCCACATGATATAGGGGCCACCGGAGCTCGGGTCGTCAGTCATTCCCTTGAGCAACTCCCTCGGGACGGCGATCATCAGGTGCGGACCGGTCTCGACGTAGTCGGCTGCACCCTTGTGGTTGGCGTGAAACGGGTCGGAGTTGCTGACCCCGGCGCCGATGTCGCCGTGGAGCATGTAGGAGATTCCCACACCCTCTATATTGACGTCCTGCTTGCTGCCCATGGCTCCCATGATCTTCATCCATATCGCGTCATTGCACATGGCCGCGCCGTCACCCGGCATGGTGTCGGGCATACAGGTCCAGCCATTGCTTCCCTCTGCCACGACCTTTCCATCGACCATAACCGACGCATTGGCGCCGATGCTGGCAGGCGCGGCTGATCTGGCGTGTGCGATGCGCTGGTCCAGCTTGTCATCCGCGATGCCGTGACCCGCCATGATCAGCCCGGTCGCGATGGTGCAGATTTTTACACATGATAGTTTCATAGTCGAAATCTCCAGATAGCTATTATGAGAAGAGTCAGTGTTTCTAACTGCTTAAAGCGGGCGATCGGCACCCGTTCGTCAATACAGTGTAGACCACCTCGCTTAATAAGCTTCAAAAAGATCAAGACTGTTGTTGCTGAAGGTCCGGAGCGCGGCAAGCACAGTAGCTTTCGACGATCCCGATAACCCTGTCGCTACCAAAAACTACATCCGTGAAGGGTACTGACAATTTAACCTATTTTTCTCGACCAGTGAAAATGGCGGACCGAAATCCCGTACGAATCAGTCCCAATGCGAGACCAAATGCAGCGTTTTCGTTCGAGAGAACCGATTTCATGTAGCGCCAGCCTAAAGCATTGGGTTAACCTGCCAGTACCGGCCAGGGGTATCTTTGACCAGAGCCAGGTCCAGGCACAGACCGCGCAAGCAATCATATGAATGGCGGGTTCACTGCTGCGGGCAATAATTTCAGATCAGGAGGCGGCAATTTTACGAGCTTCTTTCGTTCAGTACGTTCATTTGAGAGAGTCAGTCAGGAAATTAACTCTTAAAGGGCCTTTTATACTTACTATATCCGTCGCTATCATTGGGCCTGCAACTCTCGATATCCGGAGTCGTAGTAATGATAGAAATCGACGGACTGGACCACATCGTGCTGCGCACATCACGCATGGCGCACATGCAGCACTTTTACTGTACTGTGCTCGGCTGTCGGGTTGAGCGAGAACTACCGCCCGAACTCGGCCTGGTGCAATTGCGTGCCGGTAGCGCACTCATCGACCTCGTAGCCGTGGATAGCCAACTGGGACGCGTCGGCGGTGGGCCACCTACTCTCGGCGACAACAACCTCGACCATTTCTGCCTGCGGATAAATCCGCAGCCGGAGGAGGAGATCATCCGCTACCTGGCTTCACACGGTATTGCAGCCGGGCCGTTCGAGCGCCGATACGGCGCGCAGGGTTTCGGCAATTCTCTTTACCTTCAGGACCCCGAGGGCAATATGGTCGAACTACGCAACCGAATTTAGATCAATCCTTCACATGCCTCGATGCGCTCAACCGCGACTGTGATAATACTCCGAGAACATCGATGAGTACCACTGGGTTTACCGTGGTGCAAAAATGCATTTTGAAATCGTATGTCGCAACCATGGCAGCGATAATGTACTCCCATACTTTTCTGCACCATGGAAACAGGGTTGCGTGTGTGTCCCGAGGGCGTTGCTTATAGAGTCGAGGCTGGGGGCAGGGTTAGGGAAATACTCCTTTTTCACTATAATAAAGCCGTCTTTTCTTATACTTTGTACTCTGGCCCGTAAAGGTGTTAATGGTAGATCTAACTCATGACCGCTTCAAGATGGAGGACGATCCATGATGCTACGCATAACCAAGGTATTCCTCGTGCTGAGCGTTGCAATCTGGGCGCTATTGGGCGCCCTGGGCAATGTGGTCGACTGGCAGGGCACGACCGGAGCCGTTGAGGCAGCGACCTCGATGTCGACATTTGACCCGGTGCCAGCGAGCACAAGGGCTACCTCGAACCCGCTGATCATCTTGCTGGGTGCATTGTTGATTACGCTATTCAAGCTACTGACCGGCGCCTTGTGCCTGTATGGCGCCTGGCAGATGTGGTTGGCGCGCGCCGCCGATGCGAAGCGCTTCGCGCAGGCGAAGAACTGGGCACTGACGGGCTGCGGTTTGGCCATATTCTTTCTGTTCGCCGGATTTATCGTGATCGCCGAGACCTGGTTCGAGCTGTGGCGATCACCCGCCATGCTCAACCCGGTGCTCGGCTCGGCCTTTCGCTATTGTGGGACCATCGGCGTGATCGCGCTTTTTGTCGGCGCGCGGGAGGAATCGGGGTAAAAGGAGATGCTCGCTCACCACTCGAGGTTTTCTTTCTCTAGCTTGAGCCATTGCCTTTGTTGTCTTTATCATTATCTTTCCCATTTGGGTAACCGCAATGGACTGGAAAATATTCCTGACAATATTCGCCTCGGTATTTATTGCCGAGCTGGGTGACAAAACACAATTGGCCACCATGCTGTTCGCCGCCGACAAGGAGGTGAGCAAGTACACAGTGTTTCTTGCGGCTTCGGCAGCGCTGGTTGTCGCATCCGCAATTGGCGTGTTGGCGGGCAGCCTGCTGGCGGAATATATCAATACAAAGTACCTGCACTACATCGCAGGTATAGGGTTTATCGGTATTGGTGTTTTTACCTTATACAATGCTTAACCACCAGCGAACGGAGTTCATATCTTTGGTCTTCGATTTTAGCGCCCTGACTTCCAGGTGGACTAGACCGGGCTCTGCTCGACTATTCTGAGACCGGAAGAAGCCACCAACCAACCCGACGCACTAAACGACCCGTCGCCAGTTGATCAGCCGCAAGGTGATTGCTTAAGGAGGCCTGGGTGGCAGCACGGTCCTGGACAGGTTGGCGGAGTTGCCCGAATGAGTAGCCCGAATACGCAATTGCCGGCGTGATCTTCATGCTGGTCACTCAGCAAGCGGAAAGCGCCCGCATGCCCTCCCCCACGCTGATCACAGGATGGTAGTCCAGCCCAATCCTGGCCTTGTCGCCCAGCAGCACGCAGTTGCGCGACATGACCATTGCCGCGTGGCGGGTCAGCGGTGGCGTCCCGCTCAAGTGGAAGCTGCGCCAGCACCATTCGCCGATGGCGCCAGCGAGATCAGCCAGCCGGCGCGGAATGCTGCGCTGCGGTAGTGATATACCTTTTGATGTCGCCATGCCGGTGATCATTTCTCTCAGGGTGCGTGCCCCATCATCGAGTATGAAATAGGCCTGGCCCGACTCACCCCTGGTAAGAGCCAACTCGATAGCGTGCACCAGGTTGTCGATATGGGTGCTGGAGGTCAGCGCGCGACCGTGGTCCAGCCACATCCAGCCGCCACTGGCGTGAATCGCCTCGATAGCCGGTAGCAGGGTGGTATCCCCGGGGCCCCAGATAAAGCGCGGGCGCAGCACGATCGTGGTGAATTCGGCCGTGCCGGCAGCCAGTACCAGCTGTTCGGCCTGGGCCTTGGTGGCGCAGTAGGGATATGGTGAATCAAGCGCCAGTGGATATGTCTCGTCGGCATCGAAGATATCCTGGCCGTGCACGATCGCCGCCTCCGTGCCGATATGGATGAAGCGCCCGACTCCCGCTTCCCGGGCGACCGACAGCATGGCGCGGGAGCCCAGGACATTGCCTTTGTACCAGGCGTCCGCGGGGCCCCATGCCTCGACATAAGCAGCGCAGTGCAGCACCACATCCACGTCGCCGACATGATCCGCATTGACCGACTCCAGGTCGCAGCGCACCGGTTCGGCGCCCAGTTCCCGGATAAGTTGGTCCGAGCCGGTGCTGCGGGACATGGCGCGAACAGTGTGGCCCTTCGCCGCCAGAGCGCGGGTGGCCGCGCCGCCGACAAAGCCGGATGCGCCGGTGATAAACAGTTTCATGTGCTACCCGCTTATTACGAAATGACTTCGGGGCCAATCTTAGCATGGGCACCGCAGCTGCGCCGCCGCGCTGCATGGCATGGGTTTGCGTGGAGTCACCAAATCATAGGCTGTATCCGAAGGATTTCCAATCTACCCGTGTATCCCATACCGTTTTTCCTGTCGTATACTGGTCAGCACCTACTTCTATACTTGGCCCCAAAGGGGAATCACAATGGACGGCATCCACGACCTGGGCGGTATGGCCGGTTTTGGCCCAATCGAAATAGAAGACAATGAGCCAACGTTCCACGAGCCATGGGAAGAAGTCACATTTCTCACAAATATTGCATCCATTGCAATATTGGGTGCCTACAACGCAGACGAATACCGTCACTCCATCGAACGTATGTCCATAGACGAATACTTACCCGCCCGCTACTACGAGCGAACCCTCATCGGCGTAACTACGCTGCTGGTCGAAAAAGGGCTATTGGACAAAGCCGATCTCGACCGAAGAGCCGGAGCCAGCGTTCGAGTGTCCCAACCAGCTGTTGCCAATATCGACGATGGACAAATGCAGTCCACAACACCCCGTTTCACTGCTGGCGATCGAGTACGCGTACGCAGCATGCATCCGCCGGGCCATACCAGGGCACCCAGATATGTTCGCGGCCATAGCGGCACGGTGCTGCATGTGGCGCCTCTGTTCAAGTTTCCTGATGCCAGTGCCCACGGACTGCCGCGACGCAAGGAATGCACCTATCATGTGGCTTTCAAATCCAGCGAGCTCTGGTCGGAATCGGCAGAAGCCGAAGACATGGTCGTGGTGGACTTGTGGGAAAGCTATCTTGAGGAGTCGCCATGAGTACCATGAAAACTGCAACGCCTGCGGCACAGGCTGCTGCCGTCAAGTCAGCAATGCTGGAAAACGGTCACCTGACCGATGCAGACTTCGACGCTGCACATGCCATTGAACAAAGCCTGAACTGGCACAACGGTGCTAAAGTCGTGGCCCGAGCCTGGTGCGATCCCGACTTCAAAGCGCGCCTGATCAAGAATGGCACCGCCGCTTGCGCCGAGATGGGATTCGAAGGACCAGAGGGCGAGTACATTGTTGTCATTGAGGACACGCCCGAACAAAAGAATGCGGTTGTATGTACCCAATGCTCCTGCACAGCCTGGCCCGTGCTGGGCCTCCCACCCGAGTGGTACAAAAGTCCGGCCTATCGCGCCCGAGTGGTTCGCGAACCGCGCAAGGTGCTTCGCGAGTTGGGGATGGACCTGCCCAGAAACGTTGCGCTGCGCATCTGGGACACGACGGCTGAAACCCGCTTTCTGGTGTTGCCGTTGCGACCGCCCGGCACCGAAGGCTGGAATGAAGATCAACTAGCCGCGATTGTTACTCGAGAATCGATGATCGGGGTTGCACTGGTGAGCGCTAGGTAATAGATACGGACCGCACTAAGCAATCCCTGTAGCACAACTCACTCCCGGTGCTTCCGCCCGGGTCGGCTCGCTGTCCGTGTTCAGCCTCGTCAGATAATTTTACACCACCCGTGGCCTTCACCCTGAAATCGCTCGTAACCTACTGATTTTATTAGGCTGGCACGGCTCTTGCTGTTTCTCCTCCGCGGCCGCGCACTATGCCGGAGGCAGCCATTGTTACTCATCGCCCAGCCGCACCACCAACAGCAGAATCAGGGGCAGGAACTATGACAGTTGATACAGCCGAGTTTATAGCGCGTGACAGGGGTGCTGCGAGCCAGGCCAGCAAATACAAATCAGTTTCGATCCACCCAGGAGAAAATGCCTGCGCGGCTGCCAAAAAATTCGGCAACCGCCGCCTGCTCGTCTCGGAGGCCCCGACGCTGCCTTTACGCAACTGCTCAGCGAAATCCTGCAACTGCAAATTCCTTTCCTATGGTGATCGGCGCAGTTGGCTGACCAACCGCCGTACTAATGCCAGGAAGGTCACAACAATAGCGTCGCTATTCAGCCGCGGTAACCGCCGCAAGGGCGCTGAACGCCGTAGGCTAAAAGTCGACTTCCTGCGTCAAGCGCGATAGCCATCAATACGCCGCCACCGCCCCGTCCTTGCGCATTTCGGTCGCGCCGGCATACACCCCGGTCTCGCCATCAACCGCGATCGCCTGGTAGCCGCCAAACATCACCCCATCGCCCACCACCTCCACCTTATGGCCCATCGATCTCAAGCGCTCGATGGTTTGCTCGCTGATGCCGGGCTCGAGGTAGATCGTACCCAGTGGGTCCCCATGCAGGCCGGTCGGCTGTCTGCCGCCCTCGTGGTTGAAACGCGCGGCATCACCGGCCTCCTGCAGATTCATGCCGAAGTCGATGATGTTCACCAGTATCTGCACATGACCCTGGGGCTGCATGCCGCCGCCCATCAGGCCGAAGCTCATCAAAGGCGACCCGTCTTTCATCAGGAAGGCGGGGATAATGGTATGAAACGGCCGCTTTCCCGGCGCGTAGACATTGGCATGTTCCGGGTCCAAGGAAAATAATTCGCCCCGATTCTGCAACATGAAGCCCAGGCCATCCGGCGCCAGCCCGGAACCCATGCCGCGATAATTGGACTGAATGAGCGATACCATCATGCCGTTGCTGTCAGCCACAGTGAGGTAAGTTGTGTCGCCGTCACTGTCGAGTATCGGGTCTCCCGGGGGAAAGTCGCGCGAGGCACGCTCCGGGTCGATCAGGGCGAAACGCTCACGACCGTAGGCATCACTCACCAGTTCCTGCACCGGAATATCGGCGAAAGCCGGATCGGTGTAATAGCGGGCTGCGTCCTCAAAAGCCAATCGCTTGGCTTCCACCATGTAATGGAATACCTCGGCAGATCCCCTCGGCCACTGCCTGAGGTCCACATTCTTGAGAATACTCAACATCTGAAGAGCCGCCACGCCCTGGCCATTGGGCGGCAGTTCAAACAGATCGTAGCCCCGGTAATTCACGCTGACAGGTTGCACCCACTCGCCCTGGTGAGCGGCAAGGTCGGCATAGTCCAGATCCATATTGTGGCGCTTGAAGTAGGCATGCATTATTCGCGCCAGGCTACCCTTGTAAAAGCTGTCCCGCCCCTCCGTACCAATCGTCTCCAGGGTAGTGGCGAGCTCGGGGTTGCGAAAAACCTCGCCTGCCACCGGTGTCCGATCACCTGGGAACCAGGTGCGCTGGATATTGTCCAGCCATGGACTGCCCTGCAACTCCCGATTAAAGTAGCGCCTGCTGCGATCGAGATAGTAGGCAATTACCGGGGAGACCGGGAAGCCTTCGCGAGCATAGTCGACCGTCGGCGCCAATACCTGGCTCATAGGCAGCTTGCCAAAGCGCCGGTGCATGGCAAACCAGCCGTCCACAGTGCCCGGTACCGTAACTGGCAGCGGGCCCAGTGGGGGCAGCCCCGAAAAGTCTGCCGGCAATTCACCGCTGGCGCGCATGGCGGCAAGCTTGTTTTGTAATTGTGTGAGACTAAGTTTCTGGGGTGAGCGACCAGAGCCGTTGTAGCCATACAATTGCTGGCTGGCCGGGTCCCAGATGATAAAGAAAATATCACCCCCGATGCCATTGCCGGTTGGCTCCATCAAGCCCAGTGCAGCGTTGGCGGCTATGGCGGCATCCACCGCGCTGCCGCCGGCCTTGAGAATATCCACAGCCACCAGCGAAGCGAGCGGCTGCGCGGTTGCCGCCATTCCCTTAGCGCCATAGACCACGCTGCGCGACCAGGCCTCGCCCACCGGCCGCCCTCCAGCGCCGAGATCCAGTGCCGGGGGGGCCTCGACTGGCGCGGCGGTCGCGAGGGGTAAAGTGCTTGCCGTATTACAAGATTGCAGGGACATGGCAAGCACCACTAGTGAGCAGAGACAGGTTATTCTCAAGAGCATGGTTTACGCTCAATTTCGAAGTAAGGCGCAAAGCATAACGCAACTCTGCAGGCAGGATGAAATCCTTCGCTCGCTTTTGCAAACTTCTCGTATCCTGCTGTCGCCATGCTAAAGTAGGCGGCGATGGCAGCGCCTTTTTTTAAAACCGTAAAACACCAATGAGTGAAGCAGAGATTATGGCGATTCAGGTCGACGATATAAAAATCAATTATATTCCGATTCGCGAGGCCAGGCAGATGCCGGGGCTACGCATAGTACTCGGTGCCTTCGCCGTGCCGGGCCCCTGGCACGAGGCCTGCAAAGGGATCTATCACGTCAAGAAGCTCGCTTACACCCCGGTGCGAAGCGCCAACGAAGGGGCTTCCGACGTGGCACTCGGCATGGGCGGCAGCCAGAGCGAACTGATCGAATGGACGGCGCAGTCCAGCGCGCCGGTGGTGGTGTGGGAGAATGAGCGGCCGCGGTCGCTGTGGAACGATCAACTCTATCTGGCCGAACGACTCAGTCCCGAGCCCCCGCTGATCCCTGCCGACCCCGGCGACCGGGTACGCATGTTCGGTCTAGCCAACGAACTGATGGGCGAAGACGGTCTGCTGTATAACAAGAGGCACTTCATGACGGCGGTGCCCCTGGCATCGCTGCCGCAAGACAGTCCCGAGCGCGGGTTTTATGCGTTTCTGGGAGAGAAATACGGCTACCGGGAGGGTATCCTCGAATCTGCCTTGTCCCGGATAGTCGACATTCTAAAGCTGTTGGACGCGCAACTTGCCGGGCAATGTGCAAAAGGGCGCCGCTACCTCGTCGGAGAGCGTCTCTCCGCCCTCGACATCTACTGGGCAGCGGCATGCGGCTTTCTCGATCCAATGCCCGAAGACCGCTGCCCGATGGCCACCAGCTTCCGCCAGCGACACTTATACGGCTGTGTAAACGACGAAATCGAGCGGGCATTGACGCCAACCCTGAGGACTCACCGGGATTTCATTTATGAAGCACACCTGCAATTGCCGTTGGTGTTCTGATGAAGGATTCCTGGAAGGCCGGCGATCCGTCTGACTATTTCATGGTCATTCGAACCCAACGTGTATAGCGCCACCCCGTAGCTTTGGGTTGCTCGTCTGTACCCAGGGGGTTATACCATTCCCGTAAAGATGCCATGGGTCATGGCGAGCATGGCCTCGGCGCTAACATCATCAGCCAACTTGTCGAGCTCCCCCCCGTCAAGCCAAACGCCATGACAACGGGGGCACTTATCAATAACCACCATATGGGCAATCTCT
Organism: uncultured Gammaproteobacteria bacterium; assembly: GCA_963700715.1. Taxonomy (GTDB): domain Bacteria; phylum Pseudomonadota; class Gammaproteobacteria; order Pseudomonadales; family Halieaceae; genus JARRPM01. Next base: position 62,422 of record CAVOYP010000002.1, read on the forward strand.
TTCTTCATGGGAGATGCATCCACAGGGCAGAGGCGGACATTCTCATTTGCGGCGTCAAGAATGAGCTGCAATTCATGCGCGCAACTGTCGCAAATAGGTCTCCCCGCCTCCTGATTGCGGGTCCGCGCCCCACAGCGGTCGCATTTTTGGGCAAATATAGCCATAGAATCTTGTCCTTATTGGTTTATCGAAATGTGCTTACTTTGTTGAACCCCACGATCTCCCAGCGGCTGGTACCTGGAGAAAATCGGCGCCGTTAATGCGTACTTATACTCCGACTTTAACGATTGCAGTTGATTGGTTTGATAGTACTGGCAGAACTTTCTGGTCGCAAGCTCACGACGCTGCCGGTTAACCGCGTGCTCACAGTTGGTAGTAAAGTGTCCTCACCCGGGATGTCCCATCAGCCACTTCCGTCCAGGCGAATATCAATCGGTTTCCATCAGCCACCATCTGCGGAAAGCCGGAATTCCTCTCAGTAGTCATGGGAACAATGTCCATGATTGGACCAGTACCGCCGTCGGCTGATATACGCCGAGCCACCAGTCGACCCGGTGTTGACGATTCCAACCAGCTAACCACCGCATCACCATTGGCCAATAATGCCACATCAACCCTTCCCAATGGACTGTGCGCACCCACATCTATGGCAGCGCCAAAATTCGCAGCACTATTACCGGAGAATGCAATCTGGACTCGATCCTCCGGCGAGGAAGTAAACCATGCCACTGCGACAGTCTGCCCGACCGCTGAGACAGCGGGGCCGTTGACCGGGCAGCCTGTGACCTTCCAGCCGTCGACGGCAATCGCCCGTCCCTGCTCCCAGTGGCCGTCAAGCAGACGAGCAACGTAAATGTCGCGAATTTCGTCGCTGGTTCGATTGCGATAGACAACAACGGGACCACTTGTTGCCATCGCCACATCTGTCTGGCAGCAATCACAGACCAGCTCGTCAATGACGCCATCTGCACTGCGCAACAGCTCCAGACCAAGGGTGGCGGTGCGCAGTTGTGTGCCACTGCCCGTCTCACCATCGACCGGAGAGGAGGCATATTCCCGGCCATCAAGCCAGGCGACCCCCACCCCCTCCCCAGACGGAAATATACTCACAAATCCGTGCTCAGTTGGTGTGCCATCAATGTGCGGACTGACTGGTGAACTCCAGGTGTGTCCCGCATCAGTCGAGAGACTGACAACCGTATCATAGGCATAGGGTCCGCCTTCTATCTCGACCAGCCAATGCGCGGCCCAGATCCCATTCGACAAGGGGACCACTGAGGGGAAATCCGCCCAATTGATCACCCAGTTGTTGCCCTGGGCAACCGTACGTGGCGTCTGCCACTGGTCTCCCTCCAGCACTGAGAAACGCAGTGAGGTCGCGATCTTCGCCGGGTTCCAGATAGCTCAGCACAATCTCACCCGCAGCGCCACGCGCGAGATGAGGCTCGCCGCTTCCTGGCCCCGTATCCAGGGCCAAAGGCACGACTGGTGAAGCGGGCTGGCAGGCTGTCAATATAAACGCGATTAAAATCGTCAACAGGTACATCAGGTTCTTTCCGTCATCCATATACAAAGTAACGGGGCGACTGCGATAATATAGGAGGAAACTCCCCAATCGGGTGCTGTTAAAAGCTTGAGAATGCGTGCAGGAAAACTGATTGTCAAACCATCTACCCAATGCCAGTGCTATTACTGCGCACCACGGGATTCAACCACCGCGCAGTAATAGCACTGGCAGTATAAACGACACCTGTTGATACTAGGGAATGAACATGGTTGAGACAGTTGGCTCATCGCAGACAAAGCCCCGGGGGATACTCCGGCGTTGGTTATGGCTGCTGCTGGTATGCGCGCTGGTTGCCGCCGTGCTGGGCGGACTGAAGTATCTGCAGGTGAGCGAGTCGATTGCCCTCGCCAAAGCCTTTCCGGAGCGTTCGGAAGCCGTCACCGCTTTCACCATCCGGCCGGGTGAGTGGCAGCAAACCTACCGCACCATTGGCGAACTGCGGGCCACACAGAATCTGGAACTGCGCACCGAGGTCGATGGCAAGATCAGTACCCTCGGCTTTGTCGGCGGGGACAGCGTCAAGAAGGGCCAGTTGCTGTTGCAACTGGACAGCGATGAGGAAGAAGCGCAGCTGCGCGCGACACGCGCGCAACTCAAACTGGCAGAGCTGGAGCTGGAACGGCGCGCAGAGTTGCTGGGCAAGAATCTGGTGAGCAAGACCGACTATGATATTGCGACCGCGAACCGCGACGTCCTGGCGGCCAATGCCGCAGCACTGACTGCGGCCATCGCGAAGAAAACCTTGAAGGCCCCTTTCGATGCCGCTACCAGCCTGCACACCCTCGAAGTGGGCCAGTTCCTGGCGGCAAACACGGTCGTCAGCGAGCTAACCGGTGTAGCGCGCGCTTACTGGGTGGACTTCAAACTCCCGCAGGACAAACTGAATCTCAAGCCTGGCGACGCAGTACTGGTAGCTGGGAACGGGCTGAGCGAGAGTCCGATAACGGCGCGGATTATTTCGGCCGATGCCCGTGTAGCGGCCGACTCGCGCAGCCTCGGGTACCGCGCACTGCTCGCCGATCCACCGCCGGCGCTGAGAGCCGGCTCGGTAGTCGATGTTGAAGTCGTCACCGGGGTACAGGACGGGATATTCCGTGTGCCGGCCGGCGCCGTGCGCAAAACGCAGTTCGGCGCCTCGGTGTACGTGCTGACCGACGCCGAGGCAGGAGCAGCAGCGCCCTACCGCGCTGTGCGCAGGGAGGTAACGGTTGGCGGTGTCGAGGGCAGTGAAGTCGTGGTGTTAGCCGGGCTCGAAGCAGGTGAGCGAGTTGCCGCCATCGGCGCGTTCAAACTGCAGGATGGATTGCTTGTGAATGTTGTCGATCAACCACAGTAACAGTAGCAGTAGGATCCGACTACGCTGAGGTGATGCATTGAATAAGCCGCTGGGTAAACCGAATGCGCTGGACATATTCGTCCAGCGCCCCCTGCTGGCTGTGGTCATTTCACTGACCCTCGTCCTGCTTGGCCTGCGCGCCGCGGTGGAAATGCCAGTGCTTGAGTTCCCGGAAATCGAAAGTGCCTCCCTGATCATCACGACGCCGTATGTGGGTGCATCAGCTATGACCGTGCAGGGGTTTGTGACCGATCCGATTGAGCGCGCCGCCGCCACGACTCCCGGCGTCGACTATATCGATTCGACCACGACTGCCGGCTTAAGCACAGTCAAGGTGTGGTTAAAACTCAATGAAAACAGCACCCTGGCCCTGGCTGAACTCACGGCGCGCCTGGGCCAGATTCGTTTCGAGCTCCCTGCGGGCGCCGAGGACCCGGCCATTGAGGTCGAGCGCACTGATGCGTCGAACGCGATCTTCTACCTGGACGTCAACATGGCCGGTCGCTCGGTGGCCGAGGTCACCGACTACATGACGCGCTATGTGGTGCCCGTGATGTCGGCCATTCCTGGCGTACAGCGCGTACCCCTCATCGGCGGAAGGGCGCCCGCCATGCGCATATGGCTGGACCCGTCAAAGCTCAATTACTACAACGTCAGCGCCCAGCAGGTGCGGCAGGCGCTTGCCAGCAACAATGTGATCGCACCGATCGGGCGAACTGAGAATGCCCAGCAGCGCATGGATCTGCAAACCAGTGCCACGCTGCAAAGTCAGCAGGATTTCGAGGATCTGGTGGTCAAGAATGTGAATGGCGCAATCGTGCGTATCAGCGATATCGCGCGCGTGGAACTGGGGGAAGTGGAGGGCGATGAGATCGCGCGGTTGAGCCAGCGCGATACCATTTACCTCGCCGTATACGGCCTGCCGGGTGCCAACGAGCTGGAAATCGGCAACGATCTGTACGGTGTTCTGGATGAGATAAACGCGACGCTGCCCGATGGCATGGAAATCACCGTGGGGTACGACGGCACACTGTACATGCGCGATGCGCTGAGGGAAATTTTCATCACGCTGGCCGAAACTGTGCTGCTGGTCGGCATCATTGTGTTGTTGTTCATGGGTTCGCTGCGCACTGCCCTGGTACCGCTGGTGACCATTCCCATCTCGCTGCTGGGCGCGATGGCGACGATTTATGCGATGGGCTTCTCGTTCAATTTGCTGACTGTGCTGGCAATCGTGTTGTCTGTAGGGCTGGTGGTGGACGACGCCATCGTGGTCGTGGAAAACGTGGCGCGTTTAATGCGCGGGGGTATGAGCCGGCCTCAAGCGGCGCTGGCCAGTTCCAGGCAACTGTTAACCCCCATCATCGGCATGACAATCACGCTGGCCGCCGTGTACATACCGGTCGGGTTTCTGTCGGGGTTGACAGGAGTCCTGATTAAAGAATTCGCGTTCACGCTGGCTGTTGCAGTACTGATCTCCGGCCTCGTCGCACTGACCCTTTCGCCAATTATGAGCGCCTATGCCAGCCCGCCGCGCGGTGAGGAGGGCCGCATGACGGCCTGGGTCAACACCCGTTTCGACTGGCTGCGCCAGCACTACGAAAGCATGCTCACTGGCAGCCTCGGCTGGACGCCGCAGATTCTTGGATTCGGCCTGTTCTTCTCGGTACTTTCTGTACCATTCTTGCTGATGTCACAACAGGAGCTCGCGCCCATTGAGGACGAGAGCTCGATCTTTGTCGTCTCAGAGGCACCGCCCGAGGCCTCGCTGGCATACACCCATCGGCATATGCGCGATGTAGTCAACGTGATGAACAACCTGCCCAATGCGACCTTTATGTGGCAGGTGCTCCGTCCCAACGGCGCGTTTGGCGGCCAGGAGTTCGTGGAACCAAGTAAGCGCGAGGAGACGCCGATGGACATGCTGCAATCCACCTTCGGCAAACTTGCGCAGATCCCCGGTTTGCGCGCGTTCCCCAACCTGTTTCCGCCATTACCCAGTGCGGGCCAGTTCGCGGTTGAAGTGGTGGTTACCGCGCCGGCAACGGTGGAGGAGATGGAACCCTACGCACAAAAATTGCTGGAAGCGGCATATGCTTCCAACCTGTTTCTGTTCGCCGATACGGATCTCAAGCTGGATTTTCCGCAGACACATTTCGAACTGGATCGCGATCGCATCGCCGACCTCGGCCTGACAGTGGAGGATGTCAGCCAGCAGCTGTCGACCTATCTATCCGGGGATTACATCAATCGTTTCGACCTCGACGGTAAAGCCTACCGGGTGGTTCCGATGGTGGAGGATTCCGGGCGCATCGACGCTGAAATGGTACGACAGATTCAAATTCAGACACCCAGCGGAGCCACTGTACCGTTTTCTTCGCTTGCGACTCTGGAAGAGCGCATCGGTCCGCGCGTGCTGAGCAAATTCCAGCAGCGCAATTCCTTCACGATCTACGCCGGTGTTATTCCGGCGTATACCAAGGAGCAGGGGTTACAGGCGGTGGAAGACGCGGCAGCAGCCATACTCCCCGACAACTATGTGGTGGACTACGCCGGCGAGTCGCGGCAGATACGCCAGGAAGGTAACACCCTTTTTGGCGCTTTGTTCTTCGCACTGGCCTTCGTATTCCTCGTGCTCGCGGTGCTATTCAACAGCTTGCGTGATCCACTAGTCGTGTTATTGGGCTGCGTACCGCTGGCGCTTTCCGGCGCGCTGATGTTCACTTTCCTCGGGTGGACAACCATCAATATCTACTCGCAAATTGGCTTCATCACACTGGTGGGGCTGGTCGCCAAGAACGGTATCCTGATCGTCGAGTTCGCCAATCACTTGCAAGAGCAGGGTATGAGCAAGCTCGAGGCGATTATCCAGGGCGCCAGCATACGGCTGCGTCCGGTGTTGATGACGACCGGAGCGACCGTCGTCGGCCACTTCCCGCTGGTACTGGTGACCGGGGCGGGCGCCGAGGCACGCAACAGTATCGGCATCATCCTGGTGGCAGGCATGATTATCGGCACGGTATTTACGCTGTTCGTGCTGCCGAGTGTGTACCTGGTGCTGGCCTCCAACCATCGCAAGGTAGAGAAAGACAGCGGTGACGCAACGGCCAGCCAGGAACTACTCGGGCTCTAGCGGCGGCGCGGGAAGGGTCAATAGGCGTAGAAACCCGAATGTGGCGAGCGGCACCAGCATCAACTGCAGCACCATCCCCAGGGTGACAGCGGCGGGTTCGCGCATCAGGTCGCGAAAATCCCGCGCAGTGAGGGTGGCGCCCATACCAAGCATCGCCATCACCAACTGGAAGGCGGCAAACCAGTACTCGTGCTCTACATACAAGGCGCCCTTAAGTGCTGTTACCGAGGGGATTTTACCCTCAGTCCAGCAACTCGGGCTGCTCCGCCACGATAACGTCATACAAAGGCTGGAAGCTGAACCAGCCCGCCAGGTGAGAGCCCACAATCTCTCGGGTCTGGGCGGCGTGCTCAGCGGCAATGAGGCGTGGCTTGCCGACCGCCTCGGCCATGAGTTGTGCCTGGCAACTGCGCTCCATGGTGATAAACCACCAGGCCGCCTCATCCACGCTCTGGCCGACAGTGAGCAGGCCATGGTTCTGCAGGATGGCCGCCTTGTTGTCCCCCAGGGCTGCCGCGATACGAGTGCCCTCGCTGTCATCCAGCACTACACCGGTAAAGTCATCGAACAGCACATGTTGCTTGTAGAAGGCACACGCATCCTGGGTAATCGGGTCCAGCAGGCGCCCGAGGGAGGACCAGCTCTTGCCATATACCGAGTGGGCATGGGCCGCGGCGGTAATCTCAGGGTGGGCCATGTGTATCTGCGAGTGGATGGTGAAGGCCGCGCCGTTAAGCAGGCCTTTGCCTTCAACTACCTGGCCCTTGTGGTTGACCTGCAGAAGATCGGAAACCCGGATCTGCTTGAACGAGCGACCCATGGGGTTCACCCAGAAATGATCGAGATGCTCCGGGTCGCGCACCGTGATATGGCCCGCAACACCCTCGTCAAAGCCGAATTTGCCGAACAGGCGCAGGGCGGCGGCGAGCCGCTCCTTGCGCAATCGGCGCTCTTCCTCGACGCTGCGCTCCGCGCCCGGCATCATGAGGGGGGCCGCCTCGGGGTTCATTACGATCTTGTTGACTGTGGGGTTCATTGTTACTCTCCTGTTGGTGTCTGACTCAATCACTATTCATGAAATCCTGCAATCCTGGCTGGCATCCCGGGGTTTTGGCGACCTCGCTGCGCTTCAGCCGTGGCAAGCCACGATGTCCCTGCTACCACTGGAGCGGGGGGCCATCCTGCTCACCTGCAGCGCCGAGCAGCGCTACCAGTGGCTGTTGGACAATGAGCCTGAACTGATCCGGCGCGTGCCCCAGTTTCACCTCGCCTCCTACACAGGCGTTGATGCAGTGTCCTTATCCCGCCTCAAACGCAAACTCAAGCCCGGACAATGATGCGCGATCAGGCGAAAGACTTCATTAACATTTGTTAACCAGCCACAGTTTTTTCCATCTTTTTTTCGCGTTCGGACAGTCGTCATGCACGGCGGCGTTGAAAACCTAGAAGGTCGATGACAGTAAGGGCAATGAAACACAAGATGGAATCAGGCGAGAGCGGATGGGTGTTGCGCCAGGACCGCGTCCTGGAACTGCCGTTCTGACCTCCTCATTATCGGTAGGGCGCTAACGGCCGTTGACTTTCATCCCAGGTTAATGCGGCAATTGCCAGGAAGTATGCCCGTTCTGGGCCAGGAGAATGCCATGCTGGACCTTGCCAGAGAATCGATAACCGCATTGCAGGGCGAAACTGCGTCATATCCACAGGGTGTCCAAATTTGGATGAAAGTCATGGGTAGTTCCTTTCTGGCCAGCGTTTTATTCATCTATTCTAGAATAGGTGCCCGATGGATCCTTGCCGCCTTATTATTGAATCTTATGGGGCTGTTAATCGGGAAGATGACCTTCCCCGATGAGAGCCGGACCGTCTTGGGCACGTATGTTCATATTCTGTTCTGGCCTGCAATACTCTGGGCGATCTGGCGTTCAGCCGGCGATCTTTCATTCTCACGAAAGGAAAACAGCTTCTTCGACTGGGTTTATATAGTCTGGTTGGCTTGGGCAAGCCTCTTGATGTCCATATCTTTGTTTTTCGATTTTCGCACCCTGATTTCTATGTGGAGTTGATTTGACGGTTTTGATAGAAAAACGTGTCGACGATATCTGGAGAGAATCGGTGGCGTCTTTGGACAGGGAAAGGGGGCGCATCTGTGGAGGATCTGACATGCGAATTCTATTGTGCTCGCTTATGCTGGTAATTTCTGGACTCGCAACTGCCCAAACCCCCATTCCCCGCGTCGGCGACTCCTGCCCAACCGGCACCCATCGTAGCGGTGATTACTGCAAACCCTTCAAATCAACCTCTGCGAACGGGCAAAATATCATAGAGAAATCCGGGAAGCAGTGCCCCACTGGCTACTACTCGTCAGGGGACTACTGCAAGCAGTATTCCAGCCGGACTGACAAGGAAGCTATCCTCAGGGAAGGGAAGGATTGCCCCGGTGGCTGGTATAAATCCGGGCAGTATTGCGTGCAGCAGTGAGGGTAAATTCTCCAATGCCTGCAATGCGAAAAACGAACCTAGCGCTTTCCGTTCAGGCTCCAGTCATATCGAAGGTAACCGACCTCGAAGGCGTCCCGCTCCAGTAGGTCCACCGCTTTCTCGTCTTCGACAAATTGTGCGAGGTAGGCCTGCAACGAACCCGCGGCTTCCACGAAATCCATTTTGAACCACTTGAAGATACTGCTAAGCGCCGCCTTGCGCTGCTCAACATCGAACGAATTGCGGTCGCTGTCATTGATGAAGTCCCTTGCGGCGGAATCAAGCTGCTCGTCGAGGTGCTCGAGCGTATAAGCCTCGCTCCGAAGTATCGGGCAGGACGCGCTGGCACACACAATCGCGAAATGTATGCGCGGCTCCTTGAGCGGCCGGATACGCTCATGCTCTAATTCATGCAGACTGACACGCTCACCTGCCACATTGTACTTGTCGCGCTTGAAGTACGCATGGCGGCCAATCAATCCTTCGGGTGAACCGCCATCCAGAATGCCGCGGGCAGCCAGGATGTTGTATGCATTGATGTAGAACACCAGCTTCTGTTCACGGTTCATGGCGCCTGTGTCGGTCTGTGCAACTTGCTCTATCAGGGCGTCGAAGCGAGGGTTGTCGGCCCACCGGGTATAGTCGACGTAGCCGTCGCTGACCGCCTCGAGTAGCAGGGTGTTCCAGGCCGGGATATCGAGTTGGGCCAGGGCTGTGGCGGGAGCTGTCGCCAGTGCAAGCAAGAGCAGGGCGCCTGCACCCTGGTGGATCCAATTCGTTAACATGGGCTTGTCCCCGGATACCGATTAGTGGCGGAAAGCGGTAGAGTAACACTATGGTAAAGCGTCGCTACACCCTGCCTTTGACTGCCGTATTGTTGCTGGGTTGCACAGTTGCGCCAGAAAGACCTGCCTCCGGCGCGGGCCTGCCACCCTGTGGGCCGCTGCCGAATTGCGTGAACAGTGAGTACCGGGAGGGGGCCAGTGCCATTGACCCGATTATCGCCTCGCCGGCCCAATGGCAGGCGCTTAAAACTTGGCTCGCCACCCAGCCTGACTGGACCATCACCAGCGCCAATGGCGACTTCCTGCAGGCCGTGGCAAAGACTCCGATGATGCGGTTCCGCGACGATGTGCAGCTGCGCTTCGACGCCGACGCCGGCGTGATACAGGTACGTTCATCTTCGCGCCTGGGTATCAGCGATATGGGTGCCAACCGGGCGCGCGTGGAGCGCCTGCGACAGCAGGTGGCGGGCAAAGCACCAGATAGTTGAGTGCCCGCTGCAGGGCGCGTGGCCGATGTATAAATGTCATCACAAGCATCAAAAACCAACACAATCCGTCTCTAATCCCTAGGTTTTTCAACGCTGGTCTATACTGCTGCGAATAACAGGGGGTAGTGGCAATCTGGGCCTGTATGCCAGCATCCAGCAGCCCGGTATGCTGCAATTGGGCGATAGGGTGAATGTGCTGGGATGACAGTACGATGACAGTATCGAAGCACGCTCCTTCAGTGGCGGCGCTGCCAGGATGGACTGGCGTGGGGACAGCAACAGAGGGCCCGGCTGGTTCAATATCGAAGGTGGCGGGCATGGCGCGTGCGGTAAAGGGTTCCACAGGCAACCCCATTTAGGCTAGAGTGAAACGCCCTGATCATAGATGCCACTCTCGTCATGCCAATTACCCGTCGAAGTCTGCTGGGACTGCTCTCCAGCAGCACCTTCTTTTTCACCCTCTCCTCCTCACGGATTCTGTCTGCGCAGCTGCCGGACAACGCTGCGCCGCTGGACTTTCCGCAGGGCGTAGCCTCGGGAGATCCACAGCCCGATGGCGTTATGCTGTGGACCCGCGCTGTCCCGCGCAATGCCACTGACACACCCGTCAGCCTGTTGCTTCAACTCAGCAGGGATCACGATTTTTCGACGGTACTACTGCAGGAGCAGGTGAGCACCCACGCGGGCAGCGACTACACCGTACGCAGCTATGTAGAAGGACTGTCTGCCGACACGCAGTATTACTACCGCTACATCGGTGGTGATTTGGATGGCGAAATGTCAGTCTCGCGCACCGGACGCACCCGCACCGCGCCAGCGCACGGCCAGCCGCGCCGGGTGAACCTGGCCTTCGCCAGTTGCCAGAACTACGAGCAGGCCTCTTACGGCAGTTGGGCGCGCATGTTGGCAGATGACAAAGTGGCAGCCGAAGAAGACCGCATTCACTTCGTGCTGCACCTGGGTGACTTTATCTATGAGCAAATCTGGTTCGAACTCCCCGATGGCGACCCAAACCCAAGAATCGTGCCGCCATTTCCGGATGGAGTAGAAAATGAGAAGAACCGATATGCGGTATCACTGGCTGATTACCGCCATCTCTACAAGGTCTATCTGAGCGATCCACATCTACAGGAAGCCCGGGCCAACTGGCCGTTCATCTGCACCTGGGACGATCATGAATTTTCCAATGACAATTACCAGAGCTATGTCACCTACGATGGCAGGGATGTGCTGGACGCACAGCGCAAATTCAATGCCAACCAGGCGTGGTTTGAATTCATCCCGGCGGTACTTGATCAACTACAGGACCAACCGGCCCACGACTTTCGGCCAATGATCCTGGGCGGGGATGATATCGCGCAGAACAAGGCGGCCGTCGATAGCCTGCGTATCTACCGCAAACTGAACTGGGGCGAATACCTGGACATCGTCATCACGGACAGTCGCAGCTATCGCAGCGCATCCTGTTTGACGAGCGAGATTACCGCAAGCCTAGGCTTGCCTTTGAATCCGGTGGAGCTGGTAGCGATAGCCGATGGCGGTCGTGAATACGCGAAGGGTCAGCCGCCCAGGACTTTGCCCTATGGCGATGGTACCTTGCCCAACCCGGCAATCAATCGCGCACCGGGCAGCATGCTCGGGCTGGACCAGAGGGAGTGGTTCCTCAAGACCATGCAGAAGTCCACCACGCCATGGAAGATCTGGGCCAATGCAATGCCCTTGGTGCCGATGCGCCTGGACATGTCAGCCCTGCCTTTCACTGATTACGAAGACAGTATCTTCAGTATCGACGGATGGGCCGGATATCCCAGCGAAGTCAGCATACTGATGCGGGGGCTGGAAGAAAACGGTATTACCGGCGTGGTGTCGCTTTCCGGCGACCATCATATGCACGGTGCAGGCACGGTCCAGCACTCCACCACCGACGATGAGGCGCAGGCTGTCGCGGTTGACTTTACCGTGGCAGGTATCAGCTCCGCGCCTCTCTTTGAGGATTTAGCCGAAGTCACGCGGCGGGATCACCCCGATTTTGCCCCGTTGGTATACCGCGATACGACCAACGGCGTAGAACCAGTCTGGAATATTTCGATGATGCACGGGGTGCTGGCCGCCTATGCTTATTCCAGAACCGGTCTCCCCGTACTGAAGAACTGGCTTGGTCCAAATGCTGCCAATCCCGGCTTGCGGTATGTGGACACTACTGCCAACGGGTATGGCCTGGCCACGGTCGAAAAGGGCGAAATGCAAGTGCAGTTGATCACCATGGAGAATGTACGCGGCAAATTCGGGGACGCACCCGCCATACGGCACGTGGCGCATTTCTCTGTACCGCTCTGGCGCGCCGGAGACGCTCCGCAACTTGTGGGGCCGGAGTTTACGGGCGGCGCACCCTTTCCTTTCGACTCGGAAGGGATGTGAGCGTCACTGGCGCATTTCGGGCACTTTGCGCAGGTAGTAATCGAATGGCTCCCCGGACACAAAGCGGTTATTGATCCACAGGATCAACATTCCCTCAACATAGCGCGCCCGCTCGATGGGACCAAGGTCAATGGGCTCGAGACCCATCCCCGTCACGAGTTTCGCCACCACATTTTTCGCCTCGCCACTGTTACCGACCAGGGGGATAGACACAGGGCCGCCTGAACCTGTCGGATCAGTCATTGTTTGCCAATTCAGTGTATTGAAAGCTTTAACAACATAAGCATCCGGCTGCAGAGCCTGGATAAGCTCGCCATTTGAGCTATCCGTCGAAAGCTCGAACACACCGTCCTTGTCCCTGCGCAGCGGATTGGTTGGATCGATGATGATCTTGCCCGACAGGCTGCCAAGCCCGCTGACGATCTTTTCAACCATCAGCCCGGGCACTGCCAGCACTACAATACTCGCTTCGACTACGGCATCAGCTGGCAACGTCACTCTGGCGTCATGGCCAGTAAGCTCGACGAGCTTTGCGACATCCGGTCGCTGGGGGTTCCGCGAGCCGTAGATGACAAGGTGACCCTGGGCCGCAAATTCAGGACCAAGCGCTTGGGCCACTTGGCCTGTACCAATCACAGCTATCGTTTCAGCAAATGCAGACGACACCCATAGAATGGCCAGTGCGATTAAGCCGGTCACCAGGGTTAGTTTTTTTCGTAACATCATTTACGGCGCCTCCAGGCTAAAAATCGAATTCTTGCTGTAGAACTGACAGGCGGAGCAACCAAGGATCCCGATAGTTTAACCTTCAACCTCGCGGTACAACGCCTGAAGTAGATATCCCTGGTTATCGGTAGCGACGCCTCCCTGAAGCTTCCATCCATCATTGAGAGAGCGCTCAACTGCCTTGATGAATGCACTTCGAACATCCGTTTTCAGATTCCGCGCGGTATGAAAACGGTCATTTCCGCTCATGGCTCGCTCACTCAGTACATCATATTCAATAGCCATGTATCCACCCCTTTTGGCCTGTAGGCCTCTCTTCTGAAGGTAGTCGTAAGCAACATGCAAGGCCCGGCTCCCGGAATGGCTTCACAAGCCTCAAACCCAGATGCGAGAATTCCGCTGTCTATCTACCGCCTAGATTGCCGGGCTTCAGGTCCCCCGGTGATGATTTCGCACTACTCGCCTCCTGGGGTTTCTTCCTGAGACTCGCCAGTGTCAGCGCTACCAGTCCCATAATCAGTTCATCCACCACGGGCACAAAATCCGGGACAATCAGATTGAAGATAAACAACAGTGCCGTGAGTAGAAAAAGATAGGGGAAGCGCAGGCCGGATGCCCAACGCAATAGAATGCCGGCTATACCGCCACGCGCCAGCTTACCAATAGCCATAATCCCTCCTGCTCGCCGGATTCAAAATCACATCCAGTGTAACCCAGTGGTTTCGATCTCGCCTCTTCCTGATACAACTCGGGCTGGCATCCGGCGAAGCCGGCAATAACTCCGGAGCCAGTCAAGCTGGCCGTACGTAGTTGACAGTTGCCGGCTAATGGGTACTTTGGTCAGGTCCGTCCGCATCCATCCTCGAACATTCACCAGAACCCGGAGACCCGCTTATGCACTATTCCCCAGACCAGTGGCGGGCGATGGGACAATGGCGCACCCTGCGCGGTCGCCGGATCTTCACCACGGACAATGGGCGCGCAAACGCTCCCGTTGTACTGCTGATCCACGGTTACCCCACGTCGAGCTGGGATTGGGAGGGACTGTGGGCAGATATGAACGCGGATTTTCGTCTGGTCGCCCTCGACCTGTTGGGCATGGGATTCTCCGAAAAGCCGTATCCCCACCCCTACCTGATCACCGAACAGGCCGACATCGTCGAAGCCCTGGTGGCAGAGCTGGGCTTGCAACACTTCCACGTGCTGGCCCATGACTACGGCGACACCGTGGCACAGGAGCTGTTGGCGCGACAGAACGCGCTGGCCTCACCGCAGTGGCTCTCCTGCTGCCTGCTCAACGGCGGCCTGTTTCCGGAAACCCACCATGCTCGCCTGATCCAGAAAATCATGCTGACTCCGCTTGGGCCCCTGCTCAGCAGCCTTATGACGGAGAAGCAGCTGCAGCGCACCATGGGCAAGGTATTCGGGCCGGATACCCAGCCGTCAGCCGAATTGATTCATCACTTCTGGCAACTGATCAGCTACAACAACGGACGCCGCGCCCTGAACAAGCTGATCAGCTATATTCCCCAGCGCATATTGCATCGAGAGCGCTGGGTGTGTGCATTGCAGGGCAGCGTGGTTCCGCTGGGACTGATCAATGGCGCGATGGACCCGGTGTCGGGCGCTCACATGGTGGCACGCTTTACAGAGGTGGTGGGCGAACCCGCTTTTCGGCAATCGCTTTCCACCATCGGCCATTATCCGCAGGTGGAAGCGCCTTTGAGTGTGACCGCAGGGTATCGTGCGTTTCTGCAACAGATTGCAGACACGGCCGCCGCTCCTTAAGTGACAGTAGCCAGTCTCGACGCCATGAGTCTCAACTCAGTCATCCCCGACGCCCAGAGTCGACTTCACGCGTGACTTGATGACATTCCAGCGGATAGCGGACATCGACCGCTCGAGCTGCTCGGGCGTCTGGAACGGGATCTCGACGTTGGCATCCTCGGGCTCCTCACCGCCAGGTAGGATAAGTCCTTCCTTCTCCAGGCTGAACAGAAACAGATAGACCTCGCGCATCACGGGTTCCAGCAGCCATAAGTTATTCGTCGCGATATCGTTCTCCTCGCGCGGGTCCTGTTCCACGTTGAACGCGCGCGGCGCCCACAAGCGTTCCCAGTGCCGGTCCCTGGGCGCCGGATCATCGCCGGTCATGAAGACCTTGAAGCGCCGCCACTTGACCGCCAGCAGCGTCGGTCCCGAGAATAGCAGCACGCTCTCGCGCGCCGACTTGGTCGACTGGCCGAGGAACAGCGTGCTCTGGTCACGACCATCGATTTCCCGGTCCCGGGGCACCTCGGCGCCGGCCAGCTTAGCCACTGTCGGGAACAGGTCCACCATCGACACGATCTCGTTGCTGCTGGTTCCAGCGGGCACCTGCCCGGACCAACGAACCAGCAGCGGCGTGCGGATAGATCCCTCGAAGGCGCTTCCCAGGTAGCCGCGATAGGGCCCCGAGTTGGAGACCACCGGAAAGTCGGCCGCGTCGGGGCCGTTGTCGCTGGCGTAGATGACCAGGGTCTTGCGGGTCAGGCCAGCAGACTCGATGGCGTCCAGCACCTGTCCTACCCGGTGGTCATGCTCAACCATCATATCGGCGAACGGCCCATTGCCTGACTTGCCCGTGAAATCAGGGTGCGGCAGGTACGGGTGATGCATCAGCGACCACGACACGAACAGGAAGAACGGGCGCTCCCCGTCTTTACGTGCTTCGATGTAAGTGCGTGCCCGCTCCGCGATGCGTTGGTCGATAAGTGGCCGATTCTCAATCGTGTAGGGCTCGGTCTCGCGCACACCTTCAGCGCGTTGGCCTTCCATCAGCATCGGTACCTTGCTGACCCTGGGGTCGAAACCGACGCGGCTGGGGTAGGTGGCAACATTGGTCGAGAAAGGGAATCCCCACCAGCTGTCAAAGCCCTGGTCGGTTGGATAGCGGCCGGGCGAGTCGCCGAGGTGCCATTTGCCGAGCATGGCAGTGTCATAGCCGCTCGTAGACAGCGCTTCCGCGACCGTTACCTCCCACGGCGCCAGGCCGCCCGGCAGCCCCGCGACGGCCGCCCGCCAGGTACCGGAGCGCACCGGCATGCGCCCGGTCATCAGCGCGGAGCGCGAGGGTGTGCATTCGGCCTCCACGTTGAAGTTGGTGAAGCGCATGCCCTCGGCGGCCAATTGGTCCAGTCTCGGCGTCGGCGCACCTCGCAGTACACCGCCGCCGTAGACGCCGATCTCCCCGAAGCCGAGGTTGTCGGACAGCATCAGCACGATGTTGGGGCGCTCATCTGCGCCTCCTGCTTCAGGCGCCGCCAGCGCGACCTGATGCAGCATCGCAACCGCGATCACAACTGTGGCCTGGGCGAGTCCCGACCTCAGGCACGATTTGCGGTGCCGGGATCTCGCACCGTGTTGGATGCGGAGCATGCGGCGCTCCCTGGATCAGAAGCGATAACGCGCCTGGATGGCATACACGCGCGGTCGCTCGGGCACAGCGAAGTAGCTGTTGCTGTTGCTGAGCGCCACGTCGTTCTGCCAGACATTGATACGCTCATCGGTAAAGTTTTTGGCCAGGAACGCCAACGCCCACACGGCATCCGTGCTCTGCAAGGCGATGCGCGCGTTCCACATGGTGTAGCTGTCGTGGTGCGTGGCGGGATCCAGGTCCAGTGCCGAGTCGAATTCGTCGGAGTAGTTCATGTCGAGCCCGTTCACCAGTTCCAGGCGGTCGCTCAATGGGAAGATGTACTCGATATTCCAGTTGGCGCTCCACTCGGGCGAGAACAACAGCGTCTCGCCGCTGAGGTCCTGGCCGCCAAGGGCAAACGGCGCGGTGATCTGCACGCCATTGGCGTCGAGGCAGCCGGGGTTCTCGGCCGGGCGGGTGGTCTGCGGAATCGTGCAGGTCGCTCCGGTGAAATCGTCATAGGTCGCATCGAGGTAAGCAATTGCGGCGCCCATGGTGAGGTTCTCGGTGATCAGCCAGCGACCGTCGGCCTCAAAACCCTGGCTGGTGGCCTGGCCCGCGTTGGTAACTCGAAACACGTCGCCGACCAACGAGCTCACCTGCAGGTCGTCGTACTCCATGCGAAACACCGCCAGGTTCAGCTGCGCGGCGCCGTCGAACAGGCTCATCTTGGATCCGATCTCGTAGGCGACTACTTCCTCCGGCTCATACTCGAGGACGGAGGGATCGGCGCCGGGCACGGTGTCGCCCACCCCGTCGCCGTCGGCATCGACCGGCGCGCCGGTGAACGGGTCTACCAGGCTGATCGTGTAGCCCGCACTGGAGTATGCCTCGTCATAGCCGCCTGCCTTGAAGCCGGTGCTGGCGGCGACGTAGAGCATCGCCTCCTCGGTCGCGTCCCACTGGAAATTCAAAGAGTAGGTCGGCTTGTCCTCGTCACGCTTTAGCCCGGTAAAGTTGTGGCTGCGCAGAGTCTCGAAAGACTGCAGGTTGGCGGGATTGGAGAAGACCAGGGTGTTCGCCGCGGGCAGCGAGGTTCCGGCACGCACGCGTAAGCCAGGCGCCTGGGTGATCTTGTCGAGTTCCTTGTCTTCCTGTCCGTAGCGGATACCGGCGGTGCTGCGGAAGGTGTCGGTGATATTCCAGGTGCCCTGGGCGAACAGCGCACCGCCCTCCGTGTCCTGATCAAACACGCCTGGCGGCGTGGGATCGGGTGAGAATAGTGCACCGCGGACGCCGAGAGGACCTATCTGGGCGAAGTCGAGGGAGCGGGTGAGGCGGCTGATGTCGAGCTCGGTCTGCTCGTAGTAGGCGCCGACGATCCAGTCGATGGTCTCGCCACCGGGGGAAACCAGGCGCAATTCCTGGCTCCACTGCTCGAAGTCCTCGTCGAGTGTGCGGTCGAGTGCGACCACGGGTGAGGCGTCATCATTCGTGACACGGAAATTGTCGTAGGCCGAATAGGCCGAAATCGAGGTGAATGTCGCGAAGTCGACATCCCAGTTGACAGTGAGAACAGCCACGTCGGTGCGGTTGTCACTCACCGTAGACTTTTCATTCGCACCCTTCTCGCCATCGTCGTCTACTACCGGGAATACTTCCTGCCCCAGGAAGTTGATCGGGCCGTCGGTCTGGTAGATGGTGAACGGGATCTCGGAGACATTGAAGTCGCCGTACTCGTACTTGGCCAGCACCTCGACCGTGTCACTGGCATCCCACAGCAGCGAGGCGCGGGCGTAGGTGTTGTCCTTGTCGGGGCCCTCCTTGTTGAGGGTCTCGTTCTCCCACCAGCCGTCCATGCTCTCATAGCGCACCGCGAGGCGCCCGCTGAGGGTCTCGCCGAGCGGGCCGGTGACGACGCCGGTGTAAATCTGCTCATTGTCCTCCGGCGCGGCATAGGCCTCCACCGAGCCCTCGAACTCATCGCTCGGCCGGGCCGTGGTGATGTTGATCGCCCCGCCAATGGTGCTCTTGCCGAAGAGGATGCCCTGCGGGCCCTTCAGGATCTCAACGCGCTGCAGGTCCATGGTCATCGGCACGTTGGCGAGTGCGCCCCGGCCGGAATAGACGCCGTCGATGAACATGCCCACCGATTGCTCGAAACCGGCGTTAGTGCCCGAGCCGACACCGCGCACGAACAGGTTCGGCGTGGCCGAGCCGCTGTTGATCTTGACGTTCGGCGTGTAGAGCGTCAGCTCCTGCAGCCCGGTGATGCCGGCGTCGGCGATCCGCTCGCCGGAGACTGCGATGATCGAGATCGGCACGTCCTGCAGGCCCTGCTCGCGCTTCTGCGCGGTAACCAAGACCTCTTCCAGCTGAAGCTGTGCGAGTACCGGCGAGGCTGCGATTGACAACGCGACTACGGCTCCACGGGCAAATGGCTTGCTCATATTATTTTCCTTATTATCCATGAGTTTTCTATGTTGTGTCGGCGGCCGAAAAGAACACGTCCACGCCGGGAAGGTTAGACGACCTTTTTCTGAAAATCCATCCCTTTCTTTGTGTTAGACAGGGGCACTGTTGAGGCAGGAAGCTCACGTTCATGTCACTGATTAAATGAGCTTTTCTTATCGATTAAAGGCCGATTGCCATGAATCCGCCTGTAAACAGGCAGCCACGCTCGTGAATGGCAGGTTTCGTCTGGAATAGGCGGCCCAGGTCCAGTTGAATGATTTATGGTTCAATTCGGCAAACTTTGTGGCGTCGGCTATCTTCGAGACATCTGCTAGACTTGAAGCTATGTTACTGGCTTCATTATTTTGACGCATTGGAGACTCTTCATTATGTACACGTATCCGGGTTATGAAACATTTGAACGGGTGTGTTCCTCAACTGCCCGCGTTGTTGCACTCAGCGCTGTCATGACGCTATGCGCCAGCGGCTGTACCATGACGGAGACGGGGCAACGCACAGGCACCGGCGCAGCTATCGGTGCATTGGGGGGCGCGGTACTCGGCACCAGTAGGGAGAGCGCGGCAATTGGTGCAGCTGTGGGGGCAGCCGGCGGTTACCTGTTTGATCAACACCGCAAGCGTGAAGATGCACAAGCGGAGAACGAGCGACTGCGACAGGAAAACGAGCGCCTGAAGCAGGAAGCACAGAGTCAGTAGTGGTACGAAACGACTCGCGAATTACCGCAGCTGTGCGTGCGCGCTTCGGTCAGCGTCAATTAATTAGAGAACAAAGGAGCAACCAAAATGAGACAGTGGAGATGGACGGGCGTTTTGAGCGTGATACTCCTGGGCGCGCTCTCTATGGCCCCGGGCAAGCTTGTTGCCGCCAGCGACGGTTTTACTCTGGAAGACATGAAGCTCATGACTGCGGGCGAGTTGCTGGATATCTGCACTATCGAGCCTGGAGATGAGCACTACGTTGTCGCCCGCGCCTTCTGCTATGGCTTTTTTGAGGGCGGCATTCGCTATAACCAGGCACTCGCCGGAGCGGATAACCACAAGCAACTGGTCTGCGCACCAGACGGCACCACGCGACTGCAGGGCGTCGAGGTGTTTGCCAGCTATTTAAAGGCAAACCCGCAGTATGCGACGGAAGGCCCGATCGACGCGATATTCCGGGCACTGATGGATAAATGGCCCTGCACCAGCCAATAGCGATGCTGACAGATTAATTTTTTTGCTCGACATGTGGTTACCTGACGCAGAAAGCCCTTGCAGACGTAGCTCAAACTGGCCAGGGTTTTCTCCAGGATTGTTCACAACATGCCCAGCTGCCACATAAAGAAGATACGGGTATCGGTAGCGTCGCGTACTCGCAGGTCGAGCGGCTTGCCCTGACCGTGGCCGGCATCGCGGTCGACCCAGAGCAGTATGGGCCGGTCGTTGGGGGCGCTCGCGGTCGCGGCCTGCATCGCCGCGGCCATTTTGCGGGCATGCATGGGGTGCGTGCGGTTATCGTTCTCGCCCGCTGTGAAGAACACCGCCGGGAAGCTGGTCCCCGGCCTGATGTTATGGTACGGCGACCACTGCTGGAGCCAACCGAAGGCCTCGCGCCCGATGGCGCTGGGGTCTTCGTCCATGCCCGCCGATGTCTCGTCCACTGCGCCGTACTCCGGAACCCAGTAGCGCGCCATGAGGAAGTGCTGATAGCGGTACATATCCAGCAGCGGCACAGCACAGAAAATGGCGCGGAACAGGTCGGGGCGCTGGACCATCATCGCGCCCATGAGTAGCCCTCCATTGGAGCCACCGGTCGCGCCGAGTCGGTTGGGGTTGGTGTAGTTATTGGCGACGAGGTACTCCGCCGCGGCGATCATGTCATCGAAGACGTTCTGCTTCCTGCCTCGCATGCCGGCCTCGTGCCAGGGCTTGCCAAATTCACCGCCGCCGCGCAGGTTGGCGACGGCGTAGACGCCACCGGACTCCAGCCATGGGAAGAGCGTAGGGCTGAAGCTCGGGGTCATAGATATGTTGAATCCACCGTAGCCGCTGAGGATGGTGGGGTTGTTGCCGTCGAGCTTGAGTCCTTTCCTGTGGACGATGAACATTGGCACCTGCGTATCGTCCTTGCTGGGGTACATGACCTGCCTGACCTCGACGATGCCGGGATCGACGGGGACATCGGGGCGCTCCCAGATCGCCGGTTCGGCGTCGGGCCTGGCGAGATCGATCCGGAAAATCGTCGACGGGAAGTTGAACGAGGTGAAGGAGAGGAAACCCTCGGTGCGGTCGTGCGCGAGAGAGACGCTCGCTGTTCCAGGCCCGGGCAGCCGCATCTCGCCGAGCGGTTTTCCATCCATGGCGAACAGCCGGATCTGCGACTGGGCTTTTTCCTCGTAGTTTGCGGCGATGATTCCCCTGGCGATGCCATAGCCGGTGAGCACGGCGTCCGGTCTCTCAGGGATGACGACCTTCCAGTTCTTCTCTTCGGGGTTCCTGAGATCGACGGCATAGACCTGCTTCTTCGGGGCCTTGTAGTTGGTGAGCATGAAGAGGGTGTCGCCCTCTATCCCACCAGCAAAGGTGTTCGGCGCGCCGACTTTGATCTCCCGCTTTTGGAACGTGCCGTCCTTGCGCCACTGGTCAAGGTCGATCACCCAGAGATCGTTGGAGGATGTGCTGGTCCAGTAAGTGAGCACCATCCAGCGCCCGTCCCGGCTGACGGTCGCGCCGGGGCCCCAGGTGGTGGCGAGTTGCTCGCTCTCCTCCCTCGTGTACTGGCGGAACAGCAGCTTGTCCTGGTCCGGGTGTGTGCCCAGCATGTGGAACTTGATCTGCGCGGAGTACGGGTTCTTTACGTCGGCCAGCCGCCTGTAGAAGAAGCCCGAGTTGTCGGGCATCCACTCGATGAAGCTCGCCTTTCCGTCGATCTGGTCGGTGAGCCAGACGCCGGAATCCACGTTCAACACATAGAGCGTTGTATTTTCATCGCCGGCGCGGTGCAGTCCGAAGCCGAGCAACTTGCCGTCCCGGGAAGGTGCAAGCCCGCCGAGAGCCGTAAGACCGGAGGGGTCCACCGCGACGGGGTCGAGCAGGAGGCGGGGCTCGCCGTTGTACCCCTCGCGCACAAAGATGCGCGGCTGGTTCTGCCTGCCCTCGCGCCTGGTGTAGAAATAGCGGTTGCCGCGCATCGCGGGGGCGGAAACCGAGCCAATCTCCATGAGTTCGCGCAGCCGGGCCTCAAGCGCACTGCGCCCCGGCAAATTGTCGAGCACGGCGCGGGTGCGTTCATTCTGCACATCAGTCCAGGAGCTGACCTCGTCATTCATCTTGCCCATCTGGTCGGGGTTGGAATTGTCCCCTTCCAGCCAGCGGTAGTCGTCGATGACCTCCACACCGTGGATAAGGTCCTTTACGGGCCGTTTCTCGGTCGGGGGTGACGGCGGAACGGAGACCGCAGGCGGCACGGCCCAGGACGCGGCGGGGCATGACAGAACCAGCATGAGTACCAGCGACATACATCGCATAGTGAACCTCCAGTGGTGGATGGCGGCACATCGAGCTGCAGGCCGGCCTGTGCCGATTGGTGCGGGGGTGCCGGTCCCGGGGACTGTACTATCCAGCTCTGCTGATCCTGCAGTCCAGGGCCATAATTACAATTTTTTACAGTTTTTGCTTTGAAAGTAAATTCCAGCAGCAGTATTTTCAGGTCCTTGCGATATATAAACCACGGCCCTGGTACACCCATACTTTAAATAGCCCAGAGCACCATATGATCACGTACAGACTCACCCTGCCCCGAAACCTGTTGCTGGCACTCTTCAGCCTGGCCCTGGTCGCCTGCGGCGGCGGTGGTGGCGGTAGCGCCGGCCCCGGCACCCCGCCTGTACCACAGATCAGCCCAACGCCCGGGCCGCAGCCCACCCCCGAGCCGGAGCCCACCCCCCAGCCGATGGTGATGACGGCGCCACAGGCGTCCAGGTTCCTCAGCCAGGCAACCTTCGGGTCAACCATGCAAGCGATCGAGGACGTGGTCGCCACAGGGCCGGAGGCCTGGCTCATCGAGCAACTGGCGATGCCTGCCTCGCTGCACCTGGACGACGTGCTGGCCAGCTTTCCCAGCAATGGCAATTTCCGCGATGACAGGGGCATCCTGCTACCCGGTCTTGTCTACAAAGCATCGGATTCATTCTGGGAAAAATCCATCGCGGGTGAGGACCAGCTGAGGCAGCGCATGGCCTTCGCCCTCTCGCAGATCCTGGTGGTATCCAGCCTGGGCGACCTGGGGCAGGTACCACAGACCGTGGCGGCCTATATGGACGTCCTGACAGCCGGCGCTTTCGGCAATTTCCGCGATTTAATCGAGGCCGTAACCTACTCACCCGCCATGGCGGTCTACCTCACCTACCTGCGTAACCAGAAAGCCGACCCGGCCACCGGGCGCGTACCGGATGAGAACTACGCCCGTGAAATATTGCAGTTGTTCACGGTTGGACTGGTAGAGCTGGGTCCCGACGGCACCCCGGCAACCGGCCCGGACGGCCAGGCAATAGAACTGTTCGACAACGACGACATCACTGGCCTGGCAAAGGTGTTTACCGGGCTCAGCCTGAGCGGTACGCCTTTCAACACACCGCTGCGGCTGCTGCCTTTCGAGGCGTATTACCGACCGCTGCAGATGTTCGATCAATTCCACTCCACGGAAGAGAAACGCTTCCTGGGCACCACCATCCCGGCAGACACTGGCGGTGAGGAGAGCATCGATCTGGCCCTGGACGCGATTTTTGCGCACCCCAATACGGGCCCCTTCCTGTCCCGGCAGCTGATTCAACGCTTTGTGACCAGTGCGCCATCTGCCGCCTATGTTGGGCGGGTCGCCGCGGCATTTGATCGCGGGGCCTTCACCCTGCCCGGGGGATCGGAAGTCGGCACCGGCGCGCGCGGCGACCTGGCGGCGACGCTGGCGGCAATCCTGTTTGACAGCGAGGCCAGGTCAGATGATTCGCTGGACAACGCCGCCTTTGGCAAGCTGCGCGAACCGGTGCTGCGCTTCACCCATTGGGCGCGGGCATTTGAGGTCAATAGTGCCGTCGCCGCAAATGAACTCCTGTTAAGGGACACCAGCGATCCGGGCGCCCTGGGGCAGCACCCCTACCGCTCCCCATCTGTATTCAATTTCTACCGCCCGGGTTACGTCGCACCGGGCACTGAGACAGGGGCTGCACAGTTGACGGCGCCCGAGCTGCAGATCGCGAACGCCAGCAGCATCATGGGCTATACCAACTTCATCACAGTGTACGCACTGGGGCGCTCGCCCCAGGCAAACCCGAACGCCGCTCACGCTTACCTTGCGGACTACGAGACAGAGGCGGCCCTGTCGCCTGACCCACAAGCGCTGCTGGACCACCTGGACCTGCTGCTCACCCACGGCACCCTGCATGCCGACACCCGGGACAGGATCACCCAGGCGCTGGCGCAGATTGGCGCCAATAACCAGGAGGGACGCCTGGCACGCGCGCAACTGGCGAGCATCATGGTCATGACCTCCCCCGAATACATCGTGTTGCGCTAACCCAATTCAGCCGGGATCCCAGTATGCAAACTCGACGACATTTTCTGAAACTCTCGGCGGCGGTGCCGCTGGCACTCTCAGGCAGCTCCCTTCTTGGCTCCCTCGCCAGCATGAATGCCCAGGCGATGGATACCGGCGGGTACAGGGCTCTGGTCTGCGTTTTCCTGTTCGGCGGTATGGACTGTCACGACACCGTACTGCCCTATGACAACGCCTCCTATAACAGCTGGGCCTCGCTGAGGAGCACACTGCTTGCGAGCTACAACGCAAACCCGGGTGGCTCCAGCCGATCTCGCTCCGCCCTGCTGCCGCTGGCACCCTTGAGTAATTTTGGCGGCCGGCAATTCGCCCTGCCCCCTGAGATGGCGGCTTTACACAGCCTGTTCGCCCAGCGCGATGCCGCGATAGTCGGGAACATCGGGCCACTGCTGGCGCCCACGAACAGGGCCGCCTTCCTCTCCAGCAGCGCGGCTGTTCCCGCTCGCCTGTTTTCACACAACGACCAGCAATCTACCTGGATGTCCTTTGCGCCGGAGGGCGCACAGCTGGGCTGGGGTGGACGCTTTGGCGATGTGGCGGCCGCGGGCGGTGCCAACGTGGAGAACATTTTCTCTCAGATTTCCGTGTTCGGTAACACGGTCTTCTTGTCCGGTGAACAGGTGGGGCCTTACCAGATAGGCACCGATGGCGTGTCCTCAGTATTCCTGCTCGACCGTATCGGCACTGGCGTGCCGCCAGCGCTGGGCCCGATATTCAGGGATCACTTCACGTCGGCAGGCGAAAGCCGCGCCAATCTGTTCGAGCGGGACGTCGTCAGGCTGAGCAGGGTGTCTTTCGATGCCAACGATCTGCTGGCAAGCGCGCTGCGCACTGCCCCCCCACTCTCCACCCGGTTCCCCGCGAGCCAACTGGGCGCGCAACTGGGCGCGGTGGCGCGAACAATCTCTGTGCGAGACCAACTCGGGGCAAGCAGACAGGTGTTTTTCGTCGGCCTGGGCGGCTTCGATACCCACGCCAACCAGGCGGCCACCCTGCCCGCACTGCAACGCGATATCAGCGACTCGATCGCTGCCTTTTTTTCAGCCACCCAGGAAATGGGCATCGAATCCAATGTCACCACCTTTACCGCCTCCGATTTCGGCCGTACCCTGACAATCAACGGCGATGGGACAGATCACGGCTGGGGTGCCCACCACTTTGTGGTAGGCGGCGGCGTGCGTGGCGGCGATATTTACGGCGACATACCCCCCGCCGCACTGGGTCACAGCCAGGACTCTGGAAATGGACGGCTCATCCCCGGTGTATCGGTTGAACAACTGGCCGCTCCGCTGGGAACCTGGTACGGCCTCGGCCCGGGAGAGCTGGCTGCCGCACTGCCAGGCCTGAAGGCTTTTCCCGACGGTGGGCTGGCTCTTTTCTGATGGCCTGTAGCGCCGCCCTGCCTCCTTGAATGCACCGCTATCACTATTACCGATGGGCGGCCCCACTCACTCAGGGTAAGCCCGGAGACGGTATCGATCTCAAGGCGCGACCCAGCATGGCACCTGACCGCGTCATTGAGGAGAGCAACGCCCCTGCGGAACTACTCGTTACCAACCACTCCTGTGTTGCCTTCTGAAGCAGCCAATGCAATTGTTGAACAAGCTTTGAAAGACGCCTCCTGCTGGCTGGAGGAACAACTCATGTCTCCCTCATGCAGGGTGCACCAGCGCCTCTTCCTGTCCAGGCTGGCGATAGCGGCAGTACGATCGTCCAGGCAATCTACCTGATACAAACTGTAGAACCCGCCCCCGGGGAGTATCCCGGTTTTCACTTTTACGATGTCCAGGCGCTCCGCCCCATGGGCCGAGGCGCTCAGCACAAGCAAAGTAACCAATAAAGAACCAAAAACTGACCGCATACTCTCTTCCTGCTAGCATCACCTGCAGAAATACGCGCAGGGAGCAGTTTCGGATCAGGGGCAGGCTGCAGCCGGGCACAATTCATGTGATCCTTCCCACCACGATGGACACCCTATTGAGCGAGCAAACGATGAACAGGACATATATTGCCTCTTTGCTACTCTTGCTTGTTTCCTGTACGACCATGGAAGACTTCCATGCGATGAGCCCTGATGAACGGGCCGAAAATGTTTGCAGCGCCACCATTGGATATCGCCAGAGGAAACGGTCTTTGGCCGATCTCAACGCACAGATAACGGAGAAGCAGAATCTATTGGCGACCGGGTATCGCGTCTATGAGACTTGCCAGATTGTTTCCGTCGCTGTACCAGAAAATTTCGTTAGCTGTGAGGGACTTACCGGTAGCGAGCTCAAGGCTTGCAAAAAAGGAAATGCATCAGCCACCAGAGAAAACCGGCGCATATGTGAGCAAACACCGGTACCAATTGATTACACTTACGAAAGCAGCATGTTGCGCGAGCTCAAAATGGCAAGGGAGAACCAGCTGCAAATGCATCAGATGCAAACCGACAACTGCCTGTCAAGAGCAAGCTCCCTGTCGGCGGAAGACGCATACCTACGGTACAAAGGCAACATGGAGCCATAAGAGGCTCCCTATGCCCGGGCCAGTGGTAGGGGCGCGGGCCCAAATAGACGACTATAGACATCCTCTTGATACCTAATATACTCCATGTTCAAAACCGACCAGATCCTGAAAACCGCGCAGAGCCCCGTCAATTTTGGAGGGCATCAGTATGGCGATCACCGAAATCCCCAATAATGGTGCAATGTCCGCACAGACACTGGCCATGGACGGCTTCGCCCAATCCAAACTGGTGCAGAAAGAGATCCTCGCGGTAGGGGATGCCTTCCGAGCCCGCAATCCCTGGATCGCCAGCCACACCAACGCCATCGGTTTCACCATCTTTCTCGTCAGCTGCCTGGGCATCATCGGCACGGCCACGGCTTACGGCTTCGACCTTCTGCCGGCATGGGCCACAATCGTTCTCGCTGCATTCTTCATGTCGCTGCTGCACGAAATGGAACACGACCTGATCCATTCCATGTATTTCCGCAAGAACGTCCTCCTGCACAACCTGATGATGGCAGGCGTGTGGCTATTCCGGCCAAGCACGATCAGCCCATGGGTTCGGCGCAGGCTACATCTGCATCACCACAAACTTTCCGGGACCGAGAGTGACCTGGAGGAACGCGCTATCACCAACGGCGAACCGTGGGGCCTCAGGCGTTTGCTGATGACCGGCGATCACCTGCTGGCGATTGTGTTGCGCCCCATTGCCACCTTCCAGATGTTGGGCGCTTTCATCGACGCGCAAAAAAATGCGACCCCGCAAGAAAAAAGAGCGATTTTTTACGAAAACCTTTTCGGCTATTTCCCGCTTGGTGTGATGCATTATGCCCTGTGGTACGCGCTGATCGCATACTACTCACTGGCGCTTTTACTGCCTGTATTTGGCTACGAGTTCGCACTGCCACAGCAACTACAGCCGGCTCTGGGTGTCGCCAATTTTCTCGCGGTGACACTGCTATTACCGAATTTTCTGCGGGTTTTCTGCCTGCATTTCGTCAGCAGCAATATGCACTACTACGGTGATGTAGAGCCGGGTAATATCATCCAGCAAACCCAGGTCTGGACAGCCTGGTGGCTCGCGCCTCTGCACCTGTTCTGTTTCAATTTCGGGGCTACCCACGCGATCCACCACTTCGTGGTGCGCGACCCCTTCTACATCCGCCAGCTTACGGCCCGCGAGGTTTATCCCATCCTGCGCGCACACGGTGTCCGCTTCAACGACTACGGCACCTTTTTCCGCGCCAATCGCTGGGCAGGAATGAGTGCTGCCGCCACAGAAGTCGCGCCGGCCATGGTCTGAGTCCACGGCAAAGCACGGCGGAGGGAGGAGCAGCACCGAGCTGTTTGAAATGCGTCGCACACTGGGACAGGCCTGACTATACTTTTCACAGCGCCAGTGCCCGGGCGCATTTCCTCTGGCAAATGAATATAGGAGGTGACTTGTGACCAGCGTGACGATCAGCGCTCGGTTTTCTGGTGACAGTCGATTCTTCAGAACCTGCATCACTCTCATGGCCATCCTGCTCGCCTGCGGCTTCAGCTTTCAACTCGCAATGGGCCGCTCAAGCTTCAACGCACCCCCAATCGTGCATCTCCACGCTGTCGTCTTTATGGGATGGTTGGCTATTATGTTGGCGCAGGCCTGGCTGGGGACCGGCGGGAATCTCGTCATGCACAGGCGGCTTGGACGACTGGCTGTGGTGTGGGCGTTCGGCATACTGATTATAGGCACGCTCGTGACCATCGCTGCAGTGCAGACCGGGCGCGTGCCCTTCTTCTTCCAGCCGCAGCATTTCCTGATCGCAAATCCCCTGACCATCGTCGGCTTCATAGCGCTGCTGGGCGCGGCGATTGTCCTGCGCAAGCAGACCGATTGGCACGCGCGGCTTCAGGTCGGCGCTTTTGTCATGCTGATGGGCCCCGGATTCGGGCGCCTGATTCCCATGCCGCTCCTGAAGCCCTATGCGTTCGAAACTGCCTGCTTGCTGGCTCTGATATTTCCATTTGCCGGTATGGTTCGGGACTGGCGCGTGCGCGGCCGTCCGCACCGGGCCTGGCTTTGGGGCATATGCGTGCTCATTGGAGTATTGCTGCTTGCGCGCTGGATTGCATTCTCGCCAGTGGGCAATGCGATCTACTCAGCCGCGACAAGCGGCAGCCCCACTGCAGTCACCGACGGCCTCGCGTTTCCTCCGCCTCCGCCGGGGGCGATGTGAGCGCGGACAGTACCTTCAAAAGCAGAGAGTATGGGGTGATGACCAGGAATAGATTCTCACACGAGCTCAGGATGTTGGGCGCTGCATTCCTGGCACTGTTGTGCAGCAGCACCATGGCGGGCCAGGCCAGGCCCGCAGCGGCCGACCTGATCCTGTTCAACGGCAAGTTGCTCACCATGGATGAGCGCGGAACCGTGGTTCAGGCCTTGGCCGTGCGGGAGGGGAAGATCGTCGCGGTGGGGGACGAAGCTACGAAAGAGGTCTGGCGCGATGACAATACCCTGATGGTGGACTTGGGAGGGCAAACGGTTTTGCCAGGATTCATCGACGGGCATGTTCATCCGCAGGTAGCAATCCGGATGAAGAGCTACCTCGATGCGCACTATTCGGTGATGCCCTCGCTTGCCGCGATGCTTGCAGCTACCCGTGCGCGGGCGCTGGAGACGCCCACAGGTGAATGGGTGACTGTCGCCGGCTCCTCCGGAAATCCGCTCAATTTTCCGGAAAAGCGAATGCCCACCCGGGCAGAACTCGATGCAGCCGGCGAGGGCCATCCCGTGCTCTACCTCAATGGCCCGCATACCTGGGTGGTTAATACCGCCGGGCTTGCCAGAATGGGCGTCAAGCCCGGCGAGGCCAGGCAGCGCGGGGCTTTGATAGAGCTCGATGGTGATGGAAATCCCACCGGGGTGATCCACGAAGGCGGGCCGCTGGCTCCGGATATCAGACTGCCCGACAAGCTCATCCAACAGTACGAAATGGAGGATATTCCGCAGCTGATGCTGCCACTGGGCTATACCTCGATTACCAACATCATGGCGCTGCCGAACTATGCGGCGGTGCGCGAACTGGCCATATCGGGCAAGCACCCGCCTATCCGGAATTCCATTGTTGTCTTCGCGGATTCGGGCGGGCACCATCTACCGCAGGACCTGGCGGCTCTGAAGCTTCCCCCTTCAGTTGATCGAGCCTGGTATAGCTTTGCCGGAATCAAGATATGGGCCGATGGCGATGTGCCGGTGCGGACCGGGTTTCTTTTCGGCCACTATGCCGGTGAGCCAGACAATCACGGCCTGGCGACAAACACGCAGGCAGAACTCGATGCCCTGACCGCGCGGGTGCATGCCGCGGGTCTTGGCATGTTCATTCATTCTACCGGCGATCGCAGCAACGTAATGGTGCTCGACGCATATGAAAAGGCGCAGAGCCAGGGCGGCCCCAAGACACTGATGCGGATCGAGCACCTGGGTGAATTCATGCTGGGTCCGAACGTGCTCAAACGT
This sequence comes from uncultured Gammaproteobacteria bacterium, assembly GCA_963700715.1. Classification (GTDB taxonomy): domain Bacteria; phylum Pseudomonadota; class Gammaproteobacteria; order Pseudomonadales; family Halieaceae; genus JARRPM01. Next base: position 92,809 of record CAVOYP010000002.1, read on the forward strand.
GCGGCCAGCCTGGATGTAAAAGCCAATATCCAGCCGGGCTGGGTCTGGACGCTGGCCAGCATCACGCAGGAGAACCTTGGCCCAGAGGTGGCGCGTCAGGAGGCTTTCCGGTTTCGTACCATGGTCCGAGCCGGACTGAAGCCTGGATTCGGTACCGACATGACCGGTTTCCAGAGGGGTACAGAAAATCCGTTCATGCACATCCAGGCGATGTTGACCCGCGGGGTGATGGATGGCAGCGTGTTCTTGCCGGAAGAGGCGCTGAGCCTTGATGAGGCGCTGCGGGTGATGACGATCTGGTCGGCAGCCAGCATGGGCGACGAGGATTTAAAGGGCTCGCTGGAAGCAGGTAAGCTTGCTGATTTTATAGTGCTATCGCAGGATATAACGACAACCCCGCCAGATAAGATCCACTCCATCAAGGTGGTAGAAACCTGGGTCGATGGAAAGCGGGTGTTTTCGCGCATGCCCGACGTTTAGAACTCCCCATGACTGATACCCTAGGCCTTTCCAGAGGCGAGCTCTTGCGCCTGCTGGCCAGCACGGAGCAGGGCCTGAGCCAGGAGGCAGCGGCAGCAGCGCTGCTGCGCTATGGCTTGAACCAGATACGCTTCCATCGCACACGCTCTCCACTGCGCATGCTGCTAAAGGAATTCACGGCGCTGTTCCCGATGCTCTTGATGGCCGCCGCCATCCTCGCTCTGCTTGCCGATTACCTCAGTCCGGGTGAGGGCTACCGACTGATCGGCGCGGCCCTGCTTGTTGTCGTTCTGTTGAACGCCCTGGTCTCGTTCCAGCAGAACTATAAAGTCGAGAAGCTGATGCTCTCCTTTCTCGAATACATTCCGCGCGAGGTTGTGCTGCAGCGTGGCGGAGCGAAACTGGTATTGGACGCGAAGGAGGTGGTTCCGGGGGACATCCTGTATTTGCAGGAAGGAGACAAGATTTCCGTCGATGGCGTGCTGCTGGATGGCGATCAGCTGCTCGTCGATGAATCCGTCATCAGCGGTGAGTCGGAACCGGTCATCAAGAATATTCTGCTGCGCACGGTTGCTCCGCAGAACATAGTCAGCTCCGGTTCCACGGTGCTCAGGGGTAGCGCCCGCGTCATAGCGACCCGAACCGGACGGGCCACCACCATTGGTTCAATTTCCGAGCTTTCTGAGGGTGTGACCCAGGACCTGACGCCAATGCAAAAGGAACTCGCGTTCTTTGTGCGGCGCATTACCCGCATCGCGCTCGGCGTCGGATTTGTATTTTTCCTGATCGGTTTCCTGATCGGCAACCCTTTCTGGACCAATCTGATCTTCGCCATCGGCATTATCGTCGCCAATGTGCCCGAAGGGATTCTGCCGACGGTAACCCTCGCCCTTACGCAGTCATCGGTACGCATGGGCCGGCGCAATGCGCTGGTCAAACATATTCTGTCGGTAGAGACCCTGGGCTCTACCACGGTCATCTGCACCGACAAGACGGGCACCCTGACCCGCAACAAACTGCATGTCGAGTCGCTCTATCTGGACTTTGCCGAGATCGACCTGCGTGCCCGGAAAAACTTTGACCAACATCCCGTCGGCCCCCGCGCTGAGGAGGTCATGGCGTTGTGCAACGAGGTGATCGCAACGCGCCCAGGCAATGGAGAGCATCACAGCTTTCACGGCGATCCCACTGAGCTGGCCCTGGCAGAATTCGTGGACGAGCATGGCGGCTACGCCAGAATCCGGCAGCGCTTTGCACAGGTCCACAACCGCCCATTCGACGCACAACTGAAGTCAATGTGTGCCACGCACCGTACTCCAGGTGGCGCACTCTACATGACCGTCAAGGGTGCGCCCGAGGTGGTGATCGATCGCTGTAGCCATTTCCACAGTGAGGGGCTTATGCGAACGCTGGGAAGCAATGACCGGGCGCGACTGGCAAGCCAGGCTTCCCACTACGCAGCGCAGGGTTTGCGGGTGCTCGCCCTGGCGTCGAAAGTAGTAGAAGCCCCGAATGAGGTGGAGCGGGACATGGCATTTGTCGGCCTGGTCGCAATGGTCGATCCGCCGCGGCCGGAGGTGCCGGATGCAGTGGCCGCCTGTCGCAGTGCGGGCATCCGTGTCGTGGTAATGAGCGGCGATAAGACTGAGACGGTAGCTTATATCGCAAAAAAGCTCGGAATTGTCGAGCGGCCGAGGGTCATCGAGGGTATTCAGCTCGAGCAAATGGGTCGGGAACAGCTACTCGAAACCCTGCGGGATGACCAGCTCGTGTTCGCGCGCATCGCGCCGGAACAGAAGCTCATCCTCGTTGAGGCGTTCAAGGCGCTAAAGGAGGTGGTCGCGGTCACTGGGGACGGTGTAAACGATGCCCCCGCGCTGAAACGGGCTGATATCGGGATTGCCATGGGACAACGCGGCACCGATGTCGCCAAGGAAGCGTCGGACATCATCCTGCTGGATGACAACTTCGCCACCATTGTCAGGGCGGTCGAGGAAGGTCGCGCCGTCTACGACAATATCCGCAAGTTCGCCACCTACGTACTGGCCAGCAATATTCCAGAGATATTGCCGTTCCTCGCCTGGGTACTGCTGCCTATACCACTGCCGATCACTGTCGTGGGTATTCTGGCGATCGACCTGATTACCGATATGCTGCCGGCAATCGGGCTGGGCAATGAACCACCAGAGTCAGACGTCATGTCACGTCCGCCGCGTCCCCCGGACGATCGACTCGTCGGTAGCCGCACATTCTTGCGCAGCTATGGAATCATAGGCCCGACCGAGGCGGTGCTGTCGTTCCTGGCGTTTTTTCTGGTACTGGATGCAGGTGGTTGGCAGTGGGCACAGCCCCTTTCGACGGATTCCTCGCTCTACGGGCAAGCGACGGGTGCCTTCCTGGCCACGATAATTTTTTGCCAGGTCGGCAATGTACTCGCCTGTCGCACCAACCGGCAGAGCGCGCTCCCGTACCTGCTGCGGCCAAATGCCTGGATACTGTGCGGCATTGCACTCGAGCTGGTATTCATTTTAGCCGTATTGTATGTGCCGCCCTTACAACAGATTTTTACCACCGCACCGCCGCCAGGCTGGGTTTGGAGCCTGATCCTGCTGGCGCCATGCCTGACGTTTGGTGTGGATGAGTTGCGAAAATGGCTGGTCCGCAGCGGAATTCGGTGGCTCGCGGGTTGAGAATGCCCAATCAGGGTGTACACCATAGTTTTCTAACGTTTCTCACACCAATCTGCGCAGATCTGCGAGGCGAAAAAGGGATGAGGGCGGCCACACCGACGGTATTGTCAACTCGCGTATTCCCTGCCAGTAGCGCGCCTTGAGTTCAAGCGCCGCGGAAATCTGGAGGGGTGGGTCCAGCCTCACCATGTTGGCCTGGAAGATTAATTCCTTGGCCGGTGCAAGCGCGGCACCGGCAAAGACCCATTGCCCCAGTACCAGGTAGGTATCGATATCACCCAGTGAAATCAGGCTGATCTCGGGGCCCGGCTTGAACGGCTTCAGCCGCGAATCCGCCAGGAAACGTCTTACATTGGTTGCCGCATGAGCGCCCATATCGAGTGCATGATAAGCCTGTTTGCTCACCGGAGCCGGCAAATCTGCCGCATCGCCTATAACGAAGATATTGTCAAAGGACCGGCTTTGCAGGGACGGCTTTACCGCAGCCCAAGCTCGCGGACTGTCAGACAGTCCGCTTTCGAATAGCAAAGGCGATGGAGCGGCCCCACCCGTCCACAGGGTAAGATCGGATTTCAATACCTTGCCCGATGCGAGCCTTACCCTGGTTTTCGTTACCGACTTGACCCTGGCTCCGAAGTGAAATGTCACGGGCAGGTTTTGGCATTTTCGCAGAATCTCACTGCCCAGTGCGGCGGCGCCACCCGGCAATAGTACGTCGCCGCCCTCGACCAGGTGCACGGCGAGATTTGGCAGGTGACGATATCCCCTCAGAATCTCTCCCAGTGCCTCGACACCCTCCAGCCCGCCCCCCACTATAACCAGTGACATGCCTTTACCCGTGGCGGACAGCGTGTCGATTTGGCTCTTGATTCGCGCGCAGTCATCGACAGACTTGAATGGAAAAGCGAAATCATTCACGCCCTGGATACCGAAGGAGTTATTGACCCCGCCCACAGCGACAACACAGGCATCAAAATCAAAAGAGTCGCCCAATGCCGTTTTGACCACTGCGTTCCTGGCATCGATGCCTGACACCGTGTCCTGTACGAAGCGGTGTCCCAGCCGACGCAGGATTCGAGCCCGGTCAAGGCGCAAAAGCGCCGGGGTTTTAACCCCCGAGATTAGCTCGTGAATGTTCGGCAAGAATTCGAAGCAGGCCGAATGGTCAATCACAGTCACATCAAATCGGGACGACAGCTTCATCGAGCAGGCGAGGCCGGCAAAATTCGCGCCGATTATTACTACTTTCTTTCTACTGCCCATCTCAAGCTCCAAAACGACACCGGGAAACGCCAGGTCAGTACCATTTGGCGAGTTTGAGCGTGCTGCTCATGGGCATTGTATACCGTGATTGGGCGTCACCGGACCACCGCGCCAAAATGGTTACTTACAGCCGCGTCCTCGCCCGCGATCGTGACCTCGGCCCGGGTGAATGCGGGGGCATCGTCACGCTGATAGCTCCAGGGCAGGGCCCCGAGCTCGGCTATCAGGACGCGAACATAGGCATCCTGGCGCCGCCGCGCCTCCTCGATCGGGACCCCGTGGTTCAGGATCGCGAAGTAGACAAGCCCATTACTGGTGCGCAACGCCCCGGCGAGCGCACAGGCGCCATAGTCGCCGTAGGTTCCCGTCTTGGCGACAACGAGGCCCTGGCCATTCGGGCCCTCGAGGCGCTTCTTCATTGTGCCCTCGTCGATACCGGCGACGGGCATGACGCTCGTGAAGTCGAGGCCGTGGGTCGCGAGCTCGGCCTCGAGAGCCCGGAGGATCGCCACTGTCGCGCGCGGGCTCATGCGATTTGCCGCATGGGCACCGGCGCCGTCACCAAGCACGAGCTCCTCGCGATAGTTCGCCGGCAGCTCTTTCCGGATCTGCTCCTGTACGACCAGGATGCCACCGGCGGCTTCGGCGAAGGGCGCGAAAATGTTATTGGAGTAGCCATTCAGCGCCTTCAACATGTAGTGCACAGGCTGGGAACGGTGAGTGATGAGGGGTATCTCGAGTCCTGTTACACGCACTGGAGATGGCACGAAGTGCAGGCGCGGAATAGTGGCGTTAGCCGCAGTCCCGGGGCTCTGTGTCGAGTTAACGGCCTGCCAGGCAGCGGTGGCAACACCGCCTTCGAGGGCCCGCTGCAAGCGCGGGGCGAGGGTGTCGGCCTTCCAGTTGAACAGGAGCCCACCCTCGACGACCAGGTCACCACTGACCTCGCGGATCCCGAGATCCCGCAGCGCGCCCAGGGCGAGGAGCGCGTTCTCATCGACGAAATACGGGTCCCCGTTCGCGCGCACGACCAGCGGCCCCTCGATCGTGCCCGACCGGATCGGTCCGCCCGCCAGGAAGTGCGTCTCGAAGCGGTAATCAGGGCCGAGCACTCGCAGGAGCGCAAGGGTCGTCGGGATCTTTGAGACGGAAGCGGGATGGACCGCCCGTGCACCTGCCTGGGAGACAAGTACCTGACCGTCGGCGGTCTCAACCTGCACGCCCTGGCCCGCGCCGACCAGTCGGCGCGCCTCAGCCGCCAGATCCGCCGCGTAAACCGGTGCGGCCGCAGGCAAGACGGAGCCCGCCATTAGAACGAGGCCTGCAGCGAGTGCCTGCCAACTCGATCGAAATATCATTAAATTGCCATCCCAGGGTTGCCAGTGCAGCATGCCCTGCTTTGCCTGTCCAGGGCAATCCCGCGCGCGGTTTGCTGTCGTTTTAGCCCACTGCTGGTCTTTTTACTGCCGATAGCGTAAAAATGTTGCTCCTTAAAATCACTGGACTCGGGTTTTCCATGCGCGTTTTTTCAAGAATTTCCTGCTGGTTCCTGCTCCCGACCTTTTTACTTGCCTGCGCCGATGGCAGTAACAACAACAAGGTTATCCCCGTTCCCACACCGGAACCACCGGCCAGTATATTTTCCCAAACCACTTTTGATATTCCCAGCAAAGCCAAACCCGCTTTTACCCCGGGCACACCGGGGGTGGTGGTGGAGAACGACAAGCTGCTGCGCCAGTTCGGCTCTGCCGGGATCAACCTGAATCGGGCGCGGTATACCCGCTACTTCCTGTCTGACAAGGACAGTAACCAACCCGACGCCATTATCGTGCTGATTCCCGGGTTTGAGGGCGGGGCATCGGATTCCTATCTGCTCGCAGAAAATCTGTTGCGGCGCGCGGTGAAGGAGGAGAACCTGGTACTGGAGGTGTGGGCCTTCGATCGCCGCTCCAATCAGCTGGAGGACACCATAGGCCTGGACATCGCCGAAGACCTGAATGATCCGATGGTAGGACTGGACTTTCTGTTCGGTGACGCGCTGGGGATGGAACTGAGCCAGCCACTGGTAGACGGCCCTAATCGGCGGGTCATTTTCTATAACAGCAACGAAGATACGGCCTTCATGGCCCAGTGGACCCCGCTGGTTCACTCGCAGGACATCGACGCGGTAGTGGAAGCGGCCCGCAGCGCCGCACGCAGCGGCAACGTATTCCTCGGCGGCCACTCTGCGGGCACCGGCTTTGCAGCCCGCTATGCTGCGACCGATTTCAATCTGGCGGGCGGCGAGGCTGACCCGGGGTACAGGAAACTGCGCGGACTGATACTGCTCGAGGGCGGCGGGGCCAGCCAGTCATCGGCAGCGCCCAGTGAAGCGACTCTCGATTTGATCGAGGCGCGCTTTGACGGCGGCCTTTACGGTGCGGTGCGCGACCAGCTGCCGCGCTGCATCGATGGCGTGACCGCCTGTACGGCCGACACCGCAGCCGCTGATTGCCAGGCGTTTGCCAACAAATCCTGCGTCCAGCCTGTGCGCGCTTTCTCCGAGGTACCCGGCCTACTGTCCACGGAACTGTTCGCAGCAGCCGAAGTCAATGCGCTGGATGCAAGCCTGAACGACGATTCGATACCCTCCCTCTTGCAGCGTGACATCAACGATATCCCCGGAAACAACGCGATAGAGAAAGTGCCGGAGCTGAATATTCTGACCTTCCTGGTGGGAGACACACCCGCCTCCTCGATTACCCTGTTGGGCAAGTTTCTAGATGATGACGGCGCTGCGGCCGCCGCCGCAAGCTTCCTCGCCACCTCTGTGGGCTTTGAAGGCCCGGTGGTGAATGGCGTGACAACCTGGTTGAGCAAAGGCGAGACCCTGCCGGCGGAAGCCCTGGTGGATAACGGCCCGGCCCCGCAGACGCTGGCGGACAGTCGCCGCCCCTGGGGACAGGAGGTGGAACCCACGGACCTCGAGGGCCGAATGCTACCATTGTGGTACCGGGGCGCGACCAATTTCCTCGATTGGTACTACCCCTCTTCCGGCCTGGGTGTCACCACAGGGCTCGGTCTGGATACCACGCCCACTGTCGGCACCGCCGCCGCTCGGTCGCGGCCGCAGCGATATTGATAACCGCACCCAGGGCGCTGCGATCGACATACCGGTTATTGGCTTTGGCGGCAGCAACGGGCTAACCCCCGCGCCAGCGGCCTTCCTGGGTTTCGCCGACGCCATCGCCACCTGCTCTGCACCCAGCTGTGACGGCATGACCCAGCGCGTGCTGGACAGGGCTAATCCGAGCGAGGCGTTCCCGACCTTCGGCGGCGCCAGCGGCGGCTTCGAAGTGTATATCTCGGAGGGCTACAGCCATGTCGATATCATCACGGCGGATGACGACGACAGCAATCAGGTGATCGGCCCCCTGCTGGATTTCGTTGAGCGCAACCTGCAGTAGCGGGCCTGCGGTGGCCGCTTTCCATTGAAAATTTCGAGGAGTAGCTTGTGACACTATTTGACCACTTCAGGCTTGATGGAAAAGTCGCCGTCATCACCGGCGCTGGAAAGGGCATCGGCGCCGCTATTGCAAAGGCCTTTGCCGAAGTCGGCGCCGACGTGGTGATCGGCGCGCGCACGGTGGCTGACCTGGAAGCGGTGGCAAAGGACGTGCGGGCAATGGGGCGCCGGGCGCTAATAGTGCAGACCGACGTGCTGGATTTCCCGCAGTTACAGAACCTCGCAGATTGCGCCATGCGGGAGTTTGGCCGGATCGATATTCTGGTAAACAATGCCGGCGGCTTTCCGCCCAAGCCCGTCTCACAGACGACGGCGCGCGAGTTCGAGGGCGCATTTCGCTTTAATGTGTCTACCGCGTTTGAACTGTCACGGATTTGCGCACCGCTGATGGTCGAATCTGCCGGCGGCGGCGCGATCCTCAATATCTCCTCGATTGCCGGCCATAAACCTGCCCCCTGTTTCGCCGCCTACGGCACGGCCAAGGGTGCGCTGTCCTTCCTGACCCGGGAACTGGCCCAGGAATTTGCCCCAAAGGTACGAGTCAATGCCATAGCCGTCGGCTCCACCAAGACAGAGGCGCTCAACACGATACTCACACCGGAGATTGAGAAGATGATGGTGGACCTGACCCCGATGGGCCGTCTGGGCGAGGTCGAGGATATCGCGCTTGGCGCCGTGTACCTGTGCACGCCTGCCGCCAGCTATGTTACGGGCGAGATTCTCGGCGTCAACGGCGGGCTGGAGCGCTTGAATATGCAGATGCCACGCGCCTGGGGCGGGATGGGTTAGGGCCGCGACCACATGATCTCCTTCAAGCAGCTCGCATATGCCCTCGCAGTTGAGAAAACGCTGCATTTCAAAAAAGCAGCTGAACTGAGCAATATCAGCCAGTCCGCTCTCAGCACGGCTTTACTTGAACTGGAAAAGCAACTGGGGCTGCAGATTTTCGAAAGAGATAACAAGAAAGTCCTGGTAACGGCGATCGGCAAGCAGGTATTGGAGAAGGCGCGCAACATAATGCTACAGGTCGAGGATCTGGAGCAGTTGGTCAAGAGCCAGAGAGAGGTGTTGAGCTTTCCGATGACGATCGGGGTGATTCCGACCATCTGCCCCTACTTGTTGCCAAGGTTATTGCCAGTGCTGAAGCAACGCTATCCCCAATTCCAGCTGAAGATTGTCGAGGACCAGTCCCATGTGCTGGTAGACATGGTCAGTCGCGGCGAGATCGATGCAGCCATACTGGCGCTGCCCTTTCCCTGCGACGGGTTGCTTAGCCTGGAGTTCTGGCAGGAGGACTTTTACTGGGTGGCGCTAAAGGGTGAGAAATATACACGGCAGAAGGAAATCAGCAGCAAAGAGCTGAACCACTGCGACCTCATGCTGCTGAAGGAAGGGCACTGCCTCAGAGACCATGTCCTGGAGGCATGCAAACTGCCAGGGCAGGCTACCAATGATGGTTTCGGTGCGACCAGCCTGAATACGCTGATCCAGATGGTACTGGGAAACATGGGCACAACCCTGATTCCGGAGATGGCCATGGGCGCCCTCCTCTCCCAACACCCGGACCTGGTGGCTGTACACTTGAAAGAACCCGGCCCGCACCGCAGGATCGCCTTCGTCCTGCGCCCGAATTATACCTGCACATCGAGTATCGAAGCCCTTATCAAGGTCTGTAAGGAAACCCTCGTGGCCTGAACCGGATAATCAATAAAATTGAATGCCATGTTCTATTTTCTCTCGTTTGCTAATCGCTAAAGATGGCTATATCCTCACCCGAGCCTCACCCAATCCATGGAGGATATTTCACATGCTGAAACGATCACGATCTTTAATCACCGCGGCTGCCGTAGTCAGTTCCACCCTGATACCCGGAAGCTTGCTGGCCGCCGACGGCATGAACAGGTCAGCCCAGTTCTGGTGGCCCGAAACACTGAACCTGGCGCCGCTTCGTGCCCACGACTCAAGGTCGAATCCCTATGGAGACGATTTCGATTACGCCAAGGCCTTCAGCAGCGTCGATCTCAACGCCCTGAAAGCAGATATCGAAAAGACGCTGACGACTTCCCAGGACTGGTGGCCTGCGGACTGGGGTCACTACGGTGGCCTCATGATCAGGATGGCGTGGCATAGCGCGGGAACCTACCGCGTACATGATGGCCGCGGCGGTGCCGATGGCGGCCAGCAACGCTTTGAACCGCTTAACAGCTGGCCAGACAACGCCAGTCTGGATAAGGCGCGCCGATTGCTCTGGCCGGTCAAGGAAAAATATGGCCCCAATGTTTCCTGGGCTGACCTGATGATACTGGCCGGTAACGTCTCTCTGGAGTCGATGGGTTTCGAAACCCTGGGCTTCGCCGGCGGACGCATCGACGACTGGGAGGGTGACTCGGTTTACTGGGGGAAAGAAACCGAGATGCTCGCCAACAACAAGCGCTTCGGTAAGGACGGCAAACTTGAAAAGCCCCTGGCGGCTGTCCAGATGGGCTTGATCTATGTGAATCCGGAAGGTCCAAACGGCAATAACGACCCACTCGCTGCAGCAGCGGATATGCGCGAATCGTTCGGCCGTATGGCCATGAACGACGAGGAGATTGTTGCCCTTGTCGCCGGTGGACACACCCTGGGCAAGGCCCACGGCGCCAAGCCCGCTGACTGCATAGGCCCCGAACCCGCCGCCGCCCCTATCGAGCAGCAGGGCCTGGGCTGGAAGAACAAGTGTGGCAGCGGCAAGGGCGCTGACGCCATGACCAGCGGACTGGAGGGGGCCTGGACTTCAACACCCACCGCGTGGTCTATCCTCTACCTGGATAACCTGTTCCGCTTTGACTGGAAACAGACCAAGAGTCCCGCCGGAGCAGTCCAGTGGATTCCGACCGATGCGGCGGCGGCAGACCTTGTTCCGGATGCTCATGACCCCAAAAAGCGGCATGCGCCGATCATGTTCACCACGGACCTGGCGCTGAAGGAAGACCCGGGCTTTCGGAAAATTTCCGAGCGCTTCCTGAAGAATCCGAAGGAATTCGACGCGGCTTTTGCAAAAGCCTGGTTCAAGCTCACGCACCGCGACCTGGGGCCGGTTGCCCGCTATCTCGGTAGTGAAGTCCCGCAAGAAGTGTTTATCTGGCAGGATCCTGTACCCGCTGTCGATTACACGTTAATTGACGCCAAGGACACGGCAGCGCTGAAAGCGAAGATCCTTGATTCCGGGTTGAGCGTACCCGAGCTGGTAAGAACGGCATGGGCATCGGCCTCCACCTACCGCGGGTCAGACATGCGTGGTGGCGCCAACGGCGCACGCCTTCGCCTCGAACCGCAAGTGGAATGGGCGGCCAATGATCCGGAAGAACTGGCCAAGGTCCTGAAATCCCTTGCCCAGATTCAGCAGGACTTCAACAAATCCCTGTCGGGCGGCAAGAAAGTATCCCTGGCCGATGTAATCGTTCTGGGTGGAGCCGCGGGCGTCGAACAGGCCGCCAAAGCTGCTGGCTACAATGTGCAAGTGCCTTTCACGCCCGGGCGCACCGACGCGTCCCAGGAGATGACTGACGTTAAATCCTTCGCCGTGCTGGAGCCGACCGCAGACGCCTTCCGTAACTATTACAGTGACAGCAGTTACGCCTCACCGACCCAGATGATGGTTGATAAGGCTGATCTGTTGACCCTCACCGTGCCGGAAATGACGGTGCTTGTGGGAGGCATGCGCGCCCTGAACGCCAATACCGGGCAGGCCCCGCATGGCGTGTTTACCGATAAGCCGGGAACCTTAAGCAATGATTTCTTTGTGAATCTTCTCGACATGTCCACAGTATGGACGAAGTCCGCCAAGGACGACGGTGTCTATGAAGGCAGGGACCGCGCCAGCAACAAGCTGAAATGGACTGCCACCCCTGTGGACCTCATATTTGGATCGAGCTCCGAGTTGCGCGCCGTTGCTGAGGCCTATGCGTCAAACAACGCCGGCGAGCTGTTCGCCAAGGACTTCGTCGCTGCATGGACCAAGGTGATGGACCTCGATCGTTTTGATCTGAAGTAGCATTGCAACAACGTGTGCGAAGGCTGATCCCAGCGGTCAGCCTTTGTACATCGCGAACACGGCGGCACCTGACACGATACGCTCCAGGATTTATTCCTGGAGCGTTTTTTTTGATTTTCCCTACCCGGGTCGACGACGGGGCGGATTGCCGAAATCCGGGTCGGTGCTGATGCGGGTCGCCACGGTTCCCTCGGGTGCCTTGTACCAGCCGGGGTCGGCGTAACTCCCCCGCGGCAGATCGTCCCGCACCTTGACGGTGGTAAACATGCCGCCCATCTCCAGGTTGCCGTACGGTCCCTTCCCCATCATCATCGCCAGAGTATTCTCAGGGCCAGGTAGCATTCCCATATCGATGTGCTCCTGGTGTTCCGCCATACCGGAGCGACCCATCGCCATAAAACCCGGGAGCAACTGGCGAATCTCCGCCTCGACACCCGATTGGTCAACGTCCAGTGCATTGGGGATATCATGACCCATCGCATTCATTGTGTGGTGGGACATATGGCAATGAAATGCCCAGTCACCCGGCACGGCAATGAACTCGATATCCCGGGTCTGGCCGACCCCGACTATTTCCGTGGTTTCAGGTCGCCACAGGTTTTGTGGCCAGCGCCCGCCATCAGAGCCCGTCACGAGGTACTGCACGCCGTGCATGTGGATGGGATGATTCCACATGGACAAATTCCCGACCCGCACGCGCACACGCTCCCCGGTGCGTGCCACCAGCGGGTCGATGGCGGGAAATACCTTGCTGTTGAAAGTCCACAAATCAAAGTTCTGCATGATGGAGGGGTCAGGTCGATAAGTGCCCGGGTGTACGGCCCAGTTGTGCAGCAGGAAGCAGTAATCCCGCTCGACAGGCACGGTCTCCCCGGCTTTGGGGTGGATGATGAACATTCCCATCATGCCCACCGCCAGCTGTACTACCTCATCGGCATGCGGGTGGTACATGTGAGTGCCATGCTGCTGCAGGGTGAACTCATAGGCGAAGGTTTCTCCGGGCTTGATATGGGGTTGGTTCAGACCGCCTACCCCATCCATGCCGCTGGGCAGAAGAATCCCGTGCCAGTGCACCGTGGTGTGCTCGGGCAGCCGATTCGTCACCAGGATGCGGATACGATCCCCTTCGACCGCCTCTATCGTGGGGCCCGGGGTGCTGCCGTTGTAGCCCCAGCACTTGGCGCGAGTGCCGGGGGCGAACTCGTGCTCCACCTCTTCCGCCACCAGGTGGAACTCTTTTACGCCGTCCTTCATTACAAAGGGCAGGGTCCAGCCATTGAGGGTACGCACGGGCAGGTATGGATCGCCTGTGGCTCTCGCGTGAGTACCGGGTACCTCGCCGGCCCTGACCGCAGCCGCCACGGGACCTGCAACTGCCGCCGCCAGGGCGCCGACGCCGGTATATGCCAAAAACTCTCTTCGTGAGGTCACTGTGAATCTCCATGGTTCATTTCGTGAGACATAGTGTGTACCGATCCATCGCTCGTGTGTCCCTTGTGGCCCGAGTGATCCATGCCTGGGGGTGGCGGCTTCGTCAGCTGGTCGATGTCCAGACCCTGCCCGCCGATCTGCGCTGTACTGGGCAGCTGCGTACCGGTGGCCAGGCCCAGGTCTGCGCGCGCCAGCCAATAGTCGCGAATCGCTTCAATATAACCCTGGTAGGCGTGGAACTCGTCCTGCTTCAGGGCGAGCAGTTCGAATACCCCAAGTAGCATGTAGTTAACTTCCCGCTGGGCCAATGCGACCGTTTCAATCCTCTGCGGAATCATCACATCCTTGTACTGCGCAATACGTGCCCTGGCGTTTACCACTTTGTCATAGGCAAGATGTACGTCGTTGTCGACACCTGTCGCAATACGCCGTACATCGTTCATGGCAAGTTGCAGCTGGGTATCGGCACGCAATACTGCGTCCTCGTGTTGATTGAAGATAGGAAGCTCCCACGCCAGTGAGGGGCCACTGAGACTACCCCCTTCCGTCTCCCGCTCGAGCTCGAATCCTATATCCAGTTCGCCCAGCCACCGGGTCCAGTTGACGACACCCAGCTCGTCTGCCCGCAGTGCGGCCCGTGCTCGCGCCGAGGCCAGATCAAGCCTCGATTCCCCTGCCAGTAATAAAAGGTCCTCGAGTTCGTCCTCCCGGGCGACGGGCATCGGTAACTGTGCAGGCACGGTCCATTCCTGCGCAACGGACACGCCCAACAACCGCGCCAGTGTCGTCCGGGCGGCATAGGCTGAATCCTGCGCTTCGATTAGCGCCAGTTCCGCCTGTGAGGCAGCCGCTCGTTCCAGGGCGAGCTCACGCAGGGTAAGGTTTCCCGCCTCCCGATAGCGCGCAGCCAGCAGCGCCGAGAGGCCGCCAGCTTTGGCTATCTGCGCGCGCAGGGCCACCACCTGCTGCGCACTGACATAATCGTAGAAGGCCCTTTCTGCCTCGGCTGCAACCCTTAGGACCTCGGCACCTACTGACTGCTGCAGGGCGGCAAATGAGCCCTCGGCGAGCCGTTTACGGGCGGGTAAAGTGATCAGGTCGGTAAAGGAGGCTACCAGGCCGAAACTCAACTTATCCCTTTCTGCCGGCCGGCTTGAGTTGAGTAACGACGCGCCCAGCACAGGGTTACGAATACGCCCGGCGTCATAGATATCGGCGGCACCGAAGCCCAGGCTCGCGTAGGTGGACTGCAATTCGGGGTTGTTCAAGAGTGCAATTCTGGTCGCACTTTCCGGCGTTAGCGGTGCGGCAAGCAGCGAAGTCAGCAGCTTGGCAGTATTGTCGTCAACCGGGGCGCCGCGTTCCCTTAACAGTTGGTCGACATTGCTGCGTCCATTGTCCGCCGGCAGTACCGCGCAGCCTGAAAGCGTGACAACCAGGGCCATAACAAAAGGCCACACTGCAAGACATGGATGAGGCCGGGCGGAAGCGCGGCGATACTGTCCGTTTTTCGCTCTGCAACGGATCGAATCAACAAAAGCGTTCTTCATATGAAGTGCCCTGAATACACGGGTTTATCTTGTTGGCACCACTTCCACAACAAGTGAATGAGCGGCCAAATAATGCCCAGGAAAGCAGCGCTTCGCGTTTAACTATCTCGATCGCGAGAAAGCGCCAGATTGCGGGCGCAGCTATACCGTGTCAGATGGTGATGGGCGGGCGGAACAGGGAGGGGTTTTGGTGGCTGGAGGTCGAAGCCAGATACCCGTCTACAAGCACGGATAATCGCGTTTGAGAGACCGCCTGCGATGCTACAGCCAGCGGGATGGCTGAACAACCGCCCTGATAGCAGTCGCAGTGGGGGCAGCCATCAGAGGGATTGGTGCTATTGGCGCTATCGTCTGAAGTAGGTTCCGAATGGCCAGCGCAACCACCGGTGGATTCCGCCTGGTCCAGCTGCGGGGCCATACTCTTACAGGGCGAGCTCGCAGCGGCCAAGCCCTGGCCGACATACGCCAGCAGCAGTATGGCTACAAAGACACTCCTGGTTTTCCCCTTAAGCATTGCCACCACTTTGAACCTCTCTCGAGCCGAGCCGATTATACAGGATTTGCTCGCCCCTGAAGCATGGATCATTAGAGAAAACTACACATCCGTGGGCCAGATAGCGTTGCAACCTGGTCGTTTCCGCTGCAGATTCGCCCATACAAAGTGCTAAGATATACCTCCATGGACTTGCCAGCAGGGCAGGATGATTGATACATGCAGCAGCTGGGTGCACTCGATAATTTGATGATCGGTGGCGAGTTGGCCAATCTACCAATGCATATGTCGGCTGTAATGGTATATGACACCGGTGGAAAGAGGCAGGCTGACAGGCTGTTTGATGGCTTTCAGAGACGTTTTGAAAAGATAGTCGATGGGCACTTCCCGATTTTACGTTGTCGCGTCGAGGAGTTGCCCTTACAACTCGACAAGTCCTACTGGGTGACAGACCCTGATTTCAGTCTGACCTACCATGTAAGCCGGGTGGCACTGCCCAGACAACGGGATTGGCAGGCGCTGTATCGCCTGTTTGCCCAGTTTCATGCCCAACCACTTGATCGTGCCAGGCCCCTTTGGCAGGTAATGTATGTGGAGGGCCTTGACAGGCTGGAAGGCATACCCCGTGGCGCCACGGCATTGTTTTTGAAGATTCACCACGCCGTCATGGACGGAAAAAGCGCCCTGCGCCTGATGAGCAGCTTTCACAGCCTTGATCCGGAGCCCGGGTCTCCCATGTTGGCGGATTCGATGCCGCAAGACGCACCGGCCCATTCGGATTTCCGGCCGCCATCGCTATTGGTCAAATATGGCAGGGCCTGGATTCACAGCATCGAGCGGCCTGTGGAGCTCATCGGCACACTGGCTAAGTTAATTCCACAGGTGTTCCAGGCCGAGGAACCCGCTGCCAAAACATCAGGCCACGCTACGCCACAAGTACGCTTCAATCACCCCGTAGCGGCGGATCGCGTGGTAGGGCATGTGCGAATGGACATGAGCGAACTTCGACGCCTGGAGAAAAAATTCCGCTGCACTATCAACGATATCGCCCTGTGTGTCGTGGCCGGAGCTTTGCGCGGTTTTTTACTTGAAAATGACGAACTGCCAGACGATAACCTGCAATCGCTGATGCCCATTGATGTGCGCCGACAGGACAAGGATGGCAGCATCGGCAACCATGTGAGCGTGGCAAAGGTGTGCCTGTATACGCGTATCGATGATGTAAAGAAGCGATTGCTGACCATCAGCGCCGACTCCTCGCACTGCAAGCAGCAGAGCAAAAAAAGTAGCTCGCGGGCCGCTTTGGAGTTGGTCGATGAAATCCACCCCGCCATTATCTTGTCGTTGGGAAAATGGCTGATAAATTCAGGGTTTATCGATGCGCTTCCACAAACCGTGAATACTGTCGTCACCAACGTCCCGGGGATTTCCGGCGATGCTTATATCGAAGGCTCAAAGCTCGTGGACTACCTAGGGTTCGGCCCGTTGGCACCCAATATGGGGTTATTCCATACGGTCTCCAGCACACCGGACCATGTCAACATAAGCTTCTTGAGTACAGCAGAGTTCATGGGCGATGGTCTCGCATACCGGACGTCAATTGCGCAAAGCTGGCAGGAGATATCCAATCTGTAAGCTATGGCCACCTTAATCGTCCCTCAACTGCCCGCATAATTTGGCTTGCATGGCGCAGGTCCGTGCCACGGCAGCCACCAGTGCATGGGCGTCGGCTTGAGCTAATGTCTGGCAATGACTACTCAGAAACAGGAATGGATTCACCATGTCTGCAGAATCGTTCTTCTATAAATACCTGTTGAACCCGGCAATGCGGGGCCTGCTTCGCTCGCCCATGCATCGACTGGCAAGTGGCAATATCGCCATTTTGCATTTCAAGGGAAGGCGCAGCGGGCGCTGGATGAACACGCCCCTGAGTTATATGCGCGATGGCAATACTGTGCGCCTGCTGTCCAATCGGCAAACGCGCTGGTGGCTTAACCTGCGCGACAAGCCGACGGAGGTGAAGCTGGAGATTCAAGGGGTTCACTATCGGGGTTACGCGACGCTCCACGACCGCGGCGGCGAGCATGCCCTGGAAGGAATTCGCAAGTTCATTGCGGCCGTGCCGAGGGATGCGAAGGTATATGGCCTCCAACTGGACAGCAACAAACAGCCAGTGGAGGCGAGCCTGGCTGACAAGCTACCTGAGCTGATACTCGTGGAAATCGCCCTGGAGTGAGTCTCCCCGACTACCTGGCCGGGTATCCACCCCGGGGTTCTACCCCAGGCGCCTCACCCAAGCCTTGCCTTTGAGCCGCTGCATGCCTATAGTTCAAACGTTCGTTTGAATTTATGCAGAGCCCGGCAGCCATTGAGCAACCCCACCACGACCACCCGGCAGCGCATCATCGCCGCCGCTGACACTCTGTTCGCCGAGCGCGGCTTTGCCGCTACCTCCCTGCGCTCCATAGCCGCCGGCGCCGGGGTCAACCTGGCCGCCGCCAACTACCATTTCGGTTCCAAGCAGGGGCTGCTGGCGGCAACCCTGCACGCCAGGATAACGCCTATAAACGAGATGCGACTCCGCGCCCTGGATGAACTGGAGGCACAGCCGGCGACCCTGTCCGTCGACAAGGTGATGGACGCCTATTTCCTGCCGTTTGTCTCGGGTGAACTGGACGGGAGCCTGCCCCGCATCATTGCCCGTATACACGCGGAGCCGGAAGACTTGATCAGGCCGCTGTTGGAACAGGAATTCCTGCCCGTCGTCGAACGCTTTGCTGGCGCACTGCATCCACTGCTGCCGCACCTCGACTCCGACGAGTTGCGCTGGCGTTTGCACTTTGCCGTAGGCGCCATGCTCCACCTGCTGATCTTCCCCAGCCCCTTGGGTGTGGGAGTTCCATCTGCCGCAGGGAACGAGTCTGAAGCCACGGTGACCGCCTTCTCCCGTTTGCAGCAATTTGTTGTCGCCGGCCTGCAGCAGGGCCGCAAACATTCACCCTTGGAGCAGCAGCCTTGAAGCGCCTGGCACTACCTATTGCAATCGTCCTGGGAGGCTTTGGCCTGGCCGCCGTGCTGCTGGCCACCGGCCCCAGGCTGGATTCACAGCCTGCGGAGGTCCTGACTCCGCTGGTGCGAGTCCAGGCTGTAACCCTGCAGGACATAGCCCTGTCATCGCGCACCCACGGCACCGTCGCCCCCAGAACCGAGAGCGAGTTGGTGGCCGAGGTGGCCGGCCGCGTGATCAGCGTCAATCCCAATCTTGTCTCCGGCGGCTTCTTCAGCGCGGGCGAGGAGCTGCTGCAGATAGAGCCTCTCGACTATGAACTGGCCCTCGAGCAGGCCAGGGCCGGGGTGACCCAGGCCGAGAGTGAGCTGGCCAATGCCCGCCGCGCTGCCACTCGCCAGGACAGCCTGGGGGAACGCCAGCTCACCAGTGCGGCGCAGCAGGATGACGCGGTCAATCGGCTGCGGATAGCCGAGGCGACCTTGCGCTCGGCAAAAGCCCAGCTCGCCAGGGCCGAGCGCGATCTCGCCCGTACCCGCGTCATAGCGCCCTATGAGGGCCGGGTGCGCAGCGAGCGTGTGGATATTGGCCAGTTCGTGAATCGCGGCTCCACCATCGCCACTATCTACGCCACCGATTATGCGGAGGTGAAGTTACCCATCAATGACGAGGAACTGGCTTTTCTCGACCTGCCACTTGGTCCCGTCACTGACAGTGCGTCCGCAACCCCTGGCACCGGGGTGACCATCACGGCACGCTTTGCCGGGGTGGAGCACAAATGGCAGGGGCAGGTGGTACGCACCGAGGGTGAGCTTGATCCCAAGACACGCCTGATTAATGTCGTCGCCCGGGTTGATGCACCCTATGCGTCGCGGGCAGATCGACCACCGCTGGCGGTCGGCCTGTTTGTTGACGCCGAGATACATGGCCGCCTTGGAAGGGGCCTGGCGGTACTGCCCCGCTCGGCGCTGCGTGAGAACAACCAGGTGCTGGTGGTAGACGGCGACGACCGCCTGCACTTTCGCCCGGTCACGGCGTTGCGCATCGTGGGCGAGCAGGCCTATATCAGCGCCGGCCTTGCGGAGGGTGAACGGGTCGTTGTTTCTCCCATGAATAATGCTGTGGAAGGCATGCCTGTACGCACTGAGGCCGCCGCCCCGATCGCCGGCAGCGAGGGCGGCGCATGAAGGGCGTCATCGCCTGGTTTGCCCACAACCCCGTGGCGGCCAACCTGCTGCTGGGCATGATAGTACTGTCGGGGCTCGTGGCGGTGGTGCGCATGCCGCAGAAAACGTTTCCCGACGTCGATGTTCCCGTCATCTCTGTCAGTGTGGCTTACCTGGGCGCGGCGCCGGAAGAGGTAGAACAGGGAGTCTGTATTCGCGTCGAGGAGGAGCTCGAGGGCGTCGAAGGCATCAAGCAGATTCGCTCCAACGCGGCCGAGGGTCTGTGTTCGGTATCGGTTGAACTGTTTGACGACGCGGATTCCGCCAAGGCACTCGACGACGTCAAAAACCGCCTGGATGCCATCGACACATTCCCCGAGGAGACGGAGAAGCCAATAATCAACCTGGTGAGCATAGCCCGTCCCGTGCTGGATATCGCGATCACGGGTCCGACTGATGAACGCACCCTGAAAGTGATTGGCCAGCAGGTGCGTGATGATATGGCAAAGCTGCCCGGGGTAACCCAGGTGGAGCTGCGCAATACCCGACCTTATGAAGTGTCCATTGAGGTCTCCGAAGCCTCACTGCGGCGCTACGGCCTGAGCTTCGACGACGTGGCCCGGGCGGTGCGCTCCCGCTCGCTCGACCTGCCGGGGGGCTCCATCAAGACCATTGGCGGCGAGATCCTGTTGCGCACCAAGGGACAGGCCTACTGGGGCAGTGAGTTCGAGCAGCTGGTGCTGCGGACCGAAGCGGATGGTACGCGGCTCTACCTGAAGGACGTTGCGACGGTGGTGGACGGCTTTGCCGAGACTGACCAGATGCTGCGCTTCGATGGCAAACCGGCGGCATTGATCCGCGTATCGCGCATCGGCAGCCAGGACATCAGGGATATCACCGGCGCGGTGCGGGATTATCTTGCTACCGCGTCAAGCCGTATCCCCGAGGGGGTGCAATTGACGGTCTGGAACGACGACTCGAAGATACTCCGGGATCGTCTCGAGACACTGCTTGGGAACGCCCGCCAGGGCTTCCTGATGGTCCTGGTTTTACTGGCAATGTTCCTCAAGCCGCGCCTGGCGTTCTGGGTGTCGGTCGGCGTGCCGGTGGCGTTTCTTGGCGCTATCGCCGCCAGCTTCATGCTCGGCCTTTCTATCGATGCCATTTCCCTCTTCGGCTTTATCCTTGTGCTGGGTATCCTGGTCGATGACGCCATTGTAGTGGGCGAGCAGGTCCACACGGTACAGCAGCAGCGGGGCAACCTGCTGGAGGGCGCGGTGATCGGCACCCAGCAGGTCTCGCTCCCGGTCATATTCGGTGTCCTCACCACCGTCGCCACCTTCATGCCCCTGCTCCTGGGCCCCGGCACTTTTGGCCAGATTTTCAGCGTCGTGGCCACGGCCGTAATCTGTTGCCTGGTCTTCTCCGTGATTGAGTCCCAGCTGATCCTGCCTTCCCACCTCGGCCACAGCCGGTCCACATCAGCCACCACCGAGGTGGGGCTGTTGCTGATTCCCATCATTGGCATCGGGCTGCTGCAGTTCGCGTGGGATGTGCGCAGCTATATCGCCTTCGCCGTTGCCACCTTCGCGGCACTTCTTGCGCTGCATGTGGCAGGTGTATCGAAGCCGGTTGCAGAATTTGTGGTGGCCTTGCAGGAGCGGGTGTCCAATGGCATCGAGTCCTGGATCGATGTCCGCTTCCGCCGCCTGGTCGAGCGAGTGGTAGAAGCGCGCTATGTCACCGTTGCCCTGGCCCTGGTGGCGTTGCTATCGGCGCTGGGTATTCTCGGCAGTGGCCGCCTGCCCTTCTCGTTTTTTCCGCCGCTGGAATCCGACCAGGCTATCGCCCAGCTGACCATGCCACTGGGCACAGCCGCCTCGGTCACCAACGCCGCGGTGCTGCACCTGGAGCAAACAGCCCGACAGATCCAGGCCGAGCTGGCGCAGGAATACCCGGACGCTCCACCGGTAACCCATATCCTGTCGGCAGTGGGCAGCCAACCAAGCAGCTCCGCCGGCGGTGGACCCGGCGCACCCCTGGGCGGCCCCCCCGAAGGCGGCGGTCACCTCGGCGAGGTCACCTTGCAGCTCACCCCCAGCCAGGCGCGGAGCATCGATACCCGCACGGTGGCCAATCGCTGGCGGGAGCTGGCAGGCCCAATCGCAGATGCAGTCGAGCTGAAATTCACTACCGCGCTGTTCACCGCCGGCAATGCGATTGATATCCAGCTTGAGGGCGACAACGTGGATCGACCTGCGCGCCGCTGCCACCCGCTTGCGCGCCAGGCTCGCCACCTATCCCGGCGTCATCGATATCACCGATTCGTTCCGCTCCGGCAAGCAGGAGCTCAAGCTGGATGTGCTACCCGCAGGTGAGGCTCTCGGGCTGTCGCTCGAAACCCTGGGACGCCAGGTCCGTCAGGCTTTCTATGGGGAGGAAGCCCAGCGTATCCAGCGCGGGCGCGATGACGTGCGGGTCATGGTGCGCTATACCGAGGCCGAACGACAATCCCTCGCCACCCTCGACAACATGCGGATCCGCACACCGGAAGGGGCAGAGGTGCCCTTCCCGACGGTGGCCAATGCTGAACTCGGACGGGGCTATGCAAGCGTTCGGCGCGCTGACCGGCAGCGCATTGTCAGCGTCATTGCCGATGTGGACCGGGCCCAGATCACCGCCAATGACGTCATCGCCGACCTGCGTGCGGGCGCCATCCAGGAGATCATGCGGGACTATCCCCGCATATCCTATCGCCTGGAGGGTGAACAGGCGGAACAGGCTGAAGCCGCCGGCAGCCTGGTGCCCCTGTTCGGTATTGCCCTGTTCGTCATCTTCGCCCTGCTCGCCGTGCCGCTGCACTCCTACAGCCAGGCGCTGATCATTATGAGTGTAATACCCTTTGCTTTTGTAGGGGCAATATGGGGCCATGTGATAATGAAATTCTTTGGCCTGGTTGCAGGTCTTTCCATGCCGTCGGCAATGGGCTTCATCGCTGCCGCGGGGGTGGTGGTAAACTCAAGCCTGGTGCTAGTACACAATGTCAATGAACGCCGCACCTCGGGAGAACACTTCCACGATGCGGTCCTCCATGCAGCCGTATCCCGCTGCAGGCCTATTATCCTCACTTCGATGACCACCTTCGCGGGCCTCCTGCCGCTAATGTTCAATCGCAGCGTCCAGGCCCAGTTTCTGGTACCTATGGCCGTATCGCTGGCCTTCGGCGTGCTATTCGCGACCGTGGTGACCCTGCTGGTCCTGCCCTCCGGCTATGTAATTCTCGAGGATCTGCAACGACTATTGGGCGGCAAAAGGCCCGTGATTGGCGATACCCCGCAGGAAGAAGGCTGAGGAGCAGCTGCTGGCCAACCAAACCCGTGCGCTTCCAGGTGGCGGGCGCCAGGGGCCGGGGGTGCAATCGGGTGGTATTTTGACCCCCTTTGGCCAATTGCCCGGCTTACTGGAGTGTGCTACTTTGCCGCCCAGATTGCAGCAAATGACACCCTTATCATTGGGGATAAGCGGGTGTCGTCGGTATGTTAAGTGGTTATGTTGCTTTCGAGACCAAACCTGGTACTGCTAGGAGCAATGGCAACTAACAGTAATGAAAAACCTTCATGGAGATAGCTATGATTACAGTTAGAAAATTAGCCCTGGCGGCCGCACTGGCCCCGGCGCTTTTGGCTGGTACAGCCTATGCCGCCCATCCCGGTTTCTACATCGGTGCCGGTGCCGGCCAGAGCACGCTGAAAACGGATCTGCAGCCGCCCAACAGCACGGAATCGCTTGAGGTCGACAACGACGATACCAGCTGGAAGGCCTTCCTCGGCTACCAGTTCGTGCCATGGCTCGGCG
Organism: uncultured Gammaproteobacteria bacterium; assembly: GCA_963700715.1. Lineage (GTDB taxonomy): Bacteria > Pseudomonadota > Gammaproteobacteria > Pseudomonadales > Halieaceae > JARRPM01. Next base: position 116,282 of record CAVOYP010000002.1, read on the forward strand.
TGGAAGCCGGTTATGCCGAGCTGGGCAGTACGGACGAAAGCCGCACCTTTGCCAACGGCGGCGATATTGAAGGGACCCTTGATGTTAGTGGTGGTGAAGCTTACCTGGTTCCCAGTATCCCCATCGGTGACCATTTTGAAATTTTCGGCAAGATAGGGGCGGCTTACGGCGACCTCACTGCGGATGGCAAATTGCGCCGCACCGCGGGTGCAACCCGGGAGAAGTTTGACGAAAGCACCGACGGCGACACCATTTTGGCCTACGGCGGCGGCGTCGCATTGAACTTCGGTCGTGGTCACTGGACGCTGCGCGCCGAGTACCTCGAGTATGACGCCGACAATGTTGACGACCTGTACAACATCTCGGGCAGCCTTATTTACCGCTTCTTCAGCGACCCGGTCCCTGCTGTTGCAGCAGCTCCGATCGTAGAAGCGCCGCCGGAAGCCTGTGCGGATGCGGACGGTGACGGCGTGTGCGACTCAGACGACCAGTGCCCCAACACACCGGCGGGCAAGACCGTTGACGCGATTGGTTGCGATTGCTCTGCCTCCATGCAGCTGCAGTTTGCTTTTGACTCTGCGGAATTGACTGCCGGCGACATAGAGCAGCTCGACAAGCTCGCGACTGTCATGTCCAACCCCAAGGTCGCCTCCATCGGCGGGTCCATCGTAGGCCATACCGATAGCATCGGCAGTGAAGCCTTTAACATGGGCCTGTCGCAGCGTCGCGCCGAGTCGGTGGCCGGTCACCTGCGCTCACAGGGCGTGGACCTGGGCAGCGCCTGGACAGTCACTGGCATGGGTGAGTCCCAGCCGATTGCCAGCAACGATACCGCGGAAGGGCGCGCCCTGAACCGTCGTGTCGAGGTGACTCGCACGGAGTGCGGCAAGTAACACCACGCCAAGCTAGACACTAAAACCCGCGGGAGAAATCCCGCGGGTTTTTTTTCGCCCGAATGCAGCACCCGGAATGAAATGCCGAATTGAACCCCAAAACTGAATGCCTCAGGGCTGGGTCAGGCTGGCTGCACCCGGCGCCCACACGATCGGAAACACCGATGGAAATTTCTCCAGGAGATCACCATTCCTGGGTTTGAAGGCATAGAGCGCTCGCGGGTCAGGGATAACCTGTCCACGGCGATGCAGATAGTGCACATCGTTTCCCGCCCACATGGTGGCGTGGGCGCGGCGGGGCCAAGGGGAAGATACACCGCCCCGGGCGGAATGCACGATATTGCCATGGAACAACAGGACGTCGCCGGGTTCGTAATCCCATCCAAGGATATCGTAGGAGTCACGATGGGCCTCGATATCCGGCAGGCGCGGCAGGGATGGATCGGCGAACGCATCGCCATATGACCAGTTTTCGTGGGCGTCTACGCCAATCACCGCCTCCTCGTTCAGAAAGGAAGCTTCAGCCCGGGCCGCGGCTTCAGGATCACTGGCAGGATCGCGCCCGACCCAGGGATGGTAGGTGACGTTCCAGCGATGCGAGCCGCGAATCACTTCGATACTCATATCCCTGGGCACGCGGTCGGGGCTCACCCAGGCCCTGATCAGGTCATTGCCTGCAATATTGTAATAACAGGTATCCTGGTGCCAGGGCGTAGGTACGATGAGGCCCGCCGGCTTGTAAAATACCTGGTCCATGTAGAATCGAACCGCAGAACCCAGGACCGTCCCGACAATCCCGGCAAGCGGTGAGGCGTCTATGACGTGTCTGAGTACAGGTATGTGATCCGCGGGAAAGTGGTCGATCCGCAGTGGCTCTCCTACCCCGGCAGACTTGCCATCGGGGGAGGCGTAGGCATGCAGCAGGCCCTCTTCCAGTTCTTGCAGCCAGCAAACATCGAGAACCCGTTTAAGCAACACGGCGCCATCCCTGTGAAATGCCGCTATCTCCCCATCCGCTATCTCGCGCACAATATTCCGACCTCGCTTTACCAAGTCACCCGATATTACGGTCTACTTTACTGACGACTATATTCTACATCTTCATTTCACGGACCGGTTCTGACAAGAAATGATTGATACCAGGCCATAGAAGCGCCTAAGCGACCTCGGCTTCCCCTTTAAAAAAGCCATAGCCATTCAGCTTGTGGGCCACCGGCGCAAAGCGAATGACCCTTGTATTGGTGAATAAATCCCAGTAGTTTCAGCGATTGAACATCAGGGTACGTAAATAGCTTATGACATGGAGCCCAACTAATGGAGCCTGACAAGCCGGACGATGACGACATTCACCAGGAGCTTTCCCTTGAGCACCACGATCCCCTGATTCGCATTCTGCATCGCGCCATCACCATCTGCGTCAAGGTTCTGGCCGTGCTGATGGCGGTCGTCATTTTCCTTGGTGTGGTTGACGTGATTTATTTGCTGTACGACGAGTTGAGCACACCGCCACTGCTGCATTTATCGGTAAGCGAGATTTTCGGGATTTTCGGCGCGTTCATGGTGGTCCTGATCGCGATAGAGATATTTATCAATATTCGACTGTATCTCGGCAGCAACGTCCTGCCAATCAAGCTGGTGATTGCCACCGCACTGATGGCCATCGCGCGTAAGGTCATCGTACTGGACATCACCGAAACCGAGGCGGTTTACGTCTACGCCATCGGCGTTGTTACGCTCGCTCTGGGGGCCACCTACTGGTTGGTGGGCAGCGCAGATCGGTCGCGGGTACGTGGCACCGAATAATTCGCGGGGTATTCCGATACTCAACGCAGGTACTGAAGAAGGTACTCAAAGAAAACGGGCAAACAAAAAGAACCCGACCATGCCGAAGGCAATGGCCATCTTTACCGCAGTGCCAAGGAGAAGACCCACTGTCGCGCCAATACCCGCGCGCCCGGCGGCGCTCAGATCGTCCCGCGCGGTCAACTCACCCAGCACCGCACCGATGAAGGGGCCCAGCAATATCCCCGGCAAGCCAAAGAAAATACCGACAAAAGCGCCGATTGCCGCGCCAATGGCGGCCTTGGCAGATGCACCAAAGTGCTTTGCCCCAAGCGCCCCGGAGACGAAATCGACAAGGTAGGTCAGCAGGCTCATCACAGCCAGCACGGCGAGGGCGCCATAGCCCACATACTCGAAGTCCTCCGCCCAGGCAGCGATGACAAAACCGGCGAACACAAGCGGTGGCCCCGGCATGGCGGGAAGCAACATGCCAGCTATACCGAGCGCAACCAGGGTCGCGCCAAGCAGCCATAGCGCTATTACTGTTTCCATCTGCGGGACGTCGTTGCCGTGCGATTACATTGAGGGGTTTCTTTCAAACGCAGGGCGGCTGGAGTCGACCGGGGACCATGGCTCGGCGGAACAGCTCCAGAAACTTGAGTCGATCGTGAGCCAGCTACTGTCATCCATGGTCCCCGCCTTGACAAACCGCGTGGTCGGCATCTCCTCGACATAACTGATTGTCTGCGAGCCACAGACAGGACAGAAACCTCGCGTCACGTGGGCCCCTTCAGTGCCGGTCACGGTAAAGGTCTTCAACTCCCCCTGCGTAATCAGCGACTCCGTGGGCACCATTACTATCGTCGCCTTTCCGCTCCCGGTCATTTTCTGGCAATCCTTGCAATGACAATGATGCGCCGAGATCACACAGTCGCGGTCGAAGTGATAACTGAAGTTGCCGCAGAGGCAGCTTCCGGTGACGTTGTTTCCCATATTCGCCTGGCTCCTGATAGATGTTGTCTGGCTGTTGGTAGCACACGCTATAAAAAAACACCTGCTGCAGGCCTGCGTCGCGCTTGGACGGCCCTCACTCGGGCACGAACTCAAGCACCTGCTGGAAAGTGGGCCTGTTAGTGCCCCGGAAGGTGTTGGGTATCAGTCCAGGGGCGAAGCGCTGCCTGAACCCTTCGCGCAACCAGGTGTTGGGGTCTTCGCCCCGCTCGGCGGCAAGTTGCTGGGTGACTTCATCAACAACCTGCCACAGCGAATCCCTGCAGGTATCGAGATCGCCATTGCCGCAGTAACTGAGATTGAATTTCCCCGCTACGTCCTTTCCGAGCAGTGTGCGCAGGTCCTTGTCGATGAAACTCGCACCGGGAGGACTGCTGGCGGGGTTGTTGCCGCCGCCGAGATTCCGGATATCGTCGAGGGTCTCGGTGAGATCCCCGAAAACCGGGCGCATAACCGCCTCGACCAGCGGTTTAAACAATGCATCCATGATGGTGGGGCCGGCTTCGTCGTAAAAGCCATCGTCGTCGGCATCCAGACGGGGGGCATCGTCGGCAACCCAGGCGTCGAGCAGATCGACGACTTCACCCGCCAGCGGGCTGGGGGCTTCGCCACCGCGCAACACCTCACTGATTACCGGCCATGCAGGCGAACGCACGTCTTCAGTGGCAGATCGGTTCATCACACCGACAACGCCGGCAAGCGCAACCTTGTCGGGAAACTGGTCGAACAATTCGACCCGGTGTACCGAGCCATAGGGCTCGTCATCGCCGTGCATGAAACCCGGGGCGGACTGGTTGTTCCAGTTCAGGAGTCGCCCTGACGGGCCCTCCGCCGCGTGAGGATGGTCATCCTGGCCCAGGAAGCCCTGCCATTCATAATCACCCGTGCCCCAGGTGGGCAAACGCCGGTCCAGCCCAGGGGCGCGGACCGGGAGGTAGCCGGAAGAAAAATAGGCCACGTTGCTGCGCGACATGTAGGCCCAGTTGAAGGTGAAGCCGAACTTGTTGGCAGCTTCCCAGAACTTCTCCGGGGTGGACGCGTCACCCTCGGTCATGTCCTTGAGCGCCGCGAGGTTGAGGCCATCGCGCCCGAATGTCGAACGCTTGCGCGTGAGCGCGATGGGCCGGCCATTGGAGGTGGCGGTTCCGATCATCGGTCCATGGATCGACACCGGGTAGCGGATAGGCTGGCCGTTGAGCAATCCCGCATCGAATATCTCGTACGGGCGACACTCACCTTCGTACTCGTAGTGCAGTGATTCACGGGTGGGTTCGGAGCCGTCGGGGTTGCACAGCACTTCAGCGAAGACGTCGCGCACGTCGTGGCCGGCGGAGGTGAGGCTCCAGGCATAATTCCGGGTCCGCCCCAGGAGGAGGTACATGGCCGTTCCCGGCACCGCCGCGCCCTGGGCCTCGATACCGGGCGCGCTGAGATGGATCTGCATAACAATCTCCGGGTAGTAGTAGCCCAGCTGCGGGCCCATAACGGCAAGATTGGTGCCGTTCACCGATTGCGAGGAGTTCACTACCAGGAAGTTCGAAGCCCGCTGCCTGGCTGGCGCAGCGGCCGCAGGCACAAGCGCTGCCTGCGCCGAGTTTGCCCCGGCTTGCGCGACGATGGGCTCGCGCGGGTCAAGCGAAATAATGGAGCCGCTGTCGATCACGGCTGAGCCGGTGACGTCACCCCCGGTCAGGGGCCCGTAGTCAAAGCGGGCACTGATGGTCGTCGGCGCCTCCGGGTCATCGAACAACATTACATCCTGCCAGGCCAGCTGGCCCCGCCCCTCACCGAGCCCGTATATCAGGGTCGACAGGAATTCTGCATTGGTCGCTTCGCCGCCGCCTCCGGCGCCAAAAATTGACCCGATGAAGGCGGTGGTGGCAACGACGTCGTTGACGTTGACGGGAGCCGGATTGCTGCCCTGGCTCTCCTTGTAAGCGTTATAGCCGTCGGCATAGGCTTGCGCCTCGGCGATAATCTGGCGGCCTTCGTCGCCGTACAGCTCGACAATGAGATTGACCTGGTCGGTCACAAGCTGCTCGGTCGCGGCGCTGGGTATGAATGACTGGCCGCTGGTCACCAGCCCGAACGCGTTTATGCCCGGAACATCAGCGACCGCCACCCGGGCCGGGCCGCGCCCCAGGTCCACAAGTAAAGAACGATCCCGGGCCGTTACCCAGCCGGCGCCAAAAGCCATGTCCTCCCGGGTTTCGCCGGTGACGTGGGCCACGCCGAATTCGTCGTAGAGGACGGTCGTCCCGGCGCGCCCCGTGGGCTCCTCGGTAGTTTCGCCGATCGGCTTGAAGTCTTCGGGAAGATAGAGCCTGTCAATATCGGCGTCAGTCACATTGCCGCGCAGGGGAGTCAGGCCGTCATAGAGCGGCAACTGGTCGAGGGAATTCGCAGTGGTGGGCAGGCCGCCAAAATTGCCGGGCGGGAGTATGTAATAGGCGCGGTCCACCAGCGGGACGATAGGTCCCACCACAGGGGGGGGGCTATTCGAACTATCCGAGCATCCTGCTATTGAAAACAGAGAAATTGCCAGTGCGGATATCAGCAAGGCCCTGCTGGCAACAGTGTCCTTACAGTTGAATTTTATAGTCATTGCAGCGCATCCAGGATTGATATAGCTATTAATTAGTTTTCGAAGCTCACTATAGTCAAATACCGTACAAAAAGGTAGCGGCGGACAGGGCCGTGTTTCGCGCGGTCGACGCGGAGAAAATCGGTTGCAATTCATCCGCTTAGTGAGTAATTTCTGCTCTCCTCGGAATGCCAGTGTTGGCAAGGTTAAGCCCCATGGAACAGTCCTCAATGGACAGTGATAGACCCCCTAAACTGGCGCCACTCTCCGCGCTCATTTTTGGCTCTCGCTGGATGCAACTGCCCCTCTACCTGGGGCTGATCGTAGCGCAGGGTGTTTACGTGGTCCTTTTTATCAAGGAACTCATACACCTGATCGGTGGCGCCACCACCCTGAACGAGCAACTGATCATGTTGGCGGTGCTGGGTCTGATCGACGTGGTGATGATTTCCAATCTGCTGGTGATGGTGATTGTCGGCGGCTACGAAACCTTTGTATCCCGACTGCGGCTGGAAGGCCACCCGGACCAGCCGGAGTGGCTGAGCCATGTGAACGCCACGGTGCTCAAGGTAAAACTGGCGATGGCGATCATCGGGATCAGCTCGATTCACCTGCTGAAGACATTTATCGCCATCGGTTCACTCGGCACTGACAATTCCGAATACACCGCTGAGGGCGTGATGTGGCAGACCATTATCCATACCGTCTTCATACTTTCGGCGATGGGTATTGCCTGGACAGATTACCTAATGGCGCAGACCTTGAAACGGCCCTGACAGGCCCGTAACCCCTGGTTAAGCACTGGCAACGCGGCACAGTAGCGCACCGAGTAAACCGATGGCGATGCCTGAGCTGAAGAACTTTGCCCTCCCCGGCACACTGCTGTTGCTGTTGCTGGCGGGTACGGTCGTGTTCTATGGAGAAGGGCTGACCGAGGACAATTTTCGGCAGATGATCCGCGTGACCGCGACCAGTTCCCTGGCCCTGTTCAGCCTGGTATTTTCCGCCTCATCGCTACACTATTTTTTTCGCGATGGGCGCTGGCGACCGGTAATGCAGGCAAGGCGGCGGCTAGGCCTGTCATTTGCCCTGTCTCATGCAGCTCACCTGCTTGCCATCATTGCGATGGTTGAAGTTGTATTTGCCGGCGACTATTCACAGCTAGGCGATATTGTCGGCGGATCGGCGATTTATCTATTCATTTTTGCCATGGCGGTCACCTCTAACAACGCATCCGTGAAACGGCTGGGCGCGAGAAACTGGGTAAGGCTGCACAAGACCGGCGCCTACCTGATCTGGGTTGGCTTGTTCAGCAGCTATCTTAGCAGGGCCATCAACGCAGCCGGCCTGCATTATTGGCTGTACGTCGCGCTTGGTGTTGTCCTGATTGCATTGAGGATTTGGGTATTTTGGGATAAACGCAAAAGCGTGGGATAGAACGCCCACAGAGGTGATGATGAGTTACGATCCCGACAATGTATTCGCGAAAATCCTGCGGGGTGAGGCGCCGGCATTCAAGGTGTACGAGAACGAGCACGCCCTGGCCTTCATGGACATCATGCCGCAGGCTCCAGGCCATACCCTGGTCATTCCCAAGGACAGTGCGGAGAACCTGCACGATGTGGACCCTATGATTCTGGCTGGCTCGATACAGGCCGTTCAGATCATTGCTAGCGCCGTCAAGCGGGCATTCGACGCCCCGGGCATCATGATCGCACAGCTGAACGGCGTCGCGGCCGGGCAGACGGTGTTTCACATGCATTTTCATATATTGCCTCGGTTCACTGGGCTGGAGTTCAAGCTGCACGCCAGGGAGATGGAGGAATTTTCCGTTCTGGAAGCCCACGCCAGGAAAATTCGAGCCTGCCTTACCGACGATTGAGCCGGGCAGGCGCGGCTCAATGGAGAACGCATGCGGCCGGAATCGCAAACGAGTTCGCGACACCGGCCCGGTTGCGCGGGAGATTCACGATGAAGTTTCCGGCTCATTGGATGCTGGCCCTGTTCGCCAGCCTCGCCCTGATGGTCAGCAATGGGATGACCCTGTCGGGCCTGTCGGTCTACGACCTGGCTTTTATCGATGAGTTCGGCTGGTCCATGGGAGCCATCAAGTTTCGCGATATGGTAACCCTGGCCCTCACGGGCCTGAGCGCGCCCTTCGCGGGTATTTTGATAGATCGCTACGGCGTGCGCCGCTGCATGCTTGTAGGCTGGGTCATTCTCGGCGTGGGCTACCTCGGTTACAGTCGCATGACCACGTTGCTACAGATGTATGCCATCCATGCCGGCTTTGCGCTGGTGCTTGTGACCTGCGGGTTGAACGCCGCCGTCATACTTGTGTCCTCCTGGTTTCTGCGCTTGCGCGGCACTGCTATCGGCATCGCCCTGGTGGGTACCAGCCTGGGTGGCGCCTTGTTCCCGCAATATGGCACCGCAATGATCGAGGCCCTGGGCTGGCGCGCCGCTTTCAGCTGGGCATCATTGATTCCCGCTGCAATGTTCTTGATAACTCTTGCGTGGGTGCGCGATCACCCCTCCGAGAGGGGGCTGCCGGTACTGGGTGAGGATGCACAGCAGCAAGCCGGGCCAGCGACCCTTGCGGCGAGGGGAATGGGCTTCTCGGAGGCCCTGCGTACGCGCACCTTCTGGGCCTTCGCACTGTTCGCGATGGCCACCTTCTATACCGTGCTGGGCGCACAGTCCCATCTATACAAGTACATGCGCGACGCCGGTTTCGACGCCCAGATGGCAACCAATGCGATCAGCCTGTTTTTTCTCAGCGCCCTCGCGGGCAAGTTCATTTTCGGCATCCTCAGCGACCTCGTCGATGGCATGAAAGTACTGTATGCCAATGTAGCAGTAATGCTGGCAGGCGCGATTCTGCTGGCGCGGATGGATAGCGGCCAGGTCTGGCTGGCAGTTACCGCATTTGGGCTGGGTTGGGGCGGCGCCTACACCTTGCTGCAGCTTTCAGTGATCAACGCCTTCGGCATCCGTGATGCCGGCAAGATTCTGGGCACAATCACCGTGCTTGATGCCATCGGCGGCGGGCTGGGTATCTGGCTCACGGGTCTTATCTATGACGCGACCGGAAGCTACGATTTGCCGTTCGTCATATTCTGTGGCCTTATTGTCTTCGCATTGCTATGCCTGACCATGATCAGGCCAAGGTCAAAGGAGGATAGATAAAATGAGAATCACGGTCGTCTGTATTGTTCTGGGATTTTTTTCATCTTTCAGCCTCGCCGAAACAGTGGTGGGTACCAGAGAAGTGCTGCTGGATAACGAACAGGTGGAAGTGGTGCGTTTGACCTATCCCGCGGGAACCGAATCCGGCATGCACAGCCACAGGTATCCACACAGGGTGGCATACGTCGTCAAAGGCGGAACACTGGAACTGGTTCCCGAAGACCCGGCAAAGCCGCCGGAGGTACTAACCGTCCCTGATGGCAAGGTTCTCTTTCTTCCCGCCGCCACCCACAATGTAAGGAATGTCGGCACTACTGAGGTTGTTTTGGTCGAGACCGAGATAAAGTAATGCGGCTCTATCGAGGCTCACATGTCCACTGACAACAAAGAAAGCGACAGCTCGGCAGGCATGGAATCGCACCATCGCATGTCGTACCGCGATGTCGCGATGCACAAGGTGATGTTGCAGGATGTCGTCAGGACCGATGCATATCAAAGCGCAATAGAGCAGGTTGTCAGCCCCGGAAGTTCAGTGCTCGATTTCGGCTGCGGCACCGGGATTCTTTCTATTTTCGCTGCGCGAGCGGGCGCTGAAACAGTGATCGCGGTTGATCGCTCAACTTTTATAACAACAGCACAGGAAATAGCAGTGGCCAACGGCTTTTCCACTATTGAGTTTTACCATGACGACCATCAATCCCTCGAACTGGCTGAAAAAGTTGATGTCATCGTCTCGGAGTGGATGGGGCACTGCCTTTTTTATGAAGCCATGCTGGAGCCACTAATTGCGGTCCGGGATCGCTTTCTGGGGGAAAACGGCGTCATGATCCCGGCAGAAGTCAGCCTTCATGCGGGTCTTGTTTGCGACAGGGAACTACTGGAGGATTTGTCTTTTTTGCGGGAAAAACCTTACGGTGTCGATTTTTCCGCGATAGCCGATGCACCCTTTCTGCAATCCGACCTGGTGACGCTCGAACCGGATAGCATATTGAAGAGCATTGCGCACCTGGGCTCGATGGATATGCACACGATCAAGCGGGCTGAGGGTCCGAGAGTGTTTTCGGGCAAGGTGTATCCCAGCAAAAGGTCGGAGATATACGCCCTGTGCGGTTGGTTCAGTTCCAGATTGTGCGAGGGCGTAAGCTTTGGCACTGGCCCGGGGGACCTGCCAACACACTGGGACCAGATTCTTTTCCCCCTGCCTGAACCGTTTGCCGTTGACCCTTCCCGCGAACTTACCATTACGCTATCGCCCCTGACCGAACGGGTGGGCAAGGAGCAATACTGGTCATGGTCCGTAACCGACGGCGAAAAAATAGCGTCAGTGAACGAGCACCAACATCAGCGGGGAGAGTCCGTTGATCTGCCAAAAGGCAGGCTGCCCCCACCCGGGCGGCCCTGATCGAGAGCCTGAACCCGCAAACCTGGTCACCCTGAACGAGATGCAATGGCCCGGATTCCGCCGGCAAGGCCGGGTCGCTCACCTGCAAGTCAGTTCAGCAGGAAATCCTTCGGGTCAGGGGCAAGTGTTTCCTCCCACCACTCCCTGTGTGTGCCAGGCCAGTTCTGGGTAACACGACCGGTCTTGTTCTTGTACCAACTATTCACCGAGGGGGCACCCCACGCACGCTGGCGGTTGAGCGCATCGATTTTCACGTTATAGCTGTCCATCACTTCTTTGCTGCACTCTATGGCGCGATAGCCGCTTTCCAGCTGCAATTTGAGACAGCCCATGACGTAACGAAGCTGGCACTCAACGAAGAAAATGATACTACTGCCGACGACAATGTTGGAGTTGGGGCCATAGAGACAGTAGAAGTTGGGGAATCCGGCGACGCAGACGCCTTTAAACGCCCTTGGATCTCCACCCCAGTAGCTGTCGAGGTCAACACGATTCCGACCGATAACCTGCATGGGTACGAGGAACTGGTCGGCCTTGAATCCCGTACCATAGATGATGACATCCGCGGCGTGAAGCGCGCCGTCCTCCGTGACGACCCCCTCCGCTACCACCCTGGCTATCTTGTCAGTGAGCAGGTACACATTGTCGCGCTTCATGGTCGATATCCAGGCCCCGTCGTCGAGCACCGGCCTTTTTCCCCCGGGGGGATAATCCGGGATCAATTTGGCGAGCAGTTCCGGGTCATCCCCTGCCTGCTCCTGCAGCGATTCGATCAGGGCGGCACGCAACATCTCGTTGGCTGCGCCGATAGTGCCCGCAGGCCCTGACCAGCCGGGGTCTGAATACATCAACGGGAGCAGGCCATCCACCGCCAGGGTACGAAACAGGAAAAAGCGATACCAGCGTGCGTAGAACGGAACTTCGCGGAACAGCCAAAGCTCCTGCTCAGACATGGGCTGGTGATAGGTTTCGGTGGGAAGCAGCCAGGGTGCGGAGCGCTGGAAGATCCTGAGTTCACCACACTGGGGCGCGATCCTTGGCACAAATTGGGCGGCACTGCAGCCAGTACCGATTACAATCACCCGCTTGCCCTCCAGGGTGTGCTCGTGCTCCCAGCGGGCGGAGTGGAAGGCAACCCCTTTAAAACTGTCCAGGCCCTCGATTTCGGGCATCTTTGGGCTGTTCAGCTGGCCTACAGCACTGATCACGGTGTCGGCGACGAGAACTTCAGGGACACCATCGCATGTCACGTCTACCGTCCATCGATTGTCCTTTTCATTAAATGATGCGCGCTCCACCCGGGTGTTGAGGCGCACATGCTGGCGCAAGCGGTATTTGTCGACTATCCGATTGAAATAGTCTTTCAGCTCGGCACTTCCAGAGTAGTGCCCTGACCACTGATGGTTGGGTTCAAGCATGTAGCTGTAAAGGTGGTTGGCAGAATCCACCTGACAGCCGGGGTAGGTATTTTCGTACCAGGTACCAGTCATTTCAGGATTCTTTTCCAGCATCAGGAAGGGAATTCCCTCCTGCTGCAGCCGTATGGCGGCCAGGATACCTGACATGCCCGTACCGATGATCAGCACCCGATAGCCGGGAGTTATCACGGCGGCATCGATATGCACGCGCCGTCCATCCTCGCCGAAGAGATTCAGCTCCTCCCGAAGGAAGGGTAGTTCCTGCGGAGCCATATCGGTACCGGTGATATAGTTCATGGCCGCGACGATGTCCTCCGCGTCCGGCCTGGCCGGTTCTACGCAACCGCCGTCCCGGTATTTCTTGAGGGCGTGAAATGCCAGCTCGCGCGCCGAGTTGCGCTCCTGCTCCGTCAGGCCGTCCTCCTCCTCGGCAAACATGACGAAGTGCGGCCGCACTTTCGAGAAGTGTTTACAATTGCCGTTGATATGCATCAAGGCAGCCATCAGGGCCGGTATGTGGGCCTGTGCAAGTGCGGCTCGAAGCTGTTCGTCGGAAGCCGCGGAAAGTGCTGTCTGCCAATTGATCATGTCTCGAACTCCTGCCTGCTGACACCAGGCGACCAGCATAGCCGACCGCAAAGCCTGTTCAAGGGATGTCCTGGATGAGTTTAGGACATGTTTCGTCCTACTGTCAGTTTTTTCACTTTGCAGAAGCTTGCCTTATGTTCCGTGAATGCAATAACCTGTTTCCGCCTTAAAGAATCATTAGTAAACTCCCGCACGACGCGCCAGAGCACCATGAGCTGCCACTGTCCAGGATTCAAGGCCCGCACCCTGGGCTGAAGCCGCTGGCCGTACTGTCTGGAAATAAAGCACCTGAAACTGACCGCTGAACAATTTCCGCTTCCGTGCTCACTGCAAAAGCGAGTGATGGAGCGCCATGGTGTGGGCCTTGCCCAGGCCGATACCGACCTGGCTATGAACATCGATGAGCTGCTGGCCTACCTGCGCATCGTTGATTGCGACAAGCAAAGTCCGCTGCAGGCTATACTCGCTCACACCGAGGCGATTGGTGATCCCGCAGTGCCAGGCAGGGAGCAAACGGCAATCCTGAAATGGGTTGGTACTGCCATTGATGACTGGGAGCAGCAGTTTCCCCTCGAAGAGCCTCTTGCCGGGCAGTTGCGTCGCCTTAAGCCACTGGTAGCGGCCGTAGCTGTTACCGACCACAGTTTTTTTACCCCCGGCGCGCATCCGCTGCATCAGTTGCTTGATACCTGCCATCAGCTGGCAGTTGGCTGGCAACCGCGCCTTGGTCGCGCTGGACAGGCAGTGGAAGAACAGGTGGGCAAACTGGTCGACACTACCCTTAACTGGCTTGTTGCCGGCAGTACGGACCTGGCGGCCATCGCCAGGGAGCTGGCCGCCAGTGCTGCGAGCGCCAGGGCGCGCAGCAGTAGAATGGCACAACGCCTGGTTGAGGCAGAAACCGGACGGCTCAGGCTCGAGGAAGGCAAGCGCAAGGCGGCCGGGATGATCAATGCTGCACTAGCGGAATTCCTGGCCCCGCCTGCCATAGGGGAGTTCCTGAAGGGCCCCTGGTACGAGAGCGTGCAGCTTGTCCTGCTTAAGTTTGGGGAAGCATCAAACGAGTGGGAGGGCGTGTCTCTCACCACAACCAAGTTACTGGCTTCAATGCAAAGCATAGCGCGGGAAGATGAAGGTGGGGCTGGAAGGAGGCAGCTTGTTTTCGAAATGATTTCCCAACTACAGGATGATCTCAGGCGCTGGCATATCGGCGTCCGGCATGACAGCGAAGACCTGGGTAAAGCGATAGTACTGGTCGAGTCATTCCACTCGAAGGTGCTGCGCCAGCAAGCATTGGACCTGGAAAGAATTCCCCCCATCCCGCTGGGCCAGCACAGGCACCCGGACCGGTACTCGGGCACAGCCGTAGCAGGAGTACGGGAAGGCCAATGGTATATGCTGGATATCGACAGCAAACCGCCAGTGCGCGCAGTGCTGGCCGCGCGCATCGAGACTGGCCAGCAGTTGCTGTTTACCAACCAGGCTGGCGTCAAGGTCCTGCAGCTGGGATTCTCTGAGTTCGACCGACTGATGGCGCACGGCAAAGTGAGGCAGATCGATAGCGGCGCAAGTTTCAGCCGCAGCCTGGCTCGCAGCGCGGGAATAGTCAGCCAGGAGGATCTCGATGAGGTGACCGGCGTAGCGGCTGAGCGGGCTCGGCTTCTGGAAGAACAGCGGCAAAAGGCCGAACAGGAACGGGCGCGAATTGAGGCTGAAGAGGCCGAGAGAGCACGGATTGAATTCGAGCGTTTACAGCAAGAGCAGGAAAGGCTTGACCAGCTGCGGCGTGAGCAGGAGGAGGCCGAACGGCAGCAAAGGGAACGGGAAGAAGCTGCCCGACGGCGCGAAGAGCAGACGGCGCTTGAGTACCAGCGACACGCGAAAGAACTGTTACAGTTGGAACAACTTCAGCGGCAATGGGAGGAAGCTGCGCGCAACTACCACGATCACGTCGATAGTCAGCGCGCGCAGCCAACTCCAACGCCGCAGCCTGATTACGATACTGCACCCGATGACTCGGACCTGAGTTTACCCTCCGGCACCTGGCTGGGATTTCGCGATGGCGACGAAGCAGTGCTCGCAAGACTCGCGGTATACGACCGGGAGCGCAATCACTACACCTTTGTGGACCGCTATGGCGTGAAATTGCGCCAACTTACCGGCCGCGAGCTATTATTGCTCTTCGCTCGCGGTGTGACTGATATTCTTGAAACCCGCCCGACATTCAGGGATGAGGTAAGGCGAGTTCAGAACAGGTCGGGCAGTCATGACACCATTTGAATTAAGCCCGGCCTGGCTCGACTGGAGATAGATTTATGCAGGAAGAAGCGCGCAAACAACCCAGGTTCCCTCTCAAGAACACCGTTTTTATTGAAATTGCATCGCCGGAATTTGGCAGTAACCGAGCCGGCGCTATCGCAAGGGGTACAACCCTGGATATTTCCAGGGACGGGATGCGCGTCAGGCTGGAGGAGGTTTTGCTTGTAGGGTCAATCCTGCAAGTGGCAGTCGAGCTGCCGGAAGGGGCTGGCACACTCTACATGATTGGCGAGGTCAGGTGGTGTCGTCCCATTCCGGACTCTGACCCCGAGCCAGGCTGGTCTGCCGGACTCGCCCTCCTCAATGCGCAGGATTCAGATATCGAAAACTGGATGGCGCTGCTGGCTACCATGGAAAGCTGAAACCCCATGGCCAATTGCGCCTTGCCCAGCCCCGGCTTTCCCCCTTTGCCGCCAGCAAAAACCTGTTACAATGCGCGCGCTTCAAGTCCAGGTTCCAGAGACGGCCCCCGCCGGGCAGCTCCTAAACCCACCGGGCAGAGCGCAGGGCGGCCCCGTTCTTACCCTTCTGGATCCGCCGTTTTTGTCTAAAATTCAACGAGTTATAGCCGGACCGATACTCCGGCTCCGGGACGAGAGGAATCTCGCGGGAGTGAAATGATGCTGACTGCCAACAAACTGGAAAAAATCATGGAGCTGGAGGACAGCCTTCGCTCCGAGTACCAGTCAAAATTGGACGCCAAGTCCGCAGAGCTGGAGCGTTGCCGCCAGGAGCTGAACGATCAGCGCAAGCAGCTGCAGGCCACCATCGACCGCCAGCTGCAGACGATTACCGAGCTGTCTGAGAAAGCCACCACGACCCAGAATTTCGAGCAGCGCAACCGCGAGCTGAACAATCGCAGCGAGAATCTGCAGGAGGAAGTGGCCACCCTGAAGAAGCGCGTTAAATCCCTGCAGAAAGATCTGGCCGAGGAGCGCGAGAAAGTGAACGCACTCACCCAGTTCGATGGACCCAGAATGAAGAAAAACCTGGACGCCAGTAAGAAGAAGCTGGCTGAGAAAACCGCAGCGAATGAGGTATTGCAGAAGTCCCTGAACAAGACCAAAGCGGAAAATGCCGATTTGCAGCGCAAGGTTCAGGAATTGGAAGGCAAGCTGGCGGAATTCGACAGCGGCGAGAACCCTGAAGAAGAGGCAGCCGCATAGGTATCTTGCCATTGGATCGGCGAGCTGGCGCGGTTCGCCGACAATTCTACAAGGGACCGGTTTACTTCCAGATAAGAGCGGATGGCACTCCTTTTTTGGAATGGTACATGGCCGTATCCGCTGCTTCGTACAGCTGCAGTACACTTGCGCCGTCGCGAGGATAAATCGCGGCGCCCGCCGCAAATTGATAGCTCACGGGGTCCCCGTCCACTTCAAGTTCGCCCGCTCCCACCGCGTTGAATCGCCGCATCACCTCGTCCACCCCGCCGGCATTGTCAACAGGTTCCAGCAGGACTCCAAACTCGTCCCCGCCCAGGCGCCCGATAAAATCCGTATCGCGGAAACCTGAACTCAATCGCTGCGCGAGGTGGAGCAACACGGCATCACCCACCTTGTGGCCAAGCCTGTCGTTTACCTGCTTGAAATCATTGAGGTCAATCACCACCAGGGCAAAGGGATTTTTTGATCGCTTCGAACGCTGCAGGCACTGATGGGCCTGCTCAAAAAAAGTACGCCTGTTGGGAATGGACGTGAGTGGATCATGGCTGGCGAGGTAGTCGAGCCGCTCATTTTTCTCCTCCATCTCAATACGTAACCGTGCGTTCGCCGATACATAGGAACCGAGAACCGCCATGATCACCAGAACTGTGCCCAGCAGTGAAATCACCTGGACTATCCCCAGGTTCTCGACCCGCGTAACGCGAGTCATTTCCACGCCACTTTGTTCCAGCACCAGGATCAGCAGCCATGCGGCAATGGTAATCGCCGTCCAGAAAAAGGCCCAGCGAGAGTTCATCAGGGTGGCGGCCAGCACCGGCAGCGCCAGGAGGAAAATCATCGTTGGCGACAAAACTCCGCCCAGGAAAAAGCTGGCACCAAAGAGCACACCGCCGAGCATGAGCAGCAACAGGTTCACATAGATCAACCGCCTGCCGAACTTGAGGAAAGCAGCCGTGATACCCACAGTGATTCCCAGTACCGTCCAGAGCAGCAGTCCGCCACTGACCCTGCCTGATTCGGACAAAGGCAGCAGGATATAAAAGACAGCCAACAGCGCGAGGATGTTCACCGCCAGGCTGATCAGCACCTGCAGGAACAGCCTGTCCCGGTGATTTTCACTGGATTCGTCCGCAGGCTCGTGGCCGACAGACAGGACCGAACGCAGGCGATCTGAAGGCGGCAGCCCAGAATAGTACACGCCCGGGTCGGTCACCAATTCCGAGGGTCGCATCTGCTGGTTATCGATGGCCAACGAGAAGCCCGCTATGCTTGTTAGGGTTAGCTGATTGATACCACATTTACGTGACACATACGAGAGTTATGAGTGCTTGTGCGTGGCCGGTTGCGCTGCGGCAGGTATCGACCTGACACCATTTCGGCCAGCGAGCATGTTCAACGCAAGGCCCGCAAATATCAGTGCCATCGCCAGCAATTTCCACCAGAACAGGGGCTCTGACAATAGGACGGCCGAAGCCGACATGCCAAATACCGGAACCAGCAGCGCCCAGGGGGTTACGATCGCCGCCGAGTAACGACTGAGCAACAGGTTCCACAGCCCGTAGCCGATGAGGGTATTGCCGATGCTCTGCCAGAGGACGGCGGTCCAGGTCATCCAACTGGCCTCCTGGATATTCAGGAGGATGCCGTCGACTCCGCTGCAGTACCAGGCCATCAGGGCCAGGGGAGGCAAGGAAAACACGGAAGACCAGACGATGAAGCCGAGGATGTCGACTGCGCCGGCTTTTTTGACAACCATGTTGCCACAAGCCCAACTGGCGGCGGCCACCAGCGCCACCGCTACCCCGAGGCGGGTCGTTTGGCCGTCCGTGTGTAAAAAAATCAGCGCCAGGCCGGAAAAGGACAAACACAGGGCGAAGACCTGCCCGGGTCTGACCTTTTCGCCCATAAACAGCAGCGCCAGCAACACGGTGAAAAACACCTGCATCTGCAGTATCAGCGAGGCCAGGCCCGGCGTAATGTTCTCCTGCATTACCCAATACAGCAGGCCAAACTGACCAAAGCCGATAAATAGCCCATAACTGGCCAGGCTCAGCCAGGACGTTTGGGGCCTGGGAAAGAAGAATACGAGGGGGAAAGCGACCAGTGCAAAGCGCAGTGCGGCGAAAGTGAACGGCTCAAGCTCGTCCAGACCGTATCGAATGACGACAAAATTGGTGCCCCAGATGAAGGTCACCAGGATAGCGACTAGCTGGTGGAAGAATTTCAACCTGGCTGCCAGGGCCAGCGCAATTCAGCCGCTCCGGTGTGGGTGTGGCATAACCCGGGGAGAGATGCCTGGTTAGCCTAGCCCCTGGAGATCTTCAACACCTGGCCTACCTGCAGGGAATCTCCCGCATGCCGGTTGGTGCGGCGCAGGTTCTCCACGCTGGTGCCGTAGCGATTGGCTATACGCCAAAGCGTTTCACCTCGGCTGACGCGGTGGGTAAATTCGCTCACCGCTGCAACCTCCTGGGCTGCGCCTCGCGTCCCAGTAGCGGGTATCTTCAGCGTCTGACCTGCGTGAATGAGGTTGCCGCGCAGGCCGTTGGCGGCACGCAGCTGATTTATGGCAACGCCCGCCCTGCTGGCTATCCCGGAAAGCGTGTCACCCCTGCGGACTTTATACGCCTGTGCCACGCTCCCCTGGGCCACATAGCTCTCGCGGGAACCGGAATTGGCTGCCAACCCGGTCCCGGAATTTTTGTTGAAGACAGCCACATGATAGTGGGGCGGGTAGCGTTCCCGGGTAACGTCGACCGCACCCTGTCTCTCCAGCGATAGCAGGGTGCGTTCAAGCCAGTCCCGGCACTTTCCCGTCCGCGGGATTCGCAGGTCAACCGCCATGCCGGTTGGGTGAACCGAGCGGGCCACGGAATTGCTGGGTTGACGATCCCTGGGTCTCAGGAGGCTGGTTACCGTAAGTTTCTCGCCACAGCTGTAATGGTACTGCTGACTGAGCCGGTTCAGAAACGCCTTGGTGGCGGGAACGGCGTAGGGGTAGGAAACGTCATGCAAGGCCAAGTGCTGCCCGGGACTCACCCTTTCCAGTTGCCCGGGCCTGATGTAATTCTGTACCGAGCGCGCCGTGTCGACGAAGGCATAGCCGTATGACAGGGCGGCACGATGTTGTTTGTTTATTGAGGCGGCCGAGCCCTTCAGGGTTTGCGCCTGGACCTCCACCCCAAACAGCAATGAGACCAGAATCAGTTTGCATATGACCAGGTATCTCACGTCGTGCCCCCCATTGTGCTGGCTCGAGTTAATCGAGTTCTTAATGCCGGGTGGTTGTGCCCCATCCCGGGCATGCTGGCATCTAATATTCGAGTAAAGTATCATTATTGCCCAGTAATATGTTGAATCTATTAGCAATAGTTTTGAATTTCAACCCTTTTTTTGGCAAACAGCGGATTTTTTGATCTCCTGGCCGGCAAACCGGGGGCGCGGAGGGGTAGCACCGTCCTGCCAGGCAAGGGCCAGGGGAACCGATGCACCGGTCGGCAGGGGCGCATATAAAAGTATCTCCACTACCTGCTTTTGCCGAGTTAATATCGATCTTCAGCAGTTTTTCAATTCAATGGAAACTCATATGAGCACGACTATCGATGGCATCGACTATGGCCCCCTGCACCAGTTGATCGGTAGCTGGCGGGGCGATAAAGGCCTGGATGTAGCCCCCGAACCGGACGGCGAGGAGAGGAACGCGTACTACGATGAAATTACTTTTACGCCATCAGGCGCCGCCACCAATGCCGAGGAACAGGCGCTGGTGACGTTGAGATACCATCAACAGGTGCGCAAACGCAAAAATGGGAAGATCTTCCACGACCAGATCGGCCACTGGATCTATGAACCGGCAACGGGAATCATTCAGCACTCCCTGTCCATTCCCCGCGGACTTTGCGTGCTCGCCGGCGGCAAGCTGGCTATAGTGGGCGCGGCTACGGTTTTCGAGGTTGAAGCGACTGCCGGCAGCGAAACCTTCGGCATCGTCCAGTCTCCCTTCCTGCTGCAGAAAGCAAAAACCACGGCCTTTCGCCTGATCCTGAGGATATCCGGTGATGAACTACACTACGAGGAAACCACTTTCCTCGACATTTATGGCCGGCAGTTCGAGCACACGGACGGCTGCACCCTGATGCGGGTGGTCTACGACTGAGGTTTCCAGGGGCGACCCAGGCAGCCGACTGCCCCAACCGGGGTCGAAAAACAATTCCTGAACAAAACTGAATTTTGTAAATACCCTAAAAAATACAAGGGGTTAAAAAAAATCTATCCCCACGGGGGACTCCGCCGCGCTTGACTTTGGGTCCTCGGATGATATTGTTTCCGACCCCGCTTTTCCCACGCCAATAATGCTCGTCACCGGTAGCACTTCGTGGAACGAATTCTGCCGGTTGAGCCATGCCCGGCGCGAGGGTTTGGGGGGGCCGGGTTAACCGGCGGTTTGTCAGCGCACCACTTAACGAGTTGAAAGCATGAAGAACAGAAGAATCGACGGCAGAATCGGATTTCCCGGAAAGCAGGGTCTGTACGACCCCGCTCTGGAAAAAGATTCCTGCGGTGTTGGCTTTGTGGCCCACGTCAAGGGCGTACCCAGTCATGAAATCCTGACTGATGCGTACCTGATCAATGCCAGAATGGATCACCGCGGCGGCTGCGGCTTCGAACAGAATACCGGAGATGGCGCCGGCATCATGACCGCCATTCCACACAAATTCATGTAACCAGGGTCGCCAATGAACTCGGCATTACACTGCCGGAGCCCGGCAGCTACACCGTCGGCAATCTCTTCCTGCCGCAGGATGCGGCCAAACGGGCCGACCTCAAAGCCAGCCTGACCGCCGCACTGACCGAGGAGGGGCTCACCGTGCTTGGTTTCCGGGAAGTCCCGGTCCGCCCCAGGGAGGCCGATATAGGCCCCGCCGCCCGCGCGGCCATGCCCTTCATCGAACAGGTTATCGTCAGTGGCGGGACGCCTGGCGACCATAGCCTCGATCACGCGCTCTATGTGGCCAGGAAGACGTTCATTCGCGGCGCAAAGAGCAAATACCCGGATGAGCTGGTGTATGTGTGCAGCCTGAACTCGAGGATTCTGGTCTATAAGGGCATGTTGACGCCGAGCCAGCTCTTTCCGTTCTACCCGGACCTGGAGGACGAGGACTACGAGAGCCACTTCGCAATGGTGCACTCGCGCTTTTCAACCAATACATTCCCCTCCTGGGACAGGGCTCAACCCAATCGATTCATGAGCCATAACGGTGAAATCAATACCCTGCGCGGCAACAAGAACTGGATGACCGCGCGCCAGGGCGTGGCCGCAAGCGAGCGGTTCGGCGACAAAATCAAGGATCTGTTCCCCATCGTGGAGCCGGATTTCTCCGATTCGGGAACCTTTGACAACGTGCTGGAGTTCCTCCTGATGTCAGGGCAGAACCCTGCAGGAATCCATCATGATGATGATTCCCGAGGCATGGCAGTCCGATGTCAATATGCCGCAGGAAAAGCGCGACTTCTACGAGTATCACTCAGCGCTGATGGAGCCCTGGGATGGCCCCGCGTCGATCGCGTTTACCGACGGCCACTACATCGGCGCGGTGCTGGACCGCAACGGCCTGCGGCCTTCACGCTACTACCTGACTCATGATGACAAGGTCATCATGGCCTCCGAGGTCGGCGTGCTGCCGATTGCGCCCGAAAACGTCAGGGAAAAAGGCAGGCTGCAGCCCGGAAAAATGTTTCTGGTCGATTTCTTCGCCGGGCGACTCATACCCGATGCAGAGCTAAAGATGGAATTCGCCACAAAGAGACCCTATGGCAAGTGGCTGAAGGAACAGAAACTGGAACTCGCCGACCTGCCGCCGGATCACGCGGACCTGCGCTACGAGCCCGAAACCCTGGTCCAGCGCATGCAGGCCTTCGGCTATACCGTCGAAACCATGCAGTTCATGTTACTGCCCATGGTGAGTGAAGCCAGGGACCCGCTCGGCTCGATGGGCAATGACAGCGCGTTGGCATGCCTGTCCGACAAGTCACGCATGATTTACGATTACTTCAAGCAGCTGTTCGCGCAAATCACCAACCCGCCGATCGACTCGATCCGCGAGGAAGTGGTTATGTCTCTCACCTGTTTCGTCGGGCCGGAGAAGAATTTGCTGGAGACCACCCCGGAGCACGTCCATCGTCTGGAATTGCACCACCCGGTTATCTCCAACGATGAACTCACAAACATCCGGAATATCGACCGGGACGGCTGGAAATCAAAGACCATCGATATCACCTACGAGAAAGCGGGCGGTCCGCAGGGGATGCTGGCCGCGCTCGACCGGATCTGCGCCGAAGCGTCCAGGGCAATTGCTGATGACTATTCCTTTATCATCCTGTCAGACCGGAACATAAGCGCACACCGCATGGCGCTGAGCTCACTGATCGCCTGCGGCGCCGTGCACCACCACCTGGTGGCAGGACACGAGCGCACCCGCATTGGCATCATCATCGAAACCGGTGAAGCCAGGGAAGTCCACCACCACTGCTTGCTGGTGGGTTACGGCGCGGATGCGATCAATCCCTACCTCGCCTTCGAGTCCGTCTGGCAGGCACTCCAGGACGGCTTGCTGGACAAAAAGACCTTCCCCAACAGCGCATCAATTGTTGCTGCGTACAAGAAGGGCGTCGCCAAGAGCATGCTGAAAGTCATGGCGAAAATGGGCATCTCCACCCTGCAATCCTACAAGGGCGCCCAGATATTCGAGGCGGTAGGATTGGCGGACGAAATCGTCGACCGCTGCTTCGTCGGCACCGCCAGCCGCGTCCAGGGGGTGAATTTCGCCGTACTGTTTGAAGAGATGAAGCTGCGCCACGAGATAGGTTACCCGGTCCGGGACCAGCACCTGATCCCGGTGCTGCCGAACCCGGGCGATATCCACTGGCGCCGCGGCGGGGATATCCACATGTGGGATCCAGAGACGATCTCCAGCCTCCAGGTAGCCACCCGGACCAACAGCGAGGACGCCTACTGGAAATTTGCCAACCATGTGAACTCGGAATCAACCCGGCGCGCCACGCTGCGCGGCCTGATGGAGTTCCGGGAATCGGGTACGCCCTGTGATCTCTCCGAGGTTGAACCTGCTGCCCAGATCGTCAAGCGATTCTGCACCGGCGCCATGAGCTTCGGCTCCATCTCCGCAGAGAGTCATGAAACACTGGCTATCGCCATGAACCGGCTGGGTGGCAAGTCAAATACCGGCGAGGGCGGGGAAGACCCCGCGCGCTTCAAGCCGATGGCCAATGGTGATTCCAAGCGATCCGCGATCAAGCAGGTTGCATCCGGCCGTTTCGGCGTGACGATCTGGTATCTGGCGAACGCGGATGAGCTGCAGATCAAAATCGTCCAAGGCGCGAAACCCGGTGAGGGCGGCGAACTTCCCGGCAAAAAAGTGGACCAGACCATCGCCGCCATCAGGCACTCGACCCCGGGCGTTGGCCTCATCAGCCCGCCGCCGCACCACGACATCTATTCGATCGAGGACATCGCCCAGCTGATCCACGACCTGAAGAATGCCAATCCAGGCGCGCGCATCAGCGTAAAGCTGGGCTCGGAGATCGGCGTCGGCACTATCGCGGCGGGCGTCACCAAGGCCAAGACCGATCACCTCGTCATCGCCGGGCACGATGGCGGCACCGGGGCTTCGCCTATCACCTCCATCAAGCATGCGGGCCTCCCCTGGGAGCTGGGCATCGCCGAGACTCACCAGACCCTGGTGAAAAACAACCTGCGCTCGCGCGTGGTGCTGCAGACGGACGGCCAGATCAAGACAGGTCGCGACGTCGCCATCGCCATGCTGCTGGGTGCCGAAGAGATCGGCTTCGCCACCGCGCCCCTGGTGACCCTGGGCTGCATCATGATGCGCAAGTGCCACCTCAATACCTGCCCTGTCGGTGTCGCCACCCAGGATCCCGAGCTGCGGAAAAAATTCACCGGCAAACCTGAATATGTCGTGAATTATTTCTTCATGGTCGCCGAGGAGTTGCGGCTGATCATGGCCAGGCTTGGCATGCGTACGGTCAACGAGATGGTCGGCCGTGCGGACCTGCTCGAGATCCGCGAAGGCGATCTACCACTGGAAAGCAAGCGGAATCGATTTGACCAGTATCCTAGCGCCCGCGGAAGTGGTTTACGAGGATACGCAGGTATACAAGACGATCGACCAGGATCACGGGCTCGACAAGGCTCTCGACAAGGTACTGATCAAACTTGCGCGAACCGGCGATTCAGCGTGGCGAAAAAGTCCGTATCGAACACGATATCGTCAACATCAATCGGGTGGTCGGCACCATGCTTTCCCACGAGGTGGCAAAAGCGACAGACGGCAAGCTGCTTCCGGACGATACCATCAACATCAAGCTGACTGGCTCGGCGGGGCAGAGCCTCGGCGCCTGGCTGGCGAAGGGAATTACCCTGGAGGTAGAGGGCGATGCCAATGATTATGTCGGCAAGGGCCTGTCCGGCGGCAGGATTATCGTCTACCCGCCGAAGTCCAGCACCTTCAAGGCGGAGGAAAACATCCTGATCGGCAACGTGGTCATGTACGGCGCCACATCGGGTGAGTCCTACTTCCGCGGCATCGCCGCCGAGCGCTTCTGCGTGCGCAACAGCGGCGCCACGGCGGTGGTCGAGGGCATTGGCGATCACGGTTGCGAGTACATGACCGGCGGGCGCGTGGTGGTTCTGGGCAAAACCGGCCGAAACTTCGGGGCCGGCATGAGCGGCGGCGTCGCCTATGTCTGGGACAGGGACGGCGACTTCTCGCGCATGTGCAATACCGAGACCTTTGAGCTTGAAAGCCTGGAGGCGGCAGCGGACATCAAGGAACTGCACACGCTGATAGAGAACCACCGGAATTACACTGGTTCGAGCGTGGCTGCGCACATTCTGGACAACTGGAAGACTGAGCTCGCCCGGTTCGTGAAGGTCATGCCGACTGATTACAAACGTGTCCTTGAGGAAATGGCAGGGCACAAAGTCGTAGCCGCAGCAGTCGGTTCCTAGGAAGAATATTTGTTATGGGAAAAGTCACCGGATTTAAAGACTACGAACGCAAGACAGAACCCTATCGCGATCCTGCGGTACGCCTGTTGGACTTCAAGGAGATCTACACCGAGCACAACGGAGTCGCACCTCCAGACTCAGGGTGCTCGCTGCATGGATTGCGGGGTTCCTTTCTGCCAGTCGGACAATGGCTGCCCCATCTACAACCTGATACCGGAGTGGAATGACCTGGTTTACAACGGCAGGTGGCGCGACGCCCTGGACCGCCTGCACACAACCAATAATTTTCCGGAATTCACCGGGCGCGTCTGCCCGGCGCCCTGCGAAGGCGCCTGCGTACTCGGTATCACCAGCCCGGCAGTGACCATCAAGAACATCGAGTGCGCAATCATCGATCGCGGCTTCGAAGAGGGCTGGGTTACCCCAAAGCCCAGGGCCGAGAGCACGGGGAAAAAGGTCGCCGTGATCGGCTCCGGGCCCTGCGGCCTGGCGGCGGCCGAACAGTTGAATACCGCGGGGCACAGCGTCACTGTCTATGAGCGTGCCGACAGGCTGGGCGGGCTGCTGATGTACGGCATCCCCAACATGAAACTCGAGAAGGACGTGGTCGAGCGCCGCGTCCAGCTCATGCGCGATGCAGGCGTCGAGTTTGTCGTCAATGCGGACGTTGGCAGGAATGTCGATGCGGCGACACTGGTGAAAGATAACGATGCCGTATTGTTGGCCACCGGCGCGACCCTGGCACGAGACCTGCCGATCCCGGGACGGGATGCGAAAGGCGTTCACCTGGCGATGGAATTCCTCACCGCCAATACCAGGAGCCTGCTGGATTCCGGCCTGGAGGATGGCTGTTACATCTCCGCCAAAGACAAAAACGTCATCGTCATCGGCGGTGGCGACACCGGCACCGACTGCATTGGCACATCCTTGCGCCACGGATGCAAATCGCTCGTCAATTTCGAATTGTTGCCCAAACCCCCGGCGGAGCGCGCCGACAATAATCCCTGGCCCCTGTGGCCGCGGATCTATCGGGTGGATTACG
Source organism: uncultured Gammaproteobacteria bacterium (assembly GCA_963700715.1). Classification (GTDB taxonomy): domain Bacteria; phylum Pseudomonadota; class Gammaproteobacteria; order Pseudomonadales; family Halieaceae; genus JARRPM01. The sequence goes on from CAVOYP010000002.1 coordinate 142,722, forward strand.
GTCACGCAGAGGCGGCCCAGCGCTTCGGTGACGACCCGCGGGTGTACTCCATCATGAGCAAGGAGTTCCTCAAGGACGGTGACGGCAATCTGATGGGGGTGACGACGGTAAACGTCGATCACCAGCTCAAGGAAATCCCCGGCACCGAGAAACGCTGGGAGGCGGACCTTATCCTGTTATCGATGGGCTTCCTGCAACCGGAGCACTACATCAATGAAGCGCTGGGCATGGACATCGACCAGCGGGGCAACTTCAGGGCCAGCAAAGACAATTTCAGGACCAGCGTCCCGAAAGTCTACGCGGCGGCCGACTGCCGCCGCGGCCAGGACCTGGTGGTGCGGGCTATCAATGAGGGCCGGGAGGCCGCCAGGGAAATCGACCGCAGCCTGATGGGTAGCACCCAGCTGCCCTGAGCTGGCCTTTTGAAGCCGACACGCCGCGACAAGGCGTGGCGGCTCACATGGCCTTTGGTGGCAGCACCGACTACACTGCAGTTAACTGATCACCACAACCGGGAGAGTGCGAAAATGTTCAGTCATATCATGGTTGGAGCCAACGATATCCAGCAGTCGAAGACCTTTTACGATGCCATACTGGGTGCACTGGGGCACGAACCCGGTGTCCTGGACGACAAGGGCCGCGTGTTTTATTTCACCAAGAGCGGCATCTTCTCGATCACCAAGCCGATTGACGGGGAGCCCGCCAGTGCCGGCAACGGCAGCACCGTCGGTTTCGCGGCGGCAAGTCCCGCAGCGGCCGACGCCTGGCATGCGGCAGGCCTAGCCAACGGCGGCACTGCCTGTGAGGACCCGCCCGGTATACGGGCAGGTGCGGCGGGAAAACTCTACCTGGCCTACCTGCGCGATCCATCGGGCAACAAGCTCTGCGCCCTGCATCGGGTGAGCTGATACGGTTAAAGCCCGCCTGGTTATACCCTGGGCGGGCTGAGCGGAGCCTATGAGGCGTCGGCGGATGCAATCAGCAGGGCTTGCTTGTAGCGCTCGTGCAGGATTTTTACCCGTTTGACGTAAGTCCGGGTTTCCTCGTAGGGGGGAATACCATTGTGTTGCTCTACGGCCCCGGGCCCCGCGTTATAGGCGGCCGTCGCCAGCAGGGTGTTGCCGCCATTTCGCTCCAGCAACCAGGCCAGGTAATGCACGCCCCCCTCGATATTCTCTTCGGGGGATAGCGGGTTGCGGACACCCAGATCTTTCGCCGTCTCCGGCATCAGCTGCATCAGGCCCATGGCGCCCTTTTTTGACATCGCCCCGGGCTTGAAGGCGGACTCGGCATGGATAACAGCCCGCACCAGCGCCGGATCAACCCCGTATTTGCTGGAGACCGTATTGATGGTGTAGCCATAGGCATCGAGGTAGAGCGGGATGGTATCCCAGTCCAGTGTGGACTTGGGGTTGCAGGCAAAGCAGCCGACGAGCTGGATGACCTCATAGCGCCGGTTTATCGGGGCCCGGTCCGAGAACGAACGGGCGCCATATTTATCGCGGTACTTATAGATTTTTACCGATTGCTGCTGCGGGGTGGATTCCTGGCCAAGCGCGACATTGCCAGGGACAATACTGGCGCTTTGGGCCCCTGCGTAGGGCGCGCATAGCAATATTCCGCTGAAGACAAGTCCGGTTAAAACCTTCACGCCACCAAATCTCTTCGTCGCCGTAGCCAGGATTGTATCCCAGCTTGCAATGCCCGGGACCGCATTAACTACGGGAAAACGCAGAAAAGCGCAAAAAATTACCTTAAAAAGGCCGCTATGGGCGCCTCAGCCGCAACGAATCGCAGGACCCCGGGCAGCCGCCTATGCCGGGTAACCGGTAATCGCCCTGATGGATTTGTAAAGCGGACCGAGCCTGCCGTAGAGCCTGCGGTAAACCCGCCGGTAAATCTGCCCGTAGAGATGCACGTTGGCCGCGATAGGGGTGAAGACGGCGCCCGGGTGGGTCATCCGCCCCAGGGCGGTTTTGTAATCCGGGTACAGCCCGATTCCCACCGCGGCGTTGATCGCGGCCCCCAGGCCTGAAGTCTCAAAGGTATGCGGCCGCTCGGCCGTGAGCCCGAAGATATCCGCGGTGATCTGCATGGCCTGGTCGCTCTGGGAGCCGCCGCCCGATACCTTCAGCCGATCGATGCTGTGGCCGCTGCGCTGCTCATGGCGCTCGCTGCCTTCGCGCAGGGCATAGGCGAGGCCTTCGATGATGGCGCGATAGATATGGGCGCGGGTGTGGACATCGCCGAAGCCAATAATCGCGCCCTTGGCTTCCGGGCCGGGGATTCGCAGGCCGGGAGACCAGTAGGGTTGCAGCACCAGGCCCATCGACCCCGCCGGCACCTGGCGCAGCAGATCGTCGAACAGCGCTTCGGGCCTGACCCCGCGCTGCGCCGCGAGAGTCTGCTCCGGCTGGCCGAACTCGCGCTTGAACCAGTTCACCATCCAGTAGCCGCGCTGCACAATCGTCTCCGAGTTGTAGAGGCCGGGCACCGCTGCCGGGTAGGCCGGCACCTGCCTGATGACTTCGAGGTAGCGGCCATCGACGGTGTTGTAGGTAGCGGTGGTGCCATAACTGAGGCTGCCGGTGGTCGGTTCCAGGCAGCCGGAGCCCAGCACCTCGCAGGCCTTGTCAGCGCCGGCGGAAATCAATGGAAGGCCCGCGGGGATACCGGTCTCCCGGGCCGCCTGTTCTGTAATCGGCCCCAGTACGCCGCCGGCAGGTACCAGCTCGGGCAACTGCTGGCGCGTGATCGGGAGGGCCGCCCATTTCCAGTCTCGCGGGCTGCACCATTGCTGGCGCCTGAAGTCGAATGGCAGGTAGCCGACCTGGCTGGCCACCGAGTCGACATAGCGGCCCGTCAGCCGGTAGCTGTGGTAGCCCGACAGCAGCAGGAACCTGGCGGTGCGCTGCCAGATATCCGGTTGCTGCGCCCTGATCCAATGGGCTTCGGCCTGGGTACGGAAGGAGCGGACGTTGGCGCCCGCACCCGCCAGGGTGAGCACCGGCCCCCAGGCGCCCATTCCCGGTAACTCCAGTTGCTCGCGCTGGTCCAGCCAGATGATGGCAGGGCGCAGGGGCCGTCCGTCGCAATCGAGGTTGATCACGGTGGCCCGCTGGGTAGTCAGGGCGACCGCCTTGATGGCGGTCCGGGGAAAATCCAACCGCGGCCACAGCTGCTGGCAGGCCTCGCACAGGCTGCTCCAGAAGTAATCGACATGCTGTTCAGCCCAACCCGGGCGGGCGGAAAAAAACGGCTCGATCTCCACCTGGCTCTTGGCAACGAGCTGGCCGTCCAGGTCGAACACCAGGGCGCGGACGCTCTGGGTACCGTTATCGATGGCCAGCAGGTATTTTTTATCGGCGCTCATAAGACGCGCGGTCAGGATGGGGGCAGGTAGTAGTGCCGATGCCAGATCTCCCGGTAGCGGGCGAGTTCCGCCTGCCACCGTGCCTGGTCCCAGTGCAGCTCTTCGCAGCAGATGGCTTCCAGCGCAGGGAAGATATCTTCACCGCCCGCGCGCAATAGCGAGCCCAGTCGGGTGCGGCGCAGCAGCAGGTCATCCAGGTGAACCACGGCTTCGTTGCGCGCGGCCCAGCGACATTCCGCGAGGCAGAATAGTGTGCTGTCAATATTCGTCCGCTCCGCGGCGTCAGCGCCCGCGAACAGCTCTTTAGCTGCCGCACCATAGCGTCCCGCCAGGCGCAGGGCCCGGGACTCGTCGTCGATACCAATCGCGGCAGCGCTGATGCTGGTGTTGGCAAAAACGGCCTCACCGGGTTCGACGATGCTCAATTTGCCGAGGGTACCGGTTGCCGCCTCGATCGCATCGAGGGCGATCTTGCGGAACGTCGTCAGCTTGCCGCCGGTGACAGTGACCAGGCCCTTGTCCACCCACACCGCATGGTTGCGTCGCTCCTTGGAGGGGTCCTTCGACCTGTCCGAGCCGATCACGGGGCGCACCCCCGACCAGGTCGAGATGATGTCGGCCCGACCAATGGCATGTTGCGGGAACTGGTCGTTCACCGCCTCCAGCAGGTAGTCGAGTTCATCGTTGCTGATGGTGGCCTCTGCATCGGGATCCTGCCGGTGGTCCAGGTCGGTGGTGCCAATCACCGTCGACCCTTCCCAGGGGAAGGCAAACACCGGCCGCTTGTCGCGCGGGTGGAATATGGTCAGGCAATCCTGCACGGGAAGGCGCTCCCGGGCCAGCACCAGGTGGCTGCCACGCAGGGGCCGCACCCGTGTTTCCGGGTTGACCTCGTGCCGCAGCCGGTCCGCCCAGGTGCCGGTGGCATTGATGACCGACCTCGCCCGCAGCTCCACCCGCTCGCCGGTTTCAGCATTCACCGCCACCACCCCGTCCACCTGGTCCCCGGACCGGAGCAGGCTTTCGACCTTCACATAGTTCGCCGCCAGGCCACCGGCCCCTATGGCTTCCTGCAGGATGCGCAGTACCAGCCGGGCATCATCGGTCACGGTGTCGGTGTAATAGCAGGCCCCCTTGAGCCCCGCGCTGTCGATCCCGGGAAAGTGCTGCTGTACCTCGGCGCTGTGCAGGAAGTGGTGTTTCCTGATACCCGCCAGGAAGTCATAAAACGCCAGCAACAGGCTGAAAGCGACCCGGCCCGGGAAGCGGCCCTTGCGTACGGTGAAGTAATAGCCCATGCGGTCGATGAGGCCGGGCGCCTCCTGCAGCAGTCGCTCGCGCTCCTGCAGTGATTCGCGGGTGAGCCCGATATCGCCCTGGGCGATGTAACGCAAACCGCCGTGTATCATTTTGGAGGAGCGGCTGGACGTTCCCCAGGCAAAATCCCGCTGCTCCAGCAGCAGCGCCCTGAGACCGCGGCGGGCGGCTTCGCGCAGGACACCTGCGCCGATAATACCGCCTCCGACAATCACCATATCCCAGTGCTGCGGGTCCTGCTGCAAGCTTGCCCAGAGGCTTGCGCGATCGTTGAAAGTCGGCTGGCTGTTGCTCATTCCCATCACGTCCCTACGGCAATAACTTTCCCGGGTTCATCCGCCCCTGCGGGTCGAACACTTCCACCAGGCCGCGAATCGCGGCCATGCCCAGCTCGCCCTTCTCTGCGCTCAGGTAGGGGGCGTGATCCCTGCCAACGCCGTGCTGGTGACTGATGGTGCCCCCCAGCCCGACTATCGCCAGGGCACCGGCGGCCTTCAGCTTCTCCCAGCGGGCATGGGTCTGGGCGTAAGTGCTGCCGCAGCGGAATATATAGGTGGTGTAAACGCTGGAGCCCTGGGGGTAGATGTGCGAAAGGTGGGTAAACGCGTGCACTGTTTCCTGCTCCTGCGCCAGCGCTGCGGTGATCGCCGCCTCGATCACCGCCGGCGCGCCAGGCACCCTGACCCAATCGATAGCCGTTTCCATGGTATCCACCGCAAAGCCCGCATCCCACAGCCCCTGGCGCAAATACGGCGCGCGGAAACGGCCGTGTTCCCACTTCTTGCCCAGCAGCGTGCCCGTGTTGACACCACCGTAGCGGCGCGCGATACCGAGTGCCAGGCCGAGCGCCGATTTACACTGGGCGCGAGACCCGGTGACGCCAAAAGTGAACATGGTCTTGCTGGCGCCGGCGCCGCGCAGGTCCAGGTATTTTTCCAGCAGGCGGATGGCCATGCCGCTGCCCGCGAGCTTGAGCTGGGTGAAGGTCTCGATAGTGTTGCTGAGGCGCATCATGGATAACTGCAACCTGGACTGGGCCATGGCTCGCACCGCCTGCAGCCCCGTATTCCAGTCGGGGAAAAAAATCACATGGAACGATTCCTGCTCCGGCAACGGTGTGATGCGCAGCTTCACCTCGGTTATGATGCCCAGGCGCCCTTCGCTGCCCATGACCATTTCCCGCACATCCGGACCCGCCGACGATGCGGGCACGGTGGGAATGTCGAGCGTACCGCGGAGCGTTTCAATACGACCGCCGGCAAACATCTGCTCGATGCGGCCATAGCGCATGGATTGCTGGCCGCTGGAGCGGCTGGCCACCCAGCCGCCGACCGTGGACAACTCCCAGGACTGCGGGTAATGGCCCAGGGTATAGCCCGCCTGCGCCAGCGCCGATTCCACCATGGGCCCGGTTGCGCCGGCACCGAAAGTGGCAATCTGGCTTTCCGGATCCAGCGCGATCAGCTGGTTCATGCCCGTCATATCGACGGTCAACACCGGGCGCTCGCCCGCCTCCGGGTTGATATGGCCAACCACCGAGGTGCCTCCCCCGTAGGGAATCAGGCTGACATCATGTTGTTGCGCATAGCGCAGCAGTTCCTGTACCTCGGCCGCGCTTTTGGGGAAAGCGACCCCGTCGGGGAAGACCCCGAAGTCGCCGCTGCGCAGGGCCAGCCAGTCCGGCAGGCTCTGACCCCGGGCATGGCGCAGGCGATCTTCCGGATCGAGGCTGACCAGTGCCTGCGGCGGCAATCGCGACGGCGGAACGCTGGCCAGGACCTGCTCCAGCGTGGCATCGGGCAGGGCGGTCGCCGGTCCAATCAACTGTCGCAGGTATGCCAGTGCCGAACGATTCAGCTCCATTCCCAGGTCGTTCTGGTCGTCGCCCCAACCATTCCAGCGCTTCATGGCATCTACCCCACTTGGTCAAACCCGGGGAATGCTAACATCCGCCGGGGTGAATCGTCGCCGCCAAAATGACTGTGCCATAATCCGCCAAGGTTTTGACGTGGACTACACGGGGCTATTTCATCATGCGCTCTACTCATTGGTATCTGGCGGCGGTGGTGTCTGGCGCGCTGCTGCTTGCATCCTGCACCACTGGCCGCCCCGTCAGCCCGGAAGCCGCGCCCGAACTGAGCACTGGCCGGGTTACCTGGCCCGCGGATTTGCAGGGCGCGAAGCTGTACCGGATAGATCCTGCCGCCTCTTCCGTGCACATTCTGGTTTATCGCGGCGGAAGCATGGCCAAAATGGGCCACAACCACGTCATCAGCTCGAAGACCATCGCCGGGTATGCCTGGCATCACAACGCCTGGGAGCGCTCCGGTTTCGACCTCGTGGTACCCGTGAATGAACTGATCGTGGACGACGATACCGCCCGGGCAATGGCAGGCGCTGAATTTCCGCTGAATGTGAATGACGAGGCGAAACAGGGTACCAGGCAGAACATGCTGGGGCCGGCACTGCTCGATGCCGCGCAGTTTCCCTTCATCAGCCTGAAATCCGTCCGCATCAGCGGCGCAGCGAATGCCCCACAGGCGCTGGTTGCAATACAGATCAGGGACCAGACCCGGGAGCTGACCATACCGCTGACACTGGAGGTCGGTGACAACAGCTTGCGGGCGCACGGCATGTTCGATATCAGCCAGACCGCTTTCGGCATCACGCCTTTCAGCGTGGCCATGGGCGCTCTCCAGGTCGTGGATGTAGTGAAGATCAGGTTTGACCTGCTGGCCTCGCCAGTCCAGCCGTAGCCGGATCCCCGGGTACCAGGTTCACCGACCAGGAAATCGTGACCTTATTGGCTACCCACTCCGTGGAAGTCCATTCCCCCTGGCCAACGCCGTAATCCAGCCGGTCGATGGATACCTCTCCAACGAGCAGGCCTGCAGACCCTGCCGCGTCCGTTGCCGGGCGCAATTCCAGGGGCAATTCCAGCGCTTTTGAGATGTCGCGAATGGTCAGCGTCCCCACGGCTCGATACCTGCCATCGCCATCAGCCTCGATTCGCTGCGCTTCAAATCGCGCCGCGGGAAAGCGTTCCGTGGCAAACAGGTCCGACCCGCGCAGGATCTCGTCGCGCTCGCTGTCGTCGGTGTCGAGGGAGGCCACATCGATCGCCACGATCAGCTCACCGCCGGCACCCGCCGCGTCCGGTGGCGAAAAGCGCACATCGAACTTGCGGAAAACACCGCTACCCGTCGCGCCTGCCTGGGTAAACGAAAATTTCAGGCTGCCCTGGCCCGGAGCGGACACGAGATCCGCGGCCGAAGCCGGCGATGGGCTTATGAAAACCGTCGCCGCCAGCCCCAGGGTGAGGCAGGGCAGCATTCTTTTCAGCACGTCGTCCCTGTAAACGAAGTGATGCTTGAGCGCCCCGGCCACATGCAGCATCGCCAGTACGACCAGCGCTATCGCCAGGATTCCGTGACAGGCCTCGAGTAGTTTGAAAGCCGCTTCGTTCTTTGCGATGAGATCCGGCAGCTGCAACAGGTTAAACCAGCTGACCGGGTAACCCTTGGCGGACGACATCAGCCAGCCGCTCAGCGGCATCAGGAACAGCACCAGGTACAGGCCGACATGCGTTGTCGCGGCCAGTCTCCGCTCGAGGGGGCCAAGCTTCGACGGCAGTGCCGGGCCAGGGCTGAGCAGTCGCCACGCCAGGCGGATGATCGCGATACCCAGAATGGTGATACCCACCGATTTGTGGCGGGCGAGCCAGGCGAGCTTCTGCATGCCCAGCGGCAGCTCCCCGGCGATGTTCGCCATCACAAACTGGGCGATGATCAGCACCACCACGGTCCAGTGCAGTAGCATGGAGACCGCACCCCAGCGGGTGCTGCTATTTGTCAGTTTCATTTTGTCCGCCTCATTCGTCTTCCCTACCGGTCACATCCGGAGATTACGGTGTTAAACGGCAAAACTTCCCGCGCGATGAGAACGCTTCTTTAACCCTCCCTACGCCCCCACATAGGCAAAGCGGGGCTGCTCCCGCCCCTCGTGCAGCACCGATTGCTGGAACATCTCGAGGGGGCGAACCCACAGGCCACCCTCGCCATACAGCGGCGTGTACACCACCAGCAGCTCGCCGGTCTCGGAGTGCCTGGCCACGCCTTGGACCTGGTACTCACCGCCCTTGAAGTGTCGGTACCTGCCGGCTTTCATCAGTGCTCACCGGCTTCGAGGTGATCGGTTCTGTTGTAACTGAGCAGTGTCCTGGTGTTCAGGCACAGCTCGGAGAAAGCGGTATTTGCCTTGCTGTATTTCGGCCACTGGGTGGTGTCCTCGTCGATCAGGTGTGACAGCGCAATCCCGATGGACACACCGTGGGCGACGATGACGATGTTCTGTTGCGGGTGCCGGTGGGTAATCTCTTCTATCGCCTCGACCATGCGTTTCTTGACCAGGTTCTGCGACTCGCCGTTGGGGGCGGTAAAATCCGGGTTCCGGACCAGCTGCTCCATCACGTTGCCGGCGCCGCGCAGCGACTCAAATGTGGCGCCCTCCCAGTCGCCGAGGTTGAACTCCATCAAGCGGGGGTCCAGCCTGACAGGAATACCGAACTGCCCGGCGATAGCCTCGGCGGTCAGGCGGGCTCTCTGCAGCGGGCTCGCATACACCACCTCGGGCTGCATGTAATGGTGAAAGTGCCGACCCAGCAGCCTGGCCTGGCGCTGGCCCTGCTCGGTGAGGGCGGTGTCGGTTTGTCCGTGCCAGACGTGCTCGATATTGGCGTAGGTCTGGCCGTGGCGCACAAGGCCCAGTCGCGTGCGGTTGTTCATGCCTTTGCTTCCTCCTGGCTGCGGATATGCGGCGCAACCTGCTCCGTAAACAGCCGCAGGCTCTTCCAGCCCAGCGCCGGTGGGCAGCCGCCGACCAGTGGCGACAGGTGCAGCGAACCGGTCTGCCGTATCACCGCCACCGCCTGTTCCGGGCTCAGGACCCGGTACTTGCCCTCTTCGCGCAGGCTGGCCAGGTCCCGGGCGAAGGATTCCGCATACGCGCGCCGGGTGGCGTGGCGCCAGGCGCCATAGGCCAGTGCATCGTACAGCATAAACTCGCCTATCTCCCGCCAGCCCGCCTCGACATCCTCTGCTATATACGTCGTAGAGGGATAATTGGGCAGCATGACAAAACCACCGGCGTAAGACCGGCGGCGACACTCCTCGTTGTAGGCGTCCACCAGGGACGGGTCGTCGATGCCGGGAAAAAAGGGCAGTTGCAGGCGCGCCGCGCGCCGCGCCGCGATGACGCTGTTGCCACCCACGGCAATCAGGGGATGAGGCCGGCTGCAGGGACGCGGCAATACGGTTATCAGCTGCCCCCGGTAGTCGAAAGGCTCGCCCCGCCAGGCCTGCCGCAGGATCTCGAGGCTCTGTTCCAGCTGCTTGCCGCGCCGCGCCCAGTCCCTGCCCAGGGCGTGATATTCCTGCTCCCGATAGCCGATACCGGCAATAACCATCAGCCTGCCGCGGGCGATGATATCGAGTACCGCCAGGTCCTCCGCCAGCTTGATGGGGTCATACAGGGGTACCAGCAGGGCCGCGATGCTTATCATCGCCCGACTGGTGCAGGCCGCCATCGCGGTCGCCACGGTCAGGGGCGCGCTGAGGTAACCATCGTCGGTACTGTGATGCTCCGACAGGCCGAGGACATCGACTCCCCTGCCGTCGGCGTAGGCCGCCATGTCCAGCGCCGCCCGATACAGTTCCTCCGCCGGCGTCGCATTGCCCGGCGGGCAACGGAAATCGAAACGCATCACAACAGTCGTCATCGGGGAACTCCGGCGGGGACCAATGGTGTGGTGAACCCCGGCCTAGGAATGCTTGATCGCCACCTTCTCCTTGCTGGCGAATTTACCCCCGGCCGCCAGCCAGGCCTTGATCACCTTGCCCGCGTCCCTGGCCGGGTTATAGATATCCTCCTCCTTGGAGAAGAGCCCGTTCCCGGCGTAGGTAAGCCGGGTCCAGTTGGGGAATCCGAAGCCCTCATGGCCGGCCTGCGTGGGATGATCGAGCAGGTTGATCACCTCCATGGTGATCGTTCCGGTGTCCTCATCAAACACCACCCAGGATTGGGGGAAGCGCATATGCGGAAACGGTGCCATCACCTCGGTAATCCATTTCTCAATGGCCGCCCTGCCCTTGAACTCGCCGTAGGCGTGTTCCACGTAGTCCGCGTCCTCGGTAAACAGGGACGCCCAGATGGACCAATCCCCGGTACGGGAGGAGGCGTCGCGTTTTTCATTGAATATTTCCAGTGCCTGCTCCAGTTCCCGCCTGCTGAATTTTGGCATCGCCTGACTCCTTCGCCCTGTTGCCGCGCCCGTCGTGAATAACAATTTCCACTTTGCCCCGAAATCCGGCGGGAGACAATAACAGGGCTGCGGGCCCTGGCCAAAAAGGCATACCCGGCGGGGCCATGCATGCCTAGGGCGCCGTCGTGTACTGACCGCCGATGGACAGATCGTCAACGATGGTGGACACGTCCCTGAGCCAGGCTGCGCTGCTGGCGCAGTTGTCGGTCCAGGGCGGCTGCCTGCAGACCTCGACGGCTGCGTCGTCGCCCACGAGGTAGTGCATGCCCGGTATCGGGCGCACCTGCAAGCCCGATTGCGAGGCCGTCATCGCCATGGGCCCGTCGTAGTCCAGTTGCAGCAGGTCCAGCAAGCGTGCCGGGAGTTCGTAAAGTGCCAGGGTTCCCAGGTCCTGCCCGCCGCGCTTGCCATCGATCACGATAAGCGGCGCAGCGTTGTAGACGCCGAACATCCGGGGTGTGAAATCGGCGCGGTTGTCGGCCAGCAGGCCCGATTCCACGTAGCCGGCGAAGTTCTGCCCGAGGTAGGGCAGATGATCGCCAAAAACCACGATGAGTCCGTCCGGGTCGCGTTGCCGCAGTTCGCGCAGGAACACCAGCAATTCCTTCGCCTTGTAATGCGCCGTGTTGGCGAAGCTGCCGACCTCGGGCACGGCAGACTCGTCCTTGATAATCCGGGAACGCTCGCCACGCAACGGGTAATCCCAGTGGCCAAAGTAGGTTACGACATAGTTCAGCAGGGGCCTGCCACTGCGCAGCAGCGGGTCGATCTTGTCCAGCACCTGGCTGTAGAGCGAGGCATCGCTCATGAAATTGCGCACCATATCGGTCTGTTCAAAATCCACCAGAGACCAGTAGGTCTCGAAGCCTACCCGGCGGTAAGCGTTCACCCGGTTCCAGAACACAGGCACGTTGGGATGCGAAGCAATGGCGGTATAGCCGTGCTGGGTCAGAATCCGCGGCAGGCAGGGCAGGTCATTGATCAGGTCGCGCTCGAACTTGACCGCGTCCTTGAATACCGGCATGCCGCACAGGGCCTCGAATTCCGCATTCGCCGTATAGCCGCCAAACACCGGCGAGAGAATCTGGCTGTTGCCACCCTCTTTCCACAGGGCGCGAAAGTCCTTGGGCAGCGGGTCGCGGGAGAATTGCCCCGCTTCGAGTTGCGCCGGATCCCAGAATGATTCGAGCAGGATGATATGTACATTGCGCGGCGGGGAATCCCCACCGGACTCGTCGCGGGGCGGCAGCCCCGCCAGCAGCCGGGTCCGCGCGGCCCGCACCGCTTCCTGGTCCGGTGGCCTTACCCGATCAGCGAAGTAGCGCGCTCCCTCCATAAGGGAGTAGAGCATGGCGCCCCGGTAAAGGTAATTGGAGTGCTGGTCCCACACCGAATTACCCACATAGCGGTCGAGTGGCCTGATGATATTCTGCGGCTGGTAAACCAGCGTCACCCCAAGCAACAGCAGCATTACCAATGCCAGCCAGGACCCGCGCCGGCGCAGGCTGAAGTTGAAAATAAGCAGGCTGAGCAGGATCACCAGTGGCAGCGCGGCGAGGTAGAACTGCCAGCCCTCCAGCAACAGCAGCAGCGCGCGCAAGGCGTACACATCGTCCGGCATGATCGGCCCGCCGAAGTAGCTGATCTTCACGGCGTTGCCGATGTACAGCACTGCCATCAACAGGCCCTGCACCAGCAGGAATACCCAGGCGCGATTGGAAAGCTCGAAGATCGCGTAGGCGAGCAGCAGGTTCAGCGCATAATCACGGGGTATGGCCGCAGGCACCACGGCGACATCGAATACCAGGACACCGATGGCGTAACACACCGCATAGAAGAATGCGGTGGAAACAATGGGGAGCAGGACGCGGCGCATGGACCAGTGGCATGGGATCACCATGCCCGCATCAGGCTGCGACGTCGACGTCAGGCGATTCTGCTTTGCCGACTGGCACGATACCCGCAGCAGTGTCGGAGACGCTTTCCCTCGGCAAGGTAGACGCGAACGCCACAACCAGGGTCGCGGCGAAGGGCGTGGACATCACCGCCAGAACGGCCAGCCAGGCGATTTCCGCGGGGTCCTCAGCGCCAGTACCCAGGTATATCGCTGTGAACGCCAGCAGCAGGGCGGCCAGGACCGTGAGTTCCGCCCGGGCCTCACGCGCCGCAGCCACCAGGGAATTTGGCGCTTCGCACTTGGGTGTGCGCAGGAACGGATGGTTGCTTGTGAACAGTCCACTGATCACGGCGCGCCCGACCGTGTAGCTGAGGGACAGACCGACCAGCGATGCGGACAGTGCCGCGCCGATACCGGGTTTACCCTGGCAAGATGCAGCCACAGCGACTTGGAGATTTTCATCACGAACAGTCCGACGACCACCAGGGATATGACCACCGGCGGAACAGTAAAAACGGTCGGAAAAACAGCCGACAGCAGTGACCACGTAATAGCCAGTGCCACAAAAACCAGGGACAGTCCATCGGACAGCCAGGGCAGCCATCCTGCCAGGAACTGGTAGCGTTGCGCCGGCGTCAGGCCGAAACCCGACTGCCCGGCCCGGCCCAAAAACAGGCTCCCGGCATTGCGCTTGAGAATCTGCATGCCACCGTAAACCCAGCGATGGCGCTGCTTGCGATAGGCATCGAAGGTATCGGGCATCAACCCCCGGCCGTAGGACTGGGGAATATAGTGCGCGAGATAACCCGCCGCGAACAGGCGCAATCCCAGTTCAGTGTCCTCGGTGATACTCCAGGTCGACCAGGCCCCGACCGATTCCAGCGCATCCCGACGGATCAGGCACATGGTGCCATGCTGAATGATCGCATTGTGTTCATTGCGCTCCACCATGCCGATGTGGAAGAAGCCGGCGTACTCGCCGTGCATCCAGCGCTTGAAGCGGCTCGGAATTGAAGTCGCGGTAGTCCTGCGGGCACTGTACCAGGGCGATACGCGGGTCCTGGAAGGCAGGAACCGCGGTGCGCAGCCAGTCGGGGGCGACCTGGTAATCGCTGTCAATGACAGCAATGATCTCTGCGTCGGCCGATGTCTGCTCGAGTGCCAGGTTGAGCGCGCCAGCCTTGAATCCCTCCACGTTGTCCATGTGGAAGAAGTGGAATCTCGGACCGAGGCTGCGGCAGTGGCCCTGGACCGGGCGCCACAGGGAATCATCCGCGGTGTTATTGTCGAGTACGATGACCTCGAAATTCGGGTAGTCGAGGCGCGCGAGCGCGTTCAGGGTCTGCATCACCATCAACGGAGGCTCGTTGTGGGTAGGCAGGTGGATGGAGACAAAGGGGTAGCTGCCATCCGGCTCATACTGCGCCGGCGCCCTGCTCCGGCGCCAGAGACTCAGGGCAAATTCGATGGTCTCGGTGAAGAGCAGCGCCGCCGCGCAGATGAGCGCGGGCACGACCAGGACCGCGGATATCACCGTGCCCCAGTCCAGGTACTCCACCACCCAGGTGTCGAAGATGGCCAGCGCCTGCGATATCGCAACCCCGATGGCGAGGCCCACCGCGAGATAGCCGGGGACGCTCATCGCGGGCATCCTGGGCATGACCAGCATCCCCAGGGTAATGACCAGGGCCACCGCCACGGAGGCAAACAGGTACCAGTCGGGGCGCGTCGACAGCTCCCCCGCCAGGCGCAGCTTGGGCCTGGCCTCGGCATCGAAAACACCCCAGTAGGCACCCACCGCGCCCTCCTGGTCCCGCTTCCAGGGCTGGTCAAAGGCCTCGATGACGTAGTAGTCGTACTCGCGATCAGCAGCCAGGTCGAGGAAATTGCGCAGGAAATAGGCTTCCGTTGCCGGCGATGGCACCGAGCTGCGCTTGGTGCGACCCTCGGAGGGCCAGCCGGCCTCGGCGATCACGATTTTCCGGCCGGGGAATTGCTTCTTCAGAAGCCGCATGCGATCCCGGACATAACGGTCTCCCTCCCGGGCCTCGACGCCCTCCCAGTAGGGCAGCAGGTGGGCGCCGACAAAATCGCTGGCCTCGGCGAGCTCCGGGTACTTCAACCATACGCTCCAGACATCGGCATAGCCGACCTCGACGCTGGCGGGAACCGCCTCTCTCACCCTTTGCAGGTACGCCATTAAGCGCGGCGGCGGACAGCTCTTCACGCAAAACCACCTCGTTGCCGACGAACACCCGGCGGATGACCCCGGGATAGGCGTTGATCAGGGGAATGGCGCGGGCCAGCTCAGCCTCGTTGTAGGCGGTATCGTTGGACAGCCAGATCCCCAGGGACACCTGCAGGCCGCCCAATTCCTGGGCGATACGGGGAACGACATCCAGGCCGCGGTCGACGGAATAGGTGCGGATATTCCCCGTCCACTCGCGCAGGAGCGTCAGGTCGCTGCGAATCCGATCCTCGGGTATCTGCTCCAGCTGTCCCCGGTTATAGATCCCGGAAGGGTTATAGGCGAGCCCCCCGAATTTGCCCTCCCAATCCGGCGCGTCGAGCGGCCGGTTCAGGGCCGCCCAGAACATCAGGGACGCAATACTTACGATTGCAATTGCCGTTGGTATACGCATGGGGTTGTAGGGCCGAGTGCTCAGGAGGTTGGGTATGTCACGCCCCGCAATCTAGCAACCCGCCTTGTGGCAAACAATGTAAATATGACGCCAAGGTGTCAGAAAAGTGAAATTTATGTGAAGCTGCCGGAGCTCGGCCGACTTGGCGCCAGGGCAGGCTGGCACTGCATAAAAAAACGGGTTGTGTGAATTTTAACCAGACGCTGCCCGGTCCCTGCCCTGCCTCATGCTTTGGCGTTATCATGCCCGCGTCCCGGCCATCGGTTTTGCTGTCCCCATGATCACTGTTCGCACCCTGCTGTTGTTCACCTGCGTTATCGCTCTCGGCGCCTGCAAACAACCGCTGGCAATCCAGGGCGAAGGGGATATCGTCGAGCTGAACCGCGGCGAACGCGGCTGCGCGCTGGAGGAATTCAGGGCCGGCTGGACCCGCTGCAGCAGTAACGACGTCTTTGATTCAGAGTCCCTGAAGTATCGCGCACTGCCGCGGCCCGGCTGGAGGTTCTCGCACTGGGACGGTGCCTGCGCCGCGGAATCCCCCGGCAAGGACTGCCTGAAAACCTACGACAGGAAATGGGTCCAGTGGTGGGACGACAATTACCCCGAGGAGGTGCTCCCGCCGCTTACCGCTGTGTTTGTACCCGACAGCTCCGCGCCGGCTGCTGTACCCTACATCGCCTCGCAGTTTGGCGCGGCCGGCAGGGTCGGCTTTGCGGCCCTGCTGGATGCCCTGTTTTCCGCCGACGGCAGCTATCGCTTCACCAGCCAGCAGGCCGCCACCCGCAACTACTTTGACCGCACGCCGGCGAGCTTCCAGCGCCAGAGTACCAGCCTGTTGCTGACGGGCCCGGACACAAGTGCTCTGGTACCTGGCGGCGGCGCCACCGCGGCGGGGGATTTCCTGACCCTGGTGGATACCGATGCCGGCGACGGCGATATTTCTGTCGCCTACCTGATGCCCGAGCAGGCGAAGGCGCAACAGGCGGCATTCAACGGCAGCTATTTTTGCGGCCACATCCTCTCCAACGGACAGGCGCTGTTTTTCCGCGCCAACATGGACGGCAAGGGCGGCGGCGCGCTGATCGTGATCAACCGCCGGCTGACCGGCGCAAACCAGGCGGCGATGACCTACAAGGTGAGCGCGGACGGTACCACCACCGTCGACTACGCCGGGGCAAGGCTGGCCGGCAGCCTGTCCCCCGATGGCAGCGTATTCACCGCCACCCAGATATCCCCCACGGTTCAGGGCGCAGCGATCTGCCTGCGGACCTCGAGCAACAAAATGGTGGGAAATGTGGCCGGCAGCTATTACGGCGCCTGGATCAGCACCCAGCCGGTGACCGCGGTGACCGAGTTGCTGCTGGATAAAATGGGCCAGACCGCCGAGACCGTAGTGCTCGACTCCTCTGGCGGGCGCAACTACTCCCTGGGCCAGAATTTCATGCTGGTAAAAGCGACCGGCCAGATCGAAACCCGGGACGCCGACGGCGCCGTGTCCCAGGACGGGCGGGTTCTGTTCATCATCCAGACGGATCCCAACAAATTCCCGACCCTGATCGTTTATGTCCGCAAGACCTGATTGCGGCTGCGGGAGGCATTGCGCGGCCGCTAGAGCACCCGTTCGTCACCCGCCTCGCTGAGCAGGCGTATATCCGCGTAGTCGCAAATACCTTCGCCGCGCTGGAATATGCTGTTGGCAATCAGCCAGATCCGCACGATTCGGGCGGGCGGTTCACCCATGTAGCGCCGGTAATCGGTATAAAGGTTGCGGCGTTCGGAATGCCATTCCCCCAAGCCCTCCGCGCCGCAGCGCACTACCACATGAAACTCCTTGCCGGCCCAGTTCGGCAGGGGGCAGTCATAGCCCGTGCCAACCGGCAGATTACTGCTCCAGTAGTAGGTGATATCCCTGCCATTATCGAATTCCACGGCAAGGCTGAGGTAATCATGGCTGGGCAGCGTGTCCTCCCGCAGGGTTGAGGGCAGTTGCTGCACGCACCAGCGCCAGCTGATCTCGCTGGACTCCTTCAAAGGCAGATCCACTTCCCTTTGCAGGATTCCGGCATCCGCATGAGTCTGGCAATGGATACAGACTGCACCGTTGGGGGCAAGCTTACGACGATAGATCTCGGCGGGACCGACATGCCACAGGTACCGCCAACCCGGCGGCGTGGTATCACCCAGTTCAATACGCTCGATTTCGTCGCGCAGGCGCCCGCCCGGATCGGCTAGTGTGCGCAGCACACGCAATCCCTCCAGGGCAGTACCTTTCCAGCAAATCACCAGGATTCTGAGTTCACCACTGACCTGGCGATAGACATCATCACTTTGCTTGCGTGCACCCTGGAGGTCGGCCCAGTCATTCGGGAAGTAGTTACCGAACATCAACTTCCCGGCGTGACTCGCCCGGAACGAATGGCTGTTGCGGGTTCCCCGGAAGACCTCGCCCGTGTCACCGATCTTGCACCACAGCTGCAGCGCGGGACTGACATAAATGTCCAGGAAGCGGTTGGCATAGACCCGCCCCAGGGCAAAGTAGCTCAGCTCATCCCCCTGTGCCAGTTGCACCTTCGCATCAACCCAGGGTGGCTGATCAGCCGGCAGCTGGATCCAGTGGTAACTCCTGACAAGCGAATCGGGCGCTTGCGCCAGCAGTGCCTCCATCTCAGTGGTGAACGTCGACAGGTTGGGAGGGGGCTCAATGCCGCCGCGCAGGCGGCGCGCCATGACCCTGAGCGCGAGCTGGCTCGCCACCCTGAGCTCGGTAATGACTCTGGACATGATATTCGTCTCGACTCGACAGGTCGGGGCCGGCAGCCCGAGGAAGACCCAGTAAAACCCAGCGGGCAGGGCGCGTCAAACGCGGCAGTGGACGGCACGGGACCGGGCTCGGCGGCTGGGCATGCGACTTGCCCCGGCGCATAATGACAACCCTGTTCCGGAGATCCCCGCATGCCCGCCACACCCCAGCGCCTCGTGCTCATCGGCGCGTTCGCCGCGCTTTACCTGATCTGGGGTTCGACTTACCTGGCCATCGGCATCGGCGTAGCGACCTGGCCCCCGTTGCTGTTCTGTGGGGTGCGCTTCCTGCTGGCGGGCTGCCTGCTCTATCGCTGGCTGCGCTGGCGCGGCGCAAGTCCACCGACAGCCCGCGAATGGCGTTCGGCCATCTTGCTCAGCATCCTGATGCTGGGCTTCGGGACCGGCGGCGTGACCATCGCCCAGTCCCTCGGGGCTGCCTCCGGCGTGGCCGCGCTGATGGTCGCGACCATGCCCCTGTTCACCGTCATATTCGGTTACCTCTGGGGCCAGCGGGCGCGCCTGCTGGAGTGGATAGGAATTTTACTGGGCCTGCTGGGCATCGCCCTGCTGAATTCCGGCTCGAACCTGCAGGCCAGTCCTCTGGCGGCGCTCATATTGATACTGGCGCCGGCGGGCTGGGCGCTCGGCTCCGTGTGGGGGCGGTATCTCAAGCAGTCACCGGGACTCATGGCAAGCGCCAGCCAGATGCTGGCCGGCGGCGGGGTGCTGTTAGTGGCGAGCGCCCTCTCCGGTGAGCGCATGCAGCAATGGCCCGATGCGGCCGGTTGGGGTGCCCTGGCCTACCTGACTGTGTTCGGTTCAATCATCGCCTACAGCGCCTACCTCTACCTGCTCAAAACGGTGCGCCCGGCGGCGGCTACCAGCTATGCCTATGTCAACCCGGCGGTAGCGGTACTGCTGGGGGTCACTTTCGCCGGCGAGCATGTCGGCATCGCAGAGGGCCTGGCCATGGTCCTGATTATCCTCGCGGTAGTGCTGATCGCTCTGCCAAAATCGCGGCAGCGTGTAAACTAGCGCGCAGCACCCGACCCTGGAGACCGACCGTGCAAGAGCGTGAACCACCCTGGCTGGAGGACCTGCCGCAGGCGTTCAAGAATTATCGCGCGGGGCGCGACGTGGACGAGGTCGAGTGCATAGTGCCGGACCTGGCGGGCATGTCCCGCGGCAAGGCCATGCCGCTCAACAAGTTCGACCCCGACCATGAGACCTACCTGCCCATCTCCATCTTCTACCAGACCGTCACGGGCCGGGATGTGGAGATGGACATCGTCAACCAGTGGGCAGAGGGCGACGTTGTACTGAAAGCCGATATGAGCACCGCCAAGGCCGTGCCCTGGGCGAAGGAGCCCACCCTGCAGGTGATCCACGACCTGTACAATCGCGACGGCAGCCCGGTCAGCGTTGCGCCGCGCAATGTCCTGAAGCGCCTGGTGAACCTCTATGCGCAACAGGGATGGAAACCGGTGGTGGCCCCGGAGCTCGAGTTCTACCTGACCAGGCCCAACCTGGATCCCAACGAACCGATCGAGCCGCCGATCGGCCGCACGGGGCGCCGGGGCACGGCCAACCAGTCCTATTCCATGTCGGCGGTGGATGAATACGGCCCGGTGATCGACACCATTTACCGCTACGCCCAAAGCGCAGGGCTGACCATAGATACCGTGATCCAGGAGGATGGCGCCGGCCAGGTGGAGATCAACCTGACCCACGGCGACCCGATCCTGCTTGCCGACCAGGTGTTCTACTTCAAGCGCATCATTCGCGAGGCGGCGCTGAACCACGGCATGTTTGCCACTTTCATGGCCAAGCCCATGCGCGACCAGCCCGGCTCGGCCATGCACATACACCAGAGCGTGATCGACCTGGCCAGCGGGAAAAACATATTCAGCAACAAGCAGGGAAATCCCAGCAAGCGCTTCATGCATTACATCGGCGGCTGCCAGAAGTACCTGCCGCAGGCCCTGCCGCTGATGGCGCCCTACGTCAACAGTTACCGGCGCTTCGAAACCAGCACCAACTCCAGCGCCCCGACCAATATCTCCTGGGGTTATGACAACCGCGCCACCGGCCTGCGGGTGCCCAACTGTGGCCCGCAGGATCGCCGCGTGGAAAACCGGGTGGTGGGTGTGGACTGCAACCCCTACCTCGCCATCGCGGCGAGCCTCGCCTGTGGCTACCTGGGCATGCTCGAACAGACCAGGCCGGGGGAACCCGCCGCCGGCGAGGTTGAGGATGAGGACTACCCGATCCCGACGACGATTGACGAGGCCCTGACCTTGTTCGAGCAGGCCGAACCGGTGCACCGGGTGCTGGGCCTGGATTTCTGCATGGTTTACAGCGAGGTCAAGCGCGAGGAAATGCGCCAGTTCCACCGGGAAATCAGCCCCTGGGAACGCGAGCACCTGCTGTTGAACGTGTAGCGAGATGGCGATCCCTTGCCCGATGTAATCGCCAGCCCGGTTATCGACGATGTGGTGGCCGAGGCCCTGCAGCTGAACCTGTGCTTTCTCGATGGCCCGGGGCGGGCGCGCCAGGTGCCCTTCACCTTTTCCCCGGCGTCGATTGCAGCGCAGGTGCTGCAGCAGATGCAAACCGTCGCTCCCCTGTTGGGTCGGCTGACCCAGGCTCTGGCCGCCCGCGATGAGCTGATCCAGGCGGTGCACGACCCATTGGCCGGGGGTGACGTTTTTTTTGCCGAAATGCTCGCCATGCACAGGGAATTGCATGCAGCAGGCAACAGCCTGCCGCGGCTGCCCCTGTTGCTGCAGCGCAGCGACTTCATGGTGGATGCGCGCGACGGCGCGCGCCTGGTGGAGTGCAACAGTATCGCCGCGGGCATGGCGCCCTTCGGTGAGCGGGCGCACCTGTTGCACCGCTATATCGCCAGTCGCTGGCCCGCGGAGTTTGCCCGCTACCACAGCAGCTCGCCCGGTGCGCTGCTGCCCAACCCGGCCACCGCCAGGCTGGCCGGGGCCATGGCCGCCGCGGCCCGGCAACTGGCGCGGGAACTGGGCAGCGGGCCGGTCGATCCGGGGTTCCTGATGGTCGTGCAGGAAGATGAGGACAACCTGTTTGACCAGCGCCTGCTGGAACGCCAGCTGCAGGCGCTCGGCCTGCGCACTTACCGCCGCAGCTTCAGGCAACTGCACGAGCAGCTGTCAACGGGGCCCGGGCAGTCACTGCAACTGGCCGGCTGCGGCACGATTCATCTGGTGTACCTGCGGGCCGGCTACCAGTACCAGGATTACGTGGCCACCGACCTGGATACCCGGCGCTGTTGTGATGCCATTTGCGCCACGCGCATGTTCATCGAGCGCCATCGCGTGGCGGTCAACGCCACCGTCGCGCAGCAATTAGCTACCAGTAAGCGCATGCAACTTCACCTGGCCACTGCCGGTAGCACCCTGCTGGGCGAACTCGGCTTCAAGCTGCAGGAGCAGGAGCTGTTGACGGCGGTGTTCGCCCCTATGCGAGCGGTAGACGCCGACAGTGTCGAGCGCCTGCTGGCAGAGGACGGCAGCGCCGACTGGGTGCTCAAGAACCAGGGCGAGGGCGGGGGCCATTGCCTGTTCGACCGCGATATCATCGACCGCCTGGGCACAATGACCCCGGCAGACCATCCTGCCTGGGTGCTGATGCGGCGCCTGCGCCCGGCGGGCAGAACCCGGCCCACCCTGGTCATCCGCGCAGGCAAGGCGCAGCGGGTCGAGCGACTGGTCAGCGAGGTGGGGCTGTTTACGGCTCACCTGGCAGACCAGGCCCTTGCGACGGGCGATGGGCAGCCCGGCCAGGTCGGCTACCTGGTCCGTTCGAAGCCCCCGGAAGTGACGGAGGGTGGCGTCCACAGTGGCTTCGGCGCGCTCGACTCGCTGTTCGTGGAGGACAGGGCTGAGGGTATGGGACCGAGGGGAAACACCGGGAAAGAGCGGGATTCCAGCCTCTAAACCACGAAAGCTGCGTAAATCGAGCGCACCGCCTGGGGGTAGTCCTCCGGCGCCACGCCGACGATGATGTTCAGCTCCGAGGCGCCCTGGTTGATGAGACGCACATTGACGCCCGCTCCTGCCAGCGCGGTAAAGACCCGGGCCGCAATACCGGGGGTGCGGGCCATTTCCTCGCCCACAATCGCGATCAGGGCGATACCGGGCACGAAGTCCAGCTCGTCCGGCTCCATGGTCCGGCGGATTTCCTCCAGCACCTGATCGGTGCGGCCCTCCAGCCAGCTGGACTCCACTATCACGCTGACGCTATCGATACTGGAGGGGCAGTGCTCGAAGGGAATGCCGTTGTGCTCGAATACCCCGAGCAGGCGGTAGACAAAGCCCACCTCGCGGTTCATCAGGTTCTTGCCGACGGTAATCATGGAAAAGCTGGTCTTGCCGGCCAGGCCGGCAATCTGGGTACTGGCCACCACCTCCGGGGAGAGCCTGGAGACAATTCGGGTGCCCGGGTGCGCGGGCGCGTTGGTATTGCGGATGTTGACGGGTATGCCCACCTCCCGCACCGGGGCCATGGCCTCATCGTGCAGCACACTGGCGCCCATGTAGGACAGTTCGCGGATCTCCGCGTAGGTCACTTCTTCCATGGGCCGGGGGTTGTCGACTATCCGTGGGTCCGCCATCAGCAGGCCCGACACATCGGTCCAGTTTTCGTACAGCATGGCATTGGCGGCCCGGGCGGCCACCGCGCCGCTCACGTCGGAGCCGCCGCGGGAGAAGGTGCGCACCCGGCCCTCAGGGTCCCGGCCGTAGAAGCCGGGTATCACGTAGCGCTTGCCGGTGTCGGCCAGGCGCGCACCCAGCAGTTCCCAGGTCTGCGGGTCCACCAGGCCGTTGGCCCCGATCACGATGCAGTCCGCGGGTTCGACAAATTCCGCGCCCAGCCAGGCGGCGAGCAACAACCCGCTGAAATGCTCTCCGCGGGAGGCCGCGTAATCCGCGGTTACGCCCTGGCCCAGCGCCCCCCGAAATCGCTCCAGGTGTGCCGCGATCATGGGCGCGATGCCCAGCTCCCGCTCGATACCGGTAAAGCGCCCGGCGACCTGGGCGAAGGACGCGGAAAAATCGGCGCCGACGCTGGCCGCATGCTGGCACAGGTAGAGCAGGTCCGTGATCTTGGTATCCTTTGCATCGCGCTTGCCGGGCGCGGACGGCACGATGATCAGCCTGCGCGCATCGGCATCGACAATTGCCCGCACCTTGCGCAACTGCTCCGGGCTGGCGAGGCTGGAACCGCCGAACTTGCACACAATCCGCGCCGTGCGCGCCCCTGTTTCGTCCAAAACCAGCTCCCTGCCTACTGTCACCGCATAACCCCTTGATTGTCGCGCCCCGCGCCGGCCGCGCGTTGGAGGGGGGCCAGTCTACTGAATTCCGGGGCCGCACTGAAGATCAGGGCAGGCCGTGGAGGCTGGTACATGAAACTAAACCCGCGCCGCCGCGCGGCGCTTGCGTGGCCGGGCCCGAGTTGCTTGACTGGTTTACTGCGATATTTACGGCCACTCGCGCTCGAAACAGTGAGGGACAATCCAATGGATACACCGGTAAACAGCTATCTCATCAGGGGCGGAATGGTCGTCGACGGCACCGGCAGCGCGCCATTCAGGGCCGACCTGCGGGTGCAGGACGGATTGATCACCGAAGTGGCGCCGGCACTGGCTGCCGGCAGTGGCGAGGTCCTGGTGGATGCCGCCGGCTGTTACGTCACCCCCGGGCTGATTGAGAGCCATACCCATTTCGATGGCACCATGTGGTGGCAGCCGGATCTGAGCCCCCTGCCCGGCTGCGGTGTAAGCACCGTGGTCATGGGCAACTGCGGCTTTGCGCTCGCACCCCTGCACGCCGATCCCGCCGTGCGCCGGGAGGTGGTGAAGATCTTCTCCTTCTTCGAGGACATTCCCGAGTCGGCGTTCCTGGACAAGCTGCCCTGGGACTGGCGGACCTGGTCGCAGTACAAGCAGTCGATGGTCGCCAATACGCGGGTGACCGCCAACTACGGGGCCTTTGTCGGCCACATCGCCCTGCGCCTGGCGGTGATGGGAATGGATGCCTGGGAGCGCGCCGCCACGCCCGCCGAAATCAGCCAGATAACGGAGCTGCTGGTGGATGCG
Source organism: uncultured Gammaproteobacteria bacterium (assembly GCA_963700715.1). Lineage (GTDB taxonomy): Bacteria > Pseudomonadota > Gammaproteobacteria > Pseudomonadales > Halieaceae > JARRPM01. The sequence goes on from CAVOYP010000002.1 coordinate 167,202, forward strand.
CTGGAAGCCGGCGCGCTGGGGCTCTCCACCAACCTGCTGGATCACGACGGCAGCGACCGACCGGTGCCCTCCATGGTGGCCGACGACGCCGAACTGGGCGCCCTGTTCCGGGTGATGGCCAACTACCCCGGCGCCACCACGCAGGTGATCGTCGACAGCCTGATGCGCTTCAGCGCCGCCGCGTCGATGGAGCGCATCGCCCGCCTCACGGAGGGCCTGGCGGTGCGGGTGCAATGGGCGGGCGTGCCCACCCTGCAGTGGCAGAAGGACTACGGTATCCAGCAGCCTATCCTGGAGTTGCACGAGCGCTTTGCCAGGGAGGGGCGCGACTTCTGGACCGGTTATGCCCATGTGCCCATCACGGTCACCGCCAGCATCCGCCAGTCCCTGCTGTTCGCCCAGTCGAATGACTACGTCTGGCACGAGGTCGTCACCGCCGACAGCGATGCGGCGAAGCTGGCGCTGCTGGCAGACCCGGATTGGCGCCGGCGCGCCCGCCACTCCTGGGCTAATGACTCGCTGGAGACCGGCTTCTTTCGCCGGCCCGAGGCCATCATGCTGGACAACTCCGAGAACGGCGCCGACCCGGTCACCTCCCTGGGCGACTACGCGGCCAGGCTGGGGCTGCCCGCCTCCGACGCCATGGCGCAGTGGTTTATCGACAACGGCCTGTCCTCCTCGGTCACCATGCCCCCCTGGGAAAAAGACGATGACATGGTGGTGCGCCTCACCCGGGACCCGCTGGCGGTGGGCAATATCAACGACTCGGGCGCGCACGGGCAACTGTTCTGCGCCAGCGGCGACAATCTCCTGCTGTACACCGACTACGTGCGCCGGGGCCTGCTGCGTATCGAGGAAGCCGTACACTGCCAGACCGGTAAACTGGCGTCCCATTTCGGTTTCACTGACCGGGGTGAACTGAAGCCGGGAAAACGCGCCGATATAACCGTGTTTGCACTGGATGAGATCCAGCATCGGCGGAAATACAAGGTGTTTGACGTGCCCGATGGCAAGGGTGGTTTTACCTGGCGCTGGACCCGCGACCCGGCCCCGGTGCGACTGACCCTGGTGAACGGTGTCGCCACCTTTGCCGAGGGCGAACCCACCGGCGCGATGCCCGGTGTCATGGTAAGCCCATCAGCGGCGAAGGGATGCTAACATCGCCCCGGGTATCCCGGAGTTGAGCGCCGAGGCTCCAATGCCATGCATCAGGCAATCCTTCTCATTTATGCCGGCATCGTCGCAGTCACGTCCCTGCGCCCCGGTGATGACGTCAACATTGACCCCATGGACAAGGTCGTCCACCTGCTCGTCTATTACATTTTCGCGGTGCTGGGCTACCGCGCCCTGGCGAACAAGAGTCACTACCTGTATGCGTGCCTGGCTATCATCGCCTACGGCGGGCTGATGGAGATCGGCCAGTCCTGGATTCCCGGCAGGCAGATGTCCATGTACGACTTCCTGGCCAATACCCTGGGGGTAATGCTGGGCGCCGCGGTGGTGACGCGCAGGCGCTGAAAGTTCAATCAGCCCCGCCAGACCACAGTTTTTTCAGGACCGTATACTCTCGCTGGCCCTTGTCCCGGTCAAACTGGGTGAGGATCATGCCAGCCACTTTATCGGGCCGCAGCTGCGGGTTGTGCTCCTTGGCCCGGGCGATAAACTTCAGCGCGGTATCATGGTTGCCGAACGATTCCTCGCAGATCGCGGAGAGAATATTCACGTAACCGTAGTCCGGTTGTTCCAGTGCCTTTCTTTCCAGCAGGGGGGCCGCCATCAAATAGTCACCCGCGAGGAACTCGGCGAGCCCGCGATACCAGCCGTGATTCGGGGAAAAACCTCCCTCCGGCGCCAGTGCCGAGGCCTGGATGATCGCCTCCCGCGCCTCGTCGAAACGGCCAAGGTAGGCATAGACCTGGCAGATGATATACCAGGCTTCCGCACTGGCGGGATTGCGATCGAGCACCCGTCCCAGGGTGTGAAGGGCCCTGTCCTGCATACCGGCAAAATTTTCGGAAGCGCCTATGTAGATCTGGGTGAGCAGATCATCGCTGGCCAGCTCGCGCGCCCGGGCGAGGTGGTATTTGGCCTTTCCTACGTAAGCAGTCAGTTGGTCGTCCTCGTAAATGCCATTAATGATCGCGGCGTTGGCACACCAACTCTGCAGGGCATGCGCCAGGGCGTAATCGGGCTCGATGGACAGGGCCCGCTCGAGTTCCGCCTCGCTGCGATGGAATGACTTGACCCCACCAATGGCGCGCCCGATGATCGCCGCACTTCGCTGGCAATACTCCCAGGCGCCGAGGGAATCCAGGGGCGCCTGCTCCGAGCGGTCAGCCTCAGCCCAGGTCAGCTGCGCAAACAGACTGCCGGCGATCTTTTCAACCAGCGCATCCGGGGCGTTCGCGAGTTCCTCGAGGGGCACATCAAATTTCTTCGCCCAGATATGTTCACCTGCGTCCACACCAATAAACTGGACGGTTACCCGGCCTCGGGTGCCCATTTTTCGCACACTGCCTTCAACGATATAGCGAGCACCCAAGGCTTCACCGACACAGCGGATATCGACTGATTGGCCCTTGAACGCAAACACCGAGGTACGGGCAGGCACCGATAAATGACGGTTCGAAGAGAGCAGGGTGATAATGTCCTCAGTGAGGCCATCCGCCAGGAATTCGAGCTCCTCATCGCTGGACATATTGGCGAAGGGGAGTACCGCAATACACGGTTTTCCCGCGGCACGAGCGGCGGGCGGGGTATTGGAGGCAACGGGGGATACTGCCGGGGCATTGTGTTGCAGGGAAGAACCCAGCGAGCGCACCAATTCCCTGAAAACCGGATCGGTATCGGACCTGTCCCAGGCGGAAAAATCGAGGGTGTGAAGCTGACGGAAACCGAGGGGCGGCAGCACGCCGTCCAGGGAAATGGGAAGCAGCTTGTGCCGGCTACGCGCGAAGTCCGCCTCGTCACGAACCCAGTGGGATCCGAGCGAGTTTGCGGACCAGGCGACAATAACCGTCTTTGCCGCCTCGAGCTCTACTTCGATGGCCTGGGAAAATTCCGCGCCCCCTCCTATCTGGCGGTCCCACCAAACCGAGAGGCCCTCCGCATCCAGTTTCGCAGCGAGAACCTCGATCCCAACCCGATCAGGCCGGGCATAGGAGATAAAAACATCAGCCATTAATCACGCTCAACCCTATCCGACGCCTGGGGCAGGCAGTATAGCCCAATCCAGCGGCGACTTTGATTCCACGGGACAGAACCGCGGGAAATGGCTAAACTGTGCCGGAAGACATCCACTGCCCCACAGGAGAATGCCAATGAAGAAACTATTGCTGGAAGCGGCAGCCATCAGCCTGCTGGTCGTCGCCGGAGCGGCATCCGCGCAATCCGACAGCCTGGAAGCAGGCAAGAAAGTCTATGAAGCCCACTGCGCCAAATGCCACGACAGCGGGAAAATGGGCGCACCTGTGCTCAGCGATGCGTCCGAGTGGGAGGGGCTGACCGACATTCCATGGAGCGAAGTCCATGCGCTGCACCTGGAGGACGGCATGCTGACCGACGCCGCCGATGATCCCGCGAAGGGCATCACCGCCGAGCAGATGGAGGCCGCAAGCAACTACATCCTGTCAATCGTCAAGCAGAAATAGGTTGTAACCCCGGGCCGGCAAAATTGTCCGGCCCCGCCGATTGCAGTTTGGATCGAGTACCCTGACAATGGCGGGGACGTGTTCAGCCCTGTGACCAATATGCTCGCCAATCTACTCCCTGCGCTACTGGTGTGGGGGGCGCTTGCTCTACCCGCGAGTGCGCAACAGGCCCCACCCGACGCTGTTCCCGCAACCGCCGCCGACACCGCGGCACCCGAAGCAGAAGCCTTCACCGTACAAGCGGATACGACAGCTACTGCGGCGAACGTCAATCTCAGGGAAGTCTTCGAATCCCCGTCGACTGAGGCTGTGCTGCCGCGGATATCAGCGGGGGAGGCGGCACTGCAGGAGGAGGCTGCCGCGGTCGCACACCAGGAGGCGAAGTGGTCTCCGGTGCAGATCCTGCTCAATCCCGACCAAATCCTGCGACACCCCAATACCACGCGCTCGCTGCTGGCCGTTGAAATTCCGCCCGCAACCGCCACCCGGCTGATATGGAAGCCGTCGCGCACCTTCAGCGGCATGGCAGTGGACACCCCGGTGCTGGTGGTCAACGGCGCTTATGACGGCCCCACCATGTGTCTGACGGCGGCCGTACACGGTGACGAACTCAACGGGATCGAGATGATCCGGCAGGTGATGTATGCGCTTGATCCACACAAGCTGCACGGGATGATCGTTGGAGTTCCGATCGTCAATTTGCTGGGCTTCAGTCGCAATTCCCGCTATTTGCCCGACCGGCGCGACCTCAATCGCTACTTCCCGGGAAACCCCAACGGCAGCGTGGCTTCACGCATCGCCAGCGGTTTCTTCAATGACCTGGTCAAGCACTGCGACATGCTGATCGATATCCATACGGGGTCATTCTATCGCACCAATATCCCGCAGTTGCGGGCCGACCTCAGCAACAAGCCGGTGGCGGATTTTGTCGAGTTGTTCGGCGACATTCCCGTGCTCCATTCCAAAGGCAACAAACGCTCGCTAAGGGCGGCTGCGGTGAACGCCGGGATTCCCACCGTCACCCTGGAGGCCGGTGAGCCCATGCGCATGCAGCGCGATATGGTCGACATTGGCGTCAAGCTCATTAACACAATGCTCGCCAAGAGCGGCATGTATTCGAAACTGGGCTTGTGGGTAAAGCCGGCCCCTGCTTACTATGATACCGCCTGGGTCAGAACCGATGCTTCCGGCATATTGTTCAGCCGCATCGCGCTGGGGGATGAAGTCAAGGAGGGGGATGTCCTGGGCGCGGTAAACAACCCGATCAGCAATGAACAGGTTGACATCGTCTCACCCCACAAGGGCCGCATCCTTGGCATGGCGCTGGACCAGTTCGTCATGCCGGGTTTCGCGATCTATCACATCGGCATACACACCCCCAAGACATCCCTGATGGCAAGGGAAAGCACAGCCGGGGAGGAGAGCGAAGAGATGGACGAATCGGTGGACCCGGGGGAACGCTACGATGACGAATAGCGTCTGCCCCGCAATCGGCACGGGGCCACCTGATCCAAATTGGCAACAACTGACGTACACTGTAGGCACCCACTGCGCTCTCGAGGAACCCAACGATGAATAAGAAGCTCATAGCCCACGCGATCCAGGCAACGCTGTTTGGCACCACCCTGGCCATGCCGCAGTTCACGCTGGCCGAACAGGCAAGGCTTGAGGAGGTCGTCGTGGTCGCCCGCAGGCGCTCGGAGGACCTGCAGCAGGTGCCGATCTCAGTCACCGCGTTCACCTCCAGCGATATCCAGAGCGCGGGCATCACCAGACCCCAGGATTTCGTCTCCCTGACGCCGAACGTGTCGATTGTCGACACCGCTAACGCCGGCGACACCCAGGTCACCATACGCGGGCAGTACTCGACCCGCGATGCGGAATCGACTTTCGCCTATGTGGTGGACGGCGTGCTGATCACCAACCCCAACGGCTTCAATGGCGAGCTGTTCGATATCGAGCAGATCGAAGTGCTCAAGGGCCCGCAGGGCGCGCTATACGGCCGCAACGCGGTCGCCGGCGCTATCATCGTCAACACCGCCAAGCCTACCCAGGAGTTTGAAGCCGACGTCAAGGGCACCCTGGGGGACGATAACCTGCAGAAGGCGCAGGCCACGGTCAGCGGCCCGCTGATCGACGATCAACTGTATGGCCGCCTGTCCATGTTCTACGGCGAGTCCGACGGCCAGTTCGAGAACAAACTCACCGGCGATGACGACGCGGTCAACTATTGGGAGGAACAGGCCGTACGCGGTCGGCTGATATGGGAACCGACCGACAAGTGGACCGTGGACACCATCGGCAGTTACCGGGAAGTGAAGGGCGGCGCAATCAATTTCAATGCGGTGTTCGCCCTGCCCGGGGCCGCGGAGTTCCTTGGCAACCCCGACTTGTACGGGGATGTCAACGACCACAACTTCAAGTACATCTTCAACGTGCCGGGGGAGAACGAGCAGGACACCACTTTCTTCTCGGTGAAATCCGACTATGAATTCGACTTCGCCACACTGACTGTCACCGCCGCCTATGACGATATGAAGGAATACCTGCTGTCCGATGGCACCAGCGCGGCCTTTGGCGGTTACTCACTCGGTGCCGAGGCCTCGCAAACCGCCTGTACCGAAAGCTACAACAGCTTCGATACCTCACTCCTGCAGAGCCCGTTCTACGCCGTCCAGGACGGGAATCCTCCCGGCGTTTACGTGCCCGAGTTCAATGGCCTCAATGGCCTGCTGCCGCCCTACTCGCCCACCACCTGCGACGGCTACCAGTACCAGCAGCGCGACCAGGAGAGCAGCAGCATTGAAGCCCGCCTGACCTCCGACGAGGAGGGCTGGTTGCGCTGGCTGGCTGGTATTTACTATGCCGGCATCGAGCGCACTGCGGCGGTAGGCTATGGCGCCGACCTGGGCCTGGGTTTCCGTCGTACCATCTATATTCCGCCCAGCGGCCCCAACCCCACCGACCAGTTGTTCTGGGACAAGTTCGACACGGACGTCTACGCGGGCTTCGGGCAGGTGGAGATGGATGTGGGTGAGAAAGGGGAGCTGGCCCTGGCCCTGCGCTATGACAAGGAGGAACGCTCGGTCGATAACAAGGTGCCCAACGTTCTCAATGCGCAGATTTTCGGACAGTTCGGCAGGGCACCGATCAACCCGGCTTTCGATGGCTCCCTCACCGACACCATTCCCGACCGGGACAGCAGTTACAACCAATGGCAGCCCAAGATCAGCTATGTCTACAATTTCACTGACGACTTCAATGGCTATGCCTCCTATGGTGTGGGCTTCCGCTCCGGAGGTTTTAACAACATCGGCAGCGCGGCCACCATCGACAATGCCTTCGGGTCCTACCCGACGGCACCGCAGAATGTGCGCGACGACTACGACAAGGAAACCACCGACACTTATGAACTGGGCTTCAAGAGCCAGTGGCTCGATAACAGCCTGAGGGTCAATGGCGCGACCTTCTACACCGAGGTGGATGATTACCAGTTCTTTAACTTCTTTGCCGGTCCTTTCGGCCTGCTGCGCGTGGTATCCAATATCGACAGCGTTGAAATTTACGGTGCGGAAATCGACTTCGCCTGGGCCATCAACAACTACCTCACCTTCAGCGGCGGCTACGGTGCAATCAGCTCAGAGATCAAGCAGAACACCAACCGGCCCTATACCGAGGGCAATGACCTGCCCTACGCCCCGGAGGGCTCCGGTGCACTCAGCCTCGATTTCAGCATGCCGGTATTCGGCAACCTCGAGTGGATGACCAGGCTGGATTACGAGTATGTCGGCAAGACCTGGTTCCACACCGTGCAGGATGACACCACTGTCAACTTCTTCACTGACCTGTCCGATGTCTACGGTGTCCCGGGCTTCGGTTTCGGCCCCAGCGAGTATTCCAATACCGAGCGCGACGCCTACTGGAAGCTGAACCTGCGCGCCGGTATCTCCGGTGAGCACTGGTCGATCGAGCTGTGGAGCAAGAACCTGACCGACGAGGACTACCTGGAGGAGGTGATCCCTGCCCCTGAATTCGGCGGTTCCTTCATCCACGATTCCGCCGGGCGTATCAGCGGGGTGGACCTGACCTACAGGTTCTGATGCTGTCGCGGCTGGCTTTTTAGCAGGGCATAGGCCACGCGCTCTAAGCCAAACGCCAGCAGGCGCTGGTCGCTCGTTCCCTCGAAGGCGGCCGGGCTTACGGGCGCGTGGTGCCGGAGCGTGATTTCGATCACCTCGTGGGGGTACAGGGCGCTGACGGGGATGACGATGTCGCAGTTGCCGGCGGTGAGGTCCTGCTCACCGATATCGACAGCATTTATTCTTACACTTGTACGGGTGTTGGTCCCGTAATACCGCCCTTCGATGACCACTCGCACGGAGCCTATCTCCTGGATCAACCAGTGGCGAAACAGGCGAAATCGAATTCTCGATTCGCTGCCGGTACTCCAGACCCCCCAATCCCGTACAGTGCTCCAGCCGATGGCAAGATCGACCATCGTTGCCAGGTCTTTGCCGCTCGCCTCGCCCATCAGCGTGGGCGTGAGCATCAGCTGCTCTACTTTCTGCAGGCGCTGCCGCGCCCTGGTTTCGATCGCCGCCAGACTTTCGCTGCGCCAGCACGGGCTTAACGCCTCGAAGGGATAGGCGTCGCTTCCCATGAAATGCCTGGCAAGCTTGTAGTTCGAACGCCGGTAATGCCTGCGTATGGACGCCACCGTACTCTCACTAAGGAAATAGCGGGTCGCCTGGCCTTCAACGCCAATCAGGGACTGGGTGACATCGACCAGCGCGATGATCCTGTCCTTCCAGGCGGGTAACTTTTTCAGGGTTTCCAGCAGGAGTGCCCCTTCGACATCGAGACTCTGGTTATAGTATTCCCCGGCCCCTGTGAAGTGCTCATCCCTGCGGACCTTGAGCTGATCGAGGAAATCACTGACCACGTCGCCACCGTGCAGTTGCGCGCGGTTGTAGATTCTCACGGAGAACGTGGCACCTGGAATGCACCGCTCCCAGGGACGCAGGAGTCGATAGTAATTCCGGTTCGGGTTCCTCAGGGCCGCGAGGGCCCTGACGCGCTCGCGCAGTGTCCGCGGTTGCTCAATGGCCGCGATGTCGATCAGGTTCATATTGCGCTTTACCCGCTGCAGGTGACCGGACTGGATCACCTCCGCCTGCTCGCGCAGGTATACCAGCACATGGACCTGGAAGCCCCCCAGGGCGCTCATCAGCCGACGGATGTGCTTCCTGCCGAACCACAGGGAACTCATGCCCTCCCAGGACAGCAGGGCCTGTGCATAGCCCGCCTCGCTGGCACCAAGAAGCTCTGCGGCGAGCTGCGCCAGCGCACCGTCCTCCATCTGCCGCAGCAGGCCCGCGTGGCCATTGCCCTCGCCAAGGCCGGTCTCGGGAACGTAGATCGAGTGCGCCAGCAACCACTTGCGATTGAGAAAGACGGTATTCTGGATCGACGTACTGCCGGTCTTGTCAGTGCCGATGTGCAGTACGACTCGCACTAGTGTCCTGTGGTGTCACTGGTGTTCAATTGATCTAAGCCCTGCTGATTGGCGCTCGCGCCCCTGCACGCCAGGAAACACGTTCAGCGCGCACTATAAATCGCAGCGCGCAAACTCGCACTCATTGATTGGAGGATCGTATCGGCCGCTGCGCAGGGCGTATACTACCGCTCCAACCTCACTCAGCACCCTAACCCGCAGCCTATGGACGGACTCCCCACACCCCGGCGCTACATGGCGGTGTTCGCTATCTCCTGCGGCACCGCCCTCAACGTCATCGACGGGGCGATTCCCAACGTCGCCCTGCCCACCATTGCCACGGACCTGGGGATAAGTTCTGCAGCCGCCGTGTTAATCGTCAGCATCTACCAGCTGGTGCTGGTCATGACGCTGCTGCCCTTTTCCGCACTGGGCTCGCAGATCGGCTTGAAGCGGCTTTACCTGTATGGCCAGGGCGTATTCATCCTCGCCGCACTGCTGTGTTTTTTTGCGCCCAGCCTGCCGCTGCTGCTGGCGGCACGCGGCGTGCAGGCCCTGGGCGCTGCGGCCGCCCTGAGCGTATCCAGCGCACTGGTGCGCTCCATCTACCCGGCCGGTCAGCTGGGGCGAGGCCTCGGCATCAACAGCGTGGTAGTGGCCAGCGCCGCGGCCCTGGCACCGATCCTGGGAGGCTTCATCGTCGCCGCGGCGAGCTGGCACTGGGTCTTTGTCGCCACCGTTCCACTGGGCCTGCTGTCCCTCGCGCTCGGCCGGGTTTTCCTGCCCGATTCCCCCGCGCGCCGGCAGCCCTATGACCTGCGGGGAGCGCTGCTGTGCGCCCTCAGCTTCGGCCTGATCATTGCGGGCCTGCTGGCGCTGGGGCAGGGCCAGCCCATCGCCACCGCGCTACCCGTCGTTGTCCTGGGTACGATGATTGCCATCATTTTCGTTCGCAGGGAGTTGCGCGAACCCTCGCCGATACTGCCGGTGGACCTGCTCGGACGCCCGATAGTGGCCCTGTCGGTCCTCGGGGCCTTTCTGGCTTTCATCGGCGCCATGACCTTCATGCTTTCCGTGCCTTTCCGGTTGCAGCAATATTTCGGTTTCTCACCCGGCGAAATCGGCGCTGTAATCGTGCCCTGGCCGCTGAGCATGATGATAGTCGCCCCCATTGCCGGCATGATGTCGGACCGCTTCCACCCGGGCCTGCTCGGCGGCATCGGCATGGCCATCGCCACCCTGGGCATGTTGCTGCTCGCCTTCCTGCCGGAAGGGGCATCCTACGGCAGCATCGCCTGGCGTATGGCGATCTGCGGGGTGGGGTATGGCATGTTTCTCTCGCCCAACGCGCGTTTGGTGGTGTCAGCGGCGTCGCTGGCGCGGGCCGCCTCGGCGGGTGGGCTCATCTCCACCAATCGACTGCTGGCCCAGACCCTGGGGGCAACCCTGCTGGCAGGGCTGTTAAACCTGGGCTACGGCAGTGACGCCACGCCGGCGCTTATCGCCGCCGCGCTCGCCCTCTGCGCCGGCATCTGCAGCGTGGCGCGCCTGGCCATGCCCGACGCGCCGGGCATCAGTGAAGAGCGCCAGGGTTGAACCGCCGCCGGCGCTATTTTTTTCCGCCGGAAATATAGGCCATGAAATCCGGCGTATTGGCCTTCATATCGGCATCAATTTTGCGGGAGATATCCGAGTCGGCCATCATGGCGTCCCAGGCTGCCAGTCCATCCACGTCCGCCATGATGTCCCAGCCCAGTTGACCCGGTGCCGCCATCCGGGGAATTGCCAGCGCATAGCGCAGGTAAATGTCCGCCAGGGACATCCGGGTACCGGCAACGAAGGGAGAAAACGTCGCCTGGGCATTGAGCGTGCGCACACCGCGCTGCAGTGCCACGCGCACTTCATCCTTGACCGCCTGGTCGATTACCGCGCTGCCCAGGACTGCCGGCAGCAGGCGGCGCGCGGGCAAGTCAAAGTACAGCTCCGACACCTTCATCAGCTGCCTTACGCGGGCGCGCGCCTCCGGGTCGGCCGGATACAGGGGCTGGTCGGGGTAGGCGTCTTCCAGGTACTCAAGCAACACACTGCTTTCGCCCAACAGGGTGCCCCTGGCCGTGGTCATGGCGGGCACCTTGCCGGCGGGATTGACCGCCAGCAACTCAGGGCTCCCCGGATACACCAGGTTTTCCCGGAAGGGGATGCCCTTGGCCATCAGCGCGTGTTTGACGATATTGTAGTAGTTGGAGAAGGCGAAGCCATGCAGGGTCAGCATACGGTGTTCCTCGAGGGGAGAATCCGGGCCAGCCGGACAAGGCCGGAGCGGGGATTACGGGACCGCCAAGATAACCTGCCGGCAGCAGAAATCAACCGCCGGACGCTGCTGCCAAGCCCACCGAAACCGGCTACAATGCGCCGGAACTGTTTGTTTTGGCGGGGTTTTTGCGCGAATTTGTTCGCCCCCTGCCCTGCCGCGCTGGTCGGCGGCGCAACTTATACGGGGCTGCGATCCATGATGTCGGGAGTGTTTTACCGCCGGGTTTCCCTGCTGCTTTTACTCTGCGCCGTGCCCTTCCTGGCCGGCAGCCAGTGCGCCATTTTCTTCAGCTCCGGGGGCGGCTCGGATGACAGGGACGAGGACGACGAGGTCATCGTCGTCGCCAGCGGAACTTTCGGCGAGACCCCGGTGGCGGGAATCGACTACGTCTCCGGTTCGGTGAGCGGTGTCACCGGCAGTGATGGCAGATTCGAATACGAACCGGGACAGCCCATCGAGTTTTCTATAGGCGACATAGCCCTGGGGCGAGCCGTGGCCGGGAAAGCGTTGATAACACCCGCCGAACTGGTGGCAGATGGCACAGCGGATAGCCCCGCCGCCATCAATATCGCGCGGCTGCTGCACTCGCTCGACGCCGCGCCGGGCGATGCGGCGATTACAGTCGCAGCCAGCGCGCGGGTCAAGGCGGTCAAATCCGACGCCGCGGTGGCGACGGCCATCGAGTACCTGGACTTCTCCGACGATGACGCCTTTGCCAACGCGGCGAGCCAACTGGTGACGGTCCTCACCGCAGACTACGGCTTCACGGGTGTACTGGTAGACGCCGAGACGGCACGGCGGGGCATGGGAGGCTCGAATTGAGCGAGACCCCGCTGTACGATGCCTATCAACGGTTTCTCGCCAACGCGGGCACACCCTTCACGGTCCCCGGCCACAAGCGCAACCCTGAACTGAGCGACCCGCTGCTGGCCCTGGACGTGCCGCATTATGGCGGCGTCGAGGACCGCCGGGTTTCCAAGAAGCGCCTGGCCGGCGCGGAGCGCCTCGCCGGGGAGTTGTGGGGCGCGCCCTGGTGCGGCTTCTCGGTGCAGGGCTCTTCCCATGGCAACGAGGCCATCGCCCTGACCGTGGGCAGGCCGGGCGACAAGGTGATCGTCGCGCGCACCCTCCACAAGTCCCTGTTCTTTGGCCTGGTGCTGGCCGGCCTCATCCCGGTGTGGGTGCGTCCGGATATCGACGCCGAGACGGGCCTGACCGCGGGCATGCCGGCGCAGCGGATCAGGCAGGCCCTGCGCGAACACCCCGATGCGCGGGCGGTGATGCTGGTGGAGCCCAGCTACGTGGGCGGTGTTTCGGATGTGGCCGCGATAGCGAAGGTGGCGCACGAATTCGGGGTTCCGCTCACCGTTGACGCCGCCTGGGGAGCGCACCTGGGCTTCCATCCCGAGCTGCCTCCCCACGCCATCCAGGCCGGCGCGGATATCCTGGTGACCAGTGTGCACAAGCATATTACCGGCTTCACCCAGTCTTCCATGGTGCTGGCACAGGGCGAGCTCATCAACCGCGAGCGCCTCGAGGCCGCCTTCGAGGGCCTGCACACCACCAGCCCCTCCGGTGCCATTTTCGCCTCCATCGACCGCGCCCGCGGCCTGCTGCAGGACCGCGGCGAGGAACTCCTGGGCAACGCCATCCGCATCGCCGGCGACGCCCGCGCGCGGTTGCGCGAGGTGCCGGGGCTGGGCGTGGTCGGCAGTGAAATCAACCGGCGCTGTCCCGCGCTGCTGATGCACGACCCGACCAAGATAGTGCTCACCCTGCCCGGTACTGGCGCGGATGGGCAGGTGGTTGCCGATGTGCTGGAGCAGCGGGGCATCCACCTGGAGTTTTCCGACCGCGATACCTTCTGCCCGGTCATCACCCTGGCCGATACCGATGCGAGCGTCGACAGGATGGTCACGGAAGTCATCCGTGCGATCGAGGAACATCGCGGCGCGGCGCGGCCGGTGGTGCCGGCCACCGCCTGGACCGTGATACCCGATAGCGTGATGTCGCCGCGCGACGCATTTTTCGCGGCCCACGAACGGGTGCCCGCGGCAAAGGCCATTGGCCGTATCGCGGCGGAGACCGCCGTGCCCTACCCGCCGGGCATACCTGCCCTCGCACCGGGGGAGCGAATCCAGGCCGATGTGCTGCGGGCGCTCCACGCCGAGGTGGCCGGTGGTACCCGGGTCGCCTACTGCGGCGACTCCACTCTGGAGACTATACTGGTGGTCAGCGAGTAAGCGCTGCGCTGGCGGCGGGGCTCAAATGCTGAAAGCGTCGTACACGGGGTTGCCGCCGGCGAGCAGGGTTTCGCACCGCGCGCGGTAAGCGGGCTTGAACTCATCGTGGGTGAATATCCAGAACCGCTCCTCACGGATAGCCTGGAAGACCCTGGCGGCACAGTCGGCGGGGGCCATGCCGGCGGCGATGCCCGCCCGCAGGAAGCCCATCAACTGCTCATTGGCGTCCGCGGACACAGAGGCCGGAAGGCTGTGGCCGGCGCCCGAGTCCGCGATCCCGGTGGCGATGGGGCCGGGGCAGAGCACCGAGGTTTTCAGCAGCGAACCGATGGCCTGCAGCTCATAGTGCAGGGTTTCGGTCAAGGCAACCACCGCCTGCTTGCTCACGGTATACGGGCCCATCAGGGGCGATGCCAGCAAACCGGCCAGCGAGGAGGTGTTGACGATGTGGCCGGGGCTGTTCTGGGCCAGCATGCGCGGGACAAAACTGTGGATGCCGTGGACCGTGCCCATGAGGTTGATGTTCACAATCCACTGCCAGTCGGCGATCGAGCGCTCCCAACTGAAGCCGCTGAGTAACACCCCCGCGTTATTGAACAGCAGGTCGACCCGGCCATACCCGGTAAACGCGGCATCGGCGAGGGCGGCCACGTCCTCCGCCCTGGCGACATCAGTGGGCACCGCGATGACACTGGCGCCGGCGCCGGCCAGCTCCGCCGCAAGCTCCTGCAGGGGCTCCGGCCGCAGGTCCGCGAGCACCACTTTCATGCCCTCGGCGAGGCACTGCCTTACCAGCCCCAGCCCGATCCCGCTGGCGGCTCCGGTGACCACCGCCACCCCGCCCCTGAACTCCCGCATGCCCACCCCGTTTACGGCTTTCGCAACAAGGTCGTCAGGATAACCCACTCCCGGGACAGCTGCAGGTGTCGGTGTCGCTGCAGGAAATGCCGCTATGCTACCCGGGCCGCGCGGATTGGCCGGCCCGGGAGTGTGGTGGCGCCGCTAGCAGCCCTGGCGCGGCGCCTTGTTACACTCGGTCGCGGTTTCGGCCTGCCTGCGGTTGTGGTTGTCCTGCCAGACGCCCAGGGCCAGTACGGATGAGTAAATAAAGAGAATGATTGCCATGATGTTCACCTGCCTCACTGATTTGTGAATGACCGGCCCATGTTCTCGGGCTGGTGTCAGGGAGTTTAGGCTTAACACTTTTAACCACAATTAGCCGAAAATACTCCGGTGTGTTGCATAAATGGGCATGGGGGGGTGTACCAGGTTTGCTCGCCCCGGGCGCCATCAGCTACCCTGTGCCCCTTCAACCCATAACGGGCTATAGCGCGATGAAGATACTCAAGAAATCAATCCTGGCTGTCCTGATCGCCCTGGTCCTGGCAGTGGCCAGCCTCAATGTCTGGGGTTACCTCACCCTGGGCAGGCTCACGCCCGGGGACAGCCCGTCGCGGGACGACAACGCCAACAAAGTGGTGATGGTCTTTGGCGCGACCGGGCGGGTGGGAGATGGTCTGCTCAAGGCCGTGATCGAAGACCCGAAAGTTGAAAAAATCTTCGTGGTTTCCAGGCGCAGCTCACCGCGTATCGAGGAAGCCGTGGCCAGCGGCAGGGTAGAACTGAAGCTGCAGGAGGATTTTACCAACTACGGCGACCTCGCCCCGATCCTGGCGCAGGTGAACACGGTGTTGTGGGGGCTGGGCACCTCCTCGCTGCAGGTCGATGACGCTGCGTACACGCGCATCCACGTGGATTTTCCGGTGGCTTTCCTGACCACATGGCTGGCGGCCAGGACCGAGGCGCCGATGTCGTTCCACTACGTTACCGGGATGGGAACTGACCCCGAAGGCAGCGCCCACTGGGCGCGGGAGAAAGGCCGGGCCGAAATCGGGCTGGCCGCAATGGCAAGGGGCACCGGATTGCGCACCTTCGCCTATCGCTCCGGCTTCATCCGCCCCGCATCGGATCTGTCGAACCCGGCGCACTACCTGCTGGAGTGGGTACTCAAGCCGGGCCAACTGGCAATCAGCTCCGAAGACCTGGCCGGGGCGATGCTGGAAATCAGCGCCCGTACCGGCGAGCTGGCAAACGGGACCGTAATCGACAATGCCGACAGCATCGCCTTCGCCAGGGCCTATCGCCAGGGCGCGCAATGATGCGGGAAGTGCTGATCACGCACGAGCCGGTGGAGCTCTACAAGATCCTGAAGTTCGAGAGCCTGGTGGACAGCGGCGGGCAGGCCAAGACCGTGATTGCCGATGGCCTGGTCCTGGTCAACGGCGCCGTGGAAACACGCAAGCGGCGGAAGATATTCGGTGGCGACGTGATAAGGTTCGCCGGCGATGAGCTGAAGATACGGCTTGGCTGATTCCGAGGAAGGTCATATGCGCGCATGGAAGGTTCACCAGTTCGGCAACCCCGCGGACGTCATGCGGCTCGACCTGGACTCCGAGGAGTTCGAGCCGGGGCCGGGACAGGTCAAGGTCAGGGTTGAGGCCGCGGGCCTCGGGCTGCCCGATGTCTTCATGTGCGGCAACAACTACCCGCTGACGCCGCCCCTGCCCTTCACGCCCTCGCAGGAAGCGGCAGGTGAGGTCATCGCCCTGGGCGAGGGGGCGGACCCGGCGCTGCTGGGCACCCGGGTACTGGGCCCCACCCTGTTCCAGGCCCAGCGGGGCGGCCTGGCGGATGCCTGCCTGATGTACGCCCAGGCGGCATTCCCCATCCCCGATGACATGCCGGGCGAGGAGGCCGCGGGCTTTTTCATCCCGTTTCTCACCGCCTGGATCGGCCTGGTCCGGCGGGCGCGGATCACGCCCGATGACACGGTACTGGTGCTGGGTGCATCCGGCAGCTCCGGTTGCGCGGCAGTGCAACTGGCCAAGGCCAAGGGGGCGCGGGTGATCGCGGTCGCCGGCGGCCCGCAAAAAGCGGAATTCTGCCTGGGACTCGGCGCCGACGCGGTCATCGACCACCGCTCGCAGGACATCACCGCCAGCACCATGGAGCTCACCGGCGGCAAAGGCGCCAGCGTGATCTACGACCCGGTGGGAGGCAAGGCCGGGCGGGCGGCGTTCAAGGCCACCGCATTCGAGGGGCGCTTCGTCGTCATCGGCTATGCCAGCGGCGAGTGGCCGAAAATCGAGTTGCCGGAAACCCTGCCCAGGAATATCTCACTGGTGGGCGCCATGCCGGTGGGCTTTCCCCCTGAGCTGATGCTTGCGGCTCACAATGACCTGATCGGTCACTGGAAGCAGAAGGAGTTACAGGCATCCAACGTCCAGCTATTCGAGTTCGAGGATGCCCTCCGGGCGGTGGAGCACATCGCCGCCGGCAAGGTCGAAGGCAAGGTGGTTGTCCGGGTCGGCAAGCGGTAGAGACCGGTACAGCCGACCGCGGGCTGCACGGTCTGCTGCTACAGTGCGCCGGTCGCTTGCAGGATCTTCAGCAGTCCCAGCGCAACCGTCACCAGCACCACCAGCACGCCCAGGGTATTGGCGAAAGGCTTGTTGACATAGTCTCCCAGCACATCCTTCCGGTTCATCAGCAAGAGCAAAAACACCGCGCACACAGGCAGCAGGAAACCATTGGCCGCCTGGGCAAACACTATGGCGGCCAGGGGCTTGATACCGATGACGGAGAAACCGGTGCCGAACAACAGCACTGTCAACCATACACCGCGAAAATGCCTGCCGCGCAAGTCCTGCGGCCAGCCGAGGACACCACAGACCGCGTACGCTGCGGCCAGGGGTGCAGTCACGGCACTGCTGAGACCGGCGGCAAACAGGCCGGCGGCAAACAGGTAGCGCGCACCGGCTCCGAGCAGGGGTTCGAGTTGCTGTGACATACTGGCGGCGGAAAACGCCACGTCGCCGCCAAAGAATGCCGCCGCAGACGTACTCATGATCGCCAGCGTGATGAGTCCGCCCAGTCCGATGGATAAACTCGCGTCCATGCGGGATTCGCGCAGCGCCTGCTTTTTGCTGACTTCCGCATCCCACTTCTCCTGCACGGCGCTGGCGTGCAGGAAAAGGTTGTAGGGCACTACGGTGGTGCCGATCAGGGCCATGACCGTAAGCAGCGAACCCTGGGGCAACGACGGCACCAGCAAACCACCCAACATGGCGCTGAACGAAGGCTGTACCATGGCCAGTGTCAGCAGGAACACCAGGCCCATAAGCGCCACCAGGGCGATAAGCAGCTTTTCAATCAGGGCATAGACACCGGATGCCAGCAGCGCTCCGGCCAGCAGGCCC
Organism: uncultured Gammaproteobacteria bacterium; assembly: GCA_963700715.1. Lineage (GTDB taxonomy): Bacteria > Pseudomonadota > Gammaproteobacteria > Pseudomonadales > Halieaceae > JARRPM01. Next base: position 185,162 of record CAVOYP010000002.1, read on the forward strand.
ACCAGCAGTGCCCACCATTTCAGGCCGATCTCGCTGATGCCCTGCAGGCCCAGCGCCGCCCCCGTCAAATTGCCGGTCTGGTAGGCCGCGTTACCAACCCCGACCGCTGCAACCACGAGAACAGCGGCAGCGGTGCCCAACCAGCTTGAGCTGTAACTGTTGCGCAGCGCTTCCGCCAGGCCCTGCCGGCTTACCAGCGCGAGGCGCGCCGCCATCTCCTGCAGGACTATGGTGGCCAGCACCGAAAACGCCAACGCCCAGATCAGGGCAAAGCCGAAGTGAGCGCCGGCAATACTCGCCGTGGTAACCGTGCCCGGCCCGACAAATGCCGCGGTGACCAGGATTCCGGGGCCGAATTTACTGCCGGGACTCTTCACCCCATTCACCTGTTATCCCGCACGGGCGGGTTGAACGGGGAATGTTACGCCAAAACTTCAGCGAACACTGCATGGGCCGGGGAACTTTGTGCGCGATTAAGCGCGCTTCCCGGGCGGCAGCGGCACCAGCATCGACACGGATTCGATCAGGCGGGCATAGTCGGGACGACGCTCCAGGCTGCGCTGCTCCATCAGGGGGATGCTGACGAACAGGAACATCAGGGTCATCAGCGCGACACCCGGCCAGAGCCAGTACCAGCCCTGCGGGTAGGCGGCGAGGCCGAACAGGAACAGGCCGAACCAGAAACCCAGTTCGCCAAAATAATTCGGATGGCGCGACCAGGCCCACAAGCCGGTCTCCAGTTGCTCGCCCTCACGGCGGCTGCGAATGAAACCGCGCAGCTGGAAATCCGCGATCATCTGCAGGCTTATCGCCCCCGCCGTGACCAGGCCGGCGACGATATCCAGCCAGCCGAAGGGCCGTTCCCCCAGGCAGAAAACCGCATAGACCGGCAACAGGCCGGCGAACACCTGGAACGTGGGAACCAGGTGTATGCCGAAGAGGTCGGTCAACAGGGCCCAGCGGGGCGCCCTGTTCTTGAGCTGCAGGTAGCGCCAGTCCTCGTGCTGCATGCCCTCCCAGAAATAGGCCCAGTTCAGGGTGAGGCGGGTAGCCCAGTAGAGCATCAGCCCCAGCACCAGCACTGCCCGCGTCGGCGGGACGGCGGCTTCACTTACCGCCAGCCAGTACAGGGCGATAAACGGCGGCAGCACACTCCAGTACGGATCATAGAAACTGGAGTTACCGTAGGCGCGGCTGAACAGGAATATGACCAGCATGGCCACCAGGTCGGCGACCAGCACATCCAGCAGTGGGCCCTTATCCAGCAGGTAGAGGCTGGCGCCTGCGGCGAACAGGGCGACTACATACGCCACGCAGATCCGCAGCAGGCCTTCGCTCTTGCTCATCGGTGTTTTTTCCCCGGACATTGCGCGATGACGTACAAGATTAAACGTCCGCATCCACGGCGTCCGGCATTTCAGTTCAAGCAGTCAGACCAAACCTGCCGGCCTGCGTACGGCTCCCGGGAAAATCTGCTAACGTGGCAAAAAAATCAATTCTGGCAGGACAGGTGAATGGGACAGGCGCAGACGAAACATACCTTTTGCCGAATCTGCGAGGCCAGTTGCGGCCTTGTGGCCGAGGTGCAGGATAACCAGGTGCTCTCCATTGCGCCCAACAAGTCGCACCACGGCACCCTGGGCTTCTCCTGCATGAAAGGCCTGCACCAGCACAGGATGTATGACTCCCCCGATCGCCTGCGCTATCCCCTGAAAAGAGTGGGGGATAGTTTCGTGCGGATCTCCTGGCAACAGGCCCTTGCGGAAATCGGCGCCAAGGTGCGCGCACTGCGCGGCGCCAGCCCCCACTCCATCGCCATGTACGTGGGCACCGCCGCGGGCTTCAGTATCCTGCACCCGATCTTCGCCGAAGGCTTCATGCAGGGCATCGGCTCGCGCAATGTGTTTTCTTCCTCCACCCAGGATTGCGCCAACCGCTTCGCCGCGTCCACCGAAATGTACGGCTTCCCGTTCTTCCAGCCCTTCGTCGACCTGGACCATGTGCAGTGCATGCTGGTGGTGGGCACCAACCCGGTGGTGTCCAAGTGGACATTCCTCCAGGTCGCCCACCCGATCAAGCGCCTGAAAGAGGTGAAGGCGCGGGGCGGCAGGATTATCGTCATCGACCCGCGCCACACCGAAACCGCGAAGGTGGCCGGTGAACATGTGTTTATCAAGCCCAACGCCGACGTGTTCTTCTTCCTCGGCTTCCTGCAGGAAATTTTTGCCACCGGCCGCTGGGACGAGGCGCAGGTCAGGCTGCACTCCAGCGGCATCGACGAATTGCGCGCGGCGGTCGCCGACTGGACCCCGGAAAAGACCGCCGCGGCGACCGGTATTCCCGCCGCGCAGCTGCGCCAGCTTGTCGCCACCTTCTGTGACGCCGAAGGCGCGGCTATCGTCACCGGCACCGGCCTCGGCATGGGCCAGGACGGCACCCTGGCCCAATGGCTGGCGGAATGTATCACCGCGGTCACCGGCAATCTCGATCGCCGCGGCGGCACGCTGGTGGGTGAGGGCATTTTCGACTTTGCCGGCTACGCCAGGAAGCAGGGCATGTTCACCCGCAAGGCTCGCTCCCGCATCGGCAACTTCCGGGAACTGAATGGCGGCTTTCCCGGCGCCATCCTCGCGGATGAAATCCTCACCCCGGGCAGGGACCAGGTGAAGGCCCTGTTCGTCACCGGCGGCAACCCCCTCATGACCATGGCCAATTCCGCGCGCCTGCGCGACGCCCTGGCGCAGCTGGAGCTGCTGGTAGTGACCGACATCTACCTCAACGAGACCGCGAGCCTGGCGCACTACGTGCTGCCGGCCACTTCGCCGCTGCAACGCCCGGACCTGCCCTTTGTCTTCCCCCTGTTCCTGGGCATGCAGTCCATTCCCTACCTGGCGGCCACGGAAGCACTGGTGGAGCCCGAGGGCGAACAGCGCGATGAGGCATCGATCTACACGGACCTCGCAACCGCCTCGGGGGTCGGCCTGTTCGGCTCCAAAGTAGTGCAGTGGATGCTGCGCGGCCTCAGGGCGGTCAACCGCCTGCGCCACCCCCGGCGCCAACCCGGCCTGCCGCAGCGTTTCATCCTGGACCAGATGCTGCGCCGCTCGGGCCAGGGCAGCTTCAAGCAGATGCTGCGCCACACCGATGGCAAGCCCCGGGCGCAGGTAAGCCCGGCACTTTCCTGGGCAAACGACCCACCACCGACGACGGCCTGGTGCACCTGGCCCCGGCGGAGTTCATCGCCGGCACCGCGCGCCTCGACGGGCGTTTTGCCGAACTCGCGGCGGGCGCGGGCGACGGCGTGTTCCGCCTCATCTCCAAGCGGGCGCACAGCACCCACAACTCCTGGACCCAGAATATCGACGAACTCACCAACGGCGCCAACAACCAGACCAACCATGTCTACATCCACCCGGCTGACGCCGCCAGGCTGGGGCTGGGAGAAGGCGATATCGCGGATATCCAGTCCGCCACCGGCGCGATCACGGCTGCCGGTCCGGTTGCTGGACGAGCTGATGCCGGGCACGGTGTCAGTGCCCCACGGCTGGGGTCACCAGCACGCCCGCGGCCTCGCGGTCGCCAGCCGACTCGCCGGCGCCAACGTCAACCTGCTGGCAGCGGACGGCCCCGACAGCGTCGAGCCACTCTCGGGCATGGCCCACCTGTCCGGCATCCCGGTGACCCTGCGATCGGCCGCGGGGCCGGTCAACCGTCAGAGCTGGTCCGGGCATTGAACGCGGCGCCCTTGCGATCGCGCCGCGGCAGCAGCAGGCCCGGCAGATGACCCAGACGAGCAGGCGTTCAGCCTTATACCTCGGCATGCAGGCGCTGGCCCACGGCGGTATCGCCCTGCTGCTGGTTGCGCTGTTGCTCGCCGCGCAGTCATGGACAGGCACCGGCCCGGCGGCGTACCTGCTTGCCGCCTGGGGGTTCCTGACGGGGCTCGCGCTCAGCCACATCGTGCACGAGTGGTGCCACTTCCTGGGCGCCACGGCGGCGGGCTCCGCGCTCAGCCTGAAACCGCGGATACATCCCCTGTTCTTCGACTACGATTTTGCGAAAAACACCCGGCCACAATTCCTCTGCCTGAGCATCGGCGGGCTGCTGGGAAATGTGCTGCTGCTCAGCCTTGCACTGCTGTTAGCCGGCTCCCAATCCGCGGTGATGACCGCTTTCCTGGCGGCCGTGGCGGGCCAGCTGGTGTTTGTGCTGATGCTGGAATTACCGGTCTCCATTGGTGTCATGGCCGGCGGGGACCCGCTGCGAACCCTGGAGCAGCACTTCGGCCAGGGTGGCCCCCTGTTCCTGCGCGCCGGTAGCGGTGGGCTGGCGACCGCCGCCCTGGTATTCCTGCTCTACTGAGCCCCTTCGAGGCCTACCGGGCTCAGGCCCGCATCTGCGCCGCGCCGGTGAGGGGCGGAATGTCCAGCGGCGACAGAATTCCCGGCGCCGCTGCGCACACGGCGGGGATGGCATTGACGATGCGGTTGGCGGCGGTGCCGTTGCCGCCGCCGGCCGGACCCGGTTCGATCGCATCGTGGCCGTGCACGCTGATAGCCAGGTCCGGGCTGCCCTTGATCAGCACCTGGTGGCAACCCTGCCCGTGCGGGGGGTAGGGCCAGTCGGGTGCGCAGCGATCATCGATGCGGGTGATGTGCTCCACCACCAGCCGGGTGACACCGTTGCGGATACCCCGCACCTCGAACCGGAATGCACCCTGGGTGCCCTGGTCAAATACGCCCATGCCCGGCACGTCAACCGCCTGCTCCAGCGCCCGGCGCTCGACAAACGTCTCGACGCTGTCCAGGGGATAGTCCAGGGCGCTGGCCATGATGCGCACCATGGGCTCCCACACCATTCGCAGCGAGAACTCTTCGAGCATGCGGGGCAGCTGGGCCATGTCCTGGCCAAAGCCGATCACCTCGCGCACCACTCGCGGCTGGTCATAGAGACCGTAATTGAAAATTTCCTGGGCACGGATCTCGCGGATGTCGGCCACGACACCGCTGGCCAGCAGCGGCAGGATGTCCATGGCCCAACCCGGGTCGATGCCGGACACAAAAACAGAACTGTTGCCTTTGCGGCAGGCATCGCGCACCGGCCCAACCGCCATCTCCAGGCCGCACTCCGGGTACAGCAGCGGGTAGAACGCGGGCGAGACCACGTTCACCCCGGCTTCGAGGCAGGCCAGCAGTTCCATGAAGGCTTCCGCCCCGCGGATATCCGCGTTGGCCGTGTAGACCAACGCATCGGGCTTGAGCTGCTGCAACAGGCCCTGCCAGTCCGCCGTAGCCGCCACGCCTGCGCTTGCGACACCCGCAATCTCCCCGGCATCGCGCCCCACTTTGGCGGGGTCGGACACAATCACCCCGACCAGCTCGAGGTCCCTGTGCGCCAGCACCGCGCGAATCGCCGGCCGGCCGACGTTACCCGTACCCCAGACTACTACCCGTTTCTTCATTCCTCATTCCTCAACACTCAGACGTCGGAGAGCTTAACCGGCTTGACCGCGACAACCGCCAGTCCGGTTCTCGCGCCCGGGCAAAGAGAAAATATTCCCTGAAGTGCACCTATCTGGTGCGCGCCAGCACCAATAAGGTCCGCCAGGCGCATCCTGCGGCACAAAAACGGCCGCAATTCGTCTTTCAGGATCTGGCCCGGTATTTGCATTGCTCAGGTCTGAAGCAATCTTCCTGTTACGGGAGCATCCGTGGCGGGCATCGAACCGAGTGCATTTTATCTGAGGAAGACGTTATGACAGTTGAGGCAGTAGTTCAGTTTCTTGAGGCGACCTCACAGGACAAGTCCCTGCGGCAGGGCCTCGCAGGCATCATGGGGGTTGGGGACGGCGATGTCAGCTCCGTCGAGGAATTGGACCAGGAGGAAGCCCAGGCATTGATGGGCCACCGCAGTGTGCTGGTGGCGACGTTTGCCGAACAACACGGCTATGCCTTCTCCGTGGCCGAGCTGAACGCAGTTGTTGGCGTCTACCAGCGCTACAAGGCTGGGGAACTATCGAAAACAGCGTTCTCCCTGGCCCTGGGCCTCGACAGCGGATCCGTGCCGGATGCGAGCCAGTTGGAGAGCATCGGTGACTCCGTCGGGCTGGTCTATCGCGGGATAGAGTACAAGGCGGATAAGACGGCGGGCAGTTCCAGCCAGGTCCTGGATTTTATGAAGAAGACCGCTGAAGACCCGGGTTTTCGCGAAAAGTTGAAGGAGATCCTGAACGCCGGGGATGGTGATATCAGTGACTTCAGCCAACTCGATGCCGATGAAATGGAGGCATTGACGGGCGCAAGAGGGGCGCTGGTGGCCGAATTTGCCGCCGCGCACGGTTTCCTGTTCACCATGTCAGACCTGCTTGCGGTCACCGACGCCTTTGCGCGCGTCAAGTCGAACCAGATCAGCAGTGATGAGTTTGCCAGGTTCCTCGACCTGGACGTCAAGTCGAAGGACTTCTTTCCTTTCATCGAGAACGTCGTGTCCATGACCTACAAGGGAGTGAATTATTCAGCCCCGGTAGCCGCAAAGTCGAAAGACAACACCCTCCCGGTTATCCGGTTCATGGAACGCTCCGGCAGCGACCCGGCACTGCGCCAGAAGCTGATGGCGATTCTCGGGGGGGACGGGGATATCAGCAACCCCACCCAGCTCGATGCCCAGGAGGCCCAGGGGCTGAGTGGTGATAGCAGCGGCAAGGTGGTTCGATTGGGCGCCGAGTACGGCTATCGTTTTACCGCCTCTGACCTGGGGGCCGTGGTCGGGGCCTTCCAGCTGGTGGGCAAGGGCCTGCTTCCCCTGGAGAGCTGCGCCCGGATCCTGGGCCTGGGCAAATCTGACAGCGCCATTGCCAGCGTAAAGAAGACCTCTGGCCTGGTCTACCGCGGCGTGAGGAGTTAGTCCAACCGCCCTGAACCAGATGCAACGGGGTAGTTCGGGTTTGGCCTGAACTACCCCGGGACGCAGGTTCGCACGCGGGGCAAAGCCGGTTCAGCATCCTTGACCAACCCGCCCCAACCGGGACCCACCTGACCCGCAGTTCCATTTTCTGTCCACTCCAGGTGCGCGTCGCACTTGCCAGTCATCCCTCTATACCGCACTCTAAGAACCCAGCGAGGCACATAAGACCGTCGCTACTTAATAACAACATTCAGGTGATGCTATGACCGGCGCCAACCACAACCGCAAGTTACTCCTGTCCGCACTGCTTGCCGCCCTGGGGCTCAGCGCGGAAACACCCACCGCGCTGGCCCAGACGGGCGCCCTGGAAGAGGTCGTGGTGACCGCCCGCCGGCGCGAGGAGAGCCTGCAGGAGACACCGGTTGCGGTAACAGCCCTCGGCTCCGACACCCTGCGCGATGCGGGCGTGCGCAACCTGGCGCAACTGAACCAGATCGTGCCCAACATCGAGGTGTCCTCCGCCAACGGCACTGCGCCCCTGGCAAATATCTACATCCGCGGCGTCGGGCAGCGCAATACCGGCCCGAATATCGATTCCGGCGTGGGCATTTATATCGACGGGGTCTACGTGGGCCGGCCGGACGGGGCGCTGCTGGATATCTATGACATCCAGTCAGTGCAGGTCCTGCGCGGCCCCCAGGGCACCCTGTTCGGCAAGAACACCACCGGCGGCGCGCTGGTGTTTACCACCAATCGCCCCGGCGACGAGTTTGAGGCCTCCGTCGGCGGCCGCGTCGGCAATTACGACCGGTACGATGGCAACTTCATGGTCAACGTGCCGCTGACCGACACCCTCTTCACCCGGCTGACGGGTTCGAGCGTCAACAGCGACGGCTATATCAAGAACCGCTTCGACGGTGAGAAGTACATGGACGAGGATCGCCAGGCCGCGAACTGGCAGACCCGCTTCGTGCCCCTGGAAGCGCTTACCATCGATCTCAACCTCAACTGGACCAGGACCGATCAGTCAATGCGGCCGCAGAAGTGCGTACCGGTGCCGGGCTACAAGGGCTGGCAGGCAGAGCTGTTCAACACCCTGGCCATCGTGCCCGCCACCGGCCGCACCATTGATGACTTCTGCCAGGACGCCGCCGATGCAGGCGACGCCAACACGGTGATCTCGGACCTGGGGGGGGATTATTTTGCCGAGAACAAGGGCTCCAGCCTGACTGCCAGCTGGGACCTCAATGAGAACCTCAGCCTGAAGAGCATCACCGCGTGGCGCTATACCAAGGCCGAGCAGGATGACGAACTGGACCATACCGCGCTGCCCTTCCTGCACCGCACCCAGGGTGTTCACCCCCAGGGCAAACCGCGCGAGACCGACCAGTACAGCCAGGAGTTCCAGGTCACCGGCACTGCGGTGGACAACCGCCTGAACTATGTGGCGGGGGTGTACTGGTTCAACGAAAAAACCGAGGGCGAGACCACGGTGTCTTTCCTGGGTCCCTACGACCCCGCCCTGGCGGGCTGGCTGTACCTGAACGCACCCTCGACCGAACTGGAAACCGACAACGACGCGGTGGCGGCCTTTGCGCAACTGGAGTGGTTGTGGACCGAGCAGTGGCGAACCACGCTGGGCCTGCGCTCCACCGAGGAAGAGCGCAAGCTCGAGCGCACTCGCTACCAGCTGATCCCCGACAGCCTCGACGCCAATGGCGGTACGGTGAGCACCCTGTTCGGCAACTCCGGCCTGTACGACCGCGACCCCGGTTTTGTCTACAACCCCCGCTTCGAGTATTCATTCCTCGACCGCACCGGTCGCAGTAATTCCGACAATGCGCTCACGCCCATGGCCAGCGTGCAATACCTGGTCGATGGCATAGAGGGCATCGATGCCGGTACCGTCTACCTGACCTACAGCGAAGGCTTTTTGTCGGGCGGCGTGTCGGAAGCGCCCACCGGGGATTTGGAGAATTTCGAGCCGGAAGACGTGAAAAACTGGGAGCTGGGGTTCAAGCTCGACCTGCTCGACAGCAACCTGCGGGTAAACGGCGCGCTGTACTACTCCGACTACAAGGACCGCCAGCTGACGTCGGTGATCATCAATCCCGAAACAAACGCGCCGGGGCCGGATACGATCAACGCCGCCGAGTCGACCATCCAGGGCTTTGAACTGGAAACCATCTGGTTCCCGGTGGAGCGCCTGCAGCTGATGTTCAACCTGACGCTGAATGACGGCTCGATCGATGAATTCATGGACACCCAGGTAACGCTGGCCGACCCCTCGATACCGCCCGCAACGGGCTGCACCCGGGCCAACCTGACCTTCGTCCAGGTGGACTCCTGCCCCAACGACCGCTCCGATGAGAACCTGCCGCGGCTGCCGGAGCAGACCTACTACCTGGCCGCCGAGTACAGCTTCGATACCGCTATCGGCACGGTGGCGCCCCGCATCCAGTTCAGTTACAAGTCCGATATCGATTACTGCTTCGATTCCGCCAGCTGCCGTTCCGGCCTGTGGCTGGAGGATGAGCAGCAGGATCTCAGCGCGCGCGTGACCTGGATATCGAAGGATGAGAAATGGGTGGGCGCGGTCTACGGCAACAACCTCACCGATGAGGATTACATCGTCGGCGGCAGTGCCCTGGTGGACTCCCAGGGCGCCGGCGGCTATGCCGCCGCAACCCCAACAACCTATGGCGTCGAGTTGAAGTACACGTTCTGAGCACCGTCAAATCATGCGATACCTCGCTGCCGCCGTGGCACTGGTCACCGCTGCCGACTGCCAGGCGCTGGAAGAGGTCATCGTCCAGGCCCAGCACAGGCAGGAATCCCTGGCCGAGGTTCCCATCAGCATCACCGTACTCGATGGCGACGAGCTGCGGCAGCAGGGCATCACCCGGATAGAGGAGTTCACCGCGCTTGCCCCCGGCCTGAGCGGCTGGGAGCAGGGTGTGAGCACGCCCATCTACGCTATCCGCGGTATCAGCACCAACAGTTTCGGTATCGGCGGCGAGGCCAGCGTCGCGGTGATTGTCGACGACGCTTACGTCGGCCGCATCAACAGCACCTCGCTGACCATGGTGGATGTCAACCGGGTGGAAGTGCTGCGCGGACCCCAGGGCACCCTGTTCGGCCGCAACGCCACCGCGGGGGCGATTGTTATCTACAACAACCAGCCTGTTGACCGGTTCGAGGGCAGTTACAGACTGGAGGCCGGGGAGGACAACAATCGCGGCGCCACGCTGACGGTCAACCAGCCCCTGCTGGGTGAGCGCCTGATGTTGCGCGCCAGCGGTTTCAGCTTCCGTAATGACGGCGACCTGGATAACCGCTGGCTGGGCGAAAATATCGGCGACGAGGACACCCTGGGCGGGCGCATGGCCCTGCGCTCGCTGGTGGAGGATTTCGATATCACCCTGGCCTACGGCTACCAGCGCACTAACACCCACGGCCTGGGTTACGAAACCCTGGTGCCGGCGCTGGCCGCCACGGGCAATGTGCCGCCCGACCCCTTCGATAGCAAGCTGGCACTCGACACCAGAACCTTTGATGATGTCAGCAACGGCACTGGCCAGCTGCGGGTGCTGTGGCAGCCGGATGCACCGGTTTCAGCGCTGTCGGTCACCTCCTGGCACAACAACAACAGCCCCAACCTGTTCGATGTCGACGGCAGCGCCAGCTTCCTTACCACAGCCGGCTTCATCAACCGCAACAGCGACACTCTCAGCCAGGAGTTCCGCTTCAACGGCACCGGCGAGCGTGTCAACTGGGTGGCGGGGGCGATCGCCTTCAGCGAGGATGTGGGCACCACCGTGCAGCTGACCTACTCGGATATCAACGTGCTCTCCGGTCGCCCGGTCTCCCCGGCGGATTTCGGCCTGCCATTCCCGGACTTCGCGCTGTGTGACGCCACCTCTGACCTCCTGTTCGGCAGCTGCCAGGCGCGGGTCGAGGAGTTGTCAGACCAGGAGGGCGACTACCTGAGCTACGGCCTCTATGGCGATGCCAGCTGGGCCCTCGACCCGCGCCTGAGCATCACCGGCGGCCTGCGCTACAGCGCGGATGACAAGGAATTCAGGTACCGCTCCGCGCCGGTGGAAAGTGTCACCACAACGCTGAATGCGCTCAATGCCGCGCCGCTGAATCCCGCCGGCAACCTGCTGGGCTATTCCACCGAGGGCTGGGAGAAGATCGACGATGACTGGGACGACCTGGAAGCGCGCCTCGCGCTCAACTACCTGCTGAGTGACCAGGCCAGCGCCTTTGCCTCCCTGAGCAAGGGTTATAAAGCGGGTGGCTTCGAGCCGGCGGCGACGCCGCAGCTGTCGATATTTGACCCCGAGCAGGCCCTGTCCGCGGAGCTGGGGCTGCGCGGCAACCTGTGGGCCCGGCGCGCGAGTTACCAGGCCGGGATTTACGCCTACGAAGTCGATGACTACCAGATCCAGGTGATCGAAAACGGCCTGGCGCGCACGGTGAACAGCGACGGGGTCGACGGACACGGCGCCGAGAGCCAGCTGCAGGCCGTGTTGAACTCGCACTGGCAACTGCAGGCGGCCTACGCCTATACCGACGCCCGCTTCAGGGATTTCGCCACCGACGCGGGCAATCTCGACAACAACCGGACCATCCTCACGCCCCGGCACAGCGGTTACCTCGGCCTGGACTACACGGGCAGCCAGTACGCCTGGGGCCGACTGGGCCTGATGTGGCGCACGGACTACCTGGGGGAGATTTATTTCACAGCGCAGAACAACCCCCGGGACCGGCAGGATGATTTTTTCCGCAGCACCGCGCAGCTGAGCTATTTCGAGCCGGGCGAGCGCTGGCAGGTCGACCTCGTCGTGCGCAACCTGTTTGACAAGGATGTACTGATCTTCAGGCAGGACGTGGGCGCCGGTGAGGTGGCGCGGCGGGCCAGCCCGCGCTACGTGGGCCTCGCCTTCAGCGGCACGTTCTGAAAGGTCGCCCTGCACGCCCGACTGGCGGTTAGGGCCTCGCCCCGGGGTGGTTTATAGTTGGTTTCCCTGAGCCGCTCCCTGGATACCGCCCCTTGGCCAAATCGCCGCCCCCGCGCAAGCGCTTCCAGCAGGCGGCGGCCCGTCCCCCGCCGGTGCGCCTGTGGGGCAAGGATGAACTGTTGATAGACCGCATGAGCCAGGAAGGTCGCGGCATCGCCAGCCGCCAGGGCAAGGTGGTCTTTGTCAGCGGCGCCCTGCCGGGGGAAACAGTGCTGGCGCAGTGCACGGCGGTGAGGCGCGACTACGACGAGGCACAGATGCTCGGCCTGGTCGACGGCACCGCCCCGGCCCCGGAGCGCAGCGAGCCGGCATGCCCGATCTACCGGGACTGCGGCGGCTGCACCCTGCAGCACTGGTCATTGCAGGCGCAACTGGCGCACAAGCAGGCCAACCTGCTGGCGCTGCTGCGGCCGCTCGCGCCGGGCCTGGCGCTGGACCTGCCGATCAGCAGCGCCGCGAGCGCTTACCGCCACCGCCTGCGCCTGCTGGTGCAGCGCAATCCCGACCAGTCCTGCCTGCTGGGCATGCGCCGGCGCGGCTCCCACGACGCCGTGGCGGTGCGCCACTGCCTGGTGGCGAACACGTTCGTCAATCAACTGCTGGAGACCCTGCCGGCGATGCTGGCAGCCGCGCCCGGCCTGCAGGGCCTGCGCGAGATCGAGGTCGACAGCGACAGCCGCGGCCAGCTCGGGCTGTGCTGTTACTTCGCCGCCAACCCCGGCGACAGGGGCCTGGCCCTGCTGCGAGATGCGCTTCTGACCGGCCCCGTGGTGGCGCTGCGGGTGCGGCTGGTCGCACCCAGGAAACCGCGGCCCGGGCAGGAATGGGACGATGCGGGCGAGGGCGTGGCCGAGTGGCAGGAATTGTATGCGGAGGGCGAACTGCGACTCAGCCTGGACTGTCCCGGGGAGAACGCTGACAGCCCGGCGCAGGTCGAGGAGATGGCGTACCTGCCGGGGGACTTCACCCAGACCAACTGGGAGGTCAACAGCGCGCTCGTGTCGCGCGCACTCGCATGGTTGCGGCCGCGCGGCGACGAGCGGGCACTCGACCTGTTCTCGGGCATCGGCAACTTCGCCCTGCCGCTGGCGCGGCGCGCCGCCGCCGTGGACGCACTGGAAGGCGATGCCAGCATGACCGCGCGGCTGGATGAAAACGCGGCGCGCAACGGCATCAGTAATATCCGCGCCAGAACCGTCAACCTGATGGCGGATGCCCCGGTGCTGCCCCGGGCGGACATCGCCATCATCGACCCGCCCAGGGCCGGGGCGAAGGCGGTCTGCGACGGCCCTGCCCCGCGCCGGGGTGAAACGCCTGGTCTACGTCTCCTGCCACCCCGCCACCCTGGCGCGGGACGCGCGGGGCCTGCAGGCGGCGGGCTTCAAACTGCAGCGGGCGGCGGCGGTGGACATGTTTCCCCACACCGGGCACAGCGAGGCGATCGCCCTGTTCGAGCGGGTGTCGAAACGCTGAGCCGACACTTGGGGGCAATGCCAGACTTCCCGAGATCAACTACGCTGTCAGCATACGACCCTGATCTACCGAGACCCAGGGAGCACCGCAATGATATTTCACCAGATCGCCACCGAGCGCGGCTGCCAGTCCTACTTCATCGCCTGCGAACAGGCCTGCGACCGCGATCATCATCGACCCCGAGGAAACCCTGATCGACCGCTACCTCGGGCTGGCGGCCCAGGAGGGCGTGCGCATTCACTACGTGCTGGACACCCACACCCACGCCGATCATTTCTCCGGCACCATAGAGATGGCGCGGGAACTGCGACGTGCCGGTGATCATGCACCGCGACAGCCCCGCGCCCTACGTCGACCTGCGGGTGGACGACGGCGAGAAGATCAACCTCGGCAAACTGTCGCTGAATATCCTGCACACGCCGGGGCACACCGCGGACTCGATCTGCGTGCACGTCGAGGACAGGGTGTTCACCGGCGACACCCTGCTGATCGGCGGCTGCGGCCGCTCCGACCTGCCCAGCGGCGACCCCGAGCAGCTGTACGACAGCCTGTTCAACCGCCTGTTGCTGCTGGACCCGGCCACCCGGGTCTACCCGGCACATATCTACAGCAACCGCGAATATTCCACGCTGGCCGAGGAGATGGCGAGCAATCCGCGCCTGCAGCTGAAAGAGCGGGCGGACTTCGTCGCCCAGATGCGCACCCTGCGACTGAAGGAGCCCGATCACCTGTCGGAGGCCCTGCGCACCAACCTCAGCGGCGGCAAGACCGTGGAGCAGCTGATCGCCGCCGCCGCGCGCAATGTCTCCTTCATGTCGCTGGAGGAGGTGCGGCGCCGCATCGAGACCGACGACCCCGGGATACTGCTGCTGGATGTGCGCGAGCGCGACGCCTACGAGCGCGGCCACATACCCGGGGCGACCCATATCCCGCGCGGGCAGCTGGAGTTGCGGGTCAACCAGGCCCTGCCGGACCCCACCCAAGCGGATCGTCGTGTACTGCGAGGTCGGCCGGGTGTCCACCCTGGCCACCGCCACCCTGCGGGAGATGGGCTTCAGCCGGGCGGTGGCCCTCGACAAGGGCATGCAGCAGTGGATCGAGAACGGCTACCCGGTGGCGACCGGGGCGGAGTGACTGGCCGGGCGCTGAGCCTGCGAGCAGGCGGCGCTGATGCGCGCCAGGTAGTCCAGCAGGATGGCGTTGAGTTCATCCGCCGCCTCCAGCGGCAACATGTGCCCCGACTTCGGGATCATCTGCACATCGACCAGGTTGGGGAAGATGGCCCGCATCAGGCCGATGGGGTCCTCGCCGTGAAAGCCCTCCAGGTCCACGTCCCGCTCGCTGCCGATAAACCAGGCCGGCACCTGGCTCTGCACGCCCTCGAAGGGTTTGCGCTGGCGCCACTTGATGTCCATGGAGCGGTACCAGTTGAGGCCGCCGGTAAAACCCGACTGGCTGTACTCCGACACGAAGAACTCCAGCTCCAGCTCGCTCAGCCAGGGCCAGGGCAGCGGCGGCGGCTCGGGCATGGCGTCGATGTAGCTGGTGCCGGGGGGATGCTTGAACACCTCGAAATAATTCGCCGCGCCGCTCAGCATCCACATGACCTTGCGCAGGAACTCCCGGGGGGCGGCGGCCAGTTCGATGTCGGCCCGGGGCGGTTCGCGAAAATACTCGATGTGCAGGAAGTGCTGCTCGCCCATCTCCCGGTACTCGGTGAGGGGCGGCTTGTCCGGGTTGTGGGGCGCGGCGGGGTTCTCCAGGCAGATGATGGCCTGCACCCGCTGCGGGTGGCGCAGGGCCAGGTCCTGGATGGCGAAGGCGCCGAAGTCGATGCCGACAAAAATCGCCTGCTCGACGCCGCAGTGGTCCAGCAGGCCGACCAGGTCGGCGGTGATCTCGTCGACGCCGTAGGCCTCGGGCTCCTCCGGCGCCTCGCTCTGGCCCATGCCGCGCATGGAGGGCGCGATCACGCGGTAGCCGGCAGCCGGCGATCACCGGGATCTGCCGGTGCCAGCTGAACCAGAGCATGGGGAAGCCGTGGCAGAACACCACCGTGCCTCTCGCGCGGCCCGGGCGCGCCCGCGGCCTGCTCCACCCAGTGCATCTGGATGTCGTTGATCATGGCGTAGTGGTGGCTGCCAGCCGGGTGCGGAGTGTCATGAGATGCCTGTCATGGGATGCCTGCCTTCGCTTTACTCCTGCATGCCATGGTACAGCAGGCGCAGGAGCAACCGCACCCCGTCGTTGTCCTTGAGCTCGGCATAGCGCGGACCCTCGCGCTTGCCGATGTCGCGGATATCCGCCATCAGCTCCGGGTGGAACTGGCAGGTAAAGGAGCGGCGTATGGAATGGGTCTCCCAGTCCTTGTAGTAGATGCAGGTGGTGGAAACCTCGGTCGAAGTTGGTCGCGTCGACCTCCGTCTGGGACAGGATCTCCACCGCGTAGGGCAGGTTCAGCATCCAGGACAGGGGGCTGACGGCGATCTCGTAGCGGATCGGCACGATGGTGTCGTGCAGCAGCTTGAAGGCCCAGTTGGCGAACAGGGCCGCCTCTTCGTTGACCTCGTCGCTGTGGAACATCTCGATGCGCAGTTCGCGCTCCAGTCTTCAGCATGGTGTCGATCACGCCCTCGAGTTCGTCGGCCACCAGCGCGTGGACCTCGTGCAGCTCCCCGGGAATGTGGCCGCTGCCGCTGCGCCGGCGGTAGGGCAGCAGGCGGCGGGTGCCCACCTCCACCTGCTCGTTGGGCGCCACCGCGAACAGGGTGTCGTGCCAGCCGCGGGCGAGGGTCTGGCCGTCTCTTGATCACCGGCAGCGCGGCGCCGACCTCAGCGATGCGCTGACAGACCCGCTGCAGGGAGGCGATCGCCGTGCGCTCCGGGTCCAGCGGCAGGCGCACCAGCTCGGCCACCTCGCGCACGGCCCGCTTGATCAGGCGGATGTGGGAGGCCGCCGCCAGCTGGTGGCCGAGGCAGATGAAGATGCTGGGGCCGCTGCCGGGGGAGCGGTGCAGCAGCAGCTCGTCCGTCAGGCCCAGGATGTCCTCCAGGCTCGCATTGGCGCCGTTGAAGCTGGCGGGGTCGTGCACCGAGGGGTTGCCGCCCTGGATCACCGTGGCGATACCCGCGTCGAGGACACTGGCCAGGCGCTTGACGTTGGCCACGCCGCTTTCCCAGATCGGGAACAGGATGGTGTCGGCGTCGGCCACCTGCTGCAGGATGTAGGCGATGTTCTTGGATGCCCTCACCTCCTCGCCATCGAGATTCAGGCCCACGTTGCGCCAGGGCTCGATCACCGCCACGCTGTGCCGGTAGATCTCCGGCAGCCCCAGCAGGAGGTCCAGCTCGAGGCGCGAGCGGATGACCTTCTCCAGCGGCGGCGCCACCCCCCAGTCGAACAGGGAGCTGTCCACCAGCATGTCCCGGCCGGGAAACGGCGTGGGGGAATCCCGGTCATTGAGGAAGTAGCCCAGCAGGGCATGGATGGACTGCGGACTGGCGGCGTGCTGGCCGAGGATGCCGGGGCGAGTGCGCCAGCCCATCTGTTGCAGCAGCGTGGCCTGCAGGGCCGCGGGGTCGAGTGGGGTTTTCATGCAATGGTCAGCCTGTGAGAAAGAAGAACAGGCTTTGGCAGCAAGTTTCGGACCAAGGGGGAAATTGATTGCGCAGGCGCCCGAGCCTGTATCCTGCGACCTGCCAGGGGGATTACGGCCTGCCGCAACCACCGAAACGCGAAGGAGCGCACCAAACTCGCGCGATCACGCCCCCTTGTGACGCAGGCCCGGCCTGAATGCAAGAACCCGCCTCGGGGGCGGGTTTTGCTAGTAGAGACTACTTATGCAGTATTGTACTCAAATCGGCGGCAAACCCTTGAAGTCATCCGGCAAATTCTGGTCGACGATCCCCAGCATGCGCCCGAACATATACAGCGCATGGCGAGCCTGGACGATCAGGTCGGCGCGGAAGTTGCGCGGCAGCACATTCGGGACTTCTTCGGTGGGGAACTCGCCGGGAGAACCCTTGACGATGGCATCGTTGCCCAGGTCGTAAAAACAACCCCTGTAGCGTTCATTAAGCTGCTTGTGGGATTCCACTTTAGCCAGCAACTTCTGCAGATGCTGCTTGGCCAAGGGCAAGCGGTTGCTGTCGTAGGCTGCCAGTACTGTCTTCATACCGGAAGCGATGCCGGCAAAACTGCCGTTGCCGGAGTCCACGCAGGTAGAGGTCTGGTCGATCGTTGCTGACAGTTGCACCAGCGCGTTGCGAACAATCACCTTATAGTCTGCATCAACGGTGTGCCTAAGGTTGTAGGCAAAGTAGGAGTAGCGGTTGGTACCGCCGCGGTAACTGCCGCAGGCGTAGGTAATATCCTGCAGCTCAGTAGACAACAGTATTGCCCTGCTTCACCGGAATCTCCCCTTCGGCCTTGGGCAACCAGGCCACCACCGGCAGCTTACTGCGCCGCTCTCCCAGCGTACCGTCGGTATCACTCAGAATCTCAGCGCCAGTGCGACATTCAAACTCCCTCGGCAATCTCGGTATTGTCAATCTCGTGTTCCAGCACCGAGTATTCGGTGGTGAAGTTGGTACTGTCGATATCGACGAGCACGATTTCAGGCACCCCGTTGTCATTCGGAATCCCACACAGGTGGGCGGGGACCCAGGGTCCGCCGCCTTCTTCCAGGCCCAGGCCCAAGGGAACATTGGAAGTCGGACTGACCCCGCCGCAGCCCTCGCGAGTATCCTCTATCGTCAGGACGTCGTTGACCTCGATCGCCCCGTTGACATCGGGCGAGTTCTTGATAACTGTCTTGAACTTCTCGCTAAGCTGCAAGGTGCAACCTAAGGTGTTGTTCTGGTCTGAATCGCCGGCACACTCAGCCGTATTGACCACCAGGGGCGCATCGACAAAGCGACCATTACCATCCAGGTAGCTGGTCCCGGCCGCGAAACCGCTGGGTGACAGTCCCTCATAGGCTGCAGCGTCTGGAACCGCTGAACGTGCTCCGATTAACGGTAATGCTGGTGATGTAGTAATCCGAGCTGTCAACCGTGGGGTAACCCTCACCCGCAGGTGGTTTACCAGGGTCTATACCAGAAGACTCGGGAAGACCCAGAGTCGGCGCTAAACCCCCCTCCGAAAGCCCGTAGGGTAACGCCGTGAACACCACATACCGATACGGCGTTCCCTCTGGTGAAGCAATAGTTGGTGAAGCAATAATCGTCACCTCCGGATTGAGGCCGGCGAACATACCCGTCCCGACGAGGAGACCGGTTTCGTCAAATGCCTGCCAGCGTCCCCATTCGCGATAGTCTCCCTCGGGATTGCCTTCGTAGGCCAGCATGTCCGCCGTCTGGAACGTGAGGCCGGAATAGCTCTGCACCGAAGATCAAGCGCCAGCGCCTCGCTCAGGCCGGTTTGCGGATTGTGGTTGATTTCGATGGGCCCACCGGGCAGACCTGACGCAACGCCGATGCCGATGCCGTCGCCGATGATGGGATCCTGATAGGTTACGAAGAGTGGCATCACCCACGGCAGCGGCCATACCACTGAAGCTGGCCAACGCCAGGCCGCACACCAGTGCGGTGCTCGTCCGCCTGATCAGACCAGCAGCAACAGATGTATCGCGGCTCGTCGCTGCCGACCCTGTAATATCCTGCCCTAACATGTGTTGCTCCTTTCCCCACCAAGGGGGGACTTTCACCATTTTGGTGCGTGGTAAACCACGCACTCGTTGTATGACGATCAGTTTAAACCGGCTGGGCCGGCAATTCCGTCAGGAATTCTTACAACCACACTACGCTTTTCCCGACTGCCGGCCCGAAACAGGGTCCCTGATCACGTTCCAAACGACACAAGGCCACATGAACGATAAGTTTGGCCATTGTTCTAACCGCATACAGATGCAAGATACGAGCCGATCTATCAAAAAACGCAGCCGAGTATAGCCAAAGCCAAAATACCATGCGAGTGAATAAAATGTGACGAAGATAGACCCGGTTTACCTGGACGTCACGGTGTGCCGCCATTCGACTGCCGCAGCTGCTCGCGCGCCATCGCCTCCAGCGCCGTCGCCTGCTGCGCCCTGCCAGTCGCCCGATACAGGTTCGCCAGGCGCTGCCGTGCCGCCCATCACATACGCCACCCGTGCACTCTTGTCCTGCGCCAGTTGCCCGTAGCTTGCTTGCAACAGGGTTTCCGCCTCGTCCAGCCTGCCCAGCCCGGCCAGTGCGCCCCCCTGGACACTGCCCGCATTCGCCACCAGCCAGTGGTCGGCGCCGTAGGCCTGGACCAGCGAGGCCGATCCTGTTTGCGCGAGCTGCAGCGCCTGCGTGTAGTCGCCGTCGGTCGTAAGCAGGCCGGCTAGCTCGATCTGGGCGCGCGCCACATCCGGATGGTCAGGCGGGAGAGCGCTGGCAAATATGCTCAGGGCATTGCGCAACAGGGCCTCTGCTTCGGCTGTCTCTCCCGATTCGGCCAGGCCCCTGGCCAGGGTCGACATGGTCGCCGCGGCCTCCGGGTGCGTGGGACCCAGCACCTTCAGCTGGATAGCCAGTGCCTGGCGGCCCAGGGCTGTCGCTCCCGCCAGATCGCCGGCATCGTATGACAGGAACGCCAGGTTGATCAGCGCCTGGGCGATGTCCGGATGCTCCTCGCCGAACAGGTCGCGCCGCATCGCCAGGGACTCCTGGTACGCTTTCCTGGCTTGCTCGGGCTGGCCCTGCGCCCGATAAAGCAGGCCGAGATTATTCAGCCCGTTGGCGAGACTGGGGTGCTTCTCCCCGTAGAGGCGCCGGGTCATGGCCAGGGATTCGAGGTACAGCACTTCGCTTTCGTCGTAACGGCCCGACTCCATCAACAGCAGCGCCAGGTTGTTGATATTTTCCGCGAGGTCGGGGTGGGGCTGCTCGCCGAAAAGCTCACGCCGCATTGCCAGTGATTCACGCAGATATTCCTCCGCCTTTTCGAACTTGCCCTGGTCGAACTGGTTCAAGCCCAACTCCTCGATCGCGTCAGCCAGCTCCGGACTGCGCTCCCCTTTGCGCCGGCGCCAGTCCTCGAGTACGGACACCAGCAGGGGCTCCGCCTCTCCGAAGCGGCCCATGCGGTAGTACAGCTCCGCCAGCCCTGCACGTGCGTCAGTCATTTCCACGCTGTCGGAGGCGCCCACGCGGTTCAATCGTTCAATCGCGTCACTGTACAGCGACTCGGCTGCTTCCAGCTCGGCGTTGATGGTGTCCACGTGGGCCAGGTGCAGCGTGGTCTGCACGATCTCCTGTTGCGGAACCTCAGGCAGGGCGAGGCGATTTTCGAGGGCCTTCTCCAGCATGGTCCGGGCATCTTGGTACAAGCCCAGGCTGGAGAACACGCTGCCCATGGTATCCATCAGGCGTCGCCTGTATCGCCGGCTGCGTGGCGAGTTCCTGCTCGATACCTGCGGCGCCCGGTCCAGGATCTCGCGCACCGTAATGGTTTCGCCGCGGGCCTCGCTGGGGTCGGATACCTGGAACATGCTGACCAGGAAGTCGGCGGTCTGGCGCGCCGTCTCCGCCTCGGCCTCGGCGCGCACGCGCTGCCGCTCCGCCTCGTTGCGGGCAATCACCGCGGTGGTCGCCAGGCCGATGGCCACCACCATGCCGACCACTGCGGAACCGGTGATGATGGCCAGGCGCTGGTTGCGGCGCTGCAGTTCGCGCTGGCGCAGGTCGTCGAAGCCCAGCCCCAGTGATGCCCGCCAGCAGCTTGACCCGGGCGTTGGCCTTGCCGTCCTTGCCGTGTCGGGCATCCGCCGCGATCGGCTCGGCGGGTTCGTCGGACAGCTCCCCGTCGTCGCCCAGCTTGAAGCGCAGGGCCGGGGGAAAGCACTCGTAATGCTCGATGCCGGGCTTGCCGGTGGAATAGGGTTCGCCGTCGACGATCAGGCTGAAGATCCGGTCGGAGCGGCCCAGGCGCTTGAAGGCCTTGATCTCCTCGTTGACCCAGTGGGACTTCGCGGAGGCCATCGAGCAGATGACGATCTGCACGGCGGAGGACTCCAGCGCCTGGGTCAGCTTGTTGCCAAGGTCGGTGGCGCTGGCGAGTTCCTCGCGGTCGCGAAATACCGGCGCCAGGCGAGTCGGCACCTTGCCCATGTCGGTCTGTCGTGCCCACCAGGCGCTTGGGAACGCGATAATTCTCCAGGGAGCGGTGCAGCCAGCGGGCCCATTTCTCGTCCGAGTGGCTGTAGCTTATGAAGGCCTTGTACTTGTAATCCTGCCAGTCGATCACTGGTTTTCCCCAATTGCGAGGGTCAGCTTCCCCGCGCGTGTTCAGCACGGTCTTCGCAAACACTAACGCGATGCCTGAACACTTGCGTCGCCATGCTAACCCTTTCGACCTGTCGTGCGACTGCTAGCGCCACACGCTGAACGCGCCGTCGCAACAGACACGCTTTCTCTGTTGATGCATTCCCGCTAAAGTGGCGAACCAATCCTGGCCGGGACAAGCCCTCCTCCATGACCCCATCGCACAGCGCCTCAGGCAACACGACCCACGGCAAAAAACCCGATGCGGAGCAGGTGAGTCTGGTCGCCCGCCACGAGTGGACCCTGGTGGGCCTGCTGGCGGTGCTCACCTTCGTGCTCGGCTGTATCGGTTACGGCCAGACCATGATCTTCGTCGACCAGGGCGGCCCACACACCTGGTGGGACGTGGGCTACGCCAGCCTGCAGATGTTCATTTTCGAGGCGCCGGACGAGACGGCCGGCTGGCCGCTGTACCTGCAGATCGCCCGGGCGCTGGCCCCCATCATCGTGCTTTACACTGCCGCCAAGGCCGTGTGGGGTGTTGTCGAGCAGCAGGTCGCCCTGTACGGCGCTGCTGTTTCGCAAGCGGCGCTTTGTGGTGGTCTGCGGTATCGGCGAAACGGGCTATCGTATCGCCCGCGATTACTGCCTCAATTCCGACAAGCGGGTGGTGGCTAGTCGACAATGACCCGCTCAACGCCCTGGCCGCCGAGCTGAAAAACTACGGCGCCATCGTGGTGTGCGGCAACGCCATGGACCCCCTGGTGCTGCTCAAGGCCCAGGTGATCTACGCCAAGGAACTGTTCCTGTGCACCAGCGATGACAAGGCCAATATCGCCATTGCCAAGAATGCCGAGCGCCTGACCCGGCGCCTCAAGGACGCCGAGGTCAAAGGCCTGGAAGCGATTGCCCGGCGGCGGGAGCCGGCCATCGGCGGCGAGCCGCCGGATGCGTCGCTGCGCTGCTTCCTGTGCGTCGACTCGCCGGACATCTACGAGGTCTTCAGCGTCCACAGCTTCTTCGAGATCAACAGCTCGCGCTTCGCCATCCGGCTGTTCAACCGCCGCGAGACCATCGCCCGCAATATCTTCCGGCTGTGCGCACCCGACCTGTACTACCGCCCGGCCAGTCGCGGCAACGAGCCCATGCATATCCTGTTCATCGGCTTCGAGGCGCTGGTGCGGGAAATGATCCTGCAGACGGCGCTGACCGCCCACTACACCGACTTCCGCCTGCCCCACGTCACGGTGCTGTGCGAGTCAACCATGCGGTCCAAGGTGGAGCGGTTCCGGCACCGCCACCCGCACCTGGATAAGATCGTCGAGATCAATTTCGTTTACGCCGACCCGATGACGATCACCGCCGAGACCGCTGGTACGAGATGCAGACCAAGACCCATTTCGATGTCTGCTACGTGGCCCTGGAGCATGACGTGGAGGGCATCCTCTCGGCGCGCAGGCTCAATCGCCTGCGCCGCCACAGCGGCCTGCCGCCGCTGAATTTCGTGGTCTGCCTGAACCAGCAGAATTTCCTCGCCGAAATCATCGACGATGATTTCCAGCCCATCGACATGAATAAAATCAACCTGCCGGAGCACGAGCCCATCGAATACTTCGAGTGCCTCGACGAAACCATTTCCATCGACGTCGTCGTCAACGAGGCCCTCGACGCCATGGCCCGCACCCTGCACAACGCCTACCTGAATACCCAGCTGGCCAACGGCGCCAGCCCCCGGGGCAATGCCTCGCTCATCCCCTGGTCGGAATTGCCTGTGCACAAGAAGAAGGCCAACCAGCACGCCGCCGCCCACATGGACGTCAAGTTGCGCATCGCCAATTGCGTGGCGCTGCCGCTCGACGCGCCTGAAGCGGAGGCCGTGTTCCCCCCGGACGATCTCATGATGGAGCTGCTCGCCCAGCTGGAGCACCGCCGCTGGATGGCGGACAAGCACCTGGCGGGCTACAGCTACGGGGAGCAGCGGGACGAGGATCGCATGCTGCACCCGGACCTGATCCCCTGGGAGCAGCTGACCGAGGCCGACAAGGAGAAGGACCGGGCCAATATCCGCCAGATACCGCGCCTGCTGAAACTGCAGGACCAGAAGGTGTGCCACATGTACCTCGGCCTGCACGAAACCCGCTAGGCGGGTGGATCGCGGGCCGCCGGACCCTGCCCTGCCAGTTGTTCAGGGCGCCGGGTCGACTTCCAGCCCTGCGGGTTCCACCAGCGGTCGGGGCAGGGCGAGCGCCAGGGCGGCCGCCAGCAGCAGGGTGACGACCAGGCACTGCAGCACCAGCTCGTAATTGCCCAGGGTGTCATAGGCAAAGCCCGCCAGGGGCGCGCCCACCAGGCCGAAAGGCAGGAACAGCGGCGCCTGGGCGCCGGTCACCTGGCCGATATTCGCCGCGTCAAAATAGCGGCTGTTGAGGTAGGGGTGCATCGGCATGATGCCCCCCGCGGCGAACCCGAACATGAAGACCGCCGGCAACACCGCCGCGGGGCTCGCGGCGAGCAGCAGCAGGCAGATAGCCCCGGCCCCGATCAGCATCAGGCCCGCCGCGATCCAGCGGGCGTAAGCGCGGCCGGCATCCCCCACCCAGGCGAGAATGGCCTTGCCGATAAAGCCGCCGATCCCGCCCGCGGAAACGAACAGTCCCGCCTCGGCGACCGAGTACCCCGATTGCAGGAAATGCGGCGGGTAACAGATGCCCATCACCAGCGACACGTTGAGCGCCATCGCCACACACAGCCCTATCAGCCAGAACTCCGGGCGGCGGTACACGCTCGCTTCGGGCGCGCCTTTTTTGGGCGCCGCCACAACCCCGGTGGTGGCGGGGATGCCCGCCAGCACCAGCAGCCAGAGAATCAACATCAGCCCCAGGGCGAGCGACGGACAGGGCCGAGCGCCAGCCCAGTTGCGCCAGCAGCAAACCCGCCACCGAGGGCAGCACCATGCTGGCAATGCTGATACCCATGGCGGCCAGCGCCAGCGCGCGCGCCTCCCGGCCCGGGTAGATTTTCACCAGCAGGCCATTGATCACCACCGGGCCGTACAGGGTCAGCCCGAGGGCGAAGCCGAGGAAACCCAGGGCCGCAAGCCACAGGGTGGGCGCCACGCTGATGAAGCACAGGGACAACATGGCGCAGGTGACGCCGGCCAGGGCAATGGGGCGGATGGACGCCCGGTCCACCAGCCGCCCCACCGCCGGGGCCACCAGCGCGGGCACCAGCAGCAGGGCGACCGGGCCGATATTGATAGTGGCCACGCCCACCCCGAACTCCCGGGACAGGGGCTCGACGAAGAAGCCGTAGATGCCCAGCAGGCCAACGCCCAGGCCGAGGCAGGCCATGGCGCTGATGGCCGGCAGCCACTGGCGCAAGCGCTATGCTCCCGGCGTGGCGTTACTCACGCGAAGATCGATGCATCAGGGCCGATGCGATCCGCCACCTGTTGCAGCTTGTCCCGATCGAGACCGTAAAACTGCACGGCGTTGTCGCCCAGGATCTTGCGGCCGTCCGCCTCGGGGAAGCCGGCGAAGGTGGTCCTGAAATACTCCGCGGTGTTGGGCCAGGTGCCCTCGGGGTGCGGGTAATCGCTGCCCCACATGATCTGGTCGGGGCCGATGGCCGCGCGCAGCTCGAGATCGGCGCGCGGCACACAGGAGGCGCCGACAGCGATATTGCGGCGGTAGTAGTCGCTGGGCGCCATGCTCAGGTGGGAGCGGAAGTCCCCCAGCTTGGCGGAAAACTGCACGTCGCGGTAATTGTGATCGAGCAGGCGCAGCCAGGGGGGAAGCATGAACATGGTGCCGCCCTCGACGATGACCACCCGGAGCCGGGGATAGCGCTCGAACACCCCGCCCCAGATCATGAAGGTCAGGGGCCGGTACAGCCACCACATGACCTCGGACACGTAGACGCCCATGGCGCCGGGCAACTGCTCGCTGCTGTCCACCACCGGCCACTCCTTGCCGAAGTACTCCGGGTGCGGGGCCGGCCCGGAATGAAAGTGAACGATCACGCCGAGATCTTCACACACCTCCCAGAACGGGTTGTAACGGGTGTGATGGTAGGGCGGGTGCTCGCCCCACAAGGTGGGGATCATCACCGCCCGCAGGCCGTTGTCCACGCACCAGCGCACCGCCTCGACCGCCTGCTGCACGTCGAACAGCAGCGGGATGGACGCCACCCCGATATGCCGGCTCGGGTCGTTGGCGCAGAATTCCGCCAGCCAGCGGTTGTGGGCCATGGCGCCCGCCCACTGCAGTTCGGGCACCGCATCGCGCGGCGACAGCCCCAGGCCAGCGCCGAAGGGCGGCGTATTGTTCTCGGTGATGCCATCGGGGAACAGCACCTCCGCGGCGATGCCGTCCTGCGCCAGCATATTGAGGCGCTCGCGGTAGTCCCAGGCGCCGGTCAGCTGCTGCCGTATCGGCGCGCGCCAGGCCTCGTTGATTTCATCGATGAGAAAGCTCTTGCTCGCCTTCGCCATCATCTCCAGTTGCATCGGCACCGCCACGTCCAGCATCGGGTGGTAGCGCGACTCCACGTAGGGCCGGTAGTCGGCGATCGGCAGGCCGGCGTGGCAGTCGGAAGAGACTACGATCAGGCGCTCAGCCATGGGCCACCTCCGGCGCGCGCTGGCTGCCCCTGATCAACTTGCCCGGCACCGCGCCGGTGTACTTGCCGTTTTCCATAATCACCTCGCCGCTGACGATGGTGGCAACGTAACCGCGTGCGCCCTGGAACATGCGGCGCCCGCCGGCGGGCAGGTCGAAGATAATGTCCGGTGGTTCCAGTTGCAATTCGTCGAAGTCGATGATGTTGAGGTCGGCCTTCATCCCGACTTCCAGCGTGCCGCGATCCTCCAGGCCGACGCAGCGCGCGGTGTCGTG
Organism: uncultured Gammaproteobacteria bacterium; assembly: GCA_963700715.1. GTDB lineage: Bacteria > Pseudomonadota > Gammaproteobacteria > Pseudomonadales > Halieaceae > JARRPM01. The sequence continues at coordinate 211,749 of CAVOYP010000002.1, forward strand.
GGTCTGCATCTTGACCACCTGCTCCAGCTGCAGGCGATGGCCGCGCTGGCGGTCGCGCACGTAATAGCTGAGCATCTGGGTGGGCACGCTGGCGTCGCACAGCACGCCGCAGTGGGCGCCCGGTGTCGGCCAGCGACAGTACGGTGCTGTCGTCTTCCAGCAGTGCCACCTGGCGGCTGAGGTCGTTGGCGCCGTAGCCGAAGCAGGGGAAGTACACGACGTTCTTGCCGTCGTTCTTCATCATCAGGTCGTAGCAGTATTGCTGCGGCGGCACGCCCGCCTGCGCCGCCTTGGCGGCGATGCTGTCCTGCGGGCGCCGGTTCGTAGTTGGGCGGGTTGCCCAGTTCATAGAGTTTGTCGTAGCCGCCGATGATGGTGTCCATGAACGCATCGCCCATCAGCGGCAAAGGCTCGGCCAGGATGGCGGCACGCACCTCGGGCTTGCGCAACTCGGCCAGGCGCTCGCTCGTGGGACATGATCGACAGGCGCGCGTAATTGCGTGTGGAAGCTGAAGGGATTGATGGTGCCGTCCCAGCTGAGCAGGATATTGACCGGGCGCGCGCCCGACATGGGGCATCAGCCGCGCACCCTCGGCGTTGGCGCGGCGCACGTAATCCAGTTGTTTCAGCACCCGGTCCCAGTCCCCCTCCTCGCGGAAGAACAGGACGAAGTTGACCTGGCAGTGATTGTCGATGGACAGGCGCTTCATCCAGTCCATCTCCTGTTCCCAGTCCTTGAAATCGGACACCAGGCCAAAGATGCCCTTGCCGCCCAACTCGCCGATGACCTTGCCGATGCCCAGCAGTTCGGCCTCGTCGGCATAGGTGCCGGGCATGGCGCCGATCGCCGCGGGTGGTGTGCAACTCGGTGCGCGAGGTGGTGAAGCCCAGCGCGCCGACCTCGATGCCCTCCTTGACGATGGCGGCCATGCGCGCCACGTCCTCGGCGGTGGCCCGTTCGTTATTGGTGCCGCGCTCGCCCATGACATAGGTGCGCACGGCGCAGTGGGGAACCTGGGCGCCGACATCGATGGCGCGGGGAAACTTCTCCACCGCGTCGAGGTACTCGGGGAAACTTTCCCAATCCCACTTCACGCCCTCGTGCAGCGCGGCGCCGGGAATGTCCTCCACGTCCTCGACCACGGCGATCAGGCGGTCGTGGGCCTCATCGTTGGGTTCACAGGGCGCGAAGCCGATACCGCAGTTGCCCATGACCAGGGTGGTAATGCCGTGGTTGGCGGCCGGGCTGCACAGCGGGTCCCAGGTGGCCTGGCCGTCCATGTGGGAGTGCACGTCCACCCAGCCCGGGGTGAGCAGTTTGCCCGCGGCGTCGATTTCCTTCCTGCCGGAGCCTGCGACCGTGCCCACGGCGGCAATCTTGCCGCCGCTGACCGCCAGGTCCCCGGTGAAGGCACGGCCTGCCGGTACCGTCGACTATGCGCGCGTTGCGAATGACCAGATCGTACATGGCAAATCCTCCCCTGCCTCTGACAGATGCGCCAACGATACTCGCGCCGCACTGGAAATACAGCCACCCGGCCCGCAAGCGCTCGCCACAAAGCCCGCGTTGGTATGGTTTCTCAACTCCCGCACGCGGCCGCATGCCCGCCGGGACTTTTGCGCGGCCGCGCAATTGGGTAGAGTGATCTGCCACCGGCACCCGCAAGCAGGAGATCTCGCATGAATGACAGCCTCCGGACAGGGCTTGCGGCCTCGGGGCGCGCCACCACACTCGAGGCGCTCGGTTCCCTGCTGCAGAGCATGACCACTGCCGAGGGCGTCGCCCGGGGCCTGGGCCTCAAATTGCAGGCCACCGACATCGTCATCACGCCCTTTGGCAAGAGCGGCACCACCTGGCTGCAGCAGATGGCCCACACCCTGCGCACGCGCGGCGATATGGACTTCGACGATATCAGCCGGGTATGCCCCTGGATCGAAACATCCACCGACCTCGGCATCGACCTGGAGCTGGAACAGAAGGCCAGGCCGCGGGTGTTCAAGAGTCACCTCGATGCCGACAGGGTCCCGAAGGGCGGGCGCTACATCAACGCCTGCCGCAACCCGGGCGACGCGGCGTACTCCATGTACCGTTTCATGGAGGGCTGGTTCCTGGAACCGGGCACGGTTTCACTGGATGAATTCGTGCGCGGCACCTTTATTGCCAGGGGCCTTTCGCCGGGCGCCGGGGGTGCGGACTACTGGACCCACCTGCTGTCCTGGTGGGCGCGCCGCCAGGACCCGGACGTGCTGTTCATGGCTTACGAGCACATGAAAGAAGACCTGCCGGGGACCATACGCAGGGTGGCCGCTTTCATGGGCATCCCGCTGGACGATGAACTCCTGGCCATTACCGAGGAGCACGCGTCGCTGGATTTCATGCAGCGCCACAAGGATCGTTTCGACGACCGGATGTTCCGGGACCGCAGCGTCGCGCTGGCAGGGCTGCCGGGAGATAGCGAGTCGTCCAAGGTGCGCAGCGGCCAGGTGGGCGAGTCACGCCTGCAACTGGGCCCGGAGGTAGTGGCCGAACTCGACGCGGTGTGGCGCCAGCGCATCACACCGGTGCTGGGGTTTGCCAGCTACGCGGACATGATCGCCACGCTGCGCCCGGCCTGAAAGTTCGCGGGGCTCAGCGCTTCTTCTTCGCCTTCGCGCCGGGTTTTGCCCCCATCATCTTCGCAATCTTGCCGGTCATCTGCATGCCGGGAACCTGGCCCAGGAAACTCATCTTGCCCAGGGGCACGCCGTTGTGGCGCAGGATGTTGTAGGCGGTGGTGTAGTGAAAATAGAAATTGGGCAGCGCCCAGCCGTTGAGGTAATCCGCGCCGTTGAAGCTCAGGGTGCCGATGGGCATCTTCATGACGATCGCCCGCGACTCGCTGCCCGCGAACTGGGCCGGCTTCAGGCCGCGGATAAAATCCAGGGTGCGCTTGATGCGCGCTTCGAGCGCGGCGAACGTGACCTCGGTATCCTCGAACACCGGCGGCTCGACCCCGGCCAGGCGGGCGCAACAGCCCTTGGCGTTATCGCTCATCACCTGTACCTGCCGGGTCAACGGAAACATATCCGGCGCCAGCCGCGCGCCCAACAGGACGGCGGGGTCTATGCCGCGGGCCCTGGCGTTGGCGGCGGCGACCTTGAGAATGGCCGAGAGATTTTTCAGGTGGTGGGTGAAGGTCTGGGCGGAGCCCTGGTACATCAGATTGCTCATCGAAACTTACTCCTTGAGGGGTCGGGGATTGGCCGGCTAGCATAGTGCACAGGCCCTGACCCTGCCTAGCGTCCCGCGGAAAAAGCCTCAGAGCAGGGCGCGCATGGCCCGGGCCGACGCCCGCCGGGCGGCGGGCGACCACAGCAGCGCGATGGTGCGCGCGAGAATGCGCAGATCGCCGCCAAAACTGCGCTGCGCCAGCGCCTCGACCTGCATCCGGGCCCGGGCGGGCAGGAAGCGCGCCAGGAACACCGCCTCCGGGTCATCCTGCCCCGCCAGCACCGCATCCTCGGCCAGGAAATGCAGGGCGGCGGGGTCGGTGATGCCGGGGCGCACCGACAGCAGGATCTCGAGCAACTCGCCCGGCAGGGCCGCCGCGTGCGCTGGCGGCAGCGGCCGCGGCCCCACCAGGCTCATATCGCCGCGCAGCACGTTGACCAGTTGCGGGAATTCATCCAGGCGCCAGCGCCGCAGCCACCGCCCGAGCCGGGTGATGCGGGGATCATCCTCCGGCGCGATGCTGCGCGCGCCGGCCGTGCCGGGCCTGAGGGTGCGGAATTTGTAGAACGGAAACAATTTTCCATGGCGCCCCAGGCGCTGCTCCCGGTACAGCAGGGGCGGGCCGTCTGTCAGCAGGATCAACAGGCCCAGCAGCAGCATCAGCGGCATACAACAGGCACAGCGCGGTTGCGGCGACGAGGAGATCCAGCAGGCGCGTCGCCAGCTCCTGCGGCAGCGATCGATCGGCGCCGCCGCGCTCAGGCACCGATAAGCACCCCGGTGGCGACGCCCGCGGAATACAACACGAAAGCCAGCAGCGCCATGGGCTGCACCGGTTTGTGGCGATGAAAGGTTTGCGGGTCCCGCAGGGTCCAGTACACGGCCAGCCCTGCCGCCGGCAGGGCGAGGAACCCCAGCCATATCGCCCGCGGCATGCCGGTAAGTAACGGCAACGCCGCCAGCAGGCCGAAGCCCGCCAGGTAGATCAGCGGCAACAGCCGGGCGGCCCGCTGCTTGCCCAGCCTGGCGACCAGGTTGTTCTTACCGGCGCCCAGGTCGGCATGGTAATCGGGGAACTCATTCACCCAGAGGAAGGCGGCGATCAGCACTCCCAGCGGCAGCGACAGCCAGAACGGAGCGGCGGCGTAGTGCCCGGTCATCAGCACGTAGGTGCTCACGGCGATCACCGGGCCGTAGCAGATCACCACGTCCAGTTCGCCCAGGCCGCGATAGGCCAGTTGCAGGGGCGGCCCGTGGTAGGACCAGCCCAGTACCAGCCCCAGGGTGCCCAGCCAGAACAGGGACGGCTCGCGCCCGAACACCATCAGGGCGCCCAGGGCCAGGCCGGCAAAGGCGAATCCAAAGGCGATCGCCCAGGTCTGGCGGCGGGTCAGGATGCCGTCCACCAGCACCCGCTTGCCGCCGGAAAAGTCGGTGCGATCCTCCGGCCTGACCGCCAGGTCCGTGCCCGAGTCGTAATCGTAGACGTCACCCCAGGCGTTCTTGGCCACCTCCATGCAGAACAAGGCCAGCCCGAGCAGCAGCAGCCAGAACCAGGAAAAACCGGGATCGCCCGCCGCCAGCGCGGCGCCGACCGCCATCGAGGCCGCGGAGGTGATGCTGATCTTGGGGTCGGCCAGGCGCCAGAAGCCATCTCGAAGTTTTGCGTCTATCATCGTTGTACTCTCGAAACGGGACATAAAACCCGCTCCACGCGGGTGGGCGGACCGCTCCAATTCTACTCCCTGCCAGCCCCCGGTTGCATCGACCGCACGCCACCGGTGATCTCGCATTGCCGGGGATGCCGGCTTGAGACTGGGCACTGCTGCCGGCAGGGGACCAGGGAGCGGCAGCCCAATTATTCGCGGGCAGTTCAATGAGGTGGTCCGGTTTGCACCCCGGTCTATGCCGGCACCGTGGACCTCTCGTCGAGCCCTGTGCAACACTGGCAGGCCCAAAAACAGACAGGAGATAACAGGGTAATGAAAGACTTCGCAGGAAAAGTGGCCGTCGTCACCGGCGGCGCCAGCGGCATCGGTCGCTCACTGGTAAAGGAATTGCTCGCCGCCGGCGCCAAAGTGGTGATTGCGGACGTGGAACAGCGCGCCCTGGATCGCGTGCTGGAAGAGTTTGCCGCTGCCGGTGACGTCACCGGCGTGGTCACCGATGTGCGCAGCGCCGAATCCTGCGAGGCGCTGGCGGCCAGGGTGTACGACCTGCACGGCGCCTGCCATCTGCTGTTCAACAACGCCGGGGTGGCAGCGCCGTCGGCCAATGTATGGGAAACCACGGCGAACGACTGGACCTGGGTCCACGGGGTCAATGTGCACGGCGTGATGCACGGCATCCGCGCCTTCGTGCCGCGCATGCTTGCCGGCGGCGAGGAGGGGCATGTCATCAACACTTCCTCCGGCGACGGTGGCGTGTCGCCGCTGCCGTACCAGTCGGTGTATGCCTCCAGCAAGGCCGCGGTATCCTGCCTGACGGAGTGCCTGGCGGCGCAACTCCAGACCGAGAACACCAAGCTCGGCGCCTCGATTTTTTATCCCTCCGGCGGCCTGCTCGACACCGGCATCTGGACCACGGACCGCAACCGCCCCGCTGAATTGGCCCGGGAAAAACCTTATGCCCCGGTACCCACCGTGCAGGACTTCAAGGTCGCCGCCGAGGCCGCCGGCATGGTACTGCCCCTGCAGGACCTGGATGAACTGGCCCGCTTCTGCCTCCAGGGCATTCGCGAGCGGCGCTTCATCATCATGATAGGGCTGGAGAATGCCGAGGCGACCCTGCTGGATCGCGCCGCGCGCATCGGCCGGGCGGAATTGCCGATCAACCTGGCGGAAGTGCCGCAGTTATAGGCAAAAACGCTCAGTGATGGTGCCCACCGGGGCCATGGGCGTGGCCGTGGGATAGTTCTTCGGCTGTCGCCGGGCGCAGGTCGGTTATTTCTATATCAAAGTTCAGGACCTGGCCCGCCAGCGGGTGGTTGGTATCCACATCGGCGCTGTGCCGGCCGGCCTTGAGCACCGTCACCGCCCGCATGCCCTCGCTGGTCTGCATCTGCACCACCTGACCCGCCTCCAACTTGCCCCGGAACGCCAGGTGCTTCACCGGTACCCGCTGGATTTTTTCGGGATTGCGCAGGCCATAGGCGTCCGCCGGGGCCAGGCTGACCGTGAATACGTCATGGGTCTCCCGGCCCGTCATGGCGGACTCCAGCCCGGGGATGACGTTGTGGGCGCCGTGCAGGTAGACGGCCGGCTCATGCCCGCGCGAAGACTCCAGTTCAGTACCGGCCTCATTGCGCAGGGTGTAGTGAAAACTGACGACGGTACCGGATTCGATTTTCAATTGGCGCTCTCTCGTGTGTGCTACGGCGGCTGATTCGAGGGAGCGAAAATACCGCAGCGGGGTTCCGCTGCCAAGCAGAATTAGCCGGGGGGCGGCTACTTGATATAACGCGCTCCGGGGTGGACCATGGACGGCGATCCGGCATCACGAAGCGCCCGGGCGTCGGGTACCGGACGTCGGGCCACATCACAGACAGGAAGGAGCCATTTTGAACAACAGCACCCCGAACAGGGAGAACGCGCAACCGCTCATTTCCGTGGTGGCGCCGTTTTACAACGAGGAGTTGGTGATCGACCAGTTCTTTCAACAGGTTATCGGCGTCCTGGAGACGATGGAGACCCAGTGGGAGATCGTGTGTGTCGATGACGGCAGCCGCGACCGCACGCTGGATCGGCTGCTGGCCGCGGCCCGGGTCAACCCGGCGATCAAGGTGCTGCAACTGTCGCGGAATTTCGGCAAGGAGGCGGCGCTCACGGCCGGCCTCGAGGCATCCCGCGGGGACGTGGTGGTGCTGATCGACGCGGACCTGCAGGACCCGCCCACCCTCATCAGCCAGATGCTGGACAAGTGGCGGGAGGGCTTCGATGTCGTCTACGGGGTAAGGCAGTCCCGCGACCAGGACAGCCTTGGCAAGCGCATCACGGCCGGTGGTTTCTACCGGATTTTCAACCAGCTGGCACCGACGCCGCTGCCGGCGAATGTGGGTGATTTCAGGCTGATGGACCGGCGGGTGGTGGACCGGGTGAGGGAGTTGCCCGAACGAACCCGTTTTATGAAGGGCCTGTTTGCCTGGGTCGGCTTCAAGTCGACCGCCGTAGCCTACGACCGCCCGGGCCGGGAAGCGGGGCAATCGGCCTGGAGCTACTGGAAGCTCTGGAACTTTGCCCTCGACGGGCTGACCTCGTTTTCCACCATGCCGCTGCGGGTGTGGACCTATGTCGGGTTGGCCGTCTCCCTGCTGGCGTTCCTCTACGCCAGCTTCCTCATCCTTCGCACCCTGGTGGCCGGGGTGGATCTTCCGGGCTACGCCTCACTGATGGTGGTGATCCTGTTCCTCGGCGGCATCCAGCTGATCAGCCTCGGTGTGATCGGGGAGTACCTGGGCCGGGTATTTATCGAGGTCAAGCAGCGCCCGGTGTACCTGGTCGACCGGGTCTACCAGTTTCCCGAGGGGGAGCCGGAGCCCGGGGACGGCCGGGCCTAGGCCGTGGCCGACCAACAACCCGGGGGCCTGTCCGGCCAGGTACTGCGCTTTGCCCTGGTGGGCGCGGCGGCCACCTGCACCCACTACATCGTCGCCTTGATCAGCGCGCTCCATATCCATCTGTATGGCGCCAACCTGCTGGGCTATCTGGCCGCCGTGGCGATCTCCTATTTTGGGCACCAGCGCTATTCGTTCCGCGTTGCGGCCGAGGATGTATCGCACCAGCGGCAATTGCCCCGCTTCGTGGCGGGCTCCCTGGGGGGCCTGGCCCTGAGCTACCTGCTGCTGGCGCTGATGCGAGATTGGCTGGGCGCCCCCAACTGGCTGTCCCTGGCGGTGGCGGTGGGGCTGGTGCCGGTGTATGCCTTCGTGCTCAACAAGTTGTGGGTGTTTCGGGCGACCACGCCGTAGGCGTGACGGCTCATTCTTCCAGCAGCAGGGTCTCGCCGATCTGCTGCGGCCGCAATGTCGTCCTCGCAGAAGGGAAAACGCACCCAGCGCTTGTCGGCGTAGAGCTTGCTCTGGTCGCCGTAGTGCGCCGAGGCCGGCTGCACGCTCTGGGAGTGGGTCAGTATGGTATCGGCGATCGGGCAGTCGGACTCGTCCCAGGTGACGGTCTGGATATAGGAGTTGCCTGAGCCGGGATTCCTGTAGCCGCCCTCCTGCAGGCTCGGCGCTGATGGCGCCGAACACGCCCATGTTGCCGTCGCCGCCGTGGATCGGCACGCGCTCGTTGTTGCGCTCCAGGAACTGCACCTCACCCCAGGGCGCGTCCAGCGCCACACCGGCCGCTCGTCAGCCGCTCATGGGCCCGCAACAGCGCGGCGATCACCAGTTGCGCGATTTGCCGGCATTGCCCAGGTCGATTCCGGCCGGCGTGTTGAGCGGGTCCGCTGGGATCGAAGTCCACCAGCCAGAAGCGCGGGTCGTCGACCACATTCTGGAAGTCGTTGCCCAGCTCGTCGCGGATGCGCGCGCCCAGTACTCGGTGAACACCTGCGCGCCGCGACTGTCCAGGTCGACCTTGCGGTCCCAGCTGTCCAGCACGTCGCAGCGTATCCGCCAGCGCCTGCAGTTCGCTCCTCGCTCACGTCCGCCGGCGGTGCTTCGCCAGGTAATGTCGCACAGATCTCCAGGGTGTCATCGAGCGCGATCTCGGCGCCGTAGACCCGGTTGGCGTACATCAGGCCCTGCAGGGTCTCCAGGTCGAACAGGGGAGTCTCGCTGAGGCCGTCGTACCCGCCAGTCGCTCGGCGATCATCAGGTGGGTGATGCGGGTGCGCAGGAACTGCTGCTTGTTCTCCGGCCCATCCAGCCCAGGACCACGGGATAGCCGGTGAGCGGGTTGCTGGCGTCACTCAGCCAGTAGCTGTTGTTGCTGTTGCCCACGTAACGCCGCCGGTAAGATTTTCGGGCGGGCGTCGTAGCCGAACAGGTTGGTGCCGGCGGGCGAGTCGGCATCCTCGCCCCACTCGCAGTCGGAGCGTGCTGCCGTCCAGGCCGATAATGGCATTGGTGGTGGCGCTGCGCCAGCAGTGCGCCCACATCCCGTTGACACAGCGATCGAGCTTGTCCTGGGTGAGGTGCGGTACCGCCGAGACCTGCCCGTAGAAGGCATCGCCGTGCCGGTCCGCGGCGAACTCGTGAAACACCGGGTTGCCGATGGCCTTGCAGGGCCTCGGCGAACTCGGCCGTCATGTCGCTGGCCTGGGCTTTTTGCGACCCACTGCCGCGCCGAGCGGATCCCGGTGTCGCAGGTTGGCGTCGCGGATGCTCAGCAGCGAGCCATTGAACATGGGCCAGCCCGCCAGCAGCGGGATCGACGCCGCCCAGGTCGACAATCATGCCGTAGTGAGAGCTGTAGAAGGTCTTCTGCTCCTCGGTCATCGCTGCCATCGGGCATTTGTCACCTTGCACCGCGACCGTCTCGCCGGTAATTTCGCGCCACTGCCCGTCGTACTCGTACTGCAGCGGATTTTCGGGATTGAGCTTCAGCTCGTACAGGGTAAAGCGGGTGGAGTAATCCACCGTGTGGGTCCAGGCGAGATCCTTGGTGAAGCCGATGCCGATCCAGGGCAGGCCCTGCAGCGAGGCACCGGCCACATCGTATTCGCCGGGAATGGTCAGGTGGGCCTCGTACCAGCGCCCGCTGCCGTTCCAGGGCTGGTGCGGATTGCCCAGCAGCAGGCCGCCGCCGTTCTGGGTGGCGTCCCCGCCCAGGGCGATGGCATTGCTGCCGACCTCGCCGGGCCGCATGGCCTCGGCCGGCATCTGCCAGGGCGCGGCCCGGGAAGGCGCTCGACCGCCGAGCAGGCCGGCGCGCCGCCACTGCATTCGTCGAGTCGGGGCCCTGCACCGCCAGCAGTGCGTCGCGGACGATGCCCTGGTCGGAGCTGCCCGCCAGGCCGATACGCCGCAGGTACTGCATCAGGTCGATCTCGTCGACCTCAAAGACCCAGCCGGCATCGCGACAGCCGGCGTCGCCCTCGGGGAGGTTCTCCACGCCCGGTCTCGCGCAGGTAGCGGTTCATGCCCGCGGCATAGCCCGGCGCCAGGTCCCGGGCAAACTGGCGGCTGGGTGTCATAGAAATTGGCGCGAAACTCCTCCTTGCTGCCATTGAGGAACCGGAACAGCAGATCCTGGTCCGCGTCGCCCGTCACCCATCAGTTCTGCCGAGCGGCCGCCGGCCAGCACGATCTCGCGCATGGTGACGCAGTAGTTGTCCTGGGAGTAGGCGTAGCCGTAACCGTAGCCGAGGCTGCCCCAGTCGCCGGCCTTGATATGGGGGATGCCGAACTCGGTGCGCCGTATCTCGGCGGAGTAGGTCAGGGCAGGTTCAGTGGGTGGCTCTGGGGGCTGATTGCCATTGTTGTTATTGGAGTCGCCGCAGGCAGCGAGAAAAAGGCCAAGGCTGGCGCAGGCGGCAAGGCGCTTTAGCGGGATCATGTTCAGAGTTTGTCGTAGTTCCTGGCAAAAACCTCGGCGTAGCGCTCGATCCATTCCATCGCGGCCTCGTCATAGGTCAATGCCCGGCCCTGTTCGCGCAACACCTGGTCCCGGTAGCGCCGGATACGGTCGCACTGGGCCTGCATCCGCAGCAGGAAAGGGTCATCAGGTATATCCCTGCGAGTTTCTACGCTGTATGTCGATAAATCCGTCGCTTCCAGGCTTTGCACCAAACCACCCGTTGAAAATCCCAATGCCGCCCCGTTAATAGCAGCATCGGAACCGCAATACAGCCTCCTACAGAGCTATCTGTGAATAAGTACACAGAAAATCCCCCTTTCGAAGCCAATACAGCTGCTGCGGGAAAGCAGGTGGCGGGGCCTGCGCAATATCGCGCTACGGTAAAAATCACAGGGCACGGGGAGCGCATTCCCTGCTACCATCGCGCGCCATCAAGGATCGCACTGGATAAGCTGAGGGCCACACCATGCTAAATGCAATACTGCTCTGTCTTGCAGTGCTGGCGTTTTTGGCTATCGTGCTGGAAGACGTGATTCACCTTAACAAGGCGAAGTCGACCCTCTTCCTGGGGACGCTGTGCTGGATCCTGCTGTTCACCCTGGGCTCCGACCACGAGGAGGTGAAACACGCATTCTCGGAGAATATCCTCGACATTGCCTCACTGTGGTTGTTCCTGTTTGCCGCGATGACTTTCGTGGCCTACCTCAACCAGCACGGCATGGTGGAGGCCCTGGTCTACCGGGTACTGCCAGCGAATATGCCGCAGAAGGCCCTGCTGCCCTTTGTGGCAGTTTTCTGCTTCGTCTTTTCTTCCTTCTGCGACAATATCACTACCACACTGGTGACGGCCGCACTCATACAGTCGCTGCGACTGCCCGCCAGAAGCAACATCAAGCTGGCGGTTCTGGCGGTTTTTTCCATCAACTCGGGCGGCGCCGCCCTGATCACCGGAGACGTGACCACCCTGATGATTTTCACCGCCGGCAAGGTGGGCATCGGGGACCTGTTCGCGCTGATCGCGCCCGGGCTGGCAGCCTGCCTGCTGTTATGCGCCATGCTGCTGCCGGGCTTTGAGGGCCGGCTGAAAATGGAGCGGGTCGCAACCACCGCCTCCAGCTTCGATATCTGCGTGGCGGTGACTTTTATCGCCACGATCATCCTCACCCTGGTGGTCAACCTGATTGTGCCGGTTCCGCCGCTGCTGGTTTTCATATTTGGCCTTTCAATCGTATTCATACTGGCGAAGTTCATGAACCGCGAGGACTCGGAGCAACCCATCATCGACTACATCCGCAAGATCGAATTCGACACGCTGTTATTCTTCCTGGGCATTCTCCTGGTGGTCGGCATGCTGAAGGAAGTAGGTGCCCTGAGCTACATCACCGATCTATACCAGGCGTTCTCACCGTCTGTCGCCAATTTCCTGATCGGTTGCGTATCTGCTGTTATCGATAACGTGCCCCTGACCGCCGCGGTGCTCAAATCGAACCTGGATATGTCGCTGACGGAATGGCTTGGCTTCACCTACAGTGTAGGCGTTGGTGGTTCCCTGCTGGCCATCGGCTCTGCCGCAGGCGTGCTGATGATGAGCAAAATAGAGGGGCTGGGGTTTATCAGTTACCTGCGCTACACCCCGCACCTTGCGGTGGCTTTTCTGGCAGGTTACGGCATGATCCTGATGGTGTGACAGCCTCCCCGGAGCCGGTCACTTCCTTGCTGTTTACCCGGCAGGTGACAAATTCCGCACGCTCGGTTTTCTCGCGCTCGTCAGTGAGCCGGACCGCCACCTTTACACTGGCGCCGCTGCCGGAGCGGCGCATGCTGACGAGTTTGACCTCGTGCCCGGCGCCGTAGCGCTGGCTGACCTGTTGTTTGCACTGCTCAAGGTATTGTTCGTCCAGCGGCGCCGCATGCGATCCTGCGGCCCCTATGCTGAAAGCGATGACCAGAAGTCGCACAACACTTGATTTCATGGCTGCATCCTACCCATGGTTTTTTTGAGCGTGTCACCCGTTTGCCAGTCAGTTCGCACTTTATCACGAACGCAGTGTTGTGGGCGCAGCCATCTGGCTCGCGCTTGAGCGCGCCCGATGTAACTGCTAACGTACTGACACAATAAAAACACCTGGAGAACCGAACTTGAAGATCAAACTCGCCCTCGCCACCGTTCTCAGTTGCGCCTGGTTGTTGCAGGCCTGCGACAACAATTCCAGTAACGCCTCACCCGTTGTGCCGCAGCTGGCGGATCAGTTGATGGCCGGCGCCGCCAGCCGCAGCATGCTGCCGACGGTCAACGGCGGCAGGGATTACCTGGCGGACGCCCCGGGCTGGTCGCAGCCGGGAGAGGTAGACCCGAACGATCCGGGTGTATTTATCGAGCGCTGGGACCAGGGCGAGGTCGACGTGGGCAATGGCCGCGACGATTCGGCCTGGGTGCATGACGACCTGAAGACCACCGCGCTGGCGTTATCCCTGCGCGATGAGAAAACGATCCTGGTGATGGCGGACGCCTATTCATTCTTCTCACCGGATATCGCCGCGATGGTGGAGCGCATCAGGAGCCGCCTGCCGCAGGACTGGCAGGAAGCGCCCATCCTGGTGTCCGCTACCCACAATCACCACGGCCCCGACACGGCCTTCAGCATCAATGACGACTGGTTTTCCCTGCTGGCGGACCAACTGGCCTTCGCCGCCGAGGATGCCGTGGCGGCGCTGCAACCGGCGACCATGGCGACCGCCTCCGGCATTCACAGCTACGGCGTCAGCGACCAGCGCGACCCGGTTATTCCCGACGACCGCCTCAAGGTCATCACGGTGAATGCCATCGATGACGGCAGCGCCATAGCCACGCTGGTGCAGTGGACCAGCCACCCGGAATCGACCCTGGGCTGGCACCCCCCGGCAGAGTCCGCGGGACTCGCCCAGGCCTGTGCCGTAAAGGGCTGGAGCGGAGCCAATTGCACCGCGGAGGGCCGTTATTTCAGCGCCGATTATCCGGGCGTGCTGCGCGAGCGCCTGGTGGCTTCCCGCGGCGGTGAGGTCCTGTATTTCAACGGCACCGCTGGGCAACCAGATCGGTCCCGGGCGGGCCCCTACCTGGGTAGTGGATGAGGCGCACCCTGTCGGCGACGGCCGCACGGTGCCCGCAGGCGCCGCACCACTGTCAACCTGCAACAGCAGCGATCCCTACCTCTGCCGCAGTTTCGCCAAGACCGAGTCCATCGGCACGGAACTGGCCAATGCGGTTACCAGACTGCTCAGCCAGGCCAGGCCGATCGATGTCAGCCAGTTGACGGTGCACGTGGAGCCCTTCTATACCCGCCTGACCAATATCGGCTTCCGCCTGCTCATCGCCGAGGGTGATATCGGCTGGCAGCCCACGGACCTCTACAACTGCGAGGGCACCCCGCTGTCGGAGGACAACTGCAGCAACAGCGGCCAGGAACTGGTGGATGATCCCTGGATCACCCCGGTGCTGGGCAGCCAGATCACCCGCGGCGACGTGTTCCGCACCCAGCTGGCCCACCTCGACCTCGGCGATGTGGGTATGCTCTGGATGCCGGGCGAGCTGCCCCCGGAACTGGTGCACGGGCTGCCGGCAGACTTCAATACCGCCCCACCGGAAAAGTACTACACGGAACCCCACCTGCACGCGGTGGGTGCGGCCTACAAGCTGCCGGGGTACCTGCTGTCCCTGGTCGAGGAATCCACTACGCTCACCGTGGGCCTGGGCGGAGACCAGATCGGCTATTACGTGCCGGTGGATGAGTACCGCCTGAGTTGCCTGGACCTGGTCCTGCCCGGCGGGGCGAGCTGCAGCGACCTGGCGGCGCGGGGAGTCATCGAGGACCCCCAGTGGATTGGCGGGCGCACCTGCAAGACGATTACCGACGACCCCTCGGCCCTGGCAGCCCTGGGCGCGGACGCCGACGCGGTGGCCGCGATCTGTCGCTACGGCCAGGGCCTGGGCCGGGAGCTTGGTGAGCCCGAGAACCACTACGAGGAAACCAACGCCGCCGGCTGGGATATGATCGACGACATCTGGGCGGCGGCCCAGCGACTGTTTGGCAGGTGAGCCGGCCGCTCGCAGGCATCAGTCCGCACGGGGAGCGCGCTAACCATATGTCCGAGAAAATAGGCTTCGCCTCCGTCCGGCCCATTGAGAGCCTCAACCTGCTGTCCCAGCGCGAGATGGCGAGCCTGGCCTCGGCCGGACAGGAAGTACACCAGTTGTTCCGGCTATGCGCGCTGGCGGTATTGAATACCGGCTCGGACGTGGACAACGCCCGCGAGCTCTGCACCCTGTACGAAGACTTCGAGGTGACGGTCGTCGCCGAATCCCGCGGTCTCAAGCTACAGCTGCACAACTGCCCGGCCCAGGCGTTTGTCGACGGCAAGATGATCGAGGGGATACGCAGCCACCTGTTCTCAGCCCTGCGGGATATCGTTTATACCTACCACAAGCTGGTGAAGCAGCAGCATTTCGACCTGGACAGCGGCGCGGGAATCACCGATACGGTGTTTCGCATCCTGCGCAACGCCGGGGTGGTCAAAAGCGACCTGCCGCCACGCCTGGTGGTGTGCTGGGGCGGGCACTCCATCTCGCGGCTGGAGTACGATTTCTCCAAGGAAGTGGGCTACCAGCTGGGCCTGCGCGGTTTCGACATCGCCACCGGCTGCGGCGCCGGCGCCATGAAGGGCCCCATGAAAGGCGCCACCATCGGCCATGCGAAACAGCTGAACAAGGCGAGCCGCTTCGTCGGTATTTCCGAGCCGGGAATCATTGCGGCGGAGTCACCCAACCCCCTGGTGAACGAACTGGTCATCCTGCCCGATATCGAGAAGCGGCTGGAGGCCTTCGTGCGGCTGGCGCACGGCGTGGTGGTTTTCCCCGGGGGCGTGGGTACCGCGGAGGAATTGTTTTACCTGCTGGGGGTAAAAATGCATCCCGCCAACAGCGAGTTGCCGCTGCCCGTGGTGCTGGCCGCGCCGGAGTCGAGCGCCGGGTATTTCCAGCAGATCGATGCCTTCCTGCGGGGCACCCTGGGGGATAACGTGGCCAGACACTACGAGATCATCTGCGGCAAGCCGGCCGCCGTGGCAAAAAGCCTGAAGAAGCGGATAAAGCAGGTGCGCGAATACCGCATGGCGCAACAGGAGTCTTTCAGTTACAACTGGGGCCTGGCCATTCCCGATGATTTGCAACAGCCCTTCCATCCGACCCACGAGAATATGGCGGCGTTACAGCTGCACCGGCAGCAGCCGGTGCACGAATTGGCGGCGGAGCTGCGCCGGGCCTTCTCGGGCATTGTTGCGGGCAATATCAAGGAATTCGGCGTGCGCGCCGTGGAGGAGCACGGCCCCTACCAGCTGCGTGGCGAGCCGGACCTGGTGGCCAGCCTGGGCGAGCTGCTGGCCGCGTTCGTAGCGCAGGGCCGGATGAAACTCGACCCGGGCAAATACACGCCCTGTTTCGAGCTGGTGAGCTGAGCCTGCGCAGGATCGGGTGCGGCGCACCCGCCCCCGATCAAAACCGGGAGGAGGGCTGGTAGGTTTCCATCCGGCGCTTGAGCTTGCGCAGCCCCTGCCGGAAGACCATGCCGAGCAGCCAGGACGTAATCCTGTTGCTGAACGGGATCCATGAGTCGAAGCGAATCGCCCAGCGCACCCGGGTGCCGCCACCCGCCGCGGCGACAAACACGTCGCCCTGGTGCTTGCGAAATGGCGCACCCGTGCGCAATTGGTAGCTGTAGTGGCTGCCCTCCTCCCACCGGGTAACTTCCTCGGTGATGCGCACCCCCGGGGCGGTGAGCTCGCGGATGCAACCGGTGCCATTGGGATCAGGCTGCCCCGGGCGCAGTACCCTGCCGCTGAAAATACTCCAGTTGCCAAGTCCGGCGTGGTCGGTCAGCTGCCGCCAGACCTCTTCGGCCGGGGCGTTGATCTCAATTTCGTTCACCACGTAACCTTCCGCGGGTGCGAATCCGGTCAGGGACCACAGCGCCCTGCGGGCATGGAGCATCTCCACGCTGAAGCCGTGCCTGTCGTTCACGTACATCACCTGGAATATCCCTGCATCCAGCACCTCGCCATTGGGCCGCATGCCCTGGCGGGTGGCCTGCGCAAAGGCGCGGCCATAGTCCCCGGACTCCCGGTAGCCCAGGGCGATATTCATGATGCCCTGGTCGGCCAGCGAATAGCCCGGCGGCCATGGGGCGGGCTCAGGGGATTCGTACTGCACCAGTTCCACCAGGAAATTGTCCCCGCGCAGCACAAGGGAGCTGGATTTTGCCCTGGGCAGGCCCCACAATTTTTCATCCGCCGGGGTGTGCAGCTGGAAGTCTTCTACGACCTGCAGGCCCATCGCCTCGACAAAGGCCTCCCGCGCATCCGCCAGGCTGGGTACCGACACCCGCACGCTGCGCACTACCGCGGGCACCTCGGGCCGCACGATATTGGCGCTGGCGCCTTCTATCAGCGTCACCGGGTCACACTCGTGAATCTCAACCCAGTTGCCCTCGGGGTCGGTGACGCAGGCCCTTCGCTTTCCTGCATCTCCAACCGCCTTCGGTGGGGGCCGGCCGGAAAACGCGCCGACATTGCGCAGCACCTGGTCGAAATCCCTGACCGCGACACCCACCATGTTGTAGCCGATGTCGCAGGGTCTCCACGCAGGGGATTTGAGCTGGCCCCGGGGCGCCCAGAACTGGAAAAACTCCAGCTGGAAATAGTCCTGCTGGTCCACCAGCCAGCTGCACTTCTCCCAGGCGCCGGGGATGCCCTGCACCCTCGAGGTGGCCGGCGGGAAAAACAGCATTTTGCCCGCCTTCACCAGGCCGAACACGTTCGCATACCACTCCCTAAGGGCGGGCGCGTTCAGGGCGGTGAAAGCCACCTGGCAGATGTGTGTGTTGCTGGCTGCGTGCATGTGCGTCACCAAAACGATGTCGTTCCGACGCCCAGTGTAGCCCCTCCATGGGCATTAGCGGAGACGGCCAGCGGCAGTTCGGCGTCAGGGCTGCTTTTTTGGCAGGGTGATTTTCAGCTTGCCATTTTTCAGCAGTGTGGCCTCGCTTGCGGCCACATCCACTTCACAGGGCAGGGGTACGGCCTGGTAGAAGTACACAGTCTCGGATGATGAGCTGGTTTTTCCCTTCTCTTTTTTCTCAGTGGTGGACTGCGTGTGCGAACCAAAGACTTTCAGGCCGGCTTCGCTCACCTCCACCTCAATCTCCTCTGGGCTGAAGCCGGTCAGCGTCGCCTCTGCTACCACATTTTTCTTCTGGTCCTTTACCTGCAGGTCGATCGGGGTCAGCACCTGCATCTGGGCATGAAACCAGTCCGTCACCGCATCGCCCTCATCCGGGTCTCGCCCCAGGAACAGCTGGTAGGCGAGTTCGCGAATGCGAGCTTCCGCTGTGTCGAAGGCTTGGCCCAGCTTGGTGCCGATACTAACGACTGTAGAATCTGTTTGCGATGCTTTAGGGGAAGCCATACATCATCTCCTGGCCACGACGGGCGGCGTGAGGTGGTTACCTGCAACCCACTCATGCTGACAACCTTTCAGGCTCCTGTCCTTGCGTCAGGTCAAAGCAAGGGCAAACACATGGTGTCGTGCCGTACGCTGCCGCCTGCAGGAAAACCCCGGTCCGGGATCCGTGCGGATCCCGGACCGGGTCATGCCGCAACTTCCGGGGGCTTGCTAGCCTGCGCTTGCCGCAGCCTTGGGCCTGGCCGCCGGCCTTTTCCTGGCTGCCGGTTTCTTCTTGGCCGCGGCCTTTTTCTTTGCCGCCGGCCGTTTGACGGCGGCCTTCCTGGGCGTGGCCACCTTGCCGCCGAGGGCCTTCCTGGCATCGGCTACCAGTTTCTTCCAGGCCTTGAGGTTGGCATCGGAGCGCCTTTTGACAATTTTCTGCGCCGCTGCGTTAGTTTTGCTGGCCATTTTCTGCAGTGCCTTTACATCCTTCCTGGCCTGCTCGATGACTTTGCGCAGTTCCTTGGCCACGGCGGAACGCTCGGCGCCCACCTTTTTCAGGTCATCAAGCAAATCCTTGAGCATATCGAACTGCCGCTTGGCGATGTCGACATAGCCATCGACGATCGCCCGGTTGGCATCTGCAATCGCCTGCAGATTCTTGTTGGTCCCCTCAAGCACGTCGTCCAGCTTGAACGTGCCAAACTTCACCTCCTCGAGGAACTTGCCCAGATCCAGCCCGCCCCGCTTCGTCTTTGTTGAAGACCTTGATTTTCCTGCACTTGCTGCCTTAGCCATTGTCAATCTCCCTGATTCTCTGCAATGGGGAATTACCCCTTACTGAAACAAGCCGCTTAACCGCGACGCTACACCACTTACACGCCCAGTTTATTCGACCCTGCGCCTGCTTACGTTGACCTGAAACAAGCTCGCTGCAACAAATGGTCCGGTTGCGCACAATTATTCTACAATTGCCGTAACGCTGCCATCTGAATCCAGCCGCCAGGCGCGGTACACGCGCTGTCTTCCGGGTTCGCGGTATCCAGTGCTAACCTGCTCCAGTCGCGACACCTGCCACATATGCGCCGTAAACCAGCCCCAACAATCCAGGACCTGAGCATGCCCAAAACTCTCGCCGACATCGTCAGCTTTGCCACCAGCAAAGCAGCTACGGAATACTACCCCACTCCGGCCGAGCGACTGGTGAAGGGGCGGCCGCAACAACACAACACCCTGCACTTCGAGGCGGACGGGTGCTTTTTCGCCGGCGAGTGGGGGGCGGAACCCGGCTGTTGGCGGGTGAAGTACACCGAGAACGAGTACTTTCATATCCTCTCGGGAAAGTCGACCCTGCGTGACCTGCAGGGCAATGAAATGGCGCTCGGGCCGGGCGACAAGGTCTGTGTTCCCGCCGGCTTTGAAGGCGAGTGGGAAGTGCTGGAGACCACCCGGAAAATCTATGTGATTTACGAAAGTCCCGCCCACTGACGCTGGTATCCAGCCGCAAAATGCCGACAATGAACCTGCCGGTTTGCCGAGGGCGGGACATTTTCGATGCTTAGAGTGTTTTTCATTGCGCTACTGCTGCTGGTACTGCTGCTCCTGGGCGGGCCTGCGCTGCTGCTGGTGGCGGCGATTCAGCCACAGCCACTGGTGATCGAGGCGGGCGGCATTCGCCACGGCGACGTCGGCAGTATCAAGGCATTGTTGCAGCAACTCGACCCGCGGCAACTGCAGGACGGCGAGATTCGCCGGCTGCAGGTCAGCGAGCGCGACCTGAACCTGATGCTCGATTCGGTACTGCCCTACCCGCAGCAGCAGCGCGCGCAGGTGGCGCTGGGCGCTGGCAGGAGTGCAGCTCAACTATACCCTCGCGCTGCCCGGCGCCGAATGGCAAGTTCCTGAATCTCTCGGCAGTGCTGGAGGAGGATGGCCAGCGCCTGGCCCTGCAGGAGCTCCGCTTCGGCGCCACCCCGGTACCGGGCTGGCTGCTCGCTCCCCTGCAGGGCGCTGCCGACGACTACCTGCGCGGGCGCTCCGCGGAGTACCGCGACCTGATGACCGCGCTGCAGGAGGTGCGGATCCTGCCGCAGTACCTGCAGCTCGTCTACCAGTGGCAATCGGGCCTGGCGGAGCGACTGCAGTCCAGCGGCCGCAACCTGTTGCTGCCGGAGCAGGAGCGCCAGCGGATCCTGGCCTATTACAGTGAAATCGCCCGCCTGTCCGAGTCCCTGGGCCGCGGTGCGGCAAGCCTCGACAGCCTGCTGCAGCCCCTGTTTGAGCTGGCCCTGGAGCGCAGCGCCAGCGGCGGCGATGCCGGCGGGGAGAACCGCGCCCTGCTGCTGGCACTGGGCGTGGCCCTCAGCGGCAACTCCATCGAGCACCTCGTGGGCCGGCCCGAGGGCGCCGAATTGCCCGAGCCGAGCCAACTCAACCTGGTGCTGCGGGGCAGGGACGACCTGGCCAAACATTTCGGCATCTCCGCCGCCATCACCGCCGCCGGCGGCGGCGTACTGGCGGACGCTATCGGCGTTTTCAAGGAAGTGGACGACTCCCGCGGCGGCTCCGGCTTCAGCTTCGCCGACCTGCTGGCGGACCGGGCCGGGGTATCACTGGCGGAGGCGGCGCTGGGCAAGAACGCCGCCGCCGTGCAACGGTTTATGAGCCGTCAGCTGCAGGAGGCGAGTTATATGCCCGACATTACACGGCTGCCCGAGGGCGTCATGGAGCTGGAGTTCAAATCCCGCTTCGAGGACCTGGACAGTGCGAGCTACGCCCTGGTGCAGGGCGAGATCGAGCGCCGGATAAGCAGCTGCTCACTCTACCAATCGGGCCCGGGCCTGCGCGAGTGAATGCGCCCGACGGCAGCCCGGGCGACAAATACCTGTTGATAGCGGGCCCATGCTGAGCTACCAGCACGAATACCATGCCGGCAATTTCGCCGATGTCCACAAGCACCTGTGCCTGCGCGTGCTGTTTGAATCCCTGCTGCGCAAGGACAAACCGTTCTGCTATATCGATTGCCACGCCGGCGCTGGCGTCTACGACCTGGCCGGCACCGAGGCGCGCAGGACGTCCGAGTTCCGCGCCGGCATCGGCAGGCTCTGGGCGCACAGGGCGGAGCCCGGCCCGGCCGCGCTCACAGCCTACCTGGAGGCGGTGGCGGCGCTGAATCCCGATGGCAGTCTGCGTCATTACCCGGGCTCGCCGGCCCTCGCCGGCCAGTGGCTGCGCCCACAGGACAGGGCGCTGCTGCTGGAACTGCACCCCCAGGCCCAACTCGCCCTGAAAAAAAGCCTGCGGCGAGATTCCCGCATCAGCGTGCATGCCAGGGACTGCTACGAGGGCCTCCCGGCCCTGGTACCGCCGCCGATCAGGCGCGGCCTGGTGCTGCTGGACCCGAGTTACGAGGTAAAGGATGAGTACAGGCAAATCGTGGCACTTACCGCGGCGGCGTTCAAACGCTGGGGCGATGCAAGCTATGCCATCTGGTACCCGCTGCTGGGCGCCGCGCGACATCTGGAGCTGCTGGCAGCGCTGCAGCGCTCCGCTCTGCCGGGCATCCTGCTGACCGAACTGACGGTGGCGGACCGGGACGAGACCGACGGCATGTACGGGTCGGGGATGGCGATCGTGAACGCCCCCTGGCAGACCGACCAGGCCCTCGCGGCGCTGCTGCCGGCGGTGGCGGACCTGCTCGCACCGGGCCGGGGCGCGACTCAGTTGCGCTGGCTGGCCGGGGAGAACGCCGGCTGAAGCTGGTCAGCGCAGTACCGCCGCCTGCAGGTCCCGGAAACTGTCCTTCACCAGCTTGCCCAGGACCTCTATGCCGGGCTGGTCAGTGGGGCAGCTGATGATGGCGATACACAATTTTTTCGCGTAGCTGACCACCGTGATATTCAGGCCCATCCCGTCGGTCACTATCGACAGGGGGTAGAGGTATTCGAGCTCGGCGCCCTCCAGGTAAAGTTTTTCCTTCGAACCGGGCACATTGGACAGGATGGCGCTGGTAGCCGGGCGCACCCTGGCGGCATTGCCGGTGACCGTGAGCAGAATCGCCGGCGCCATGATCAGCGCGTAGTAATCCTGGGCCGCGGTGGTCGACATATGGCCCAGTTCCGCCTTGGCGGCCGAGGTCACCTTGATCACCCGCTGCAGGCGCCGCAGGTCATTAGCCTCATCGGTGAAAAAGGGGCTCATGATATAGCTGAGCTTGTTGCCCGCCTCGTCCTGGGCCGACTTGAGTGATACCGGCATGCCGGCCACCAGGGAGGTTTTGGGCAGGGCTCCCTGGGCCGACAGGTAGCGCCTCAGGGCACCGCCGCACACGGCGACCAGCACGTCATTGATGGTCCCCCCCGCCTCCCGGGCAATCTGCTTCACCCCCGCCAGCGGCAGGTCGCCGAGGATAATCGCGCGCCGGGAATCCAGCTGGGTATTGAAAATGGTGCGCGGGGCGGTAAACGGCAGGCGCATCACATCCTGCTTTCCCTGCAGGGCATCAGCTCCCATATGCGCCAGCAGCCGGGAAAGCTCGGGCAGCGCCCGGTACTGGCTGAGCAGACCCCTGGTCATATCCCCCAGGGTTTCGAACAGCGAGTGGTGGCCCTCGTGTTTTTCCACCGGCGGGGGAACCCGGCTGAAATCGAGCCGCCTGGAGGGGGAGCTGTTGAGCAGCGCCTCCATCATCCCCATCGCCCCAACCCCGTCCACCAGGGAGTGGTGAACCTTGCAGTACAGGGCGAACCTGCCGCGGCCGAGGCCCTCGATTACATGCACCTCCCACAGGGGGCGCGACCGATCCAGCGGGCGTTCATGCGCGCGGGTGACCAGGGCCAGCAGGTCCTGCATGCGCCCGGGCTGGGGCAGGCTGTAGTGGAATACATGCCGCTCCGGGTGGTAGTCAGCGGCGGCGACCCAGGCGGCCTCCGCAAGGTTCTCCGGGTTATGCAGCTTCTTGTTGAAGACCGGCCACAGCTCGTTCAAACGGCCGCACTTGCGCACCAGTTGTCGCAAGTAGTTACTGGATGCATTGGCGGGTAACTTGAGGATCATCAGCCCGGCGACATGAAACGGGCAGTGGGCTGACTCAATCCTGAGAAAGCCCGCATCCTGGGAACTGAGCTTTTCCATGGGTCCTCCGGGCGCGCACTCGAGGGCCAGACTCTAGCGCGAGCGCGCCGCGCGATGTAGCGACTGGATCAATGTTTTGGCGCGGAAGTGACGATTGCGGTTACTGCCTTGCCGGGAGGCTGGATTTTGGCCGGGTGGAGGACAGGGCGCGGGTCACGATGCGCGCAGGGCTCGCAGGGCGTGCTCCGGATCTGCCTCAACAATCCGCAGTAGCGAACGTGCGGCGCCGGTCGGATGGCGTCGACCCTGCTCCCAATTCTCCACTGTGCGTCTGCTGACACCCAGTATGATTGCAAATGTGTCCTGCGATACGCCGAGACGGTCACGAATGGCCTTGACTTCCGGGTCTGGGATTTCAAAACGGCGCGACGCCTTTTTTCCACCCTTTACGATCTCGTCCATCTCCAGAACGCTGGCTACGAGTTCCTCGAACTGCTCCTTATCCACGATTACCACCTCTCAACAATTGTTCGCAGTTGCTTGAGCTGATCCCGCGTCAGATTTGCCTGCTTTCCCTTGGGATACATATACAGCATACGGATATGCCCATCAGCAACCGCCCAATAGTAGATAACCCGTACGCCGCCACGCTTACCCTGGTCGGGCATACTCCAGCGTACTTTTCTGAGGCCGCCACTACCGGGGATCAGATCGCCCAGCCCTGGTCGGCTTACTAGCGCCTCCTGCAATGCCCGATACTCTTCATCAGTCATCATGGTATTGATCAGCTTGGTAAACAGGCTGGTTTCAATGATTACCATGGGTGGGCATTATACGCCATTGGCGTATTTTCTCCAGCCGCGTTCATCCGAGTGCATGCAACGGGTGTTACGGTGATAGTGGGGTGCCTGGTCAAGCTCTACCTGGGACTGGCGACGAAAAGTCAAACCCGACCACCGTCGATGTAACAAGTCAGGTGCTTATGTTATCGGCCGGCATGCCTGGCTACCAAGGGATCGGGCGGTTTTGATGGGATTTTGGTGGGCGTCCCGTATTGTTATCCGGAAGGATACGAAGGTCGAGCGGTTACTTTCTGGTGAGCCACCCGGAACAAGTCCGGCGTCACCCCGCCTACAGATTGATCGACCCGGCCCCCAACTCAACCACCTCGCCCGCCACAAAAATGGAACGTGCGGTATCGATGCGAAGGCGCAGGGTGGACGGTCGGCCCGCCAGTTCACCCTGAGAAATGATTTTGACCAGCGGTAATGAAGGCGAACCTGCTAGATACCAACCGCCAAGATTCGCCGTGGCGCTGCCGGTGGCTGGGTCTTCGATGACCGAGCCGGTTTTGGTGAAGAAGAAACGTGAGAGCAGTGTATCGCTGCCAGTGTCGGCGAAGACGTACGCTTGCGGCCGCGTTGCTGTAACGAATCGACGACGAATGCGGTGCCGAGCGTCGGATGACCTGCGAATGGCATTTCGTAGCTGGGCGAGAATATGCGTACACGCGCATGCGCACTATCCGATGGAAAAAGAAAAGTAGTTTCGGAGAGATTGAATTGCAGAGCCAGTGCCTGCATTTGCGCGTCATCAAGACCGCGTGCATCTTCGAATACGCACAACGGATTTCCGCTGAGCTTGCCGCTGTTCCGGGTGACTGCCATGGACGATGGAAGCACTGGAATCGCAGGAGCCATGCTCTGTGTAAAAACATTCACGATACGATATGACAGCCGCATCAGAGCTCCGCCCTATAATTAAAAGGATTCACCACCTGCGAGTCCCCCGGCAGCCATCAGCTGACCCGGGCGATGGCCTCCCCCAGCTCCAGCAGGCGTTTGGCCTCCTCCACATGGAGGTTTTCCACGAGGCGGCCGTTCAGCACCACCACTCCCTTGCCCTGCGCTTCCGCCTCGCGCCAGCAGTCGATGATCGCCCGGGCCTGGTCGAGCTCCGCCCGATCCGGCGCGAACACGGCATTGGCGGCGGCGATCTGCTTCGGGTGGATCAGGCTCTTGCCGTCGAAGCCCAGCTCCCTGCCCTGCACGCAGGCCGCCTGCAGGCCGGCGTCGTCGTCCAGGTCGAGGTGGACGCCGTCGATCACCTCCAGGCCGTGGGCCCGGGCGGCGTAGACGCTGAGGTTGAGGGCGGCCATGAAGCCCAGCCGGTCCCGGGTGTGGCGCACCCGGGTGTCCTTGGACAGGTCCGAGGTTCCCATCACGATGCCCTTCAGGCGCGGGTGGGCGCCGGTGACCTCCTTGATATTGAGGATGCAAAGCGGGGTCTCGATCATCAACCAGAAATCGACGCTCGCCGCGCCGCCCGCGGCCTCGAAGGCCCCGATCGCCTCGAGCACATCCGCGGCGGTGGACACCTTGGGAATCAGTATCGCATCCGGCGGGACACTGGCGGCGGCGATCGCCCGCAGGTCGTCCGCGCCCCAGGGAGTGGACAGGGCATTGATGCGCACCAGCAGCTCGCGATGGCCGTAGCCGCCCTCGGCCAGGGCGGCGACGATCTGCTCCCGCGCCAGTGCTTTCGCATCCGGCGCCACCGCGTCTTCCAGGTCGAGGATCAGGCCGTCGGCGGGCAGCGACCTGGCCTTGTCCAGCGCCCGCGCGTTGGAACCGGGCATATAGAGCAGGGAACGGCGCGGCCTGATGGACATAAAGTGGACTCCTCGGCGGTAAAGGTGGGGAAACTGGCGCTGGATTTTCAAGGCCTGCCAGCATACAGAAACGCGCGCGGTGCAGGCAAGGCCGGCCAGGGTTTGCGGCTGGACACGCTTTGCGCCCATCAAAAACGCCGCAGTTTCAATCCGCCGCCACGGTTGTATGCCCCTGCCCCGGGCGATAAAATGGCCGGCCTCATCCAGCAGGCAACCTGGGCAGGGCCCGCGGGGTCCTGCCACTGCTGCCGCACCGTCCATCGCAATAAGGCAGGAAGCACCATGACTGACGTCTCCCCTACAGGCGGGCAATTACTCGAGCAGGCAGCCGCCATGCTGCAGGGCACCCAGGGCCTCATCGACCGCGCCCTCAGCAAACTGAAGGCGAAAACCCTCGATGGGGGCAAACTGTCCAACCCGAAACTGGATGCCTGCCAGTTGGTTTCCTATGAATTGTCCCTGTGCTGGGCGGAGTGTTGTGCCGCCCGCTTCATGCTCGATCACTCCAGGCAGTGCCGCGACGAGTACACCAGCCGGCTCTGCGCCCTGTTCTGCGCCGAGGCCACCAGCGCCAGCTGCGCGCGCCTGCGAGCTCGCCTGGCGGACTTCGAGCTGTCCGACGCGGAAATCGCCGCGGTGCTTGCTGACAACGCCGCATTCCTGGCGGACCAGCTGAGCGCAGCCAATATCGCCGCCATCGGCCAGCAGGTAGTGGACCGGGGCGCCGACCTGGGCCCGGACCTGCTCGAAGAGCGCTACACCATGATGCGCGATACCTTTCACCAATTCGCGGATGAGGTGGTGAAGCCGCTGGCCGAGGAGGTGCATCGCCACGACCTCATCATTCCCGACGCCATCCTCGAGCCGCTGAAGGAAATGGGCATGTTCGGCCTGTCGATCCCCGACAGCTACGGCGGCCTGCAGGAGGATGACAAGGAGGACACCCTGGGCATGATCGTGGTCACCGAGGAGCTGTCCCGGGGCTCACTGGGCGCCGCGGGCAGCCTGATCACCCGCCCGGAGATTCTCGCCCGCGCGCTGCTCAAGGGCGGCACCGAGGAGCAGAAGCAGCACTGGCTGCCGCAACTGGCCGTCGGCGAACCCCTGTGCGCGGTGGCGGTCACCGAGCCCAATTACGGCTCCGATGTGGCGGGCGTCAAATTGAAGGCCAGCCCGGTCGAGGGCGGCTGGCTGCTCAACGGCGCCAAGACCTGGTGCACCTTCGGCGGCAAGGCCGGGGTGCTGATGGTGCTGGCGCGCACCGATCCCGACCCCGCCCAGGGCTACAAGGGCCTGTCCATGTTCCTGGTGGAGAAGCCCTGCAGCGACGGCCACGAATTCGAGGTGACGCCGGCCACCGGCGGCAAGCTGACCGGCCGCGCCATCGCCACCATCGGCTACCGCGGCATGCACTCCTACGAGCTGTTCTTCGACGATTTCTTCGTGCCTGCGGCCAACATGCTGGGCGGCGCCGAGGGCGAGGGCAAGGGCTTTTACTACGCCATGGCCGGGTTCGCCGGCGGCCGCATCCAGACCGCCGGCGCGGGCGGTGGGCGTGATGCGCGCCGCCTTCGAGAAAGCGATCTCCTACTCCAAGGAGCGCGTGGTGTTCGGCCACGCCGATCGCCGACTACCAGCTCACCCGGGTCAAACTGGCCCGCATGGCCGCGCACCTGGCCGCCTGCCGCCAGATCACCTACGATGTCGCCCAGCTGATGGACGAGGGCACCGGCGACATGGAGGCCAGCGGCGCCAAGCTGTTCACCTGCAAGACCGCCGAGTGGCTCACCCGGGAGGCCCTGCAGATCCACGGCGGCATGGGTTACGCGGAGGAAATGCCGGTCAGCCGCTACTTCGTCGATGCGCGGGTGTTGTCGATCTTCGAGGGCGCCGAGGAAACCCTGGCGCTGAAAGTCATCGCCCGTTCCCTGCTCGAAAGCGCTGCCTGAGGAGCCCGCTCATGTCACTCTCCCAAGGCCTGACACTGCAACTGCACCCCCAGCCGGAAATCGCGGCGCAGGTGCCGGTGGACCTGGCGCGCGTCCGCCAGCCCCAGTACGGCCGCTACCTGGATGAACTGGAGCCGGGCCAGGTGTTCGAGCACCCCCGCGGCTTCACCTTCGACCGCGCAGGCATGCTCGATTTCGCCCGCACCTTCATGCAGGCCAACCCGCTCTACCTGAACCCGCAGTACGCGCTCGCCCACGGTTTCAGCGATCTGCCGGCCAGCCCGCAGATGGTGTTCAATGTCACCCTGTCGCTGGGCGTGCAGAACGATTCGGAAAAGGCGATCGCCAATCTCGGCTACTACCAGGTGCAGTTCCTGCGCCCGGTCTACCCGGGCGATACCCTGCGCGCCTTCACCAAGGTGCTGGAGCGCAAGGACCGGGGGCCGGACAAGCCGGGCATCGCCCGCATCCGCACCGTGGGCGTCAACCAGGACGACCGGGTCGTACTGCAGTACGAGCGCAAGATCATGGTGGCCCGGCGCGGCGACCGCCTGCCCACCACACCCGCGCCGGCCGTGACCGCGCCCTTTCCCGGCGAGACCGCGCCGCGCATAGAGCTGCCGCTCAGCGGCGGCAGCTACGCCCGGGGCTCACCGGCCCCAACACCTATGTCGAGGACTTCAGCCCCGGGCGACATCATCGTCCACGCCAACGGCCGCACCATTACCGAGGAGCACATGGCGCTCACCTACCTGGTGGGCAACAGCCACCCCCTGCACTTCGACCGCATCTTCTCCAGCGGCCTGTCCGGCAAGATGAGCGGCGAGCCCATCGTCTACGGCGGCCTGGTGTTCGCCTGGCTGGACGGCCTGGCCAGTCGCGACGTCAGCGAACACGCGGTGTGGGAGCTGGGCTTCACCGAGGGCTACCACACCCAGCCCGCCTTCGCCGGCGACACCGTGGGGGCGCTGAGCCGCATCCTCGCGGTGGAAGACGCGCCCGGGGCGGCGGAGTTCGCGGTGGTCACCATGCAATTGATCGGCGTGAAGAATATCTCCGCCGCCGCCGCCCTCGAGCAGTACGGCGCCGACCTGTTCATCAAGGAAGACGCCAAGCGCGAGCTGGGCAAGGACAAGATCCCCGACAAGATTTTTGAAATCGAGCGACGCCTGCTGATCAAGCGCCGGCTGAGGACAAGACTGTGAGCCAGGACACTGTGAAACGGGATCGGCCGTGGCTGATGCGGACCTACTCCGGCCACTCCTCGGCGAAGGCCTCCAACGAGCTGTACCGGATGAACCTGGGCAAGGGGCAGACCGGGCTGTCGGTGGCCTTCGACCTGCCCACCCAGACCGGCTACGACTCGGATCACCCGCTGGCCCGCGGCGAAGTGGGCAAGGTGGGCGTGCCGATCGACCATATCGGCGACATGGAGGCCCTGTTCGACCCGATCCCGCTGGACCAGATGAACACCTCCATGACCATCAACGCCACCGCGCCCTGGCTGCTGGCCCTGTACGTGGCGGTGGCCGAGCGCCAGGGCGTGGATCCCGCAAAGCTGGAGGGCACCACCCAGAACGACGTGCTGAAGGAGTACCTGTCCCGCGGCACCTATATCTTCCCGCCCGCGCCCTCGGTGCGCCTCACCACCGACCTCATCGCCTACACCGTCGAGAATATTCCGAAGTGGAACCCCACCAATATCTGCAGCTACCACCTGCAGGAGGCAGGCGCCACGCCCACCCAGGAGCTCGCCTACGCCCTGTCCACCGCCATCGCCATCCTCGACGCGGTGCGTGATTCAGGCCAGATCCCCCCGGAGCGCTTCGCGGCGGTAGTCGGGCGCATCTCCTTTTTCGTCAACGCCGGTATTCGCTTCGTGGAGGAAACCTGCAAGCTGCGCGCCTTCGGCGCCCTGTGGGACAAGCTGGCGCGGGAGCGCTACGGGGTTGACGACGAGAAGCAGCGGCGCTTCCGCTACGGGGTACAGGTCAACTCCCTGGGGCTGACCGAGTCCCAGCCGGAGAACAACGTGCAGCGCATCGTGCTGGAAATGCTGGCGGTCACCCTGTCGAAAAACGCCCGGGCGCGGGCCATCCAGCTGCCCGCCTGGAACGAGGCGCTGGGCCTGCCCCGGCCCTGGGACCAGCAGTGGGCCCTGCGCATGCAGCAGGTGCTGGCGCTGGAAACGGACCTGCTGGAATACGGCGACCTGTTCGACGGCTCCCCCGTGATCGAGGCGAAGGTGCAGGCGCTGATTGCCGGCGCCGAGGCCGAAATGGCGCGGGTGGCGGAGCAGGGCGGCATGGTGCAGGCTATCGAGAGCGGCTACGTCAAGCGCGAGCTGGTGGTGAGCCACACCCGCAGGATGCGCGACATCGAGAGCGGCGAGCTGAAAATCGTCGGCGTGAACTGCTTCCGCGAGACCGCGGAATCGCCCCTCACCGCCGGCGCCGACGCCGGCATCATGAAAGTGGACGTGCAGGCGGAACGCGACCAGATCGCGGCGCTGCAGGCGTTTCGCGCCAGCCGCGACCAGGCGGCGGTCGCCGACGCGCTGGCGCAACTGCGCGCCGCCGCGGTCGGTGGCGCCAACATCATGCCCGCCTCCATCGCCTGCGCCCGGGCTGGCGTCACCACCGGCGAGTGGAGCCAGGTGCTGCGGGAGGTGTTCGGCGAGTACCGCGCCCCCACCGGCATCGACATCGCCCTGGCGGGCCAGGCGGGCTCCGCGGCGATGGACGCGGTGCGCGCCAGGGTGCGCCGCACCGGCGAGGAACTGGGCCGGCCGCTGCGGCTGCTGATCGGCAAGCCCGGCCTCGACGGCCACAGCAACGGCGCCGAGCAGATCGCGGTGAAGGGCCGCGACGCGGGCTTTGAAATCGTCTACGAGGGCATTCGCCTGACCCCGTCCCAGATCGCCCGGGCGGCGCAGGAGGAGGGGGTTCACCTGATCGGACTGTCGGTGCTTTCCGGCAGCCACCTCGAGCTGGTGGCGGATATCCAGGCGGAGCTGGCGAAAATCGGCGCCGGCGAGGTGCCGCTGATCATCGGCGGCATTATTCCGGAGGACGACGCCCGCCAGCTGCTGGCCAGGGGCGTGGAGGCGGTATTCACTCCCAAGGACGTGGACATGAACGCGATCATGACCAGGCTGGTCAACATCATTCGCCGCCGCAACGGCCTGGAAGAACTGGCGTAGCCGCACAGGTGACCCAGCCGGCGTTCAACCTGGACCCCGCCCGACTGGCTGCTGCCGTGCGGCGGGGCGAGCGCCCGGCGCTGGCCAGGGCATTGAACCTGCTGGATGACCGGCGCGGCGATTCCCGCCGCCAGGCAGCGGAATTCCTGAAACAGTTGCAGGCCAGTCAAACCGGCGATGAAGGTCACCTGATCGGCATGACCGGCCCACCCGGCGCCGGCAAGTCCAGCCTCACCGCCGCACTTATCGGCGTGTGGCGCCGGCGCGGCCTGAGGGTGGGCGTGCTGGCGGTGGACCCCTCCAGCCCCGTCAGCGGCGGCGCCCTGCTGGGAGACCGGCTGCGGATGAAAACCTGCGCCGACGACGATGGCGTGTTCATCCGCTCCCTGGCCTGCCGCGGCGAATTCGGCGGCCTCAGCGCCGAAGTGTGGCCGATGAGCCTGGTGATGCTCGCCGCCTTCGATGTGGTAATGATCGAAACCGTGGGCGTGGGCCAGCGCGAGATCGATGTCTCGCGCCTGTGCGACACCACCTGCTTCGTGGCCCAGCCCGGGTCCGGTGACAGCGTCCAGTTCCTCAAGGCCGGCATCCTCGAGGTGCCCCATGTGCTGGTGGTCAACAAGGAGGACATGGGCGCGGTGGCCCGGCGCACCCTCTCGGAACTGGGCACAGCCCTGGGCCGGGCCCACACCGACGGCGACTGGGAAGTGCCGGTACTGTCAGCCAGCGCCACCGCCGGCACCGGTATCGAGGCCCTGGCCGACACGTTGGCCGCCCACGGTAAGGTTATTCGCAATAGTAAGCGCTTACACGAGCGGCGCCGGGGCTACCAGGCCCAGTGGCTGCTGAAACGCCTGCAGGAGGAGTTCGGCAGCCACGGCGTCAACCGGCTGGGTGGCGAGCGGGCCATCCTGGAGCAGCTGGCGGGGGACAAGCTGTCGCTGTTCGAACAGCTCGAAGCCCTGCGCCAGCGCCTGCTTGCAGAGCATCAATTCCCAAGGTAGAGACCAGGAGGTCAGCATGCGCAGTCCACGAGATTTCTTCAAACCGCTGTCACTGGGAGCGCCCGCACCCCTGCGCGATATCCCCGTGCGCCCCTCGCGCATGATCCACTTCTTCGACCCCAGCAATCCCAAAATGGCGGAAAAGGCGCCCGGCATCGCCACCCGGGTGGATATCCTGCTGGGCAACCTGGAGGACGCCGTCGCCATCGAGAACAAGGAAGCGGCCCGGGAAGGCTTCATCCGGATCGCCCGGGACAATGACTTCGGCGACACCCAGCTGTGGACCCGGGTCAACAGCCTGGACAGCCCCTGGTTCCTCGACGATGTCACCCGCATCGTCACCGAGGTGGGCGACAAGGTCGATGTCATCATGCTGCCCAAGGTGCAGGGGGCATGGGACATCCACTACGCCGACCAGCTGATCGCCCAACTGGAGGCGAGGGCCGGACTGAAAAAACCGATCCTGCTGCACTGCCTGCTGGAGACCGCGCTGGGGGTGGCCAACGTGGAGGAGATCGCCAACGCCAGCCCCCGCATCCAGGGCATGAGCCTGGGCCCGGCGGATCTGGCCGCCTCGCGGCGCATGAAAACCACCCGCATCGGCGGTGGCCACCCCGGCTACCTGGTGCGCGACGACCCCGACCCGGCCAACCCGGACGCGGCCCGCGGCACCCATGCCCAGGACCTGTGGCACTACACCATGGGGCGCATGGTGGACGCCTGTGTCAGTGTCGGCGCCCTGCCCTTCTACGGGCCCTTCGGCGCCATCGACGACCCGCTGGCCTGCGAGGACCAGTTCCGCAACGCCTTCCTGATGGGCTGCGTGGGCGCCTGGTCACTGCACCCCAGCCAGATCGAGATCGCCAGGAACGTGTTCAGCCCCCCCGCCGACGAGGTGATCTGGGCGAAGCGCGTGCTCGAGGCCCTGCCCGATGGTTCGGGCGCGGTCATGGTGGATGGCAAGATGCAGGACGACGCCTCGTGGAAGCAGTGCAAGGTGATGGTCGACCTGGCGCGCTTGATTGCGGACAAGGATCCCGAAAGAAAAGCGCTGTACGGCTTTTGACCCGGGGTGCCGATTCAAGCAATCTACAGGGACGATGCAAATAGATTCTTGCGCACTACAACTGCCGCACTGGCGCGCAACCTGGCCGTGATAGCGGGACGCAAACCGGACGCCCGGCGCGCCCCCGCAGGCCGCGCCCGCGGCAAGGCCCCAGCGGGATCGCGTCGCCCTGCGGCGCGCCCGCGCGCGTCGGCCGGCCTCTGGCGCCGGGTGTTCGCGCCGCTGCTGCGGATAACCCTCGGCGTGGTTGTGCTGGGTGGCACGCTGGCACTGGCCTTCCTGGCCCACGACGAGATGCGCAACGGTACCCTGCAATCGCGCTGGCTCGCGGATTTCGCGGCCGGCATCGACTACCAGGTGGAACCCGGGGCTGCCCGCGAACCAGTGATTCCCGACCGCGGCCCCTGGGATGTGCGGCTGGGTTATGCGGAGCTGCCCGAGTTCCAGCAGCGGCTGCTCACCAGCGGCTACGGCATCGAGCGGCAGGCGGTGCCCTCGCGGCGCCTGAGTGAACTGGCGGCCCGCGGCGTGTTCAACGTCTACCCGGAAAAGAGCCAGACCGGGCTGGAGTTGCTGGACATGAACGGCGCCGTGATCCAGCGGGCCCGCTACCCGCGCATGGTCTATCCCGACTTCGAGTCGATTCCCCCACTGGTCGTGCAGGCGCTGCTGTACGTGGAGGACCGGGAATTACTCGACGCCACGCGTCCCAACATGAACCCGGTTGTCGACTGGGAGCGGCTGGCCATGGCAATTACGCAGCAGGTGCTGAAAGCCTTCGGGCGCGAACACAAGGTGTTCGGCGCCAGCACCCTCGCTACCCAGCTCGAGAAGTTCCGCCACTCCCCCGACGGCATCACCCACGATGCCCGCGACAAGCTCTACCAGATGGCGTCGGCCAGTTTGCGCGTTTACAGCCAGGGCCCCGCCACGCTCCCGGCGCGGCGCAACCTGGTGCTGAATTATCTCAACTCGCTGCCGCTCGCCGCGCAGCCGGGTTTTGGCGAGGTCAGCAGCCTGGGCGACGGGTTGCAGGCCTGGTATGGCAGCGATGCCGCCGCGGCCAATCGCGTCCTGTCGTCCTCCTCGGCGCCGCTGGCAGAACGCGCGTATTACTACAAGCAGGCGCTCAGCCTGATACTCTCGGTGCGCCGCCCGAGTTACTACCTCGGCCGCGACACCGCTGCACTGGCAAAGCTCACCGACAGTTACCTCCGACGCATGGCGAGCGAGGGCGTGATTCCGCAGGATCTTGCCCAGGCGGCGCTGGCGACACCGCTGACGCTGCGCGAGCCGCCCAGGTCCTCATCGGTAATCGATTTCACCGGCCAGAAGGGGGTTAATCTCGCCCGCACCCGCCTGCTGTCCCTGCTCGACGTGCGCAGTCTTTACGAACTCGATCGCTTCGACCTGACAGCGCGAACCACCCTGGATGCCAGGGTGCAGCTGGCCGTAACCGATTTCCTGCGCTCCCTGGCCAGGCCCGAGCGTATCGAGGAACTCGGGCTGACCGGCGCCCGGCTGCTGCGGGCCAATGATCCGGCCAAGGTGATCTACAGCCTGACCCTGTACGAGCGCGGCGAGGGTTTCAACCGGCTGCGCGTCAACGCCGACAATCTGGACCAGCCGCTGGATATCAATACCGGGGCAAAACTCGATCTGGGTTCCACCGCCAAACTGCGTACCCTGGTCAGCTGGCTGGAGCTGATCAGCGCGGCGCACGCCAGCTACAGCGCGCTGCCCGCCGCCGAGCTGGCGCGGCTGCAACTGCACCGGCGCGACCGGCTGGGCAGCTGGGTGGTCGACCACCTGCGCGCCAATCCCGGCGCGAGCCTGGAATCCACCCTGGCCGCGGC
Source organism: uncultured Gammaproteobacteria bacterium (assembly GCA_963700715.1). Taxonomy (GTDB): domain Bacteria; phylum Pseudomonadota; class Gammaproteobacteria; order Pseudomonadales; family Halieaceae; genus JARRPM01. The sequence goes on from CAVOYP010000002.1 coordinate 246,778, forward strand.
GATGCAGCGAAAATACTCCGCCGGCACCGGGCAAACCTTTTACACGGGGGGCGGGGTCCACACCTTCGCCAATTTCGAGAAGCGGGACAACAACAGCATACTGACCGTGGCTGAGGCCATGCGGCGCTCGGTCAACCTGGTATTCATCCGCATGATGCGCGAGATCATCGATCACTACATGTACCGCGCACCCTCGACCACCGCGCGGCTGCTGGAGAATGCCGACGACCCGGCAAGAGAGGAATACCTGCGCCGCTTCGCCGATCGCGAGGGCAGTGTTTTCCTGCGCCGCTTCTACCGGAAGTATCAAGGCAAATCCCGCGACGAGGCCCTCGAAGCGCTGCTCGATGGCGTCAGGGTCTCTCCGCGCGCGGTGGTAATCGCGCTGCGCTCGGCCTGGCCCGGGATGCAGGCGCAGGACATGGCTCCCTGGATGGCGCGCTACGTGCCGCAGGAGAGCTACACGCCGGCGGCCCTGGAAGAGGTGTTCAATCGCTATCCTCCCGAGAAATTCAATCTCAACGATCGCGGCTACCTGGCACGGGTGCACCCGCTGGAGCTGTGGCTGATCGAATACCTGCAGCGACACCCCGAGGCCAGCATGAGCGAGGCCCTGGCGGCATCGGCGGAGGCGCGCCAGGAAGTCTATCGATGGCTGATGAAAACCAGCCGCAGGCACGCCCAGGACAAGCGCATCCTCGACCTGCTGGAGATCGAGGCATTCCAGGAACTGCACAGGCAATGGCAGCGCCTGGGTTATCCCTTCGCCTCGCTGACCCCTTCCCTGGCGACCGCGATCGGCAGCGCCGGCGATCGGCCCGCCGCGCTTGCGGAACTGATGGGCATAGTCATCAACGGGGGCGTCCGCTATCCCTCATTCCTCATCGAGGGTCTGCATTTCGCAGCGGGCACGCCCTATGAAACGCAGTTCAGCGCTGTGCCGGTTGCGGGCCGGCGCGTACTTGTCCCCGAGGTGGCGGCCGAGGCGCGCAGGGCGCTGATCGATGTAGCTGAAAATGGCACCGCGCGCGCACTGCAGAATTTCGTGACCCGCCCCGACGGCACGCGCCACCTGGTCGGCGGCAAGACCGGCACCGGTGATCACCGCTTCGAGGTCTACGCCTCGCCAGGCCGCCTGATCTCCTCCCGGGTGGTCAATCGCGTCGCGACCTTTGTCTTCATGATCGACGACCGCTTCTACGGCACCATCACCGCCTTCGTGCCCGGCGAGCAGGCGGCGCAATACGAGTTCACCAGCGGGCTGCCGGTGCGGCTGCTGGGGGCGCTGATGCCTACGCTGGCACCGCTGCTGGACAGCGCCCCGGATTGGGGACTGCCCGAGGGCTAAACGTCGAGCATCACCCCGACTTCATTGCCCTCGTACACCAGTTGATAGCTGCGCAGGCCCCGGCACGGTTCCTCGGTGGCGTGCATCAACCGCCCGTCGGCGACGGCGAAGCGGTAATGGTGCAGGGCGCACTGGATCACGCCGCCGTCGAAGCTGGCCACATCCAGCGGATGGCCGCGGTGGGGGCAGCGACCCTCGATGAGAAAGCGCTCGCCGCTGCGCTGGAGCAGCAGTAGATGCAGGTTATCGATCTTGAAATTGCGAGCGTAGGAATCGTGCAGGTTGATCAGTTTTTCCAGCGGGTAAAATCGCATGGCGAGGCTCGCAGCACCGACTAGAGCTGGTCCATTATGCGCCGTGCGGCGGAATACGCGGTGATCTCGCAGCTTTCCACCTGTTGCTCCAGCAGTGGCAGCATCTTCTTCACCGCCGGGTTCTGCTTCAGCCGCAGCAGCAACATCTCGTTGACCAACTGGTGCATCCAGTCGCGGTTCTGGCGCGCGCGCTTGGCGCGGAATACATCCTGCTCCCGCGCCTGCACCTCGTAATCCACCACCATGCCCCACACCGCGTCGATATTCACCGACTTGAGGGCAGAGCAGGTCATGACCCTGGGCGTCCAGAAACTGGTGTGGCGCAGCAGGTTCATGGCACTGGTGTAATGGGTTTTGCTCAACTTCGCCAGGTTCTCGCTCTCGCCGTCGGCCTTGTTGATCACCAGCGCATCCGCCAGTTCCAGGATACCCTTCTTGATGCCCTGCAATTCATCGCCGCCGCCGGGCAGCATCAGTACCATGAAAAAATCCACCATCCCCGCGACCTGGTATTCGCTCTGGCCGACACCCACGGTTTCAACCAGGATCACGTCGTAGCCGGCGGCTTCGCACAGCAGCATGGTCTCGCGGGTTTTTTGCGCAACGCCGCCCGAGATTGCCTTCCGCAGGCGAGGGCCGGATAAATGCCTCGTCCCGCCGGGACAGCTCTTCCATCCGGGTCTTGTCACCCAGAATGGAGCCGCCGGCAATCGGCGAACTGGGGTCCACCGCCAGCACCGCGACGCGCTTGCCCAGGGATATGAGGTACAGCCCGAAGGCCTCGATAAAGGTGGATTTACCCACCCCGGGCACGCCGGTGATCCCGATGCGGATGCTGTTGCCGCTGTGCGGCAGCACCTGCTCCAGCACGACCTGGGCCTGCTCCCGGTGCGACTCCAGCTTGCTCTCCACCAGGGTGATCGCCTTGGCGAGCGCACGGCGGTTGCCGTCGAGGAGTGCCTGTAGGTTGAATGTCGTCATTGGGGTGGGATTATACCTGCTGGGGTGGCGTTTTGGGTCTGGTGGTGTTTTTTATCCGTGCTATGGAATCGCGCCTCGGCCAGTGGTTCTACCGTTGTCGGAAACGCCAAAAAGCGTACATCCATGTACAGGCTCGGCGGCCGCCATCCATGGCGGCCGACGTTCCGCCAACGGTAGAACCACTGGCCGAGTCGCTCGTATCGTTACCGAATCCAATCAGAGCATTAGGCGAAAAGACCGTTGTCCATAGCGCATTGTTTCGGTCCGGAATGCCGCGGCTGTCGTAATGCAGACCGGCCATACCGCCAGATCAAATGCCGAGAAATAGCACAGAGCACCGCGCCGTCACGCATGGGTTTGGCGGAACGTCGGCGGCCATGGATGGCGGCCGCCGAGCCTGTACATGGATGTACGCTTTTTGGCGTTTCCGCCAAACCCATGCGTGACGGCGCGGGGCGTGGTAATGCGCCCAAGGATACAAAGCAGTCCTTTGCACCGATGTCAGTCTTTCAGATTGCGCTATTCATCAGCCCTGCGCTTTATTCACCGCATCCAGCACTTCTCGCGCGCAGATCGGGATCGGGGTGCCGGGGCCGAAGATGCATTTGACTCCGGCGTTGTAGAGGAAATCGTAGTCCTGCTTGGGAATAACGCCGCCGGCGATCACCACGATTTCGTCCGCGCCCTGCTTGCGCAGCTCTTCCACCAGCTGCGGCACCAGGGTCTTGTGGCCCGCCGCGAGGGAGGAGGCGCCCACGACGTGCACGTCGTTCTCGATGGCCTGGCGGGCCACTTCCTCGGGAGTGGAAAACATGGGTGACAGGTCGATATCGAAACCGACATCGGCGAAGGCCGTGGCCACCACCTTGGCGCCGCGGTCGTGGCCGTCCTGGCCCATCTTGCACACCAGCATGCGCGGGCGGCGACCGTGTTTCGCAACGAACGCCTCGATGTCCTTGCTGATGGCCTGCCAGTTCTCGTCCTGCTGGAAAGCCGAACCGTAGACGCCCGACACGGTCTGGGCCTGGGCGTTGAAGCGACCGAATTCACGTTCCATGGCGAAAGAGATCTCCCCTACGGTGGCGCGACGGCGGGTCGCCTCGATGGCCAGCTCGAGCAGGTTACCCTTGCCGCTGACCGCGCACTGGTATATGTCCTCGAGTATAGCCTCTACCGCCGCCTCGTCGCGGCTGGCACGGATACTGGCCAGGCGCGCCAGCTGGGACTCGCGCACCGCCTCGTTGTCGATATCGAGGATATCGACCGGGTCTTCCTTGTCGAGGCGGTACTTGTTGACGCCGACGATCACATCCTCGCCGCGGTCTATGCGCGCCTGCTTCCTGGCCGCCGCCTCCTCGATGCGCAGCTTGGGCATGCCGGTCTCGATGGCCTTGGCCATGCCGCCGGCCAGCTCGACCTCCTCGATCAGCTCCCAGGCCTTGTCGGCCATGTCCTGGGTCAGGCTTTCCATCATGTAGGAGCCGCCCCAGGGATCCACCACCCGGGTGATGCCGGTTTCTTCCTGGATCACCAGCTGGGTGTTGCGGGCGATGCGCGAGGAAAACTCCGTGGGCAGGGCTATGGCCTCATCCAGGGCGTTGGTGTGCAGCGACTGGGTGCCGCCGAATACCGCCGCCATGGCCTCGATGGTGGTGCGCACCACGTTGTTGTAGGGGTCCTGCTCGGTCAGCGACCAGCCGGAGGTCTGGCTGTGGGTGCGCAGCATGGAACTCTTGGGATTCCTGGGGTTGAACTCGCCGACGATGCGGGCCCACAGCAGGCGCGCCGCGCGCATCTTGGCGATCTCCATGTAGAAATTCATGCCGATGCCCCAGAAAAATGACAGGCGGGGCGCGAAGTCGTCGATATCCAGACCCGCGGCGATCGCGGTGCGAATGTACTCCTTGCCGTCCGCCAGGGTATAGGCCAGCTCCAGCGCGGCATTCGCCCCGGCTTCCTGGATGTGGTAGCCGGAAATGGAGATGGTATTGAAGCGCGGCATGTGGCCGGAGCAGTAGGCGATGATGTCGCCGATGATCTTCATGCTGGGCGTGGGCGGGTAGATGTAGGTGTTGCGCACCATGAATTCTTTCAGGATGTCGTTCTGGATGGTGCCGGTCAGCTGCTCCTGGCTTACACCCTGCTCCTCGGCGGCGACGATATAACCGGCCAGCACCGGCAGCACCGCGCCGTTCATGGTCATGGAGACGGACACCTTGTCCAGCGGGATACCGTCGAACAGGATTTTCATGTCCTCGACGGAATCGATCGCCACACCCGCCTTGCCCACGTCCCCGGCCACCCGCGGGTGATCCGAGTCATAACCGCGGTGGGTGGCCAGGTCGAAGGCCACCGAAACACCCTGGCCGCCGGCGGCCAGCGCCTTGCGATAGAAGGCGTTGGATTCCTCCGCAGTGGAGAACCCGGCGTACTGGCGTATGGTCCAGGGCCGCCCGGTATACATCGTCGCCTGGGGGCCGCGGATATAGGGCGACATGCCCGGCATGGTGTCGGCGTAGGGCAGGTCCCTGATGTCCTCCGCCGTATACAGGGGTTTGACCGGAATATCCTCGGCGGTGTGCCACACCAGGTCGTCGACGCTGCCGCCGCGCATTTGCTTTGCCGCCAGCTCGCGCCAGGCATCGGCAGTGGCTTCGGCCTTGTCGTATATCTTGTCGCTCATGGGCGAAATCCTCGCGCTGCGCTCAGTGGTGATCCGCGGCGGGCTGGTTGATCTCTATCAACACGCCATCGCAGCTCTTGGGGTGAATAAAAATGACCCGGGAGCCGTGGGCGCCGGGGGTGGGGGCATCCGCCAGGAACTGGTAGCCCTTGGCCCGCAGCCGTGCGACATCCTCCTCGATATTGTCAGAGCGAAAACACAGGTGGTGCAGGCCGCCGCCTTTCTTCTCCAGGTAGGTCGCCACCGGGCCCTTGCCCGCCAGCGGATGAACCAGTTCGATACTGGTCGGCGGCAGGGGAAAGAAGGCGGCGGTGGTCTGGGCTTCGAGCACGTCCTCGGTGCCGCCCATGGGCAGGCCGAAATCCTCCATGAAACGCCTGATCGCCTTTTCCAGGTCAGGCACCGCGATGGCAATGTGGTCCAGGGCTGTAATCATGCTTTGTCTTCCTTCTACAACTGCTGCAAAAACGTCTGGGTGGCCTGGCGGCGCCGGGCCGCTATCTCGCCGGGCGATTCGATGACGGGGCGCTCGTCGGGGCTGATCTTGAAGATCGGCTGGCCCTTGCGGATGATCATGCCGTCGCTTTCCACCAGCACCTTTTCGATGGTGCCGGAGAAAGGCGCGTAGACCTTGTTGAACATCTTCATCACTTCGATGATGAACAGCGGATCGCCGGCGTTGAAATGATCGCCCTCTTTCACATAGACATCGTGCTCCGGTGTCTCCCGGGCGTAGAACATACCGCCGCTCTCAGCCAGGATTTCATCGGACTTGGCCGTCGGGGGCGGCACCAGCACCTTGGCCATGGCCTTCTGCAGTTCGGGTTCGTTCAGGCGCGCGGGAATGTGTATGGTCAGGTCCGGATTGACCGTCAGATCGTAGAACCGGGTGGCCTCGGCGATGCTGGGCAGGATGGCGATGATATCGACCCCTGCCTGGAAACCCAGATGGGCGCCGCGGACCCTCGCCCAGGTGGCCTCGTCCATCCCCGCAGGCGCGTCGGCGGACGTCGAGGATGGAGCACAGCTCAACCCAGTCTCCCGCGGGCACCCGATTGTTCAACTCGTCGTAAAACGCCATGGCATCCTGCAGGATCCGATTGTCGTGGTCCCAGATCATGGTCGCGGCGGCATCAGCCAGGTCCTTCTCATCATCCATGTTGAGGAAATGGTAGGTGTCGGCCAGCAACTCCAGCGGGTTCTCATTCCAGCTGATCTTGCCGTCGATCACGGTATAGCAGTCGCGGTTGATGCTGAGCCAGCCGCTGAGCATATGGGGTTCACGCAGCAGGTGCTGCAGCGGCCGCAGCAACAGCGACTCTTTCAGCTGCAGCGCCTCCGCCAGGGCCGCGGCGGCGGCGCCTTCCGCCGCCCGCCAGCACTGCCTTGCTGACCTCGGCGTAGGCGAAATTCAGGTCCATATCGTTGGCGCGTTGCTTCAATTCACCCACCGCGGTGAGGTAGGGCACGATAAACCGCGTGGTAGGCCGGGCGTTGACGTTCTGGCCGATAAACCAGTTCACCAGGCCGTAGTGAAATTCCAGGTTGGTGGCCAGGTCCTTGCCGCGCATCCTGGTCTGGCGAATGATCTCCGCCATCTGCTGGTAGGTTTCCAGCCGGGTATCGCCCACGGTGAGCAACAGGGCAATATTGGAATCGTAGGCCCCGGCCAGGGTGTACTTCATGAATACATCGGTGTCCGGGTTGTGCAGGCTGATGCCCTGGTCGTCGCGGATTTCGCCGTCGATGGCGTCGCTCCAGGATTCGATCACCCCGCCGGCATGCGGCTGCAGGGCCTGGTTGGTGGCATTGAGGCGCGCCTCCACACTGTCGTTGTGGCGCACCAGGCGCTGGGGCCTGGGCAGTTTTTCGCCGTGGGCCGCCAGCAGCACCATCGCCTCCACCAGGGACTCCACCACGAAATACTCCTCTGGCTTGTCCGGGTTGCTGAACCTGAGGGCGTAGCACAGCTCGGTGACCCGGTGCTCCACCTGGATACGGGTATTCATCTCCATGAAGAAGTGCTTGTCGCGATCGACGATACACTCGAAGGTGGACACGGAATCCAGCCCCACCGCCTCGCCGAATCGCGCCGCCTCCTCTTCCATGGCCTGCAGGGTCGCCAGGTCCTGGCGCAGCACGCGGGCCTCCTCCGGGTGGCCGCCGCGCTCGGCCTCCGCCAGCGCCGCCTGCAGGGACTCCACTGTCACCGAAACTTCCAGCAGCTTCTGTTCGTGCATCTGCAGGGAGCAGTCGCGACCGCCCATGCTCATGCTCCAGCGGCCGTTGCCGATCACCTGGATTTCCTGGTGGCGGGTGGTCTCGATATTGAGCTCCACCAGCACGTTCTTGTTGTCGCCCGACGCCGGTGGTCTTCACCTCGTTGAGAATCTCCCGCACCATTTCTGCGGTGCGGGCTGATTCGCCGATCCCCGAGGATACGCTGGCCCTTGCCGCCGCCGCCACTGATCGCCTTCAGGCGCACCCGGTTCTCGGGGTAATCCTGCGCCATTTTCTCGACGGCTTCGGTCAGGGTGTCGCACAGTTCCGCCACGGTGTACAGGTCGATGCCCTTGTCGTAGGAAGCCGCCAGCACCATGTCGGCCTTGTCTTCCAGGCTGACGGCCTCATCGTCGAGGCAGGGCGCTGTCCACCGCCAGCTCGTGTTCGGCCACCAGCGCCTTCAGCGCCGCCACATCCGGGTGCTTGCTGCAGCAGGGTCAGGGCGGTGCCGTTGTCGATGCCCGGGGTGACCGATACGCCGCATTTCAGGGCGGTGCGCTTGGCCTCGTCCTTCAGGCCGGCATCGTGCACGGTGCGCGAGCAGGGGCCGATAAAATTGAGCCCCGCCGCCTCCATGGCGGCCACCATGGTCTCGTCCTCGGCCATGAAGCCGTAGCCGGCGAAGATCGAGTTGTAATTGTTGTCCCGGGCGATATTGATGATCTGCCGGATGCGCTGCTCGCGCTCTTCCTTGTTGGCGCCGCTGTAATCCGGCACCCGGTGTACCCGGTCCGGGTCGGTCAGTGAACGCAGCTCCGGCGCCAGGGCATTGCGGTAGACGATGGAGTCCTTCTCCGACAGCAGGATGCCGAAGTGCTCTATGCCCATTTCGGCGAACACGTCCATCGCCTCCTTGCGGATCGGGCCCCGGCAGATAATCAGCGGCCGCATATGGGTACAGTCGAACTGCCGCACCCAGGCAGTCCGGCTCTGCCCCAGCCTGCGGTCGCGGTGAATGAGCGGGTTGTTCAGGTAATATTCGTTGGACACGCCTGTCTTCCTCAGTTTTTATTCGCGGCTGCGGATCAATGGAATTCGCGCTGCACCGACTGCAGCGGGCCGGGCTGGTAGCGGCGCAGGTAGAACGCCATGTTCTCCGCCAGCACCTGGCGCAGATCGGAGGGCATGACGATCTGCGAGATCGAACCGAGACTGAGCGCCTCGTTGGGGTTCATCAGCTCCCGCTCGTAGCGCTTCGCCAGCAGGGCCTCCTCCGCCTTGACCCAGCCCTTGACCAGCTCTGCCGCCGCTCCCTGCCGCCTGTGCCTGCGACAGGCCCGGCCGCCATCTGCGCCGCGGTCTCCGCCTTGATCCTGCCGCCGACCGCCCCGCGGATTTTGCGCAGCTCGTCCTTGTAGACGTACTCCACCCCGGCGGGGCCCATCACCGCCACCCGGGTGGTGGGCAGGGCAACCACGAAGTCGGCGCCTACGGGGAAGCTGTTGAAGGCGGCGTAGGCGCCGCCGAAGGCATTGCGCACCAGCACCAGGAAGCGCGGCGTGCGCAGGTCGACGATGGCGTCGAGCATGGCGCGCCCGGCCTGCACGATACCGCCGCTCTCCTGCTCCTTGCCCGGCAGGAAGCCGGTGGTGTCCTCGAGGAAAATCACCGGGATGTTGTACAGGTTGCAGAAGCGGATAAAACGCGCATTCTTGTAGGCCGCGTCGATATCGACCTGGCCCGAGGCCACCGCGGAGTTGTTGGCGACAAAGCCGATGACATTGCCGCCCATGCGACCCAGCGCGGTCACCGTGTTGCGGGCGCGGTCCGGCTGGATCTCGAGGAAGTCGCCGTGATCGCACAGCTGCTGGATCAGGATGGTGACATCGATCGGGGTGTTGAAGCCGGTGGGGGAGTTGAAGGCCTTCTTCAGCAGGATATCGATATCCCAGGTCTTGCGGTTGATCGGGTCGGAACTGGGCTGGTAGGGCGCCAGTTCGCCGTTGTAGCTGGGCAGGTAGTTGAGCAGCGCCCGCACCTTGCGCAGGGCCGCCACCTCGTCCTTGACCACGAAATCGGTCACGCCGCTCTGGCTGTGCACCCCGGGGCCACCCAGTTCATCGGGGGTGACGTCCTCACCGAGTACGGACTTGACCACACCGGGGCCGGTCAGGCCGAAAAAGGTCTCGTTGGGCTGGATCAGGAAACTGCCCTGGCGCGGCAGGTAGGAACCGCCGCCGGCGTTGAAGCCGAACATGCACATGATGCTGGGCACGACGCCGCTGATCTTGCGCAGCGCGGCGAAGGCCTCGGCATAGCCGTCGAGGCCGCCCACCCCGGCGGGGATATAGGCGCCGGCGCTGTCGTTGATTCCCACCACCGGAATGCGCTGGCGGGCCGCCAGCTCGAACAGCCGGGCCAGCTTGGCGCCATTGGTGGCGTCCATGGAGCCGGCGCGCACGGTGAAATCGTGGCCGTAGAGGGCGACATCGCGGCCGTTGACCTTGATGATCGCAGTGACCAGGGAGGCGCCATCCAGGTTGGGACCCCAGTTCTGGTAGAGCACGGTGGGCTCGCCGTCGCTGAGGAAGCGGATGCGCTCCCAGATGGTCATGCGGTTCTTCTGGTGCTGGCGCTGGATATTCTTGACGCCCGCCGTCTGGTAGGGACGCTGCTGCAGTTCCCAGCCGCGCTTCAGGGACTCCTCGTAGGGGCCGGGGGTCGAGGCGATCTGCCCGGGCACCATGAAGGCCTGCTCATCCCGTTCCGCGAACGGGTTTTCCAGAGTCGCGATAATCCCTGCCGGGCGCTGTGCATTCATATGGTAGGTCCAATTTCCACTGGCGATTGATCCAGGCCCGGGGGGGCCACGTTGGCAGCACCGCCAGGGTGCTGCACCCCGGCCCGCCACCGCGACGGATTTGCATGTTCCCGGAGCCGGGATTAGCATGCAAACCTGCTCAAAAAAGAGCAGGCAACGATAAGTGTATTGCCCTTTGAAGTCAATTCGGCGCCCCCTCGCGCCGGCCCGCCGGAAGTGCCGCAAGCGCCCGGAATTACAGCCTTTTTTGGGGCTTTGACAGGGAACCGGTCGGGCCGATGGGGGCCGGCCCGGTCCTGAATCACCCCCCTGCCCGATGGACCGGGGCCGAGGAGCCGCATGGCAAGGTTTACCATTCTGTCCCCCACCGCCATTCTGGGCTACGGCTTTCCCCGGGACTCCTTCGAGCGCGGCCTGGCCTGCGGTCCCGACCTGATCGCGGTGGACGCCGGCTCCGCGGACCCCGGGCCTTACTACCTGGGGACCGGCAAATCCTTCACTGATCGCGCAGCGGTGCGCAGGGACCTGTCCCTGCTGCTGCCCGCCGCCGTGGGCCGCGGCATCCCGCTGGTGATCGGCAGCGCCGGCGGCGCCGGGGCCGCACCCCACCTGCAGTGGACCCTCGATATCGTGCAGGAGCTTGCCCGGGAACTGGGCCTGTCGTTCCGCCTGGGCAGCATCGCCGCCGACATCAGCCGCCAGACCCTGCTCGCCGGCCTGGCCGGGGGCAGGGTGCAAGCCCTCACCGCTGCACCGGCGCTAACGGCTGCCGCGGTGGAGGACAGCCCGGCGCTGGTTGCGCAGATGGGAGTGGAGCCCCTGCAGCAGGCCCTGGCCGCCGGCTGCGGCGTGGTGGTCGCCGGGCGGGCCTACGACCCTGCGGTGTTTGCGGCCCTGCCCATGCTGCGAGGCTTTGATGCGGGCCTGGCCCTGCACCTGGGCAAGATCCTGGAATGCGCCGCCATCGCCGCCAGCCCCGGTTCCGGCTCCGACTGCGCCCTGGGCATCCTCGAGGATGACCGCTTCGTGCTGCAGGCCCTCAACGCCGACCGCTGCTTCACCCCGACCTCGGTGGCGGCCCATACGCTCTATGAAAAGTCCGACCCCTTTATGCTGGCCGGGCCCGGCGGCGTGCTGGACCTGAGCCGGGTCAGCTTCGAGGACATCGGCGCGGGCAGGGTGGCGGTGCGCGGCAGCCGCTTCATTCCCTCCCGCGACTATTGCCTCAAGATCGAGGGCGCCCGGCGGGTGGGCCATCGCAGTATCGCCATCGCCGGTATTCGCGACCCCATCATGATTGCCGACATCGACGAGATCCTGGAGCAGGTGCGCGCCCGGGTGGATGCGCTGTTGCCCGGGCTGGCGCGCCAGGGCGGCCTGCATTTCCATGTCTATGGCCGGGACGGCGTCATGGGCCCCCGGGAGCCCCGCCGCCACCAGCCGGCCCACGAACTGGGCATCGTCATCGACGCCGTGTGCGCAACGCCAGAGGCGGCGGACACCCTGTGCAGCCTCACGCGCTCCACCCTGCTGCACTTCGGCTATCGCGGCCGCATGGCGACAGCGGGTAACCTGGCGTTTCCGTTTTCACCCTCCGACCTGCGGGCCGGCGAGGTCTACGAGTTCTCGGTCTACCACCTGCTGCAGGCGGACCCGCTGGAGCTGTTTCCGCTCACCGTGCGGGAGGTCGGGCCATGACCAGGCTGCGGGACATCGCCCTGGTGGTTCGCAGCAAGAATACCAGCCCCTTCACCTACGCCCTGGACATCATGTTCAGGGAGGCGAGCGACTACGAGCGTTTCAAATCCCTGCAGCTGGTTGACGCAGCGCTGATCAGCGGGCTCTACGCTATACCCGTGGACCAGGTCCTGGACGTGATCTATTTCGACCCGGCCATGGCGATCAAGATCTGCCTGGTGCGGGAGATACCCTCCGGCGCGCCGGGAGACCGGGATGTCTACGGCGCCCAGCAGCACGCGCCGCTGCTGGAGTGGGAGTTTGCAGGCGGCGACGACGAGACTGCGGGCGCGCAGCTGTTTGCCACCATCGCCGCCGGGCTGCGCGCCAACGGCTACAGCATCGTTCCCGGCGCTCTGGCGCCAACACTTGCGGACAGCCTGCTGCAACAGCTGCGCGCCCTGCCACAGGGGCAATTCACCTCCGCGGGTGTCGGGCGGGAGCGGGGCCAGGCGCACAACCCCGAGGTGCGCAGGGACAGAACCTGCTGGATCAGCGGGGACTCGGACGCCGAACGCCAGTGGCTGGAGTGGGCCGGCAAGCTGCAGGCTTTCCTCAACCGCGAGCTCCTGCTGGGCCTGTTCTCCTTCGAGAGCCACTTCGCCCATTACGGAGAAGGCGATTTTTACCGCAGGCACCGGGACGCCTTCAGGGGCGAGTCGAACCGCGTCCTGTCGCTGGTCGCCTACCTGAATCACGACTGGCAGCCCGCTGACGGCGGCGAACTGGTCATCTACCCCGAGGGCGCGCCCGACAGTATCAGGGTCACCGCCGGCCTTCGGTACCGTCGCGGTCTTCCTCAGCGAGGAGTTCGAGCACGAGGTGCTGCCGGCACACCGCGACCGCTACTCAATCGCCGGCTGGTTCCGGGTGAACAGTTCCAGCGGCCGGCGGGCCGATCCGCCGGCCTGAACCGCGCAGTGGCAATTGCCATTGTGCAAATATGAATATATATTCATATAACAAATCATCAGGTAGATCACCAGCCAGATCATCAGGAAGAGACGAACGCGATGCCGAATTCATATTTCCGCCACCGGACAGCCCAAACCAGAGCCCGAACCGTGGCCCGAACGATAGCCCGGCGAATTCCGATCGCCGCGCTCGCAGCACTGCTGACGACGCCGGTTTTTGCCGCAGCCGACTTCAAGCTGGTGACCGCCGCCGAGCTGGGCCTGATGCAGGGTTTTCCGGTACCGCAGGACAAGCGCGTCACCCGCGATAACTTCATGCTCTATCCTTACAGCCGCTGGGCCTTCCAGAATATGCGGGAGCTGCAGCCCACTCGCGAGATTTTTCGGGGCGACGGCCCGGTCTCGCCCATTGCGACCAGGGCGGTCGACCTGGACGCGCTGACCTTCACCGTGGCGAACGACAGGAAGGTGAACCTGGCGACGTGGCTGGACGAGTCGGTCACCGATGCATTCCTGGTGTTGCACAAGGGAGAGCTGGTCTACGAGCGCTATTTCAACGGCATGGCGCGGCCGTCGCAGCACCAGATGTTCTCGGTGACCAAGTCTTTCGTTGGCACGCTGGTGCTGTGCCTGATCGAAGAAGGCGCCATTGACCCGGCCAAAACGATACAACACTACCTGCCGGAACTGCGCGACAGCGCCTTCGGCACGGCCACCGTGCAACAGGTGCTGGACATGACCACCTCCATCGAGTTCAGCGAGGTCTACGAGGACCCTGCGGCCGATGTCTGGAAATACGGTTACGTTTTCGGTATTTCCACCCCGCCTGCGGATTACCAGGGCGCCACCAGTATTTTCGAGTACCTGGGTACGCTCATACGGGCAGAACGCGACCACGGCGAGGGCTTCCTGTATGTCACCCCCAACACCGATGTGCTGGGCTGGATCAGCAGCCGGGTCAGCGGCAAGTCAGTCGCCCAACAGCTGGAACAGCGTATCTGGCAGCGTCTGGGCGTGGAGCGGGACGGGTATATGTGGATGAATACGCTCGGCGAGGAGATGGCGGGGGGCGGCCTCAACATCACCGCGGCCGACGCGGCCCGATTCGGCCAGATGATCCTGCAGGAGGGAAAATTCAACGGCCAGCAGATCATACCGGCCAGCGTCGCGCAGAGGATTCTGCGCCATGGCGACCCCGCACCCTTCAACCGTATTTACCAGGATCCCTGGTTCGAGGATAGCGCCTATGCCTACCACGACCAGTGGTGGACCTTCGCCACCGCGCATAAGCCCGTCAGCGCCATTGGCGTTTTCGGCCAGTTTATCTACATCGATCCGGTGGCCGAGGTGGTCATCGTCAAGCAGTCATCGCATCCCGAGGCGGAGAGCGAAGCGAATGAAGTGGACGGCCCGCTGGTGTGGCATGCGATCGCCGAGCACCTGATGCAGAAGCCCTGAAAGCCTCCGCCAGGCCCCGCCTCGCAGCCACCAGCGCCGGCCGAGGGCTACCAGCGATAGCTTGCCTCGATCGCATAGTACATCGGCATGGAAGGCGTACTCACGAAACTACCCAGATCATCACCGGTGGCACTGGTCCAATAACCTGAGTCGGTCAGGTTCTGACCGATCAGCGCCAGCTCCCAGTTCCCGTCAACCGGCCCAATCCAGGCCCTGGCGTTGACTATGCCATAGCTTTCGACGCTATAGGCCGCATAGGCCAGTGGTGTGATGGCGGTATCCTCGCCATAGATATCGTCCCGCCAGCTGTAGCTCACTTGCGTTCCCGCGCCCAGCGAGCTGCTGAGCTGCCACTCGTAGCGGGCCTGCAGGTAGGCGCTCCACTCGGGGGCATAGGGGCGCGTCGTGCCATCCAGGTCCACCTCCACTTCCGCGGGATCGAGGGCGAAACTGTCGGTATCCAGTTCAGCGCTCAGGTAGGCCACCGAGCCCTGCAACGACAAGCCCTCCAGCGCGAAGGGCAGCCACTCGAAGTCCAATTCGGCGCCAATATGCTCGGCATCGCCCAAGTTACCCAGGGCATTGACTACCGTACCGGTTAGTTCGTTGACCCGCTGGGTGTAACCCTGCACATCCTGGTAATCGTAGTAGTAGGCGGCGCCGTTCAACTTGAGGCTGTTGTCGAGCCAGGTGGATTTGAAACCCACTTCATAAGCCCAGACGATCTCCTCGTCGTAAGCATTGAGTTCCTCAGGGTCGAGCGCAAAGCCGCCGGGAAATCCACCGGATTTGTAGCCCCGGGTGATCCGGCCATAGATCATCGCCTCCCCGGTCACCGCCCAGTCCAGGCCCGCATCTCCGGACCAGTTTTCCTGCAGGTCATAGGATTTGTTGACATCCTGGTAATAGAAAAAATTGTCGACCAGATCCTCGGCGTAGGCATCCTTGTACTCCTTGCTCTCGTCCGAGTAACGCAGGGATCCGCGCGCGGTCAGGTCACTGGTCAGCTCGTAGCCCAGCTGGCCATAGGCCGACCAGTAATCGGTCTGTTGGGTGAACGCCCGCTCGAGCAGGGTGGGAAACACCAGGATATTGTCCAGGGTATTTCCGATGCGAAGATCCTTGACTTCGTCTTCACCGTAGGTCGCACCGGCAAGCCAACTCCAGGGACCGTCTGTCTGCGAAACCAGCCGAAACTCCTGGGACCACACCGTCAGGTCGGCCTCGCCATCTTCCTCGAACAGGGCCAGGGGCGAACCATCGTAGTCATACTTCTGCTTGTTGTCGTAGTCGAGGTAGCCGCTGATGGAGGTCAGCATGGCGAACTCGAGATCCCAGTTCAGCTGGAAATTGACCCCGGTCCAGGAGTTATCCAACTCGTTGATGGGATTCCCCATCACCAGGGTGCCATCGCGATCCTGGGAGGACGCAAGCGGGCCCGGGTCGCCGGGTGTGAGGACCAGAGCGCTGGTGAGATTGGAAAGCGTGACACAGTCTTTCTGGTTGAGGTTGCCGGCGTAGGCGCTGGCGCAATAGTCACCGCTGCCGGAAGGGTCGAACAGGGCGCGGGAATAGGACAGGGTTGTCTCCGACTTGTCGTAGCCCGCGTCCACCTTCAGCAGCAATTCAAGCGTATCTGTCGGCTGCAACAGCAACTGTGCGCGGCCCGATGTGAAATCGCGGTCGCCATATTCATCATCACCCGGGGTGGCGAGTGTATCCTGCCAGCCGCCGTTCTGGTCGGTCATGCCGGCCAGGCGAAAGGCGGAGGTGCCGGTGATCTTGCCGCCCACCGCGCCCTCGACGACGGAGCGGTCCCAGCGGCCGTAGCTGCCCTGGATAAAGCCATTCACGTCCTGCTCGAGATCGGGCCGGACCGACAGCACCCTGACCGCACCGCCCGTGGTATTGCGACCGTAAAGTCCACCCTGGGGGCCTTTAAGCACTTCCACCTGATCCAGGTCGTACAGACCCAGGCCGCCCATAACGTTGGAAGAGAGATAAAACTCATCGTAGTAGATTGCCGCGGTCGGTGTGTTGTTGGCATTGAAATCGGCCAGGCCCACGCCGCGAATCACCCAGGTTGGCTGGCCAGCGCCGCGCTCGTCGAACAGTTCCACCGCGCTGACCGCTTCTGTCAGGCCCTGTAGGTTGGTAAAGGAAAGGTTACGCAAGTCCGTCTGGGTGAAAGCAGTGATGGCGATGGGCACGTCCTGCAGGCTTTGCTCCCGCTTCTGGGCAGTAACGATGACTTCCTCCAGGGTGGCCTGGCCATGAGCGGCGCTTGCGAGCGTGAAGAGCGACGTAGCTCCCACAAGCAATGGAATGGTTCTTTTCATGAAGAGCTTCCTGTGGGCAGTGAAAAGCGGCGTTTACCGATGCGCCATTTTTCAACGCGGCCCGTGGAATGTCAATTAATATGAGCTTATATTCATTTTATAAATCCACCGGAACCTGCTGTAAACTGCGCTGCAAGATCCACCTGATTCCCGGCTGGAGGCAATCTCTTGCAACGAAGGCGCAATCCATCCCAGCAACGCTCCCAGGAACGGGTGGCGCTGATCCTGGCTGCAACCGCCGAGATCCTGCGCAGGCAGGGAATCGGCGCGGTTACGACCAACAGCATTGCCGCAGAGGCCGGCATCCCGGTGAGTTCCATCTACCAGTACTTCCCTAGCAAGGTAGAGATCCTGGGCGCCCTGTATGAACAATATCTGGCCGGCATCGTCGCGGTCATCGATGCGTTCGCCACACCTGAACGGCTGCAGCAGCCATGGGAGGAGTTCCTCACGGCCTTCGTCAAGATTATTTTCCAGCAGGAAACTCGCGAGCACATCGACCGCGAGCTGTGGAGCGCACTCGGCCTGTTTCCGGAACTTGGGGAACTCGAAAGCGCGCATCGGGCCAGGATGGCGGATCGAATCGCGGATATCCTGCGCCAGCTCGGGTCAACCTGGCCCAGGCCGCGCCTGCGGCGTATCGGAATGTTCATCTACGAGCTGAATAACGCGGTATGGAATTACCGCGCAAGCTACCCGACCCCGGCCCGGGATTACCTGGAGTGGGCAACCGCCGCGGTGCTGGGCGTGGTGCGCAAATGCATGCCCCACTAGCGCCACTGTCTGGCAGCGGGACCCCAACCGCGCTATAAATGCAGGGACGCTGACACCCCTGGCCACAAGGATCCGTGCAATGGCTTGCCCGCCAGTTCCTGCCCACCTTCACCAATCCCTCATTGCGGCAGCCTGCTGTGTCCTGGCGATCGCGCTGCCGGGGACCGCCCACGGCCAGCAGCAGTGGGACAGTTACGGAGGCAGCCCCGGCGGTGGCCACTTCTCGCCGCTCGCCCAGATTACGCCGGCCAATGTGGCCGGGCTGGAGTTGGTGTGGCAGCACCGCTCCGGCGATTTTCGCCCCGCCAGGGAGGGGGCGCAGGGCAGCAGACTCGGCGATGCAGATGGCCCCCGCCCGCAAAGCGCACTGCAGGTAACGCCCATTGTCGTCGACGCTACTCTGTACTACTGCACCCCGTTCAATCGCGTGTTTGCCCTCGATGCCGCCAGCGGTCGCGAGCGCTGGGTGTACGACCCCGGCGTCGACACTGATCCCGTGATGCTGACCAACTGCCGCGGCGTGAGCAGCTGGCAAAACCCCAAGCCCACAGGCGCGGCCTGCGACCACCGTATTTTCACCGGCACCCTCGATGGCAGGCTGATCGCGCTGGATGGCGCGACCGGCAGGCCCTGCGCGGATTTTGGCGACGCTGGCCAGCTGGACCTGCGCGAGGGGCTGGGTGAGCATGTCCGCAGCGAATACGGCATCACCTCGCCACCCGCCATCCTTGGCGACCTGGTCATCACCGGCGCCATGGTACTGGACAATCGCCGCAAGGACGGCCCGGGCGGCGTGGTGCGCGCCTTCGACGTGCGCAGCGGCGAGCTCCGCTGGTCCTGGGACCCGCTGCCGCCGGGAGCGGAGCCAGAGCTGGCCGACGCCGACCAGCGCTACCAGAAAGGCACGACCAATGTCTGGTCGATCATCTCGGTGGATACTGAAAACAACCTGGTGTTCGTACCCACCGGCAACAGCACTCCGGATTACTACGGCGGGCTGCGCGGCGATCCGGGCAAGGGACTGGATTACTACTCCAGCGCGGTGGTCGCCCTCGATGGCGCCAGCGGCGAGGTCGCCTGGCACTTCCAGGCGGTGCACCACGACCTGTGGGACTACGACACGCCATCCCAGCCCACCCTGTATGACATAGGCCGCGATGGCCTGGCCCTCCCGGCCCTGGCCCAGCCCACCAAAATGGGACACCTGTTCCTGCTCAACAGGAAAACCGGCGAGCCGCTGTTCCCGGTGGAAGAGCGGCCCGTGCCCGCGGGGGACGTGCCGGGCGAGCACTACGCCCCCACCCAGCCTTTCCCCACGGTGCCCGCGCCACTGGTCACCGCGACGCTCTCGCCCGATACCGCCTGGGGCCTCACCCCCTGGGAGGAGAGCGCCTGCCGGGACCGAATCGCTGCCGCCCGCTGGCAGGGCATCTTCACGCCGCCGAGTGTACAGGGCACCATCGCCCACCCGTTCCAGGGCGGCGGCAACAACTGGGACTCGCCCGCCATCGATCCCCAGCGCAAGATCATTGTGCTGCGAACCAGTCACCTCGCGGGCATCATTCACCTGATTCCCCGGGCGGACTGCGACCGGCATCCCACCGCCCACCCCCAGGAGGGCACACCCTTCTGCGTGACACCGGACATCCTGCTGTCCCCCTGGGGCCTGCCCTGTACCGCGCCACCCTGGAATACCCTGGATGCGATCGACCTCAGCAGCGGCGAGAAAATGTGGAGTGTGCCGCTGGGCACCTCCCGCGACATGGCGCCCTTCCCGTTCTGGTTTTTCAAGGGTACCCCCGGCATCGGCGGCCCCACCGTCACCGGCTCCGGCCTGGTCTTTGTCGCGGGCTCGGGCGACCATTACTTCCGGGCGTTCAGCACCATTACCGGCGAGGAGCTCTGGCGCACGCGCATGCCAGCCGCCAGCAGCGCAACCCCCATGACCTACCTGGCTGACGACGGCAGGCAGATCGTCGTTATCGCCGCGGGCAGCCACTGGGCCAGCCGCAGTGGCGCCTCCGACCACCTGCTCGCCTACGCCCTGCCCGCGCCAACAACGGACACCCCCAAGGAATAAGCGCCATGCATACAGTCACCGTGAACGGCGCGGCCGCGACGCCATCAAAAATTGTCTGTGTGGGACGCAATTACGCTGCCCACATCCGCGAACTGGGCAACGACATCCCGGACGATATGGTGGTATTCATCAAACCCAATTCAGCGATCAGCCCGGTGCTGCGCTCCACGATTGACGGCGAAGCACTGCACTACGAGGGTGAAATCGTCTTTGTGTGCCGTGGTGGCGCATTTGCCGCGGTGGGATTTGGCCTCGACCTCACCCGGCGTGAGCTGCAATCCGCACTGAAACAAAAGGGCCTGCCCTGGGAGCGGGCCAAGGCCTTCGACGGCGCCGCCGTGTTCAGCGAGTTCGTGCCCCTGCCCGCTGCCATCGAGACGCTGGCACTGCAGCTCGATGTGGATGGCAGGAGGCGCCAGGCGGGGGGCGTGGAATTGATGATCTACCGGCCCGCCACCATCCTCGAGCAGTTGCGCAAGTTCACGACCCTGGAGGACGGTGACCTCGTCATGACCGGCACCCCCGAGGGCGTTGGCGCGATTCACAAGGGAGAGCGCTTCGATGGCCGCATCCTGGCCGGGGGCAATGTCCTGGTGAGCGCAAGCTGGGTCGCGCAATAGGTGTGAACAATAGAGCTGCACCGCGCCGGCAAAAAGATTGTTAAGTTCACGTTTTTGCAGTAATTTCTAGCCAGCCCTGCGAGTGGGAAACCATGCATACTATCCTGCGATTGGATGTGGCGGGCCAGCCACGCGGCTGGATCACCGTCCACGAGGCGATCTCCGCCTACGCCAAAGGCGATGTCATCTACGGCATCGGGGATACGCTGCCGCCCTATTTTGGCGGTATCCAGCGCCTGACCGGGGTTCGCTCACGCATCGAACTGCAACCCATAGTGGCAATCCAGGGGAGGATAACCCGGGATTTCAGCCCACCCCTGTGCAACCGCACCCTGTTCCGCAGGGACGATCACCGTTGCCTCTACTGCGGTGAGCAACACAGCCGCAATGAACTCACCCGCGACCACGTACTGCCCACCTCCAGGGGCGGCACCGATCGCTGGGAAAATGTCGTGGCCGCCTGCAAACGCTGTAACTGGCACAAAGACAACCGCACACCGGAGGAGGCGCAGATGCCGCTACTGGCAGTCCCGTTCAAGCCCAACCCCTTCGAATGGCATTTCCTCGCCAAGGAACGCATCCTGGCCGACCAGATGGACTACCTGTCCAGCCAGTTTCGCGCCGAGCGCGCCTGGGCCAATTGAACCGGCCGGTCCGGGCCAAGCCGTCACGCTCTTACCAGCAGCTTCTTCAGGGCCCGCCTGATGTCCCTGATGTAGTTGTCGAGATACTGGTAGCGGTCATCGCTACCATAGCGGGCACCCACGAAACTCATACAGGCGTTCGCCTCGAAAACCAGGATGCGGCCGTCGACCAGGGCGAAGTCAATGCCAAATACATCAAGCCCGATACGCCGATAAATCTCCCGGAAAACCGCGGCATACTCACCCAGGCCCCTGTCGCGAAAACTGGCGAGGAACTGCTCCTCACGCCGGCACAGACTCCTGTCGCGATCCATGAGAATGCTGCGACCGCTGGTGTGGACCGCCCACTGGTCGGAGTAAATGCAATGGCGTACATAGGGCGCGCCGTCGACCATGACTACCCGGATTTTATGGTTCAGCCCCTCCTCATTCCTCGCATCAATATACTGAATGAGGAATATACCGCTGTAGGGCCACGCCTGCCCTTGCAGGCTCTCGAGCTGGGCCTCTTCGGTCAGCAGCACCATGTGCTCACCACCGTGAAAACCCCGGGCCCGCACAATCATGGGCCAGACACCAAATTCCCTGCACACGGTGCGCAGCTCGGCGTAATTCCCGGGATTTGCGGCCTCTACCCTGGGAACGATACAGCCCGGAATATCGGCCAATGTTTGCGGCAGGCGTGAGCGCGACGTCCTGAAGACATGCCGGGGCGGATTAAACAAGCGCGCCGGCTTGATCCTGCTTGCGATGGCCTCGATGTTGTGCAGCATGGCGGCTGAAGAATCGGCATCACCCACCAGGTTGAAAAGGTTCACCCGGGCGTTCCTGGCCAATTCGATCTCGTGCACCCCAACCACCACCGTATGGCTTTTGGCGCTCATGGTTCGATCGCTCATCACATAAGGCAGTATTGGCAGCACACCGGCAAAATCGGTTGTAACTTGCACGCCGCCCTCTACCCGCTCTCTGGTGCTGGGACTTTGTGCCTCGTTGTCCGAAGCGCCAAGCAGGAATAGCGTGGTTTTCATACGGAGCAACCGGCGTGCAACGGCAGCTGGCCCATGAATTGCCTCCAAGAGTTGCCCAAGACAACAGTTTACTCGCCACGGAATATGCCCTAAATTGCGCTGCGAAACTAGGCTGGCTGGCGGATATCCTGTTCGGTAAAGTTGCCTGGTAAAGGCATTTAACGGGTTCGTGTATGTTTATCATGAGGGAAAGCGACGCACTCGGTGCGACGATTACGGGGCTCGACCTCGACGCGCCTCTTCAGGACGAAGATGCAAGCGCACTGCAGCGGGCCCTGGCGGAACACCAGGTCATTTTCTTCAGGAACCAGGACATCTCGCACCACAATCACCGGGCACTGGGGCTGCGCTTCGGCACTTTGATGCAGCATCCGGCCTATCCGACCGTGGCCGGTTACCCTGAAATCATGGTCCTGGATAACGACCGTGAAAATCCCTCCAAAATCGACGAGTGGCATGTGGATATGTCATTTACGGCGAACCCCCCGCTTGGCAGTATCCTGGTCGGCAGGATAATGCCTGAAAGCGGCGGCGATACCCTGTTTGCCAGCCTGGCCGCCGCCTACGACGACCTGTCTGCCGCCATGAAGGAAACGCTGGCCGGACTCAGCGCCACCCACAGCCTCGAGCACGGCTTCCGGCAAAGCCTGGCCGAACCCGGCGGACGCGAGCGACTGCAGGACGCAATCGATCGCAATCCTCCCGTGGTTCATCCGCTGGTGCGCACCCATCCCGTGACGGGCCGCAAACTGATATTTTACAGCGCCACCTTTACGGAAAAAATCAACGAGTTGAGTCCGCCTGACTCAGAGGAATTATTAGCCTGGCTCGCCCGCCACGTGGTCCAGGACAGGTATGTGTATCGCTTCAGCTGGGGACAGAAATCCATCGCCTTCTGGGACAATCGCGCGGTGATTCATAAGCCCGTCAACGATTACTGGCCAGCACGGCGGCGAATGGAACGGGTTACCATTAACGACTCCTCAGTGCAGGGCTGACAGGGCTCCCACTACAATACGGGGGGTGTTTCGAGGGCGGCCATCTGTGCGCGGTTAAGATACCAGACATTCATGGACTCACACCGCGATGGATGCTGGTAGCTGATGTCGCTGGGCCCCGAGATCAGCACGTGTTTTTCCAGCGTGCCCCCGAACTTCATGCCCAGGTCATAGGAGATGCGGTTGATCGCCCCCAGGCTGGCGCGACTTTCAGCATGGCACAAATCCACACCGCGGTCCCGCGCCCGCAAGGCCAGTTCGAGGCGCAGCATAGCGCCGAGGCTCTTGATCTCCCCGAGTTCCGGGCAAGTCGCGAACCGCATGGTATTGTCGTATTCCGCCAGGCACAGATGGCTGCCGTCCTCCAGCGTCACGGTATTGATCTCCAGGTTACTGAAGGCGTAGATCCAGCCATTGCTGAGTGACCTTACCTGGCTCATCAGGTATGCGTCCGGCTCCGCGAGCATGAGCGCCAGCTTGTGCTCGAATGCATAGGGGAAGGTCGGAAAGGTCTCGCGGTGCATCCCTACCAGGCGATCGACATCCGCCGCACTGAGCGTACCCAGGCCAACCCGCTCTATCCGGAAACCGCCTGCCCGGCAAAACTCTTCCCGTATAGCGGCCGCGCCTTTGGGCGATGCCGCGGTGATGTCCGCCAGCAGGGCCCGCTCGCTGCCGCTGTCTGCGGCGGAGGACCTGCGCGAGTCCCGCAGGCAGGCGATATAGGTGACGACACGGCCGTAGGCGTCATCCAGAGGCATCCTGGCCTCGACCTGGAAGCCCCTCGCGCCCAGAAATTGCAGGGCCTGCGGCGACAAATCGCCGCTGGAGACCAGCCGGATGGTGACGCGACCGGGACGTTCCCGCTGCTCCAGTCCCGCCACCGCGTCCAGCAGGCTCACCAGTGAGGCCTGGTCGGAGATGAGCCACGGACAGAACCAGCGCACGCGATCGCCTGCGCGATCGTAGACCGGATCAGTGGATCCGAAGGCGGAGTAGTCGGCAGGGATTGAAGTCACAGGGGCCGATAGTAGTGGAGACAACTCGACTGTTGCAACAAGGGAGATGCGCCGCATTGGGAGCGCGGTTTTATGCGGCTATACTTACGCTCACCCGCCCAGGGCGCGGAGCCAGCCTCTATCCATTGCCGGGAGTAGATTCCTTTGTCCAGTGAACACCACAGCGCCATCCACTCCATGATGCGGCAGATGGCCAAATCGGTTATCGGGCAGGAAGAGGTGGTGCGCACACTCACCCTGGCCCTGCTGTGCAACGGCAACGTGCTGCTCGAAGGCCTGCCCGGCACCGCCAAGACCCGCTCCATCAAGACCCTGTCCCGGGTGTTGCAGGCGAAACTGGGGCGGATCCAGTTCACACCGGACCTGCTGCCCTCGGACGTCACCGGCAACGAGATCTATCTGGAGAAGCAGGGCAAGTCGGAGCTCACATTCCAGCCGGGCCCAATTTTCAGCGAGCTGGTGCTGGCCGACGAGATCAACCGCGCTCCGGCCAAGGTGCAGTCGGCCCTGCTCGAGGCCATGGAGGAGCGCCAGGTCACAGTGGCCGGCAACACCTACAGGCTGCCCGAATTGTTCATGGTGCTCGCCACCCAGAACCCCATCGACCAGGAGGGCACCTACCCCCTGCCGGAGGCGCAAATGGATCGCTTCCTGATGAAGATAGCGGTGGACTACCCTCGGGCGGAGGCCGAGCTGGCGATCGTGCGCATGCTGCAGGCGGAGGAGGGCAGCCAGGCGGAACAGCTGGAGATGATTTCCCAGGACCACATCTTCGGGGCCCGCGCAGTGATCCAGCAGATGCAGGTATCCGCCCCGGTGGAGCAGTACATCGTCGATCTGGTGATGGCCACCCGGCTACCCGGTGAATTCGGTGACAAGCTCGGCCGCTGGATCGATTCCGGCTCCAGTCCCCGGGCCAGTATCGCCCTGCACCGCAGCAGCCGCGCCAGCGCCTGGCTGGACGGCCGCGACTACGTCACCCCGGACGACGTGCGCTCAGTACTGCACGCTATCATGCGCCATCGCCTGATGATCAGCTACGACGCACTGGCGGACCAGGTCACCCCCGATGCGATTATCGACGAGATCATCACACAGGTCGCCGTAGGTTGAGCCAGTGAACGACAATGGCGGCGACGATATCTACACCAGCCTGCGAGCGTTGATGCGGCTGCGCTACAGCGCGCGGGGTTTCAGCTACCTGCCGCGCCAGCCGGTGCGTTCACTGCTGAGCGGTCGCAAGCGCTCGCGCCTGCGCGGTCGCGGGCTTGACTTCGACGAGCTGCGCCATTATCGCCCGGGGGATGATATCCGCAGCATGGACTGGCGCGTGACCAACCGCACCGGCAAGCCCCATGTGCGGGTGTATACCGAGGAGCGGGACCGTCCCGTCATCGTCATGGTGGACCAGCGCCTTGCCATGTTCTTCGGCAGCCGGCAGAAAATGAAATCGGTAATAGCCGCCGAAGTGGCGGCGCTCACCGCCTGGCGAGTGCTGGCCGTGGGCGACCGGGTCGGCGCGATCCTGTTCAATGACACCCGCAGCCTGGAGTTCAAACCCACCCGCAACCAGCGCAAGGTGATCGGCTGGCTGGGAGAACTGGCCAGCATGAACAGTGAGCTGTCCGTGGCGCCGGGGCAGCGCAGTAACCCAGCGGGCCTCGCCGCTGCCCTGCGCCTGCTGGAACGCAGCATCGGCCACGACTACCTGGTGGTGCTGGTCTCCGATTTCCACGGCTGGAACGATGCGGCGCTCGAAGCCGTCAGTCGCATCAACCGCCACAACGACATTCTCTGCGCGCTGGTGTTCGACCCGCTGGAGCGGGATATCTCCGGTGCCGGCAAGCTGGTGGTAAGCGATGGCAAATTTCAGCTGGAGATCAACCCGGAGCAGGCGGAACTGGGCAAGAAGTTCGAGGCCAGTTTCGAAAGTTCCGTCGCCTGGGTGCAGGGCGAGCTGAAACGCCACGATATCCTGGTCATGCCGGTCGACACGGTGACGCCGGTTACCCGCCAGCTGCGCGAAAAGTTGGGCGGCCAGCGGGTGTTGCAATGAGACGGCTGTAATGAGACAGCTGCGATGAGCGCCCCGCCCCTGCCGGAGGCATTCGGCAATTACGCCCTCGGGGATTTTGTCGAGCTGGTTGCGCCGGCGGCCATCAGCTGGTGGCCCCAGACCGTCGGCTGGTGGTGGCTGGGCGCGGCGCTGGGGTTATTGGCCGCCCGCCGTGGCTGGCAAGCCCTGCGCCGCTGGTATCGCAATCGCTACCGACGGGAGGCCGCCGCGCGACTGCTGCGCCTGGCGGGCAGCGCAGAAGGCAGCGTGGCAGTGGCGGATATCAATCGCCTGCTCAAGCTCGCCGCGCTGGCGGCCTATTCCCGCGCGCGGGTCGCCCGCCTGTCGGGACAGGAGTGGGTGGACTTCCTCAACCGCCAGTGCGCCACGCCGCCCTTTGCGCCGGAGCAGGGCCGCCTGCTCGCCCTGGCCGCCTATACCGGCGGCATGACCGATGCGCCCGGCGGTCGGCAACTGCTCGCCGCCAGCCTGACCTGGGTGCGCGAACACAGGAATCCCCTGGATGATTGAACTGGTCCATCCCTGGGCCCTGGCGCTGCTGGCGCTGCCCCTGCTGATGCGCCTGCTGCCCGCCTACAAGGAGAGTCGCGATTCGATCCGCGTGCCCTTCTTCGACAAACTGGTGGAACTCAGTGAGCAGCGCCCCGAGACCGGCGCCATGGTGCTGCGCCGGGATCGCGCCCAGCAGTTCCTGGTGGGCTTCATGTGGCTGTGCCTGGTACTGGCGGCGGCGAAACCCGAGTGGGTAGGGCCGCCCGTGGAGCAGCGCAAATCAGGGCGCGACCTGATGATCGCCGTCGATTTGTCCGGCTCCATGCAGACCACCGACTTCACCCTGCCCGACGGCAGCAGCGCGAACCGCCTGGAGGCCGTGAAGTACGTGCTGGCAAGGTTGGCGGCCCAGCGCGCCTCGGACCGCCTGGGCCTGATCGTTTTCGGCAACGCGCCCTACCTGCAGAGCCCGTTCACCGACGATCACCAGGTGTGGGCGCAACTGCTGGGAGAAACAGACATCGGCATGGCGGGCCAGAGCACCGCCTTCGGCGACGCCATTGGCCTGGCGATCAAGCTGTTCCGCGACAGCGATTCCGACAACCGGGTGCTGATCATCCTCACCGACGGCAACGATACCGGCAGCATGGTGCCCCCGGTTGATGCCGCCCGGGTTGCCGCCAGCCACGCCATCCGCATCTACACGATCGCCATGGGCGATCCCGCCACGGTGGGCGAGGAGGCGCTGGACACCGCTACCCTGCAGCGGGTATCCGAGCTGACCGGCGGGCGCTACTTCCAGGCACTGGACCAGCAGGAGCTGACCCGGGCCTACGAGGCAATCGGGGAGCTCGAGCCGGAGCTCTACGAGACCATCAGCTTCCGCCCCCGCCAGAGCCTGCACTGGGTGCCGGTCGGCGTGGCACTGGGCCTCTACCTGTGCTACCACGGCTTCGGCGCCTGGCAGACCTGGCGCC
>CAVOYP010000003.1:0-52881 GCA_963700715.1 uncultured Gammaproteobacteria bacterium
AAGGCCGGAGATCTGCAGCAGCGAAAAAAAACCAGGAGGAAAAACAGGGATCCGAAAATCTGTCCGCCCGGCATGTCGCTGAATGCCATGGGCAGGGTGACGAATATCAATCCCGGACCTTCCCCCGGGTCAAGCCCCGAGCTGAAGACGATCGGGAATATCAACATGCCAGCCAGTATTGCGGCGGCGGTATCTGCCAGGCCTATGGTCCAGGCGGCGCCCGGTATGGAAGTTTCCGGGGGCAGGTAAGCGCGTGCAGGCCAGCATGGCGCCCGTGCCCACCGCCAGCGAAAAAAGGCTTTGCCCGAACGCCATCAACACGCCCTGGGCGGTGAGGCTGGAGAAGTCCGGCTTGAACAGAAACGAGGCCGCGGCGCTGGCGTCGCCGACCTTGCAGGCGTATCCCGCGAGGCCAAGCAACAGTATGAACAAGGCGGGCATCATAACGTTCGAGGCCGCTTCAATACCTCTGCGCACACCACTGCCGACAACGGCCGCGACCGAGACAATGACCAGGGTGAACCAGAACAGCATCCTGCCGGGAGACGCCAGCACATCGTCAAATAAGGCGGCGGCCTGCCCGGATTGATACCCGTAAAGCGGCCATTGGCTGCCAGCAGGAGATATTCCGCCGACCAGCCCGCCACCACGCCGTAGAAACTCAGCCCCAACAGGGGGGCCAGTATGCTCAGCCAGCCGATCAGCTGCCAGCGGCGGTGGCCGCTCTCCTGTTGGGAGACGGCCGCCGTGGTCGCCACGGGGTTGCTGCGCCCGCGACGTGCAATCGCCAGTTCCGCCATGATCAGCGGTATGCCAGCTATCAGCACAAATCCGAGATAGACCAGGACGAAAGCGCCGCCGCCATTTTCGCCGGCGATGTAGGGAAAGCGCCACAGGTTGCCAAGCCCGACCGCGCAGCCGATAGTCGCGAACAGGAAGGTGACGCGAGACGACCAGCGTTCTGTTTTCATGCTACCCCCAAACTCATGGCGAGCGCGGGATCTACCCGATCATGGCCTGTCGAGCCAGCGCCTCGATTTCACCCCACCTGCCCTGATTGATCAGGATTAACCATCCAAGAGCCGCCGCAGCAAACGACATTGGGCAGGGCCAGATAGCTGCGGAAATTGGCAGGATTCAGCCCCCCGGTCGGGGACAAAATTTAATCTGCGGGAAAGGCCCGGCCAGGGACTCAAGCATGGCCACGCCGCCCGCCGCCTCCGCCGGGAAAAAGTTGAACAGTTCGAAGCCGTCAGCATGCCCTCCATCAGCCTCGGAGGCCGAGGCCGCCCCGGGGATAAAGAACACGCCACAATCGGCAGCGAGACGCAACAGTTCTGTGGTGGCGCCGGGGCTCAATGCCACTTTCACGCCCGCTTTAAGTACCGATTCCGCGGCGCCGGGGTATGAGGTGCCCGCCGCTTACCAGCATTCTGGCACTTCCCGCTGTACTGCGAGGATTCTGTCGAGGGCGGCAGTGCTGCGCAGGGTGATTCGATGG
Organism: uncultured Gammaproteobacteria bacterium; assembly: GCA_963700715.1. Lineage (GTDB taxonomy): Bacteria > Pseudomonadota > Gammaproteobacteria > Pseudomonadales > Halieaceae > JARRPM01. Next base: position 1,502 of record CAVOYP010000003.1, read on the forward strand.
ACTTCATGCCCCCGCGGTGCGGGTTCTTGCCAGTTGTACAGTCGAGTCGACGTCGAGACACCGGTGACCACGGGCAACACCCCGGCTTTGCCCGCAATGTGTGAAGGTATCATTGCTTACCCTACCGTATCGTTGATCGAGGGGAGTTGCTCGCTTGTGCGCCAAAAAATTTTTGAGATATCAGATGGTTAAGTAGCCTACTATGCGCAATTACTGTTTCCAAGCACAAGCGGTGCCAGCAACAAGGTCGGACAACCCTGCCAGGAATGACGCCGGGTGGACGATGGCATAGAGCATGCGGACGTGACTGGCCCTCCCGAAATCTCTGGCGCAAAGCCTGACCTGGATAGCCGCGAAAACATCGAGGCCTTTGTGGAGCTGTTTTATAAGCGTGTCCTGGCAGACGCGCAGTTCGCTCCCATATTCCTCGACGTCGCAGCCATCGACCTCGCCGTGCACCTGCCCCACATCAAGGACTACTGGTGCAAGCTGCTGCTGGGTGAGAAAGGCTACCAGCGCCACACCATGAATATCCATCGCCAGCTGCACGGCAAGCAGCCGCTGCAGCCCGGGGATTTCCAGCGCTGGCTGGCGCTGTTCAATGCCACCCTGGACGAGCATTTCGCCGGTGAGCGCACCGAGCGGGCGCGGCAGGTGGCGGCCGCTATCGCGGCGAATATGGAGGCGAGCCTGGCCTCAATTCGCCGCGACTGAGCACTGGCGTTGGCCACCCCCGGCGGGGTCCAGCCGTCGCCGCCCACATCGATAAACAGCGGGTTGGTAAACGCGTAGGCGAGTACGCCGCCCTCGCCGAGATTGTCATCGGTAAGGTCCGCAAGGTCGGTGTTGCTGGCTGCTGTCCAGGTCCTCCGGCACGACCGGGAACATGGGAGGGGAGATACCGTCGGTGCCGTGGGCAATGGCCACCAGCCAGGAGTCCGCCGCCACCGCGGGCAGGGTCAGGGTCACCTCGATCTCGGTGCGACTGGCACCGGCGAATGTCCTCATCGACGACCACCTCGCGGGATTTCCAGCGCGGGTCACCGGCGCTGATGCTCAGGTTCGGGCAGACGCCGTAGCGCGCGGCCTGCCCGGGAGACTGGTTTTTTCCGGCTGGTTGTTGATGTAGAAATCCACGGTGTCCACCGCGGCCCACTGGGCGCTGGCAATGCGTACCGTGACCGTCACGTTGGAGCGCGGCATCGATCGGCAGGGTGGTGGAATCGGCCAGCGCCAGCCCGGCGCCGCTGGCCTGCGCCCCGATGCACACCGCTCGCCTCGATGGTCACGAAAGGCGCATTGGTGCCGATCACCTTACCCGCGGCGACGGTGGCCGCCAGGGTCTCCGCGTGTCCCGACAGCTGGCCCGGATCGGTCACGCTGCTGGGGATCTGGTTGCGGGTGGCAAGATAGGTGGTGCGACGTGAATGGCTGTCGGAATCCGCCACCCCGGTGCGCACGATGCCCTGGTTGATCAGGTTGAACCAGTCGCCGGCATTCTGGCCCAGGAACTGCTCGAAAATGCCGCCCCGGCCATTGGTGCCGATCCAGACTTCCAGCGCCTGGAAGCCGTCGTCGAAGGCGTTCTCCAGCGCCGGGTCCAGGCGCCTCTCGGCCAGGTCCACGCTCGACCGGGGTGGCGTCAGGCCAGTGTCGATGCCGAGGCCTGACGGGCCGAAGTGGGAGGCCGTATGGTTGATCTGGACAATGTTTCCCTTGGGATCAGCCAGGGTCTGCTCAAAGATTTCCGCCGGTGAGAGGACGTAGCTGGCGTATTCGGGGAAATCCATGCCCGGCTGTGCTTCCCTGCCCCAGTCCACGGTGCCGCCGCCGATCCTGCTGGTGTCCACCGTCACCGGCCAGCTGTTGAAGTGGCCGTAGTCAAAGGGCGTGATCTCGCCGCTGGGCGCGGTGCCGATCAGGTCGGCCACATCCATCGCGGCCAGGGTGTCGGTAAAGTCAACGCGAATGTCGTGGTCCGATGGGGTAAAGAAGTCCATTCCCTCGGCCAGGTAGGTGGCGACGCGTTCACTGCGGTTCACCTCGGCGTCCGGGCTGTCTATCGAGTGCACGTGGAAGTCGGCGAAAACATAGCCATCGGTGGCGATCACCTGGGCGAGCTCCGCCTGCACTTCCAGGGTCTGGCCGCTGGTTATGCTGATATTCTGCCGGAACGCCGAGTAGCGCGGACCCCGGGACACCACCAGCTGGTAGTCGCCGGGCTCCAGGGTCAGGCGTTCGCTGAGGCCCGTGCGATCGATGAACTCCACCAGGGTGATCCCGTGGGCCAGCGAGTCGGAGTCGTCGCCGAACACCCCGGTGCGCGCCCCCAGTACGTTGTTGGCCGGTGCCGGGCTCGGGTCGAAACCCACCACCTGCAATTTGGCGGGAACGGGACCGCTGGCGCCGCCAGGCGTGGTGGCGGTCACGCCGACCCGCAGGTAACCCGGCGCCGGCAGGTCGAAATTCCGCTGCGTACACCGTCTGGTCCTGGTCAATCGACACCTTCGCGGGCGTATCGCCGGCGAACAGGTAGCCCTCGGCGTTGGCCAGCACCTCATAGTCACCCGGCGGCAGGCTCATGCGGTAGTTGCCGGAACTGTCGGTGCGGGTGTGGCCGGCCATGAACAGCACCGGCGGTATCGCGTTGGCGTTGACGGTCTGGAACACCGCGATGCTGGCGTTGGCGAGCGCTGCGCCGCCGCTGCTCACCGTGCCCGCCAGCTCGCCGGTGTGGATGCCGAAGAGCCGGTTGCGGATATCGGCAATGCTGCTGGCGCTGCCGTCGCCCACCGCGAAGTAGCGGCGCAGGGTCAGTTCCCCGTCCGCCGGCACGAGTGAAGTTCGGCGGGGAGCCCCCGCGATGATGAACAGCGTCTTGCCCAGGATCAGCACATTGACGCCACTGGTGGAAATGCTGGTGGTGCCCTCAATCGAGTGGATAAAGCCGTAGGAGACACCGGCGGCGCCATCGTGACCGGTGTAGGCCAGGTAGTTGCACTGGTCGCACTCGCCGCCGTCACAGGCGACGGCGCTGTCGTAGCCGGACAGGCGGCGGTAAACAGCGGCTCGCCGAAACCGATGCTGGGCTGGAAGGCCTCGACTTCGCCGGAGCCGTTGAGGTACTCCACCCACCAGATCGCCACCTCTTCGCTGCTGGTGTTGATCAGCCGGGTATCCATGGTGACGTAGGCCTGGTCGGCCGCCAGGCTGTAGCAGGTCTCGATTTCCAGCGGCAGGTCCCGGTCATCGGCGCTGTCAGGAAAGCTGAAGCCGAAGCCGCGAATGGTGGAGCTGGCGTTGACGTAGTTCGAGCAGGTCGTCCGGCCCGCGGGCGCAAATCTGCGCCTCCTCGCCGAGCCGCACCGGGATTGGTGACCTTCGACTTCGGTGTAGTTGGGGGTGTTCTCGATGTTGATGCCGATGACGAACTCCTCCAGGTGATCCGGCAGGAAGCTGCCGTCGGCCTGCCTGCGGGCGACGTCGATGATATTGCCGCCGTAGGTACCCACCCCGAACCAGTTGCGCCCGGGCTTCTGGATGATCACCCTGAACAGCTCGTTTTCCAGCACGTAATCGCCCGATGCTGGAGCGGGCCAGGGGGCCCTGCAACAGGTCGGACGCCTGGTGGCCTCGCGCGCTAGCCCCGCCCACGCGGGCGCGGGTGGCGTTGGCGCCCCACCACCGGCGTTGTTGTTGTTGCCGCCGTCACAGGCGGCGACTGCAGACAAAGCACCAGCAGACAGTGCGGCGTACCCGGCTTATCATTTTCATGGTTATTATCTCGCGGGACGTGACTGGCATCATTTGTAGACAGTTGTGGACGGGAACTCAAGGAAAAGGCACGGGAAGCGGCGCGGTCACCCGGGCGCTGCCAGGGTCTGACCTGCACGATCCGACTGCCCGGCTTGCTGCCATGGAATCAATTTCTGATCCCTGTTAGGCCGTTGTGGTAGTCTATTTTCCAGCGGGCCTTATACAGTGTCACTTGGCACATATCACCTCTACGCTGGATGGAGCCAACCATGAATATTTGGCATAACAAGCGTCTACCCGGCCAGACCACTGATCTTCGTTGCAGCTGCCTGCTGTTATCCGCCTGCTCCAACGGAGACAGTAACGACCAGCCTACTTCAAGGCCGAGTCTCATCACCGTCACGTCCTACAACGTCGGGCCTCGCACTGAATTTTGTGCCTTATACCAATGAGCGACTGCCGGTCGTGAACAGGAACTCCTGGGCGACTACGACAGCGATGTGCTCTGCCTGCAGGAGGTCTGGCTGGACGAGCAGGTCGAGGCGATCACGCAGGCACTGCAAGGCACTTATCCGGAGATTTATACCGTTCCGGCGGAGCAGGTTTTTTCCGAGGCTGCAGCCTGTACTGACGAGGAAATCACGCCGATTTGCGCGAGTGCGTCACTGCCCAGTGTCCGGGCCTGTCAGGCAGTCGACACTGGTCGCCTGCGCCCCGCCCAATGTGGCGCTGCTGCTGTCGGAGTTGCCACCGGGTTGTCTCGACGCGCGTGCTCGGGTCGGTGGGCATCCCCGATGTTACGGTGGAGGCTGTGGTGGAAACGGTCACCCAGCCGGCCGGCAAGTTTGCCTTCGACGGCGCGCTGGGCTTGATACTGGCATCAAAATACCCGCTGCAGGCGCGCGAGTTCCAGGACTTTATCGACGACTCGACCAGTAATCACCGCGGCGCACTCTATGCGGAAATCGAAGCTGAACAAGCAGACCCATGTGGTCGGCTTGCACGCACCCCACGGCCAACCTCTCCATCGACTATCCGACCAGTGGCAAGCACGGTTCCTGGGAGGGCGAAAACCGCTTCATGCAGGAGCAGATGATCGCCTTTGCCAATGACAAGGCCGGTGGCAATCCGATCTTTTTCGGCGGCGACTTCAATTGCAGTATCGCCAACCCCGCCACTGCTGTAGATGGGGAGTTCGCCGCCAACTGCCAGCTATGGCGGGACAATGGATTCTCCGACCCGGCAGCCGAGCAGTTGCCCTGCACGTTTTGCTACGAGGAAAATCTGCTGCTGCAGCCCGATGGCAATAGCGGCGGCACCCAGCTTGATCATGTCTTCATTAAAAACCTGGATGCGTCCGCCCGCACGGTGGCCAGGCGCGTATTCGATGATCCGGTCTCCATCGAAGCCCTGGATCCCCCGTCTGAACTCAAGCCGGAGGATTCACCCAAGTTAACCCACCCCTCCGACCATTACGGAGTCGAGGTGGAAATTACCTTCTGATTCACGCGCCAGCCAGCACCCGGCGCGGCTGCTGGCACCCTAGAGCACCGCGTGCAGTGCTTTCAGCAGGGCGTGGGGCGCCTCCACCATCAGCGTGTGCCCGGCGCCCGCCATCACCCGCACGTCCGGGGTCCCCAGCGCCGCCTGCAGCGGGCCGGTTGACCTGACCGGAGTGAGGCGATCCTCGCTTCCCAGAACCATCAGCACCGGGCACTCGACCGCAGCGGCGCGCTCCAGTCCGGCCTGGTAATTATTGCAGGCACTCATGTCCGCGTGCAGCACCCCGGGTCTTGAGCGCTCGAACAGGCGCAAGGTGCCCCCCACCATCCACATGCCGGGATTTTTGTTGCCTCCGAACTGGTGGCGCTTGCTGTAGCCCCACTGGGTCAGCATGTCGAAAGCGGCGTGATCATTGTTTGCCGAGGCTTCGAGGATCGCATCCGACACCGGCATCGGCGCGGTGCCAGCCACCATGGCGATCGCGCGCACACGGCCGGGGTAGCGCGCCGCGCACTCCAGCGCGACCAGGCTGCCCATGCTGTGGCCGGCGATGGCGGCCCGCTCGATCTGCAGGGCATCCAGCAAGGCTACGATCCAGTCGCCGAGTTCCTCGATCGACTTCAATGGTTCCCCTTCCGAACGCCCGTGCCCGGGCAGGTCTACGGCGATCACATTGCGGCCATGGCGGGCGAAGTGGCGGGCCGTATAGGTCCATACGGTGTGGTCCATGCCGGCGCCGTGGACGAAGACAATGCTCTGTTTTTTCGGATCGAGTTCGCGGTTGTTGGTATAGCAGTACGCGCTTGCACCATTGACGTCGAGTTTCATCGTGCCGCCTCCCTTTCAACACCTTTCTGCGCTGCCCTCAGTCCCTGCTGCAGGTCCGCGATCAGGTCTGCCACCTCCTCCAGGCCGATGGAGAGGCGGATCGTGCCGGCGGAAATACCCGCCGCCGCCAGCGCCGGCGGGTCCATGCGGTGGTGGGTGGTGCTGGCCGGGTGGATCACCAGCGACTTGGCGTCGCCCACGTTGGCCAGGTGGGAAAACAGGTCCAGGGCGTCGACGAAGGCCACGCCGGCATTGCGACCGCCCTTCAGCTCGAAGCTGAACACGGCGCCGCAGCCCCGGGGCAGCAGTCGGCTCGCCAGGGCCCGGTCCGGGTGGCCGTCCAGCTCCGGATAGGACACCGACGCGACCATCTCGTGGTCCTGCAGGAACGCGACCACCTTGCGGGTGTTCTCCACGTGGCGCTGCATGCGCAGGCCGAGGGTCTCGATGCCCTGCAGGATATGGAAGGCCGAGGTGGGGCTCATGCAGGCGCCGAAATCCCGCAGCCCCTCCTTGCGGGCGCGCATGATGAAGGCCGCCGGGCCGAACTCCTCGGTGAACACCAGGTTGTGGAAGCCGGCGTAGGGTTCGGTCAGGCGTGGGAAATTTGCCCGAGGCGTCCCAGTCGAATTTGCCGCCATCGACCAGCAGGCCGCCGATGACGATGCCGTGGCCGCTGAGGAATTTGGTGGCTGAGTGAGTGATCAGGTCGGCCCCCAGTTCCAGCGGTTTCATCAGGTAGGGCGTGGTGAAGGTGGAATCCACCAGCAGCGGCAGCCCGGCCTCGTGGGCGATCGCCGGATACCGCCGGAATGTCCAGCACGTCCAGGCCCGGGTTGCCCAGGGTCTCGGCGAACACCAGCCGGGTGTTATCCCGGATGGCGGCCCTGAAGGCCTCCGGATCGCGGGTATCCACGAAGGTGGTTTCGATGCCGAAGCGGGGCAGGGTGTAGGCCAGCAGGTTGTGGCTGCCGCCATACAGTGCACTGGCGGCGACAATATGCGAACCCGCGCCCATCAGGGTGACGATGGCCATGTGCAGGGCCGCCTGGCCACTGGCTGTGGCGATGGCGCCCACGCCGCCCTCCAGGGCGGCAATGCGCTCTTCCAGCACCGCGTTGGTGGGGTTGCTCAGGCGCGAGTAGACATAGCCCTCGCGCTCTATGTTGAACAGGGAGGCGGCGAAATCCGAATCCGGGAAGCTAAACGACGCGGTCTGGTAGATGGGTGTGGCCCGGGCGCCGGTGGCCGGGTCTGGCTGCGCGCCGGCGTGCAGTGCAAGGGTGTCCAGACCCGGGTATTTCGGTCCCGCCATGGTGATCTCCTGTTGCTGTTACGATTTTTAGGTTGCGGTTGCCGGGGTGCGGCAGCCGGGATTATATGCTGAAGCCGCCCAGCTTGGTCTCCAGGTATTCCTCGATGCCCTCCCGGGCGCCCTCCCGACCCAGCCCGCTCTCCTTCATGCCGCCAAAGGGTGCCGCTGCGCTGGTCGGGTTGATATCGTTGATGCCGATAATGCCGAAGTGCAGGCCCTCGAAGCTGCGCATGGCGCGGGAGAGATTCCGGGTGTACACGTAAGCGGCCAGGCCATAAGTGGTGTCATTGGCCATGGCCAGCACCTCGGCCTCCTCGTCAAATGCGATGACCGCCGCCACGGGGCCGAAGGTCTCCTCGCGGTAGATCAGCATGTCGGGGTTGACCTGGCTCAGCAGGGTGGGGGCGTAGAAGAAACCCCGGTCCAGCCCACCCTCGACCAGGCGCCGGCCACCCGCGTGCAGGGTGGCGCCCATGTCGAGTGCGTTGCGTACCTGTCGATCCACTTTATCCACCGCGGCCTGGTTGACCAGTGGGCCGATGCTGGTAGCCGGGTCCATGCCGTCACCCGCCTGCAGCTTGCCGATGCGTTCCTGCAGTGTCTGCAGGAAAGGCGCAAGGATGCCGCGCTGCACGAAGATACGATTGGGGCTGATGCAGGCCTGCCCCGTGTTGAGGAACTTGACCAGGGCGACACCCCGCGCGGCGTGTGCCGGGTCGGCGTCGTCAAACACGATGAAGGGCGCATGCCCGCCCAGTTCCATGGAAACCCGCTTCAACTGGGGGGCCGCTGCCTGCGCCAGTTGCTTGCCCACAGCGGTGGAGCCGGTAAAGGTCAGCTTGCGCACGGCAGGATTGGTGCAGAACTCCTCGCCGATGGACGCCGGGTCTGCTGCCGTCACCAGGTTGACCACGCCGGCCGGAATACCCACTTCGTGCAGTATCTCGAACACCGCGACCGCGCACAGGGGAGTGGCCTCCGCCGGTTTGAGGACCACGGTGCAGCCGGCCGCCAGGGCGGGCGCCAGCTTGCGGGTCAGCATGGAGACCGGGTAGTTCCAGGGCGTGATTGCCGCCACCACACCCACCGGCTGCCTGTGCACCAGGAAGCGCTGGTCGCCGCGGGAGGAGGGGATGGTCCGGCCGTAGACGCGCTTGGCCTCTTCGGCAAACCACAGCAGGAAGTCAGCGGCGTACTTCACCTCATTGAGTGCGGCCTTCAACGGTTTGCCCTGCTCCCGGGTCATCAGTTGCGCCAGCTGCTGCCTGCGTTCCAGCATCAGGCGGTGGGCGCTGTACAGCTTGTCGGAGCGCTCGTAGGCGGTCAGTGCCGACCAGGCGGGCAGCGCGGCTGCAGCTGCCGCTATCGCGGTACACGCGTCGCCGCGGTCGCCGTCGACCACCTCGCCGATCTGTTCGCCGTTGGCGGGATTGAACACCGGGAATGTGCGCGAGGACTGAATCCAGGCACCGTTGATATACATTGTGAACTCCTGTGCTTTCTGGGGATGCTTTAAGGGGCTGCTCCGGGCGCTGAGATGATAGCAGCAGACGCCGCGGCAGACCGCACTCAATTTATTTCATCTTCGGCGCATTATTTTTCAACCGTTGACTCTGTCTGCAACACGTCGTCGCCCTGTATCCACGCGAAGGCACAGCGTACTATAAGCTTGCATTGTGCGCTGCCCGCGCCGCTGCATGTATCGACTCCCGGGGTGTCCTGCGCGGTACTTGCTACCCCGGGACACACAAATAACAACAGGAGCTGCAGCTTGGATTCGAATGTAGACAAGACTAATTTCGTCGCGACCATCCTCATTATCCTGCTGGTATCGGTTCCGCTGGCGCTGTATCCCGAGTCCGGCGCCCGGATCATGCAGCGCAGCTACCAGTTCGTTGCGACCAATTTTGGCTGGCTTTACCTGCTGGCTGGCGTCTCATCCCTGGTGCTGTTGCTCTGGTTGGCTTTCGGGCGCTATGGGAAGGTCAAGCTGGGTACCGCCCAGGACCAGCCTGAGTTCAGCACCTATAGCTGGATAGCAATGCTGTTCTGTGCCGGTATAGGCGCCGGCCTTATGTTCTGGTCGACTATCGAGTGGGCCTACTATTACCAGTCGCCGCCCTTCGGGGCGGAGCCGAAATCGCTGGAGGCGGCCAAGTGGGCCTCCTCCTACGGGGTATTTCACTGGGGGTTTATTGCATGGGCGTTTTACTGTTTACCCAGTATTGCCATTGCTTACCCCTTTTATGCGCGCAAAGTCCCGGTACTCAAATACAGCGTCGCCTGTAACTACTGGCTGGCTGGTCGGGAGGAAAGTGGTTTCGCGCGGCTTATGGATTTCCTGTTCATGCTCGCATTGATCGGGGGTGCGGCTTCATCGCTGGGTTTCTCCACCCCCTTAGTGGCCGCACTCCTTTCCTGGCTTACCGGTATCGAAACCGGCTTTGGCATGCAAGTCGCCGTGCTCGGTCTCTGTGTCGCGATCTTCGCTACCAGTGTTTTTCTCGGCCTGGAAAGAGGGATGAAGCGGCTCAGTGACCTCAACCTTTTGCTGGCACTGCTGCTGCTTTTTTTTGTGCTCGTGGCCGGCCCCACGCTGTTCCTCATAAAGACGGCCGTGAGCAGTGTTGGCACGGTGCTGCAGAATTTTGTTGCCATGAGCACCTGGGTGGAGCCCTTCACAGACTCCCGTTTCGTTGAAGACTGGACAGTGTTCTATTGGGCCTGGTGGATCGCCTACGGACCCTTTGTCGGATTGTTCGTCACTCGTATCTCCCGTGGGCGCACCATCCGCGAGGTGGTTCTGGGGATGCTGATCTACGGCAGCCTTGGCTGTGCGCTGTTTTACCTCATCCTCGGCAACTACTCTCTGAACCTGCAACTGTCGGGTGAGCTCGACGTGGTGTCGATCCTCCAGGAACAGGGCGGAAACCAGGCCATCATCGCCGGTTTCGAGCGCTTGCCCTGGCCGGGCCTGGTCATTTTCCTGTTTTTCTTTGTCAGTATTATTTTTTCGGCCACCACTTATGATTCCGCCTCCCATGTCCTGGCATCCAGTGCCAGTCATAATTTCCGCCCCGGCCAGGATGCACCGCGCTGGCATCGCACTTTCTGGGCCGTGGCCCTGGCAATCCTGCCGCTGACCCTGATGTATATCGGCGGCCTCAAGGTTGCGCAAACGGCCGTGCTGGTGGTGTCCCTGCCGATACTGCTGACGGGGATTATATCGAGCTGCGCGTTGGTGCTGTCCTTAAAGCAGGACTTCCCACGCGCACAGGATCGGGGACAGCCTGAATAGGCTCAGCAATACCAACCGACCTATTCAGCAAAACTCCTCCAGGTCCGGATCCGCGGCGACTTCCGCCAGGATCCATTCCCTGAAGGCGACGACCTTTTTCATATAAGCGCGTTCGCGGCGGCATACCAGGTACCAGCCGCCGTCGGCTTTTACCCGGTGCCCGGGAAACAGCTCCACCAGCAGCCCCGACTTCAGGTCCCTGGACAGGTAGGGCTGCATTGCCAGGGCGATGCCCAAACCCTGCCCGGCCGTCGAGAGGGCCAGTTCATAGCTGTCAAATTGCAGTCCCGATTCCGGATCCACGCCTTTGATGCCCGCGCCCTCCAGCCAGACGTACCAGTCCCTGCGGGATGGATACACCTGCAGGATGGTGTGCCGCGCCAGGTCGGCCGGGGAGGCAAGGGGCTTGTCTGACGACAGCAGGGTCGGGCTGCCGACCGGAAACATCAGGGTGTCGAACAGGTGGTCATAGTGCAGGTTGGCCGAGGACGGCGAGCCGATCATCACGCACAGGTCGACATCGGTCTGCTGGAAATCCACATCCGCCTGGGAGGTACTCAGGCGAACCTGGATCTCCGGGTGGGTGTTATTGAATTTGGACAGGCGCGGAATCAGCCAGCGAATGGCGAAAGTCGAGTACAGCTGTATGGTCAGTATCCCCGGAGACTGGTGCGCCATCAGCAGCTCGGTGCTTTCGGCAATTCGGTCAAAGGCCTCGCGCAGGACGGGATAATAGGCCCGACCCTGGCTGGTGAGCTCAACGGCGCGGGATTTGCGTATGAATAACTCAACCCCCAGATAGCTCTCCAGCTGCTTGATCTGGTGGCTGATGGCTGAGTGCGAAACGCATAATTCATCGGCCGCATCGCGGAAAGAGCTGTAGCGCGCTGCGGCCTCAAAGCTCCTGAGCGCTGTTAGCGGAGGAATTTTCTTTCTCATGGGGGTTTCCCGTATTGTTCTGTTGAAAGTATAAGATGAATTCAGTTCAATCATGCACAAAAGAATGAGGCCCTCCGCGGTCTTACACGACCGCATCATTTGTTGATAGAGTCGGCACCTGCAAGCGTCAATACACGAGTACAGTCGAGAAGGCGGGATCGAACATGAAGGGCCAGTCGGCCGGGATTACCGGGGATGTGCAACTCGCCGCCAGCCATGCCATCAGCCTGCTGGGCGCTGGCAGGACGGCGCTGGCGCTGGAACAGGCGCAGGAGATACTTCGCGCCTATCCTGGGGAGATCAACAGCCTGTTCGTGGTAGCGGCCGCCATGCGCGCCAACGGCGATCAGGCCATGGCGTTGCAGCGCTTGCGGGAAATCGTGCAACGCGCCCCGGACTTTGCCCTCGCCCAGCAGGAGTTGGGTTTCGCCTGTGCCGATACCGGCGCGGTCGCCGAGAGCATCGAGGCCCTGCGGCGGGCGGTCGCGCAGCAGCACACACTGGCGGGTAGCTGGCGATTGCTGGGGGAGTTATTGCTGGCGGATGGCGATGAGGAGGGTGCTGCTGAGGCGTTCAACCAGGTGCTGGCTGCCTCCGAGCACCCGGAACTGGTGCGGGCGGCATCGTTGCTGCGGGCGCGTAAACCGGGGCAGGCTGAGGGCCTGTGCCGGGATTTTCTCAGGGCAAATCCCGCAAACGTCAACGCGATTCGACTGTTGGCGGAGATTGGCATCCAGTTGGGTGTGTATGACGAGGCCGAGCTGCTGCTGGAGCGCTGCCTGGAGTTGGCACCCGATTTTCGCATGGCCCGGCTCAACTATGCCAACGTCCTGAGCAAACGCAACAAGCTGGAGGACGCCCTGGCCCAGGTAGAGCGCATGCTGGCCACTGAGCCCGATGCCCTTTCACTGCTGACGCTGAAGGCCTCTGTGCTGGTGAAACTTGCGGATTTTGGCGCGGCCCTGCCGATCTATCGGCGCCTGCTGACCGAGTTTCCACCGCGTGCGAAGATTGCCTTGTCCTACGGCCATGCCCTGAAGACGGTGGGTGAGCAGGAGCAGGCGATCGCGGCGTACCGGCAGGCCGTAAGCTTGCAGCCCGGTTTCGGTGACGCATGGTGGAGCCTGGCCAACCTCAAGACCTTCCGCTTTGATGAAGCCGACCTTGACGTGATGCGCCGCGAACTGCGTTCCAGCGACAACTCCATGGAAGATCACTTTCACCTCAGCTTCGCCCTGGGCAAGGCGCTCGAAGATCGCGGCGATTATCGCGACTCTTTCCGTTTCTACGATCTGGGCAATCGGGCGAAAATCACGCTGGAAGGCTACAGCGCCGATGAAACGCATGCCAATGTGCAGCGCATTGCCAGCGTGTGCGATCGTGAATTCATGACTGCGGTTCGCGACACCGCCTGCCAGGCAGCGGATCCTATTTTTATCGTCGGCCTGCCGCGCTCGGGGTCTACCCTGCTGGAGCAGATACTGGCCAGTCACTCGCAGGTGGATGGTACCAAGGAGTTGCCGGATATCCTGGCCCTGGTGGCGCGACTCGGCGGCAGGCGCAAGCGGACCGACCCGTCGCGCTATCCCGAGATCCTGCGCGAGCTGTCTGATGGGCAATTGCGTGACCTGGGTGAGGAGTACCTGATGCGGACCCGTATCCAGCGCGGCGGCGCGCCCTACTTCATCGACAAGATGCCCAATAACTTTTTTCATGTGGGCCTGATCAGCCTGATTTTGCCCAATGCCAAAATCATCGATGCCAGGCGCCATCCGATGGCGGCCTGTTTCAGCGGTTTTACCCAGCTCTTTGCCAAGGGCCAGCCATTCACCTATGGCCTGTCCAATATCGGGCGTTACTATCGCGACTACGTGACGATGATGGATCACTGGGACCGGGTAATGCCCGGGAAAGTCTTGCGGGTCCAGTACGAAGAGGTGGTGGCCGACACGGAGGTGCAGTTGCGCCGGGTGCTGGACCACTGCGGCCTGCCGTTCGAGGAGGCCTGCCTGCAGTTTCACCAGACCCGGCGGGCTGTGCGTACAGCCAGCTCCGAGCAGGTACGCCAACCCATATACACATCCGGGTTAGAGCACTGGCGCCACTACGAGCCCTACCTGGGGGAATTGAAACTGGCGCTGGGGCCGGTGCTAGAGCGATACCCCATCGATTAAATCGATTTCGGCTGAAAATAATTCAACCGTTGCTTAAAAAACCTCTCTTGAGACTGCCTGCTAATCTAAATATTCTCCAATGGCATAGCATAGAGAAGTGCATCGAGTGTGGCCGGGTTCCCCGGCGCCGAGCGGGGGTCAAACTCCCCGGCACTTCTCAAAAATTATAATCAGCACGCTAGCAGGGAGAACCAGCAGCATGACTTCCACCCGAACAAAAACCGTCCGTCCGCCCTCGACTCGCAGGCCCGTGGCCCTCGCTGTAACCCTTGCGGCGATGGCTGTATCGCCCATGGCTGTGGCCCAGGACTATAAGCTTGAGGAAGTCCTGGTGACGGCGCAGAAGCGCACCGAGAGTCTGCAAGACGTTCCCATCAGCGTTCTGTCCCTCGGGGAACAGCAGATCAACCAGCTCGGTATAACCAATTTTGATGAATATGTGGCCATGCTGCCAAACGTGAGCTTTTCCGGGGTCGGCCCGGGCACTAACCAGATCTTCATGCGCGGTGCCTCCGACGGCGGTGACGGCAATGCCTCCGGTTCGCAACCCACCGTCGGTGTGTACCTGGATGAGCAGCCGGTCACCGCTATCGGCTCCAATTTAGACGTCTATATCTACGATATCGCCCGGATCGAAGCCCTGGCGGGCCCGCAGGGAACGCTGTATGGCGCCAGTTCCCAGTCCGGCACCCTGCGCATCATCACCAACAAGCCTGACCCCTCGGCATTTGCGGCGGCGGTGGATGTCGATTACTCCGACACCAGCGACGGCTCGGACAGTTACGCGCTGGAAGGTTTTGTCAACATGCCCATCGGCGACAAGGCGGCGATTCGCCTGGTTGGCTGGGACACCCAGCAGGGAGGCTGGATCGACAATGTCCCCGGTACCCGCACCTACGAGCTGGAAGGGGGCTACGGGTCTGATCCGGATCCCACGCCAGGTGGTCGCCAGGTGACTATCAACAACAACAAGCTTGTGGATGAAGACCAGAACACTGCGGACAATACCGGCGCACGCGCGGCGCTGCGCATCGATCTCAGCGAGAAGTGGGTTGGTACCGCCAGTATCCTGACCCAGCAGCTGGATACCGAGGGCGCCTTCGACCAGGACCCGACGCTGGGGGAGAACGAGATCCAGCGCTACACCCGAGACTTCCAGAATGATGATTTTACCCAGTATGCCCTGACCCTTGAAGGCGAGATTGCCAACCACAGCATTATTTATGCCGGTAGCTACATGGAGCGGGACCTGGACTACTACGGGGATTACACCGCCTATGGTGAAGAGGCTTACTGGGTTCCCTACTACGCCTGCGACTACTACGCCGATGAGGCGGGACAGTGTACGAATCTGGCCACCTACCTGGACTTCAACAACAAGTACGAGCGCACCAGCCAGGAATTGCGCCTGCAATCACTCGCCGAGGGCCGCCTGCACTATACCGCCGGTCTGTATTACGAAGACAGTGAGCATGTGTACGACCAGCAGTGGAAGATGCCCGGTATGAGTCCCAGTTTGTGGGCGCGAGGTCGGGAAAACATGTTCTACAACACGGACCAGAAACGCACCGACGAGCAGTGGGCAGTGTTCGGTGAAGTGACCTACGACATTACCAAGTCTTTGTACGCAACTGTCGGTGCGCGTCACTACGACAGTACCAACGAGCTGGCGGGCTACACCGGCTGGGGCAGGACCAACTTTGTCGAAGACTATGGTTTCAACGTCGATTCAAAGACCGAGGACGACGATCAGATCTACAAGTTCAACCTGACCTGGAATGTTACGGACGACGCCCTGGTCTATGGCACCTGGTCGGAAGGCTACCGGGTAGGTGGCCTGAACAGGGATCCCAATGTTCCGACACCAAGCTACGCCCCGGATAAACTGACAAACTATGAGCTCGGGTGGAAGACGACTTTGCTCGAGGGTCGCATGCGTTTCAACGGCGCGGCCTATTACTCCGAGTGGGTTGACATGCAGTACACCATCTACACATTTGATCTTTCTCCTGTGGGCAACACCTATAACGTCGGCGAGGCCGAGATTTCGGGCTTCGAAACGGACCTGACCTACCTGGTGCTCGAGAACCTGACCATTACCGCAGCGGCCGCCTATAACGACGCGCAAACGTCCGAGGACTTTGTTCTTGCTAACGGAGTGGTGTCGGTACCGGATGGCACCGACCTGCCCAATGTACCCGAAATAAAGTATGCGTTGACCTCGCGCTACGAGTTTGAGCTGGCAGGGCTGCAGAGCTTCGCACAGGTGGCCTACAGCTATACCGACGAGTCCTGGAACGACATCAGGCCGTCGGAGCGGGTCGAGCAGGACGACTTCGCCAATCTCAACCTCCGGGCCGGGTTCGATAAAGACTCCTGGGGAATGGACTTTTATGTCGATAACGTGATGGACGACAACGACAATATCACGGTGGGTCCGCGCGCCTATTACCTCACGGCCACTCCCCAGCGGCCGCTCACGGTGGGCGTAAAGCTTCGGATGCGTTTCGATTAGGCCGCAAACAATTCTGGACCCTATGGGCGACCCTCGGGTCGCCCTTTTTTTACCGCTCCGAGGAGTTGGATATGCAGCAGACAATCGGCGGCTTCAGGCCGGGTCAGACGGTACTTGTCACCGCCGGGGCATCCGGTATCGGGCGCTGCATTGCCGAGACATTCCTGGCGCATCAATGCCGCGTCCACATCTGTGATGTCAATCGGGAAGCAGTGGATACTTTCCTGGATGCGAACCCTGCGGCCACCGCCAGCCTCGCTGATGTGTCTGACCAGGGGCAGGTGGAGGATCTCTTTACTGACTTCGGGGCGAACTACGACCAGTTGGATATCCTGGTGAATAACGCTGGAGTCGCCGGGCCAACTGCCGCAGTGGAGGACATCAGCCCACAGGAATGGGACCGCACGGTTGCCATCGACCTCAACGGGCAGTTCTATGTAACGCGCCTGGCGGTGCCGCTGATCAAGAAGGCCGGGCGCGGATCCATTATCAATATCGCCTCCAATGCGGCATTGTTCGGATTTCCCTTAAGGTCGCCCTATACCGCATCCAAGTGGGCCATGATCGGCCTTACCAAAACCTGGGCAATGGAACTGGGCCCCAGCAATATCCGCGTCAATGCGCTGTGCCCGGGTAGCGTTAAGGGTGATCGTATCGACACGGTTATCCAGCGCGATGCCCAGCAGCGTGGTGTGAGTGCAGACAGTATCCGCGATGTGTACTCGCGGCAGAGTTCCATGCGACTTTTTGTCGAAGCCCAGGATATTGCCGATATGGCGCTGTTCCTCAGTTCGGATTTTGGCGCGTCCATTTCCGGCCAGGCGATCGGTATCGACGGTCATACCGAAGGGCTTTCCAACTGGCTGACCGAATGAATCTTTTACGGAGCGTGAGATGAGAGCAGTCTGGTTTGATTCTTTTGGTGCCGCCGCCGATGTCCTTGTCAGCGGCGAGCAGCCCAAGCCCAGCGCGGGCCCGGGTGAGGTGCTGGTCAGGTTGGCCACCAGCGGCGTCAACCCCTCAGATGTGAAAAAGCGGGCGGGGGCCTTTCCCAATTTGCTCGATGGTGGCCTGGTGATCCCCCACAGCGATGGGGCAGGTGTCATCGAAGCGGTGGGCGAGGGTGTGGATACCGGTCGGATTGGCGAGCGAGTATTTGTCTACCAGGCGCAGTATGGCCGCCGATTCGGCACGGCGGCGGAATATGTCGCGCTGGATTCGGTGCGGGCACCACGCCTGCCGGACAATACATCCTTCGAGGTGGGGGCCTGTATTGGTATCCCCATCATGACCGCTCACCGCTGTGTCTTTGCGGATGGTTCAGTGGCGGGACAGACGATTGTTGTAACGGGAGGCGCAGGGCGCGTGGGTTACTATGCGATCCAGTGGGCAAAATCGCAGGGGGCGACGGTGATTGCCACCGCCAGTAATGCCGCGGATGAGACAACCTGCCGGGCGCTGGGGGCGGATCACGTGGTCAACCACCGGCTGGAAAATTGGGGCGACGCCGTACTGGCCTGCACTGGCGGCCGCAGGGTAGACCGCGTGGTGGAGGTGGAGTTCGGTGCCAACCTGCCCGAGGTACTCAAGTGCATTCGTACCGGGGGCACTATCGCCACTTACTCTTCGACTGTTGTCAGGGAACCAAAACTGCCTTTCCTGCAGATGATGTTCATGGACCTGACCGTTCGTATGGTCATCGTATACGCCATGCCGGAGGAGGCGAAGATGCAGTCAATTGCCGACACGTGTAGACTGCTGGAGCAGGATCGGTTGCAGCACCGGATAGCTTACAGCCTTCCTTTCGAAGAGATGGCGAAAGCGCATGAGCTGATCGAGCGCGGCGGATTCGGAGGTTGTGTCGTTGTCAACGTTGGCTGATACGATGTCCAGGCTCCTCGCATTCACCTGCCTGCTCTTTTGCTTCACCGGCCTGTTACTGCCCGCCAGAGGCCTGGCTGACGCTTCGCCGGCCCCAGTCTTGCGGGTCGGCGAAGCGATGTACCGGGGAGGCATCACGGCAGACGGTGCCATCGAGTACTTCCTCGGCGTTCCCTTCGCGCAACCACCGGTCGGTAAGTTGCGCTGGCGGCCGCCGCAACCGCTGGTGGCAGCCCCCGCCAGTGTCCAGGCCCTGGATTTCGCGCCAGCCTGCGCACAGGGCCCCCATATGGTGAAGTGGTACCGCGACCTCGTCGCGTCCTTTGGCGGCACCCCGGAATCGTTCAGCGCACCGCAGGTCAGTGAGGACTGCCTTTACCTGAACATCTGGAAGCCCGCCCGGAACGGATCGTCCCCGCTGCCGGTGCTGGTCTATATACATGGCGGCAGCAACAAGGGTGGCTGGTCCTATGAGCCCAACTATATCGGAGAGAACCTGGCGCGGCGCGGGCTCGTAGTTGTCACCATCGCCTATCGTTTGGGTGTTTTCGGTTTCTTTGCCCACCCGGATCTGGCTGATGCCAATTTCGCTCTGTTGGACCAGATCGCCGCGCTGCAATGGCTGAGGGACCATATCGGCACCGCCGGCGGTGACAGCGGTAACCTGACGCTGATGGGCGAATCCGCAGGCGCCAGCAATATCGCCTTCCTGTTGGCCTCGCCATCGGCCGCGGGCCTGTTCCAGCGGGTGATTCACCAGAGTGCAGGCTGGGCAGTCACGGGTCGCACCACCCGTGAAGCCCAGCTTGAGCGGGGAGTGGAACTACAAGAGCGCCTGCTGGGCGCTGAAGGTTCCCTCGAGCAACTGCGCACGGTTCCTACCCAGGAGTTGCTGCGCGTAGCCGAATCGGTTTTTGAGGGTCAGTTCTTTGATCCCGTGGTCGACGGGAAGAGTCTTGTCAGGCCACTGAAAGACGCGCTGGTTAAGCAGGAGTTTCCCGCCGTCGATCTGCTGATTGGCAGCAACGCGGATGAGTGGCTTATGTACCTGGAGGAGGGCGAGTCAACTGAGGAATGGATGCGGGAGAACCTGACATCCGAGCAGATCCGGGCAGTGAGGCCCCTGCTGCCGGTCGATGCAGGTCCAGCGCAAGTGCAGGACACGCTGATCACGGCCCACAACTTTGTGTGTCCCTCCATGTACCTGGCGGACTGGGTAAACCGCAGGGGAGGGCGCAGCTGGTTCTATTATTTTTCGCGGGTCCGTGAGGGGAGTCTCGCGCAGTCGATGGGGTCTTACCATGGAGCGGAACTGCCCTATGTGTTCAATACCCATGATGACTGGTTGCCTACCAACGAGCCGGATCGCGAATTGGGGGAGCTCATGATGGACTACTGGGTCAATTTTGCCCGCAGTGGCGACCCTAACGGGGCGTATCTGGTTACCTGGCCACGTTTCGACAGGAAGGCCGGTACGGTGCTGAAACTTGATACAAAGATCCGTGCCCAGGGACATGAGAGCCTGGCCCTCTGCGATGTTCTGATGCCGGTAGCCAGGTAATCGACAGATGAGGGCAGTTCACCGATACAGGCATAAATGTCAAGTGATAACCCCCAGGACTTTGCGCAGGATAGGCAATTGATCACACCAGGAGCACCATTCGCCTGATGTCCGCACTGCATAACTGCGTCGAGCAATTCTACCTGGAAGTCTTCCCGATCGACGGGATCGAGGACCAGCTCCTTGGGTTGCCCGATGGCGCCTATATCGGTATCACCTGCTCACCGAAGCGCGGGCTGGATGCAACCCTTGACCTCGTGGACCGCCTGCAGGGACGCGATTTCCACCTGGTGCCCCATATCGCGGCACGCCAGGTCCGCGACGCCGCGCATCTGCAGGATATCGTCCTGCGACTTAATGGACAGGGCGTGCGAGCGCTGTTTGTGCCGGGCGGGGATATCGTCCCACCGGTGGGAGAATTTTCCTCCTCCCTGATGCTGCTGCGGGAACTTGCAAACATCGGACACCGGTTCGAACATATCGGTGTCGCTGCATACCCCGAGGGCCATCCGGCCATTCCCGCTGAGATTCTACTGGAGTCTTTGCTGGCCAAGCAGGAACTGGCTACCTACATGGTGACGCAGATGTGTTTTGATCCCGCCGCCATACTGCGGTGGTTGCAGTCGATACGTGCTGAGGGAGTCACTCTGTCGGCGTGGCTGGGCCTGCCCGGGGTTATGAACCGGTTGAAGCTGCTGCAAACCTCCCTGCGCATCGGCGTGGGTGAATCGGCCCGGTTTGCACGCAAGCAAACAAGCCTGGCAGGCAAGTTATTGCGCTCGGCAAATTACTCTCCCGATGAGCTGGTGTTTGGTCTGGCGAGGGGGGTCGAGAATGCGGCGCTTGGCATAGAGGGTTTTTACCTGTTCAGTTTCAACCAGGTAAAAGCCACCATTGCCTGGCGCGAGGACTTACTGCAACACATAAGGATCGATAGGAGAGAACACGAATGACGAACAAGGTTTTTTCACCGGCACTCTCAATCGGCCCCCGGGTTCGGAAATCGCCGTTTTTTGACGCGACCGTGTGCGCGGGGGTCAAGTCGTTCACGATTTACAACCACATGTACATGCCCACGTGTTTTTCTGACCCGGAGTCGGAGTACTGGGCTATCGTTGAAGGCGTTACCCTGTGGGACGTGTCCTGCGAGCGGCAGGTCGAAGTCCGTGGCCCCGACGCTGAAGCATTCATGCAGAAGCTGGTTCCCCGCGATATATCCACTTGCCAGGTTGACCGTTGCCGATACGTGGTGCTGACTGATAGCAATGGCTGCATTATCAATGACGCCGTGCTGCTGCGCCTGGCAGAAGATCGCTTCTGGCTTTCGCCGGGTGACAGCGATGTCGTGCTGTGGGCACAGGGACTGGCGACCAATTCGGGCCTCGATGTAACCGTCTTCGAGCCCGATGTGTCGCCGCTGCAGCTCCAGGGACCCAAGGCGCCTCTGGTGGCGCGCAAGTTGTTCGGAGACATAGCCATTGAATTGGGCTACTTCCATATGCGCCAGCTCGAGCTCGATGGCATTCCATTGGTGCTGAGCCGCACCGGCTGGAGCGGGGAGCTGGGCTATGAGCTTTTCCTGCAAGACAGTACACGTGGCACGGAACTCTGGGACAAGTGTATGTCTGCCGGCGCCGAATTTGGCATCAGGCCTGCAACTCCTTCCACGATTCGCAGCGTTGAGGGTGCCATCCTCTCCTATTGCTCGGACATAACCCGCAATGACAATCCCTGGACGGTGGGACTCGGGCGGCTGGTGGATCTCGACAAGCCCGGAGACTATATCGGCAAGGCCGCGCTGCAGAAAATCGCCCGGGAGGGCCCCGCGCGCCGCCTGGTGGGTGTCGAAATCGCCGGAGAACCCCTGCATGGTAACGACGCCTTCTGGGCCGTGCTACAGGGGGGCCAGACCGTCGGGCACCTGACTCGCTGCGTCTGGTCGCCTCGGCTGAAGAAAAATATCGGCTTCGTAAATGTCAGCGCGGCATTGGCTGCCGAAAACACCGAGTTGGCAATAGCGGCACCCAGCGGCCAGCGCAGGGCAGTCGTTGTGCCGATACCCTGGGTGCGCTCAGAGACCGTTATACCCGAGCACAAAGATTCACCAAACAAATAGTAAAAATACTTATCATTTATTTCAGTTATACCGCTCCGGTGACTACTATAGCCGCCAGCTGAGGGATGGCCCTGCCGTGAGGCGGTGCGGCCAGGCCTCAATTGCATCTCACCATTGAGCCATATGAGGTCCGACCATGTCACAATTCCAGCAAGATATCGACGCTCTCGCCAAACTGCGCGCCTCCCATGGCGGCACCTGGGATGGCATCAATCCCGAGTACGCGGCGCGGATGAAACTGCAGAACCGTTTCAGGACCGGGCTCGACATTGCCCGCTACACCGCCGGCGATCATGCGCAAGGACATGGCTGAGTACGATGCTGACTGCACCAAGTACACCCAGTCCCTGGGTTGCTGGCACGGCTTTATCGGCCAGCAGAAGCTGATTGCCATCAAGAAGCATTTCGACAGCACCGACAAGCGTTACCTCTATCTCTCGGGCTGGATGATCGCGGCCCTGCGCTCCGAGTTCGGCCCGCTGCCCGACCAGTCGATGCACGAGAAGACCACTGTGCCCGCGCTGATCGAGGAGCTGTACACCTTCCTGCGCCAGGCCGATGCCCGCGAACTGGGCGGCCTGTTCCGCGAACTCGATGCCGCCCGCAAAGCCGGTGACCAGGTGGCGGCCAAGGCTGTGCAGAACAGGATCGACAACTTCCAGACCCATGTGGTGCCGATCATCGCCGATATCGACGCCGGTTTCGGCAACGCCGAGGCGACCTACCTGCTGGCCAAGAAGATGATCGAGGCGGGCGCCTGCGCCATCCAGATCGAGAACCAGGTGTCCGACGAGAAGCAGTGCGGCCACCAGGACGGCAAGGTCACGGTTCCCCATGAGGACTTCCTGGCCAAGATCCGCGCGGTGCGCTACGCCTTCCTGGAACTGGGCGTGGACGACGGCGTGATCGTCGCCCGCACCGACTCCCTCGGCGCGGGCCTGACCAAGCAGATCGCCGTGACCCACGAGGTCGGGCGACCTGGGCGACCAGTACAACAGCTTCCTCGACCTGGAAGAGCTGGATCACGCCGAGATGAACCACGGCGACGTGATCATCAATTACCACGGCAAGCTGGTTCGCCCCAAGCGCCTGCCGTCCAACCTGTACCAGTTCCGCAAGGGTACCGGGGAAGATCGCTGCGTGCTGGACAGCATCACCTCGCCTGCAGAACGGCGCCGACCTGCTGTGGATCGAAACCGAGAAGCCGCACATCGGCCAGATCGGCGGCATGGTCAAGCGCATTCGCGAGGTCATCCCCAACGCCAAGCTGGTATACAACAATTCGCCGTCCTTCAACTGGACGCTGAATTTCCGCCAGCAGGTTTTTGACGCCTGGACCAAAGAGGGCAGGGATCTTGCCGCCTATGACCGCGCCAGGCTGATGAGTGTGGATTACGACGACACCGAGCTGGCGACCGAGGCCGACGACTGGATCCGCACCTTCCAGGCGGATGCGGCGCGCGAAGCTGGAGATGTTCCACCACCTGATCACCCTGCCGACTTACCACACCGCGGCCCTGTCGACTGACAACCTGGCCAAGGAGTACTTCGGTGAACAGGGTATGCTGGGCTACGTCAAGGGTGTGCAGCGCCAGGAGATTCGCCAGGGTATCGCCTGCGTCAAGCACCAGAACATGGCCGGTTCCGACATGGGCGACGACCACAAGGAGTACTTTGCCGGTGAGGCGGCCCTCAAGGCCGGCGGCAAGGACAACACCATGAACCAGTTCGGCTGAGTGCGGTAGCAGTCCCGGGCCGCTGCGCGGCCTGAAGTTAAAGAGGGTGGGTTGATCCCCGCCCTTTTTTTATGTTTGTCTGATCCTTACCAAACATACCGTTCCAAATCGGAATGAGTATGTTACATTTTTGCCGCGAAGGTGCGGAATAAAATTTCCATACAGCGGGGGACGCTATGCGTTGGGACGATATAGACAAGCAGGTGTGTTCGGTGGCGCGGGCGCTGTCCATTGTCGGCGAGCGCTGGACCATGTTGATCATTCGCGATGCCTTTCTCGGCACCCGCCGCTTCGACCAGTTCCAGTCCAATCTCGGTATCACCCGGCACCGCCTGTCGGAGCGCCTCGGCAAGCTGGTGGAGCAGGGCGTGCTGGTGAAGGTGCCCTACCACGATCGGCCGGTGCGCTATGAGTACCGCCTCACCCGCAAGGGACTCGGGCTGTACCCGGTGCTGATGAGCCTCGCCCGCTGGGGCGACGAGTGGATGGACAAGGGCGAGGGCGCGCCGCTGGAATACGTGCACCAGAAGTGCGGCAAGCGCACGCGGCCCATGCTCACCTGCAGCGAGTGCGGCGAGCCCCTGCGTCCGGAGGAAGTAAAGCCCAGGCTCGGTCCGGCACTGCACAAGCTGGTGGCGGAAATGGGGGAGGAGGGCGGCTCGCACCCGGATATCCCGCCCCTGCTGCGGCGTTCAATGTAGCATCGCGCCTCAGTGGCGCAGCCTATCCAATTGCTCGCACAGGGTCTGTGCCCCCTGCAGCACCCGGGCGGTAGGGCGTTCGAGCAGGTCCGGGTGTACGAAGAACAGGCCCTCGTTGCGCACTGCCGGCAGCTGCGGATAGCGGCGCCATTCATCCAGCCACTGCGGCCGTGAGTCCTGCATTCCGCTGGCGATGATCGCCTCGGGCTCCCGCGCCAGCACTGACTCGACGCTGACCCGGGGCGCGAGGGTCGCCACATCGGCGAAAATATTGCGTCCACCGCACAGGGCGAGTACCTGGCTGATGATGTGATCGCCGTTGATCGTCTGCAGCGGGTCGTTCCAGATTTCGTAGAGCACCCTGATTGGCGCCCTGTGCGCGTAGCGCTCGCGCAGCGCGGCCAGGCCGTTTTCCAGGTGCAGGGCCGCAGCCTCGCTGGCGTGTTCGGTGCCTGCCAGCCGCCCCAGGGCGCGAATGTCCCGCGGAATATCCTCCAGTTGCCTGGGTTCGCTGACAAATATGGGAATACCCAGTACCTCGAGTTTTTCCAGGGTGCCGGCGCCGTTGCCCGAACCCCACATCACGATCAGGTCGGGCCGGGCCCGGGCGATGGCTTCCAGGCTGTAGGCGTTGAAGCTGCCCACGAGGGGGATGTCCAGGGCCTGCGGCGGAAAATCGCTGGCGCTGACCCTTCCCACCAGCGCGCCGCCGGCGCCGGCGCTGAACAGGTTTTCCACGCTGTGGGGCGCCAGGGCGACGATGCGGCGGGCGGGCGCTGCAAGGTTCACGCTGCGGCCGTTGAAATCCGTGGCGCTGACGGCCTGCCCGAGCGCCGCGAGCGGCTGCAGCACCAGGACCAGCGCGAGCAGCGCCGCGGAGCGCACGGCATTCACCGGCTGATCACCAGGGGTTGGTCGCGCTCGGGGTGCCGCTGTACCAGGACGTCGATGGCGAAAATCTCGCGAAACAGTTGTGGCGTGAATATCTCCCGCGGCGCGCCGAGGGCCGCGACACGGCCCTGCTGCAGTACGGCAATGCTGTCTGCCAGCCCCGCCACCAGGTTGAGGTCGTGGCTGGCCAACACCACCGCGCAACCGCGCTGCGCCAGTGTGCGCACGGCGGCGAGCACCATGTGCTGGTGCGACAGGTCGAGGGCATTGCTGGGCTCATCCAGCAGCAACAGGGCGCCTGGCCCCGCGTCCCAGACCTGGCTGAGCACCCGCGCCAGCTGTACCCGCTGTTTTTCCCCGCCTGAAAGGCGGGTATATAGCCGCTCCCGCAGGCTTGCGATGTCGGTGGCGGCCAGCGCTTGCGCCACGATCCCGGCATCGATCGCTACTCCCGTGTCGTGTGGCATTCGCCCCATGGCCACCACCTCCTCAACCGTGTAGGGAAAGTTGAGCAGTGAGAGCTGCGGCAGGTAGGCCAGGCGCCGGGCCAACAATCGGCGCGGCCACGCCTCGCGCGGTTTGCCGGCCAACAGCAGGCGGCCTGCGCTCAGGGGGAGATCCCCGCCAATCAGGCGCAGCAGGGAGGACTTGCCGGCTCCGTTGGGCCCGGTCAACCCGAGAATGGCGCCGGGCTCGAGCACCAGGCTGATGTCCCGCAGCAGTGGCGCGCCCCAGGGGGCGGCGCTTGCCTGTTCCAGTTGCAGGGTGCTCACGCCTGCATGCCGTAGTGGTGGCGCTGCCGCAGCAGGGAGATGAAAAAGGGTACGCCGATGATCGCCGTGATGATCCCCACCGGCAACTCCGTGGGCGCGATGATGACGCGGGCTAGGGTATCCGCCACCACCAGTAGGATCGCTCCGGCCAGGGCCGAGGCCGGCAGCAACACCCGGTGGTCGGGCCCCACCAGCATGCGCACGATATGGGGCACCACCAATCCGACGAAGGCGATGGTACCCACCAGCGCCACGGAGGTGCCGACACCGACAGCCACCCAGCCGACCAGCGCGATCTTGGCCCGGTCGACGTTGATGCCCAGGTGGCGCGCCTCGGACTCGCCCAGCAGCAGCGCATTCAGGGTACCGGCGTAGCGTGGCAGGGCGAGCAGCAGGGCGGTGGCCACCAGACCCGCCAGCAGCAGTCGCGGGTAGTTGGCCCCGTCCATCCCGCCCATCTTCCACAGGGAGATGCGCCGCAACATGTCGTTGTCGGCATAAAACTCCAGCAGGCTGCCCACCGCGCCGGCCAGGGCGGTGATGGCAATACCGGCCAGCAGCATGGTGGCGACTGAGGTGCCGCTGGAGGTGGTTGCCAGCCGGTACACGAAGAGCACCGCGACCGCGCCCCCTGCGAAAGCGCCGATGGAGACCGCGGTCAGCGCGGTATATCCCTGCAGCAGGTTCCCACCCAGGACGATCACCAGGGCCGCGCCCAGGGAGGCCCCGGCTGTGACACCGATCAGGGAGGGGTCGGCCAGGGGGTTGCGGAACAGGCCCTGGGTTGCGGCGCCACTCATGCCCAGGATCGCCCCCATCAGCGCCGCCAGCAGCACTCGCGGCAGGCGCAGCTGGCCCACAATCAGGGCGGCCTGGTCGGGCGGCGCACCGGCGAGCGTGGAGTGCAGCCCGGCGAGGATGTCTGCGGCCCCGAGGGGGACGGCGCCGCTGGCAAGGCCGAGCAGGATACACAAGGGCAGGGCCAGGCACAGTCCCGCCAGCAGCAGGCCGGCGCCGCGGCGGCGCTGGTTAATAATCCACGCCCTTGCGCGCCTTGATGCCCGCGCGATAGGCGTGCTTGATCTCTTTCACCTCGGACACGGTATCCATGATCTCCTGCAGCGCCTTGCCGCCGCCGCGCCCGGTGACGACCACGCTCTGGCCCGGGGGGCGATTGCGGATGGCCTCGAGGATCTCCTCCTCGGGCAGGTACTTGAAGGCGATCATGTAGGTGAGTTCATCCAGCACCACCAGGTCGAAGGCCGGGTCCTGCAGCATGGGTTTGGCAACCGCCCAGGTGCGCTCGGCGGCGGCAATATCGCCACTGCGATCCTGGGTGTCCCAGGTGAAGCCCGTTCCCATCTGGTAAAACGCCACCTGCGGGCACTGCTGCTTCAGGTAAATCTCTTCCCCTGAAAGCTGCACACCCTTGATGAACTGGACCACGCCCACCTTCTGGCCATAGCCCAGTGCGCGCATCACCATACCGAAGGCGGAGCTGGACTTGCCCTTGCCATCGCCGGTGAGCAGGATGGCGACGCCGCGCTCGAGCTCCGCCGCGGCGATACTTGCGTCCACGCTGGCCTTCTGCTTTTGCATGGCCGCCTTGTGCTTTGCGTCTTTGCCGGCTGGTTCCATTACCATTGTCCTAGAAGGTGTATCTCACCCCGGCGTAACCGGCGGCCCCGCTGGTATTGTAGGTGGGAACTTCCTGGTAGTCCTCATCCAGTGCGTTTTCCACCCGGCCGTACAACTGCAACGCCTGCGTCAACTGGTAACTGGCGTTCAGGCCCAGCAGCTGGTAATCGTCCAGTTGCGAGCCATCTATGTCCTGCGTGTCTTCGGACAAGCGCAGGTTCGCACCCAGCGTCAGCCGCTGTGCCAGCGTGCGCCAGCTGATGCCCAGATTGGCCAGGTGCTGCGGCCGGTAAGGGCGGCGGCTGCCGGTGCTGGTTTCAGTGTCGTTGTAGGTGTAGTTGGCGCGCAGGGAAAGCGATTCGATCACCGGCCAGTCAGCAGACAGTTCCACGCCGCTGGAATCGGTGTCGCCGCTGCGCTGCAGGTAACCGGAAGAGTCGGTGAGATCGAAATAGATTTCGTCCTCGACCTTCTGGTCAAAATACACCGCCTCCAGGTAGAGGCCGGAGGCGTCCAGCCAGGACAGGCCGGCGTCATAGCCACTGCTCTTTTCTTCCTTCAGGGTGGTGTCGGAAGCAGGGGGGAAGGCGAAGTCACCGGCGTTGTAGGCAACTTCGAACAGGCTGGGGGCGCGGAAACCCGTGCCGTATGCGCTCTTCAGCTTGAGTTCCCCGCCCGCCAGTGCAAACAACCAGGCCGCGCTCACCCTGGAGGAGGTATGGGAGCCGAAGTCGTCGTTGTCGTCGTAGCGGGTGCCCGCGGTGACGAACAGGCGGTCGCCAAACCCACCCTGGTACTCGAAGTAATAGCCGTCCTGGTTGCGGCTGACATCGGTCGAGCCATCATCCAGGGACTCCTGCTCCAGGTCGACGCCGTAGACCAGGCGCAGCGCATCACTGCCATTGAAACTGCCGAGGTAGCCGGTCCGTTGCAGTGTACCTTTGGCGCCGAAGCTTGATGCGCCGGCGGAGTAGAACTCGCGGTCCGTATCGTTGCCGTTGTAGGCGAGCTGGTGGGTGAAGCGGCCGGCCTCGTAATCCGCTGCTGCGCGCCAGGCCTGCTGCTCGAAGTCGTCGCGGCAGCGGTCGGTAGGCTCGAAAGTGTCCACAGTGAAGCAGTCGTCGAAGCGGTTTTCGCCCTCAACGGTGCGCCCGACCAGGCTCAGGCGTAGCTCCTCCGAAACCTTATAGCCCAGGCGCGCATTTGCCGTGGTGTTGTCGTAGCCATCGTCATCCTTGAGCACCGTGTCGGTGTCGCGGGCGTTGAAACCGTCGGTCTGGAAATCTGCGACTGACAGGTTGAAATCCACGGTGTCGTTACCGCCGCCCACGTTCCCCGCCAATTGCGAGCTGCCGTAGCGCCCGCCCTCGGCACTGATTTCACCGCCGAGCCCCTGGGTGGGTGCGATGGTGGAGATATTGACCACGCCGCCGGCATCCGCGCCATACATCAGGCCCTGTGGTCCGCGCAGGATTTCGACCCGCTGCACGCCGGAACTGAGCAGCTGCTCGAAGCGCGGGCTGACCTGGGGCCCGGAGGTGTCGGAGATGTCGATACCATCCAGCAACACCAGGGTGCGATAGCCTTCTTCCCCGCGTATGCGCAGGGTGGCGGCGCTACCGGTGCCGCCGGTGTTGGAGACCGCAACCCCGGGCTGGGTGCGCAGTACGTCGTACAGTGAGGCGAAGCCGAGTTGCTTGATTTCCTCCTGAGTGACAACGGAGATCGACGTTCCCACCTCACGCAGGGGCATGGGTACGCGGGAGGAGGTGACGATTATCTCCTCCAGGTCGGTTGCCGCCAGCGCACCGTGGCAGGCGCACAGGGCAAATGCCAGCAGGCCAGGGCGCACGGCGGGTGCTGTGCCAGAGAAACTAAGCATGGGAAATCCTCAAGAGCCATCTAAAAGCGGCAATGAGGGAGGAGTCCTGGAAACGCCACGCACTCGGGCGTGGGGCAACCGTGGGTGAAGCCCTCCGCTTCATCGTTGCGTATCGCCAGGCAGGTATCGGGCTCACAGTCGGGGACTGTATACCGTTGCGGGGGCAGCGGTGGATTGGCCGGGGGCCTACCACACTTCCCATTTAACCCACCCAGCGGCGCTTGCAGCTGGCGCTGCAATACCCGCGGTGGGCACCTGGTTCGGGCGGGACTCTAGAGTTTCAACCGGGCTTTGTCAAATGCCGGAAATTCGTCAGCCACTGTCGGTTTGGCGTAAAATTCTCGCGGTATCAGCCGCCTGGACCGGATGTTTTGACCATAAGCGCAGAAGAACTCGCCCGGGTGACGGCCCTGCTCGGCCGGCAACCGCGTGGCCTGCAGGCTGTTGCCGTAGTGGCTGCGGACGGTATGCCCATGGTCATCCGGGTCGCCTCGCTGGTTGACGACAAACCTTTCCCGACACTCTTCTGGCTGGTGGACCGCGACCTGTCCTACCGGATCGACCAGGCCGAGGCGGGAGGCCTGATCAGGCAGTTCCAGCGCCAGGTCGATGCGAGCCCCGAGTTGCAGGGGCAGATGCGGGCGGATCACCAGGCGCATATTGCGCTGCGCGCCAGTCATATTCCCGCAGCGATCCTGCAGCGCCTGCAGGCGCTGGGATTTGGCGAGGTGCTGAACCACAAAGGGATTGGCGGTATCGCCGATTACACCCGGATTCGCTGCCTGCACACCTGGTACGCCGCGCACCTGGTCGTGCCCAACAGCATCGGGGCGATGCTGGATAACTGGTGGCGCGAGCAGGCCTGCGCCAGCCGAATGCGTTGACAGCCGGGTGAGGACTTTATAGTGTCGGCCCCATTGCGCTGCCAGCTGCGATCCCGGGCGTGGCAATTGAAAGCGAGTGGAGACGGCGTATGCGTACCGACCGATTGACCCGGCTTGCCCTGGTGGTTCTTTGCCTGGTCGCTCTGCATGGCTGCGGTGATGGCCCCGGCGATGCGCCCGCGGCCGAGGCGACCAGTCGCAGCCTGCAACCGCAGGACCCGGCGCTCGCCGCCATTTACCGGCGCAGCTGCGCCAGTTGCCACACGGTGGCGGCCACCGGCGCACCTCTCAGCGGAGACCGGTCGGCCTGGGAGCCGCGTATGGCCAAGGGCATGGCGGCGCTGGTGGACAGTGTCGTGAACGGTTTCGGCGGCATGCCACCCTTCGGGCTGTGCATGGACTGTGATGCCGCCCAGTTCGAGGCCCTCACCCGCTTCATGGCGACGGGGGAGTAGGGCGGTGCTCAACCGCCGGGGCATGCTCGCAGCGCTGGTTGCCGCGGCGGTGGGGGTAAAACTGCGGGCGCAGCCAAACGGGATGTCCCCGCCCGCTTCGAACCCGGAACGGCGTTTGCCCTGGCGCAACTGGTCGGGCTCACAGCAGTGCCTTCCGGCGGCGCGGGTGGCGCCGGCCTCCGTGGCTGAACTTCAGGAACTCATCGCCACTGCCAAGGGCCCGATCCGGGCAGTGGGCGCCGGTCACTCGTTCACAGCGCTGGTGCCCACCGAGGGTACCATCGTATCGCTGTCGCGCATGAGCGGCCTCGTAGCCCATGACCGGCAATCTCTGCAGGCAACACTCTGGGCCGGCACTCGACTCGGGGATGTCGGCGCACCGCTGGAGCAGGTGGGCCAGGCCCTGGTCAATATGCCGGATATCGACGAGCAGACCCTGGCCGGGTGTTTTGCCACGGCCACCCACGGCACCGGCGCTGACATCGGCTGTATGTCGACGTTTATCGAAGGTCTGCAACTGGTGGATGCCCGCGGGGAACTGGTGGACTGCGACCGGCAGCGCAACCCGGAATTGTTCCAGGCGGCGCGGGTATCTCTGGGCACCCTCGGCATCGTCACCCAGGTCAGGCTGCAGAATGTGGCGCCCTACCGGTTGCGGCGCGAAACCGTCTGGCGCGAGTTCGATGAGATCCTGGCGATTGCCGACAGCGAGGTGGCGAGGCACCGCAATTTCGAATTCTACTACGTGCCGTTTTCCGGCATGGGTTTCACCGACAGCCACGACATCACCGATGAAGCGGCCAGTTCCACCGACCGGCTCGATGGCAACGAGGGTGTTCGCGACCTGCAGCTTGCACGCGACTGGCTGGAGCGGACGCCGCGCCTGCGCCAGTTGGTACTGGGCAGCTATATGAAAACCCTCAGCGATGAAGTCGCCATCGAGAACTCCTGGCGAAACTACGCCAGCGAGCGCAATGTGCGATTCAACGAAATGGAATACCACCTGCCCCGGGAGCACGGCCTGGCAGCCCTGCGGGAAGTGCGGACGGCTCTGGAAAAAAATCACCCGGAGGTGTTTTTCCCGATAGAGGTGCGCTTTGTAAAAGCCGACGATATCTGGCTCAGCCCCTTCTACCAGCGCGACTGCTGCTCCATCGCGGTACACCGTTTCTTTGAAGAGGACTACAGGCCGTATTTCAAGACCATCGAACCGATTTTCCGCAAGCACCACGGTCGCCCCCACTGGGGCAAGCTCAACACCCTGCAGCAACAGGATTTTCGCCAGCTCTACCCGCGCTGGGACGACTTCGCGGCCGTGCGCCGGGAGATCGACCCGCAGGGCCGTTTCCTCAACCCCTATCTCGCCAGCCTGTTCAGCCCGGGCGCAGGCACGTCATGAAACGCCGCTCCCTGATCATCGGTAGCGCTGCGGCGCTGGGGCTGGGCTGGTGGCTGCGCCCGCAGGAGCAGGGCGCCGATCACAGCCCCTACTTCCAGCAGCTCAGCGCCGCGCTGGACAGGGCGCAACTGGCAAAGCCCACGCTGGTGGTGGATCGCAGCCGCTTGCTGGCGAATATCCGCACCCTGCGCGGGCATATCAACGATCGCTTTGACTACCGTATCGTGGTCAAGTCGCTGCCTTCGCTGCCGCTGCTGGAAACCGTGATCGAGGCCTCGGGCAGCCAGCGCCTGATGGTGTTCCACCAGCCTTTCCTCAACCGGGTCGCGGCGCACTTTCCACAGGCGGATGTGCTGCTGGGCAAGCCGATGCCGGTGGCCGCCGCCCACAATTTCTACCGCCAGTTCGCCGGCGGCCGCTTCGACCCGGCGCGGCAGTTGCGTTGGTTGCTGGATACGCCAGAGCGGGTGAACCAGTACGATGAACTGGCGCAAGGGCTGGGCCAGGACATGCAGGTATGCATCGAGCTCGATGTCGGCCTGCACCGCGGCGGTGTGCGCAGTGATGAACAGCTCGTAGCCATGCTGGACCTGCTCACGGCGTCAGAGCACCTTGAGTTCTGCGGCTTCATGGGTTACGAACCCCATATCGTCAAGGTACCGCTGGGCAGTGCCGAGGGCCATCGCGACAAGGCCATGGCCGTCTACCAGCACTATATTGACGTGGCGCAGGCACACCTGGGCCAACAGTGGCCCCAGGACGCATTGCTCAACGCCGGCGGCAGCCCGACCTACCAGATGTATAACGAAGGCAAATACCCGTTCAATGAACTGGCGGCGGGATCCTGCCTGGTGATGCCCACGGATTTCGACATGCCGACCCTGGCGGACCACGAGCAGGCCTGTTTTATCGCCACCCCGGTGCTCAAGGCCCTGGACACACTGGAGATACCCGGCATCGACCTCGGGGCGGTGCAGTCGCTGTGGGATCCCAATCGGGCGCGCACCTTCTTCACCTACGGCGGCTACTGGAAGGCGCTCCCCGAGTCACCCCGGGGTCTTTTCAACAACGGCCTGTACGGCCGCTCCACCAACCAGGAGATGTTGAACGGCTCGCGCAACATCCACCTGCAAGCCGATGACTGGGTCTTCCTGCGCCCGACCCAGAGCGAGTTCGTGTTCCTGCAGTTCGGGGATATCGCCCTGTACGACGAGGGCGCGATCGTGCAGCGCTGGCCGGTGTTCGGTGAAGAACCTGGGTGACTGGGGTTGCAGAGCTGGATTCCGCAACCCCCAGCGGCCATTACCCTGCCTTTCGGTCGCCCTAATCGAAACGAAGGGCCACGCTCACTTGCCTGGCCAGCTGCTGAATGCATAGGTTGATGACCTCATCAAGACCTGCCCCGTTGTCAGCTAACAACACACTTATGTTTCTGTAGTCGGTGTGGCACAGGTACTCGCGGTTGGTACTGTTTGGCTGTTTCTGATCTTGAGGCCATTCCATGTGAGCCTTGGCCTTGAGCGTAAGCAAATGACTATAACTTCTCCCTGCCTCATTGAATTGAATGCTTTCAATGCCCAGTACCAAACGAGTGTTACCATTTTTCGAGGCGAGTCTGTCTTCAGGAAGCCCGGCAGACACCGCATTTACCAATTCCTGGTTAAGGTCACGTCGCTTTGGCAGCCCCTCGAAGTAGGCGTTGAACTCATCGGCCTCCTCGCGGGACAAGCCCAGCCAGGCTTCAAGGGCGACTTCCTGAACCGTGCCATAGATTGCAGTGCCCGGAACAAAGACAACGGCACATGCTGCAAAAAAGGGTCCGCAAGCGAAACTGGCAGCCAAGCCGGCGGTGGCGCCCAGTGGGACCATGACAGCCGCCTTATCCGGAATCGTCTTGGCCAAATCACTCCCGGCTACTGCCGTGGCGGTGCCAGCCACAGCAGTAGAAGCCACGATTTCAAGGCGATGCACAGCGGGATAGGGTTTGCGATCATTGCCGCTGCAGGCGCTCAGCAAAAGAAGCGCTAACAGTGAGCTTGTGAGTGAGGCAAGAAAGCGCTGGCCTGCGCGAACGCTGGGTTGTGAGCTTCCGGGCGATTTCTCCATAACCACTCAGCAGCCAGCGAACTGGGATCTACGTCAGGTGGACCCAGTCTACGCCCTTTTGGGGATGGCGCAATCCAGGTCTTCAAAGCGGTGCGGGACCAGCCACTGCACCCCCGGCAACCCGTGCCGATCACTTCCGGCTGGACGCCAGACCGACCAGGCGGGCGATGACGATGGCCGGAAACAGGATGCCCAATGTGGACAGGAACGTGGCCAGCATCCTGGCGGACGTACTCACGGCATAGATGTCCCCAAAGCCGACGGTCGTCAATGAGGCCAGGCTGAAATAAATGAAGTGGGCATAGTCCTCGTCCATCCCGCTCAGCGCGACGTTGCCGCCAATGGAAGCGCCGGTAATCGCATGAATGACTTCCAGTGTCAGCGCTCCCATCAGGGCCAACAGGAGGTAAACATTGACCGCTCCGATAATCCGGTACGTGTTCACGATCTGGTCGCGAAACAGCAGTCGAAGGTTGATGTAGATGAACACAAGCGTATTGGCGATGCCAATGAGATTCTCCATAACGTAAAAAGAATAGGGGTTCTCTCCGAAGCGAATAATCCGCAGGGTCAGGTGGATGCCGAACAGAATTGCAGAGACCGACATGAGCGCCACGCTGCGCGTCGAGAATATCCCCGAGAAGAACACACTGAGCAGGAGAATGTTGAACATCATTACGCCTTGACCACTGAATTCCATGATCACCGGGAGTACGAATACTGCGGCAAAGAGCATGATCAGCAGGGTGACGAAACTGGCATCAGCCAGCCAGTAGGACTGGAACTTTCTTATCAGATTGCGCATTGCGGAAGTCTACGCTCGCGCCAGTAGGCATGCAATTCGTATCCCTTCGATCTCCTGCCCGGAATGCACCCGGCAAGCGAATATATTCCTTGCCCGGGTAGCGGCCTGCTATTATTTTGTCCGGAGAATGCAACACAGCACTGTCTGGAGGAAGACCACCGTGATTGTAGAGCAGATCTGGACCGGCAATGCCTACCGCAATTTCAA
This sequence comes from uncultured Gammaproteobacteria bacterium, assembly GCA_963700715.1. Classification (GTDB taxonomy): domain Bacteria; phylum Pseudomonadota; class Gammaproteobacteria; order Pseudomonadales; family Halieaceae; genus JARRPM01. The sequence goes on from CAVOYP010000003.1 coordinate 36,865, forward strand.
CTACCTGATCGCCTGTGGCGAGACCGGCGAGGCGCTGGCGGTGGATCCGCTGGATCATGAAAAGTGCCTGGGACGGGCGCGGGACCGGGGCTGGGAGATCACCCAGGTGTTGAATACCCACGAGCACCTGGACCACACCGGCGGCAACAGCGCCATTATCGCAGCCACCGGCGCCCGCCTGCTGGCGCACGCCAACGCGAAGAACTCCATTCCCGGCATTGACCGGGGCCTGCAGGCCGGCGATGTCATCAGGGTAGGCAAGACCGTGGAACTCGAGGCCCTGGACACGCCCGGCCACACCATGTGCCATATCTGCCTGCTATCCCACACGGATACACCTGCGCTGTTCAGCGGCGACACCCTGTTCAATGCCGGCGCAGGCAACTGTCACCACGGCGGTCACCCGCGGCAGTTGTATACCACCTTTGCCGAACAGCTGGCGCGGTTGCCGGACAATACCCTTATCTATCCCGGCCACGATTACCTGGCGAACAACCTCGCCTTTACCCTCGACCGGGAGCCGGGCAACGAGGATGCCGCCAGCCTGCTGGAGCAGGCGAAAAGCCAGGATCCGCAGCATGCGCTGGTGTCGGATATGGCGCTGGAACGGCGCATCAATACCTTTATGCGGCTGGACAACCCGGGTGTGATTGCGCGGCTGCGGGTGGACTTCCCCGACCTGCCGCCGGCGCCGGACGCGGCCACCGTGTTCCTCAAGCTGCGGGAATTGCGCAACAGCTGGTAATGCGGCGCGCTAAAGCCAACGCTTGCGCTTGAATATGTAGACCAGCAGGGCCGCGGTAGACGCCATTATCCCCAGAAGGAAGAAATAGCCGTAGTGAAAATGCAGCTCCGGCATATTGTCGAAGTTCATGCCGTACAGCCCCGCCAGGAAACTCAAGGGCACGAAAATGGCGGTGATGATGGTGAGGATCTTCATGGTGTTGTTCAGCTGGTGTGAGCTGATGGAGATGTAACCCTCCACCAGGTCGCCGCAGATCTCGTAATACATACCGGTCAGGCTGAACAGCCGCTCCCAGCGGTCACGCAGCGCCCGCCACAAATGCCGGTTCTCCTCCTGGCCAGTGCCGAGGTATTTCGGCTCGTTCTCGAGGATCTCCTCCAGCAGTCGGTTGTGGTAATTGAATATGCGGCGCAGCTTGCGCAGTTCCGAGCGGTAACCCACCAGTTCCGTCATCACGCTGTCCGAGGGTTTGCTGAGCAGGCTCTCCTCCAGCTCACCCAGGCGGCTCTCGAAGTCGAGGATTTTCTCAAGATAGCGCTCGGACGCGTATGCCATCACCGACAGGGCCAGCCGGGCAGGGGAGCGCTGCGCGGACCCTTCCCCGGTTTCAGACCAGAGCCGGTTGACGCTCCTCGATGCGCTGCGATGGATCGTGACCAGGTAGTTCTCACCGACAAAGAAACCGATCTGCAGCGGCGTCAGTATCAGGTCCTCGTCGAGTTGGGCAATGCCGCGAAAGAGGATGAAGGTGTTGCCGCTGAACTCTTCCACCTTGGGTGGCTGGCGCTTGCGCTCAACATCGTTAATGGCCAGCTTGTGCAGGCCCAGCCCGGACAGCTGTGTGCGCATGCTTGGGGATAACTCGCCCTCGATATCAAGCCACAGGATATCTGCCTGCCCGCCAGGCCAATGTTGCAGGATTTCCTCGGCACCCTCGCGCACCCCGCCGTTGGCACTGAGTAATTTTGTTCGTATTGTCATGCTGCGCGACTTCTCCCTGTTGTGCTCCCTGTTCTGCTGCCCGGCATTTCTGGCGCGCCGGTGACTGCGGATCATAGCACTACGGCCGCCCGCCCGCCCTGCCCAAGCCACGCCATCGGTGTTATATTGGCGACCCTTTGAACTGCCGGAATAGCCTTGCCGGCCTGCAACAGAATGGATTGGCAAATGACCACCACCACCGACGACCTGCGCATTCGCAGGACCAACGAGCTGATAGCGCCCCAGCAGTTGATATCCGATGTCCCTGTCAGCGCCAGGGCTGCGCAAACGGTTGCCCAAGCGCGCCAGGCCATACACAACATTCTCACCGGTGAGGACGACCGCCTGCTGCTCGTGGTGGGCCCCTGTTCCATCCACGACCCACTCGCCGCCAGGGAATACGCGGGCCTGTTGCAGGCTGCTGCGCAGCGCTTGAGCGAGGATCTGTTCGTGGTCATGCGGGTCTACTTCGAGAAGCCGCGCACGACGGTCGGTTGGAAAGGACTTATCAACGACCCGGACCTGAACAATACCTTCCAGATCAACAAGGGCCTGCACCTGGCCCGGCAATTGTTGCTGGACCTAGCAGAGCTCGGCCTGCCCGCCGGTACGGAGTACCTCGACCTCATCAGCCCCCAGTACTATGCGGACCTGGTGTCCTGGGGTGCCATTGGCGCCCGTACCACGGAGAGCCAGACCCATCGCGAGCTGGCCTCGGGGCTGTCATGCCCGGTGGGGTTCAAGAACGCCACCGACGGTGATATCCAGGTGGCGGTGGATGCGATCAAGTCTGCATCCCAGCCGCACCATTTCCTATCGGTGACCAAGCAGGGCCACTCCGCCATATTCCAGACCTCCGGCAACGAGGACTGCCACGTCATCCTGCGCGGCGGCAAGCATCCCAACTACGACATGTTCTCGGTGGACGACGCCAGCGCGCTGCTGGTGAAGGCGGGCCTTCCGGCGCGCATCATGATCGACGCCAGCCACGCCAACAGCCGCAAGATTCCCGCCCGCCAGGTCGATGTGGCCAGTGATATCGCCACCCAGGTTGCCCGCGGCAGCCGCAGTATTTTCGGCCTGATGCTGGAGAGCAACCTGGTGGAAGGTCGCCAGGACGTGGTGGCAGGCCAGGCCCTGACCTATGGCAAGAGTATTACGGACCCCTGCATGAGCTGGGAGGACACCGAATCACTGTTGCAGGAGCTGGCCACCGCCGCGCGCCTGCGCCGGCAGAGGTAATTCACATGCATCTTGGCTTCAGCTCGATGAACACCGCGCAGGATCCCGCACCGGACCTGTTGGCCCGGACCCTGGAACAGGCAGGCTTCGAATCACTCTGGTATGGCGAGCACAGCCACATACCCGTGTCGCGCAAGACACCTTATCCCGCCGGGGGCGAGCTGCCCGGGCCCTATCGCAAGATGATGGATCCCTACATCTCGCTGATGGCGGCGGCGGCGGTAACCAGCGAGTTGAAGCTCGGCACCGGTATCGCCCTGTTGCTGGAGCGCGAGCTGTTCTCCCAGGCAAAAACGATCGCCACTCTCGACCGGCTTTCAGGTGGACGGGTGATCATCGGTTGCGGTGTGGGCTGGAATGAGGAGGAATTCAGCAATGCCACGCGCCTGCCCTGGCAACGCCGCTACCTGGCCATGCGGGAGACGGTGCAGGCGCAGCGAGCACTGTTCACCGAGGCCGAGCCCCAGTTCCACGGCGAGCTGATCGATTTTGATCCTGTCTGGCTTGATCCCAAACCGCTGCAGGCCGGCGGCCCGCCGGTGGTTTTTGGCGCCATGGGCCCGCTGGGTGTCAGGCACGCCGCCAGTTGGGCGGACGGCTGGATGCCGGTGGACGTGGCCCTGCCGGATGTGGCCCGCAGCATCGCGGACTTTCGCCAATTGGTGCGGGACTGCGACCGCGACCCGGATGATGTCGAGATCACACTGGTGGTGATGGCGGAGGTCAGCGCCGACCTGCTCAAGTCCTACCGGGATATGGGTATAGACCGCTGCAATATCGGCGTGGGTATGCAGAACTGGGACAAGCCGGAGATGGTCATGCCCATGATCGAGCGTTTCTCGAAACTTATCCCCGATTTGTAGGGCCCGTCGCAGGCCCGGCTGCTGCGACTGATGAATCAGCCCCGTCCTCGATCGGCGCCTGCGCCATCCAGCTGTTGAACAGCTTGTACCATATCGCCAGCACAACCGCGCCGGCGAACAGGCCTATGACACCGGCGGCAATCAGGCCGCCAATGGCGCCCATGAGGATGATAGGCATGGGGATGTCGACGCCGCGCCCCATCAGCAGCGGCTTGAGAAAGGTATCGCTGACACCGGCCACTACCATCCACACGGTGAAGATGACGGCCGGGGTGGTCTCATAGTGATTGAATGCATACAGCACGATGGGCGCTACCACCAGGATCGTTGGCAGTTGGGCGACGGCCAGCAACAGGATCAGGGCGGTCCAGATGGGCGCGCCGGGAATGCCCAGCGCAAACAGGCCCACGGCGCAGAGCGCGGCCTGGATCACCGCGATGCCCACCACGCCCTGCAGGACGCTGCGTACGGTGAGAACGCACATATGTGCCCACTCGCCGCCCGGACTGAGCCCCCCCAGGCGGACAAAAAGGCGGTGGATGGTTGCCGCGGATGTGTCCGCGTAGGCCATGAAACCCCCGGCCACGAGCAGGGAAATCACGAACATGACCACGCTGACCAGGCCTGCGCCGACGGTGCCGGCGATGGTGGCTGCCAGGGTCTTCAGGCGCGGCGCTGCCTGTGTTACCGCTTCCTGCAGGTTATTGTGCGCAAGTGACCAGGCCTCGTGGAGTCGTTCGCCTATTACGGGCCATTGGGCCACGCTGTCACTCGGACCCGGGATCTGCAGCTCACCGCTGCTCACGCCATGGGAAAAGGTTTTGGCGGCGTACACCAGGGCCTCCGTCAGCAGGTAACAGGGCACCACCAGGATCAGGATCAGGAGTGCGGTTACCAGGGTGGACGCGAGTTTGCGCCGCCCGCCGAGCCAGCCTTCCAGGTGCCTGGTGAGCGGAAACGCGGCGATGGCGATGATGCCGCCCCAGGCCAGCGGGATCAGGAAGGGCCGGACGATATCGAAGGTAATAAGCAGCAGCAGGAAGATCAGGCCGATGCGCAGGGCGGCCTCCACCATATTGCGCACGAACAAGGTGTCAAATCCGCTAGTGCTGGGGTTCGGTTGCATTGTCATCCTCCGCTGGTGGCGCCTCATGGTAACCCAAAGGTGATGACCGGGCGAGTTGTGCGCTCTACCCGCGCCTGCTATCTGGCCGTTTTTCGCGACACAGGCGCCGACGTTTGCTGCAGCTGGCTGCGATATTGCGCGGGGGTGCAGGCGTGGGCGATCCTGAAACTCGCGGTGAAATGGCTCTGGCTGCTGAAGCCGCACTCGTCGGCGATCTGGGCGATGGGCAGCCGGGTCGCTGCCAGCAGCTTGCGCGCCTGCTCCAGCCGTGTGGCCAGGACGTAGCGGTGGGGCGGCGTACCCATCGCCTCCTGGAACAGCCGGCGAAAATGCGCCACGCTCACGGCGGCCTGCTCGGCCAGAACCGGCACCGAGAGTTCATCGCCCAGGTGGTCGCGAATGTAGGCGAGCACGGACTGCAGGCGGCTGAAGTGAACGTGCCGCGGATTGAAGCCACGGGTCTCGGGGGTGGTCAGCGCGCGGTATATCTGTTCCAGCATCAGCGGCGCCAGCATTGCCATGAAGCGCTCATCGCTGCCACGCCCCTTGTGCAGTTCCTTCACCAGTTGCAGCGCCAGGGCGCTGGCCAGAGTATCGGTGATCGTCAGCGGCTCAGCGGCCTTGGCGGCCAGCAGGCGCAGTCGCTCGATCACGCCGTCGGTTCGATCCGGGAAGTAAAATACCGCGAAATCCACGGTGCCCGCGTAATGCCAATGGGTTGGGCAGCCCGCTGGTATCAGCAGGGACTGGCTGGGCAGGGTGGTGCTGCGCCAGGCGCCGCTCTCTCCCTCCCGCACCCGGGCGCCACCGAACTGGGTGACCAGGCCGGTGCGGGCCAGGCCTGACACCGTTCGCTCAATGTCGTGCAGCATATAATGTTCGACGTACAGGCCGGCACTACCGGGCGCCGCACCGCCGACAAGCCCTTCGGCCAGCGGTGTGCTGCCGAGTTCCCGGCGCACTTTCTGCCAGCTTTTTTTCATCCCGGCCTCATGAGCGTTTTTTGATAAAGATACGCGCTATTTCTGCAAGATGAAATACCTCGGCAAACCTAAACTGGATTCACAGTCCCGCATCACCAATAACGATACTGATAGCCGGAGATAGTCATGCTCAAGCTCAAGACTGAATTGACCCTGCCCAATGTTGGCCTCACCGGCTTTGAGACGCCCCTGACCGAGGAGGAGGCGGCGATCCAGGGGGTAGTGCACCAGTTCGCCAAAAACGTGCTGCGGCCGATCGGGCAGGAACTCGACAGGATGTCCGCCGCGGATGTCATAGCGCCGGGATCGCCTTACTGGACTGTCATGGCTGAGGCCGCAAAGCTGGGCCTCGACCCGGACCTGCTGGGCCAGTTTGAGCCGGCTGTCGCCAACCGCCTGGAATCGCTCATTGGCGAAGAGATGGGCTGGGGCGATGCGGGCCTCGCTGTCTCCCTGACGGTAAACAGTTTTCCGCTGGAAATGGCCAAGGCGGTGGGTAACCAGGAACTTGTCGACCTGTCCACCGGCAAGATCGGCTGCTGGATGATTACCCACCCGGACAAGGGCAGCGATGTGGGCGCGTTTGATATGAAGCGGGAGTGGGTATCCGGCCAACAGGGCAACAAGGGCAGTATGCTCGCCAAAGTCGGCGCCGATGAGATCGTCATCAATGGCCAGTGTTCCGCCTGGGTGTCCAATGGCGCGGTGGCCCAGGTGGCCCTGTGTTACCTGAGCGCGGATTACGGCGATGGTTACTTCGACGCCGAAGGTCGGCCCAATGGCGTGACCGTGATCATTCCCCTGGACCTGCCCGGCGTATCCCGGGGCAAACCGCTGGATAAAATCGGCCAGCGTGCGCTGCCCCAGGGCGAAGTCTATTTCGACAATGTGAAGATCCCCAGGCGCTTCGCAGTGGCGGTGAAGGATGAATACTACGGCAACGTCGCCTCGGCCTGGTCATTTGCGGGCACACATATGGGACAGGTGTTCACCGGCGTCGCCCGCGCGGCCTTTGAGATGGCCCTGCACTACTGCCATGAGCGCAAGCAGGGTGGCCAGCCGCTGATGAACCACCAACTTATCCGCTATCGCCTCGGCGACATGATGCGCCGGGTCGAACTGTGTCGCGCGGTCGCGCGCCGCTCGCTGGCCTACGCGCGCCAGAGTCCTTCCGGGCACCCCTGGGCCACGGCCTCGGGTAAGGTTACGGTGACGGAGGAGGCGGAAAAGGTTGTCGCCGAGGCGTTTCGTTTATTCGGCGGCAACGGCACGACCCGCGAATACCCGATCGAGAAGCTGGTTCGCGATGTCCGCTCCGCGCTGATCGAGGACGGCGAGAACTACATGCTGACCGCGCGCCTGGGTTTTCTGTGCCAGCAACTTTATGAAGATGGCTGGACCCAGAACTAACCACTCGCTCAAACCCATTCATCATTGCCGGTCGTGTGATACGGCCTACATATAAGAGAGGAGAATTACAATGGCCAAATATCCTGTAGTGGTTTATGGCGCCAGTGGCTACACCGGCATGCTCACGATGGACTGGCTGATCGACCAGAACATTCCCTTCACCGCTGTCGCCCGGGATGCCAAGCGTGTCAAGGAAATGATGGCCCAGCGGGTGATGAACCTGGAGTCTGCGACCTATGAGATCATCGAGGCCGAACACACCGTAGCGGCGTTGACCGCAGCCTTCAGGGGCGCCAGGGTTGTCTGCAACACCGTTGGCCCATTTATCAAATTTGGTCTGGTTGGCGTCGAAGCCGCACTCAAGGCCGGCTGCCACCACATTGATACCACCGGTGAGCAGATGTACGTGCGCCAGGTGCGGGATCAGTTTGGCGAGCTCTTCCGCCAGGCCGGCCTTCTGGTTTCACCTTCCCTTTCCTATATGTACACCAACTCGGAAATCGCCGCCGAGCTGGCCCTGGAAACCCCCGGCATCGACGCCCTGGAAACGGCCGCCCTGTGCCGTGGCCCGCGCGAAAGTGCGGGGGTCAGCATCGGTTCGGCCGCCTCGATCTTCGAGCTGTTCCGCGCCGACCAGTGCTACCTGTGGGAAAACAAGCTGGTGCCGCACCCGGTTACCGCCAGCTTCAACATCGTTGACCCCAACTTCATCCAGCCGGTGTTCTCCCTGCCCTGGAGCGGTACCTCACTGCCGGTATATTTCGAGCATGACAGCCGCGTGCGCAGCTGCATCTCCTCGGTCGGTTTTTATGACAACCAGGTGATGCCGATGGTGCACCAGCTATCGCAGAAGTGGGACGCAGAGTACAAGCACCTGCCCAGGGAGCAGCAGGATGAAGTGGTCAAGGGTCTGGTCGCCTCGACCACGCCGACCATGCCGCCGCGGGAGCGCGGCACCCTGCAGCGCAGTGTGGACGTTGCCATCGGCCGGGGCAACATGGCCGCCGTGCGCGCGACCGTACACGGTGTCGCGCCCTACATCAGCACCGGCGCCCTGCAGACCGCGGCGGTGCTCAAGCTGCTCGATGGTGAAACCGCCAAAGTGGGCTTCGCCTCCGGTTCCAAGGCCTTTGGTCACCGCTACCTGCTGGGCTATCTCGAACAGCGTGGCCTGGCGCGTGCCAGCGTCAGCCAACTGTAGGCGCGACGCGAGGAGGTTACCGTGGCTCTTATCGACCTTTACGATCGTGGCTGGACCATCAACCCCAGCGGGGTGGCGTACATCCAGGGCGACCAGTCCTTCAGTTTTGACGAGGTGGGGCAGTTGTCCTGCCGTATCGCCAACCGCCTGCTCGCCCTGGGCCTGGCCGGGGAAACCAAGGGTGCGATCTGGGCAGCCAATGACGTCAAGGCGTGGACCTGCACCCTGGGTCTGTGGCGCGCCAACATGACCTGGTTGCCGGTTAACGCGCGCAACTCGGCCGAGGACAATCACTATATCCTCGATTTTTTCGACTGTGAGGTGATGTTTTACCAGAGCGAGTTTGCCGACGGTGATCGCCGCGCTGCGGCCCAGTCTGCCGAAAGTCCGCCACTGGGTCTGCATCGACACTGAGGGCGCCGATGCGCCTTCGCTGGATGACCTGGCTGGGGGATATCGGCAGCACGCCCCCGCAGGTCAGCTATGCCATGGACGACGTGGTCATGCTGTCCCCGACCGGCGGCACCACCGGCAAGCCCAAGGGGGTGATGAACACCCACCGCAGCTGCAAGACCTTCGCGGCGCACTTCATGCTGGCCTGCCACTACGGCGCCGGGGAGCGCCCGGTGAACCTGGCGGCGGCGCCGATGACCCACACCGCAGGCCTGCTGTCCCTGCCCTGCACGGCCCAGGGCGGCACCGTGGTGGTAGTGACCAAACCGGATCCGGCACTGATATTTTCGGCGATCGCGAAACACGGGGTGACCGAGTTCTTCCTGCCGCCCACCGTGATCTATAAGTTGCTGGAAATGCCGGGCGTCGAGAAAATAGACATGTCATCGGTGAAATACCTGATGTACGGCGCAGCGCCGATGTCGGTGGAAAAACTCAAGAAAGCCATCGAGCTGTGGGGGCCGATCATGGCCGGCGGCTACGGCCAGACCGAGGCGCCGGCGGGCATATCCAACCTGCCGCCGGACCACCATTTCGTCAACGGTGAACTGGCCCCGGACGAACGCCTGTCTTCGGTGGGCCGGCCCAATCCGCTGATCCGCGTCGAGATCATCAATGACGCCAACGAAATACTCCCGCGCGGTGAAACCGGCGAGATCTGTGTGCGCGGTGACCTGGTGATGAAGGGCTACTACAAGCAGCCGGACAAGACCGCGGAAACCATCATCGACGGCTGGCTGCACACCGGTGACGTCGGCCATATCGACGCCGAGGGTTACCTGCATATCACCGATCGCAAGAAGGACATGATTATTTCCGGCGGATTCAACGTGTATCCCAGTGAGGTGGAGCAGGTGATCTGGAGCCACCCCGCGGTGCAGGATTGCGCGGTGATCGGGGTTCCCGATGAGAAGTGGGGCGAGGCTGTCAAGGCGGTGGTCGAGCTCAACCCCGGCCAGAGTGTCACCGCGGACGAACTCATCGCCCTGTGCAAGCAGAAGCTGGGCAGCGTGATGGCGCCGAAAACGGTCGACTTCGTTGCCTCGCTGCCGCGCAGCACTGTTGGCAAGGTGCTGAAAAAGGACCTGCGTGAGCAGTACTGGCAGGACAGCGGACGAAAAGTCTGAGGGAGTAAGTGTTCCATGGATAACGTGTATATCGCCGGTATCGCCATGACCGTGTTCGGTCGCCACTCTGGAGCGCAGCCTGGAAGACCTGGCCGGGGAGGCGCTGCGCGCCGCACTCATGGATGCGGGCTGCGACAGGCGCTGACCTTGGCGTTGCTTTTATGCGGGCATGACCAACGGTCCCCTGCAGGGCCAGATATCCATTCCCGGCCAGGTCGTGTTCAGTAAGATCGGCATCGAGGGAATCCCGATCTACAACGTCGAGAACGCCTGCGCCTCGGGCAGTTCCGCCTTCAACCTGGCAGTGCAGAGCCTGCGCGCCGGTACCACCGACGTGGCGCTGGCGCTGGGCGCGGAGAAAATGAACATTCCCGACAAGGCCAAGGCGTTCTCGATCTTCGAGGGCGGCTGGGATGTGAGCCGGGCCGAGGAGAACTACCAGACGCTGGTAAAGATGGGGGAGGGTGTCGAAGTGCCGCCGGGCACCACCTCGGACAAACCCTTCAGCAAGTTCATGGAGATCTACGCGGCGATGTGCCGACTGCACATGAAGACCTGGGGCACCACCCAGCGCCAGATTGCGGCGGTCTCAGCCAAGAACCACACTCACTCGGTGCACAATCCCGTTTTCCCAGTTTCGCAAGCCCTTCACCATCGAGGAGATACTGGCGGCGCCGCCGATCACCTACCCGATCACCCTGCCGATGTGCGCGCCCCTCTCCGATGGTGCAGCGGCTGCAATCCTGTGTACCGAAGAGGGGCTGCGCCGCATAGGCGCCGACCGCAGGCGCTGCATCAGGGTCGCCGCCAGCGTGCTCCGCAGCTTCACCCATCGCGGCATGGACCAGCCCGAACTCAGCGTGGGCCACCTGGCGGCGAACCAGGCCTACGAGCAGGCCGGCCTCGGGCCCGAGGATATGCACGTCGCCGAGGTGCACGATGCCTCTGCCATGGGCGAAATCCTGCAGGCTGAAAACCTCGGCTTTGTCCCCTTCGGCGGTGGCGGTCCCGCGGCGGAGCGGGGGGAGTTCACGGTGGGCGGACGCATCCCCATCAACACCTCCGGCGGCCTGGAGTCCAAGGGGCACCCACTGGGCGCCACCGGCATCGGCCAGCTCTATGAACTGGTCACCCAGTTGCGCGGCGAGGCGGGCGAGCGCCAGGTACAGGGCGCGCGCCACGCCATCCAGGAAAACGGCGGCGGCATGCAGGGCATCGAAGAGGCCGCCGTGGCCATTCACATCCTGAGCAAATAGAGTAGTCTATCCAGACCGGAGCCAGCTATGTTCAAAGACAAAGTCGTTGTTATTACCGGTGCCGGTTCTGGCATCGGCCGGGAACTGGCGCTGCAGTTTGCCGATGCGGGCGCGCGCCTGGCCCTGTCGGATATCAACCGGCGGGACTTGACCAGACCCTGGCGATGATCGCGGCAAAGCCCGGTGTTACCGCTCGGGGTTATGTACTGGACGTCTCTTCCAACGAGGCAGTGTTTGCGCACGCGGATGAGGTCAGCGGGATTTCGGCACCGCGCACTACGTTATCAATAACGCCGGGGCGACTATCTTCGGCACGGTCGACCACACCTACCATCGAGGAATTCGAGTGGCAGCTGGGCGTCAATATGTGGGGCGTGTTGTACGGCACCAAGGCTTTCCTGCCGATGATGCTGGAGCAGAAAGAGGGCTGTATCGTCAATATCTCCAGCGTGTTCGGCCTGCTGGCCTTTCCCACCCAGAGCGCCTACAACATGTCCAAGTTCGCGGTACGCGGCCTCACCGAGGCCCTGTGGATCGAACTTGCGGGTAGCGGTGTTCGGGCAGTGTGTGTACATCCCGGTGGAATAAGGACCAATATCGGCCGCACGGGACGCTCCTGCGCGGCCGCCACGGAGGTAGACGTCGAGTTTGCCCGCAAGGCCGACGACCTGTTGAGGACGCCCCCCGATCACTGCGCGGCCGATATCATTCGCGGCCTGCGCAAGGGCAGCAATCGTATCATCACCGGTAATAAGGCGAGCACCATGTTCTGGATGACGCGCCTGTTCCCGAACAGATACCCGCAGTTGCTGCGGCTGCTGGGCTGAGCCATGAGCAGCTATCCGCATTTGTGTCCAAATGCGCTACCTAGGCAGGACATCGTCCAGTGGAGGTTCCAGCCTGATGAACAAATTCTCGAAACTACCCGTGCACTTTGTCCTGGTTTGCAGCCTGGCTGCCTGCGCCGGGCTGGAGACGCAGCAGAAGGTTGCGGCTCCGGTGCCGGAGATCATGCCGGGTGTGTTGCAGGGCTACCTGCCGCTGAAGCCGGCGCTGCAAAGTGTGGTGTTTGTGCCGGCCGCCCCGCAGGAAGGCAGTGCCAGGCAACAGCTTGATGACCAGGCCAGTGCCTATGCCACGACCCTGCGCGACACCCCGCGCTGGGAAATGGCGAAACACGATGCGCATCTTTCCTTTCCCGCCGCCGCGGACACGTTTTCCTGTGCCCTGGATATACCGATCAGCGAAACGCAAACGCCCGCCCTGTACATGTTGCTGCGCAGGACCCTGTCGGATATCGGCCTGGCGAGCTATTCCGCCAAGAACGCCTATGCCCGGGCGCGCCCGTTTATGGTCAACGATGAGGCGATCTGTACGCCTGACAAGGAGGAGAGTTGCAGGACTGACGGTTCCTATCCCTTCGGTCACACCGCAATCGGTTGGGGTTGGGCGCTGATGTTGGCGGAACTCGCGCCAGAGCGGGCCGAGGCGCTGCTGGCGCGGGGCAGGGCATACGGTGAGAGCCGAATGGCTGAATGTGCACTGGTACAGCGATGTCGTCGCCGGCCGCATGGTGGGCGCGGCCGCAGTCGCCACCCTGCATGCGAACGCGGAGTTTGTCGCAGCGATGGCGGCTGCCAGAGAGGATATCGCCAGCGCTCGCAAGAGCGGTTTGACAGCCACGGGGGACTGCGCCCAAGAGCAGGCGAACCTGTCCTTCGGGCTCTGAGCACTGTCCAGGCTGCGGATTATTCCCCCAGCGGTACTGCAGTGCCAGGCCCAGGGTGTCCGAGTCATTGCCGATGCGGGTGACGAGACCGCGGTTGGCATAAAATTTCACTGAATACTGGTTGCTCAGCGGCCAGCCCAGGGTGAGGCCGAGCCGCGAATTTTTCTGCAGGTCATCTGCCTCGATCCCATCTTTTTTCGTCTTCCCGCCCCAGAAGTAATTGCCGTCGAGCGACAGCCATCGCCCCGCGGGAAAATGATAGATGACGTTACCCTGAACCTGGTACAGGGTCTCCTGTTCCAGCTTTGTTTCACCGAAAAAGCTGTCGTTGTCAGTAAACAACCTCGCACCGAACGAGGCCTCGAGGCTCCAGTCGCCGTGGCGGTTGGAGATGCCGATGTCGGGCTTGAAGGTCCAGCGATTGCTGCCACTGTTGATGAGGTTTTCTTCATTGTAATCACCCAGGGGCGGACTGACCGCGAGGCTGACGCCGATCACCCGGCTGATCGGGGTTGCCTTGAACTCGGCCAGGGTCATGGCCGGGGCGCCGTAGAACAGGTAGGTCAGGCGCGCCCTTGGATCCCCAGTGCCACAGCGGTCGCCCCTGGTCGTTTGACCGTTCAGTGTACCTTCACCCTCCAGGCAGACCCGCGACCACAGTACATCGACTTTGCCTGAATTGCCCCCGAGGTCGATGCTGCGGGCATAGGCGCCGACAAAGGTGTCCTGGGTGAGATCGATGTCCTTGATCGGAACCGAGGGTGCAGGGGTGATTTCGCCTTCCGAGTAGGCGTAGCCAGCCAGCAGGTAGTTCTGGCCCACAGGCAGGTTGCTATAGGTGCGCGGCTCCAGGTCCTGGGCGATGACCGCGACTGGAAAGACGGGCAGCGCAAGCAGACAGAGTGCTGAATGCGTGCGCCTTTCTGCAATGGTGAAACCCATCTGTCGACCTGCCCCCGATTTGCTTGCCTGGCCCATTGTAAGGCTATAAGGGTTCCCGGTCCTGTTGAACTTCAGCCGGGGCAATATCGAGCAGGACAAGCAATATGAGGAAAGTGTCTGGTACACTTGGAAAAAATAACGATCCACCACCCGAGGCCAGCGTTTGATGGAAGTCGTGACGCAGTCCCTGGTGCTCGTCTTTGTCGTCTCGACCATGTGCAATGTTGGCCTGTTGCTCAGCGCGCGCGAGGTTGTACCGGCTATGAACGACGGGCAGTGGCTTGCCCGCGCCTTGCTGGCCAACCTGGTCCTGCTCCCCGCGCTGGCGCTTGCCGTCGCCTGGCTGCTGCAGCTCGATGCCGTACTGAGGGCGGGGATGCTGATACTGGCCACCGCTCCGGTGGCCCGGCGCTGATGAAACTGGCGAGTCTGGCCAGGGGGAATGCGGCGCTCGCGGTCGGTTTGCTGGTGGTCCTGCTGCTGGCGGGCGTCGTGAGCCAACCACTGCTGCTGCCACTCCTGCTGGATGAGGTGAGTGTGGGGCCGGGCCGATCATCACTCACGCTGGTCTGCACTGTGCTTGTTCCCCTGCTGCTGGGGCTCCTGTGAAACAGCGATTGGCTCGCCTGCGAGCAGAATGCAGTTGCCCATGCAGCGGCTGTCGACATCGAGCATGCTTTTGACTCTGATCCTGCTACCGATACTGCACTGGCAGGAACTCAGGATATCTCCAGGGGCGACGCTTTTGCGGCGGCGGCGCTGTTCATCGCCCTGGCCACCTTCGGCGGCTGGCTGCTTGGCGGCCCGCGCGCTGCCGCGCGCCGGATGCTGTCACTGAGCTGCGGCCAGCCAAACATGGCTGCCGCCATGATCATCGCCGGCCAGAACTTCAGCGACCCTCGGGTTGCGCTGATGTTGCTGGTGGTCATAATCTCAAGCCTGCCCATCGTCGTATCGCTCAGCCTGCTGTTCGCCCGCCAGCAGCAAGCCGGAGACAGCCTCAGGCCAGCTTCGCAATGATATCCGCGGCCAGGGTTTGAATGCCGGCAACCGGGTCCCGCCCCAGCAGGAACAGCGGTCACTGACTACCCGCGCTACACCGATATCCTCGAAGGCTTTTATCGCATCCATGCCGCCCTTGGTGTCCCACATGGAGGTAATCTCCACGGCGCTATAGTCGCGCCCGTAATCGCGCAGGCGGCGTCGAGCTCCGCGAGCATCGGCGCAAGGCTGGCGGCGTCGGTCGTCGGTGCGAACCAGCCCTCTCCGTAATTCGGCAACTCGTTCGAAGGCCTTTCCCTTCGAACCGCCGATCACGACCGGAAGATGCGGCTTCTGCGTCGGCACCGGATGGCTCTTGAAGCCAGTCCAGTCGAGGAAATCACTCTTGTGCTCGACGACTTCTCCGCTCCACACCTTCTTCATCGCTTCGACGTAGTCATCGAAGCGCGCGCCGCGGCGTTCGAATGGAACGCCCATCGCGCGGAACTCTTCCTTCAACCAACCGATACCGACGCCCAGCATGAAGCGTCCACCCGACACGAGGTCGAGACTCGCCGCCTGCTTGGCCAGCAACAGCGGGTTGGTCTGTGAAAGGATGTTGACGCCCGTCCCGAGTCGCAGCTTCTTGGTGTTGCAAGCGATCGCAGTGAGGGCCACGAGAGGGTCGATGAAGTTCGCCTCGGGCGGAACGCCCATCTTCCCGTTTTCGCTGTACGGGTACTTCGACTCGTACTCGAGCGGGAACGATCACGTGCTCGAAGGTCCAGACCGATTCAAAGCCGACCGACTCCGCTTTCTGCGCGAGGCCGATCATCATCTCGGCGGATTGCACGCCGATGTTCACGGGAATGAGACCGATCTTCATGGGGTTCTCCTGGGTGTGAATAGGGGTCTGACAATGTACCTGGTTGCCGCCCGATTTAAAAACAATATGCTGAACGAGTAACTACATAAAAA
>CAVOYP010000004.1:0-168744 GCA_963700715.1 uncultured Gammaproteobacteria bacterium
AGTGGAGGCCCACCAACGGCCAGCGCCTGCGGTAAAAAAACTCGCCGAACGCCTCGATCCCCGGACTGCTTTCACCGCTTTTCGGAATAACGTCGAGGAGCATCTCGCGTTCATCGGTGAGGCCAGCGTGGCACTGGCGAAATTTGTCGCTGGCCGCGCCAATACACGCCGCGAGGACCTGCTTAAATTTATCTACGACGCCGGCCCGGATGCGCTCGGCATTATCACACTCACCAGTTTTCTGGTGGGCATGATCCTGGCCTACCTTGGCGCTGCGCAGCTGGCACAGTTCGGCGCACAGCTCTATGTTGCCGACCTGGTCACCATCGGCATGTTGAGGGAAATGGGCGTGTTGATGGTCGCCGTGGTAATGGCGGGCCGTACCGGGGCAGCCTATGCGGCCCAGCTCGGCACCATGCAGACCAATGAGGAGATCGATGCCATAGTCACACTGGGTATCTCCCCGATGGAGTTCCTGGTATTGCCGCGGATGATCGCACTGGTCCTGATCATGCCCTTGTTGGTGCTATATGCCAACATGATAGGCATATTGGGCGGTGCCATCGTCGCCGCCGGCATGGAAGTGTCCTTGATGCAGTTTTACCAGGAGTTCAAGAAGGTCCTGGCATTTCATCACCTGGGCGTAGGTCTGGTGAAAAGCCTGCTCTTTGGCATACTGATCGCCATCGCCGGCTGTCGAGCAGGCATCCAGTGCGGACGCAACTCCGCCGCCGTTGGCCAGGCGGCGACCAACGCCGTGGTGACCAGCATCGTCTACCTCATAGTCGCCGATGCCCTCGTGAATATCCTGCTCCAGAAGCTGGGCATATGAGCGAGCGCCCGGTTCACATTCACGTCGAGCAGTTGACCATGGCCTACGGTAGTCGACTGATACAGGAAAACCTGACCTTCGATATTTACCGGGGCGATGTCTTTATCATCATGGGCGGCAGTGGCTGCGGTAAAAGCACCCTGCTGAAACATATGATTGGGTTGTTTTCGCCGGCCCACGGCGACATATTCTACGAGGGCGCAAGCTTCCAGCAAGCGGACGCAGCGGAGCAGTTCCAGATGCGGCGCAACTGGGGCATCACCTACCAGACCGGAGGACTGTTCTCTGCAATGACCCTGGGCCAGAACGTGGCGCTACCTCTGCAGCAGTATACCAATCTGCCTCCGAACGAGATTGTCGATCTCGTCGCCTACAAGCTGGCCCTGGTCGGACTCGGCGGCTATGAGGCGTACTATCCCTCCGAGCTGTCAGGCGGCATGCAAAAACGGGCGGGGCTGGCACGAGCCATTGCACTGGATCCGGAGATCCTGTTTTTCGACGAGCCCTCTGCCGGACTTGACCCGATCAGTTCACAGCTGCTGGACGAATTGATCCTCGAAATGCAGGATAGCCTCGGCGCGACCGTGGTCATCGTGACCCACGAATTGGCCAGCATCTTTTCCATTGCGAGCAACTCCGTGTTTCTGGACGCTGAGACCAAGACTATGATTGACTATGGAGACCCTAGGGTGCTTCGGGAAAACAGCAAGCACGAGAAGGTGCGTAGATTCCTGGCCCGCGGCGGCCAGCCAAAGAACGGGGATATTCCATGAGCAAGCCAGTCAATACGGTCGCCGTAGGTGCTTTTGTCATCGGCGCCTTCCTGATCCTGTTCATCACTCTCTTCTCACTGAGCGAAAACCTGTTTGAACGGAATGTGGAATATAGTCTTGTTGTGTTCGACGGGTCGCTGAAAGGCCTTACCCAGGGTGCCCCGGTAGCGTTCAAGGGGGTGCCGATCGGTGAAGTCGTCAGTTTCGACGTGTATCTGGACTCTGACACCTTCGAAGTGCTGACACCCGTGGTCATGCGCATCAACCGCGACCGTATCAGACGCTCGGATGAGAAAAGCCACTCGGAATCCGATATGCAGACCATGATTGACAAGGGGCTGCGTGCCCAGCTGCAGGTCCAGAGCCTCCTGACAGGACAGCTGTACGTGCAGCTGGATTTCCATCCCGGCAGTCCTGCCCGCTACCGGAAGGACGAGCTTGAAAAGTATGACGTGCCGCCGGACATGATCGTGATTCCCACCATGCCCAAGGAAATGGAGAAGCTCACCAGCAGCCTGGAGGATTTCGACCTCGCGGCACTGGCGAACGACATGAAGAGCATCATGTCAGGGCTGAGACAAATCATTAACGCCCCGGACACCCAGGCCATGCCCGAGAACCTGACTGCGACCATCCAGGCCATCGAACAGCTCAGCAATGGCATTGATGCGGAACTCCAGGCACTGTCGCCAGAGTTGAATCAACTGGTGGCGGATGCGGCAGGCACCATGGGCACCCTGAACAAGAATATGCCAGGGCTCAGCGCGGATGCGCAAAAAACACTCGAGGACATGTCAGCTACCCTGGAGACTGCCCAGAAGGCATTGGAGCGGCTGGACTATACGCTGTCTGACGACTCTGCCGTGATTTACGATATGCGCAAGGCGGCGAAGGAAATTGGTGCCGCCGGCCGCGCCCTGCAATCACTCTCCGAAAGCCTGGAGACCCACCCCGAGTCGCTCATCAAGGGGAAACGCGCCCAATGAACACACCAAGACTATTCTCCGCCCTGCTGATTTCCGCACTCGTGGCAGCCTGTGGCACCACACAACCGAGCAATTATTACATGCTGACTGCTGACGCGCAGGGGACTCCCAGTGATGCCGGCATATCTATCGGCGTCGGTCCGGTCGAGATTCCGGACTATCTCAAGGAGCGCAGCATGATCCTGTCACGGAACGACCATCTGCTGTCCGTCTCGGACTTCGATCGCTGGGCAGAGCCGCTGGAAGCTGGCATTCTGCGTGTGCTTATCCTGAACTTGTCCGTGCTGATGGACACGCAGCAGGCTTACGCTTTTCCCTGGCGCAGCGACGCTGCACCGGAGTACGGTGTCCGGGTGTCTGTCGTTCAGTTGTCCGTGGGGGAAACCAGCGCGCTGCTTTCAGTCAGCTGGTCTCTTCACCACGCCCGAACTGGCGCGCTGGTGCAAAAGGCACTCACTCAATTGCAGGCACCGGTCACGGACAATAACGCCGAGACCGTCGCCGACGTCTACAGCAAGCTACTGCTGGATCTTTCGGAGGCCATCGCCGCAGTCATCTCACGGGATATAGAGAGTTCCTGATAAACCACTCTCGCGACCCTGGAGCAGCCCGACAGGATTGAGCAATCGCATGAATCGACCAGAGTGAGGGAGAGGGGGATGCGAAAGTTCAAGTCGACCGGGCAGGCTCAGAGATTCTTGACTCCCCCTGCTGCAGTCTCAAATTTGTTCAATCTTGGAAGACATAAGATCAGGGCGAAGCATTATCGTGATCTCAGGGTCAGTGCGTTCCGCGAATGGAGTAGGGCAGAAGCTTGAACGAGGACGCCACACTTTCCCGGTCCCAAGAAGTTAATTTGTCGAAATCTCTTCTAT
Source organism: uncultured Gammaproteobacteria bacterium (assembly GCA_963700715.1). GTDB lineage: Bacteria > Pseudomonadota > Gammaproteobacteria > Pseudomonadales > Halieaceae > JARRPM01. The sequence goes on from CAVOYP010000004.1 coordinate 3,467, forward strand.
AGTTGCAAGACCCACAAGGCGCTCAGTGGCCACGCAACATAGCGTAATTGTCCTGGCGGATCGAGCTCGTAAGCTCCGACACATCGACCTCAGATACACCCACGTCCATCAGCATTGACCACCCTTCAACAGGGTGCTTTCAATGTAGCTGGTTGTCGCTTGTTTAATCCCCCGGTCAACCATTTCATCCTGATCCTGAAGTGACGTTACTCGCAGATAGATGTTCAGCTGAGGGTGAAATCTGTGCAAAGTAATCGCCAGAGCCTTGGCGGCAGCGGCATCTCTCATACCGATGTAGGAAGCCTTGGCCCCATATAGATTCACAGCCTTTTGTGTCGATGGACTAACAATCTGTTTCTGCAGATGAATGACCAATTCATCATGCACAGGTAGATCTATGCAATCGGAGGCCTCAACTTGCCAAGACCATAGATTCCTTTAAGCTTGTGCGATGATTAAATCAGCAAACACACGCATTGATGTTATCGATGCCATTCGCGGGTTCGCCGTGCTGGGCATCTTATTAGCCAATATACAGAGCTGGAGCGCTTACAAGTTCCTGCCATTTACAGAACTGGCTGAACTGCCTTACTACTCCATGGATGCTTCCCTGTACTGGTGGAACACCTTCCTGGTTGATAGCAAGTTCTACGCAATCTTCTCCCTGCTCTTCGGCGTGGGTTTTGGTCTCCAATGGGAGCGCAAGCAAGACCAGGCGGACACATTTTTGCCTACGTACCGGCGGCGCACGGCTTTCCTTCTGCTGTTTGGATTCCTCCACATGCTGCTCTGGTCCGGCGACATCCTGATGCTTTATGCGATGCTCGCTTTCATCATGATTGCTTTGCGTGAGCTTTCCCCGCGGGCCCAACTCCAGTCTGGGGTGGCGCTGATGTTTTTCTTTCTGCTTTCGCACATCGCGGCCCTCGTACTGGGAGAGCAGCAAACCGTCAATGGAGCCCTTGCGCATAAGACCTATCCCGATATGAGCGGTGAAGCGGTTGTCGCCGCCTTTGCTTCCGACTCCTGGACGACAATATTTGAAGTTAATCTGCACAATGTTTACTGGCGCTGGTATGACTTCCTGCCTAATGGACGCATCAGCCGGGTACTTGGTTTCTTCCTGATCGGCTGTTACCTGGCACGTTCAGGCTTTTTTACCGGCGCGGCGCGCAGGGCGTCGACCCTGCTCATCTGTTTGCTCAGTGGCATCGCTATGACTCTGGCTGCTATGCACATGGGACTTTCGATGAGCTCGTGGGCGCGGGACCCGATGGACCTGCTCAGCAAGCAGCTCTATGTATGTGGACAGTTGTTGATGGCACTGGGTTACATGTCTGCACTGGCACTCGCCTTTGAAACACGCCTTGGCCGGCGGCTGATGCAGCCCCTGACGCTGATCGGCCGCACTGCATTTACCAGTTACCTGGGCCAGACCGTAATCGGCGTAGCCGTTTTTTATGGAGTGGGCCTGGGGCTGATCGCGACACTGGGGCTGGCTCAGTTGAGTGTTCTCGCCCTGGTCATTTACGCGCTGCAGGTCGTTTTTGCCAGTACCTGGTTACGGTATTTCAGGCAGGGGCCGGTGGAGTGGGGCTGGCGTTGCCTTACAGCCAAAAAACTGCTGGCCAATCGACGCGAGGTCGCCGGCTAGCAAAACGCTACTCGGTACGGTATTGCCAAGTAACCGATGTTGCCAAAATTGGCGAATGAATATTTAACCGACATCATTTCCCACCCGATATCCTGTCTTACGTCGTACCCAAAGCACTTCGTGGGGCAGGCTCTCTGACTCTACTATCGCTTCAATCTCAGCCACCGTGATATCGAAGATCTCCTTTCTCAGCGAGGCATCACTGTCAGCCGAGAAGAGATCCGGCTTTGGTGTATCAAGTTCGGAGCCACTTATACACGTCGATTGAAACGAAAGCACGGGGGTTATGGTGTTACCTTCTTCATCGACGAAGTCTTCATCAAAATCAATGGCAAGCAGCAATATCTTTGGCGAGCCGTGGATCAGGATGGTGAAGTGGTGGATGTGTTTCTCCAGGCAAGAAGGGATTGCGCAGCTGCGAAGCAGTTCTTTAGGCGGTTGCTACGAAATCATGGTGCTGATCCCAGGAAGATCGTGACGGAAAAGCTGCGAAGCTATGGTGTCGCTCATCGAGAGATGATCCCTGAAACGATTCACAGTACCCAGCAGTATGAGAATAGTCGGGTAGAGCAATCGCATGAGACGACCAGAGTCAGGGAGCGCGGAATGAGGCGATTCAAATCTACGGGGCAGGCCCAAAGGTTTGTGACAGCTCATGCTGCTGTCAGTCATCTGTTCAACCTGGGAAGGTATCTGGTCAAGGCTGAGCATTATCGGAATCTCAGGATAAGTGCGTTCGCAGAATGGAACAGGGCGGTAGCTTGATGCCGGAGGCTGGTTTTCCTCAAGCCGGAGGAGTTAACTTGCCGATACCCTTCGCAATGGTGAACGGTCAGATTATCATCTTCGAGGCGAACGCCTGTATGAGTTTTGTTGGTGCACGCCACGGAGGTGAAGAGTACCAGTACCTGGATGATTACCTTTCGGCCGTCAGGCGAGCGCTCGAGAAAATGTTGGTCGAAAGCTAAAGGCATCTTGAGTCAGATCAAGGAACCTGCACTGCGCTGTTGAATTTCAATGACAGCTTTTTTGATTCTGCTTGTACCTTAAAATTCGTTTGCTACTATATACCGACGTCACATTTAGACATTCTGCTTTTACAGAGCAGGCTTTTGGATCAGGATGGTCATTCATAATGAAACTCTTTAACAGACGCTGGTTTTTGGTTCTTGTTGGTCTCGGTGCTCTGGGGATTGTCGCTGTCGGCTCCTGGGCGGTTATAGATACCGGTATCCACATGACCGGGGATTACGAATTCTGCACCAGCTGCCACACCCTCAAGCCAATGGGCGCCGCTTACCGTGAGGATGTCCACGGTGGCAACAACCCTGTTGGCTTTCGCGCCACCTGCTCCCAGTGTCATATTCCACAGGGCAATTCGCTGCATTACCTGTTGGTGAAGGGTAAGCATGGGCTGGTGGACCCCTTTATGGAGTTGACCAAGGATCCATACGATATCGACTGGCACGGTAACCGCGAGCGCAGAGAGGAATACGTCTACGACTCCGGCTGCCTGAGTTGCCACAAGTATTTGCAGGAGGCGACGGAAGGCAACCGCAGGGCATTTCGTTCCCACCGCAAATATTTCGAAGACCCGGACAAGAACGGCTGTGTATTCTGCCATGAAAACGTAGGACACAGCCGATTGGGTTATCATCTGGAAGAAATGGGATGGTCGAAAAAATAATAAAGGAGAATAACCATCAAGTGCCTCATTCGAATTGGCATTGCCGTGGCGGCAGTGAGTGTGGCCACACTCTCACTGGCTGACTCGGCAATCAGTATTGCCCCGGTGAAAACACTTAAAATAGATCGGGGCCTGAGCAAAGAGGGCAAGGCCTGTATCACCTGTCACCAGCAGTTAACGCCGGGTCAGGTTGCGGATTGGGCGGACAGTCGCCATGCCCATGCGGGTATCTCCTGTATAGATTGCCACCAGGTGCCTGAGGATGCTCCCCACGCTACCCGCCATGCGAACGTGGAGGACACGCCTGTGTTTGTTTCTGCGCTGGTGTCGCCGGCTGTGTGTGGTCGCTGCCACGTCGATGCCAAGGAGCAGTTCGATGCCTCAGGGCATTTTCGGGCTTACCGGCAGATCATTCCCAAGGATAGTCTGCACGCCCTGCAGATCGTGCACGAAGGTCGGAACCATCCGGAGTTGTCCGGTGCACCCGGTGAGACTGGCTGTATGCAGTGTCATGGCACGGAAATTCTGCTGGATAAGAACAATCGTCCTACCCCGGAGACCTGGCCCAACAATGGCATGGGTAACATCTATCCCGATGGCAGTACCGGCAGCTGTACGGCCTGCCACAGCCGCCACAAGTTCTCCATCGCCGAGGCGCGCCATCCACATGCCTGTGCCTCTTGTCACCTGGGGCCTGACCACCCGAATATCGAAATATTCGAGAACTCGAAGCACGGCCATCTCTACAACACAGAGGGCGATGAATGGACTATGGATTCAGCGCCGGATGCCTGGGAGCCGGGGGACTATAGAGGCCCCACATGTGCCACCTGCCATATGAGCGGTATTGGCGAGCTGGAGGTTACCCACAACATCAGTGAGCGCTTGTACTGGAACCTCTGGGCCAAGAAGTCCGATGTTCGGGGCTCAGACGATGTACTCAGTCCTCTTCTTGGCGATGGTCCTGCCGGACGTGAAAAAATGAAGATGGTGTGCAGTAATTGCCACAGCGAAACCCACACCAATGGCTTTTTCGCCCAGGGTGACAAGGCGGTACGTCTTTACAACGAGGCCTACTACGAGCCCGCCACTGCCCTGCTGAATGACCTGAAAGAAAAGGGCTTGCTCAAGGAAAATCCCTGGACGGACGAGTTCCAGATCACCTACTACTACCTCTGGCACCACGAGGGTCGCCGGGCGAGGCAGGGTGCCATGATGGGAGCAGCGGACTACGCTCACTGGCACGGATTCTTCGAACTGCAGCAGGACTTGTACAAGCTGCAGCAGATTCACGCCCGGCGGGTAGAGAGCGGTGAGATCGAATAGGCAGTTGCCTGGCTAAGGGCGCTTCGTTTGCGCCCTTGGCTTTTCCGGTACTGACAAGTTAACTTAAGGTCCTGGGCTGGCGCTACACACGTGGGCCTCGACCGACCAGAATTGTGTAATCTGCTTCCACTTCGGCAGTTATTTGTAGTTATATTCTCCGTGTAATTCCCACTTTTCGAGTAAAAGTAAGTTAACTTGTCAGTACCCTTTAATCAGTACACGGCCACTTGTCGACCAGGGCGCGAAATATGGCATCCACCGGCAACTCTGACCCGTACTGCGGGTTGGCATTTATATATTCGATAAAGACACTCACAGCCTGCCCACGGGTCACCTCAGGGGGTTCACACAATATGCCTCTGTGCCATTTAGGCCCAGCCAGTGAATCGTCGTAATTAGCCGCACCCTCGAAAAATCCGTAGCAAAACGCGATGGCAACCTCATAATCATTATGTCCCGCCTCGATCGTACAGACGTCGACAAGTTCACTCGCCGTGTCGAGTCTCAAATCTTCAATCGAGTAACCGTCACCCGGGGCAGCCCGCAGGCTCGCCGATGCGAGCAAACCCAAAGTCAGGACCAATCCCTGAATTCCAACCCAGCCTTTACCCTGCATAGTTCCCACTCCTCTGGCCGCCATCATTGTTGTGCCTGCTCGCGCAAACGCTGGTTTTCCGCTTCAAGCCTGAGGCGTTCATTTTCCGCCCTCAGCTGGGCATTTTCGTCGTCCGCGTCGCTTCGCTTCTCATGCTGGTCATAAATATAGCCACCCGCCGCACCAACTGCGGCGCCGATGGCTGCGCTCTCCCTGCTGGTACCCAGTACCGCACCCGCCAGAGCGCCAATTGCCGCACCGCTCCCTGTGCGCTTCTCAGTTTCATTCATGGCACAGCCGCCAAGGCCAAGCGCCAGGATGACGACCACCCCTCTGACGGGTAAAAACGACATAAATCGGGGGCAAAACATTTGCATCTTCGCTTTGGTTCGCATGGTGGGTAATCCCTCTCGTATTTGGCAATGCTGGGTCCTGTTGGATAACCACTTAGGATAACTCAATGGGGTGCCGCGCATTACACAGTGCGGCAGTGCATTGTGCAGCTGCAAATTTACCGTATAGAAATACATTAATCCAGCTCACCGGTCGGCGTAAAATTCACCTGAGTACGGTGTTTGCAGGCCAGTATGTAGGCATCAGAGAGATCGCTGACGAGGTCTGGCTTGTCAGCTTCATGGATTATGATCTAGGCTTCTTTGACAAAGACGAGCAAAAGGTGGCGCCGGTGGGGAAGAATCCCTTTGCGTCGAAAGTGTTACCTATGTGCTCGAAATAAAGTGCAACCTATGTGACCGGAATGCACCTATGAAAAATGGTGGGCCCAGAAGGACTTGAACCTTCGACCTGCCGATTATGAGGAGCTGGGAGAGGGCCGAACCGGATCTGTAAGGGTGCCTAATTGGGCGGGGACAGTATCAACTGCTGGGAGGTGTGTTCGCGCATAGCTGCCTCGCTGAACCAGAGGTAGCGTTTTTCGCCGCTCAGCCAGGCGTTTAGAAAGTTCTTGTTCCAGTGGTCGAACAGGCGCTCGCTGGCGCCGCCGGGATAGTGTGTTTCCACTTTCTCGGAGTCAGATAGATCAATGATCATGCGAATTGAATCGACGATGCGCGATTCGTAGGGCTGGCTGAAACGGTACACACCGCGGCGCAGGGTTGCGCCGGAGCCATCCTGTGGATGGATGCCACCACCGAGCCAGCGAGCGGCTAGCTCGCCGGGGAAGAAAGGGTGACTGAAGACGATGCGGTGTGCTTCACCCCAGCTCCAGCGCGCCGAATCCGCCCCAAAATCCTGTTGCAGTTCGGCCAGGGCCTGGTGGCCGGCGCGCCTGATGATGTCGTCACTGGACTCCAACTGCACAGTTCGCTGGTCATCGAACCAATGACTGTCGTCGCTCTCCAGTAGAGCCATGAAGCGCTCCTGCCAGTAATAGCTCTCATCCAGATAGTCTATTAGCAAGGTGCCAGAGAGGTCATCGGCGAAGGTTTCCAGGGCTAATTGCCGCAGCACTGACTGAAACACCAGCGGGGCCGCCAACGATTGATCATCGCGCAGGTCCCAGTTCCTGAGCGTTTGCGCCAGCTCGGCCAGCGCCGGGTCCTGCGCAAAAGCGGCCAGCAAGCGGGGTCGAAGTCGCTCGGCCAGGAGGTTCTTGATGTCAAGGTTGGCCCTCCAGTGATCCGCTGTGGTCATGGGTGTTGCAGCGCCATCCATTATTTCTGTCAACCGCAGGTAGCGCCAGCCGGGTGCGAAATGGGTCGAGAAGGGGTAGGGATAATCTGCATCGGTGACACGGTTGTTAGTACTGCCAACCCAGCCCCGCGGCAGGTTTAGCTGACGCGGCATCGCAGCGGCGGGGATGGGGCCGTCCCAATTGTCTTCAGCGCCGACGAGTTGCGGCACCAGTCCGTCGCCGCTCAACCTGATCGGCACCAGTCCCGACGACTGGCGTGCAATATTGCCCTCGACGTCGGCAACGATGTAGTTGAGTGGAGTCGGGGTTTTGCCAATTGCCGTGAGCGCCTCATCGACCGAGTGTGCCAACAATAACTCCCGGTTACCCGCATTGGGTCCCAGGAACATTGGCATAGACCAGCGCAGGGATATTAGCTTGCCGGCGTCGAGGGTCATGCCGTGGTCTGATATAACCGGGCCGCGTAGCGTTTCTCGAATCAACATGCGCTCTTCGCGGTATCCGCTGTCGACCTCCCGGTCCCGTATCAGTAACAGCTCCTCGCGGGTGGCAAAGGGCAGTGAATCACTACCTTGCAGGTAGTGGTCGGGTTTATCGGAGTCGGCTGTCTCGATATACAGATCGACGATATCGGCGTAACCATTGGTCGCGCCCCATGCAATGTAGTCATTGCGGCCCACGCCAATACCGGGCACAGCGGGTGTGGCGCCACCGACGAAACGCAATTCGGGAGTGACCACCCCGATCGGGTACCAGAAACCAGGCAGGTTACGGGCATCCAGGTGTGGATCGCTGGACAGGATCGGGCGGCCGCCACTGGACTTGAGGTTACCGCTTGCCCAGGCGTCGCTGCCCTTCGCGTAGCGCGCCTGCCACGGACTGTCGAGCCGGTCGTCCAGTTGCAGGTTCAGCCCGACCAGGTCGTCGCCGAAATTCGGCAGGGCGGTCGCCGGGTCATCTGGGTTGATAGTCAGTGGGTACAATTCAGCGGCGCGCCGGGCCCCCAGTTGATCGATCAGGCGCAGGGTCAACAACTCCTGCTTCCAGTTTACAGAGCTGCTCCATATCGCAAAAAACTGGTAGCTCAGTGCATCCGCCAGGGTCCAGGGCTGCGGTTCATGACCCATCACCCTCAGCATAAGCGGATGCTGTGAGGGTCGCGCGACCACTGCGTTTACGCCATCCAGGTAGCGCTGCAGATAGTTACGATCGGCATCGCTAATGCGCGACAAGTAGTCAGCGGCGTGGCCGGAAATGTTAACCAGCCGAATCACCCGATCATTCTGTAAGCCGCGCTCACCGATGAATTCGGCGAGGCGACCCTGTGACAGGTGCCGCAGTAATTCCATCTGGAACAGCCGATCCTGGGCCACCACGAAGCCCTGCGCAGTCAGCGCATCGTCGAGCGAGTCTGCGAATATGTAGGGCACGCCATCCTCGCCGCGCCGAACCTGTACCGGTGCCTGTAAGGCCGCGAGCTCCAGAGTGCCGTCGCGTTGGGGTCGGTCAATAGTCGGCAGCAGCAGAACCGCGCTCAGAATCAAGCCGAGCACCAGCAACAGGATGACTACCACAGTTTTCTTGATCATGTTGCTGATACCTGCTGTTTGAGTGGCTGTGGCCTAGTACTCGTAGATGATATCCATACCCAGCAGTGTGCCCAGCAGGTAGAGACGCCCCGGTTTCTGCTTCATTGGCTTTCCATGAGGTCATTGAGCGGTTGAACGCGATCGTACACCGCGCACCAGAAGTGTTCCATGGCATTTTGAGCCGGAACAGCGTATGTCACGAGTTGGTGGTTGCGACAAAAAGCTATACGATGCCGGTTGATAAAACACTATGGGAATTGTGTCTCATGATAACTGTACAACGCGCTTTCGGTGTGACGCTTCGTGCATGTGTACTGTCCCTGCTGGTTACCAGCGGTGCCCTGTCTGCGGATAAACCAAACATTCTGGTCATTTGGGGTGATGATATAGGCACCTGGAATCTCAGCGCCTACAACCTGGGCTCCATGGGTTTCCAGACGCCCAACATCGACCGTATTGCTAATGAAGGCGCCTTATTCACTGATTATTATGGTGAGAACTCCTGTACGGCGGGTCGCTCTGCGTTCATCACAGGCCAGCATCCAGTGCGTACCGGGCTCACCAAGGTCGGCAGCCCCGGTCGGGAAGCGGGCATGCAAAAGGAAGATCCGACGATAGCGGGACTGCTGCGTCCGCTCGGGTATGTTACTGGTCAATTCGGCAAAAACCACCTGGGTGATCGCGACGAGCATTTACCCACTCAACACGGCTTCGATGAATTCTTTGGTAATCTGTACCATCTCAACGCTGAGGATGAGCCCGAGCATGTTGATTACCCAAAAGACGCTTTGTTCCAGAAATTATTCTCCCCGCGTGGCGTTATTCATTCTTTCGCCGATGGCAAGATCAATGATACCGGGCCGCTTACCAAAAAACGTATGGAGACAGTGGATGAAGAAATCACCACACATGCGCTGAAATTCATGGAAAAGGCAGTGGCAGACGACAAGCCGTTCTTCGTTTGGTGGAACGCCACCCGCATGCATATCTGGACCCGTCTGAAAGAAGAGAGTCAGGGGCTTTCAAGAAGGGGAGGACTCTTTGGTGACGGCCTGGTAGAGCACGATAATCACGTGGGACAACTATTGGATTTTCTCGATGAAAAGGGAATTGCCGATAACACAATTGTTGTTTATTCCACCGACAACGGGGCCGAAATTTTCAGTTGGCCCGATGGCGGCACAACACAATATCGAGGCGAGAAAAACACGACCTGGGAAGGCGGTTTTCGTGTGCCGGCTCTTATTCGCTGGCCCGGAACCGTTAAGCCCGGCACACGCTTTAACGAAATGGCAGCCCACAACGACTGGCTGCCCACCCTGCTAAACGCCGCTGGCGTGAAAGGCATCAAGGAAAAACTGATGCAGGGCTACCAGTCCGGGGCGAATACCTACAAAGTACATATCGACGGCTTCGACCTGACCGATTACTTGAGTGGCAAGTCAGAAACCTCGCCGCGCAATACGTTCCACTATTTTACTGATGACGGCGATTATTCGGCATTGCGTTGGGGTGACTGGAAAATCATGTACTCCATACAGGAGGCCACCGGCAATGCAGTCTGGCAATATCCCTTCACCAAGCTGCGCATGCCCCTGCTTTTCAATCTTCGGCAGGATCCATTTGAGCGAGCGCGGCAGGAGGCCGGCGGCTACGAGCGCTGGTACTTCGAGCATATATTCATGCTCTACGGTGCCGGCCTTGAGTCCTACAAGTTCTTGTCGACGTTCCAGCAGTTTCCACCGCGGCAGAAGCCGGATACGCTGGATATGAATGCGCTGGCTCAGGAGATGATGGGCTATATGAAGCGCTGATCCTGATCCGGGGTACTGCCAAGTAAAGTGGCCGACTTTTGGTATTATCAGTCCATGAACATTTACAAGGGTACTGACAAGTTAACTCAAGGTCCTGGCTTGGCGCTACACTCGTGGGTCTCGACCGAGAAGAAATGTGTAATCTGCCTCCACTTTGAAAGTTATTTGTAGGAATATTTTGCGTTCGTTTTCCACTTCCCAAGAAAAACTAAGTTAACTTGTCAGTACCCGCTAACCAGCTGATTCCGTTGACGAATTACTAATCCTTCTCGCACAGGTATCTTTTCAGGATTCCCGTAAAACTCGTATATACTGGCAGTTAGAATAAATCAAAAAAAGGTGAAATCCCCAGTGGCGGCAGCAATAGAATTCGACGTGTGCGTGATCGGCACAGGCGCAGGTGGGGGTGTGATGATCGACCAGCTGACCGCCGCCGGGTTCTCGGTGGTGGCGCTTGAACGGGGGCCCTATCTTTACCCCGGTGAATTCGACGACGACGAATTGCGTAATGCCATCCGCGACCAGGTGTTCTCAGCCAACCAACTGGAAACCTACCGGACCGATGCGGCGGAAACCGCCCAACCCGGAAAAATCAGCGATATCGCCCACTGTGTAGGCGGCACCATGACCCACTGGGCGGGCTGGTCCTGGCGCTTCCGGCCCGACGAGTTCAAGGTGCTCAGCACGGAGGGTACGGTGGCCGGTGCCAGTCTGGCGGACTGGCCGGTGGACTACGAAGAAATGGAACCCTGGTACCAGAAGGCGGAGTGGGAGTTTGGAGTCGCCGGAAAGGCCGGGTCCAATCCGTTTGAGGGCACTCGTCGCAAGGGCTACCCCAATCCGCCCCATCCCCAACGGGTGGGCAGCACGAAGTTTGCGGCTGGCAGCAGGAAAGTGGGCTATAAGCCCTTTCCGGTCCCAATGGCCATCAACTCCCGTATATATGGTAACCGTCCCGCCTGCGTTCATGGCGGCGCCTGCCGCTCCTACGGTTGCCCCATAGGCGCCAAGGGCACCACGTATTCCATTTCCCTGCCGCGAGCCAGTCTCACCGGCAACCTTGACCTCAGATCAAACGCCACCGTATTCGATCTGCCGGTAAAAGACGGGCGTGTTACCGGTGCAAAATACCTGGATGAGGCTGGCAAGGAACATCATGTCACCGCAAAACAGGTGATCGTCAGCGCAGGTTCCATAGGTACACCCCACCTGCTCCTGCTGTCCCGCTCCGGTTCATTTCCAGGAGGATTGGCCAACGGCTCGGATCAGGTCGGCCGGCATCTGTCGTTCCATCACCATCCTGTAGCCCAGGGCCTGTTTGACGACGACCTGCGCAGCTATACCGGCATCGAAACTCACTCCGCCTTTGACGACCTGCATCCCTCGGATGCCAGGCGTGGCTTCATCCGCGGCGGCGTGGTTGCCGAGGTCAATACCTTTACCCACCAGCCGATCGCCCATGCCCTGGCGGTACAGCCGCCACCTTCAGATGAGCGAGGGTGGGGAGATCCGCTCAAACGGCACATCGAAAGTTTCACCCGGACCATGATAATCGCGGGCATTTGCGAGGAATTGCCCATGGCGGACAACCGGGTGGACCTGGACCCCACCCACACCGATCGCTTCGGTATCGCCGTTCCCCGAATCACCAAGCGACAACACCCCAACGACGTGGCCATGTACCGCTGGTATGAAAAAAAACTGCTGCAGGTAATGGATGCAAGCGGCGCAAACACCAGCTGGACCGGACGCACGCCGGGTGTTCATATCGGCGACGGAGATCACCAGCGCAGCAACGCCCATAACCACGGCACCTGCCGCATGGGTGATGATCCCAATCTTTCTGTGGTCGATCGCTGGTGTCGCAGCCACGAGGTGCCCAACCTGTGGGTAGTCGATGGTAGTGTTATGCCAACCAATGGAGGCTATAACCCGACCCTCACTATCCTTGCCAACGCCTATCGGGTGGCAGATCACTTTATCGGCGAAGCGCGGAGGCAATCACTGTGAGCAATGACCTGACCCGCCGCGGCTTTCTCAATCGGGCTTCGATCTACGGCTGCGGTATTTCCCTGACCCTGGCAGGCGGCCTTCCCCTGGCACGGGCTGCCGCGGAAAAATCCACAGCCCCCCTATCTCTCTCACCGGCCCAGTGGTGCGCCGCCGAGGCCATGACAGCCAGGCTTATACCCTCGGGCGACACCCCGGGGGCATTGGAAGCAAATTGCGTAAACTTTATAGACAAGGCGCTCGCCAATGAGGAGAAGGCGGCTCTGTATATGGTCAGGCAATGCCTGGACGCACTCGACCAGCACTGTGAAGCAAACAACGGATCGGTTTTCTGCCACCTGAACCCAGAACAACAGGATGGCGTGCTCGTAAACCTCGAAAATAGCGACATAAGTGACTGGCCGGAAGACGCTGTGCCCCAGTCAGCATTTTTCGGCTTGATCCGGGCCCTGACTATCATGGGGTTTCTCGCCGAGCCCAAGTACGGCGGCAATCAGGGTTTCGCCGGGTGGCAGTTATCGGGCTATCCCGGCCCCAGGCATCACCGGGGCGGCTATACCGATGCACAGATGATGGGCGAGGAGACAATCAAACCCGTCTGGGAAACGGGCTGAAAAAGCGCGCGCCGTCGATCAGGATAAATCCAGCCAGAGATTCGGCAGTGCGCTGAATCTCAATGTCCATTTCCATATGCTGTCCATGGCAAATTCCAATTTCAAGCTGCCACTGGTAACTGAAATAGACCGCGACAATGCTTGTCCCTGGCGAATTACTAATTCTCCAATGGTGTCAGCAGGTTAGCTATTGCCGACCCACCGAGCGAGTATTACCCTTGGAAAGCATGAAAGACGTCATTTACCTGCTTTTCGACTTGCTCGCCACCCTGGGCAAGGCTATTCCGACCCGGTGGTGCTCAAGCTGTCATCGCAGAAAACCTACTCCTGAAGCAGCAACTGATCATCCACAGCAGGTCGCGCCAGCGGGCGCCCAATCTGACTACTCGGGATAGGGTTCTCATGGGGTTCCTTTCACTGTTTCTGACTCCCCGCCGGTTAGCCAGAGCAACAGTTATCATCAAGCCGTCAACCCTGCTGTCTTATCACAATGCACTGAAGAAACGGAAATATCGACTGCTGTACTCCCCGCGAGGAAGTAGGAAGCCAGGTCCAAAAGGGCCATCCCGGAAAGTCATCAATGCCATCGTAGAAATAAAGCAGCGCAACCCTCGATTCGGCTGTCCAAGGATCGCCCAGCAGATCAACTTGGCTTTCGGATTAGACCTTGATAAAGACATTGTGAGAAGAGTCCTCGCTGCATACTACAAGCCGGGCCCTGGAGGTCACGGACCGTCCTGGCTCACCACCATGGGTCATGCGAAAGATAGCCTCTGGAGTATCGACCTGTTCCGCACCGAGTCCATGACTTTGAAAACGCACTGGATTCTTGTGGTGATGGATCATTACACCCGGAGAATCATCGGCTTTGCAGTACACTCAGGCAAGTGCGAGGGCCTACTATTTGCCGCATGTTCAATGAGGCAATCTCTGGTCTAGACCCGACCGCTGCGGATAAGTTCGGACAACGATCCACTATTCCAATATCACAGATGGAAAGCCAATTTACGAATACTGGGAGTAGAAGAGATCAAATCGCTGCCGTATGTCCCGATGTCACATCCATTTGTTGAGCGATTGATCGGCAGTGTCAGACGGGAGTTGCTGGATCAGACATTCTTCTGGACCGCGACCGACTTGACCAATAAGCTGCAAGCCTATCAGGCGTATTACAACAAGAATCGCTGCCATTGCGACCGAGTTGGCGCTACTCCAGTAGATTCTGAGCCTGGAGATTCCATTGATATCCGAAAGTATCGCTGGGAGAAGCATTGTCGCGGGCTCTTTCAGCTTCCAGTGGCTGCCTGAAATGGGAATTCGCCATAGACAGGGTGGCTAGGTATCTATTTCTTGTGCCGGTTGATCGGTACTTGTCATTGCGGGTCTTTTCGGTGCCAAGTTTCTCTTTATACTCTGAGACTAGCGCCGGAGTAATATCAGCGAGTGTGTAGCCCCCCAGCTTTTCTTCCACCAGGCGATCATTTGTTGCGGACTCCGGACGCTCTTCTTGTGGGGAAGTATCTGTGCCTCGTACCTGTCCAGCAATTCTTTGAGGGTATGCCGTTTAGCCTCGGAGGTGGCGAAATGCCGCTTGTTACGTATGGCCGACTCGGTATCCTGAATCCAGTTTCTTGCGTCGGATTTTCTGGAGAAGGTGGCCGTTTGGGTAGGGTAGCCCTTCATGCGGACTTTTACTCGGTAGCGCTTTTTGCCGTCGCTATCGGTACGCTCTTCGATTGTCGCCACGTCCTGTCCCCTTAGTATTTTCCTTTTGGAAAGGTATAGCAGGGCTTACTTGCTTTGTCGCAGAGAGTTGTCCCGTCAGTGCCCCACGGGTTCTAGTTTTGCAATTGATTTCAATGTAACCTATTGATTTATATGGTGGGCCCAGAAGGACTTGAACCTTCGACCTGCCGATTATGAGGAGCTCGGAGAGAGCCGAACCGGGGCGGTAAGCGGAAGAAATGTAAGGGGTTTTTCTGGAGGAGTGGGGCAGGGAAAACGAAACCGAGCGTATCCCGAACCGGGTTGGGGTCGGTTTCCTGGGCGGCTAGTAGTAACTCGAAGAAGAGTAACGGTTTTTCGAAACCGAACTCCGAACCAGGGCCGAACTCCTCCCTGTTTTCATAGGACTTGCCGATTCGCCACACAGACGCCATGGCGCCTCCACAAACCAGCAAAAGCAGTGTAGCCTACATCTGCACGATTATTGCGGAGCCAATTCAAATGATAAAAAAGCTGTTATCAATGACACTTATCACCGCCGCCTTTACACCTCTGGCAGGCGTTGTTCTTGCGTCGCAGACCGCGGCTCCTGACCTGGGGGCAGCAAATCCGGAACTGGTCGAATTTCAGCAGCAGTTCGAGGATGAAGTGTTAGTAAGCGTAGGCCCCAAAGTTCATGCAGCCTTTGGTTATGAGTATTCAAACTTCAGTTTCATTGAAGGCGATGACGGCATCATTGCAATTGATACTGGTTGGTTTCCGGACGCTACTGCACGGGCCATGGCGCAACTGCGCCAGACGACCAAAAAGCCGGTTGTAGCCATAATATATACCCATGTTCACCACGATCACTATGGCGGGGCGGTGGCATTGACGCAGAAGAGTTCCGGGCAAAAGTCGCCTGTGATATATGGCCCCAAGGGCTGGCAGGAGATGGTTGAGTACACCAGTTCGGTGCTGTTTCCAATGATTCAGCAGCGAGCCTACGCGCAGTTTGGCATGATATTGCCACGGGGTGAGAATGGCACTGTGGGCGCTGGTATCGGCAAAGTACCCACTGGCAAGGGCACCCCTGTATTTATTCCACCAAGTGTAACGATTAGCGAGCCTACCGCCGTGACTATTGCCGGCGTAAGGCTGGAAATGATTCCGTCCCCGGGAGATATCTATTCCAGTCATATGATGGTCTGGTTGCCCGATGAAAAGGTGCTATTTACTGGCGATGTGCTGGGTGGAACCTTTCCCTATATTGAAACCGCCAGATTTGAGATGGACCGCCACCCGGAGGGTTTTGTAGATTCCATTGATGTTGCCCTGGCGCTTAAGCCAGATTATTTGGTGTCAGGGCATGGAAGGGTTTTACTGGGCAGAGAAGATGTAGAGGACGTACTTGAAGCTACCCGTGATGTCATCCAGTACCTGATCGATCAGGTCGATCGCCTGACGGTTAAGGGCTATTCAGCAGATCAAATGATCGACGAAATAGTATTGCCTCCCAGGCTTGCCAATCATCCCGACCTGCAACCCCACTACCATCGCGTTGAATGGATGATTCGCGGCATGTACTTGAAGCGCGCTGGCTTTGTCGGCGATGTGCTGGATTTGGCCACGCTGACAGAATCGCAGGAATCGCAGCGGTTGGTTAAGCTGCTCGGAGGCGGCAAGGCAACGGTGGCGGCAGCGAAAAAGGCGTTGGCCGACAACGATCCACGCTGGGCCGCTCGACTGGCCACCTATGCCTTACATGCAGACCCCGACAACAGGCAGGCTTTGCAGGTCAGACTGGAGGCGTTTAAGGCGATCGCCTCAGATACTGTCAGTGCCAATGAGCGCAACTATCTGTTGACAGCAGTACTGGCCGAAAGCGGAGCCTTCGACTGGAGTAAGCCCGTTAGTACAGTAATGGCTCGAGACTATGCGGATCAGCCAAGCAGTGTGCTACTGGAAATGTTTCGCGCCCGGGTTATTCCAGAGCAGGCGTTGGGCAAAGACTTCACTGCAAAGATTGAAATTGAGGGCGAGACGGCGCCGCACTACTGGCAGGTTGGTGATGGCATACTGCGTTATAGCGATTCAGTCGATAGCGTAGACGGCTCCGTAAAAATGGATCGGGCAACGCTTATCAAACTGTTTGCCGGACAGACCACATTGCAGGCAGCCGTAGCAGATGGCTCTGTTACTATATCCGGCAAGGGTGATGTTCAGGGTTTACCGGATATTATTGACCCGGCTTTTCTGAGGGCCGGGAAGTAATGCTCAAGGCGGCGGTAAACCTGGTACCTGTGACATTGGAATCGGGCGGAAAGAACCCAGCCGTATTCGCCGAAGAAGCCGATGACGAAACACTATTACCTGGATAATCGAGGATAAGAATAATGAAAACCAACACGACCGAGAGACCTGGATACGCAATGCCCGGAAGGTCGGCGGTAATGTTCAGATACGTGGCGGCTATTTTCCTGGCGCTTGTGACGACAGTTTGCTTTTCAACAGAAGCGCAAACAGCGCAGAACGTCACTGCCGGCATTACTCCCGAGACCGATTGGCGCGAAGACTATGCGTATATCGTCGGCATGCAAGCTTATATCTACGGCTATCCGGCATTGTTATACGCGCGTAATAGATACTACATGGTGGAAGAGCCGACTGGCATTATTGACACCCCTGTTAACAGTTTTTTTCATGTTCGGCGTTTGTCTGACTCTAATGACAAATACAGCGCTTCTACAAATAACGATACTATTTACTCGGTTGCGTGGATCGACCTGCGTGATGAACCTGTGGTGATGCATGCCCCGCAGGGAGATGGTCGCTATATCGATGTCGAGCTGGCGGATTTTTATTCGGATTTGTTTGGGTATGTTAGCCCGCATATGCACGACGGCAAGGCTATTACTTACCTTATTGTCGGCCCCGATTGGAACGGCCCCATTCCAGACGGAAAATTTGACGGCGTGCATCGTTCGCCGACGCCATGGGTGTTTGCAGTTGGGAGGGTCTATACCTCTGGCGGAGACGACCTCGCTACCGCCCTGGACATTCAGTCTCAGCTGGATCTCGCTCCGCTATCGCAGTGGAATTCAGGCATCAGAACAGCGAGCACTGCCCGAGACGTGCTGGACCTCCATTCAGCAAAAGAGGACCCGTTGGCCGACTTTCGAACCATGAACGCCGCAATGCGGGAGAATCCGCCACCGGAGCGGGATGCCGCATTCATGCGCGAATTTGCCAGGGTCGGCCTCGGCCCTTTAGCTGATGTCAGTCTGGACGACCTGGATGAACAAACCCGAAAGGGGCTGCAGCGGGCATTGATGGATGGCAACACATTACTGGATAAACTTGCCGATGCCGGCGGCGATACCAAGGTGGTCAACAACTGGTTTTACGGCGACAAAAACTGGGGACGAATGGCGGAACGGGGCGACTTTCTGGGCCGAGCTTCACCCCAGGCATACGCGGGATTGATTGAACATTGGGTTGAGATGGCGGCGAAATTGCGCACCTTTACCGATGCCGAGGGACAAGCCTTAAATGGAAATAATCGATACCTGCTTCGCTTCGAAAAGGATCAGGTGCCGACGGCGCGGGCATTCTGGTCCATAACCGTCTACGACGATAAATTCAACCTCGCCGAGAATGATTTCGATAAATACCTTGTCAGCAGTACATCAAAGGACCTAATTTATGGGGAAGACGGATCGCTGGAGATTTATTTGCAACGGGATGAGCCAGACCAGGCACTGCGCGCAAACTGGATTCCATTACCCCAAGGCGACTTCAATCTGTTTTTCAGATTTTATCTGCCCAACCAATCGATGATCGACCAAAGCTACGTGCCGCCACCGGTACGCAGGGTTGCTGACAAGTAGCCCCCGGGGTATCAGTCGGGGGTATACCAGATTGGTGAGCTGTAGCCGCGTTCCTGCAGTGTTGCGGTTGCGGGTACATCGGTGGGCAGAGCATCGATGCCACTCAGGTCGGGATGGCGCCACACCAGTAGATTCCGAACTTGGAAACGTCATTGATCTCCGAAACTACCGCTGGGAAAAACACTACCGCGGGCTATTTCAGCTTCCGGTGGCTGCTTGAAGTGGGAATTCGCCAGGGACAGGTAAGGAAGATGCTGACAGCCTTAGCGCAAAGTCCGGATGGGTCTTACGTCATCCTGCTGCCCCGACAGGAAGGGCTAAAAGAGCCCCGCAGGCTTCCATGCATACCAGTCATACCAGGCATACCGGAATAGTAGCCATCAGTATTCGGAGCCGCTTACGAGTCTGCATTCTATCCAACTGCTTCTTACCCTCAATATTAACTGCCACGATCTCAGTGGACATGGTCACTTGGCGGATTTATTCTTCCTGTTATTGGAATGCAGCGAAGCGTTCTAAGCGCCGAACTGTGGGGGTGCGCAAGTGATGTCATTGAGGTCAACAAAGCGGAGGTCGGGCGATGGCTGACCCGTATCTTGCATGGGCCTTTGTCGGCGCAGGCGCCTTCGGTCAGTTTATGGCCGCCCTTCTTGCCCGCCGTTCTCTGGGCTGGTTGAAGAAGGGTGGCCGCGCTGTGGGTCGTGTCGTGCGAAACGAGGAGGAGATGGTTGAACGCCGGGAGGGACCGTCGCGGATGTTTTACTTTCCCATAATCGAGTTCGAATCCGATACCGGAGTACGGACAGTCTTTCAGTCGGATACCGGGCGTCCAGTGCCCTTGGCGGTAGGACAGACACTGCCGGTGGTTTTCGATCCGTCGAAACCAGACGCGGCTAGAACGGCAACCTTTCGCACGCTCTGGCTGTTCCCGCTACTGACCTCCGTCCTTACGCTGCCGATCCTTATCTTCGGGCTGGCGGCGCTGACATAATCGTTTATGGCCTGTCCCAAGCGAGGTTCCGACAAATTGAGCCCATGAAGTGGCAGTGTGGTCAAACAACTCATATGCTTTGAGATATCAATGCCTTGGGCATCAATACACCTGCCGCTAGGCCATTTTGAACTATCTCAAATTGGGCTTACAATTTGATGACTAATTCCGGGTAGGGATGGAAATCTCATGGACTGGGCACGCCTATTGGCCTACATCACAGGGACTGTGGACCAAGAACTTCTGCTGCGTAATGAGTACCTCGCGGCTGAGAATCGTATACTCAAAGCCCAAATCAAGGGCCGATTACTTCTCACCGATGTAGAGAAGGCCACATTGGCTGAAATTGGTTATCGTCTGGGCAGAAAAACGCTCGAAGATGTCGCCCATGCTGCGAGACCCGACACCATCATGGGCTGGTACCGGAAGCTGGTAGCACGCAAATTTGACGGCTCCAAATCGCGCCGCTATCCAGGCCGCCCGAGAATTGACGGTGAAATTGAGGAGCTGGTCGTGCGCATGGCCAGAGAGAATCTGGGGTGGGGTTATGACCGAATTGTCGGAGCCATGGCGAACCTGGGTTACACGCTATCAGATCAAACTGTGGGTAATATTCTTCTGCGCCAGGGCATCCTTCCCGCGCCGAAACGAAAGCGAGAGACAATCTGGGCAGACTTTATTCGTACGCACATGTCTGTCCTTGCGGGTACCGACTTTTTCTCAGTAGAGGTTCTGACACTACGCGGACTAGTCACCTATTATGTGCTCTTCTTCATCCATCTCGAGAGCCGCAAGGTCGTGATCGCAGGAGTGACACCTCATCCGAATGAAGTATGGATGAAGCAGATCGCCAGAAATGTAACGATGGACGAATGGGGCTTTCTCGGTAATTGCAGGTACCTCATTCATGATCGTGACACCAAGTACTGCCAATCATTCCGGGAAATCATCGAATCCGGTGATGTGAAACCGCTGCGACTCCCTGCACGCAGTCCAAATTTGAATGCGTTTTCGGAACGCTGGGTAAAATCGATCAAGGACGACTGTCTATCGAAGCTAATTCTGTTTGGCGAAACATCGTTAAGACGTGTACTTCATGAGTACCTCGCCCACTATCATGCCGAACGAAATCATCAAGGCAAAGACAATGTCCTGTTGTTTCCAACCGCCACGAAAGCAATTGATCATGGCGGCAGCTCAGTCAGCTGTAAACAACGCTTGGGTGGGCTGTTGAAATATTACCACTTGGAAGCCGCATGAGTTTTTTGACCACACGAGCTATAAGGAACCCCCTCGGAAACTCCCACGCGACCCTGATTCCATGTTGCAGAAAAGTATGGGGGCTACCTGGGGGGCGGGGGAGAGCAACACCCAATATACCCGACGAACCTGACGACCCGACGCCAACATTTACGCTGCAAAACCTTGGTGTGGTTGGGCTGGCGACGGGTACGTCGAGTCCGGCGGTTTGTTTGGTGGTTTCTGGCGAGGGTGATGGAAGTCTTCTGATATCGTAGATAAGCTTCAGTAATGGAATCACAGATTATTATTGCGCTCGTAGTGCTGGTGGCTATAGCTGCGCATGTCGCTCTCTACCGCTGGGTGAAATTCAAAATTCATGAAGGTGTGATTCTGCAGTTTCTTCGCGATGCAGGAGAGGGTGGAGCTCCCGATCACCACCACGCGGAGGCCATTGCTGCGCATACGGGAATGCCCGTGAAGCGCGTTACCATGGTGTGCCGGAAAAGTGTGGAAATTCACCCCGATCCGGAAGTTGAGAGCAGCTGGCGTGCCGATGGAATAATAAAGTGATACGCCTTCCGACTCCGGAAAATGGGTCTAGCCCAAATCCCTATAAAAGTCGGATGGTCAGTTTCTATAGAAAATCTATAAAAAACAATAAGATGGTGGGCCCAGAAGGACTTGAACCTTCGACCTGCCGATTATGAGTCGGATGCTCTAACCAACTGAGCTATGGGCCCTCGGGAGGGACGAGGATTATAAAGAAGAAGACCGACATCGCATAGACCCGATGGATTCTCATCAGCGCCTTGTCTCAGGCGGTAACCACCAGGATCAGTGCTGTGTACAACGCGAACAGCACCGACAGGGCGGGGAAGGCCCTGGGCAGCGCCATGATCAGTCCCATCAGCACAATCCCGGCCGTTGGCAGTACCAGCGAGGGCAGTACCGGGTTGCCGAACAAGGAGATGTTCACATAGGGCCCAACGGCAAAGTAAAGCAGCATCGACAGCGCAGATAGCCGCCCAAGGCCCTCGCTGTGCTTCAGAAAATCCAGTACGGCAACCCCCTCGGGAACGGGAAGTGCCATTTCAGCGGCTCCGTATACGAAAATGGAACTTGCGGTAAGTACGAAGTAATCGCGAAATGACCATTCGGTGACAGTGTGCAGTTCCCAGCCCACCCACCACAGCTGCAGGCTGTAGCACATCACGCAAAGACTCCAGGCCGCCGTAGACCAGTGGAATTGCACTCGCTGGTGTGCTCGGATCAGCATGCCAACATTGTGTAAGAGGCGAGTGATGGCCAGACCGAGGATGATCGATATTGCGACAAAGACGTACTCGTGCTGGGACATTTTTTATTATCAGGCTCGCCGGTGAACTTCGGCCTGCATCATATTATGAGTGAGATGCTCCCGCCAAATGCGCTGTGGGTTAATCCGCTGTCCGTTCCTGATTAAGTACGTAGAGGTGGTTATAGCGCCGGCGGGCCCAGGCATCATAGAGCCGGTCCACCAGGCTACTGATCACCGGCCAGCGCATCCAGCGGAACCAGGCGCCGAGTCGGGTGTACTGCCAGGCAGCCACGTTGGCATCAGCCCCGGTCAGCAGGCGGCCATCCGGCATGCGCAGGTGCAGGGTGCGCAGCAGCGTGTCGGTATCCGGCAGGTTGGCGTCGGGTGCCAGGGTGTGAATGTCGGCCAGCTGTAGCTGCTGGTCCTTGAGCACTGCAAGGCGCGCCATTTCTTTGGTGCACAGCGGGCAGCGGCCATCGTAAAAGAGGGTCGCGCATCGGGCTGCAGTATCGGGTGCGATTTGAGTCATGGGATTGGTACGTGTTTGCGGTGCAACTGGACCTGTTGATCAAGGGTCGGATGCTGCCTGACAGAGCCACTAAATTGACGTTTTAGCGTTGTAACGCTATAGTGCTATTGCATAGTGGGAGGCCATTTATGAGCGACTTGTCGAAGCGATCCACTGTTTATTTCGATCCTGCGATACACCAGGCCCTGAAACTGAAGGCCGCATCAACCAATGTGTCTCTGTCGGAGCTGATAGACGATGCGGTGCGGCTTTTGTTGCTTGAGGATCAGGAAGACCTGGCTTCAATCGCAGACAGGTTAAACGAGCCGGTGATGACTTATGAGTCCCTGCTCAGCGATCTTAAGAAGCATGGCAAAATATAAGCTGCTGTTTAAGAAATCTGTTGCCAGGGATCTGAGGGCGCTGCCAAATGGCGATGTGCGGAAAATTCTTCGAAGAATTGATGCACTGGCGGACGACCCAAGGGCCGTTGGCTGCCAGAAATTATCGGGAAGGGAGTTCTACAGGGTCAGGCAGGGAGCTTACCGAATTATCTACGGGATTATCGATGACCAACTGATAGTGCACATCATCAAGGTTGGTCATCGATTCGAAAGTCTTACCAGTAGACAGTTAATCGTCCAGAAAGCTGCGCAGGTAGTCCGAGCGGGTCGGGTGACGCAGTTTGCGCAGTGCCTTGGCTTCTATCTGGCGGATGCGCTCCCGGGTGACATCGAACTGCTTGCCCACTTCCTCGAGGGTGTGGTCGGTGTTCATGTCGATACCGAAACGCATGCGCAGCACCTTGGCCTCGCGCGCGGTGAGACCAGCGAGCACTTCCTTGGTGGCTTCCTGCAGGCCCTGGCCGGTGGCGGCGTCCACGGGCGAGTGGATGGTGTTGTCTTCAATAAAGTCGCCCAGGTGCGAATCTTCATCGTCACCGATGGGTGTTTCCATCGATATCGGTTCCTTGGCGATCTTGAGTACCTTGCGCACCTTGTCTTCCGGCATGTCCATGCGCGCGCCCAGTTCTTCCGGGGTGGGCTCGCGGCCCATTTCCTGCAGCATCTGGCGGGAGATGCGGTTGAGCTTGTTGATGGTCTCGATCATGTGCACCGGAATACGAATGGTGCGAGCCTGGTCCGCGATGGAGCGGGTAATCGCCTGGCGAATCCACCAGGTGGCATAGGTGGAGAACTTGTAGCCACGGCGATACTCGAACTTGTCCACGGCCTTCATCAGGCCGATATTGCCCTCCTGGATCAGGTCAAGGAACTGCAGTCCGCGGTTGGTGTATTTCTTGGCGATGGAGATTACCAGGCGCAGGTTGGCCTCCACCATTTCCTTCTTGGCGCGGCGGGCGCGGGCCTCGCCCATTGACATGCGGCGGTTGATCTCCTTGATCTCGGTGATGCTCAGGCCGCTTTGCTGCTCCATCTGGATAAGCCGCCGCTGCAGGCGCTGGATATTGTCTTTCTCAGCCGCCAGCTTGTTGCCGTAGTCCTTTTTGCGGACGTGACGGGTTACCCACTTGAGGTCGGCCTCCGAGCCCGGGAAAGTGGCGATAAAATCCTTGCGGGGCATATTGCACACCTTGACCGCGATGCGCATGATTTCGCGCTCATGGTCGCGCAGTGCGGCCAGCAGCTTGCGCGGGTTCTCGGTCAGGGGATCGAACACCCGGGGAGTGAGCTTGAAGAACTTGAATAGTTCACCCAGTTTTTCCATTTCCTTGATGGCCGCGGCGCTGCCGCGACCCTTGTCGGAAATGACTTTTTCGGTTTTGTTGAACTGGCGCTTGAGCGCAGTAAAGCGCTTCTTGGCCTCGACCGGGTCGGGGCCGGATTCAGCTTCTTCTTCATCCTCCGGGACTTCGGGTGCGGCTTCGGCAATTTCCAGGGCGGAAGGGACATCTTCAGCAGGGTCGAGGTAGCCCACCATGACGTCGCCCAGGCGGCGTTCGTCCCTGGTCACCTGGTCGTATTCCGCCAGCACTGCCTGGACCGCCCCGGGGTAGTGGGCCAGTGCGGCCATGAGCTCGCGAATACCTTCCTCGATGCGCTTGGCGATGACGATCTCACCCTCCCGGGTGAGCAATTCCACGGTGCCCATCTCGCGCATGTACATACGCACCGGATCGGTGGTGCGGCCCGCTTCGGTTTCGACGGCGGCCAGTGCGGCGGCGGCTTCAGCGGCGGCGATGTCGTCCGCCGAATCCCCTTCGGCCATCAGCAGTTCATCCGCATCCGGGGCAGACTCAAATACCTGTATGCCCATGTCGTTGATCATCTGGATGATGTCCTCGACCTGGTCCGGATCGGAGATATCCTCCGGCAGGTGGTCATTCACCTCCGCGTAGGTCAGGTAGCCCTGTTCCTTGCCCTTGGCGATGAGGTCCTTGAGGCGGGATTGCTGTTTCACGACATCGGTCATTAAGCTGACACCTTTACCAAAAATTCAAAAAAAAATTAGCCGGCGATTATAACCGGAAAGAGAGCGCCTTAACTACTCGCGGCTGGGACAATTTCGTGAATTCCGGGCCATTAATGCCGCCAGATATGCCATCGGGCTATTCGCTTTTAAATGGGGTCGAAATTTGGCACTGCAAGCGGGGTTGTACCGGGGACAACCTCAGCCGGCACCGGCCGCCGGTATCCGCCGGGCTATCGGGGCTTTGGGGCCTCCGTATCCCGTCGCTGCTTTTCCTGCAGCAACTCCCGCAGCCGTTGTTTCTCCAGCTCGCTGACCTCAGCGTAGTTGGTGTGTTTCAGTTTGTCGACCTGGGCCGCGAGTTTTGAATGATGGGGCGCGCGTGCAAGCACCGCCATGGTATCGACAAATTGCTGCTCGATGCCCTCGGAGGGAATCAGTCGCTCCTGCCCCGCCAGCCGGCTCAGCAGGTCCCCCTCCGGCGTACCGTACCAGTGGCCGAGCAGCATGGCGGTATTGGATTCCGGCCGGCGTTGCAGCAGGGTGAGAAGTTCCCGCAGCAGTCCCACATCCTCGCCCTCGAGCTCGGACAGGGGGGCGGGGTCCACCAGGCGTGCGACGATCGGCTGATGCAGCAACAGCGCGATGGCAGCCTGCGCCAGGTTGGAGTAACCGGCGGCGCGGTTGCGGGTGGCCTCGCGGCGGCGCGGTTGCGGCCGGGTCTGTTGCGCGCCAGTCGCCCCGGTCGCCGGGAAATCCGCCGGGTCAACCGCGCTCTGCTGCGCCGCCGGTGGCTGGGCAGCGGCCTCGAGCTGCATCAGGCTGGCCAGGTCCAGTCCGGTGCGCTGGGCCAGGGCCTGGAACATCAACTGCCGGTACACGCCCTCGGGCAATTGCCGCAGCAGGGGCAGGGCCAGTTTGCTCAGGCGGGCCTTGCCATCCATGCTGCTGGTATCCAGTCCCCGGCCAACCGACTCGAACAGGAACTGCTCCAGCGGCGTCGCGCTGGCCACCAGCCGCTGGAAATGCTCTGCACCGTGACCGCGCACCATGCTGTCCGGGTCTTCGCCTTCAGGCAGGAACAGGAACCTCGCCTGGCGGCCATCCTCCATGCAGGGCAGTGCTGCCTCCATGGCTCTCACGGCGGCCTTGCGGCCGGCCTCGTCCCCGTCGAAGCAGAACACCACTTCCGGGCACAGGCGGTACAGCCGCTCGAGGTGGGTCCTGCTGGTCGCGGTGCCGAGGGTGGCGCAGGCGTTGCTGATGCCGTGCTGGGCCAGGGCGATCACGTCCATGTAGCCCTCAACCACCAGCAGGCGGTCCAGCCTGCGGTTCGTCTGGCGCGCCTGGAACAGGCCGTAAAGCTCCCGGCCCTTGTGGAATATGGCGGTCTCCGGCGAGTTGAGGTACTTGGGCTTGTCATCCCCAAGTACGCGACCGCCGAAGGCCACCACCCGCCCGCGCTGGTCGCGGATCGGGAACACCACCCTGTCCCGGAAGCGGTCGTAGAGCTTGCCGGATTCGTTCTCAACCAGCATGCCGCTGTCCTTGAGCAGCGCCAGTTGCGCCGGGGTGGTTCCCAGCGCCTGGTGCAGGTTATCCCAGCCCGGGGGCGCAAAACCGAGGTCGAATTGTTTGGCGATCGCGCCGGTGAGGCCGCGGCTCTTCAGGTAATCCACGGCGCGGCCGGCCTGGGGATGCGCCCGCAACTGCTGCCGGTACCAGTTGGCCACCTGTTCCAGCAGGGCATAGAGCGCCTTGTTGCTCTGCTCCTGGTCGGGTTCTTCGTTGCCCCCACTGGCCGGTTCCCGCGGCACCTGCAGGCCGGCGCTGCTGGCGAGGGCCTCCACCGCCCTGGGGAAGTCCAGGTTCTCGTAGTCCATCAGGAAACCGAGAGCGTTGCCGCCGGCCCCGCAGCCGAAGCAGTAGAAGAACTGCTTGTCCGGATTGACGCTGAAGGAGGGGGTTTTTTCTTCGTGAAAGGGGCAGCGGGCGGTGTAGTTCTTGCCGGATTTTCTCAGTTTAACCCGGCGGTCGATGACCTCGACGATGTCGACCCGCTCCAGCAGGTCATCGAGGAAAGCTTGCGGTATCCGTCCTGCCATCAGGTATGCAACGCTGTGAAGTTGCCGGTTATTGAATCATGCCGGCGGGGGAAAGTTTAGTGCCGCCCCGCGGGGGTGGCGTCAGCCGGTAAGGCGGGATTTAACCAGTTGGCTGACCGCCCCGATGTCGGCGCGGCCCTGCAATTGGGGCTTGAGCCGGGCCATCACGGCGCCCATGGCCTGCATGCCAGAGGCGTCGCTGGCGGCGATAGCGGCGTCCACCATGGCGAGCAGTTCATCCTCGCCCAGCTGGGTGGGGAGAAATTCCTGGATGACACCGATTTCGTAATTTTCCTGGGCGGCGAGCTCCGCCCGTCCGGCTTTCTGGTACTGGTCGGCAGAATCGCGGCGCTGCTTGATCATCTTGTCGAGCACGGCGAGGACGCGGGCGTCATCGAGTTCGATGCGCTCGTCCACCTCGATGCGTTTGAATTCCGACATCATCAGCCGGATGGTTCCCAGGCGCTCCTTGTCCCGTGCCTTCATGGCCGCCTTCATGGCTTCCGAGATGGTCGCCTTGAGGCCTGCCGCGGGCTTTGCCGGGGGAGCCTGGTCGTTCATGGGGAGGAAGGGCCTTTCTAGTACAGGCGTACGCGCTTGCGATTGTCCCGGGACAGCTTCTTCAGGTGGCGCTTGACCGCTGCAGCACCGGCGCGCTTGCGCACGGTGGTGGGCTTTTCGTAATGCTCGCGCTTGCGCACTTCTGCCAGGACGCCGGCTTTCTCACAGGAGCGCTTGAAGCGGCGCAGGGCAACGTCAAACGGCTCGTTTTCCTTCAGCTTGATATGAGGCATTAATTCCTTACCTGTCTCTACATGGTTGGTGCGTTTTAGGGTGACAACCGGCCTTGCGGACAATGGCCACCTGAAAGGGCGCGCATTCTAGCCTTATCCCGGCCTTTTTGCAAAGGGGGCGGGAAGGGGGTGGGAAGTGGCCGGGAAAGGCTTCGCCGGGGGCTACGGACAGGCCACGCGGGGCCCGCGGCCGGCGCCCTGCTGGCCTGGGCGGTGCCCAGCCAGTATCATGCGCCTTCGCTTCACCACGGCGGGCGCTGCCCGAGAACTATGCTGATCCTGGGTCTGGAAACCTCTTGTGACGAAACCGGGGTCGCGCTCTACGACACCGGGCGCGGCCTGCTGGCCGATGCCCTGTTCAGCCAGGTCGATATCCACGTGGAGTACGGCGGGGTGGTGCCGGAATTGGCCTCCCGCGACCATATTCGCAAGACCCTGCCCCTGGTGGAGGAGGTGCTGGCCCGGGCCGGCTGCCTGCCAGCGGACATCGACGGCGTGGCCTACACTGCCGGCCCCGGCCTGGTCGGGGCCCTCATGGTCGGGGCTACCCTGGCCCGGGCCCTGGCCTGGGGCTGGGGCGTGCCGGCACTGGGGGTGCACCACATGGAGGGCCATTTGCTGGCGCCCATGCTGGAGGAGGATCATCCCGAGTTCCCTTTCGTGGCCCTGCTGGTATCCGGGGGCCACACCCAGCTGGTGCGGGTGGACGCCATCGGCGAGTACCGGATCCTGGGGGAGTCGCTGGACGACGCCGCCGGCGAGGCCTTTGACAAGACCGCCAAGATGCTCGGCCTGCCCTACCCGGGCGGGCCCCACGTCGCCCGCCTGGCGCAGCGCGGCCGCCCCGGGCGTTTCAGCTTTCCCCGCCCCATGGTCAATCGCCCGGGGCTCGATTTCAGTTTCAGCGGCCTCAAGACCCATACGCTCACCACCGTGGCGGAGTGCCGCCGGCAGGGGGAACTGAGCGAGCAGGACAAGTGCGACATCGCCCTGGCCTTCGAGGAGGCGGTGGTGGCCACCCTGGTCATCAAGTGTCGCCGCGCCTTGCGCCAGGAACACCTGAAGACCCTGGTAATTGCCGGCGGCGTGAGTGCCAACCTCAGCCTGCGGCAGCAGCTGGCCCAGGCCCTGGCCAAGGAGGGCGGCAGGGTGTTCTACCCGGCGCCGCTCTTCTGCACCGACAACGGCGCCATGATCGCCTATGCCGGGGCGCAGCGCCTGCAGGCGGGCCAGGTAGACGACCTGAGCGCGCCGGTGCGGCCGCGCTGGCCGATGGAAGAGCTGCCACCGCTCTCAGCCGGGGCCGTGCGCTGATGGACATCGTTTACATCAGGGAATTGCGCGCCGCCACGGTCATCGGCGTCTACGCCTGGGAGCGCGGGGTGCGCCAGACCGTGGTGCTGGACCTGGAACTGGCGGCGGACAACCGCCGGGCCGCGGCCAGTGACCGGATCGGCGATGCGCTGGATTACGCCGCCCTGTGCGCACGCCTGCTGGCATTTATAGAAAGCAGCGAGTTCCAGCTGATCGAGACCCTGGCGGAGCGGGTTGCGGCCCTGGTCAGGGAGGAGTTCGGCGTGCCCTGGCTGCGCCTGCGCCTGGCCAAACCCGGCGCTGTCCCCCAGGCCGCGGATGTCGGGGTGCTCATCGAGCGCGGGGAGCGGCCCTGATGCCCCGGGTCTGGCTGGGGGTGGGCAGCAATATCGAGCGCGAGCGCTATATCAGCGCGGGCCTCGAGGCCCTCGCGGACCTGTGCGGTGAGCTGGTGCTGTCCGGCGTGTATGACAGTCAGGCGATCGGTTTTGCGGGCCAGCCCTTCCTCAACCTCGTGGTCGGCATTGACTCCCGCCTCAGCCCCGGGCAGCTTTGCAGCCAGCTGCGCCAGATCGAGTACGCACACGGCCGCCCCGCCAACGCCAGCCGCTTCAGCGCCCGCCAGCTGGATATCGATATCCTCACCTATGGCCAGCTCAGCGGAATGGTGGAAGGGGTCGAGCTGCCGCGCCCGGAGATTCTGGAGAATGCCTTTGTCCTGTGCCCGCTGGCGGAAGTGGCGGGAGCGCAGGTGCACCCGGTGGCCGGCAGGACTTACGCCCAGTTGTGGGCGTCCTACGATCGGGCATCCCAGCCTATTGCGCGGGTGGATTTTCAGTGGCGGGGGCGCTGGATCTCCCGGGCTGAGCCTGGCTTGCGCGCAGGGCATCCAGGCGCCGCACCCGTTCCGCGCTGATCGCCTCGCCCAGCGCCCGGCCCTCCAGCCCGCCTGCGTGAACTGCGCGGCGCTGACGTCCCTGGCGATCTCCAGGGCGCGGCGCAGGTAGTCGGCCTGGGGGTAGTCCCGCTGTTCCAGCCCCTTGCGGCCGCGGGCGTCCGCCTCGCAGGCCAGCAGGAAGGCCTCGAACCGGTCCGGACGGCGCAGGGCATCGGTGGCGTTGAGCAGCTTGAGCAGGGTCTTGCCGCGCAGCTCCAGGGCCCGGTGGCAGTGGGTGTGGTACTGGCAGGCTTTGCGGGCCAGCTCCCGGTGCGCCGCGGGCGACTTCAGGCGCTGGCAGACCGCTCCACCAGTTTGAGGCCGCGCTGCTCATGGGCGATATGGCGGGGCCATTCCGCGGGCGGCGTGGCGCCCTTGCCCAGGTCGTGGATCAGCACGGCGAAGCGCACATCGGTGGCAGGCGTGACAGCGCGGC
Source organism: uncultured Gammaproteobacteria bacterium (assembly GCA_963700715.1). Classification (GTDB taxonomy): domain Bacteria; phylum Pseudomonadota; class Gammaproteobacteria; order Pseudomonadales; family Halieaceae; genus JARRPM01. Next base: position 34,058 of record CAVOYP010000004.1, read on the forward strand.
CGCCTGCTGCAGGGCCATCAGGGTGTGGATGCCGGTATCGATCTCGGGGTGGTATTCGGCGGTTTGGGGCACGCCGAACAGGGCCTCCAGTTCCGGCAGCAGGCGCTGCAGGGCGCCGCAGTCGCGCAGCACCTCGATAAACACCTCGGGGTTGCGCTCCCCCAGGGCGCGCTCGAGTTCCACCCACACCCGCTCGGCCGGCAGGTGCGCCAGCTCGTCCTGAGCGACGATCTCGTGCCATCAGCTCGATGGTTTCCGCCGCCACGGTAAATCCGAGGTGGGCGTAGCGGGCCGCAAAGCGGGCGGTGCGCAGCACCCGCAGGGGGTCCTCCACGAACGCGTCGGAAACATGGCGCAGGACTTTCGCTGCCAGGTCCGCGCTGGCCGCCATAGGGATCGATGATGGCGCCGGACTCCGACGGGCCATGGCATTGATCGTCAGGTCCCGCCGCAACAGGTCCTCCTCCAGGGTGACCGCGGGGTCGCAGTGCACCGCAAAGCCGGTGTAGCCGTGCCCCTGCTTGCGCTCGGTGCGCGCCAGGGCGTACTCCTCCTTGGTCTGCGGGTGCAGGAAGACGGGAAAGTCCTTGCCGACCTGCTGGTAGCCTTGCTCCAGCATGTCCTGCGGACTGGCGCCGACTACCACCCAGTCGCGCTCGCTGCTCGGGTACCCCAGCAGGGCGTCGCGCACGGCGCCGCCGACCAGGTAAATTTCCATCACCGCGGCGGCCGGGCTGGTCGTCACGGCGGATTGTTCGCAGAGCTTGCGTTTGCTCCTGCCGTCCTTGCACTGGCACCGGGTCCAGCGGCCCGTCTCCAGCTGATACAGGGACATCGCGCCGCCCCAGACACAACCGGTGTCCAGGCCGATGGCGTTGGGGTGGTCGGTCTGTCCCTCGATCGAGGCCCAGTGGCCGAACAGGATGCGGTCTTTGGCGGTTTTGCGCTCGGGGTGGCTGAACCAGGCCGAAACCTCGAGCTTGCCCAGGTCGGGGCTGGGTCCCTTGCTGTCGAGGTCGAGTACACCCTGGCTGGTGCAGAAGCGCATGCGGGTGAGGTAATTGGTGATCACCCGCAGGCGGGTCATGCCGGTCAGGTCGTCGGACCACAGCAGCGGCTCGTTGCCGTACATGCTGCCGAGGAATTCGATACAGTCAGGGCTTTGCAGCACCTTCTCCACTTCCCGTGCCCGGTCGATCGCATCCTCCACCGACCACTGGGGGGGAATGCCCGCGTGCACCATGGTGTAACCGTGCTCGTGGTGTATCAGCGGGCTGCTGCACCAGCCAGGTGAGCAGTTCCTCCCGGTCCGGCGCCTTGAGAATCTTGTCCAGGGTGTCCGAGCGGCTGGGCGCGCGCACCCCGGCGGCGACCGCCAGCAGGTGCAGGTCGTGGTTGCCCAGTACCACGACCAGGCTGTCGTCGCATTTCGTAGAGGAAGCGCAGGGTCTTCAGGGATTTGGGGCCGCGGTTGACGATATCGCCCACGGACCACAGCACATCCTTGCCGGGGTTGAATTCGACTGTTTGCAACAGGCACTTCAGGGGCTGCAGGCAGCCCTGGATATCACCGACTACATAGGTACTCATAACGGCGGACCTAGTTCAGCGCCGTGGGGGTATGCAGGGAAAAGGCGCGGATGGGCACCTCGAAAAGTGGGTAGGTCGTGGCGGGTCTATGTCCATTGGCTCGCGCACCACCATGGAGTAGCTGCCCTCCATGCAGCCCACCGGCGTGGTGAGCGTGGCGCCGCTGGTGTAGCGAAAAGAGGCCTGCTGGCGGTATCACCGGTTGTTCTCCTACCACGCCCTCGCCGCGGACCTCCTGCACCTCGTTGTCGGCGTCGGTGATGATCCAGTGCCGCGACAGCAACTGCACCGGCAGGTCCGAGTCGTTGCTGATGGTTATGGTGTAGGCGAAAGGTGTATTGGCCATGGTCCGGGCTGCGAGTGGCTGGGCAGATAGGTGGTGACCACATCGACCCCCACCGAGGGACGGGTGTAAACGGAGTTCTGGACATGGATGGCGTTGGTAATCTCAATAAATTGTGTACAGTTGCAGGGTCTCTGCCCGTGCGCCGGGGTCAATTCCCAGCGCTTCCAATTGCGTGCTATCTATAATCTCTTTCAGGTTGTTGCGCAAGGTTTTGCGGCGCTGCGCGAAGGCGGCCTTCACCAGTTGGCGCAGGCGCTGGCTCGCTGCAGGGCGGCCAGGGCGATTCTGGCCAGGGCGTCAGGCGTCACAATCGCCGACTGTACCTTGGGTGGCGGGCTGAACGCATGGGGCGGCACATCGAACAGGTGCTCCACCCGGCACTGGTACTGCGCCATGATGCCCGAGCCGGCCCCAGTCTTTGCTATCCGGGCGATGCCGCCAGTCGTTCGACCACCTCCAGCTGCAGCATGAAGTGCATGTCCTGGATGATGGAGCAGTTCTCCAGCAACTTGAAAATGAGCGGGGTGGAGATGTTGTAGGGCAGGTTGCCCACCACGCGCAATTGCTGGTTGCGCTTGTCTGGCTCTACTGAGGTGCGCGCAAGCAGCGAGGCGAAATCGAAACTTCAGCGCATCGGCGTTGTGCAGCCTGAAGCCGGGCTTGAGGCTGAAAGCGGCCAGCAATCCCGGCACCAGGTCGCGGTCCAGTTCGATCACATCCAGCGCGCAACCGCTGCTCGCCAGCTGACTCAGTCAGTGCGCCCTGGCCCGGGCCGATTTCCACCAGGTGTTGATCGCTGCGTGGGTGAATGGCCGCTGCGATGCGATCGATGACCGCGGCATCCTGCAGGAAATTCTGGCCGAAGCGCTTGCGGGCGCGGTGTTGGGGTCGGTTCATGGCATTTATTGTACCGCGGCAACCGGCTTTTATATTACAGCATGGCGCCCGTTTGCTAGAATACCGCGCAATCTGTCGACCTGATTTTCGTTCACGGCGCGCATCTAATGCCTTTCTCCAATATTTTCGCCTGATTGATATCATGGCGCGTATGGCTCTGCGGGCCGATGCGGCCCGCGATTTTTCCTCGGTTACATCTGGTGGGTGCTGGAGCCGCTGCTTTGGGTGGGCGTGTTCTATGTGGTTTTCGTGGTGATACTGCAGTCGGGCCAAGCCGACTTCCTGGCTTTTCTGATGTGCGGGAAGCTGGCTTTTGTCTGGTTTTCCAAATCGGTCAACCAGGCGTCGAACAGCATCGTCGAGCAGCAAGGGCCTGATCGGCAAGATCAACGTCCCCAAGACCCTGTTCCCCCTGGCCGTCGTCCAGGAGGGCTCGTACCGGCAGGTCGCGGTATTTGCCCTGCTGTTGGCTTTCTCTGAGTGCGAGGTTATCCACCGGTCACTGCACCTGGTTTTACCTGGTGCCGATGATCCTCGTGAACTACGTGATGATCGTGGCCTGTTCTTTCGTCGGCGCCTGCCTGGTCTGTATGGTGCGGGACTTCAGCATGTTGATTGCACTGGCGATGACGTTCCTGATGTTCACCTCGGGTGTTTTCTGGGATGTCCGCACTCTGGGCGATCCCGCACAAAACCGAAATGGTGCTGGCCTTGAATCCGCTGGCATTCATCCTGGATGCCTACCGGCAGGTCCTGATGCACGCCACGGCGCCGGACTGGATTGCACCTGGCGCAGATAGGCAGCTGGGATTTGCCGTCCTGCTGCTGGTGATGGTCTTGATCATGCGCCGGTCCAGCCAGTATCTCGCCCTGCGGGCCCTGTCCTGATGGCCGCCGGTAGCAGGGAGGTCATGCTGGCAGCTGGAGGATGTCTCGCTCAGTTATCCAGTCGCGGCGCAAGTCCTTCGACCACGGCACCCACCACGTCCTCGACCGGGTGTCCCTGCAGGTCTACGAAGGCGAAACGCTGGGCATTATCGGTCGCAACGGCGTGGGCAAATCCACCATGCTGCGCCTGATGGCGGGTATTCTCGCGCCCACCAGCGGTAGCGTGTGGCAGCGCCCCGGCAAGACGGCGTCGCTGCTCACCATCGGCCTGGGCTTCCGGCCGGACCTGTCCGGTCGCGACAACGCCACTGCTGGCGGCGATGTTGCAGGGGGCGACGGCGAGGCAGGCCAGGGGTTTCCTGGAGGAGATCAAGGAGTTCTCGGAACTGGGGGATTCCTTCGAGGAGCCGGTAAAAACCTATTCTTCCGGCATGCTGGCGCGGCTCGGCTTCACCACGGCGCTGAAGACCCACGTGGATATCCTGTTGATCGATGAGGTGCTGAGCGTGGGCGACGCCCTCTTCCGGGAGAAGGCCGAGGCTGCGATGAAGAGTCGGATCAGCGGGGACCAGACGGTGGTATTTGTCTCCCACATGGAAGACCAGGTGCGCGAAGTGTGCGATCGCGCGATCTGCCTGTATGAGGGGGCGGTGCTGGCCGAAGGTGACCCGGCCGCCGTCCTCGACGCCTACCGCGAGCATCCGCTAGCCCGGCGCCCACCCATGCTGATGGCGTGGGCGAGGGCCTGCTCCAGGCTGCCGGCGTCCGCTGTGCCGCTGCCCGCCAGGTCCAGGGCGGTGCCGTGGTCAACCGAGGTGCGCATGATCGGCAGGCCCAGGGTGATGTTGATGGCCTTGCCGAAGCCCGCGTACTTCAGTACCGGCAGGCCCTGGTCGTGGTACATGGCAAATACCGCGTCGCATTGCTCCAGCACCTTGGGATTGAAGGCGGTGTCGGCGGGCAGGGGGCCCAGCAGGTGCATGCCCCGGGCGCGCAGCTGCTCCAGCACCGGAATGATCGTGTCGATTTCCTCCCGGCCCATGTGGCCGCCTTCACCCGCGTGCGGGTTCAGGCCCAGCACCGCAACCCGGGGCCGCGCCAGGCCGAACTTGCTCGACCAGGTCCCGCACCAGGATTTCCAGCGTTTCCAGCAGCAGCTCGCGGGTGATTGCCGCCGGCACCGCTGCCAGGGGCAGGTGGGTGGTGGCCAGCGCCACCCGCATGGCGGGCGTGGCCAGCATCATCACCACCCGGGGTGTGCCGGTGGCCGCGGCGAGAAACTCGGTGTGGCCGGTGAAGGGGATGCCGGCGTCGTTGATCACGGATTTTTGCACCGGGCCCGGTCACCATGGCGCTGAAGTCGCGCCGCAGGCAGCCGTCGACCGCCTGTTGCAGGGTTGCCACCACATAGGGCGCGTTGCGTGGATCCAGCTCGCCGGGCTGGCAGGGGGCCGCCAGCGGGACCGGCAGTATCCTGTAGTCGTGCCCGGCCTGTGGGGGCTCGGCGCGGCGGCCAGGTCCAGCGGCAACAGGTCCAAGCGGCAGGCCCAGCAGGGTCGCGCGTGGCGCAGCAGGTCCGGGTCGGCGACCGCCACCAGCTCCGCCTGCCAGGAGCGCTGCGCCACGGCCAGGACGATGTCCGGGCCGATCCCGGCCGGTTCACCGGGGGTGATGGCTATCCGGGGGCATGGCCACGGGGCTTACTTGATATCCACGAAGGCTTCATCGCGAATCTGCTGCAGCCAGGCGTCCAGCTCTTCCTGGTATTTGCGGTTGTGCAGGTATTCGGCGGCCCTGGTCGCGGGTGGCCTCGGTGGTCATGTCCTGGTCGCGGCGGCCCTCCACCTTGATGATATGCCAGCCGAACTGGGTGCGCACCGGGTCGGACATCTCGCCCACGGCAGTGGCTTTCATGGCCTGCTCGAATTCCGGCACCATCTGCCCGGGGGTGGTCCAGCCCAGTTCGCCGCCCTCCTGGGCGGAGCCGATATCCTCCGAGTACTCCCTGGCCAGGGCGGCAAAGTCCTCCCCGGCCTGGGCCCGCGCGCGCAGGCCCAGCGAGCTGTCGCGGGCCTGTTCGTCCGTCAGGATCTCGGAGGGCTTGACCAGGATATGGCGGGCCTTGGTCTGGGCGACGATCTGCTCGTCGCCCCTGATGTCCTTCATGTAGATCAGGTGGAATCCGCTGTCGCTGCGGATGGGGTCGGAGGTAGCTCCCTTGGCCATGCCGGGAGCCACGCTGGTGAACAGCGATGGCAGGTCCTCCGCCTTGCGCCAGCCGATATCGCCGCCGCTGAAGCGGTACTTGTCGTCACTTGATCGAACGACCTCTTCGAAGGATTCGCCGCCGCGAATGCGTTTCACCAGCTGCTCGACATACGCCCTGGCCGCGGCTTCATCCTCCGCGCTGGTGCCCGGTTGCAGCGGCAGCAGGGCATGCAGCAGGTGGTACTCCGGCTGGGTCAGCTTCTTGCCGTCCTCGGTGGCGAGGAAGTTGTCCACTTCCTTGGGAGTGATCTGGATGCGCTGGTTTACGTTGCCCGCCTGGACCCGCTGGATGATCATCTCCCGGCGCACCTGTTCGCGCATTTCCGCATAGGACTGGCCCTGCTGCTCCAGCGCGGCGATGAACTGCTCCAGGGTCAGGCGATTCTGGGCGGCGATATTCTGGATGGCCGCGTTGAGCTGGGCATCGGAAATGCGCACGCCGACGCGTGTGCCCTTCTGCAGCTGGATGCTTTCCAGGATCAAGCGGTCGAGGGTCTCGCGGATCAGGTCATCCTCGGGCGGCATGTCCATGCCCCGCGACTTGAGCGTCTCGGTAACGGCGGCGACGCGCTCGCGCAATTCGCTGGCCATGATGATGTCGTCATCGACGATCGCCACCACCTGGTCCACTGGCTGGGTCTGCGCCTGCAGGATTGGCGCGCCGACAAAGGATGCAGCCAGGCCGATGGCTGCGATGAAGGCCTTAGTATTCACGCTCTTCGTAACCTCTGATCATGTCTTCGAGAATGTTGGTGATCCGGCTGCCGAAGCCACCCATGCCCTTGAGTACGAACTGCAGCTGGGTGGTGTGATCCTGCTCCAGATCCGGATCGTTGAAGTCCGGGATAAACTCCGTTGCTTAGGTCGTAATAGCGCAGGTGCAGCAGGCGTACGATCCAGCAGCAGTTTTCATACTCGACCCCGACCATTTGTTCGATGGGGTTGTCGTCCAGAATGCTGTAGTTGATAGCGCCGAACAGGCGCCAGTTGGTGGTCACGGGAAAATACGTCGAGCCGGTCACCTGCTTGGTCTCGGGGATCAGCTCGAACGGATCCTGCTCACGATTATAGGCGTAACCGAGATTGAATACCGCGCCGTTGTCCAGGGTATAGCCGCCGATGAAGTTGCTCGTGTCCACGTTGCCGCTGTGGGGGTCGTAGACGATATCAGTGCGCAGCGACAGGTGCTCGTCGGGGGTGAAGCTCAGGTCACCGGCGATCTGCGAGCTCGACTCTTCCAGCGGCGGCGCGCCCGGCAGCAGGCGAACCTTGCGATCCTCCAGATAGAAGATCTGGCCGATATTCCCTCCCAGAAGCTTGCGGCCGGACCTGGTATCGATAAACTGCGAGCTCACACCGAGTGACACGCTGTTGGCATCATCGATACGGTCGTAGCCGGAGAAACGGGTTTCCCGGAACAGCTGGTTGTAGGAGAAGGTGAGTTCCGCGCTGTCGAAGTCGGGCTGGTCGCTCTGGTTCTCATAGCTTGAGTACAGGTAGTAGAGGCGCGGTTCCAGGGTTTGCAGCAGGCCCTTGCCTGCCAGGCTGGTGTCCCTTTCAAAATACAGGCCGCTATCGAGGCTGGCCATGGCGGAGCCGGTGGAGGGGCTGTTTTCCGTGAAGAACTGGCCTTCGTTCAGGGTGTAGTTCAGCTGCCGGTATTTCGCGGTGGGTTTGACGAAACCATAGGACCAGTTCATCGGGAAGGCGGCGCCGCCCTCGGAGTAGATGCGCTCGCCGGTGACCACGTCCTCGTCGGCGTCGAAATTGGAGTACTGGGACAGCAGGATGGGCTGTAGCTCGAACGGCGTGCCGCTGCTGCGGTACTGGCCGGTAAGCTGTGGCAGTCTTCTTGTACACGTCGTTGATGTCATCTGCCAGCGACTGGTATTGCTCCACCTGCAGGTTCATCAGCCAGCTGTCACCGAGGTAATCCATCGATGCCAATCTGCAACAGGCTGGTGCGGCGCTGGGCGGTGAGGCTCGAGGTTTCCAGGTCCTTCATGTAGTCGACATCGCTGACCTCGGTGTAGTCGATGCGCGAGCGCCAGCGCTGGTCGAGCAGTCCGTTCTGGCGCACCGCGGTCAGCCAGCGGTCGTCACTGGTGCCGGGGGGCACCTCATCCTGGTAGCGGTCGTCCTGGTGCAGGTAGGCGCCGCCGACCTCCCACAGGCCCAGGTATTTGTTCAGGTAGCGGGTTTCCAGCTCGTGGTTGAGGCCCCGGTCCTCGATGTAGCGCGGCGAGTAGAGGGCGTCGTAGTTGGGCGCCAGGTTGAAATAAACCGGCGCGGTGATATCCAGGCCACCGGTGCTGTCGTTGCCGAAATCGGGCCACAGCAGGCCTGTGCGCCGGCGGTCGTCGAGGGGAAATTGCAGCCAGGGGGTGTAAAAGACCGGCACCCCGGCGATATCCAGGGTCGCGTCGCGGGCGGTACCCAGGCCATCCTCCAGGTCCAGGCGAATGCTTCCCGCCCGCACCTGCCAATCCTCATGCCCCGGTGGGCAATAAGTGATGCTGCCATCATGGACATGGATCAGCCCGTCGGCATCCCGTTCCAGCAGGCCCGCGCTGCCCTGCAGGTGGCGTGACTGGAGCACGAACTGGCTGTTCTCCAGGCGGGCCTCGCCGGTATCGAACAGGAGGTCGGCATGGCTCCCCTGCAGCAGTATGCCCGGTTCGCGCAGGATGACGTTGCCGCTCAGGGTGGCCGCGCCGGTCTCCCGGTTGATGGTCGCCTCGTCGCCCCGGAAGCGGCGGTAGCCCTGGCTCACCTGGACCCCGCCGTAGAATCGCGCCAGCTCGCCCCGCATCTCGGTACTGGTGGTGAAGGCGTCGATATTGGCCTCGTCCGGGTTGGCCTGCTTGTCCTCCCCCGCCAGCGGATCCATGTAGCGGCCGCGGCAGAGCAGGCAATCGAGGTCGCGCAGCTCCGCGGGGACCTGGTCGATGGGTACCCAGTCCAGTGGGTACTCGGCGGGCGCTGCGGCGACTGTCGGTTCAGGTGTCACAGGGGCTGCGGGTGCCACCACGGGGGCTGGTGCGGGGGCTGGTGCGGCGGCTGGTGCAACCGCAGGTGCCGTTACAGCAGGCGGCACAGTCGTAGCGGCCGGCGTTGGCGCAGCGGTGGGTTCCGTGGTCTCAGGCGTCCCACCGCCGCAATCCCAGCCGTCACCAGTTTTGTTGGCCGTGCAGACCACATGCTTGGTATCCTGCGCCAGCGCCCCGGCCGCGCTGGTCAGGCCGACCAACAGCGCGGCCGCGGCTGCGCAAAAAAGCAGCGTGCGGGCGAGTGGTCTGGCAGAGTCAGCTAGCATTTTTGTCAGGGCATTTAGGTCAGGGCGTGGGCGCGGATTAAACGCGGATTCTAAAGCATCACCCCGCCCTTGTCCGTCAATTATTCAGATGGGAGAAGCAGGTGAGCGTGCTGTGACGAGCCGTCCCCCGCCAGGTGAACTGTTGCAATGGGCACTGCGCGTACTTGCGCCGGGCCCGGGCAGTGCCATGCCTGCGCTTGCAGTGGTGGCCGGCGACGCCAGCAACCGGCGCTATTACCGTGCCTCGATCGGCGCTCGCAGTTATATCCTGGTGGACGCACCGCCCGCGACCGAAAAGAACCAGGCCTTCCTGGCAATACGCGAGCTGTTGGCGGGTGCGGGGGTGAGGGTGCCGGCGCTGTACGCTGCAGACCTGGCGCGAGGCTATATGGCCCTCGAGGATCTCGGGGATCGGCTGTTGCTGGCGGAGTTGGACGCCGGGTCGGTTGACCAGCATTATCGCGGTGCAATGGACCTGCTGCTGCAAATCGCGGCCATGGATTTGCACAATGCGTTCCCGCCCGCTGCCCTGCCGGCCTATGACGAGGCGCTGCTCGCGGAGGAGTTGGGGCGTTTTCCCGCCTGGTTTGTCGAAGCCCTGCTCGGTGAGTCACTGGGCGCTGACGAACAGCGCCTGCTGCAGGCAAACAGCGCAGTGCTTATCGCCAGTGCCCTGGAGCAGCCGCGCGTGCTGGTGCACCGGGATTTTCACAGCCGCAACCTGATGCCGCAGGCCGACGGCAGCCTCGGCGTCATCGACTTCCAGGACGCGGTGCTGGGCCCGGTCAGCTACGACCTGGTGTCCCTGCTGCGGGACTGTTATATCCGCTGGCCCGCGGCGCAGGTGCAGCAGTGGGCGCTGGCTTATCGACAGCGGCTGCAGGCCGGCGGCCTGCCCGGGGCCGTCGAGGCCGACCGCTTCCTGCGCTGGTTCGACCTCATGGGCCTGCAGCGGCATATCAAGGTACTGGGCACCTTTGCGCGCCTGTACCTGCGCGACGGCAAGCCCGCCTACCTGCAGGACCTGCCGCTGGTGATCCACTACGTGCGGGAGATCGCCGCGACGTACGCCCGGGAGGAGCCGGCAGTGGCGGAGTTCCAGCGCTGGTTCGAGCAGCGGCTGGCGCCGCTGATCGCCCGCCAGGACTGGAGTAGCCGCCGGATGAAGGCCATGATCCTGGCGGCCGGCGTGGGCGAGCGCATGCGCCCCCTCACCGACCACACGCCCAAGCCGCTGCTGGAGGTCGGGAGGCAGCCCGCTGATCGTGCATCATATCGAGCGCCTGGCGCGGGCCGGGTTCACCGAGCTGGTGATCAATGTCTCGCACCTGGCCAGCCGCATCACCGACTATTGCGGCGACGGCAGCCGCTGGGGAGTCGCCATCACCTACTCCCACGAGAGCGAGCCGCTGGAGACAGCCGGCGGCATCTTCCAGGCGCTGCCGCTGCTGGGCCTCGACCCCTTCCTGGTGGTCAACGGCGATATCTGGATCGACTATCCCTTCGCCCGCCTGCGGGGGCTCACACCGGCGGATCCGGCGTGCGCCCACCTGGTGATGGTGGGCAACCCGCCCCAGCATCCGCGCGGCGACTTCGGGCTGGATGCGCAGGGCCGGGTGCGCGAACTGGCCCCGGGTGCGAGCGGCCTGACCTATGCCGGCGTGGGTGTCTATACCCGCGCTTTCTTCGCCAGCATGACTCCCGGCAAGATGCCCCTGCGGCCGCTGCTGGACGCGGCCATCCGGCGGGGCTGCCTCAGCGCCGAGTACTACCCCGGCCACTGGGAGGACGTGGGAACGCCGGAGCGCCTGGCGCAGGCTGGATGCGGCCCTGCGCGCGGGCGCCCTGTCCGGCACGTCGGGGTGAGGTGAAGTTGCCCGATCGTCGTGTGCCCGGGGCCATTAGCCGCTAGAATAGCGCCCTGACAACCAGCTGGAGCCAGCATGCCGGACTACCTGATCGCCCCTTCCATTCTCTCCGCCAATTTTGCCCGCCTGGGTGAGGAGGTGGATGCGGTGCTGGCCGCCGGCGCCGACATCGTCCACTTCGATGTGATGGACAACCACTACGTGCCCAACCTCACGATCGGGCCGATGGTCTGCAGCGCCCTGCGCAAGCACGGGGTCACCGCCCCCATCGATGTGCACCTGATGGTCAGCCCGGTAGACCAGTTGATAGCGGATTTCGCCGCCGCCGGCGCCACCTATATCACCTTCCACCCGGATGCTTCCACCCATGTGGATCGCTCCCTGCAGCTGATCCGAAGCGCGGGCTGCAAGTCCGGCCTGGTGTTCAACCCCCACCTTGGCCTGGATGCGCTGAAGTACGTGCTGGACAAGGTGGATATGGTGCTGCTGATGTCGGTCAACCCCGGCTTCGGCGGGCAGTCGTTCATTCCCGCCACCCTCGACAAGCTGCGCGAGGCCCGCGCCCTCATCGATGCCTCGGGCTTCGATATCCGCCTGGAGATCGACGGCGGCGTGACGCCCCGCAACATCGCGGAGATCGCCGCCGCCGGCGCCGACACCTTTGTCGCCGGTTCCGCCATCTTCGGCCAGCCGGATTACGCCGCGGTTATAGCCGACATGAGGGCGCAGTTGGCGTCGGTTTGAGCGCTCGTGTTTGCCGCAATCCGATTACGCACAATTACGCTCCGAGGATAGGCCATGAATCCGCAGGAATTTGCCGCGCTGGCGGCAGACTACAATCGCATACCGGTCAGCATCGAAGTGCTGGCCGACCTGGAAACCCCCATCAGCAGCTACCGCAAACTGGCGGAGGGGCCCTATTCCTATTTCTTCGAGTCGGTGCAGGGCGGCGAGAAGTGGGGGCGCTACTCCATCATCGGCCTGCCCTGCACGACCGTACTCAAGGTGTTCGGCCACCGGGCGGAAGTCTGGGTGGACGGCCGCCTGGCCGAAAGCACCGAAGTGACAGACCCGCTGGCCTTCGTCGAGGTGTTCCAGCAGCGCTATCGCACCGCGCCCCGGGCGGATCTGCCGGTGTTTCACGGCGGCCTGGTAGGTTATTTTGCCTACGACACCGTGCGTTTCGTGGAGCCGCGGCTGGCCGCAGGTACGCCGCCGGATCGCCTGGGAACGCCGGATATCCTGCTGATGGTGTCCGAGGAAGTGCTGGTCTTTGACAACCTCGCGGGCACCATTCGCCTGGTCGTGAACGCGGATCCCGCCCGGGACGATGCCCTGGCGCGAGCGCAGCAGCGCCTGCGGGAACTGGTGGCGCGCCTGCCGCAGCCGATGGCGCCGCTGCCGGAGGTGGTCCTGGGCGGCGCCGGCAGCAGCGAGCTGGAGCAGCAGGCCGAGTCTGATTTTACCGAGCAGCAGTACGAGGCCGCCGTGGAGCGGGTGAAGGAGTATGTGCTGGCCGGGGACGTGATGCAGGTGGTGCCGTCCCGGCGCATGAGCATTCCCTTCGACGCGCCGCCGCTCAATCTCTACCGGGCGCTGCGCAACCTCAATCCCTCGCCCTATATGTATTTCCTGGACCTGGAGGATTTCCATATCGTCGGGTCCTCACCCGAGATCCTGGCCCGCCTCGAGCGCGGGCTGGTGACGGTGCGGCCGATCGCCGGCACCCGACGCCGCGGCCGTACGGAAGAGGAGGATGTGGCGCTCGAGGCGGAGCTGCTGGCGGACCCGAAGGAAATCGCCGAGCACCTGATGCTGATCGACCTGGGTCGCAACGACGTCGGCCGTATCGCGCAGACCGGCTCGGTGCTGCTGTCTGACAAGATGGTGGTGGAGCGCTATTCCCACGTCATGCACATCGTCTCCAACGTGACCGGCCGCTTGCAGCCCGGCAGGACTGCCATCGACGTGCTGCGGGCGACCCTGCCGGCGGGCACCCTCAGCGGGGCGCCCAAGATCCGCGCCATGGAAATCATCGATGAACTGGAACCGGTAAAGCGCGGCATTTATGGCGGCGCGGTGGGGTATATCTCCTGGGCCGGCGACATGGACACGGCAATCGCCATCCGCACGGCGGTGATCAAGGATGGCCGGCTCTATGTGCAGGCGGGCGGCGGCGTGGTGGCGGACTCCGTACCGCGGCTGGAGTGGAAGGAAACCCAGAACAAGGCGCGGGCGGTATTCCGGGCGGCGTCGATGGCGCTCGGCAGGCAGGGCTGATCGGCCCAGGCTCAGGGATAGGCATACCCGGCCTGCAGCCCCAGCGGCAGGCCCAGCCCCCAGAAGATGAGCAGGAACAGCGTCCAGCCGACGAGCAGGACGACCGAGTAGGGCAGCATCAGCGAGATCAGGGTGCCGATGCCCGCGCCGCTGTAGTAGCGTTTGCAGAACACCACAATCAGCGGGAAATAAGGCATCAGGGGCGTGATGATGTTGGTGGAGGAATCACCCACGCGATACGCTGCCTGGGTCAACTCCGGGGCAATACCCAGCTGCATCAGCATGGGCACGAAAATGGGCGCGATGATCAGCCACTTCGCCGAGGCCGAGCCGACGAACAGGTTGACGAAGGCCGTGAGGCCAATGATCCCGACGACCGTCAGTTGGGCCGGCAAGCCCAGCGCGCCCAGCCAGCCGGCGCCGGACATGGCCAGCAACAGGCCGATGTTGGAACCCGTGAAGGCGGCGATGAACTGGGCCGCGAAGAACGCCATGACGATGTAGTAGCCCATCGACGACATGGCCTTGCCCATCCCCTCGACAATATCGCGATGGCTCCTGACGGTGCCGGCAAGGTAGCCGTAGACAATGCCCGGGATCAGGAAAAACAGCAGTATGAAAGGCACGATCGCCTGCATCATCGGCGAGGTGGAAGCGCCCAGTTGTCCCTGGACATTGCGCAGCGGCGAGCTGTCCGGCAGCGCCGCCAGGGCCAGCAAAACCGTGCTGGCAACAATCGAGGCGAGCGCCCACAGCAGCGCCTTTGACTGGCGTGGCCCGAGTGGTCCCAGCGACGTCTGGTCGGACAGGTCACCGTCGACCGGGGTATCCCTGGCCAGGCGCGGCTCGATCAGGCGATCGGTCAGCCACCATCCCAGCAGTACGATCAACAGGCAGGAGGCCGACATAAAGCCCCAGTTGGCCAGTGGATTGACGACCAGTTCCGGATCGATCACGCGCCCGGCTTCCTGGGTAATGCCGGCCAGCATCGGATCCAGCGCCGACGGAATCAAATTGGCGGAAAACCCGCCGGAAACGCCGGCGAAGGCCGCGGCAATCCCCGCCAGCGGATGGCGTCCGGCGGCATGGAACATCACCGCGCCCAGCGGTATCACCACCACGTAACCGGCGTCGGCCGCCGCCGAGCTCAGCACCCCGACCAGAACGACCATCGGGGTCAGGATCCGCTCCGAGGTAAACCCCAGTACCCGGCTCAGGCCGGCGCTGACGAAACCGGTATGCTCCGCGACCCCGACGCCCAGCAGGGCGACCAGCACCACGCCCAGCGGCGCAAAGCTGGTAAAGGTGGAGACCATGCCGGTGAGAAACTTTGCCAGCGCCGGGCCGCTCAACTGGTTGCTCACCCTGATCGGCTCGCCGGTCGTCGGATGGACAGCGTTGAAGTCGACGCCCGCCAGCAGCCACGAAAGTACCCAGGTGGCGAGCAGCAGCAGGAGAAACAGCGCGGCCGGATCGGGCAGCCGGTTGCCCACGACTTCTATCGTATTGAGCGCGCGTTCAAGCGCCGTGCGCTCGGCGCCGTGTCCGTCCTGCTGTGGGTTCTGCTTCATGCGATTATCTCAGCTTGCGCGGGTTTCATGGTTCCAGCGGTTCCCGGAGGGCTGCGCCCGGCCCCGGCAATTGCGCTGCCAGGAAGGCATCGATCCGGCGCCAACCGGCGCTGCGCGGATCGATGTCAACGGAATTGTGTCCGGCCCCAGGCTGGCTCCAGTGCAGCAGTTGTCCCCGGTGCGCGGATTTCAGGGGCAGCGCAAGCTGTTCCGGCACGATGTTGTCGTCACTGGCGGTAACGATCACCATGGGCCCGTCGAAGCCCGTGAGCAGCGTGAGGGTATCAAAGCGATCGCGCAGGAGCAGCGACACCGGCAGGAACGGCATGTGGTGGCGTGCCACGGCGCCCAGCGAGGCAAACGGCGTTACCAGCAGCAGGCCGGCGACAGTCTCGGGGCGCGCGGCGGCGACATGGGCGGCGACGCCGCTGCCCAGCGACTCGCCCAGCAGCAGCACTGGCCCGGGTCGCTGCGCCTGCAGCAGGTCCATGGCCTGCAGGGCTGCATCGCGCAGGGCCCGCTCTGAAGGCTTACCGGGGCGCGGCCCGTAGCCCGGGTATTCCAGCACAAACACCTCCCAGGGCCCGGACTCGTGCAGGCCCTGGAACAGCCGTACCCAGTAGCCCCGGTCGAGGGCCTGGCCGGCATTGCCGTGCATGACCAGCACCCGGCGGCTTGCGCCCGGCGCGCCCTGATGCCATCCCAGCCAGTTGCCGTCAGCGTCCAGCCAGGCGCTGCCGCCCATGCGCTGCACGCCGGCCAGCGCGGCTTCGAGGCCCTGCGTCTGTGGGTAATAAATGAATGAGCGCTGCATCAGGGTATAGACCAACACCACCGCCAGATAGCCGAGACCCACAATGCCGGCAAGTTCGAATGCTCTCATCCAGGCTCGCGGTCGATTAGCTTGCCTGACTGCCGGCATCGGTCCAGTCGTACAGTATGCCCATAACCTGCTCCCGCTGCTGCTCCGCCATCGCATAGGCGGTGGCACATGCCTCGGGTGTGAATCGATGGGTGATCAGGTCTGACACATCGAAACGCCCATCCTGCACGCAGCTGAAAAACAGTCGGTCGATGCGCCGCTGCGTCCAGCCGTCCCGGTCATGACTGTCGTGGGTAGCCTGGATGGTGAGGCCCTTGGTCATGACGTCGGATGTAAGGCACTGCCGGCCGGGAAATCCGGTATCACCCAGCAGTACGACTTTGCCGTACATGGCTGCCGCTGCGAGGGCACTGCGCAATACCGCCGGGTTTCCAGTCGTGTCTATAAGCAGGGATGGCCCCTTGCCGTCATCAATCGACTTCAGCCGCTCGAGGTGATCGGCCACGTCGCCGCAGATGACGGACGTGGCGCCGCCCCTGGTAGCGAAAGCAAGGCGAAATTCGGAGAGATCGACTGCGACGATCGATTCCAGTCCCGCGGCGCGGGCCCAGCGTATGGCCATTTGCCCGACCGGGCCCGCGCCGATCACCAACGCATGCCCGCCCAGTTGGAAGCCGCCCGCCCAGGCCGCGCGGAAAGCGGTTTTCGCCAGGCCGCACCAGCAAGCCGATTGCAAGTCGATCCCCACAGGAACGGGGGAACAGCGTTCTGCCGGAAGCACCTGGTGGGAACCATGGGCCTGGCGCATGAAGATCCGGTCTCCCACGGCGAATTCGCTGACCTCAGCACCAAGTTGTTCGACCTCCCCGACTGCCTGCACGCCGGTCTTGAGCTGGGGAAACGCAAACATGCGCGCAAAATGACTATCGGGAGCGTATTTCTGGTGGAGGATAATCGTTTCCGTGCCAATGCTCATCAGGCTGTACAGGGTGCGAACCTGCACGTCGCGGGGGCCCAGGCCGCGGCAAGACAAATTCTTCCAGTGCCACCCGGCCTTTTTCGGGAAACACGATCCTGCTGGGCATTTTCAGTCCCCTGTTGTGTGCTCTGATACCCGCGTTATTTGACAAGGAAGCAGAGGGTAATATATACACAAACCTCTTTTACGGCCACAGCCTCGAAACAGCATCGGCGTCGCCAAAGGACAGAAAAATATAAATACACAACGTCAAGTTGCCCTGATCACCGGCGCAGGTTCCGGCATTGGTAAAGCCTGTGCCCTGCGTTTCGCGCGCGCTGGCGCACGCACCGCGATCACCGATATCAATCCACTTGCATTGCAGGCGGTGGCGGACCAGGTCACCGCTGCGAGCGGTGAGGTGCTTTCAATTCCCGCGGATGTATCTCAGGCAAGCGCCTGTGAGCAGGTGGCGCAGCAGGCGCTGTCCGCCTGGGGCCGAATCGATACGCTGGTGGCCAATGCTGGCGTGCAGATCGGTGGGAGCCTGCTGGAGGCAGATGAAGAGGACTGGGAGCGGATACTGGCGGTCAACCTCAAGGGAGTGGCGTATTGCTGCAAGGCGGTGATCCCGGCGATGTTGCAGCAGGGCTCCGGCTCCATCGTGGTGGTGTCTTCGGTCAACGCCCTGGTGGGTAGCCCCGGGATGGCGATATACGACATGAGCAAGGCCGGAGTGCTGGCCCTGATGCGCAGCCTGGCGACTGAATATGGCCTGCGGGGTATTCGGGTCAACGCCGTGTGCCCGGGAAATACCCTGACTGATTTCCATGTCGAGAAAATGGCTCGCAAGGGTGTTTCCATCGAACAAATACGCGCAATGACCAGTGGCTACGGTGTGTTGGGCCGCATCGCGGAACCCGACGAGATCGCCAATGCGATCCATTTTCTTGCCAGCGAACAGGCCTCGTTCATTACGGGCCATGCCCTGGTCGTCGATGGCGGCTTTTCGGTCACCGGCCGGGCCTGAGGCAAAGGCTTACGCCCTAGGGCGCGGGAAACGAAAATATATGGCTGAAAAGATTCGCCTGGGGATCCTTGGCACCGGCAACATGGCCCACGAGTTTGCCAGGGGCGTGCGTCATGCCGGAAATATCGAACTGGTGGCCGTTGCCTCGCGCAACCAGGAGGCGTCCGGGCGCTTTGCGCGCGAGTTTGATGTGCCGCAACATTTTGCGGATTACACGGCCCTGGCCTCGGACCCCGGTATCGACCTGGTCTACGTCTCGACACCACATTCCTGCCATTTCGAGAACAGCCTGCTGTGCCTCGAGCAGGGGAAAGCGGTGATTTGTGAAAAGCCGTTCACCATCAACGCGCCGGAAGCACACCTGTTGATCGAGAAAGCCAGGGCAAAACGCCTCTTCCTGATGGAAGCCATGTGGAGTCGTTATATCCCGGCCATCGTCAGGCTGCGAGAGTTGCTCGCCCGCAACGCCATCGGCCGGGTGCAGTTGATGGTCGCCGGCGGCGCTTACATGCCTGACTTCGATTCCGGATCCTACCTGTTCAGGCCTGACCTGGGTGGTGGCGTGCTGCTGGACGCGGGAGTGTATCTGGTATCGATGGCTTCCATGATTTTTGGATCGCCACGCAGGGTCCTCGCTGCCGGCAGCCTGGGCGACAGCGGTGTCGATGAGCACGAGGCCATTGTGCTGCAGCACGAGAATGACGCGCTCGCCAGCCTGTATGTGTCCTTGCGCGGCAGGGCCTCGCCTGACATTACCCTGCTGGGCGATCGCGGCAGGATCTATGTCCATCCTCCGCTGTTTGCGCCCCGGGCACTTACCCTCAGTATCCACGGCCAGCCGGATGAGGTCCTGCAGCTGCCGTTCCCGGGGAACGGCTACCAGTTTGAGGCCATCGAGGCAGCGGACTGCATCCTGCGCGGCCAAACGGAGAGCGCTGTTATGCCGTTGGATGAAACCCTGTCCATCATGCAGACGATGGACGAGATTCGCAGCCAGCTGGCTCTAAAATACCCAATGGAGAATTGAATGGCCGTCGTACTGATTACGGGCGCAAGCAGCGGTTTTGGCCTCGAGGGAGCCCTGGCATTCGCCCGCAATGGCGATACGGTGTACGCCACCATGCGGGACGTGGCGAAGGGCGGCCGACTGCAGCAGGCTGCAGCAGAGGAAGGCCTTTCACTCAGGATCAAGGCACTCGATGTCACCCGGCCGCAATCCTTCGACGCCTTCATCAGGGCGGTGGTAGAGGAAGCGGGACGCGTAGATGTTCTGGTCAACAATGCAGGGATCGTCCGCCCCGGCGCCCTGGAAGACCTCTCCGAGTCGGCGCTGCGGCTGGTGATGGAGACCAATTTTTTCGGTCCGCTGCTGTTGACCCGGTCGCTCCTGCCGGTAATGCGGGCCCAGCGCAGCGGCTTCATTATCATGATGAGCTCGCTTTCAGGCCTGGCCGGCCTGCCCGGAGATTTGCCGTACGCTGCGAGCAAGTTCGCGCTCGAAGGGGCGACCGAGGCCCTGCGACACGAAATCGACCGCTGGGGCATCAGGTTGGCGCTGGTCGAAGCCGGCATGTATGCCACCGCGATATTCGATTCCAGCATGGTGGGTGAAGCACTGTTGCCGTCCGATTATCCGACCGACTCCCCCTATCGGCCGCTGGTTGAAAGCCGCCTGAGGGAAGTGCGCGACCGCCGGTCCCAGGCATTCCATCCCAGGATTGTGGGAGAGCTGTTTGTTACCATCGCGCAATCTGACGGTACGCAGTTCAGGTGGCCGGCCGATGAAGTGGCCACCAGGGTGTTGGGCACGATGCTGGCCCAGGATGATGCATCGCGGGATCAGTTCCTGCGCATGGTGGCGGGGGCGGACTGGTGGAGTGAGGGGAAAAACCATGCGGATTAAACTGGCGCACGTCTGCATCGAGTCGAACGACCTGGAGGGCACCGAAGCCTTCTACCGGATCCTCGGACTGGAGCGACGCTTCGAGTTCAGGAACCTTCAGGGGGAATTGGTCGGTTTCTACCTGGCATTTTCTGATCAGACCTTTATCGAGGTCATCAGGACTAACACGCCGGGACCAGAGGGAATCATCCGGCATTTCGCCATTGAGGTCGACGACATCGATGAAGTGTATTCCCGGTTGAAGAAACACGATATAACGGTCACTGAGAAAGAACGAGCCAAGGACCACCTCTGGATGATCACCTGCCACGATCCGAACGGGATTTTCATCGAGCTGCAGCAATATACCGCGCAAAGCATGCAACTCGTCGGCGGCGTGTGTGAGGTGGACTACCAGCCCTGACCTTGAACGGGAGCACCTGTGCAAATTATCTCCGCAGACAGCACGACCGCGCTCGCCGCGATCATATTCGGCCTGGCCTGGCTGGGTTTCTGGATCGATGGTAAACCCATCTCCCGAATAATACCCGGCGTACCCTGGGTCATTGGCATCGGACTGCTCCTGTCGAATACCGGCGTCATCCCGCGCGAAGCGCCGGCCTATGGTTTCGTTGGACAATACCTGCTGCCGCTGGGCGTACCCTTCCTCTTGTTCAAAGCCAATCTGCGCAGTGTGTTTACCGATGGCGGCTGGGTGCTGCCGGCCTTTGCGATTTCCAGCGTGGGAGTCTGCGCGGGTGCCATTTCCGGCTTCTTCATGTTCGACCTGGGTCCGGAGGGCGCACAGATCACTGGCACCTACGCGGCAGCATTTGTCGGGGGCGTGGTGAATTTTGTCGCGGTGTCGGAAGCAGTCGAAATGTCCCCGACCCAATTCAGCGTGGCCCTCAGCGCGAGCGCGCCCGCCAGCATCCTCGGCCTGCTCGTGCTCGCCACACTGCCCGCCATGCCATTTATACGGCGGCACTTCCCTTCTGAAATCATCGACAGTGCGGATCGAATTGTGACGCCGGGCGCGGCCGATTCCGTACCGCGGTTCCTCTCCGACCACGTCGCCCTCGGCATCGCGATCAGTTTGGCCATTTGCGCGGTGTCCAGCTACATTTCGAACCTGCTCGGCCTTGGCAATTACAATCTCTTTTTCATCACCCTGATCACGGTGGTTCTGGCCAATATCGCCCCCCGGCAGTTCGCCAGGCTGGAGGGCGATTTTGCCATTGGCATGCTCTGCATGTACGCTTTCTTTGCCATCATCGGCGCGGGCACGGACGCCATCAGCTTCATCTACTCGGCGCCTGTCCTGTTCGTTTATTGCAGCTACCTGCTCGGCGTGCAGTTTGTGGTGCTACTGCTGGGGACGAAATTGTTGAAAATAGATCTTGCAACAGCGCTGATTGGTGGCGCAGCGGCCATCGTTGGCCCGGCCGCCGCCGCCGCGCTGGCAACCACCAAGGGCTGGAAAACCCTGATTACGCCCGGGATAACCATTGGGATTCTGGGTTACGTGGTCGCCAATTTCGTCGGCGTCGCCATCTTCAAGTGGCTCAGTTAGAAACCCGGGCCCCATCCTGCGACTCAGTTCGGCAGGCACAGGCCACTGGTCCGGGATTGTGCCGCGGCCTCCTGCAACCTGCTTGCGATAGTCGCTGACGACGGCGCCAGAGCAGGTGTTGGGCAGGGGGTTTCAGGCGAGCGGTAGATGGCCTTTCTATTCGACCCGAAATTGGCGAGAATGCCCCCCTTTCTAAAAACTCCTGCCCCGGATGGCTACAAGCGTGAGCGCATTGCAAAGTATGTGTAAATTAACACCTGGCAAAACAACCAGATAGGCTGCGTATGCTGCTGATGATCGACAACTACGACTCCTTCACCTACAACGTCGTGCAGTACTTCGGCGAGTTGGGGGTGGAGGTGCAGGTGGTGCGCAACGACGAGATCGCCGTGGGCGATATCGAGGCGCTGGCGCCAGAGCAGATCGTGATCTCGCCGGGGCCCTGCACGCCCAACGAGGCGGGTATCTCGATGGCGGTGATTCGAAGCTTACGCCGGGGTGGTGCCGATTCTCGGGATCTGCCTGGGCCACCAGAGTATCGGCCAGGTGTTCGGCGGCAGGGTGGTGCGGGCGCGCAAGGTCATGCACGGCAAGACCTCGCCGATACACCACCGGCGGCGAGGGGGTTTTTCGCGGGCTGAGCGAGCCCTTCGAGGCCACCCGCTACCACTCCCTGGTGGTGGAGAAAGACAGCCTGCCGGATTGCCTGGAGATCACCGCCTGGACCCAGACCGAGGCGGGCGAGGTCGATGAAATCATGGGCCTGCGCCACCGGGAGCTGGCGGTCGAGGGCGTGCAGTTTCACCCCGAGTCGATCCTCACCGCGCACGGCCACGACCTGTTGCGCAATTTCCTGGAACAGTAAGGGGATAACGATGATGAATCTGCAGGAGGCCCTGGCCAGAGTGGTGGACGGCGCAGGACCTCAGCCGGGAGGAAATGTCCGCCGTGATGCGCCAGGTGATGTCCGGTGACGCCACCGATGCCCAGATCGGCGGCCTGCTGGTGGCCCTGCGTATGAAGGGCGAGACCACCGACGAGATCGCCGGCGCCGCCCAGGTCATGCGCGAGCTGGCCACCCCGGTCACGGTGAGCGACGAGCACCTGGTCGATCTGGTAGGTACCGGCGGTGACGGCGCCAACCTGTTCAATGTATCCACCGCCTCCAGTTTCGTGGTGGCCGCCGCCGGCGCCAGGGTGGCCAAGCACGGCAATCGCTCGGTCTCCAGCACCAGCGGCAGCTCGGATGTGCTGGAACACCTCGGGATGCCGCTGGATCTCAGCCCGAGCAGGTGGCGCGCGCGATCGACGAGGTCGGCGTGGGCTTCATGTTCGCCCCGGCCCACCACAGCGCCATGCGCCACGCTATCGGCCCGCGCCGGGAGCTGGGGATGCGCACAATGTTCAATATCCTCGGGCCCCTGACCAATCCCGCCGGGGTGAAGCGCCAGGTGATCGGGGTGTTTTCCCCGGATCTGTGCCTGCCCATGGCGCAGAGTGCTCAAGACGCTGGGCTCGGAGCACGCGATGGTGGTGCACTCGGACGACGGCCTGGATGAAATATCGATCGCTGCCGGCACCCAGGTGACGGAGTTGCGCGATGGCAATATCAGCAGCTACCATATCACCCCGGAGGAGTTTCGCCTGCAGCGGCAGAGCCTGGATGGCCTGTCGGTCAACAGCGCGGCGGCCTCCGCCGACCTGATCCGCCGCGCGCTGGCCGGCGCGGATGACGAGGCGGCGCGCAAGGCCGCCGCGATGCTCACCCTCAATGCCGGCGCGACGATTTACGTCAGCGGCGTCGCGGCCACCCTGGCCGATGGCGTCGCCATGGCGGACGACGTGCTCTGGCCAGTGGCCAGGCGGCGGAAAAACTGCAGCAGTTTATCGATTTCACCCGCCTGATGCGCGGGCAGGCGGACTGAGCTGATGGCCGGCAAAGCACCGCCACAATTCTGCGCAAGATACTGGCCGCAAGCGCGAGGAAGTGATCGCGCGGCGCCAGCGCGACTCTGTCGGCAGCCTGGAGCGGCGTATCAGCGAGCAGGCGCCCGCCCGCGGCTTTGCCGCGGGCATTGCAGGCGCGTGTCGCGGCGGCGGAACCGGCGGTGATTGCCGAGATCAAGAAGGCCTCCCCCAGCAAGGGCGTGATCCGTGCGGATTTCCAGCCGGCGCAGATTGCCGCCAGCTACCAGGCGGGCGGCGCGAGCTGTCTCTCGGTGCTGACGGACATCGATTTTTTCCAGGGCTGCGATGCCTACCTGCAGCAGGCGCGCTCAGCCTGCGAGTTGCCGGTGCTGCGCAAGGACTTCACGGTCGATCCCTACCAGGTGGTAGAGGCCCGGGCCATCGGCGCCGATGCGATCCTGCTGATCGTCGCGGCCCTCGATAACGACCAGATGCGCGAGCTGGCCCGCACCGCGGCGGAAGTCGGGCTGGATGTGCTGGTGGAGGTGCATGACCGGGCGGAACTGGAGCGCGCGCTGGAATTGGCCACACCGCTGATCGGCATCAACAACCGCGACCTGCACAGTTTTGAAACCCGGCTGGAAACGACCCTGGAGCTGTTGCCCCATATTCCGGCGGACCGCCTGGTGATCACTGAAAGTGGTATTCACACCGCCGCGGATGTGGCGTTGATGCGCAACCACCAGGTGTTTGGCTTCCTGGTCGGCGAGGCGTTCATGCGGGCGCACGAGCCGGGCGAAAAGTTGCGGGAATTGTTTTTCGGCTAGTCGACTGTTCAGCGCGCTAACGGGTGCCGGCACACCGCTCTTACCTGGTGCCGTAGACCACCATGGTCTTGCCGGCCACGGACACGAGTCCATTTTCCTCCAGGGTCTTCAGCACACGCCCGGCCATCTCCCGGGAGCAGCCGACGATCTTGCCCAGTTCCTGCCGGGTGATCTTGATTTGCATGCCGTCCGGGTGCGTCATGGCGTCGGGTTCCTTGCACAGGTCGAGCAGGGTGTGGGCGATACGTCCGGATACATCCACGAACGCCAGGTCGCGTCAGCTTGCGGGTGGTCAGGCGCAGGCGGTTGCTGATCTGGCGGGAGATCGCGTAGAGGATATCCGGGAACTGGTTGCGGATCTGGTGGAAGCGCTCGTAGGAAATTTCCGCCACCTCGCACTGGGTCTTGGCCACCACCATCGCGCTGCGCACCTGCGACCTCGTCATCGAACAGGCCCATCTCCCCGACAAAATCACCCGGATTCAGGTAGGCTACCACCATCATGTGGCCGGGTTCCGACTCGTCCTCCACCATGACCGAGACCGAGCCTTCGAGAATGAGGTAGAGCGAGTTGCCCGGCTCGCCCTGTTTCAGCACGGTGCTCTTGGCCTTGTAGTCCTTGCGCTGGCAGTGCCGCAGGAAGTTTTCCACGTTGGGCAGGGCCTTGATTATCTGTGGTTTGACCACATCGATACTCCTTCATTAGCCGATATGTTGAACGGGAGTGTAGCCCGACTCGCGCGCCCAAGTAAAACTCGACGTGCTTGTGCTAAGCTGCGCGGCCAGTTTTTGCAGGAGCCAGGGCGGATGAAAGCGACAGTGAAGTGGACGGACGGCGCCATGTTCGTCGGTGAGTCCGGCAGCGGGCACAGCGTGGTGATGGACGGCCCGGCGGATCTCGGCGGGCGCAACCTCGGTCCGCGCCCGATGGAAATGCTGCTGCTGGGTACCGGCGGCTGCGCCATCTACGATGTGCTGAGCATGCTGAAAAAATCCCGCCAGCAGGTGGTGGACTGCCGGGTGGAGGTGGAGGCCGAGCGGGCCGACGCGGTGCCGGCGGTGTTCACCCGCATCACCCTGCATTTCGTGGTGACCGGCGTGGGGCTCAAGGACAGCCAGGTGAAGCGGGCGGTGGAGTTGTCGGCGGAGAAATACTGCTCTGCCTCGATCATGCTCGGCGCTGCCGGCGTGGCCATCAGCCACAGTTACGAGATGCTGGAGTTCGCTCCGGCCGCCTGCTGAGGCAGGGTTATCGCCGCCGGTGTCAGATCCGGTAGCTGCTGCGGGTCATCAGCTTGGACACCGCGGTCATGGCATCCTTCACCGGCCGCGGAAAATCGGTGCCGCCGGCCTCCAGCGCCTTGTCGCCGTGGCGCTGCTCGTCTTCCAGCATCTTCTGCAGGATCAGCCGGGACTTGCGGTCGTCGTCGGGCAGCGATTTCAGGTGGTCCCGCAGGTGACTTGCAGACCCGCTCCTCGGTGGCGGCCACGAAGCCCAGGCTGACCTTGTCGCCGATCGCGCCGGCGACAGCGCCCAGCGCAAAGGACAGGCCGTACCAGGCCGGGTTGAGGAAGCTGGGCTTGCTGTCCAGTTCCCGCAGGCGCTCCTCGCACCACACCAGGTGATCCACTTCCTCCGCCGCCGCCTGCTGCATCTCCTCGCGCACGGTGGGCAGTTTCGCGGTCAGCGCCTGGCCCTGGTAGAGGGCCTGGGCGCAGACCTCGCCGGTGTGGTTGACCCGCATCAGCCCCGCCACATGCCGGCGCTCCCGTGCTCGGATAACTCGGCATCGACATGCCCGGTTGAGGGCGAGGGCCGGCCTGCGGCGTGGCCGCGATTGGTGATGGTGCGCAGCACGGAGTCCGCTTCGGTGATCACGCGATCGAGCAGGGACAGGCGGCGCTGGTGCATCGGGGGTTCCCGGGCATCCTTCAGTTCGCCTGACTATAGCGCGCTATCGCGCGCCAGCCAATGTCGCGGCGCAGGGTCATGCCGTCCCAGCTGATCTTGTCCACCGCCCGATAGCAGTCCTCTTTGCGCCGCCGCGATATTGTCCCCCAGGGCGGTGACGCACAGCACCCGGCCGCCGCTGGTGACAATCTGCCCGCCCGCGCTGGCGGTGCCGGCGTGGAAGACCTTGATGTTGTCTGCCTGCGCCGCATCCAGGCCATGGATAGGCGTGCCCTTGGGGTAGTCGCCCGGGTAGCCGCCGGCGGCCAGCACCACGCCGATCGCGCAGCGCGGATCCCAGTCGGCGCCGGCGCGGTCGAGTGCGCCGTCCAGGGCGGCGTCGCACAGCGCCACCAGGTCCGAGTGCAGGCGCATCATGATGGGCTGGGTTTCCGGGTCGCCGAAGCGGCAGTTGTACTCGATCACCTTCGGTTCGCCGGCGGGGGAGATCATCAGGCCGGCGTAGAGGAAGCCGGTGTAGTCGTTGCCCTCGGCGGCCATGCCCCGCACGGTGGGCAGGATGACCTGCTCCATGATGCGCTGCGAACACCGCGTCATCCACCACCGGGGCCGGCGAGTAGGCGCCCATGCCGCCGGTATTGGGGCCGGTGTCGCCCTCGCCGATGCGCTTGTGGTCCTGGCTGGTGGCCATGGGCAGCACGTTGCTGCCGTCCACCATCACGATAAAGCTGGCCTCCTCGCCCTCGAGGAACTCCTCGATCACCACCCGGCAGCCGGCCTCGCCGAAGGCGTTGCCGGACAGCATGTCGGTGACCGCCGCTTCCGCCTCGCGCCAGGGTCTCGGCCACGATCACGCCCTTGCCCGCCGCCAGGCCGTCGGCCTTTACCACGATCGGCGCGCCGCGGTCGCGCAGGTAGGCCAGGGCCGGTTCCAGTTCGGTGAAGTTGCGCGTAGGCGCCGGTGGGGATGTTGTGGCGGGCCAGGAAATCCTTGGTGAAGGCCTTGGAGCCCTCCAGCTGGGCGGCGCCCCTGCGCGGTCCGAAGCAGCGCAGGCCGCGCGCTTCGAAGTAGTCCACCACGCCGCGCCACCAGCGGCGCCTCCGGGCCGACGATGGTCAGCCCGACGCCGTTGTGCTGCGGCGAAATCCGCCAGCGCGGCGAAGTCCATCACGTCGATGGCGACGTTCTCAACACCCGGCTCGGTGGCGGTGCCGGCATTGCCGGGCGCCACGAAAACCGTCTCCACCCGCGGCGACTGGGCGGCCTTCCAGGCCAGCGCGTGCTCGCGGCCGCCGCTGCCGATGATCAGTACATTCATCGCTGCTTCTCCGGTCAGTGTCGGAAATGACGCATGCCGGTGAACACCATCGCCATGCCGTGCTCATCGGCGGCGGCGATCACCTCGTCGTCGCGAATCGAGCCGCCGGGCTGGATCACCGCGGCGATGCCCGCCTCGCCGGCGTTGTCGATACCGTCGCGGAAGGGGAAGAAGGCATCCGAGGCCATCACCGAGCCGCGCACCGCAAGGCCCGCGTGCTCGGCCTTGATGGCGGCGATGCGGGCGGAGTTGATGCGGCTCATCTGGCCGGCGCCGACGCCCACGGTCTGGCCGTTGGCGGCGTAGACGATGGCGTTGGATTTGACGAACTTGGCCACCTTCCAGGCGAACAGCAGGTCCTGCAGTTGCTGCTCGCTGGGCTGCACCTTGCTGACCACCCTCAGGTCGGCGGCGCTGATCATGCCCAGGTCGCGGTCCTGCACCAGCAGGCCGCCGTTGACCCGCTTGTAGTCCAAGCGCGGGGCCGGGCGCTGACCAGTCGCCGCAGACCAGCAGGCGCACGTTTTTCTTGTCTGCCACCGCGGCTGCGGCCTCGGCGCTGACGCTGGGGGCGATGATGACCTCGACGAACTGGCGCTCGACGATCGCTGCGGCGGTGGCCGCGTCCAGTTCCCGGTTGAAGGCGATGATGCCGCCGAAGGCGGATTCCGTGTCGGTGGCAAAGGCCAGGTCGTAGGCCTGGCCGATATCCGCCGCTACCGCCACACCGCAGGGGTTGGCGTGCTTGACGATGACGCAGGCCGGCTCGGCAAAATTCTTGACGCACTCCAGCGCGGCGTCGGTATCGGCCACATTGTTGTAGGACAGCTCCTTGCCCTGGATCTGCTTGCGCGGTGGCGATGCCCGCCTCGGCCGGATTGGCCTCCACGTAAAAGGCCGCCTGCTGGTGCGGGTTTTCGCCGTAGCGCATTTCCTGCACCTTGTGAAACTGGGTGTTGAAGGTGCGCGGGAACGTCGCTGAGCCGCCGGGCACCAGGCTGCCGAAGTGATTGGCGATGGCGCCATCGTAGGCGGCGGTGTGTTCGTAGGCCTTGATCGCCAGGTCGAAACGGGTCGCCAGGGAGGTGGCGCCGCCATTGGCCTGCATCTCCGCGAGGATCGCGCTGTAGTCCGCGGCGTTCACCACGATGTTGACGAAGCGGTGGTTCTTCGCCGCGGCGCGCACCATGGTGGGGCCGCCGATGTCGATGTTCTCGATGGCGTCTTCCAGGGTGCAGTCCGGCTTGGCGACGGTCGCTTCGAACGGATAGAGGTTGACCACCACCATGTCGATGGGCTCGATGCCGTGCTCGGCCATGACCGCGTCGTCCTGGCCGCGGCGCGCCAGAATGCCGCCGTGCACCTTCGGGTGCAGGGTCTTGACCCGGCCGTCCATCATTTCCGGGAAGCCGGTGTAGTCGGCCACTTCGGTGACCTCCAGGCCCTGTTCCCTGCAGCAGGCGGTAGGTGCCGCCGGTGGACAGCAGTTCCACGCCCATGGCCTGCAGGGCACTGGCGAATTCGACGATGCCCGCCTTGTCGGAGACACTGATCAGGGCGCGCTTGACCTTGACCAGATTCGTATCACTCATGGCTCGGCTAGTCCTTGCTGGAGATCAGGTTGTACTGCTTGAGTTTCTTGCGCAGGGTGCCGCGGTTCAGGCCCAGCATGATCGAGGCCCTGGTCTGGTTGTTGCGGGTGTAGGCCATGATTTCTCGCAGCAGCGGCGCTTCGATTTCCGCCAGCACCATCTGGTAGACGTCGGTGGAGAGCTGGCCATCCAGTTCATCCAGGTAGTGGCGCACGGCAACGGTCACCGACTCGCGCAGGTTGCGGCCCGGGGCGTTCTCACTGTCGTCGTCATTGGCGGCGGCCGCGCTGTTGATGGATGGGTAAAGCGATTCAGCCCTGGTCATGCTGCTAGTTCCTTTTGCGGTAATTCTGTGGAGGGAGATTCGGTCAAATGGTCCAGGTAGTGTAGCTGTTCGGCGGCCTGCTCCAGGCCGTTGAACGCACTGCGCCGTTGCAGGTAATCGGGACGGTGCTGCAGGTACCAGCCCACATGCTTGCGGGCGATGCGCACGCCCATGAAGTCGCCGTAGAACTGGTGCAGTGCCAGGACGTGGCGCGCAGGATGGCCAGCTGTTCGTCCTGCGCTGGCTCCGGCGGGGTGATGCCGGTGTCCAGGTGGGTGGCAATCTGGCCGCACAGCCAGGGCCTGCCCTGGGCGGCCCGGCCGATCATGACGCCGGCGGCGCCGGTGTGGGCGATCACCGCCGCGGCCCTGGCGGGCGAGTCGATATCGCCGTTGGCGAATACCGGGAAGTCTGGTGGCGGCAACGATGGCGGCGATGGTGTCGTACTCCGCCTGCCCCCGGAAGGCGCAGGCGCGGGTGCGGCCGTGCACCGCCAGGGCAGCGATGCCGGCATCCTCGGCGATGCGGGCGATGGTCACGCCATTGCGGTGCGTCGGGTGCGGTCCGGTGCGAATCTTCAGCGTGACCGGCACCGCCACCGCGCGCACCACGGCGTCCAGAATGTCTCGCACCAGCGGCTCGTCGGCCAGCAGCGCGGAGCCGGCCGCCTTGCGGCACACCTTCTTCGCCGGGCAGCCCATATTGATGTCGATGATCTGGGCGCCCTCGGCCACGTTGTAGGCGGCCGCCGCCGCCATTTCTGCCGGATCGCTGCCGGCGATCTGCACCGAGCGGGGCTGATTTCGTCATCGTGGCGGCTGCGCAACAGGGTCTTGGGGGAATTGCGCAGGCGCGGATTGCAACTGATCATCTCCGACACCACCAGGCCTGCGCCCAATCGCGCGCACAGTCGGCGAAACGGTAGATCGGTTATACCGGCCATGGGGGCCAGTGCCACGCGATTGGGCAATTTGTAGGGTCCGATTTGCAGCATGTGGAGAGTGTTTGAAAACAGGGTATCGAAAAGAGGCGGTATGATACTCGGATGGTCTGGCACGGGGAAGAATCTCTGCACAAAAAATCGCCAGGGTCGCGCTGGTCAGCTTATTCGGGCAGAGTTCCCCGCAGGCACACCCAGCCGTCTTTCTCGCTCGCCACCCGCAGCGCGATGCGGTCGGCGTAGTGCGCGCACAGGTCCTCGGCCTGGGTGTCCAGCAGGCCGGACAGCAGCAGGGTGCCGCCGGGCTGCAGCAACTCCAGCAGGGTCTCCGACAGTTCGACCAGCGGGCCCGGCCAGGATATTGGCGATCACCACCGCGGCGCGCTGCGCCCAGGCCCTGCGGTCATAGGCGCCGGGCAGCGCGACCTGCGAGGGCGGCGCGGCAATGCCGTTGCGCTCGGCGTTGTCACGGCTGGCCACCAGGGCCTGCGGGTCGTTGTCCACGCCCAGTGCGGCGCGGCGCCCAGTTTCAGGGCGGCCACCGCCAGGATGCCCGAGCCGCAGCCGTAATCGACGACGCTGCAGCCCTCCAGCGCCATGCCGTCCAGTTCCGCCAGGCACAGGGCGGTGGTGGGATGGGTGCCGGTGCCGAAGGCCAGGCCAGGGTCCAGCAGCAGGTTGACCGCGTCCGGATCCGGCGGCTCCAGCCAGCTGGGGCATACCCACAGGCGCTCGGCCGAAGTGCATGGGCCGGTAGTGCTGCATCCACTCCCGCTCCCAGTCCTTGTCCTCGAGGATTTCCACCCGCTGGTTGGCCTGTTGCAGCAGTCGGCGAGGGAACGCGGCCAGCACCCCGTCCATGTCGGTGTCGGCCGGGTACAGGCCGGTGAGCCGGGTCTGGCCCCACAGCGGCGTCTCCCCGACCCCGGGTTCCAGCACCGGCTGGTCGGCATTGTCTTCCAGGGTGACCGCCACGGCGCCGGTGGCCAGCATCAGCTCCTCCAGCGCTCTCTACCGGGCCGGGTCGGTGTCCAGGCGCAGTTGCAGCCAGGTCATTGGCGGGTCGGCCCGCGGAACGGCACCGGGGCGGGCGGAAGTTGGCGGCCATCATCATGCGGGCGCTGCGGAGTGCGATCACTCTTCCTCCAGCTTGCTTTCCAGGTAGTGAATACTGACGCCCGCCGCTCTGGAAGGCGCCGTCGCGCACCAGGTCCCGGTGCAGGGCGGTGTTGGTGCGAATGCCCTCCACCACCAGTTCGTCCAGGCGCCTGGCGCATCCTGGCCAGGGCGACCTCGCGGTTCTCGCCGAAGCTGATGATCTTGGCGATCAGGGAGTCGTAAAAGGGCGGCACGGTGTAGCCGTCGTAGAGGTGGGAGTCCACCCGGATGCCCGGTCCGCCGGGGGCGTGGAAGGTGGTGACCTTGCCCGGGGAGGGCAGGAAGGTCTTCGGGTCCTCGGCGTTGATCCGGCACTCGAAGGCGTGGCCGCAAAACCGGACCTCGCTCTGCCGGAACGACAGGGGCAGGCCGCTGGCGATGCGCAGCTGCTCCTTGACGATGTCGATCCCGGTGATCATCTCGGTCACCGGGTGCTCCACCTGCACCCGGGTGTTCATCTCGATGAAGTAGAAGCCGCCGTCCTCGTACAGGAATTCGAAGGTGCCGGCACCGCGGTAGCCGATGTCGATGCAGGCCTTGACGCAGGATTCCGCGACCGCGTTGCGCACCTCGTCGGGAATGCCCGGCGCCGGCGCCTCCTCCAGCACTTTCTGGTGGCGGCGCTGCAGCGAGCAGTCCCGGTCGCCGAGGTGGATGGCATTGCCCTGGCCGTCGGCGAGCACCTGGATTTCCACGTGGCGGGGTTTCTGCAGGAATTTTTCCAGGTAGACCACGTCGGAGCCGAAGGCGGCGGCCGCCTCGGACTGGGTCACCTGGACCGAGTTGAGCAGCGCGGCCTCGTTGTGCACCACGCGCATGCCGCGGCCACCGCCGCCGGCGGCGGCCTTGACGATGACCGGGTAGCCGATGGTCGCGGGCGATCTCCAGGGTGCGCTCGGTGTCGTCCGTGAGCGGGCCGTCGGAGCCGGGTACCGTCGGCACCCCGGCCTCTTCATGGCCTGGATGGCGGAGACCTTGTCGCCCATCAGGCGAATGGTGTCGGCCCTGGGGCCGATGAAAATGAAGCCGCTTTTTTCCACCTGGTCGGCAAAGTCGGCGTTTTCCGCCAGAAAGCCGTAGCCGGGGTGGATTGCCGTGGCATTGGTGACCTCGGCGGCACTGATAATGGCCGGCACGTTGAGGTAGCTGTCCCTGGAGGGAGCCGGACCGATGCAGACCGCTTCGTCGGCCAGGCGCACATGCATCAGCTCCCGGTCGGCCGTGGAGTGGACGGCAACGGTCTGGATGTCCAGTTCCTTGCAGGCCCGCAGTATACGCAGTGCGATCTCGCCGCGATTGGCGATGAGCACCTTTTCCAGGATGGGCATGTTGTTTTCCTCTGGTCAGCGCGGGGCGGTGGGGCTAGACGATGGAAAACAGGGGCTGGTCGAATTCGACCGGCTCACCGTTCTCGACCAGGATGGCCCCGATGGTGCCCGCCTTGTCGGCCTCGATCTGGTTCATCATCTTCATGGCTTCGACGATGCAGATGATGTCGCCGACCTTGACCGCCTGGCCCACTTCCACAAACGGCGGTGAGCTGGGTGAGGGTGAGCGATAGAAGGTGCCGACCATGGGCGAGCGCAGCAGGTGACCGCTGGCGGCGGGCGCGGCCGGCGCAGACTCTGCTGCCGCAGGGGCGGCTGGCGGCGCGGCCGGAGCCGCGTGCGCCGGAGCGTACTGGGGAGCGTACGGGCGCATACTGCGGCGGCGCGTAATGAGCGCCGCTAGGCGCCTGGGCGCCGTTGCGGCTGATGCGCACAGACTCCTCGCCTTCCTTGATTTCGATCTCGTCGATGTTGGACTCTTCGAGCAACTCGATCAGTTTTTTAACCTTGCGAATGTCCATAGTCAGTCTCTCGATAGGATATTTATGGTTGTTCCAACTGCTGCAGCGCCGCCAGCAGCCCGAGGGTATAGCCCTGGGCGCCGAGGCCGCAGATAACGCCCCGGGCCAGGTCGGAAAAATAGGAGACGCGGCGAAACTCTTCCCGGGCGTGGATGTTGGACAGGTGGATCTCGATAAAGGGGATGGCTACCGCACCGAGGGCGTCGCGCAGCGCCACGCTGGTGTGGGTGAAGGCGGCGGGGTTGATCAGGATGAAGTTGACGCCCTCGCGGCCGGCGTCCTGCACCCGCTCCACCAGTTCGTATTCGGCGTTGCTCTGCATGTGCAGCAGGTGGTGGCCCCGCTCCCGGGCCAGCCGCTCCAGCCCCAGGTTGATATCGGCCAGGGTGGTGCTGCCGTAGATGTCGGGCTCGCGCTTGCCGAGCAGATTGAGGTTGGGTCCGTGTAATACCAGGATGGTCGCCATGGCACGTTCAGTTCCGCTGGGCACTTGATGTGCGGCAAGTGTGGATCAAATTGTCGATGCTGTCCACGACATTTGCCCTATGCTTGAATTTTGGCTGCTTTTAGCAACCTTATTGCAGAAGTTAAGGCAATTTTTGGGCAGCGAAGTGTTCGATGGTTACATTTTTTCAGGGCGGGTTGAAACGGCGGCTAATCGCGTGAACCGCGGCGATCTACCAGCTAAAAAGCGGCAACGTCCGGCTTCTGGGTAGAAATCGCCCTGACCGCTTCCAGCACGGTGTCGCGGGTCAGGATCTGCGGTAGCAACAGGGGTTCCCGGTTGGGATCGGCGGGATACAGCAGGTACAGGGGGATGCCGTTGCGTTGGTGCTGGCGCAGGAAGTCGGCGATGTCCGCGTCGTAATTGGTCCAGTCCGCCACCATGTAGACGATGCCGGCGGCGGCAAAGGCCGCGCTGACCTCCTCGGTCAGCAGTACGGCGGCCTCGTTGGCCATGCAGGTGATACACCAATCGGCGGTGACGTCCACGAACACCGGGGTGCCGGCGCTGCGCAACTGTGCCAGCGACTGCTCGGACCAGGCCACTTTACCGGCCGTGAGGCCGGAGACACCGGCACCGGTTTCATCCAGCGCGCGCCAGGAGCCCAGGCCCACAGCGGCCAGGACGCAGGCCACTGCCAGGGTCTTGCCCAGCTTGCCGTAGCGCCACAGCCACAGGCCCATTGCCAGGACCAGGGCCCCGACCAGCGCGGCCGTCATGGTGTTGACGCCGGTCTGCCTGCCGGCAACCCACAGCAGCCAGATGGCGGTGGCGTACAGGGGAAATGCCAGCAGCTCTTTCAGGGTCACCATCCAGGGCCCGGGCTTTGGCATCCGGTTGCGGACCAGGCCGCTGTAACCCAGCAGCAGCAGCGGCGCGGCCATCCCGGCCCCGAGGGCGGCAAATACCAGTAGCGCGACCTGGGGCGGCTGGCCGAGGGCGAAGCCCAGGGCGGTGCCCATGAAAGGTGCGGTGCAGGGGCTGGCGACCACCACCGCCAGCACCCCGGTGAAGAAACTGCCGCTGAGGCCACCGCGGTTCGCCAGGCCGCTTCCGGCATTCATCAGGCCGCCGCCGAACTCCACCAACCCGGACAGGGACAGCCCCATGGCGATGAACAGGTAGGCGAGCGCGATCACGAAGCCCGGAGATTGCAACTGGAAACCCCAGCCTATGGCCTGGCCGGCCTGCTGCAGCGCAATGAGCACGGCGGCCACCAGGACGAAGCTCGCCACCACCCCGGCGGCGTAAAGCCAGCTGTGCAGATGGCGGTCGTGGTCGGAGCTGCGGGCGAAACTGAGCACCTTGAGCGACAGGATCGGGAATACGCAGGGCATCAGGTTGAGGATGGCGCCGCCGACAAAGGCCAGCAGCAGCATATAAAGGAGGGTGCCCGTTGTTGCCATGGCGCCTGTTGCCGCATCGACCGCCGCGCTCCCCGCCGGGGCGGCGACGGGGGTCACGCTGCCGCTGGCGAAGTCGACCTCGAAATACTCCCTGCGCGGCGGGTAGCACAGGCCCGCGTCGGCGCAGCCCTGTGATTCCAGCGACAGGGTGGCCACCTGGGGTATCCGCTCGGGTACCAGCAGGATCTCGGCGACGTCATAATAGACCTCCACCTTGCCGAAGAACTCATCTTCCCGCTGCAGGCCGGCGGGCAATTCGACCGCCAGCGGGATATCCCCCTGCGCATCCGCCAGAGCGAATTTGAAACCGTGCTGGTACAGGTAGTAGGTAGCGGCGATCTGCCAGTGGATGCGCAGGCTTTTATCCTCGCGCACCTCGACGCTGGCCTGGTAGGCTTCTTCCACCGGCAGGAACTTGGGGGCTGCCGCCCCGGCGCCAAAGGGGCCGGGGGCGACGGTGCCGCCGAGTTGGGCATGGACCAGGCCCGCGACCAGCAGCAGTAAGCCGGCAAGCAACGCTCGCATCAGAATTCCTCGATTCACCAAAAATGGTGCGCAATTGTACCAGCCCGTCGACCCAGCACCCAATCCGCTGCGATCATGTCGCCGGTCAATGGTATAGTCGTGGGACGCCGCAAAGGGCGTCTGGTTCCCCACGGGAGTATTGAATTGAAGAGTCTGTTGTACGCGGTGCTTGCCCTGAACCTGGCACCGCTGCTGGCTGTCGCGGCTGAGCCTGCGGGGCTGTCACTGGAGGGCGCCTGGGTGCGTGCCCTGCCCCCCGGCCAGCCCAATACCGCCGCCTACCTCACCGCCACCAATAACGGCGCGGCGGCGGTGACCATCGTCGGCGCCAGCGCGGCCATCGCCGACAGCACCGAGATTCACACCACCCGGGAAGTCGACGGGCTCCAGCGCATGGAGCAGGTGGCGCAGCTGCAGCTGGCGCCGGGGCAGAGCCTGGCGTTTGCCCCGGGGGGCACCCACCTGATGCTCATGGGCCTGGCGCAGATGCCGGCGCCGGGCGAGCAGGTCCGGCTGTGCCTGGAATTGGCGGAAGGCGCGCAGGTGTGCACCCTGGCCGAGGTGAAAAAAAGCGCCGGCAACGAGCAATCACATGAACATCACCAGCATTGACAGGATAGTGGCATGAGCGAGATGAATGAAACCAAAGGCAGCTGGCGCGACCGGCTCGATGAACTGCTTCCGGGGGGATACCTGGCCAGCGTGCTGATTACACTGCTCGCCGTGTACCTGCTGGTCTGCGTGCTGCTGGGTATGTACTGGAGTATTGCCCCGCAGCCCTTTGACGTGCGCGAGCGGGCGGCGGCTTACGCGGCGGAGGAGGGGCTCGAGGTGGTGACGGGGTCGGTGACCACGGCGGCCCTGATGGGGGTGATGGATACCCTGCTCACCAAGCCGGGCGGCTACATTCACAACGATATTTTCCCGCCGGGGTTGTGGCTGGACAATATGCCCAACTGGGAATACGGCGTCCTGATCCAGTCCCGCGACCTGGCGCGGGTCCTGCGGGAAGTGTTCAGCCGCTCCCAGTCCCAGTCAACCGAGGACGTGGACCTGGTGATGGCCGAGCCGCGCTTCAATTTCGACTCCGACAGCTGGGCGCTGCCCCCCTCGGAGTCGGAGTACCGCGACGGCCTGAAATACGTGCGACGGTATTTCAACCGGCTGTCGGATGTGCAGTCGCCGGACGCCCAGTTCTACGCCAGGGCCGATAACCTGCGCTACTGGCTGACCACCGTGAACACCCGGCTGGGCAGCCTGTCCCAGCGTCTCAGCGCCAGCGTCGGCAAGCGCCGCCTCAATACGGACCTGGCGGGGGAGGAGGCAGCGTCCCAGTCCACCATCGCGCCGGGTGAGTTGGATATCACCACGCCCTGGCGGCAGATCGACGATGTCTTCTTCGAGGCCCGCGGAACCGCCTGGGCGCTGATCCATTTCCTGAAAGCGGCGGAGGTGGACTTCGCCGACGTGCTGCGCAAGAAAAACGCCCAGGTCAGCCTGCAGCAGATTATCCGCGAGCTGGAGGGTACCCAGGAGCCGGTGTGGAGCCCGATGATCCTCAACGGCAGCGGCTTCGGCCTGATGGCCAACCACTCACTGGTGATGGCGTCCTATATCAGCCGGGCCAATGCGGCGATTATCGAACTGCGGGACCTGATGTCCCAGGGGTAGGAGCCGGTCGGACGCTAGGGCTTGTCGTAGCGCAGGCGGGTGCCCGTCTCCAGCGAGAGGCGGATTTCCGCGGCGCTCAACGCCGTCGGGAAATAGGTGCCGGACAACTTGGCATCCAGCAGGCTGGCCCCTTCCAGGTTGGTGTCGCGAAAATCGATGCCGCTCAGGTCGCAATTGCGGAAGTAGGAGTTGCTGAAATCCAGGCCCCGGGCATTCATGTTGCGCAGGTCCCGGCCCCGGTAGTCGCCGCTCTTCAGCTCGCTGGTGTCGAGCTTGTCGCGCTGTTCGTTGAAGCCCTTGATGTCCTCGGTGCGCAGCAGCTGGTATAAGGGGTCGTGCTTGATGACGGGCTTTTCCATGGTCTTACCTTTCAAATACGGGTGCGGATTGTCCCCGCAGTGGGTGGGTAGCTTAAGCCACCCCGGGGCCTGCGCCTAGTGATCAAAAGCGTAATGCACCGTACCGGCCCATCGTTCGTTTTGCCAGGGATCCAGGTTTGACTGTACAAACCTTCGAAGGTTTTCTCCTCACCCGCAACTGGCGCGACACCCAGGGCGGGATAGAGCTGGAGTACTGGTTTGCCACCGACAGCGGCCCCCTGTGCGCCCTGGTACGGGGAGAGCGCAGCGTGTTCTTCCTCGAGCAGCGCCAGCTGGAAACGGCCCGGGGCCTGCTCGACGCCGAGCCGGGGGTGGAGCTGAAGCCGGTGGGCCTGCGCAGTTTCTCGCTGCTGCCGGTGGTGGCGATCTATTGTCCTTCCTATCGCCAGGCCCGGCGCCTGGCGGATGCCCTGCGCGGCCTCGGCCTCGACCCCCTCGAGGCGGACATCAACCCGGCGGACCGCTTCCTGATGGAGCGTTTCGTGATGGGTTCCGCCGCCCTCCAGGGTGAAGCCCGCCAACTGGGCCGCCATATCGTGCTGGAGAACCCGGCGCTGAAAGCCTCGGATTACCGGCCCGCGCTCAAGGTCGTGTCCTTCGATATAGAAACCGCGATGGAGGGCCTGCAACTCTTCTCCATTGGCGTGCACGCAGTGGCGGCAGGCCGGCAGACCCGGCGGGTGTTCATGGTGGGCGCCGGGGCGCAGCAGGAATTCGTCCAGTCATGCGGTAGCCAGGAAGAGGCGCTGCAGGCCTTTCTCGACTGGCTGGCCGACTACGACCCCGACGTGCTGATCGGCTGGAACGTGGTGAACTTCGATGCCTGGTACCTGCAGCGGCTGGCGGACCAGCTGGGCCGGCGCCTGGTGCTGGGCCGGGACCGGCGGGCGGTGCACTGGCGCGAGCTGATGACGACGGCGAGCGCCGCACCGCCCAGTGCCCGGGCAGGGTGATTCTCGACGGCATCGAACTGCTGCGGGCGGCGTTCTACCGCTTCGAGAGTTTTGCCCTGGAAAACGTCGCCCGGGAAATCCTCGGGGCGGGCAAGCTGCTGCACGGCGGCGACCGCGGCGAGGAAATCGGCCGGCTGTTCCGGGAGGACAAGACTGCAGCTGGCGGCCTACAACCTCAGGGACTGCGAGCTGGTGTCGGAGATTTTCGCGCGCACCGCCCTGCTGGATTTCGCCGTCGCCCGCACGGCGATGACCGGGCTGAACATCGATCGCATGGGCGGCTCGGTGGCCTCCTTCGACAACCTGTACCTGCCGCGGCTGCACCGCCGCGGCTTCGTCGCCCCCAACGCCAGCCCCGACCACAGCGGCAGCCCGGGGGGCTTCGTGCTGGATTCCAGCCCGGGGCTCTACGACCATGTGCTGGTGCTCGACTTCAAGAGCCTCTACCCCAGCATCATCCGCACCTTTCGCGTCGATCCCCTGGGCCTGGCCCTGGCAACAAGCCATGGCGAAGAGGGCGAACTTGCGGCAGGCGGATACGGTGCCGGGCTTCCTGGGGGCGCGTTTCGCCCGGGCCGGCCACATCCTGCCCGGCCTGATCCAGCAGCTGTGGCAGCAGCGGGATGCGGCGAAAGAGGCCGCTGATGCGCCCCTGTCCCAGGCGATCAAAATCATCATGAACAGTTTCTACGGTGTGCTGGGCAGCCCGGGCTGCCGCTTCTTCGATGCGCGCCTGGCCAGTTCCATCACCCTGCGCGGTCACCAGATACTCAACCGCACCCGCGACTACATCGAGCAGGCGGGGCACCGGGTGATCTATGGCGACACGGACTCGGTCTTCGTCTGGATCCGCGAAGCGCAGGACGACGCCCAGGCGCTTGCCGCGGGCAACGCGCTGCAGCGCGACCTCAATGCCTGGTGGCGCCGCAACGTACGGGAGGAATTCGGCCTGGAAAGCGTGCTCGAAGTGGAGTTCGAGACCCATTTCAAGCGCTTCCTCATGCCCACCGTGCGCGGCTCTGAATTGGGCAGCAAGAAACGCTATGCCGGGGTGGTGGCGGGCCCACAGGGCGACCGCCTGGTATTCAAGGGGCTGGAAAACGTGCGCACCGACTGGACCCGGCTCGCCCGGGAATTCCAGGAGGAACTCTACCGGCGCATTTTCGCGCAGGAACCCTTCGAGGCGTATGTAGCCGAGCTGACCGCCCAGGTGCTGGCGGGGGCTCGGGATGAACAGCTGGTGTATCGCAAGCGCCTGCGGCGACGGCTGGATGACTACGAGCGCAACGTGCCACCCCATGTGCAGGCGGCGCGCCTGTGCGCCGAGCGCAAACTGCCGGTGCCGTCCCGGGGTGACTGGGTGGAGTACGTGATTACCAGCGCCGGCGCGGAGCCCGCAGCAAAGCCGCTGGCGCCGCTGGACTACCAGCACTACGTGGATCGCCAGCTGGAGCCGGTGGCGGACGGCATCCTGGGCTTTGTCGGCAGCTCATTCGCCGCCTTGACCGAGAGGCAGATCGGGCTGTTTCCGTGATGTTGGGCTCAGTGTTCCAGGCAAGGCTCAAAGCTGAGTCATTTTGCCTAATTGGATGGTTTCGGATGGACTAATGGATGGAGGTAACAAAAATGGGGACGCATCTATTTTCTCAAAATAAATGCGTCCCCTTTTACACTTTTACAATGGGTTGGGCGGCTCATGCTTTACGGTCCTGGGCTGCATTTGGTTGCCCTATGAATGCAGGCATGATGGCAAAATACACCAGCATCGCCAGATACACGCTTCCGGAGACCCGGTCGCGGCTGGCAACATAGTCCGCAAATGATTGTTCTTGCAAGACCAGAGCCAGCACAAGTTCGGCAGCGAGCAGCAGAACCAGCGCGAGCAGCCCTGCGCCGAGGCGCGCGGGCATGGAAGGTGGGACGGCGAAGCGCCTGATTACGAAACCAGCCGCGACCAGGATGACGACGAACATCAGCGGCATCTCGCCCAGTTCTGCCATGCGCTCGCCCAGGCGTGGCACGAGAAAGGTGACGCGAAGCGCCCCCAGAACGAAGCCGGCACCAAACACCAGCGCGAAGTAGGCTAGCCCGGCCTTGATCACAGGTACTGTCACGTCAGCACGGCGTCTATAGGCCGGCGCAGCGATGGCGGCAACTTCGGACCGCGGCCGAAGCGAACAACCAGGTCAGGCCTGCGTCCGCCAACACCCAGGAAAGTCGCAAACTGCGGCCTCAGCGCGGACACTTCCACCGGCTGATTTAGCATTGCGTTGCGGATGCCAAGGGCGGCCGACTGCAGCGCAAAGCGCTCGTAGCAGCGCCCCACCTCGATCCATTGGACGGGGTTCTCGGCCTCGGAAACGAAAACAGCGATTCCTGATGAACTGCGCACATGTTTTGCGTATTTGTCGTTCTCGGCTTTCGGCGTGAAGAACAGGCCGAACAGCAGGCTGCCCAGCCAGGAAGGCACTGAGGGATTACCCGACGACGCGGCATATAGACCGTCGCCCGTCCGGACTGCGTCGTCGGCACTGAAGCGAATCCATCCTTTCAGTTCCTCGACGAATGCACGGTCGTTCATCTGCGCCGTGTTTCCCTGCACGACATACTCGAGGACCTTCTCGATTGCCTCGCGTTGGGTGAGAAGAATGGCTCTAACGCCGTTGCCTTGGCCCGCTTTCTCCAGCAGCGCAAGCTCACTCGCTGAAATCGGCTTGCCGTCGTATTCGGCGCGCGTGCTCTGTCGTTCGGGTATGGCGTTGAACAGGCTGGTCGCAACCGCCTTGGTCGGCTCCAGCGCTACACGCAGCGCCTTGTGCGCGGAGTCCTCGAACACGACATTTCCGTAAAGCCCGTTGGCGAGTGCCGCTTGAACCAGGTTCTCGGCCGCACAACCGATGGAAACGAACAGGTGATGATCATCTGGGTCCACCGCAGGACAGCGTCGCGAAAAATCCGGCATGATCGATATTGAGCGGTCTTCCAGCATGAAACTTCCAGCACTGGGTATTGTGACTGGATGGCGCCAGCGTCGCGTAACGGACCAGTTCGCGCAGAAGCGCCGACTTGTCGCCAGCGTCCACCCTCCCGTGACGCCATGTGTTGCTTACCGCATTGGCGTATCCATCGGCAGTTGTTTCCGATGAGCAGGATGTCACGGTAGCCAGTGCGCCGATGGTCGCAGATGTGGAAACAATGAATTCTCTTCGAGTAACCATGACCGCTGCCTATCCCGATCTTGACGCCCAACAGTTAAGTATACGGAGCCAACCGTATAACATGCCGCAGTCTAATACCAGAATGAGATCTTTATTCCCCGCTGTGCTTGTAACTGGCGCTGAACCCATTCGATAATCCCCGACCCTTTCAAGGAACGGACTTATGTCGACCCTCACCAAATTTTTTTCCCGGCTCACACTCGCGGCGAGCTGCGCGCTCGCCCTGTTCGCCTGCAGCATCAACTCGGAGGTCACCAACAGCTACGTCGATCCGGAATTCAACAAGCTGGGTGTGCACGGCGTGCTGGTAGCGGCGGTGGCGAAGGAACCGGCACATCGTATCGAGTTCGAGGACGCCTTCACCAAAGCACTGGTGCGCAGGGGTGTCGATGCCGTGGCCAGTCATACGCTGGTTCCCCAGAGCAAGCCGGAGGCGCAGGACATCATTGCCGCGGCCGAGAAGGCCGGGCTTGATACCATTCTCGTCACCCGCTACGTCGGGGAGAAAGTCGACGAGGTCTATCACCCGGGGGCGGTTTACTACGCGGTCACGCCGGCCTACGACCCGGGCTACTACGGCAATTTCGGCGGCTATTACGGCCGTGCAGTCGAGGTGGCCTACCAGCAACCGGTATGGACGGCCAATGTCAGCCACGCCATGATCTCGGACCTGTACGTGGCGAAGACCCAGGCCCGGGTCTGGCAGGCGGTGACAGAAACGATCAAATCGAGCAGTGACAGCCAGGTCATGAATGACGCGATCGACGCCCTGATCGGCAACCTGAAGGAAAAAGGCCTGCTGAAGTGAAATCCCCGGCAGGCCTGCCGGGTCAATCCTGACCGGGTCAATCCCCGAAAAATTCCGCGCGCAGCGCGGGGTAATCCGCCGCGGGAAGGCGCGGCCCGTAGTTGGCGACGATCCTGCCTGCGGCCAGGCTGGCAAAGCGCCCCGCGGTGGCGAAGTCCTCCCCCCGGGAAATCGCGTACAGGAAGGCACCGGCGAACATATCGCCGGCGCCGTTACTGTCCACCGCCTGCACCTGGTGCGGCGGGATAGCCACCTGCTCGCTGCCGTCAAAGGTGATCGCGCCCTCGGCGCCCCGGGTGATCACAAAGCTTCTGGCGATGTGCTTCAGCTTTTCGATCGCCACCGCCAGTGAGTCGGTCTCGCCCCACTGCAGGGCTTCCGCCTCGTTGCAGAACACCAGGTCCAGGCCATTGCCGATAATGCGGGCCATGCCTTCGCGGAAATATTCCACCATGCCCGGATCGGAGAAACTCAGTGCGGTTTTCACCCCGGCGTCCTGGGCCAGTTCCCGCGCCCTCACCGCCGCGGCCAGCCCGGTGGCCGAGGTGACCAGGTAGCCTTCTATATAGAGGTATTCCGAGGCGGCGATGGCGGCCGCATGCACGTCCTCCACCGAGAGGGTTTCGCTGATGCCCAGGAACGTGTTCATGCTGCGTTCGGCGTCGGGGGTGATGAGCACCAGGCACTTGCCGGTGGTGCCCGCTGCCCGGCTGCCATTGAGTCCGTGGTCAACCCCGGCGGCTTCCAGGTCGGCGACGTAAATATCGCCATCCCTGTCCGCGGCCACCTTGCAGGACATGAAGGTGGGGCCCCCGAACTGGGCGGTGGCGATCATCGAGTTGCCGGCGCTGCCGCCGCTGGCGTGGCTGGCCTTGACCAGGTGGCCCTGCAGGTGGGCCAGCAATTGCGCCTGGCGCGCCTCGTCCACCAGGGTCATCATGCCCTTGTCGACATTCATCTGCGCGAGGTCCTCGTCCTGCACCTTGATCTCGGTGTCCACCAGCGCCGCGCCGATGCCGTATGCCACGTACTTTTTCATGGGGTCTGCCGTCCTGATTCGCCAGCGGGCTATTATCCTGATCTGCGGACAGATTTAAACCGCTGAAAGCAACGGTCGCCGGTGCTCAGCCCGGTTGCGCAGGGCCCAGCGGCAACCCGCTACCCGCGAGCAGCGGGCGCCTTCCTGCGGGCAGGCGCGGCGCGGCGTGCTTTTGGTTTTGTCCCCTTGACCGCCGCCGTCTGGTACTCCGCCTCCATTTTTCGGGTGTAGTCGACCAGGCGGCCCACGACATCGACCACCGGAGTCTCGGATGCGCGCGAAAAATAGGTCAGTAACGGCGGCACGGCCGCGAGGAACGCCGCCGACATCACCACTTCATCAAGCGGATTTGCCCCGGTAGCGGGTTTTCCGCCCAGGCGAGAGATCAGGGCATCAAAGGTGTTGGAGCTGCGGTTGGCAAAATCCATCACCCTGGCAACCAGCGCTATCTCCTCGATCTCTTCACTGGAAAAGTGGGCGTCCATCGCCCGGTTGGTGGCGGCGCTGACCTTGCCGAAACGCTTGGCAACCAGTTCCTGCACGAAGGCCAGCGCCACCTGGGTGCGCGCATCGAAACGTGAGGTATTCCCCTGCTCGACATTGGCCAGTTGTTGTTCTGAAACACCCTCGATCAAAGCCCATTCGTGGTGCGCCCAGGCGCAGTACTTGGAATCGTTCATGCGTGCGATGGCAACCATCAGGGTCTCGCGGAAAGCCGGATCCAGTTCGCGTTTTACCCACACTTTGCTGAAGGTGGAG
The DNA here is from genome assembly GCA_963700715.1 of uncultured Gammaproteobacteria bacterium. Taxonomy (GTDB): domain Bacteria; phylum Pseudomonadota; class Gammaproteobacteria; order Pseudomonadales; family Halieaceae; genus JARRPM01. The sequence goes on from CAVOYP010000004.1 coordinate 78,442, forward strand.
CGTTCCGCGGCGATGGCCGCCACATCCTGGAGGAAACCCGCCGGGGTGATGGTGGGCTTGGTGAATCCCTGCGCGGCTGATTTTTTTGCTTTAGCGCCCGTAATTTTCTGCTTTTTGGCCGCACGGCCAGGGGCGGATGGCTTCTGCTTTGTCTTTGGCTTCATTACTTTTTCCTCATTTAAAATTTCGGTCCCATGTCGGGTAACTGCTACATGGGGTTATTGTAGGGCGGATCATGCTCTGCCGCCCTACGCCAGGGGAGTGGGGTGTCCCGCCGTTGCGCGGTTGCAGCAACCAGTATCGCCGACGTCAGGCTTCCGCCAGCTTCGTGTGGTCGAGCAGGCTGGCGGCCAGTTCGCGAATCGAGCGTTTTGATGAGCGCGCGAGGAACAGGACAACCGGTGGCACTATGCAAAAAAATGCCGCCGACAGCATGATCTCGTCGAACAGGCGACTACCCGCGACCGGCGTTCCGCGCAGGCGCCAGCGCATGGCATCGAAAGTATTCGCACCGAGGTTGGCGGCGTCCATGACTTTTGCGACCAGGACGATTTCCGCGATCTCCCGCTCGCTGTACTGCTGGCGCATCTTCTTCTCCAGGTCAGCGGAGACAGGCGCGAAACGCGCGGAGACCAGTTCACGCACATAGGAGATCGCCAGCCATTTCCTGCGGTCGAAATTGACCGGATCCATCTGCTCGATCTGGGCCAGTTCCGCTTCCGGTACCCCGTCGATGCTGGCCCATTCATGATGGGCCCAGCTGCAGTATTTGCACCCGTTCAGCTGGGCGACGGCGAGCATCAACTCCTCGCGAAAGCCGGGATCGAGGTCATGCTTGACCCAGACCTTGTACATCGTCGGGGTATTTGCGGCGATGGAGGCCAACGCCCCGGCAAATTCCCTCGCGGTGATGGTGCGCTTGTGAAAGGCAGCGAAACCAGCAGCTGGTCTTTCCTTTGCTGTTCGTTTCCCGGGGTTTCTGCCCATCTTGCGCGTTCCTTGTACCGGACTCATTCAGACTCCTGCTACTGACCCTTCAAACACGATTGATTGCTATTGCGGCAGAGCCGGATCGCGATGAATCAGGCTGGCATACGCCGAAACCACGCGGTCAGGCAGGCGGCTGTCACAAATGTCATGATTCCCAGCACGACGACCACCGCCATCACCTTGGGTTCATGCGGGAACGCCTGGCTGGCGATCATCATCGAGATGCTGGCGGCGCGGGCGAAGGTCATGATCGCCAAAGCCCGGCGGTCAGCGCGCTCCGGCCCGCCCATTCCATAGCCGATGGCACTGGTGATGGCGAAAAGAAGCAGGGCCGCGGCGAGTGTGCTTGGCTCTATCGCCAGTACCGTGGCGAAATTGGTATAGAACAGCTGTGCCAGCACCAGCAGCAGCAGGATCATCGAGGCGCGGTGCAGCGACGGGCTGAGTCGATCGGCCAGGGCCTGGCGGCGTGCCCGGAGCAACAGGCCGATCCCCAGGGGGAGGGCGACGGCCATGAGCAGCTTCAGCAGCACCGCGCCGCGCTCTATCTTTGCATCCGGTACCATCACTGAAATGGCTATCGGCATGCCGACCACGGTGACCGTGAGCATCACCGTCATCAGGCCCAGGGCGAAGGCGCTGTTGCCCCCTGCCATCTGGACGAACTTCGGCCCGGCTTCCGCCCCGGCCGCGAGGACAACCAGGATGAAGGCGACCTGCGTCGCCTCGTCCATCGGAACCAGGTTGATGAGGGTGAAGGCGACCAGCGCAGGAGCGACCAGGCCCGCCAGCAGACCGCGGATCATCAGGCGGTAGTTGCGCAACGGCGCGACGATCTGCCCCACGGTAAGGTCCAGGCCCAGGCCGAACATCGCCGTGACCAGGAAGGCGACGATGGCCAGGGGCGACAACTGGGCCATGAGTTCATTCACCGGTTACCTGCCTCTTGTAATCAGGGGATGTAGTTGGCGCTGGTGTCGCCACCATAGCCGCAGGCCTGGTAGGTGCAGCCGAGCTCATCGCGCAGGATCGACGCCCAGCCGTCGCTGCGCATGGTGTCAAGTACCAGTTCCTCGGTCAGGATAATAGTCTCGAATTTCCAGCCCTTGGGCAGGTTCTTCAGCTTCTTGCCGACCGTGTGCAGATTGTTGATGTTCAGGCTCGGGTCAACCATTTTGGTGTATTCCTGCATCACCCATACCGGACCCTTGGGTTCACGCAACACGTGGATGGGCTTGCCAACATAGAAAGTCCAGGCCGTGAAGCGTTGGATCAGCGACGGCAGATAGGCGTTGTGAAATTGCTCGAACAGGTTGGCGGCGACCATTTCACCGACCCAGGTCATCTTCACCCCGTGGAAATCGACAATGTAGCCGCCGAGGAATTCTGCCTCATCGATGGTCCAGATACGTCCGCGATTGACCGCGCACATCTCGACACCCAGTTCCCGCGCGAGCTTTTCCGGATTGATCATGTCCGGCGTCTTGGCAGTCGCAACGGAAATGCCGGTGGTCGCATGCATGTGCGAACGGGCGTTGCGCCCGGTGCCGACGATGACGGCACAGCCGGCGAACGCCTGGTCGCGGGTGTTCTTGACGTGAATCCGGTTGCAGGGGTTCGGGCCGGGCTTGAGCGCCATGGTTCTTGGCGCCGCTGCTGGCTTGCGCTTGCGCGCAGGCGCGACAGCCTTTGCAGCTTTGGTTGCGGTTTTGGCGGCTTTGGCGTTGGCTTTCCTTACGACTTTCTTTGCATTTGCCATTGGTTGCTCCTTTCCGATTGCATCGATCAATGTGTTCAACACGGTTCCGATAATGGGGGTGGCGATATCTGTGAGCCTGCTCATGTTCGTGACCTTTTCCGGGTTATAGCCAAGCTGTCGGAGGCGAACTTCAATGGCCTTATAGAGCGTATTCTGGACTGTTTTCCCACTCCCGCCACTACTCGCGGGGAGTGGGTGCCGGGTGATCTGGCGCCAGGGGGCGACCGCCGGTTCAGTCGAGGATGATGCCCAGGATGCGGGCGCGATCGACCAGGTGTTTGCGGCTACCCGCGTTCAGTTTCACAAACAGGTTCTTCAGGTGCCACTTGACGGTCTGCACGCTCACATCGAGGGCATTGGCGATTTCCTTGTTGGATAAATTATTGGCCAGCAGGCTGAGGATGTCGCGCTCCTTGGGGGTCAGTAATATGCTCGGTGCAACCTGTTTCGGCTCCGCGTGTAGGTGCGCAGGCCGGGCGGGCGCGGTGGCCCGGTTCGGGCTGGCGGGTACGCGCTCGAGCAGGCCGTCCTCGCTGCGCAGGCTGCGGTCCCATTGCGCCAATTCCGGGTGGGTATCAGCCAGCAGGCGCTTCAGTCCCAGGGTCTCGAGGAGATACAGGCACTCGCGGAACATGCTATCGGCATCCAGGCCGAGTTTCTTTGCCGCCAGCGAGTCGAGCAGGTGGATCTGCAGCAGGTCCTTGTTGCGCCGCAATTGCTCGGCGAAAAGCCTTGCGCGAGCCAGGGCATCGCGCACCTGCTGCCATTCATTGCGTACCGCACAGTGATAGCTTGCGGCGAGCCCGAGCTGAATCTCGATGAGGCCCTGCAATATGCCCCAGCCCTGCGCCTCGCTTTCATCGCTGACCTGGCGCAGGCGTGCGGCCAGGGATTCGCAGGATTGTTCGCGCCCCTGGAGCGCGGACAGGCGCATCTGCTCGGTCAGGGCGGTGATGCAAAGGCGGGGGATGTGCCGCGACTTGCCTATGGCGAACAGGCGCTCCAGCAGATCGTAGGCCGTCGACATCGAGCCCTTCCGCAGGGCCTCGCGGGCGAGGACGAGATAGCCCATGCAAATCGCGTCGGGCAGCGCATACTGATCGAGGACATCTCTTTCGATCGGCAAGCAGGTTTTCGATCTCGTCGGTCCTGTCGCATTCCCAGAGCACAGCCGCCAGGCTCGCAGCGAGCATGCAGGCGATCGGACTGCGCCGACCGGCGACGGGTTCCACTTCCGCCAGCGCTGTGCGCAGCGCCTCCTCGGCACGCCTGACCTGCCCCTGCCACAGGAAACTGGTGCCGAGCAGCCAGTCGCGCCCACCCGCGGTATAACGACTGTCCTTGCTGTAGTGGTCAGTTACTTGCGACAACACATAGCGCGCCTGCTCCGGCCCGCCCTGGTGCAGGGCCAGGAGAGCGTCGAGGTTGGCGGTAACCTGTTTCTGTATCGGGTTGAAACCTGATACCTGGGCACGCCAGGGCGTGAAAAGCGCGAGGGCCTGATCCAGCCTGTCCATGTACAGGGCCGCGGTTGTGACGATCTGGATGCTCTCGAAGCGATCACTGGTATCGGCGGAAAGATCATCCAGAATCGGCGCCACAATCCTGGCGGCGTCCGCGTTGCGGTCATTCTTTGCCAGCGCCCAGCCCAGCGCGATGCGCAGGCGCGGACGCTGGCCCAGCTCGTCGATGGGCAGGCGGTCCAGCCATTGGGCGATGCGTGATACCTGGCCGGTCAGGTAGATCTCGTAGAGCGAGCGCTCCGCGAGGTCGAGGGCGAGCTGGTCCTGGCCCGAGCTCAGGGCGCGGCGGGCTGCCTCCTCGTGAAAGCCATGGCTTGCCAGCCAGCCCGCTGCCGCACCGTAATAGCGGCGCCTGTCGTCCTCGGGCAGGGCCTCAAACAACTCGCCGAGGAACTCCCGGGCCAGTGCATGTACGCGCAGCCAGGAGCCATCCACCGCGTCGGTCAGGATCGGCGTCAGCTCGCACAGACGCTCGAGTATCACCGGGCTGTCCTCGCGCCCGGTAATGGCCCGGCACAGATCGGGGTGAAGCGCATCGAGAAAAGACACCGCCACGAGGAACCCGGCATCGGACGGGTCGAGGCGCTGCAACAGGGATTCGACGAAGAAGCGGTGGCTGTCCCCGGAGTGTACCAGCATGGTGGAGACTGCTTCGCGCACGCTCGCCTGCTGGTCTATGCTGGCGATGGCCAGTTGCAGGCCAAGTGCCCAGCCTTCAGTCAACTGGTGCAGGCGGGCACAGGTGTCGACATCGATCCGGTCGGCGAAGCGAGCCAGCAGCAGTGCGCGGGTTTCCGCCAGTTGCAGCCGCAGCGCTTCGGTGTCCACCGTGGCGAACTGGCCTTTGGCGATCAGATCATAGACTGGAAAGGGCAACGGTTTGCGCGAGGCCAATACTGTCCTGAGGTTGGACGGCGCGTGGTGCAGCAGGTAGGCCAGCAGTTCTCCCGGTTCCTGTGCGAGCAGGTGCACGTCATCCAGGATCAGCAGTACTTCGCCGGCAAAGTCGGCTACCCGCAGCAGCCATTGGGACAGCCTGTCGAGCGGGTCGTAGCCCTCATCCAGGTGAAAGGCCTGCTGCGGCAGCGTGGCGCTGGTGGCCACCTCCATGGCCTGCATAAGGCCATCCACCAGGTGTGGGCTGTCGTCCCACTGGTCGATGTTGAGCCAGGCCACCGTGGTGCCGAGTGCGATCGCCTCGCGCCGCCATTGGGTCAGCAGTGCCGTCTTGCCAAAGCCGGGGGAGGCGCAAACCGATATGACGGACTTCTCGGCAAGCTGTTCTGAGGCCAGGCTGAGTCGCGGTCGCGCCAGCAGGGTCTTTCTACCCCTGGGAGGAGTGGCCTTGAGTACCAGGCGTGCGTTGAGAGGTTCGCGATCTTTCGGCAAGGTAACTCTCGCTCTTTCTTATCATGCGGGCCTTGAATGTCATTGGCCCGGTGAGGCGAGTCGGGGGCCGGGCAGCCACTGTCACGCCGCCACGCAGGCGCTGCGCCCATATTAGCGCGGCGGCCTGCGGGAGGCGACACCCCATTGCGGTGGTGGGGTTTGACGAGGCCTAGCGGGAGTTGTCCTCGTTGCCGTCGCCGGCACTCGCCACTGGTAGCTGGGCCTTCCACCAGGCGAGCATGCCGCCGTGCAGCTGGCAGGCATTGGTGAAGCCCAGCTCACGCAGCGTGCGCACCGCGGGGATGCTGCGATGGGCGGTCAGGCAGATGGTGACGATCGGGCGGTTCCTGTCGAGGTTCAGGCCCTCCAGTCTCGAGCCGAACTCGGTGATGGGCACATTGATGGCGCCCGGGATATGGCTCGTGCGCCACTCCAGCGCGGTGCGCACATCGAGGATCTGCGGTTCGGCTCCACCCAGCCTCAGGCTGTTGAGCTTTTCAGCCTGGATGTCCGCAACACTGCCGAAGGGGATCCACCAGAACAGGGATCTTGTGATACCTGCCTGGAGCCGATCGGGATGCCAGACGTAGCAGAGCGCGGCCACCAGGAAGGCGAACGGGATGTCGAACCACATGTGGGCGTGTTCGTTGGGGTAGTAAAAGGCCATCGGGATCATGATCCCGCCGTGCAGCAGGTTGGCTGCGATGCCATAGTCGAACAGAGCGACATTGCGCTGCGGTTTGCGCGCGCCAATGATCATCAGGAAGCCGTAGGACACATACATGGCTGCGACCATGTAGAAGTAGGGGTGCAGCCCGTCATGCGGCGACGGCGGATGGGCGGGCCCGATGCTGGGAAACCCGTGGTCCGGATGGACCTCGCCCCAGAGCACGCCCGGCGGATAGAGCAGGGCGAAAAGGGGCAGGCCGGCAAAGCACAGCCAGCCCACCAGGCGCATCACGCGCGTTGCATTTTTCAGGTGATTTTCCGGGTTCAGCATGGTGTATCTCGTTATGGCGTGGCGTAAGTCAGGTCGCTTGCGCGTACTGGACAAGCATAGGCTGCGGCTGTGCTCTTGACACCACTCCTCGGGGGTGGCCCGCCCGGCATCGTGCCCCCCCGCGGACTACTCCCCGAGGGTGGGGTCGGTTAATGACCATCCTGATAGTGTGAACCAATAAGTCGCTACCCAGTCACGGAGAAGGTCCATGCAGCTCACCCAACCCATCGTCAGCACCCAGTGGCTGGCCGACAATCTCGATGATCCGTCCCTGCGGCTGTTCGATGCCTCGGTGTACCTGACCGTAAACCCCGACGGCGCCGGCTACATCGTCGAGAGTGGCCACGCCAGGTGGCTGCAGGAGCACATTCCCGGAGCCAACTTCCTGGAAATGCGTGAGGATTTTTGCGACACATCGAACCCGGTACCGATGTCGAGGCCCTCTGCGGAGCACTTCGCGGAAATGTGCGGCAAGCACGGCATAGGCCCCGGAACGGCAGTGGTGATCTACGCCGGCCAGACCATGATGTGGTCGGCGCGCATGTGGTGGCTGCTGCGCGCGGCCGGCTTCACCAATGCCGCCATCCTCGACGGCGGCCTGGAGAAGTGGCAGCGTGAAGGCCGCGCGATGTCGAGCCAGGCCAGGCCGCACGCCCCCGCGACCTTCACTGCATCACATAACCCGGCCATGTGGGCCGACAAAAAGGACGTGCTACGGGCCATTCACAACCCGGCAGTCTGCACCATCAACGCACTGCAGCCCGATATCTATGACGGCCAGATCAATCGCTACGGCCGCGAGGGCCACATTCCCGGCAGTCATAACGTCTACTACAACAGCCTGCTCGACCCGGAGTCCGGCACCTACCTGCCCCTGGCTGGGCTCAGGCAGAAATTTGATGCCGCGGGCCCCTTCGATCGCCGCACCGTCCTGTACTGCGGCGGCGGCGTTTCCGCCTGCCTGGATGCCATCGCCCTGACCATGCTGGGCCACGAGGACCTGGCCGTGTACGACGGCTCCATGTTCGAGTGGTGCATGGATCCGGCACTGCCCCTGGTTTCGGGCGCGGAGCCAGGCTGAGGCAACTTGAGTACGAATCGGAACAAACCATCCTCACACGCGCCCGGAGCCATCCATGCCTGACATCATCTTGCACAGCTTTCCCGAGTCCCTGTTCGCGGAAAAGATCCGCCTGATGCTCGGATACAAGAACCTGACGTGGAAGGCGGTGGAGACCACCATTATCCCTCCCCGACCCGACCTCGAACCACTGACTGGCGGCTACCGCCGTACCCCGGTTCTGCAGATCGGCGCAGACATTTACTGCGATACCGTTTCGATGATCCAGGTCCTCGAGCGCATTGCACCGGAACCCAGCGTTTATATCCCCGGCAAGGAAGGGATTATCGACACCCTCGCGCAGTGGGGCGATACCGCCCTGTTCTGGGCCTGTATCGGCTACCTCTACCAGACCGACGGCGTACTGGTGGCACTGTCGAAAAAATCGCCTGAAGAAGTGGCCGCCTACCAGCGTGACCGGGGCGCCCTGATGAGCAGCCGGCCGATGATCAGTTTCGCCGAAACCAAAGCCACCCTGACCATCTTCCTGCAGCGCCTGCAGAGCATGCTCGAGGGCGACAAGCAATTCTTCTTCGGCGCTGCGCCGACGGTGGCGGATTTTGCCTGCTACCACCCGCTGTGGTGCCTGCGACCGCTGCCGCCCACGGCCGGCATCCTGGAGACGGCGCCGCTGGTGCTGAAGTGGATGGACAGCATGCGCGGCCTGACGCACGGCAAACACAGCAAACTGTCGACGAAGGAAGCCTTGGCCATTGGCGTCGCGTCCGAGCCTGCAGAGGTTGCAGCGCGCCGAGCGATATCCCGGGCATCGCGCTGGGGGATGAGGTTGAAGTGATGCCCAGCGACTATGGCCTCGAGCCGGTGCGTGGCGTTCTCGTCCAGGTGGGACCGAACCAAATCGCGGTGCGCCATCACAACGAAATTGCCGGGAACATGGTGGATCACTTCCCCCGTATCGGCTACCTGATCCGCAAACCGGAAGGCGCCGCCTGAGCGCAGGTAAGCCCATGGCGCCGTCTTCCATCCTAAAATCTAGCAAGTGACTAAACATTGAGGCAACTCCAATGACAACGACTCTCAAACCGCGCCGCAATTCAAGCACTTCAAGGTCATTCCTTGCACCCCGAGCATCGGCGGCACCATCGAGGGCATGCACCTGTCCGAGGTCGAACAATGACGAGGTGGCGCGAGGAACTGCGCCAGGCCCTGTGGCACTACGGCGTGCTTGTTCGCAAAAGAGCAGCACCTGAGTACCGACCAGATGAAGAACATCGCCCTGTACTTCGGCGACGAGCTGGAAAAGCACAGCGTTCGGAAAAGCCGGTGGCGAGGATCGCGACCCCGAGGTGCTGCTGATCGAGATGCAATACGATGACAAGGCCAAGCTCACGACCGACATCTGGCATCACGATGTAACCGGGCGCAAGCACCCGAATATCATGTCGATCCTGCAGGCGGAAACCGTGCCCTTCGGGGCTGATACCATGTGGTCCAGTGCGAGCGCCGCTTATGAGAAGCTGCCTTATGCGCTCAAGCTGTTGTTCCTGAATCTCGATATCGATCACGACGCGGCCTACGCGGTGCTGCGGCACGACTTCGTCAATAGCAGCAGCCTCGCGGCGCGCATGATAGAGATCGGCGAAGCGAATACACACCCCGCCGTGGTCCACCATCACGCCACCGGTCGGCCCTGTCTGTTTGTCGGCGATGGCTATGTCAAGCGTGTCAGCCAGTATCCCACCGCCCTGAGCGAACTGATCCTGAAGCTTGCCAGCGAGCTGCCGAAAATTCCCGAGTACCAGGTGCGCCACCAGTGGCAACCGGGCGATGTCGCCATCTGGGACAACTACGGCACCTGGCACTACGGCGTCGTATCCGGTGCGCGGGGCCAGGTGCGCCGTCTGCACCGTGTAGCCGCGGTGTCGAAGAGCATCACCCCGACGCTGGACCGCGAGCGTGCGGTCAGGGAGTTGATGGCCGCCGGGGCCTGATCCCGCCGCCGCGAATGCAATACCGAAAAACTATTTCTATAACTAACCAAAGGAAACGAGCCATGCGACATTCTCAGTCATCCAAGAGCCCCAATCAGTGGACAGCAGTTGCCAACCGAGTCCCCGGCCGCCGCCGGGCGGTTGCCGTATTGGTAGGCGCTCTCGCCGCCCTGGCTGGTGCCGGGCAGGCACAGGCCCAGCAACTGGAGGAGGTCACCGTTACCGCCCAGAAGCGTGAGCAGAACCTGCAGGACGTGCCGATGGCGGTGTCCGCCTTCACCGGCCAGTCCCTGCGGGATGCCGGCATCAGCGACATCGAGGACCTGGCGCGCCAGGTGCCCTCGCTGCAGGTGCAGACAAGCGTCTCGGCGCTGTCAACCAACTACCGCCTGCGCGGCGTGGGCAACCTGGGCAACATCCCGACCTTCGAGCCGGCGGTGGGCGTGTTCCAGGATGGCGCCTTCCGCAACCGCCCGGTGTTCTCCTCCGGTGATATGTTCGACATCGAGCGTATCGAGGTGTTGCGCGGCCCGCAGAGCACGCTGTACGGCAAGAACACCACGGCCGGGGTGGTGGCAATTTACTCGCGCCAGCCCACCGAGGAGTTATCCGCCAATGCCGAGCTCACGGCGGGTAACATCGAGGGTGCTTCCGACGCTTCGATGTATCGCTTCGTGGGCGGGGTCAGCGGTCCGCTCACCGATACCGTCTCCGGTAGCCTGGGCTTGAGCTACACCGGTCAGGATCACCTGATGGACAGCGCCCTCAGCGCCAGCGATGAAGGCGCGAACGATGTGGATCGCGGCAGCCTGCGCGGCCAGCTGCAATGGCAGCCCACCGACGCCCTCAATATGCGCCTGATCGGCGGCGTGCTGCAGCAGGATGACGACCAGACGCTGTCGGATGTCTACTTCTCTCCGGGCGGCCGGGCGGATACATTCCGCCGGAACCTGCAGGATGCCGGCCTCGCCGAGCCCTGTTCCTCCAACGACCCGCTTGACTTCGAGCATTGCGCGCGCGAGCCCGTGACCAGCGAGATCGACGCCAACGAGGGGACGCTGCTGGTTGACTACGCACTCGCTAATGGCTGGACCATCGACTCGATCACGTCGTATGACTGGTTCAAGTACGAAGGTTCCATCAATGACCTGTTTCAGGTCGCCTCTCCCATACTCAAGTACCAGGACACCCAGGAGGCCGACAGCTGGCAGCAGGAACTGCGCCTGACCTCGGCCGGCGGCGAGACCGTGGACTGGCTGGTGGGCACGTTCTACTACCACAATGAGTTCCAGCGCGGCGACCAGGGCGACCGGCCACTGTTTGTCGACGACATATACAGCTCCAACCCGGTGGTGGCGGCCAATATCGGCCAGTTCGCCGGTCGGCCCTTCTCCATCCCCGCTGCGCTTCCCGGCCAGCTCGGCATCTTTGATGGCCGCCAGGACACCGACTACCTGGCGTTTTTCGGCCAGGCGACCTGGAACATCACGGACAGGTTCTCGGTGACCGGTGGCATGCGTTGGCAGGAGGAGGAGAAGGACGCATCGGTGCAGCAATCCACCACGGTACAGGGGCTGAGCCTGGTGTGGGCCAACCTGACACCCAATGCCGATATCTACAGCGGCGATATGGACCGCGATACCGACAAGACCACCTGGTCGATCACGCCCCAGTACGTCTTCAACGACGACCTGAATGTGTATGCGACTGTCTCCGAGGGTTTCAAGTCGGGCGGCTTCAATGTGGGCTGGGGTCCGACGGCGGTCGCGGTGGATCCGGCTACCGGCAAAAGCCCGCGCGAGTTTGACAACGAGAAGGTCACCCACTACGAGGCGGGCCTCAAGAGCACCCTGCTCGATGGCGGCATGCAACTGGCAGTGAACGCCTTCTATGCCGAGTACGACGACTACCAGGACGCGACCTTCATCAGCCAGGTATTTGTTATCAACAACGCCGCCAGGGCGGAGCTCAAGGGCGTCGAGGCCGAGGGCAGGGTGCTGCTGGGCGAACACCTGACAGCCGACTTCGCCGTCTCCTATGCCGACTTTACCTATGACGAGTATACCAACGGCCTGTGCTATGCCGGCCGCGTGCCGGACGGCTCGACTCCCGGTTCCTGCGACCTCAGCGGTGAGCACCCGCTCAACGCGCCGGAGTGGACCTCGAACCTCGGTCTCATGTACGAGACCGACGTCAGCTGGGGCCAGGCGTACGCCCGGGGCGACTGGACCTGGTCGGACGAGTACTTCGCCACCTCGCAGCTCGATCCAAACATAGTGCAGGATTCCTACAGCTGGTTGAACTTGCGGGTCGGTACGCGCTGGGATAATTTCGACCTGGCTGCCTGGGTCGAGAACGCCACGGATGAGGATGTGAACAATTTCTCCGGTTCACTCAACGTGTTGGGAAGCGGCGACGCCAGCTACCAGACCTGGCGCCAGCCGCCCCGGTCCTACGGCTTGACCCTGCGCTACGACCTCTGAGCCTTTGCGGCGCCCCACGGGGCGCCGTCATCTTTCTGGGGCATTCAAATGTCAAAAACCGCGCTGACCTACACCCCAACCTGCACGCACTGGGGCAACTACCGCATTGTCCATCGCGAGGGTGACATCGTCGCGGTGGAGCCGTACGCGGTTGAACGGGACCCGACCCCCATCGCGCAATCGCTCCGTGACAGCTTCGATGCGGGGGTGCGCATTGCCCAACCCATGGTGCGCGAGGGCTACCTGCGGGCGCGCTCCGGCGGCGACCGGGGTATGCGGGGAGCGGACGCATTCGTGCCGGTGTCCTGGGATTTTGCGCTGGACCTGGCTGCCGAAGCCCTGGCCCGGGTGCGCGCGGAGCACGGCAACCAGGCCATCTACGGTGGTTCCTACGGCTGGGCCAGCGCCGGGCGCTTTCACCATGCGCTGGGCCAGGTCCACCGGTTCCTGAACTGCATCGGCGGTTACACCGCGTCGGTCAACACCTACTCCGCCGCCGCGGCCGAAGTGATTGTCCCCCACGTGCTGGGATTGCCATTCATGAAGCTGGTATTCGAATCACCGACCCCGGCGGACATCGCGCGGTACTGCAGGACGCTGTTGCTGTTCGGCGGCGCGGCAATGAAGAACAACCAGGTCAATTCTGGCGGCATCGGCGCGCATACCGCGCGGGAGCAGTTGCGGCGGATCAGCGACGCGGGGGTGGAGGTCATCAACGTCAGCCCGGTGCGCGATGACACCGCCGACTTTCTCGCCGCGCGCTGGTTGCCGATCCGGCCCAACACCGACGTGGCGCTGATGCTGGGCATGGCGCATACGCTGGTGGCCGAAGGGCTGCATGACATGGCTTTCCTGGAGCAATACACGGTCGGCTTCGAGCGCTTCCTGCCCTACCTGCTGGGGCAGTCCGACGGCCGCCCCAAGGATGCGGACTGGGCTGCGAGCCTCACCGAGATACCGGCCGCGACCATCCGCGATCTCGCCCGCCAGCTGGCGCGCGAGCGCTCCGTGCTCGGTATCAGCTGGTCCCTGCAGCGGCAGCGCTACGGCGAGCAGACCTACTGGATGATCACCACGCTGGGCGCCATGCTCGGCCATATCGGCCTGCCCGGCGGTGGTGTCGGCTATGGCTACGGCTGCATCCACAATATGGGCTTCGGCGGTCGCCGGCTGCCGCCCTACGGCGTCGGTGCGCTGCCCCAGGGCCCGAATCCCGTCGCCGAGCTTCATCCCGGTGGCGCGCATCACCGAGATGCTCGAGAACCCCGGCGAGCGAACTCGACTACAACGGCCAGCGCCTCACTTTCCCGGACATCAGCTGATCTACTGGGCCGGCGGCAACCCCTTCCATCACCACCAGGACCTGCACCGTCTGCGCCAGGCCTGGCAGAAACCCGATACGGTGATCGTCAACGAGTCGGTGTGGACCGCCACCGCGCGGCATGCCGATATCGTCTTCCCGGCCACGACCATGCTCGAGCGCAATGACCTGGGCGCCAGCGGCCACGATGCCTATGCTCACGCCGATGCGCCAGGTACGCCGGCCCTATCGGCCAGTCGCGCAATGACTACGATATCTTCACTGCCCTGGCCGACCGGCTCGGCGCAAAGGACGTTTTCACCGAAGGGCGCGACGAGATGCAGTGGGTGCGGTACCTGTACGAAACCACACGCGGCAATGCCGCGGGCAAGGGAGTGACACTGCCGGAATTCGACGCCTTTTGGGCCGGTGAGCAGTTCAGTATCGAGGACCAGGTCGAGGATGCCTGCTTCGTCCTGGAGCGATTCAGGTCGGACCCGCAGGCCCATCCGCTGGGTACACCCAGCGGCAAAATCGAGATCTTCTCGGCAACGATTGCGGGTTTCGGTTACGACGACTGCATCGGCCACCCCTGCTGGTTCGACCGGGACGAGCTGCTCGGCAGCGGCAAGTACCCGCTGCACCTGGTGTCGAACCAGCCCCGCACCCGCCTGCACAGCCAGTATGACCACGGTGTCACCAGCCGGGAAGCCAAGATCCAGGGCCGGGAGGCGGCCCGCATGAACCCGGCGGATGCCGCCGCGCGGGGGATCGCCAGTGGCCAGGTGGTGCGCATCTACAACGACCGCGGCGCCTGCCTCGCCGGCATACAGTTGAGCGAGGACCTGCGCCCCGGCGTGATCGAACTGCCCACCGGCGCCTGGTTCGATCCGCTGGATCCGCTGGACCCCACAACGCTGGAAGTGCACGGCAATCCCAACGTGCTCACCGCGGACGTGGGCACCTCGCGCCTGGCGCAGGGCACGTCAGCCCACACCTGCCTGGTGGATGTGGAGCGCTTTGAAGGGCAACTGCCCCTTGTAAAGAGCCATGCACAGCCATCCACGACGACGCTGGCGAACACGGCCGCCATCGCGGTACTGCGGGTCAGCTGATGGAAAGGGCCGCTTAAGAAAAGCCGGGTGTGGTAACCGCTGCTTTCGCGGCTGGTATCATCGCATTTATATTACGGTTTCTTACGGTCCGATGCGCTCGGGTTCGACGCGTGGCGAGTTGACATGCGGTTCGCGCACTAGCAGTTTTGAGGTCAAGCCATGGCACACTCAGTCACTTTTTTGCGAACCCCTCGTCAAGGGGTTCTCCTCACCCTGACGGCAGCCCTTCTCCTGCTGGCGACAGCCGCGCTCGCCGGGCAGGAGTTGCCCGCGGTAGATGCCGACGGCCTCCACCTGGTGAAGGGCAGCAAGGTCAGGGTGGCCTATGTCAGGCCCGGGGTTGATTTTGGCACTTTCAACAAGGTCATGCTGCTGGACTGCTTCGTGGAGTTCCGGGAAAAGTGGGCGAGGGAATACAACCTTGATGCGGTTGGGCTCCAGGGCCGTGTCTCTGACCGGGATGTGGAGCGCATCAAGCAGGATCTGGCGGCTGAATTCAGGAAAGTCTTCACCGAGCAGCTGACCGAGGACGGCTTTCCGGTGGTCGACGCGCCGGGCCCCGGCGTTCTGCTGCTGCGCCCCGCGATCGTCAACCTCGATGTCGCCGCCCCCGCAACGATGAAATCCAACAGGGGCAACACCTGGATCAGGTCCGCGGGGGAGATGACCCTTTACATGGAGATGTACGATGGTGCGACCGACGAACTGATCGCCCGGGTCATCGATCCCCGGGCTGATCCAGACACGATGTCCAAGGTAGCCAACACCGTCACCAACAAGGCCGCGGTGGACAGGATAATCAGGCGCTGGGCCGGCCTGCTGAGCGACCACCTGCGGGAAGTCAAGAATCGTTGAGATTCCTGAGTCTGCCGCCCCTGACCTTCAACGGGGCTGCGATCCCACACCGTTTCAGCCCATTTTGCCCTGTGCCAGAGTGTCCGCCACGTGATGCGCCCAGGCGGCGATGGCCACCGAGGGCGGCGCTCCCACCGCCGCCGGCAGTGCGGCGCCATCGGTGATGAAGAGCCCCGGGTTGCCATACACCTCGCCGCGGTGGTCCACCACGCCGTGTTGCGGGTCCGGTCCCAGGCAGGCGCCGCCCCACTGGTGTACCGTGAAGGGTTTGGGCAGGGCGCGCACCGGCTCCCCGCTTTCGCTTTGCAGCAGGCCGAAGGCCCTGCGGATATCCCCAAACAGGGGTTCCTGACTTTCGTCGTAGTGCACCGTCAGGCGTTCGCGCTCAAAACTCGCGCTGGCCTTGCCGCTGTCCGCTCCCATGCCGTAGATGAAGAGCCAGCGCGCCAGCCGGCGCTTCAGGAATGCCGGCAGGGGCAGGGTGTCGAGCCCCGGGAAACCCGCCCATGCCGAACTCCGGGCCGTCGACACCGCTCACGGCAAACGCGCCCGAGCGAGGGCGTCGAGCTGAAGCTGGACCAGGGGCCCGGCTTTCTCATCCAGGCGCCCATCAGGTCGCAGTTGGCGCCGAATCTGCGCCCCAGCGCCGGCATGGGGGCCAGGCCGCCCGGGCGATCGGCTATTGGCGAACAGCAGGCGCAAGGTGTTCATGGTGCCGGCGGCCAGTACCACCCGCCGGGCCTGCACCTGCTCCTGACCGGCCTGTTGCCAGGTCTGTGAAATGCACCCGTGTAGCCCTGGCCCGCCGGGCGTGATCGGCTCGATACCGGCTGACCTCGCACAGGTCGCGCACCGTGGCACCCTTGTTAAGTACCGGGCCGAGGTAGATGAAATCCGCCGAGGCCTTGGCGCCGCCGCGGGAGCCCAGGAAACTGTCGCCGTCGAAGGCGCAGTAGCGGCGCTCGATCCCGGCATTCGGTGGTGATCGCCCGCCCGGCCTCGGCGAGGTTGCGCGGCAGCAGCATCGCCATATCGGGCTGCTGCGCGGCGGGTGCGCAGCTGCTATGCGGCGTTGCGGGCATGTGCGTCCAGATCGAATGGGGGAGGGGGAGGTCGGGGGTGAAGGGCGTGGCCCCCAGGTCGGCGAAGATCTTCGGGTAGTAGGCCTCGATGCTGGCGGCATCCAGTTCGGGGTGGTGGCCCTGCCAGTAGCGCGGGTCGTGTGGCGTCTCCAGCAGACCGCCCCAGGCCGTGCTGGCGCCGCCCACCGCCGATGCCGCCAGTACCCACAGACCGGGAAAAGCAAAGAACTCGTACATGCCCGCCTTGTTGAGGGTCAGGCGCCGGCCGCCCAGTTGGGCGCCGCGCAGCAGGTGGGTAATCGCCTTCAGGCCGTAGGGATAGGGGGAGCGCCGCTCCACGCCCATGGAGCGCACCGGCACGGAATCGCGCCAGGGGCCGCGTTCCAGCACCATGACTGTCTGCCCGGCCAGCGCCAGCCGGTTGGCGGCGACACTGCCGCCGAAGCCGCTGCCGATGATGATCGTGTCCAGCATGGCCGTGCCCCGGTTCAGGCGTTCCGGAATCGACACCGGCATCCGGTTCGGGTGCCGATACCAGAGCATCGCGCAGATCACGAACAGGCCCGGGTATGTCGGCCCACAGGTGGGCGTGCTCGTTGGGGTAGTAGAACGACTGCGGAATCATGACCAGGCCGTGCAGCAGGTTCGCCAGGATGCCGTAGTCGAACAGGGCCGCGTTGGCCACGCGGATCCCGGGCGCCGCGTATCAGCAGGATGCCGAGGGCCACGTACATGGCGGCCAGCATGTACAGGTAGGGGTGGAGGGCCTCATGGGGAGACGTCGGGTGGGCCGGTCCGATGTGTGGGAATCCCTCCGGGTGCGCGCCCCACAAAAAGCCGGGGGGGTAGATAAACAGCATCGCCACCAGGCCGATGCACAGGAACCAGCCAATAATGCGCATGACCAGCGCGGATTGTTGCAGCCATTTGTCGGAATTGTTTGTCATTATCTCTACCCTCCTATCAGCGCACGGGATGGACCCGGCTCACGGGAGCGCCGGGTCCGTGCTGGTGCAGGGCTGACGATAGCACGCGGCACCTCTCCAGCTACCCCCCCAAACTGGGGGGGTTCAACATCCTCGTCAACATCTAGAGTGTATACATTAGACTGCCGGCCCGGGCCCGGCGTCCGGGAGACGGGAGATAAGCCCCATGCACATAGATTTTTCCATCGTGAGCCAGAACCTCGCCCGCACCTACGGGGATGCCGAGTGCATGGTCAATGTCGAGCGCAATCGGCGCTACAGCTTTGCGCAGTACCACCGCCTGACCAATCGCATCATCAACATGATGCGCGAGCGGCTGGAATTGCGCCGCGGCGATGCCTGGCTCACCATCCTCAACAACGACAACCTGTCCCTGCTGGGTTTTTTCACCGCCTTCAAGGGCGAGGCCTGCGCCTGTTACACCAATACCACGGACTCACTGGAGGTCCAGGAGACCCAGATCGGGCTGGTCAATCCGAAGGTGGCTTTCATCGAGGCGGAATTGCTGGCCACTCATTACGAACTGTTGAATAAGCACGGTATCACCATTGTCAGCATGGATCCGCCGGCGCCTGAATACCCCGACGTGCAGCATTTCTGGGACCTGCTGGAGGGAGTGAGCGAGGACAACCCCGGCGTGGTCAGCGACGATCGCCGGGACTGCCTGTTCATCCGCTTCACCGGTGGCACCACCGGTGCGCCCAAGGCCGTGATGTACTGCATGGATAACTTCCTGGCCAGCAAGGACCTGCATCTTTCTTTGGCAGACCCGGTGCCGGCCCGCAGCGAGCGACTGCTGCATTTCGGTATGATCAGCCATGCCAGCGGCATGGTGTATCTCCCGATCCTGTTCAGGGGCGGCTGCACCCTGACGATGAACGACAGGTCACTGCAGACTTTTTGCAACTGCTATCGAACGCGAACGCGTCACCTCGTCGCTGATGGTGCCGTCCATGTTGTACAGGCTGCTGGACGACCCCGAGGTGGACAAGCACGATCTGTCATCGCTGCAGACCATGTACTACGGCGCATCACCCATGAGTCCCACCCGGCTGAAGCAGCTGCAAGCACGCTTCGGCAATATCTTTGTGCAGCTGTATGGCAGCTCCGAACACGGCGGTGCGGTCAGCGCCCTCAGTAAGGCCGAGCACCTGCCGGATGCCAACGGCAGCGAGGCCCACCTGTCCTCCGCCGGCCGGGTGGTGCCGGGGGTGGAGGTCATTATCATGGGCAAGAACGGGCGGCCCGTGCCGGACGGTGAGGACGGCGAGATCTGGATGCGCTCCCGGGCTATCTGTATGGGCTACCTGCACAACCCGGAGAAAACCGCGGAGGAATTCTGCGATGGGTTCTGGAAATCAGGCGATATGGGCCGGATCGATGCCAACGGTTTTCTCTATGTGCTCGACCGGGCCAAGGACACGATTGTGCACCGGCAGTGCAATGTGTACCCGAACCAGGTCGAGGCCGCCCTGATGGCGCACGAGACCGTGGTCATGGCGGCGGTAGTCGGCATTCCGGATGTGGAGTGCGGCGAGTGGGTGCATGCCGAGGTGGTACTGCGCGGCGACGCGGATGTGGTGGCGGAGGACCTGCGCCGGTTCCTCGAGGAAAGGCTGGCTGCCCACAGCATCCCCCGGACCATCAACTTCGCGCAGGCGCTGCCGCTGAGCCCGGTGGGCAAGGTATTGCGCCGTGTCGTGCGGGAAAAAAGCCGACAGCAGTTCGAGAGCGGGACTTAATCAAATAACCCGAGGTCAGCCGATGTCCGCATCAAAAACCCATTCGTCTCCCAAGGCGAAACCCAGAAAGCCACGCCTGCTGAAATCGTGCGCAAACGCCAGGCCGGGGCTGTGAAGGCCAAGGGCCTTTTCGGCGGCTACCGCAAGCGCACCATGACTGCCAGGGAGTTCGCCGGAAGTATCCACGAGCTGGCGCCGCAGGCGGGCATGATCTACCGGATCTGGGGCCGGCAGGCGCTTGATCCGGGGTTTCGCGAGGAACTCATGCTGGCGGTGGCGAAGTTGAATGATTGCCGCTACTGCACCTGGGGCCACCACGAGTGGGCGTATCTGTCAGGCGTGCCGGAAGAGGAACTCGCGCACATAGAAAACATGGACCCGAAGGGTTTCGACCGTGGCAAATGGGTGGCCATCTCCTATGTGCGGGCGCTGGTGTCCGCCAATTACGCCGAGGTGTCACCGGAGTTGCTGGCGGAGCTGAAGCAGTACTACACCGCGCGCGAAATCGAGGAGATAGCATTGGTCGCCCGGGTGATGGATATCGCCAACCGCGGCGCCAATACCTGGGACGCGATGCGCTCCCGCATGCAGGGCAATCCCGCCAACGACAGTCACCTGCTGGATGAGATCGTGATGAGCGGCGTGTTCTGGTCCGCGGCGCCCCTGGTCATCCTGCTGCTGGCGCGCGAGGCGAAGCGGCCCTACCGGGAGATGTGGAAAAGCATGCTCGACTACGTGAAAAGCTACGAAGAGCAGAAGCCGCGGAACGCGGTCTGAGCGAATGGGTGAGGCGGGGCCGGCTATCGGTCCCGACGGTGAGCTACTGGAGCCGCTTGAAAGCGCTGACAATCAGCACCACCAGTATCACCGAGCATACCGTCATGATCGTCGCCATCGTCAGTACCTGTGGATCATCGGCAAACGCATCCCCGGCGATCAACATCGAAATACTGCCATTGCGCGCATAGGTCATGATGCCCAGCGCGCGCCGGTCGTGCTCGTCCGGACCACCCGCCAGGTAACCGGCCGAAAAAGCGAGCGCAAAGAACAGCAGGCCAGCCAGCAGAGCGCTGGATTGTAGTGCCACTATCTCCTGAAAGTTGACGTAGATCAGCAGGATGATCACCCCGTACAGCAGGAACATCGCCAGGTGATGGGCGAAGGGGCTGATGCGGGCCGCGCGCATCGGGTAGAAGCCGTTGAGGAGCAGGCCGACACAGATCGGCAGGGCGACTACCAGAAGTAATTTGGCCACCAGTGCGCCGGTTGCAATGTCCGCATGCGGCACCACCAGTGGCAGCAACAGGGGCACCACCACCACCGTAAAGCAGAGCAACAACACCAACAGCCCGAATGCGAACGCGGTGTTGCCCCCGATTATTTGTACGAATTTGGGCCCGCCTTCGGTGCCGGCGGCGATGGCATAGAGCACGATGCCGATACGCAGCCCCTCGTGCATCGGGATCAGGCTGGTTATGGCAACGGCCAGCAGCGGGACTACCAGCAGATTGATCAGCAGCGACCTGGTCACCAGGCGCTTGTCGCCCAGTGAACGGACGATCTGCCGCACGGTGAGGTCCAGCCCGAGGCTGAACATGGCAGCCACCAGGAACAGGGCAACGAGCGGCCCGGCGGCCTGGCTTAACAGCTCGTGCATACTCGTCGTCTCCCGCTCAGGCCCCGTAGGTCTTGCGCAGGTACTCTATCACGTCCTTTGACTGGTACATCTCGACGCCGGTATTGGGGTCGATGATGTAGGGCATGATGATGATGCCGGTGCGCTGCAGGAACTTGCGCCGGTTTTCCGTCCCTGGCATGTAGTTTTTCATCTTTTCATGGCGGATTTCGGGCGGGTAGTAGTCGGAGTGGCCGCCGGGGGTCTTGCCGCAGTTGTGCAGCAGGTACTTGATCTCCAGCTCGCACAGCACTTCGCGCGCCAGCCTGGCGTAGGGGCTGGCCTCGAAGGAGTAGAGCTCGAGGCGCTTCTGCGCGGGCTTGTTGGGGACGGCGTACATCCCGCCGAACTTCGCCCGCGTCAGCGACGCCAGCGTCGAAGTCATTATCCGGCGTTCGGGAACCGGCTCTCCCTCCAGGCCGTACTGTTCGTATAGGTACTTCACAATGGCTTCCGAGTCGTACATCTTGACCCCGGTGTTGGGGTCGTGCAGGAAGGGTATCTTCTTCTCGCCGCCGAGCTTTGAGCAATCGCGCCACATGGCGTTTGGCCCCCTTGGGGATCGGGTAGATCATCGCGTCCAGGTCAAGCTCGGTGAGCGCCTCGCGCACATGGCGGCAGTAGGGGCAGTACTCGGCCTCGAACAGTTCCAGGGTCTTCGCCGGCGCCCCGCGGTTGCCTTTTACCATCAGGCCGCGATTGACCCGCAGCAGGGAGGTGCCCAGGGATGCGACGGCCCTGGCGACGGTCAGTGGGTCATGCATGGTATGTTCCTCTGTGTGCGCGGAAGCAGTGTCTATGGGCCGACTCTAGCAACTGATCGGCGTCCTCACCCCCCCCATTAGGTGGGGCAAGGCTGTGGGCTGGGGCGGCTCCGTCGGCTCGCATCCGGAAGCAGCCGGCCCGAAGCACCGTTGTGACGCTGCTGACAAGGGCTGCTAGACTCTCGGGCAATATGAATAAGTATGCCCATGACCCGAGGCTGATCCTCAAGGCCACCGCCCCCCGGGCTTCCCGTTCTTTGCTCTACCGTGAGCGGCTGGGCCTGAATCGCGGCAACCAGAGCGACCGTGTCCTGATCGCAGCTGCAGGCAGCTGTGGGCTATGGCAAGACCTCCCTGCTGTTACAGTGGCGGCGGGAGGCACTGGAGTCCGGGGCGATCGTGGCCTGGCTCACCCTGGATGAGCACGACGACGCCGCGAGCTTCGTGCGCGGCCTCGAGGTGGCCCTGAGCATAGGCAGCGGCGCGGGCAATTTCGTGCGCGACACAGGTGCCGCACCCGTCCGGCGCGAGGGGGAGCTGGAGGCGCTGACTGCCTGGTTGGCGGAGGTGGCCAGTATGGCGGTCGACGTGGACCTGATCCTCGACGATGCCCATGCCCTCCCGGCGGCAACCACCGCAACACTGCTGATGTACCTGTTGCTGAATGCGCCCGCCAACCTCAGGGTGATTCTGGCCTCGCGGCGCGCATTGCCAATGGATTTCGCCGAATTGATCGCAAGCGGCCGCCTGCTGCACCTTCATGCGGACGATTTGCGCTTTACCCTGGAGGAGACTGCCCAGGTGTTGGAGGCAGGACCGGCCTCGGGCATCGACAAGGATTCCTGCGTGCGCCTCTACGAGTTGACGGAAGGCTGGCCTCTCGGGGTGCAACTGGCCATGTCCAGCGTGATGAAGCGGGGCAACCTGAGGGAGGCCATCGCCGGGTTCTCCTCCCGCAGCGGCGATCTGCAGCACTATTTCATGGAAGTGCTGGTCAACCGGCTGCCGGTGGAGGAGGTCATGTTCCTGGTGGACATCGCCTGCCTCGACCGGGTGCATCCCGCAGCTGTGCCAGTGGCTGACGGGAAACGACCACAGCGCCGCCATGCTGGCCCAGCTGCGCGATGCGACGCCGATATTCCAGGACGTGGTCAGCGGCGACTGGGTGCGGATTCACCCCATTGCCAGGGAATTCCTCAATGAGCGGTTTGAGCGCCTGCCGCCGGAGCACTGTCGGCAATTGCACGCCCGCGCCGCGCACTGGTTGACGGAGCACGAGCTGTTCGAGGAGGCCGCGCAGCATGCCCGCCTGGCGGGGGACGAGGCCTTCGCTTTCGACCTGATCGAGCGCTGCCTCTACGGCATCATGACCCAGGGCCGGGTGTCGCGGGTGCTGGAGTGGCTGGAGCACCTGCCGGAGGACGAAATCCGGCGCCGGCCCCAACTGCGCATCGCCACGGGTTGGGCGCTGGCCCAGAGCGAGCGCCACGCCGAGGCGGCCGCGCTGGTGGCGCCGATCATGGACGACCCCGCGGTGGAGCCCGCCCGGCGCTGCGAGGCCGCGGAGATCTGCGCCACGGCGGCGTTCTTCAACGACGATTTCGACCGCCTGCGGGATCATATTTCTCCCTGGCGGGAATCCCTGCAGGACCAGCCGGCGCACCAGCAGATTGTCGGCACCAACCTGCTGGCTGTACTGGAGTTGTTCCGTGGCAAGCCGGAGAATGCCAATCACCTGCTGCAGCGGCTGCGCAAATTTCCGCGCTCCGCCGAACTCAGTTATGCCCAGGGCTGGACCAGTTGGCTGTCGGGGTTCACCTACCTGTGGGAGGGCCAGGTCGCGCTGGCCGAGGAAGTCCTGCGGCTGGCGCTGGCGCGGGCCGAGGCGGAGTCCGGGCGGCGCAGCCCGATTGCGGTGATGCTGGCCGCGACGCTGTCTGCCGTGTTGTGGGATCGGGAATTGTTCGAGGAAGCCGGCCTGTTGCTGGCCGACCGGCTGGACGTGCTGCAGCGGCATGCGCCACCCGACGCCATCATCCACGGTTACCTGACCGCGGCCCGGCTGGCCGCTGCCGCGGGCGCGCAGAGCAAGGCCCACGACCTGATCGAGCAGTTGCGGGCGATCGGGGATGCGAGGGAGCTACCCCGGCTGTGCGTCGCCAGCCTGGGAGAGGAAGTACGAATGCTGGCATTGCGGCAGCAGGACAAGTCCTGCCAGGCGAGAATGGGCGCCCTGGAGCGGCTGGAACAGCAGCACGGCGACACCTGGGGGATACTGCAGCCGCTGGTGATGGTGCAGATCGGCGTCGCCCGCGCCTATGCGGCGATCGTCGGTGCACGCTGGGAAGCCGTGTCGCCGCTGCTGGAAACCGTGGACCCGGTGGTGAAGCGGATTCGGCGGGTGCGCGACGCGATACAGGTGCAGCTGCTGCGGGCACTTGCCGGGCAGCAGCGGGGAGAGAACTGCCAGCAGATGATCGACGAGGCTACGAGCCTGGCCGGAACACTGGGCCTGGGCCGTGTGCTGGCCGATACCGATCCCGTATTCGCCGGTGCCGCCGCCACGGTTGCCGGGCAGGCGGCGGAGGTGGTATCTGCCGGCCTCTCGCCCCTTCGGGGTGCGCGCAGCAAGCGGGGCAGGGAGCTCCCGCGGGTAGTGGCCAACGCACTGTTGACGCCCAAGGAAACCGAGGTGCTGCAGCTGCTGGCGGGCAATCTCTCCAACAAGAAAATCGCCCAGGCCCTGGATGTGGGCGACCAGACGGTGAAGTGGCACCTGAAGAACATGTTCCACAAGCTGCAGGCTGGTACCCGGCAGCACCTGCTGGCCCGCGCGCGGATGCTCGGGATACTGGAGTAACGGCAACCCGGGCGGCCCCGCCCATGTCCGGGAGTCCTCGGGTTCCCGCATTCCCCCCCCCGGCGCTGGGGGTTACCCGGCGCGACATTGCTGTAATCTGACGTAAGGTCGTGGCGCCATGGCGTGAGCCAGTGCGGGCACCGGCCGGAACTCAAGATGAGGTGACTCACATGCGGCTTGATCAACTGACCTGCAACATCGGTGCCGAGCTGCTGGATGTCAGCCTGCGCGATGCGGCCCACGACGACGGCCTTTTCAAGGAAATCTATGCGGCGCTGCTCAAGCACAGGGTTCTGTTCCTGCGCGACCAGGACATCTCCGGCGCGGATCACGTGGCCTTCGCTTCGCGCATGGGCGAACTCGAGGACCACCCGGTCCTGCCCACGCCTGACGACACGCCCGGCCTGGTGCGTATCTACAAGACCCCGGACAAGCCGGTTGGCCGCTACGAGAATACCTGGCACCACGACAACACCTGGCGCCCGGTGCCGTCGAAGGCCTGCGTGCTGCGCTGCGTGGAGTGCCCTCCGGTGGGCGGCGACACCATGTGGGCCAATATGGTCGCCGCCTATGACAATCTTCCGGAGGACGTGAAGAGCCAGATTGCCGACCTGAGGGCCAGCCACAACTTTCTCGTCACCCTGCAAGCCATGATCCCGGAGGAAGAGCACGCCGCCCTGCGGGCCAAGTGGCCCGCGGTGGAGCACCCGGTGGTGCAGACTCACCCCGAAACCGGTGAAAAAATGCTGGTGCTGGGCGCCTGGGCCACCCACTTCGTGAACTACCACAAGCCCGGGCGCGTGCGCTATGGCCAGGACGCCACCCAGGCCAATGGCGACCTGTTCCAGTACCTGATGAGCCAGGCCCACATCCCGGAATTCCAGGTGCGCTGGCGCTGGCGCAAAAACAGCGTGGCGATCTGGGATAACCGCAGCACCCAGCACTACGCCGTGATGGACTACCCGCCCTGCCACCGCTACATGGAACGCGCGTCCATCGGCGGTTGGAACCCGCTCCGCTGACCGGGCGGACACATCACCGGCTGTCTGAAGAATCGCGGTGCCTGCGCTTGCGCCATTCGTCCGGCGCAACCCCGAAGCGTTGCGTGAACCAGCGGGTGAACGAACTGTGGTGGCTGTAACCCAGCAGGGTGGCGACGTGGCCGAGGCCAAAGTGCGGGTTGTCGAGGTAGACCGGTACGAGTTCCTCGCGCACCGCATTCAGCAGCGAATCGAACGACTCCCCCGCCGCGCCGAGGTTGCGCTGCAGGGTGCGGACGCTCAATCCCAGGCCCTGGGCCACCTGTTTGAGCGTGGCCCTGCCCAGGGGCAGGTAGAGGTAGATCAGCCGCCGGGCATCGGCGCAGGCAGAACCCTTCTCGCGCCGGGGCAGCATTTCGAGAAAATTCTGCGCGAAACGCGCCATCTGGGGGTCGGCCGCGGGGTTGACCCGGTCGAGGTCGGCCAGCGGACATGACATGCCGTTGAGATCGCTGTCGAACTCGCAGGGGCAGCCGAAAATCCGCCGATGAAGCTCCAGCGAGCCCTGGGCCGAGTGCCGGAAAAACACCCGCCGCGGGCGCCAGTGGTCACCCAGAATGGAACGGCAGAGCTGGACATTGGCTGCCATGCCCAGTTCGATGGTCTGGGTGATGGGTATCGGTGCATTGATCAGCACTTCCTCGCTGAGGATGGCGGTGTCCGCGGTTTCCTCCAGGTGCAGCACCAGGGATTCGTTCATCAGGTGCAGGTACTGAATGGCCATTCGCAGGGCATCGCGGACTGTGCGCTGCTGCGACAGCAGCAGGCTGGTCACGCCAAAATCCGACAGTCGTCGCAGTTCCGCCATGCGCAGCCCGACCGTCGCGCAGCCGCTGCGCACGGCGGAGTTCTGCAGCAGCCGTACCACCGCATCACCTGGCAGCAGGCCGTCTGGTTTGTCCATCAGGCCACTGGCGATCCCCACCTCGCGCAGCATCGCCACAGGGTCCAGCCCCAGCTGGCGCGCGACTGCCGGGTAATGAGCCAGAACGGCCGCGCGCATCATGAACATTGAATGGAAACTCCTGTCGCAGTCGAGTGCAGGCGTGCTGTCGGCGGTAAAAAGCTTACTGGCCTGGCACCTTAGGATAAACCAATGGCGTCAATAGCTAAATCTAAAATCCGGAGGCTGAACTATTGTGTGTCCATCAACCGGGTGGCGTGTTTGCCGTCGTCCCCGGTAACTGACTCGCCAGAGACCCTGATCACCGGATCATAAAAAGGAGCTGCCTAATGAAAGTACTACCCCTGACCTGCGCCCTGGGCGCCGAACTGAAAGATCTGAACCTGGCCGAAGTGACTCGGGATGACAGCCTGTTCGCCGAAATCCGGGCCCTGCTGCTCGAATACAAGGTGCTGTTCCTGCGCGACCAGGACATCTCCGATGCCGAGCATGCCGCCTTCGCCCGCCGCTTTGGCGTATTGGAGGATCACCCCCTGACCAGCAGTGTCGAGGGTGAGCCCGGCATCATCCATATCTGGAAGACACCGGACAGCCCGCCCGAGCGCTATGAGAATTCCTGGCATAACGACGCCACCTGGCGCGAGTGCCCTCCCATGGGCGCGGTGCTGCGCTGCGTCGAGTGCCCGCCGGTGGGAGGGGATACCATGTGGGCCAATATGGAGCTGGCCTATGAGCGGCTGCCCGCCCACGTCAAGGAGTTGATCGGGGACCTGCGGGCGCGCCACAGCATGGAGGCGACGTTCATGGCCGCCAAGCCGGCCGAGGAGCGCCTGGCGATGAAGGCGCGCTTCCCCGACCCGGAACACCCGGTGGTGCGCACCCACCCCGAGACCGGCAAAAAGAGCCTGTTCGTGAACGCCTTCACGACCCACTTTACCAACTACCATACGGCGAAGAACGTCCGCTATGGCCAGGACTATACCCAGGGTAGCGCGAATCTGCTGCAATACCTGCGTCAGCCAGTCCGCCATTCCGGAATACCAGGTGCGCTGGCGCTGGGAACCGAACAGCATGGCGATCTGGGACAACCGCTGCACCCAGCATTACGCGGTGATGGACTACGCGCCCTGCCATCGCAAGATGAACCGCGCCACCATCGTCGGCGACAAGCCGAACTGATAGCGCGCAGCAATCGGATGGAGCGGAGTCGGTCGCGAATAGCGATTCCGACATCCGCCCTCGTGGTTATCGGCCAATTAAATAAAGGAGATTTGGCATGAGCATCGAGCTGTTTAGCGCCGCCACACCCAACGGCCACAAGGTGTCCATCGCCCTCGAGGAGTTGGGCCTGCCCTACCAGCTGCGGGCTCTCGACCTGGGCGCCAAGGAGCAGAAGGAGCCCTGGTTCCTGGCGATCAATCCCAATGGCCGTATCCCGGCCATCATCGACCACGGGGCCGATGACTTCGCCGTGTTCGAGTCCGGCGCCATCCTGGTCTACCTCGCCGAAAAAACCGGGCAGCTGATGCCCGTGGACAGCAGGGGCCGCTCGCTGGTAATGCAGTGGCTGATGTTCCAGGTGGGTGGTATCGGCCCGATGATGGGCCAGGCCAATGTGTTTTTCCGCTACCTGCCGGAGAAGATCCCCCTGGCGATCCAGCGCTACCAGTCCGAGACACATCGCCTGTTTGGCGTGCTGGATGGTCGCCTGGCGCAGCACGATTATCTAGCCGGTGACTATTCCATCGCCGATATCGCCAACTGGACCTGGGTGCGAACCCATCGCTGGTCCGGGGTGCCCCTCGACGACTTCCCCCACCTGGCCGGCTGGCTGGCCCGCATCGGCGAGCGTCCGGCGGTGCAGCGCGGCCTGTTGCAACCGAAGGAGGCCATCCCGGTGGATACCCTCGACGACGAGGAGGCACAGGGCAGCTTTGTGGCCGCTGCGCGCAACTTCGTCGAGCGCTGAGGTCGCCCGGATACCCTGAACCGGCAGGCCCATCAGCCGCCCTGTCACGCCATTGGAGTCGCTATGTCATTAACCACGAATGTCCGGATGCATGCCGAGCGGCTGGGGCCGGGCCTCATGGTCAGCCTTGTCGTCGGGCTCGCCGCCAGCTTCCTCGCCGAGCACTACCAGACGCCGGTCATGCTGCTGGCGCTGCTGCTGGGTATGGCGATGGCCTTTCTCTCGGAGGCGGACAGTCGCTGCAAGGAGGGTATCGATTTTACCTCGCGGGCGGTGCTGCGCCTGGGTGTCGCCCTGCTCGGTATCCGCCTCACCCTGGACCAGATGATGGCCATGGGCTGGGAGCCGCTGGCGCTGGTGGTCGGCTCCCTGGTGGTAACCATGCTGGTCTCGATAGCGGTCGCCCGCATGCTGGGCTTCGACCCCCTGTTCGGCCTGTTGACCGGGGGCGCCACCGCCATCTGTGGAGCCTCGGCGGCACTGGCGCTGTCGGCGGCCCTGCCTGCCCATCCGAACAAGGAACGGGCGACGCTGTTCACGGTGATCGGCGTTTCCGCGCTGTCCACCCTGGCCATGATCCTGTACCCGCTTATCGCCGAACGGCTCGGCCTCGACGCGGAAGCGGCGGGGATTTTCCTGGGCGCCACGATTCACGATGTCGCCCAGGTGGTGGGGGCAGGCTACAGCGTGAGCCGCGAAACCGGCGACACCGCCACCGTGGTCAAGCTGATGCGAGTGGCCATGCTGCTGCCGGTGATCCTCTGCGCAGCCTTGATCACTCGCTTGCGCGGCGTCGAACCCGGCACCGCTCGGCCACCGTTGTTGCCGTGGTTCGCGGTCGGCTTCCTGTTGCTGGCGGCGCTCAACAGCACCGGCATCGTTCCGGCATCGGTGCAGGCGGCGGGTAACGAGCTGTCGCGCGCCTGCCTGATCACCTCAATAGCGGCGCTGGGCATGAAGACCCGCCTCAAGGAACTGGCAACCGTCGGTGTCAAGCCAGTCGCACTCATGGTTGGCGAGACCGCCCTGCTGGCGGCCCTGGTGATCGGCTACCTCGAGTGGATGAGGTGAACAGGATACCCATGTTTAACCCAGGTGGAAGGCTGCCGTTTACCGGCGTTGGTCAGCCGATCGACTGCTAGAATGCTGACTGGATAACTGATAAGGAGAATACGATGAAAGTGAATGGCAAATGCCTCTGTGGCCAGGTCAGCTTCCAGGCTGACGTGGATGAAGCAAAAGTATTGCTCTGCCATTGCACCGACTGCCAGGTGCAGGCCTCCACCGCCTTCCGCATCGGGGCCCTGGTCGATAGCGCCGGGTTTTCGATGCAGGGCGAGGTAAAAGAGTACTGCAAGATCGGATCCACCGGGGCGCGCAGGATGCAGGTGTTCTGCCCCACCTGCGCAACCAGCATCTACAGCTATACTCCGGACAATCCGGCCGCGGTATACAGCCTGCGCCTGGGGGCAGTGAAAGAGCTGCACCAGCTGCGCCCGGCCCTGCAGATCTGGCGGCGCTCCGCACTGCCCTGGCTCCCCGAGCTCGAATCGATCCCCTGCATCATGGAGCAGGATGCCCTGGCAGCGGCGTTGCAGCCAGGGGCGTGATGATGCGGCCAGGTAAAGCAGGACCGGAACATCGCGCAAACCAGGTGCGAGACGGATTTTTCATCGACAGGCATAGGGGGTATTCATCATGACCAAAGCAAAGAGCCTGGAACGCGTCCTGGTGACCGGCGCCTCGGGCGGTATCGGCGAGGCCCTGGCGCGCCGCTTCGCCCGCGCCCATCACGACCTGGTGCTGGTGGCACGCAGCGAGGACAAGCTGAAGGCGCTGGCGAAGGAGTTAACGGAAAAATATCAGGTTGATGTGGTCGTCATCAGTTCGGACCTGGCCGTGCCCGGTGAGGTCGCCAGGCTGGCGCGCACCCTGAAACGGCGCAAACTCGATATCGATATCCTGGTGAACAACGCCGGCATCAACCACACATCGCCCTTCGAAAAACTGGACCCGAAGCAGAACCAGGATCTCATTGCGCTGAATATCACGACCACTACCGACATGATCAGCTACTTTTTACCCGGCATGCTGGCGCGCGGTCATGGTCGCGTGCTCAATGTCTGTTCCACGTCATCGTTCCTGCCTGTTCCATTCATGGCTACCTACGCGGCGAGCAAGGCCTACCTGCTCTCGCTGACAGAATCGCTTTCGGAGGAGCTCAAGACCAAAGGCATCACCTTCACCGCCCTGTGCCCCGGCGTGACCGCCACACCGATGATGGAATCGA
This sequence comes from uncultured Gammaproteobacteria bacterium, assembly GCA_963700715.1. Taxonomy (GTDB): domain Bacteria; phylum Pseudomonadota; class Gammaproteobacteria; order Pseudomonadales; family Halieaceae; genus JARRPM01. The sequence goes on from CAVOYP010000004.1 coordinate 109,240, forward strand.
TGAGTGCAAGCAACCCGAAGTTCGTCAAGATCATTGCAACCACGGTGCTGGATGTGAAAGACGTGGCTGAAGCCGGATACGATGCCTGCATGAAGGGCCAGGTCATCCGCATCCCGGGTAAATTCAACCTGGTCGAGGTCGCCTCCAGCCGCGCCATGCCCAAGTGGCTGACCCGGAGGTTGTTCGGCTTCATGGGGCGATTGTCGCAGTAGCTGGGCGGACGAATTCGGAGGCGCGACCGGGCAAGCCGCTACCCGATCAGCCGCTCAATACCTGCTAGCAGGACGGCCTTGAGCTCATTGCGGCTGCGCCTTGTCTGTGCCGGGCCGGAGTTGCCCAGGCTTAGCCAGCCACCCAGTACCAGGGTAAGGAGCTGGAATGCGGTTGCGCTGCAGCGTTCCTTGTCCCACTGCGGGTGTATTTCCTTAAGGAGATCGGCGTAGTAGCCGCGGAAACGTCGATGGAAACCGTCCCGATACCGGCGGAACCCGGGTGTGCGCACCCAGATCGACAGGGTCTCGAAGTAAGCCGATTGATCCACCTGCAGAATCAGGTCGTAGTGCAACGCGGCCAGGTTGAGCAGCCGCGAGCGGGGGTCGATGTCCGGCTTCCCGATCTCATCGATCAACTGCTGCTCGAGTTTTTGACTGCCATACCAGAAAAACGCGTCCAGTAGATCCGACTTGGTGGGGAAATAATGCCGCACCGCGCTCTGGGTCAGGCCGGTGCGCCTGGCGATAGCCTCCTGGGAGGCCGCTCGCAGCCCCTGGGTGGTTGCCAAATCGAAGGTGGCCTCGAGAATTGCTCGCAGGGAAGCCCTGCCCTTCGGGGTGCGGGCGCGCTCGCCAAAACGGGTATGAATCGTTGCATCCGTGATCACTCCCATTTTGTCGATTTCCCTCCCCTCGGGGACCGTTATTGCGGCTTCAGTTTAGCCGGCACCGGGCATCGCAGTCACTGTAAAAATCCGAACCAGACTGAACCACGTGTGTGCGTTGTTTTGTAACAGGAAATACCATAGGCTAATCCGCGTTCTCTGCCAACAAGGCGTTGTAGCCGGCCCTACGGAGGAAACTCAGTGATTGTCGGAAGCAACTTAACACCCTGTTATTAAAGGATTTTTCCATTGCAGAAGGAGGGCGCATGAGCGCTCCGGATACGATTTCAGACGGCTTTTCCATTCCAGATACCCGGTCGGACTACTGGGCACAGGCTGCCATCGTCGGTCGCGCGTGGGCGGCCGCGGCCAGCAGGGGTGAGGAGACAGCGCGCCTGCGCGCTGCCGCCGCGGAGTCGCTGGTCGAACTCCTGCCACTGGAGGATTTCTTTGCTTTCCCTGGCCCGCGCCTGATGCATACCCTGCAGCAGCGGCTGCAGGCCGGCGACGTTCCTGGCTTTGCGGCCCTGGCGGAGCGGATTAATGGGGGGCTCGCATCCGGTGCCTACCGGCATGACACGTTGATGTGGGAGCCCGGGGAGGAGTCGGATGTCTCCCTGTCGGAATACCTGCCTCCCTCGCTCAATGACAGGGCGGAATATCGGCCCTACTTCGAAGTGCTTGCCGTCGCCGCAGTGGACCCGTCCCACGCCGAGCGCAACCGGCAGGAATTGCGGCGCCTGCGCCGGGACGACGATCCATTCGCCTACGAGATGGTGCATGTGAACAGTTTCGAGGACGGCATTCTGGCGGCACTGGCGAACCCCGACCTGCAGGCGGTCATTATCGGCGACGGTTTCGGGTTTCGCTCCCGGCATGAAGCGAAGGCGCTGCGCGAAGCCATCGCCCGGGCCATACCTTTCGACGCCGCCGCCCTCGATGTGCGCGAGTATGGCCTGGCGCTGGCCGGCGGCCTGAAAAAACTGCGCCCGGAGCTGGATATCTACCTGCTCACCGAGCGCGGGCCGGAACTGCTGGCCGCGCGTCCCGAAGCCGAGGCCGTACGGCGTATCTTCTACGGTCGGCAAGAGGTGATGGAAATGCACCTCGCGGTGCTGGAGGGTGTCAGTGAGCGCTACGAGACGCCTTACTTCGATAACCTCAAGCGCTACAGCCGCAAGCCTGTAGGCACCTTTCACGCGCTGCCCGTGGCCCGGGGCAAGTCGATCTTCCGCTCGCACTGGATCCGGGACATGGGGGAGTTCTACGGGGTCAACCTGTTCATGGCCGAGTCATCGGCCACCAGCGGCGGGCTGGACAGCCTGCTCGAACCTACCGGGAATATCAAGCGGGCGCAGGAAATGGCGGCACGCGCCTTCGGGGCGGAGCGCGCTTATTTCGCCACCAACGGCACCTCCACCTCCAACAAGATCGTGCTGCAGGCCCTGCTGGCTCCCGGGGATATCGTCCTGATCGACCGCAACTGCCACAAGTCGCACCACTACGCCATGGTCCTGTCCGGGGCCCAGCCGCTGTATCTCGAAGCCTATCCCATGACCGCCTACTCGATGTACGGCGCGGTGCCCCTGCGCTCCATCAAGCAGGCGCTGCTCGCTCTCAAGGCCGAGGGCAAGCTGGAGCGCGCGCGCATCGTGGACCTCACCAATTGCACCTTCGACGGGCATATGTACAACCCGAGGCGGGTGATGGAAGAGTGCCTGGCAATCAAGCCCGACCTCATCTTCGTCTGGGACGAGGCCTGGTTCGGTTTCGCGCGCTTTTCCCCCTTCCACCGGCGCCGCACCGCCATGTTTGGCGCGGCCGCGCTGGCGGAACGCTATGCCAGCGATGCGTACCGCGAGGAGTACGCAGCGTTCCGGGCCGGGATCGGAGAGCTGGATCCTGCTGATCCGCGCCTGCTGGACATGCACCTGCTGCCCGATCCGGACCTGGTCCGGATCCGCGTCTATGGCACCCAGTCCACCCACAAGTCGATGTCGGCACTGCGGCAGGGTTCGATGATGCTGGTGCATGACCAGGATTTTTCCCTGGTACAGGGCGCTTTCGAGGAAGCCTACTTTACCCACACATCCACCTCGCCCAACCTGCAGATCATTGCCTCCCTGGACCTGGCGCGGCGGCAGATGGAACTTGAGGGCTACGGCCTGGTGGCGCGCGCCACCGACCTGGCACTGCGCATCCGCCGGCAGGTCAACGGCAACCCGCATATCTCGCGCTATTTCCGCGTACTCACCCCGGAAGAAATGGTGCCTGCCGCCCACCGCGAATCCGGCATTCGCGACTACGGCCCGCCCCACGCCAACTGGGTGGAGATGGCGAGCGCCTGGGACAGCGACGAGATAGCCTTGGATCCGACCCGGCTGACACTGGTCTGCGGCACCGCCGGCTACGACGGTACCGCCTTCAAGGGTCTGCTCGCGGAGCGCTATGACATCCAGCTCAACAAGACCTCGCGCAACAGCATCCTGCTGCAGACCAATATCAACAACACCCGCAGCGACGTCGCCCACATCGTGCGGGTGCTGGCGGAGATCGCCCACGATATAGACCGGCAGCTGCGCAGTGGCGGCGAACAGGCCCGGGCCGAGTTCGACGCAAGGGTGAAAGCGTTGATGGGAGACGTGCCTGACCTGCCCAATTTCAGCAGGTTCCAGGCAGCCTTCCGTGACAATGTCGCCAGTGCAACCAGCGAGGGCCATATGCGCGAGGCCTTCTACAAAGCTTACCGGGCGGAAAACTGCGAGTATCTGCCGGTGAATTCGGCGCAAATGGACCAGCGCCTTGAACAGGGGCCGGAAGTGATTGCCGCGGATTTCGTCATTCCCTACCCGCCGGGCTTCCCGATCATGGTGCCCGGGCAGGTGGTGACGGCCGATACGATTGCCTTCATGCGCAAGCTGGATGTCAAGGAAATCCATGGCTACCACGCGGCCAGGGGACTGCGCATCCTCAGGCCCGAAAACCTGGTGGCTGGCAAGGAATAGCGGGCACCGGACAGAACTCAGCGGAGGTACACAGTATGTGGCATTGGTTGGTGGAGACACTGCGCAGCAATCCTGAAATCGCGATTTTCCTGACGCTGGCGCTGGGCTTCTGGGCGGGCAAACTGAAGTTTGGTTCCTTCAGCCTCGGAGTGGTCACCAGCACGCTGCTGGCCGGGGTACTGGTCGGACAACTTGAGATCACGATTTCAGCGCAGGTGAAGTCGACCTTCTTCCTGATGTTCCTGTTCGCGGTGGGTTACGGGGTCGGGCCGCAGTTCTTCCGCGGGCTCAAGGGCGACGGGGTGCAGCAGGTGCTGTTCGCCATTTTGCTGTGTGTAACGGTGCTGCTCTCGGCCGTCGGTGTGGGCTATTTGCTGGGCTACGATGCCGGCGGCACCGCCGGCCTACTCGCCGGCTCCAGCACGATCTCTGCGGTTCTGGGCGTTGCCACCGGCAGTATCAACCAACTCGGTGTCGACGCCGCCGCGAAACAGGCGATGCTCGACGCCATGCCCGTGGCCTACGCGGTGACCTACCTTTTTGGTACCGCCGGTTCAGCCTGGATCCTCGCGACCCTGGGCCCGAAAATATTGCGGGTAGATATCGCTGAGGAGTGTCGCAAATACGAGGCGGAAATGGGCGGTGCGCTGCAGGACAGCGCCGATCGCCTCACGGGTTACACCCGGTTCATTCTGCGGGCTTACGAAGTGACCGCGCCGGAATGGGTAGGGCGCACGATCGAGGATTTTGAAACCCGCTCTCAGCAGCAGCGCGTGTTTATCGAGCGACTGCGCCGCAACGGCCATCTGCTCGACCCCGCCCCAGATATGCGCGTGCAGGCGGGCGATACACTTGTCGTCACCGGTCCGCGCGCGCCGGTGTTGGAGCGGGGAGAACAGCTGGGCGATGAAGTGGACGACCGCGAGTTGCTCGACCTCGAGCTCGAGCGGCTCGATGTGGTGCTGACCCGCAAGCAGCTCGCGGGCCTGACACTGAACGAACTCGTCTCCGGCGAGTTCGGGGAGGCGGTGCGCGGGGTGTTTCTGCGCAGGATCCTGCGCAGCGGGGTTGAGATGCCGGTGACCAGGGATTTCAAACTGGAACGCGGCGATACCCTGACCCTGGTCGGCCCGCGCACGCATGTTGAGAGCGCGGTGCGACTCATCGGCTACGCTGACCGTCCTACGGATGAGACCGACATGGTGGTCATGGGCCTGGGTATCGTGGTGGGCGCACTGGTCGGCGCATTGACGTTCCAGCTGGGGGGCGTGCCCCTGAGTCTGAGCACCAGTGGTGGCGCCCTGATCGCCGGACTGGTGTGCGGCTGGCTGCGCTCGGTCGACCGGACTTACGGCCGTGTGCCTGAGCCGGCCCTGTGGGTGTTCAATAATATTGGCCTGAACATATTTATTGCGGCGGTGGGTATCAGCGCCGGCCCCGGGTTCGTGGCCGGGCTCAAGGCCCAGGGCCTTGAGTTGTTCCTGGCGGGCATAGTCGTCACCACCGTGCCCCTTGTGGTGGGCCTGCTTGCAGGGAAATATATTTTCCGCATGAAGGCGCCGATCATCCTTGGCGCCTGTGCAGGGGCGCGCACCACCACCGCGGCGCTGGGCGCCATCGAGGCGGAGGCCAAAAGCAAGGTGCCCGCGCTGGGCTACACTGTAACCTACGCGGTGGGCAATACGCTGTTGACAGTCTGGGGTGTCGCCGTCGTACTGTTGTTGAGTTGATCGGTGGGTCAAGAAAGCTGCTGATATGACGAGGTAAGCCATATGCAGACCGGTGAGTTTATCCTGGAGTTTATGCGGGGCAATCCGGTATTCACCCTGTTCACGGTGCTGGGAAGTGGTTACCTGGTGGGCCGCATCCGGATCGGCTCCATTTCACTCGGTCCCGTAGCCGGCGCGCTCATCGTGTCGCTGCTGCTGGGGCAATATGGATTCAAGGTCAACGAGGGCGCTCAGTCCGTCGGCTTCGCCCTGTTCATCTTCGCAGTGGGTTACCAGGCGGGCCCGCGCTTCTTTGAGGTGCTCAGGACCCAGGGATTGCAGTACCTGGTGCTGGCACTGTTTGTCGCGGCGACCGGCGGTGGTATCGCCATCGCCTGTGGCCAGCTGATGGGGCTTCCCTTTGGCGGCACGGCGGGCCTGCTCGCCGGGGCGATGACGACAACACCCACCCTGGCCGCCGCTCAAGAGGCGGTTCGCTCGGGGCTGGTCGACATACCCTCTGGTGTGACGGCAGATACCGTGCTGGCGATCATTGCCTCGAGCTATGCCATCACCTACGTGGTGGGGCTGCTCGGCATTATCGCCGCGGTCCGCCTGCTGCCTCGCGTTATGGGTATCGACCTGGCGGCGGAAGCGGCAAAAATGGAGGCGCAGGAACAGGAGCAGCCCGCTGGCGAGATGCAGGCCCGCGCCTATCGTGTGACTCGCCCGCAGGCCTGCGAACCCACCATCAGGGAGCTGCGCATGCGCCTGTGGGATTCGCTGGCCGTCCTGCGCCTGAAGCGCGACAGCGAGTTTATCCCGCGTCCGGGTGATGAGGAGCACCTGCGGCTGGGGGATGAGATTCACGCCTATGGCGATGCCAGCTTCTTCCGCGGAGGTATCGAGGAGGTCGGGGAGGAGATCCCCGTCTCGAAGGAGATCGATTTGACCGCCTCATCTTCCCATGTCGTGATCGCGCGGCGCGATGCGGTGGGCAAGCGGCTGGCGGAACTCGATCTTGCGCGCGGTCACGGCCTGGTGGTAACCGAGGTGCGCCGCGACGGGGTGTTGCTGCCGCTCAGCGGTCACCTGCGCCTGCAGCGCAGCGATGTACTCGGGGTGGTCGGGCCCAGGTCCGCCCTGGCCGGGCTGGAGGAAATCCTCGGGCCGGTGGAGTCCGGTGTCAACGAGACCGATATGGCGACATTCGCCTTCGGCATAGCGCTCGGCGCCCTGGTCGGCGTGCTGGCGGTGAGCGTGAAGGGCGTACCGCTGGGACTCGGCCTGGCGGGCGGGTTGCTTGCCTCCGGAATACTGGTGGGCTGGCTCAATGCTACCCGACCCTCCTTCGGCAGGTTTCCCGAGGCGGCGCGCTGGATCCTGATGGAGTTCGGGCTGATGCTCTTTATCGTCGGTATCGGCCTGCAGGCGGGGGACCAGATTGTCGAGACCTTCATGGTGGCGGGCCCCGGCTTGATCCTGGCCAGCGTCCTGGTGGTGACCGGCCCACTGCTGCTGGGCTATGTGCTCGGCCGCAAGGTGCTGCGCCTGCCGCCCCTGCTGCTGTTGGGAGCGCTCACCGGGGCAATGACCAGCGCGGCCGCCATGAGCCTTGTCAACCGCGAGGCGAACAGCGCTATTCCCGCCCTGGGCTATACCGGTACCTATGCCTTCGCCAATGTGATACTCACCCTGGCTGGCACATTGATCATGTTTACTTGAACAAGAGGCACAGTGATGGATAACCCGGATTACAGAAAGTACGAGGCTCTCGGCCCCTTCGAGATCAAGAACGACCTGGCCAGGCTCGCGCAGGCGACGGGGGACAAGCTGGGGGTCAGTTACCTGAACGCGGGGCGGGGCAACCCGAATTGGGTTGCGACAGAACCCCGCGAGGCATTCTTTCTGCTGGGCCAGTTCGCCGTGGTTGAATGCCGCCGGGTGCTGGACTTGCCCCCCGGGGTCGGCGGTATGCCCAGGAAAAAGGGTATCGCGGCGCGCCTGATTGACTGGCTCGCCCGCCACGCGGACCTGCCCGGCGCCACGCTCCTTGCGCAGATGGTGCCTTGGGCCGTCGCCAAATTTGAATTCGACGCCGATGATTTCGTGCACGAGCTGGTCGACTCGATCATCGGTGACAATTACCCGGTGCCTGATCGCATGCTGGTGCACAACGAGATCATCGTGCGCGAGTACCTGCAGTGGGCGATGTGCGGTACGCCGCGCCCTAAGGGCCGGTTTGAATTGTACGCGGTCGAGGGCGGCACCGCCGCGATGTGCTACATATTCAAGGCACTGAAAACAAATCGCCTGCTGAATGCCGGCGATACGATTGCCCTTGGCACGCCCATATTCACACCCTATCTGGAAATGCCGCACCTCGAGGACTACGACCTCAAGATAGTCAACGTCCAGTCGAAGCAGGAGGACAAGTACCAGTTTACCGACAAGGAGCTGGCCAAGTTATTGAATCCAAAGGTCAAGGCCTTCTTCCTGTGCAACCCGGGCAACCCCAGTGCCGTCGCCCTGAGTGCGGCTACCATTAAGAAAATCGGTGCCATCCTGAAGCAGAGGCCCGACCTGATCCTGCTTACGGATGATGTCTACGGCACCTTCGTGCCCGGCTTCCGCTCCCTGCTGGGCGCGTTCCCGCGCAACACGATCGGGGTGTATTCCTACAGCAAATACTTCGGATGTACCGGCTGGCGGCTGGGTGTGATCGCCCTGCACGAGAACCACCTGCTGGATGAGCTGGTCGCCAGGCATCCCGGGAAAGTTTTGAAGAAACTGGATAAACGCTACGGCGGCATGGTGCTGGAGCCGCGCAAGTTGAAGTTCATCGACCGCATCGTGGCCGACAGCCGGGACGTGGCGCTCAACCACACCGCGGGCTTGTCCCTGCCCCAGCAGGTCATGATGAGCCTGTTCTCCCTCTACGAGTTGATGGATGAAAGGAAGGACTACCAGCGGGCCTGCCTCGGCATCGTCAAGCAGCGGGTGGCCGCAACCATCGAGGGCCTGGGTATCGAGGTGGCGCCGAACGAACTGTTCGACTACTACTACGGCGTCATCGATTTCGAGTTCTGGATGAAAAAATATGCCGGGGGGAAGGAGGTGGTGAAGTGGGTGAAGAAAAACGTGCATCCGCTGGACATCGTATTCCGTCTTGCCCGGGACTACGGAATCGTCCTGCTGAACGGCGGCGGCTTTGATGCGCCCGACTGGTCGGTGAGGGTGTCCTTTGCCAACCTCGAAAATCATGTCTACGACGATATCGGCCGGGCGGTGCGCGAGATCGCCCGGGGCTACCGCAAGGCCTACGAGGCCTCGCTGGCAGCGCCTGCCGGGCGCAAGAAGGCTGCGCGGCGTCCGGGCGCTGGCAAGGTAGCGAAAGTGAAAAGGCGCGCCGGTCCGCCGTGCGTGACCGAAGCACAACCAGCAAGGAGATCAACCATGAAAACCAGGAGCATAGCAGTGATGAACTACACGCGGAAATTTGCAGCAATCGCCTTCGGCCTGCTGGCTGCGCTCGCGCCACTCGGCGCGACCACGGCTGCCGACCTGCCCAAGGTGCGGGTGATCGCCACCGGCGGCACGATTGCCGGCGCCCAGGCCAAGCCCGGTGACTACGGATACAAGTCAGGCGCCTACGACGTCAATACGCTGGTCAGCGCGGTGCCCAACCTCGATAAACTCGCGGTCATCACCGGCGAGCAGGTGGTCAATATCGGCAGCCAGGATATGAATGACGAGGTCTGGCTGAAGCTCGCCAAGAGCGTCGCAGCGGCGCAGTCCTCGAACGATGTCGATGCCATCGTCATCATGCATGGCACCGATACGCTGGAGGAGACCAGCTACTTCCTCAGCCTGGTCACCCAGGGCACCAAGCCGGTGGTGATGGTTGGCTCCATGCGCCCGGCGACGGCGACCAGTGCTGACGGCCCGGCCAATATCTACAACGGCGTGGCGGCGGCCGTCAGCCCCGGGGCCAGTGGCAGGGGCACCCTGGTAAGCCTCAATGACGAGATCCATTACGCGCGCAACGTGGTGAAGACCAACACCACCAGCCTGCAGACCTTTGAAAGCATCAACCGCGGTCCCGCCGGCCTGGTGCACACGGGCACGGTGGCCTGGTTCGAGCCGATGGACAAGAAGCTGGGAGCGGCGACAGGGTTCGATGTTGCAAACCTGAACCAGCTGCCCCGGGTGGACGTGATTTATGCCCACGCCAACATGAGCGCCGACCTGATCGAGGCCGCCGTCAAAAACGGCGCCAAGGGCATCGTGATCGCCGGCGTTGGCGACGGCAATATGACCACGCCTGCGCTGGATGCCTGCAAGCAAGCCGCGGCGGCCGGCGTCGTAGTCGTGCGCAGCACCCGGCTACCGAGTGGCCTGGTATTGCGCAATAACGAAGTGAATGACGACGAGATGGGCTTTGTCGCATCCGGGGAGCTCAACCCACCCAAGTCGCGGGTGCTGCTGCAACTGGCCCTGACCCGGACCACGGACCCCAAGGCCATCCAGGCAATGTTCTACGAGTTCTGATAGTTCGTCGGCGCGGCGGCCAGAGGGGTGGCCGCCGCGCCCATCTTAAAGTGCGGTCGAATCCCAGCCGCTGCACCAACAGTCTCCCGGTAGCACTTGGATTGGCCTTGGACTTGTCGTAGTCTGCTCACCCACGATACTAATTAATGTTCAAATAGGTGATTGTTGATGCGATGGCTTCCATCCCGGTATGGCGCTCTCCTGCTGGTTTTTACAGGAGCTTCAATTTACGGCGGACCCTCAGCGGCCGATAGCCAGACCGAACGCGCGATCCTGGAACGCCTGACCGCCCTTGAACAGAACCAGCGTAAGCTCGAGGAGGAACTCGACGCCAAAGACAGGCGCATCCTGGAGCTGGAACAGCGCCTTGGCGAGTCGCCACTGACCAACGACCAGGCGCACCAGCCCGTCGCCGGGGTGGTCGCTGTGCCTGCAACGACGCAGGCTATAGCTGCGGCGCCCGCCGCTGCGCAACAGCAATCTGCCGATAGCAAGGACCCTGCCGACCGCTTTAAACCCGGTGCGCAGGGTTTTGAGATTGCCGATACGCCCATGGGTAGTCTCAACTTCGGTGCCTGGGCGTATACGCGTTACCTCAACCAGAATGCCCTGGACAAAACCTATACAGACAGTTTCGATCGCACCTTTGACCTGGACTTGCGCAACGATATTCAGTTCAACAAGGTCAATCTGACGTTCAACGGCTGGGTCTACGACCCCGACTTCCGCTATCTGCTGTATACCTGGACCAACAACACCAGCCAGGGCGACGGCGCCCAGGTGGTGGTGGCCGGGAACTTCAAATACCGCTTCAACAAGGCCCTGGATGTGGGCGTGGGGATCGACGCCCTGCCTGGCACGCGCAGCATGTATGGTACCTTCCCCTACTGGAACAAGGTGGATATGCGCACCATGGCGGACGAGTTTTTCCGGCCCAGTTACACCACCGGGATCTGGAGCGCCGGGGAACTTGATAAAGGGCTGACCTACAAGCTGATGCTTGGCAATAACCTGTCGCAGTTGGGTGTCAATGCCGCCAAGCTGGATGGCGACCTCGATACCTGGTCCGGCCGCATACAGTGGCAGCCCACCACTGGCGAGTTTGGACCCGGTGGCGGTTGGGGAGACTTTGAGATGCACGAGCAGCTGGCCACTCAACTGGGCTTGTCTGCCACCTACAGCCGCGAGGATCGCCAGAGCCAGCCTGGGGTCGACGATGTCAACAACTCGCAGATACGGCTGTCTGACGGAACCCGCCTGTTCCTGCCGGGCGCCTTCGCTACCGACGGCGGCATCGAACGCGCCACCTACCAGATGGTGTCGGCTGACGCGGGGCTCAAGTACCAGGGTTTCGAGTTATCGGCAGCGTATTACGCCCGGTGGCTGGACTCGTTCAAGGCGGAGGGTGAGATCCCGGAAGAAGACCTGTTTGACTACGGATTCGAATTGCAAACAAGCTATATGTTCATGCCACGGACCTTACAGGGCTACATCGCCAGTTCACAAATTTTCGGCGATTATGGCAACCCCTGGGACACCGCTGTAGGGGTCAACTGGTTCCCGATGGGGAACAGGTTGCTGCGCCTCAATGGTGAGATTCTCTATACTCAGGATTCCGCCGTGGGTAATTCCAGCGCCCCGTATCTGGTGGGTGGCGATGGAGCGGCGCTTAATACCAACGTCGAGATGAAGTTTTAGCAGTTGGGAATTGGCAGCCCGCCCGGCTGCCGTCAAAGGGAATTCAAGATGAAGCACTGCCGCCCGCAAATGATCCTGGCTGCCGCAGCTCTGGCGTTATCAATTGCTGTAAGCGCCGACGAAGCCCAGGAGTACTATGACAGTCATGTGCACCTGACCAACTATGTGCAGGAGGGCCTCACCGCGCGGCAGTACCTGGATGCGGTGGGTGACAGGGTGGGGCGCTCGGTCCTGTTTGGCATACCGCTGCAACTGCACTGGTCCGACCGTGTGACCGGCAAGGTTGCGCCCACGTACTATCTGGATTCCGATACTGCCCTCTATTACTACTCATTTACGGATGCCTTTATCGCCGAACAGTATCGCAAGCTTTCGCCCGCGCAGCAGGCGCGCCTGGAACCGATGATCACCGGATTCAACCCGGCCGACATGTATGCCGCGGATCATATCCGCCGCGTACTGCAGACCTATCCCGGCGTGTTCACCGGAATCGGCGAGTTCTCCATTCACAAGGAATTTGTATCGTCCAAAGTCAGCGGTGATGTTGCGAGCCTGATAGATCCGGCGCTGGATCGCATATTCGAGTTCACTGCCGAGAGCGGGCTGCTTTCGATTCTGCACACTGATATCCATATGCCATTCGTGAAGCCTGAATTCCGGCGGCTGTATTTCGATCAGGCCCTGGACCTGTTCCGGCGCCACCCCAATACCACGATTATCTGGGCGCATACCGGGCTCGGGCGGGTGGTGCAACCCGTTGCGGAGCATCTGGCCATGCTGGAGGAAATTCTCGCTGATCCCGCGCTCAAGCATGTGTACTTCGATATTTCCTGGGATGAGGTCGCCAAGTACGTGGTGGCAACGCCGGACGCGACCCGGCTGACAGCCGCGCTGATCGAGAAGTATCCCGATCGCTTTCTGATGGGGTCGGACAACGTGGCCCTGACGGATCCGGAAGCGGTTTTTGCGGTATTCAATAAGTACCAGCCGCTATGGGATGCCTTATCGCCAGAGGCCAGTAAAGCCCTGCGCAAGGATAACTTTGCCCGCCTGTTCGACGCTGCGGCAGTGCGTGTACGTGCCTGGGAAAAGGCGAATCCGGCACCAGGTTAAGCGCTGCCTGCAGTGCGTGGCAGGCCCGCTGGCACCCCGGCGCGCGGACTGATTTGGCCTCTGCGTTGTTTTTCAGATTGAATTCCCCTAGGCTAGAGTCGTCGCGGCTGCCGGCATGCCTTCCCAGAGCTAACGCGTGGCGGAAATCTTTTTGTAAAACTTTGGCATATAAAGGAACCTGTTATGAGAATCTCCCTTCTTGCAAGAACCACGGCGTTGCTTTGCACGGCCCTGTTGGCAACCGGGCTGCAGGCGGCGGAGCCATTGAAGAAAGCCGACATCGAGGCGGCCCTGAACGCGGCCCATGCCAAATACAAGACCCTGCAGGAAGGGGCCAATGCGGATTACATCCCGGCGCTGGCCAAGGTCGACCCCAATATCTTCGGCATCGCCCTGGTCACGCCGGACGGCAAGGTCTATACCGCCGGCGACGTCAGCTCGGAGGTATCCATCCAGTCCATCTCCAAGGTCTTCACCATGGCACTGGTGATGGAGGAGCAGGGGCCCGAGGCCATTTTCAATAATATGGGCGTGGACGCCACCGGCCAGGTGTTCAACTCCATTGTCGCGATCGAGCAGTACAAGGGCGAGCAGATGAACCCCCTGGTCAACGCCGGCGCCATCACCTCGACCAGCATGGTCTCGGGCGGCTCCCGGGAGGAAATCTGGAACAAGATACTCAACTATTACAACGACTTCGCCGGGCGCAAACTGTCCGTCAACAAGGAGGTATTTGACTCCGAGGCGGCCACCAACCAGCGCAACCAGGCCATCGCCCAGCTCATGTACGCCTACGGGCGCATCAAGGACAACCCCGCCCAGGCGACCGATATCTATACCGAGCAGTGTTCGGTCAACGTCAACGCCCGCGACCTGGCGATGATGGCGGCCACGCTGGCCAATGGCGGCCGCAACCCGGTCACCGGCAAGCAGGTGATGAAGAATGAGAACGTCGACGAGGTGCTCGCGGTGATGGCTACCGCCGGCCTGTACGACGATTCCGGCCAGTGGCTGTTCCTCACCGGCCTGCCCGCCAAGAGCGGTGTGGGCGGCGGTATCATCGCCGTGTCTCCCGGGCGCTTCGGTATCGCGGTGATCTCACCTCCGCTGGATGCCGCAGGCAACAGTGTGCGCGCGCAGAAGGCGATAGCGGACATCTCCAATGCACTGGGCGGCAACCCCTATAAAGCGGCAGCGCTCAAGTAACTGCGTCGTAATTAGCCGGAGGATGATCACATGTTAAGAACCGGGAAAGCCCTGCTGCCAGTGGCGATCGTTTGCGCCTCTTTTGCGCTCAATGCGGATGCCGCCACGGAGGCGGAAAGAATCGCCGTGCTGGAACAACAATTGAACCAGCAAAAGGCGGTCATGCAGCAACAGCAACGCATGCTGGAAGCCATGGATGCGGAGCTCAAGCGCATGAAAGCGGGGCAGGCCGCTGCGGAACCCACTTCCGCGGGTGCGGTGGTCGTGCCTGAACAAGCCGTCCCGCAGGAGGGCGTTGCATCGGTGCCGGCAACGGCGAGCGCGGCTGCACCGGCGCCGGCACCGGCCCGCCTCACGGCCGATCTCTACGGCTTCGTCATGGCGGACGCGATCTATGATTTCAAGCGGGTCGACCCGAACTGGCAGGACACGTTGCGGGTGACCACGATCCCGACCCAGAGCGGCACTTTTGGCAATGACGGTGATGTCGTCTTCAGCGTGCGCCAGTCGCGGCTCGGTGTCAGGGGCAGCTACGGCGAGGACGTGACCTACAAACTCGAGGGCGAGTTGTTCGGCGTAGGCGGCGGATGAGGGCCAGACCACGCCGCGCTTGCGCCATGCCTGGGCCACCTACAAGGACTTTGGCATGGGCCAGACCTGGTCCAACTTCATGGACATCGACATCTTCCCCAATACCATTGATTACTGGGGCCCCACGGGCATGGTGTTCTACCGCAACAAGCAGGCGCGGTACAGTTTCCCCATGGGTGACGACATCTTTGCGGTGAGTCTGGAAGATCCCAGTACAGCCCTGTCTGTGGGGCGGTTCCGGGATGCCACCAACTGCGACCTGCCCACGGCCACCCCCGATTGCGAGTCCACGGACTCCACGGCGGAGGAGGTATTCCAGTCCTACGAGGACCTGCCCGACCTGACCGCCAGCTACCGTGGCAGCGGCGACTTCGGCCACTACAAGGTGGCGGGTATCGTCCGCAAGCTCGGCTATGAGCGGCTCGATACCGGCACCGATGACTATGAGGTCGGCTGGGGTATCAATACCAGCGCGGGCCTGTACACCTGGGGTAAGGATGTGGCCAAGCTACAGGTCGTCTACGGCGAGGGTATCGGCAATTACATGAACGACGGCGGCCTGGACATCGCCCCCGACTCGGCCAATATCCTCCAGGCCGATGCCGAGGCGGTGCCCCTGTGGGGTATCAGCACCTACTACGATCACTACTGGAACGAGCAGTGGTCGACCTCCTTCGGCTGGTCCGGGATCGACCTGGATACATCAGCGACGGGCAGGCCGGGACCGAGTTCAAGCGGGGCCAGATCGCGCAGATCAACCTGCTGCACTATCCCCGCGAGCACGTCATGCTCGGCACCGAGTTCATCTGGGGCCAGCGTGAGGATATCTCCGGCGACGTCGGCTCGGACTATCGCGTCCAGTTTTCCCTGAAAGTGGATTTCGATACCGGCGACCTGGTGCGCGCAAACTAGCGCAGGAGAGTAAATCATGGATCGTTTGAGCGAACTGTTGGAGCTGGCCCAGGGCCGTGCGGCCAAACTGGCTGCCCCCTACGCCGGGGCATTTACTCCCGCGGAAGCGCACGAAGTCCTGCAACTGCTGCCCGGAGGCAAAATTGGTCGATGTGCGCACCAGGGCCGAGTGGGACTGGGTCGGGCGTGTTCCCGGCGCGATAGAAATCGAGCTGATGAGCTATCCGGGCAATGCCCTGAACGCGCTGTTTGGGCATGCGGTCGAGGCCGCTGCCGGCAAGGACGCTCCCCTGCTCTTGTTGTGTCGCTCCGGCGGTCGCTCACATATGGCTGCAACGACGCTGGCCGCGGCCGGTTTCAAGCGCTGCTACAACGTGCTCGAGGGTTTCGAGGGTGACCGGGACGCCAGCGGCCGGCGCAACACGGTCGGCGGCTGGCGGGCGGCGGGCCTGCCCTGGCAGCAGTCCTGACGCTCGGCCCGTCGTTCGGGCCCCAGTCGATGAATTCGCGCAGGCGGAGCTAGCGCCTGCCCCCGCCTGCGGCGCGACGGGGCGCGGCGGGGAGTGTCGTCTGCCCTGGGCGGGCGTTCCCCATCCGGCCTGTCGGCGCCTTGCTCGCGACGCTCCCTGGCTTCCTCCCGTCGCTCCCTGGCCTCCTCCTCGTCGACATCGGCGCCCCCGTAATAGAAGTACGGATCATCGTCATCATCTTTGTTGTTTGCCCGTCGGTCCGGGGCGGCAGCGCCTGTGCCCGGGCGGGGTGCCGCGGCCGGCTCCGGCCGATCGGGCGCGTCGGCCACCGGGTCGGCGCTGTTGGTGGGCGGAACCTTCACCACCTCGGCGCCCGCCGAGGGTTTGTCGCTGAATACCGGATTGCCCTGGGCATCCCTGCTTTCATACACCTGCGCGCTGGCTGTGCCGCCCAGAGCCAGGCCCAGCAGGCACGCCAGGCAACAGCTGAAAATGCGCATGACGAACACCCCCTAGCGGAAACTTGGTATTTTCAATGTTAGCGCTAATTCGAGGCCAGCGGCAGCGGAAATCCACACGAATCCATGGCATATGTCACGACCTGCCCCGAAAAACCGCTTGCCAGTGTTGTTTTGGACTGCGAAAATTCATCGGCGCTGGATTCTTTTGGCAGTCGTGGGTTGCCGCCTTATATCAGATGGCCTTACTTTGCAGTTCATGCCCCCATCAGCTAGAGTCTCTGCACTGGCCCGCAGCGCAGTGAATCCATGGGCAATCCACCACCCACCTTCCCCCTGAGGCAACGCGGCATGAAGCGCAATCTGGCATTCGCAATCACTGGTCTGCTGTTGGCGATGCTGGCGGGTTGCTCGGGCGACGAAGCGCCCGCCGCGGCCATTCCCGAGGTCTACGTGGCCGAGGTAGTGCAGCAGGACGTACCGATTTACATGGAGATTGTCGGGCCAGACCCGGGGCTCGCAGGATGTCGATATCCGCGCGCGGGTCGAGGGCTTCCTCGACACCATCAACTTCACCGAGGGCTGCCTTCGTGCGCAAGGGCGACCTCCTGTACCAGATCGATCCGAAACCCCTGCAGGCGGCACTGGCCCAGGCCAAGGCCAACCTGGCCACTAGCCAGGCCCGACTTGACCAGGCCACGGTGACGGTCAATCGCATGAAGCCGCTGGCGGCGCAGCAGGCGGTGAGCCTGCAGGAACTGGACAACGCGACTGGCCGACCAGAACGCGGCGCGGGCCGCAGGTTGACGCGGGCAGTGCGGCGGTCGACAAGGCGGTGCTCGATCTCGGATATACGACGCATCACCTCGCCGCATCGACGGCATCGTGGGCATCACGGAGGTCAAGGCGGGCAACCTGGTCGGCAGCGGCGAGAGCACCCTGCTCACCACGGTCTCGAAGGTGGATCCGATCATTTTTCGCGGCGGCATCAGCGAGGCGGATTACCTGCGCCTGTCGCGCAACATCGAGGCGCGCAAGGCCTCGCGCGAGCGGGAAGCGACAGGGTATCAGCTCAGCTGTTTCTTGCGGATGGCAGCATTTATCCCTACCCGGGCACGTCTCGATGCCGTTGAGCGGGCTGTCGATCCGACCACCGGTACCCTGTCGCTGCAGATGTCCTTCCCCAACCCGGACACGGCTGTTGCGCCCCGGGCAGTACGGCCGGGTACGCTTCGCGTCGGAAATCAGGCAGGATGCGCTGCTGGTGCTGCAGCGCGCCGTGCAGGAACTGCAGGATCGTTTCAATGTGGTGGTGGTCGATGCCGATGACAAGGTCAGCGTACGCAGCGTTAAGGTGGGCCCGCGCGTGGGCGATCTCTGGGTGATCGACGAGGGACTCAAGCCCGGCGAGCGGTGGTGGTCGAGGGCCTGCAGCGCCTTCGCGACGGGATGAGCGGTGAAGGCCGTGCCGGTGGCCGCATCGCTGCATCGCCTGCGGTACCGGCCGCCGCCAGCAGCAGCCGAGCGATAGCCGGTGGGCGAGTTCTTCATCAATCGCCCCATCGTCGCCATGGTGATTTCCATCATCATGGTGCTGCTTGGCCTGGTGGCCATGGCCAGCCTGCCCATCTCCCAGTACCCCGAGATCGTGCCGCCGATGGTGCAGGTCACCACGACTTTCGTCGGCGCCAGCGCCACCGATGTGGAGGCTTCGGTCGCCACGCCGCTCGAGCAGAAGATGAACGGCGTCGAGAATTCAATCTACATGAAGTCGACCAATGCCAATGACGGCACGCTGACGCTCAAGGTGAGTTTCGATGTGGGTACCAACCTGGACACGGCAAACGTGCTGACGCAGAACCGCGTGTCAGAGGCGACGCCGATGCTGCCGCAGGCGGTGAAAAACTACGGGGTCTCGGTAAAAAAATCTCTCTCCTTTCCGCTGCTGGTGCTGACCCTCAGCTCGCCCAAGGGTAGCTACGACAACAATTTTCTCTCGAACTACGCATCTATCAACGTGGTGGACAGCCTGGCGCGCATTCCGGGTGTCGGTCAGGTCAACCTGCTGGGCGGCAGCGACTACGCCATGCGCATCTGGCTGCGGCCCGACCGCATCGCCAAACTGGGCATCACGGTGCCGGATATCGTGAATGCCATCAATCAGCAAAACCAGCTCAGTCCTGCCGGCCAGATCGGTGGGGCGCCTGCGGCACCGGACACCGAGTACACCTATACCGTGCGCACCCAGGGCAGGCTGCTGACTGCGGAGCAGTTCGACGACATCATCATTCGATCCAATCCCGACGGCACCCAGGTGTTGCTCAAGGATGTCGCACGGATCGAGCTCGGCACCCAGTTGTATAACTCCATCGGTCGCCTCGATGGCCAACCCGCCGCCGTCATCACGCTGTTCCAGATTCCAGGCACCAACGCGCTGGAAGTCGCGGAGCGCGTCAAGGCGACCATGGCCGAACTCTCCGAGCGGTTCCCCAACGACCTGGAATACGGCGTTTCACTGGATACCACGCTGCCGGTTAGCGAGGGCATCACCGAGATTGTGCATACCCTGTTCGAGGCGGTCGCGCTGGTGATTCTCGTGGTGTTTGTTTTCCTGCAGAACTGGCGTGCCACGCTCATTCCCCTGCTTACGGTACCGGTCTCGTTGATCGGTGCTTTCATGTTTTTTCCGCTGCTCGGCTTTTCGATCAATGTGCTGTCGCTGCTGGGTCTGGTGCTGGCGATCGGGATAGTCGTCGATGACGCGATCGTAGTGGTCGAGGCGGTGATGCACCATATCGAGCAGGGTATGGCGCCGAAAGACGCTACCCGTCAGGCAATGAAGGAAGTATCCGGTCCCGTGGTGGCGATTGCCCTGATACTGACCGCGGTATTCGTGCCTGTGGGTTTTATTCCGGGTATTACCGGCAGCTTCTACCAGCAGTTCGCCATTACGATCGCTATTTCGGTACTGCTGTCGGCGTTCAATGCGCTCACGCTGTCGCCTGCGCTCGCTGCCATGATGCTGAAACCCACGCACGGCCAACGCAGCTTCCTGACGCCCTTTTACGACCGATTCAACCGGGTTTTCGGTCGCGGGACGGACAGCTACGTCAGCTTCACCGGTATCCTGATCCGCAAGTCGGCGCGCAGCCTGCTGTTCATTGTCATGCTGTCGGGCCTGACGGTTTTTCTGGTCGGTCGTATTCCGGCGGGTTTCGTGCCCGAGGAGGACCAGGGCTACCTGCTGGTCAACGCGATGCTGCCGGACGCCAGTTCCTTGCAGCGCTCGGATGAAGTGATGAAGAAGGTCGAGTCCGTGCTGGCCGGCAACGATGCAATCGAGGCATACGTCACCATTACCGGCTACAGCCTGATTACCGGCGCCTACTCGTCAAACATGGGCTTTTTCTTTATACAGCTCAAGGAATGGGGCGAGCGCACGACGCCGGAAACGCATGCCAACGGGGTGGCGGCGGCGCTGAACAAGGAGTTCGCCCGGCAGATTCCCGAGGCTATGGTCGGAGCATTTGGTCCGCCGGCGATACCGGGCCTGGGAACCGGTTCCGGGTTTACGCTGCAGTTGCAGGACAAATCCGGCGGCACCCCGGAATTTCTCGCAGATGAGGCGCAGAAATTCATCGCCGCCGCCAAAGAGCGCCCCGAGATCGGTCGTATCTCGACGATGTTTCGCGCCAGTGTTCCGCAGATATTCGCGGATATCGACCGCAATAAGGTACTCAAGACCGGCGTGCCCTTCGAGGACGTCAACACGACACTCGGCGCATTGCTGGGCAGTTCCTATGTCAACGACTTCAACCGCTTCGGGCGCGTCTACAAGGTCTACGTGCAGGCAGAGCCCGAATTCCGCCGCAGTCCGGAGCAGCTCGGTCTGTTCTTCGTACGCAGCGCGGCGGGCGATATGGTCCCACTGAATACGCTGCTTTCAACGGGGCCGACCAGCGGCCCTGAATTCACCAACCGCTTTAACCTGTTTCGCTCCGCGGAGATTTCCGGTGCGCCTGCGCCCGGCTACAGCTCGGCCCAGGCGCTGACCGCATTGGAGGAGGTGGCGGCAGCCACTCTCCCGGACACCATGGGCTACCAGTGGGCCGACATGTCCTACCAGGAAAAGGCCTCGCCCAACCCCCTGCCATTTTTCGGCCTGGCCATTCTGCTGGTATTCCTGGTATTGGCCGCGCAGTACGAGAGCTGGGCTCTGCCGTTCAGTGTATTGCTGGGCACACCCTTTGCCGCCTTTGGCGCGTTTTTTGGCCTCTGGCTGGCGGGACAGTTTTCGGCCAGTTATGTGAACAACGTGTTCGCCCAGATCGGCCTGATCATGCTGATCGGGCTGGCGGCGAAGAATGCGATCCTGATCGTCGAGTTTGCAAGAATGTTGCGGGAGCAGGGCAAGGATATCGTGCCGGCGGCGCTGGAGGCGGCCAGGCTGCGCTTTCGGCCCGATCCTGATGACGGCGTTCGCCTTTATTCTCGGCGTGGTGCCCCTGCTCACCGCCAGTGGCGCCGGGGCTGAGGCGCGCAAGGTGATGGGGATGACGGTATTCTCCGGCATGCTTATTGCCACGATCATCGGCGTCTGCCTGGTTCCGGTGCTGTTCGTGGCGGTGGAAAAAGTGCTGGCCTGGCGCAGCGGCGGTGCGAAAGAGCAGTCCGCTCCCGGCCCCGGGGTTGGGCCCACGCCCAGTCTGCGACCAGGGACGGCCATTGAGATGACCGCTGACCGTCATCACAGGGGCAGGGCAGCGCTGGCGCTTATTCTGCCGCTGCTACTCAGCAGCTGCATGCTGGGTCCCGGACTACCAGCGCCCGGTAGTACCTGAGCCGGCCGCCTTTCGGGGCGAGGAGGGCAAGGCACAGGCCGAGTCCATCGCCGACGCCAACTGGTCAACCGTTGCCAACGATCCGGTGCTTGCATGAACTGATCAGCGAAGCGATTGCCAACAACCTCGACCTGCGCACCGCCGCGGCCCGGGTGACCGAAGCCAGGGCGCGCTACGGTATCGTGCGGTCCTTCCAGTTCCCCGAGGTGGGCGTGACGGGCGGCTATTCCTCGCAGCAGGATTCGCAGCTGGTTGACCCGCCCGCAGGGCCGGGGCCCGGATAGCAGCTACCGAACTGGGACGCCGGCATCCAGGTGTCCTGGGAGCTGGACCTGTTCGGGCGCATCCGGCGGGAGAGCGAGGCGGCCTTCGCCGCAGTACCTGGCCACCGAGCAGGGCCAGCGGGCGGTGCTGGTCGCCCTGGTCGGTGACGTGGCATCCAACTACCTGCTGATGCGCCAGTTGGACCAGCAGCTGGAGATTGCCCGGCAAACCGTGGTGACCAACGAGGAGACCGTGCGCTTTTACCAGAACCGGCTCGCAGGGCGGGCTTTCCAATCGGCTGGAACTCGACACCGCCATCGCCAACCTGGCGCGCACCAAGAACCTCATCCCGCAGTTTGAACGCCAGATCGCCGTTACCGAGAATGCCCTGTCCCTGTTGCTCGGGCGGCCCCCCGGACCCGATCACGCGCGGCGAAGCCGCTGACGATCGGCAGCTGCCCGCGGCCATCCCGGTGGGCCTGCCTGCCGCGTTGCTCGAGCGGCGGCCCGATGTGCAGGCGGCGGAGCAACAACTGGTGGCTGCCAATGCCCGGGTGGGCGCCGCAAAGGCCCTGTTCTTCCCGCGCATATCACTCACCGGCCTGTATGGCAGCGTCAGCGGCGATTTTTCCGACCTGATGAGCAATGACGCCGAGGTCTGGAGTGTGAACCCGAGCCTGTTCGCGCCGGTATTCCAGGGCGGCAGGATCACGCGCAACTATGAAGCGACCATGGCGGTGTACGAACAGGCATTTGCCCAGTACCAGCAAGTCGGCCCTGAACGGGTACCGGGAGGTCGCCAACGCCCTGGTCGCGCTGCGCACTTACGGTGAGGCCCGGGTCATCCTGCAGACCGGGGTGGACGCGCTGCAGGATGCCGCGACGCTGTCCCGCCTGCGCTATGAAGCCGGCCTGGCCAGCTATCTCGAGATACTCAATGCCGACCAGGAACTGTTCGACCAGCGCATCCAGCTGGCCGAAACCGGGGGTCAGGAGTTGCGCGCCTTTGTCGAGCTGTACCGGGCGCTAGGCGGCGGCTGGCAGTGATCGCCGCCGGTTCCTGGATGGGGCAATATGAACGCGACTGGTTTGCGCCTGACGTGGTAGCGGGCCTTACAGCCGCGGCCGTAGTGATACCCAAGGCATTGGCCTACGCGACCATCGCAGGCCTGCCCGTCCAGGTCGGCCTCTACACCGCCTTCATCCCACCGCTTGTCTACGCCCTGCTCGGGACCTCCAGGAACCTGAGTGTTACCACCACCACCACGATCGCCATTCTCGCGGCGGCGGCCATCGGCGAGGCGGTGAGCTCAGGGACCGGTGTCTCGCTCGTGACGGCGACGGCAACCCTCTCGGTGCTGGTTGGCCTGATGCTGCTGGCGGCCCGGGTCCTGCGGCTGGGTTTTCTCGCAAGTTTCATTTCCGACCCGGTGCTGACCGGCTTCAAGGCCGGTATCGGTTGTGTCATCGTGCTGGACCAGTTGCCCAAGGTGCTCGGCATTCACATTGAAAAGACCGGCTTTTTCCGCGATATGTTCGCGATTTTCGCTACAGGTTTCCCATGTCTCGCTGCCAACAGTGCTGGTGGCCGGCGCCAGCTTCGCGGTCCTGCTGCTGCTTCGCAAGCTCTGGCCGCGGCTTCCCGCCCCGGTCATCGCCGTGGGCGGCGCCATCGCCGCCGCTTACCTGTTGGCCCTTGAGAGCGCCGGTGTCAGCCTTGTCGGCGCCATACCCGCAGGCATGCCGTCCCTATCGATGCCGGATCGGGATCTGCTGTTGCTGATGTGGCCGGCCGCCGTGGGTATCGCGCTCATGAGTTTTACCGAGAGCATTGCGGCCGCTCGCGCTTTCCGGCGCGAGGGCGAAGCGCGGGTAGTGTCCAACCAGGAGTTGGTGGCCACTGGCCTGGGCAATGTGGTCGGCGGTTTCTTCGGCGCCATGCCCTCCGGCGGCGGGACTTCACAGACAGCCGTCAACGCCAGCGCCGGCGCCAGGAGCCAGGTGTCCGGTATCGTGGTCGCGCTGATCGCCGTTGCCACGATGCTGTTCCTCGCGCCGCTGCTGGGCAAGATGCCGCACGCCACCCTGGCCGCCGTGGTGATTGTCTATTCCGTGGGGCTGATCAGCCCCGCTGAAATGCAGGCGATTCTGCGGGTGCGTGCCATCGAATTTCGCTGGGCGCTGGCGGCCTTCCTGGGCGTGGTGCTGCTGGGAACCCTGAAGGGCATCCTGGTGGCGGTCCTGGTGTCCATGCTCAGCCTGATGTACCAGGCAAATAACCCGATGGTGTACGCGTTGCGGCGCAAACCTGGGACGAATGTCTTTCGCCCGCGCTCCCCCGAGCATCCGGGGGATGAGGAGCTCCCGGGTATATTGATTGCGCGAATAGTGGGCCGGGTGTATTTCGCCAACGCGCAGAATGTCGGCGAGAAGGTGCGGGAACTGTTGGAGGAGGCTAAGCCGCAAGTGCTTATTCTCGACTGCAGCGCAATACAGGATTTTGAGTACACCGCGCTCAAGGGGCTCTCCGAGTTCGAGGCGGAACTGCGCGGCCGCGGTATCCGGCTCATTTTCGCCGCGCTGAATCCCTCCGCCCTGGAGGGTATCCGGCGCACCACACTGGCAGAAGCACTCGCAACTGACGGTATGTTCCCCACCGTGGAGTCGGCAGTGGCGCGGTATGCAGAATACCCGGCCATCTGAGCCCGGGTTGAATGGATAATGATCGGATAACGACAGGAGGATACAACCATGTCGCAGAAAGAAAGCAAGCAGGGAAAAAAGCAGAAAGATTCAAAGAAGAAGCAGGATGATGCCAGCCCCGGTAAGCTCGGCCGCAAGGAGTATGAGAAGGAGCTGGAGCGACTGCATGTCGAGCTGGTCAAGCTGCAGCAATGGGTGGTGCACAAGGGCCTCAAGAGTCTGCATAGTCTTTGAGGGGCGCGATGGCGCCGGCAAGGGTGGCACCATCAAGGCGATTACAGAACGGGTAAGCCCGAGGATATTCCGGATTCACGCCCTGCCGGCCCCCACCGAGCGCGAGAAAAGCCAGATGTACATGCAGCGCTACGTCAGGCATTTCCCGGCGGCGGGGGAAATCGGTATTTTCGATCGCAGCTGGTATAACCGGGCCGGGGTCGAGCGGGTCATGGGTTTTTGTAGCGAAGAGCAGACCGAGCGGTTTCTCCAGGGTGTGCCATTGTTCGAGCGCGCCATGGTTGAGTCCGGCATCATCCTGCTCAAGTACTGGCTGGAAGTCAGCCCGGAGGAACAGCAGCGCCGCCTGCATAGCCGGGAAAACGATGGACGCAAGATCTGGAAGCTGTCGCCTATGGATCTCAAGTCGTACGGCAAGTGGGATGAGTATACCCGTGCCAGGGACGAGATGTTCAAGGCAACCGACACGCCCTGGGCGCCCTGGTACGTGGCCAGGTCCGAGGACAAGAAGAAACTGCGCCTCAACCTGATCAGTCACCTGCTGACGCACATTCCCTACGAGAAACTGCCACAGGAAGACGTCAAGCTCGGCAAGCGCAAGATCGGCAAGTACAAGTCCCCGCAGTACCCGTTCAAGTTTATCCCCGAGTCGTACTGAAGGCAGGGCGGTGCGCGAAGCTCCCCTCGTCCATGCAAGCGCTGCGGTGCCAGGACTGTGTTGAAACTGTTTGCCAATATTTTCGGCCAGTCCGACGCCACCGCCTCGAAACTGCCGGCGGCACTGGTCAAGACAGCGATCGAGCGCGCGGTGGATGGTACCGACCCGCGCCTGCGAATCGTGTCGGGTTACGCCAGGATATTGAAGAAACCTGTGCTGCAGGCGGCGGATTATATTATTGGCATGATAGACGGCTTGCCGGGGCCGGTTGTGGCCAACGGCGCGAGCCTGGAGGCCGATCCCGGGCTTGCCGCCCTGCTGTACTCGGCAGAACGCATGGAGCAGTTGATCAACCGGGATCCCGCGATGCGGAATTTCGCGGGGCAAATCCCCTGGTGCTTGAACCCGTGACTGCATTGCTGGTGGCGCAGAGAAGCGAGAAGCGCGGCTTCGGTTACGGTGAGGTCGAGGGGCAGGTGCTCAACGATGTGGCGCGCACCACGGTCGGTTTCGACCAGCACCTGCTGGTGGCGGTGGCGAGGGACGAGGCAGAGACACGGCGTCTGATGAAGCGACGCGCTTTCGACCAGCTGCTGGCGCTGGCCCTGTTGCATATCACGCAGCGCAAGGACGAGCGCGAGTCACTGGGAACGCGCAAGGCGCTGTTGCGCAGCAAGCTGGATATACTGCAGCGCGGCGGCAGTTTTACCCAGCACACGGGGGCGGACGACCGGGTGAAGTTGCAGGCCAGTCTGGATGACATCGAACAGCAGCTGGCAAAGCTTGACGCTTCAGGTGATGTGCTGGCAGACAATCTTGGCGTCATAGCCGATGTGTTGTCGAATGCCGGGGAACATCTCTGGCTGGAGGACAAGGCCATGTGTCTTGACAGGTTCTACGTAGTGCATGACAAGCCGTCTGCTTCGGCGCACAGTATCGTATTCAAGGAAATCCACACCAGCGACGGCCGGCAGGCCACGCTGAAGTTGTTAAGTATTCCGGCCCGGTGAGATGGCCGACCACCCCGGACATTGCGAGGAGACGCAGATGAGCGACGACACAAAAGAGACAGGTATGATCACCGTGCTGCTCGAGCGGCTCAATGAGTTTCGCCTGCCGCGGCTGCTTGAGTTGAAGCAGCGGATGGACGCCGGTGAATCCCTCAGCGAGAACGACATGGAGTTTCTCGAGCATCTGATGGAAGACGCCCGCTCCGTTCACGTGTATATCGACAGGCATCCTGAAGTGCAACCTGTCTATGCCCGGGTGATCGCGCTTTACAACGAGATTACTACCAGGGGCCTTGAGAACGAAAAGAGCAGGCCTGCCTGACACGTATTGCGCTAGAATTCAACCGCGGGATTTCGAATCAATAGATCAAGGGAGAGTCTTATGACCAGGCCAGTAACCAGCGTGAAGGGAATCGGATCGGCGACGGCCAGCGAGGGCGTAGCAGGCCTGAAAAGCCGTGTCGCTCCACCCGCCAGTGCCCCGCAGCCGGAAACTCCGGTCGAGGTAGTCGAGGTAAAAGACCAGGGCAAAGGCAAGGACAAGGGCAAGGGCAAAGCAAGGGCAAGGGCAAAGCCAAGGCCAAGGCCGGTAAAACCAGGCGTGTTGACAAGCAGCCGCAAGAAACCGGCCCGAAGGCCGCCGTACCCAGGAAAGCGATAATCCTGATCAAGGTATTGACCAATGAAATCGAGGCCAAAAAGGCGAAAATAGCCAAACACAAGCGGAAACTTGAGCGCCTTGAACGGGCCCTGAGAGAGCTGCTGGTGAAGTATCATCGGGACTGAACCCGGCTGGAGCGCAGCTTGGGCCGGGCTGGCCCGGTTATTTGAGAGGTAGGTTTCTTGAGAGTTTTGCTTGTTCCGCTGGCGCTGGTATTGCCTTCCCTGTGCCTCGCCCAGAGCACCTGTTTTACCGATCCCCACGGCACTACGATCTGCAGCAGTCCGGGCACGGTGGTTCACGGCAATACCGACAGCACCGGCCACAGCCTCTACCGCGATGACCGCGGCAACCGGCTGGATTTCGAAACTGACCGTTCCGGCAAGGCAGCGGTGAATACTTCCTTCGGGAGAGTCCATCAACTGGTCCCAGCGGGTGTTGGGCGAAAAAAAGTATCCCTTCAGCCGCGACCCGCCGCAGGTGCAGGCAGTGTCGCCAGCTGCGCCCGGTAGCCGGATCCCGTCGCCATCTGACACGACGCAAGTACAGCCATGACAGTTCAGTCCAGCGGACCAGGGCGGCCTGGGTTGCAGACCGCTGCCGGGTGGCAGCGCTGGGTGCCAGGTCTGCAGACGCTCCGGGAATACAGGTCGGAGTGGTTGGGCCCTGATATAGCGGCGGGACTGGTGCTTACCACCATGCTGGTCCCGGTGGGAATCGCGTACGCCGAGGCCTCCGGGGTGCCGGGTATCTATGGCCTCTACGCCACAATCTTTCCCATGCTGGCCTACGCCCTGTTCGGCCCCAGCCGCATCATGGTGCTGGGACCCGATTCCGCCCTGGCGGCGGTCATCATTGCCGTGGTCCTGCCGCTGTCCCACGGTGATCCCGCCCGCGCCATAGCCCTCGCCAGCGCCATAGCCCTGGTCTCGGGTATCGTGTGTGTTGCGGCAGGGGTTTTTCGCCTCGGGTTTATCACCGAATTGCTCTCCAAGCCCATTCGCTACGGCTACATGAATGGCATCGCGCTCACGGTGCTGATCAGCCAGGTACCGAAGCTGTTCGGATTTTCGATAGAGTCCGACGGCCCCTTGAGCAATCTGGTGGCTATCGGTCAGGCCATCCTCGACGGCAAGGGCAATGTGGCCGCCTCTGTCCTGGGAATCGGGACGCTGGCGCTGATCCTGTTGCTGAAGAAATACCCGCGCTTTCCGGGCCTGTTAGTGGCTGTGATTGCCGCCACGGTCGTGACCGGCCTGCTGAGCCTGGACCAGAGCGCCGGCGTAAAGGTGCTGGGCACCCTGCCGCAGGGATTACCCGGACTGGCCTTCCCCCTGATCACACTGGCGGATCTGCAGGCAGTCGTGATCGGTGGCTTCGCGGTGGCCCTGGTCTCTTTTGCCGACACCAGCGTGCTCTCCCGCACTTTTGCCGCCAGGACGCGCACCCATGTCGATCCCAACCAGGAAATGATCGGACTCGGCGCCGCCAATCTCGCCGCGGGGCTGTTCCAGGGTTTTGCCATCAGCAGCAGTTCATCGCGCACACCGGTGGCCGAGGCCGCTGGCGCCAAAACGCAGGTCACAGGGGTTGTCGGCGCATGTGCGGTGGCGCTGTTATTGCTGGTCGCGCCCAATCTGTTGCAGTACCTGCCCTCCAGCGCCCTGGCTGCCGTGGTGATCGCCGCCGCCATCGGCCTTTTCGAATTCGCTGATCTACGCCGGATCTACCGCATACAGCAGTGGGAATTCTGGTTGTCGATAGTGTGTTTTGTCGGGGTTGCGGTGTTCGGCACGATCCCGGGAATCGGGATCGCAATCGGCCTGGCCGTGATCGAGTTTCTCTGGGATGGGTGGCGCCCGCATTATGCCGTCCTCGGTCGCGTCGATGGTGTGCGCGGTTATCATGACATCAAGCGCTACCCCGACGCGCGCCTGGTGCCAGGCCTGGTGCTGTTTCGCTGGGATGCCCCGCTGTTTTTTGCCAATGCCGAGCTGTTCCAGGATCGTGTGCTGCATGCCATCGATACCTCACCAACCCCGGTAAAGCGGCTGATTGTTACTGCCGAACCCGTCACCAGCATTGACGTGACGTCCGCCGACATGCTCGCGGAATTGCAACACAAACTCAGCAGCGCCGGCATCGAGTTGCATTTTGCCGAAATGAAGGACCCGGTTAAAGACAAGCTCCGGCGCTTCGAGATTTTCGACCTGTTCGGCGGGAACATCTTCCACCCGACCATCGGCGCCGGGGTGGATGACTATCTCGAAGGGCATAAGGTGAACTGGAAGCCATGAATTGGTGGAACTAAACAGGGAAGGGTAAGTTCTACTATTTTGCTGCGCCCGGTGGTGTAAACTCGCACTCCATGATTCGCACCCGCCATCTCCTCCTGAAGCTCTTCCTCGCCGCCCTGGTGCCTGCTGCCCTGGTGTTGATCTACCTGGATGCGAAGATCACCTCCACCTTTACCGACAAGATGTGGGAGCTGCCGGCGAAGGTGTATGCCCGGCCCCTCGAGCTGTTTGCGGGGGCCCGGCTGAAGGCCGAGGACCTGGCCTACGAGCTGCAAGTGCTGGGTTATCGCGCGGTGGCCAACCCCGGCGGCCCGGGCCAGTTCGCCCGCAACCGCGATCGTTTCGAGATCTACACCCGCGGCTTTGATTTCCCCGGCGAGAACGAGCCGGCGCGGCGGGTGCTGGTACAGCTGGGGGGCCAGCGGGTGCAGGGCCTGTCCGCGGGGGGCAAGGGCATTGACCTGATGCGGCTCGACCCGGTGCAGATTGGCGGCATCTACCCGCTGCACGGGGAGGACCGGCTGCTGATCAGGCTGGCCGATGTGCCCCCGACCTTGCGGGACGGCCTGCTGGCGGTGGAGGATCATCGCTTCTACGAGCACCGGGGCATCTCCTTCGTCGGTATCGCCCGGGCGGCCTTCAGCAATCTGCGTTCCGGCCAGGTCGTGGCCGGGGGCAGCACTATCACCCAGCAGCTGGTGAAGAATTATTACCTGACGCCGGAGCGCACCATCGTGCGCAAGCTGACCGAGGCGGCGATGGCGGTGCTGCTGGACCTGCACTACGAGAAAGACCAGATACTGGAAAGCTATATCAACGAAATCTACCTCGGGCAGGAGGGCCCCCGCTCGGTGCACGGCTTCGCCCTGGCTTCGCGCCACTATTTCGGCGCGCCCCTCGACCAGTTGGGACTGCACCAGCAGGCGCTGCTGATCGGCATGATCAAGGGCCCGTCACTGTACAACCCGGCGCGCAACCCCGAGCGCGCGCTGCAGCGGCGCAACGTGGTGCTGGCACTGATGGCGGAGCGGGAGGTGATCAGCGCCGAGGAGGCGCAGGCGGCCCGGGCCAGGCCGCTGGACCTGCACAACAAGCACCGTATCCGCGATTCTTTCCCGGCCTACCTGGACCTGGTGCGGCGCCAGTTGCGCCTGGAGTACCGGGAGGAGGATCTCACCACCCTGGGGCTGAGCATTTACACCCCCTTTGACCCACTGCTGCAACGCCAGATCGAGAACAGCACCACCACCATACTGGGCCAGCTCAACAAGGGCGGGGAGCTGGAAAGCGCCTCCGTGGTCACCCGGTTTGATTCCGGCGAGGTGGCGGCGCTGGTGGGCGGTCGCAGTGTCCGCTACGCCGGTTTCAACCGGGCGCTGGATGCGCGCCGGCCCGCGGGCTCCCTGCTCAAGCCCGCGGTTTACCTGGCGGCGCTGGAACAGCCGGAGCGCTTTACTCTCGCCACCGTGCTGGCGGACACGCCCGTGAAAGTACCGGTGCCGGGCGGCAAGCCCTGGGAGCCGCGCAATTTTGACCGTGAGGTGCACGGTGACGTGCTGTTGTACCGGGCCCTCGCCCACTCCTATAACCTCGCCACCGCGCGCCTGGGCCTGGAGCTGGGGCCGCGCCGGATCGTCGATGTGATGCGCCGCCTCGGTATCGAGGGCGCTATCCCCGAAGTGCCGGCCCTGTCGCTCGGCGCGGGAGAATACTCGCCCATGGATATGGCGGCCATGTACCAGACCATTGCCGCCGGCGGTTTCCGTATGCCCCTGCGCAGTATCCGGGAAGTGGTCGATGCCCAGGGCGATCCGCTCAAGCGCTACCCGCTGGAGTATGACCGCACCGTCAGCCTGCAGGCAACGAACCTGCTGAGTTATGCCCTGCGTGCGGTGGTGCAGGAGGGCACCGGTCGCGGCGCCCACGCCTACCTGCCCGCGAACTTTGCGGTCGCAGGCAAGACCGGCACCACCAACGAGGGCAGGGATTCCTGGTTCGCCGGCTTCTCCGGCGATCTGCTGGCGGTCACCTGGATCGGCCGCGACGACAACGGCAGCACCGGCCTGACCGGCGGCACTGGTGCCCTCAAGGTCTGGGCCCATTTCATGGCGCAGGCGAGTGAGCGCCCCCTGGGCTACCGCATGCCCGACGGCATGCAGACATTCTGGATCGATGCCAGCAATGGCCTCCTCACGGGAGAGGGTTGTCCAAATGCCCGCCTCCTGCCCTTCATCAGCGGCTCGCAGCCGCGCCAGAGCACCAACTGTACACCGCGCCCGTCCGGCATTAAGGACTGGTTCCAGTCATTGTTTGGGGGTTGATAAAGATGATCGATGTGCGATCGCTCGCCCGGGTTCTGGTGTTTGGCCTGGCCCTGGCCCTCGCCGGCTGCTCCACCGTCGGCACGGCGCCGACCCCGGCGCCCCCGACGGTGCCGTATCCGCCGGCCCCGGTTCCACCGCGGCCCGTTCCACCGCCGCCTGTGCCGGTTCCGCAACCCCCCGCGAGGCCGCCCCAGCCCTCCACCGCCAGCGCCTGGCAGCCGCTGGTGGAAAAAGCGCAACAGGCCACCGCACTGGGCGACTACGAGCAGGCCCTGGCCCTGCTCGAGCGGGCCCAGCGGATCGATCCCGAGAGCGGCGAGATCTACCTGCAGCTGGCCCGCACCCAGCGCGCCAAGGGGGATGTGTCCCAGGCCAGGGCCGCGGCGGAGCGCGGTATGCTTTTTTGTAACAGCGACATCCAGTGTGAAGCGCTGCGGGCGCTTGCGCGGTAACACCGGGCCGCAATGATAATATGGGTGAGCTTTCAGGTATGAGGAGATTGGGCAGATGATGAAGGTGCTCCCGGGAGTGATCATTGGCGGCCTGCTGATGGCCGGGCTCGGGGCCTGCGGCGGCACTGAGCCGGCGGCGCCCGCGCCGACCAGTCGGCCGGTCAAGGTATTCCTGGTCGAAGGCGGGGTGGGGGATGCGGTGCGCAGCTTTCCCGGCAAGGTCAACGCCTCGCAGCGGGCCGAGCTGGCGTTCCGGGTCTCCGGCAAGGTGCGGGAAGTGCTGGTCAAGGAGGGAGACCTGGTACAGGAAGGCCAGGTGCTGGCCCGGCTCGACCCCGCCGACTACGAACTGGTTCTGGAGGACCGCCAGGCCAGGTTTGACAACTCACAGAGCAATTTCAAGCGCGCGAGGGAGCTGGTGAAGGCCGGCAATATCTCGCGCCTGGATTTCGATCGGATGGAAGCCGAGTACCGCAGCGCGACAGCAGCACTTTCCCAGGCCCGCAAGGACCTTGAATACACCATACTCACCGCACCCTTTGCCGGCCGTATTGCCCAGCGCGGCGTGGAAAACTTCGAGGAGGTGGCCGCCAAGCAAGCGGTGATTTGGCTGCAGAATATCAACCAGCTGGACATTGTCATTGACCTGCCTGAATCCCTGGTGCGCAGTATTCGCGGCGGCGTGAGCAGGGAGGTCGGCAACCCGGGGCATACGGAACCGGCAGTGAGAGCCACCGCCACGTTCCAGGGCAGGAGCGAGCAGACTTTCGCGCTGCAGCCCAAGGAAGTCTCCACCAGGGCGGACCCGCAGACCCAGACCTTCAGAGCCACCCTTACCATGCCGGCGCCCACGGAATTTACCGTGCTGCCCGGGATGACGGCGACCGTATCGCTCGACCTGAGTGGGCTCGTCAGCGTCGACAGCGTGAAGTGGGTTCCGGCCCAGGCGGTGCAGGCGGACGCGGGCCTCGAACCCCGCGTGTGGTTGCTCGACCCGGTGTCGATGACCGTATCACCACGCAAGGTATCCATCGGTCGGCTGTCCGGGAGCATGCTGGAGATCACCGACGGGCTGGTCGGGGGTGAAGAAATAATCGCCGTGGGTGCACCCTACCTGGCGCAGGGGATGCGGGTGACCAGAATGGCCGAACGCGAGCAGGCTGCACCGCGCGCGGGCGATCCCAACTGAGCCATGCGGATAGTACCGGGGTGCTGCGGCCATGAATGTCGGTGAATATTCGGTAAAAAACCGGGTCGTTTCCTGGTTGCTGGTGATCATCATGGTCGGTGGCGGCCTGATGGCGTTCGAGCGGATGGGCAAGCTGGAAGATCCGGCATTTACCATCAAGTCCGCCAAGATCCTCACGCGCTATCCCGGCGCATCCGCGCGGGAAGTGCAGGATGAACTGACCTATCACCTGGAAGACGCCATCCAGAAAATGCCGCAGCTCAAGCGGATCAAGATGTCGGTGTCGCGTCCGGGCCTTTCCGATATCGTCGTGGAATTCAAGGATGAGTACAAATCCGCTGACCTGCCCGATATCTTTGACGAGCTGCGGCGCAAGATCAGCGATGTGACGCCGCTGCTGCCACCGGGTGCCCAGGCGCCCATGGTGTTCGACGATTTCGGCGACGTATTCGGCATTTATCTTATGCTGACGGGCGAGGGTTACAGCTGGCGTGATCTGCACGATACGGCCGATGCCATCAAGAAGCAGCTGGTGCTGGTGGACGGAGTGCGCAAAGTGTCGATAGAGGGCGAGCAGCGCGAGGTGGTGTACCTGGACCTCCCCCGCAGCACCGTGGCGGAGATGGGACTGGAACTCAGCCAGTTGCAGTCCGTGCTGGGTTCCCAGAACGTGGTAGTTGACGCGGGCAGTGTACAGGTCGGCGATGACTACGTGCGCTTCAGTCCCACCGGCGACTTCCAGTCCGTGCAGGAAATAGGCGAAGTGCTGATCAGCTCCAGTGACCGGAGGCTTGTCCGGCTGAAGGACTTTGCCACCATCACCCGGGCCTACGAGGAAGTGCCCGGAAAAATCTACTACCTTAACGGCCAGCCTGCCCTGAGTATCGGCATTTCCATGGCAGCCGGGCAAAATGTGGTCGAGGTCGGCGCACGCGTCAACGAGATGCTCGAGTCATTGCTGCCGATCATCCCCATCGGCATGACGCTGGAGACAGTTTATAACCAGCCCCAGGAGGTGAAGAGCTCGGTCAGCGGCTTCATCGTCAGCGTGGGTGAGGCGGTGGCCATCGTGCTGGTGGTGTTGCTGGCATTTATGGGGATACGCACCGGAATCGTCATTGGCGCGGTACTGCTGATCACGGTGGCGGGCACCCTGCTGCTGATGTACCTGTTCGGCATCGAGCTGCAGCGAATTTCCCTGGGTGCCCTGGTGATCGCGCTGGGCATGCTGGTGGACAACGCCATTGTGGTGGCCGAGGGCATGCAGGTGCGCATGCAGACCGGTATGAAAGCCGTGCAGGCCGCCGGCGAGGCCGTTGGCAGAACCATCTGGGCCCTGTTGGGTGGCACGGTGATCGGTATCCTCGCGTTCTCGGCCATCGGCCTGTCGCCGGACAATACCGGCGAATTTGCCAGTTCCCTGTTTTACGTGATCCTTATCTCCCTGTCGCTCAGCTGGATAACCGCGATCAGCACCACGCCACTGTTGTGCGCCCTGTTGTTGAAGACCGGCAGCGCTGACGCCGCCGGGGACAGGGATCCCTATGCCGGCAGGCTGTTCCAGGCTTACCGGTCGGCGGTGGCCGCCGCAATCAACCAGCGCTGGATCACCCTGGCGGTGGTAGTGGCAGTATTCGCCCTGGCATTGATCGGCTTTGGCTCGATCAAGAGCGGCTTCTTTCCGGATTCGCGCACCCCCCTGTTTTTTGTCGACGTGTGGGAGCCGGAGGGCACCGATATCCGCAAGACGCGTGAAGACGCCCTGCGGGTCAGCGAATTCATCCGCAGCCAGCCGGGCGTGGTGCAGACCGCTGTGGTCATCGGCGGCCCGCACCAGCGCTTTACCCTTGTCTACGACGCCAAGGAGCCCAGCCCGGTCTACGCCCAGGTCATTGTTCGCACGCGGAATCGCGAGCAGATTCCGGCGATGGTTGCCGCCACCCGGAGCTTCATGCAACAGGAGATGCCCTGGACCGACCCCATGCTCAAGCCGTTGCGTATCGGTCCCGGTCGCGATGCCAGGATCGAGGCGCGATTCTCCGGGCCGGATGAGAAAGTGCTGCGCCGCCTGGCGGATACCGCGGAGGCCATCATGCGGGCCGATCCCTACTCCACCGATGTGCGCAACGACTGGCGCTCCCCGGTAAAGGTGGCGACCCCGATTTTCGATGAACAGCTTGCTCGCCAGTTGGGAGTGGATCGCCAGGAGCTGGGGAGCGCCCTCAAGTTTGCCTTCGATGGCATCGACGT
Organism: uncultured Gammaproteobacteria bacterium; assembly: GCA_963700715.1. GTDB lineage: Bacteria > Pseudomonadota > Gammaproteobacteria > Pseudomonadales > Halieaceae > JARRPM01. The sequence continues at coordinate 144,713 of CAVOYP010000004.1, forward strand.
GGGACGTTATCGCGATGGCAATCGCCAGCTGCCCATCCGCCTGCGCGCACCCGCGGAGGAGCGCGGCAATATCGATGAGGTGCGCGACACCCAGGTGTGGAGCCCGGTGCTGCGTCGTACCGTGCCGGTATCACAGGTCGTCTCGGGTTACGAAACCCGCTGGGAGAATTCCGTGATCCGGGGGCGCGACCGCATGCAGACCATCATCGCTTCCTGCGAATCCGGTGGATGGGATGGTCGGCCCGCTGCTGGCGCGCCTGCAACCGCAGATCGAGGCGATAGAGTTGCCGCCCGGTTACCAGTTGGAATGGGGCGGCGAATACGAGGATGCAAAGAACGCCCAGCTGGGCCTCGCGGCCTCGTTGCCCCTGGGTTTCCTGTTGATGATCCTCACCAGTATTTTCCTGTTCGGCAAGCTGCGCCAGCCGGCCATCATCTGGCTGACCGTGCCGCTGGCCATCGTCGGCATAACCGTGGGCCTGCTTGCTTTCGACGGTGCCTTCGACTTCATGTCCCTGCTGGGCGCGCTGTCGCTGATCGGCCTGTTGATCAAGAACGCCATCGTCCTCATCGAGGAAATAGACCAGCAGATCGCCAGCGGCAAGGATTCCTACGAGGCCCTGCTGGACTCCTGCGTCAGCCGGGTTCGCCCGGTGGTGCTGGCGGCGGCCACGACCATTCTCGGGCTCATTCCGCTGCTGACGGACGTGTTCTTTGAAAACATGGCGGTGACGATCATGGCCGGCCTCGGCTTTGCCTCTTTGCTGACCCTGATCGTGGTGCCAACACTGTATGCGGTGTTCTTTGCGATCCGGCGGCCGGAGGATCGCGCGGTGCTTGCGGCTGCCTGAGCCCTGGTCGCCGCGACACGCGGCGGCCAGTTACTCCCGGCATACGACATTGAAACCATCCGCCATCGGCTCGAACAGCAGATGCTGGTTGATGCAGGCCGGAACCTCCCCTGCCGAATGGCTGACAAAAATCACCCGGGTGTCGCTGTTGGCGGCGATATGGTCGATGGCGCGCAGCATCAGCTTGCGGTGGTGGCCATCCAGCCCCAGGGTAGGTTCGTCCAGTAGCAATATGATCGGCGATTTGACCATCGCGCGGGCCAGCAGCACCATGCGCTGCAGGCCGAAGGAGAGGGCGTCGAAGCCTTCCCTGCTGTAGGCGGACAGGCCCAGGGCGTCGAGCCACTGCAGCGCGCTGTCGCGCTGCACGTCGCCCCAGTCATCGTACAGGCCTATGGTGTCGAAGAAACCGGACACCACCACTTCCACCACCCGCATGCCGCGCACATGGTTCAGGTGCAGCTGGGTATCGAGCTGGCCGTATTTCTGCTTGATGTCCCACACGCTCTCGCCACTGCCGCGGCGAATGCCAAACAGGGTGATGTCCTGGCCATAGGCCTTGTGATTGTCGCCGGTGATCAGGCTGAGCAGGGTGGTCTTGCCGCAGCCGTTGGGCCCCGCGACGCAGCAGTGGGTGTCCCGGCCCATGACCCAGTTCACCCCGCGCAGCACCACCAGATCGCCGTAACTCACGTTCACGTTGCGCAGTTCCAGCAGCGGCCCGCCGGCGGGCAGCTGGTACGGGCGGGGCGTGGGAGCGGGCAGGGTGCCCAGTTCAGCCATGGGCGGATTCATCAGGGCCTGCACCTCGCGGTCGGCCAGGACAGCGGCGCGGGCACCGGCCGTGACCAGGCCGCCGCCGGCCAGCACCATGACATGGGTCGTAGCCGCCGGGATGTCCTCCAGCTGCCGGCACAGCAGCAGCACAGCCATATCCGATAGCAGCAATTCATCGATGATGCGGCGCATTTCAGCCTGGCTGGCAAGGTCCAGGCCGTCCAGGGGGCTGTCCAGGATCAGCAGTGCAGGCTCGTTCAGAATCGCCCTGATCAAGAGGGTCTTGCGCATTTCGCCGGTGGAGATGAAGCGCAGCCCCCGCTGCAGGATATGGCCAATATGCAGGCGTTCGACCCAGTGCTGGAAGCGCTCGTCGGGCGCTTGCCCGCCGAGGATGACCGACTGCACCGTGGTGCCCGGGTCGCTGGCATCCGCGCGGAACTCGGAGTCATCGAGCTTGCGGTCGCGGTCGCACAGGGCCCTTGCCTGTTCGAAGCAAACGTAGGCGACGCCTTTTGCCGCCAGCTCGGCACAGCGGGTGTAGTCGCCGGAAAAATGGGTCGCCTGGCCGCTCAGCACCCGGGCCAGGCTGGTCTTGCCGGCGCCGTTGGGCCCGAGGCAGGCCCACTGCTGGCCGGGCAGCGGAGCCCAGTTGATATCGCGCAGGGCGGGCAGCGCCCGGTAGACCAGGTTGACCTTGCGCAGTTCAAGCAGGGGAGTGGTTGTCATGATGTCCCTATCGGTCGCGACTTGTATCCGGCGCCGGCGGCTGGCTTAATCGGCTAAACCCCTGCGGACGACGCCCTGTGCCTGTACCACTGCTGGAACTTATCGAAAGCCGACTGTCCGACCACAGTCCGGGCAGAAAAGTCTGGCGCCGGCTGATGCGGCGCTCTGCCGTTGCCATGATCCTGCAGGTGCGTGAAGGCGAGCTGCACATTCTAATGATTAAGCGGGCGGAAAGGGAGGGGGACCCCTGGTCCGGCCACATGGCTTTTCCCGGCGGGCGTATGGACAAGGCCGACGCCCACGGATTCGCGGTGGCAGTGCGCGAGACCGAGGAGGAGGTGGGACTGCGCCTCACCGAGGAGGACCAGTGTATCGGCCGCCTGTCGGATATCATCACCCGGCCCCGCAAGGGACCCTTTGGCATGGCGGTCACGCCCTTCGTCTTTCGCCTGCGGCGTGAGGTGAGCTTCAGACCCAACGAGGAAGTGGCGGAAGTGGTCTGGGTGCCGCTGGAGTTCCTGCTCGATACCGACAACCGCGAACAGATGGAGTGGACCTACAAGGGAATCAAAATGCCGCTGCCCTGTTATTTCTACCAGGGCCGCTGCATCTGGGGCCTGTCGCTGATGATGCTCGATGAGCTGATGGACCTGGTGGAGGGCAGGAACCCCCGGCGCGCCCTCTGGCGCAAGCGCTGAGGGCTGCGCCCCCTACCGAACCGTACGGTAGTTGGTGAATACCTTGATCAGTTCGTCACCCTCGTGCACCACCGCCGAGCTGTAGTGCAGGACCGGGATGCAATCCTCCTCGGCCAGCGTGGGCTGCCACATCGGTGCCGCCCCGAACTGCAGGGTCTGCGCCAGCAGCTCGCCGCGCTTGACCTGTCGCCCCAGCACCGGGGCGAAGTCGGTGAGGCCGGCGTGGCTTGAGTGGATCACCTTGTAGCAGGACAGCGGGCAGATATAGCTGCGCGACGGCGCCTTGGCGCGACCAGGCACCACGCCTTTATAGCGCAGGAAGTTCAGTATCCCGGCGGCATCGGCGCGGGCATCGGCCCGGGAGATCCGCTCCTGGTCGCCGAGTTCCACGGTGTAGCCCTGTGGCAGCTCGCTCGCAGGTGGCAGGTCGTCATAGCCTCTGGCCTGCAGCGATTTCCACAGCCGCCACCAGGGGCAGCTCTGCGCCTCGTCGAGGGCGCCACCGAAGGCATCGGGAACGGACAGGATCAGCGGGATCCCCAGGTAGCGGGCACAGTCCTGCGCATACTCGGGGGCGTAGAGGTGCCGCGCCGAATTATTGGCGCAGTGCAGGTCGAGCACATAATCCGCCGCCAGTGCCAGTGACTGCAGGGTCAGGGCAAGTTTGCGCGCGAACGGAATATTGCCGCGCAGTTCCCTGCGCACCGCGGCGCCAAGGGCGGCCCGGTAACGCCTGCTGAGCTCCGGCCAGGGCAAGGCCTTCGGCGGCGCCAGCTGCGGCAGGAAGTAGGCGCGATTCCAGTTGTCACCGGTGGTCGGGTCAAACCTGCCCATGGTGTACTCGCCGCCTTTCTGGTTGATCCCGTAGGGATTCGCGTTTGGCACCAGCACCACATTGCCCCGGGGCGGGGAGGCGGCAAAATGCTCCAGCAGCTGCGCGATTACGGCATTCCCCTGTACCTCCGAGCCATGCATGCTGGACTGGATATAGGCTGTTTTTGCCGTGGGGTCGCGTCCCCTGACGCTATAGACGCGAATATGCAGCTCGGCGCCGCTGGCGAGCGTGCGCAGGGTGATTCGCTTGCTGCTGATCATCGGGCGCCATTCAACCTTTTAACGGCCAGATGAAAGGGATGGCGACAATGGTGACCAGCGCCATCAGCAGGTTCATCGGTACGCCGATGCGCAGGAAATCGGAGAACTGGTAGCCGCCGGGCCCATAGACCATCAGGTTGCACTGGTAGCCAATCGGTGTGGCAAAGCTCGCCGAGGCAGCCATCATCACGGCCATCACATAGGGCACATCGTTGAGACCTGCGGTCTGTGTGATCGCCAGCACTACCGGCAGCATCAGCATGGCAGCGGCATTGTTGGTGATCAGTTCGGTCAACACCATCACGCTGAGATAGGCGAGCGCGAGCAGCAGCCAGGCGTCATTGCCGGCACCCGCCACGATACTGTTGCCGAGGAAATCCGCAGCCCCGGTCTTCTCGAGTGCATTGCCGAGCGCGAAGCTTGCCGCGATAGTCACCAGCACCGGCAGGTCAAGGGAACGCCGCGCCTCGCTCGCGCTGATGCAGCGCGTTGCCAGCATTGCCGCCACGCCCAGCAGAGAGGCATTGAGCATGCTCATGATACCCGTGGTTGCCAGCGCAATAATCCCGCCCAGAATCGCCCAGGAGAGCAATGCGCGCGAGTGATCCGGCAGTTCGTGATCGAGCACATTCATCAGCAGGAAGTCGCGCGATTGCCTGAGGCGCTCGACGTCTCCCGGCCGCATCTCAAGCAACAGCAGGTCACCGGGGGCAAGGATGATCGAGCTCAGGCGCCCGCGAATGTGCTCCCCGTTGCGTGCCACGGCCAAAACGACCGCGCCGTAGCGGTCGCGGAAACGACCATCGCGGATCGTGTGGCCCACGATTTCGCAGTATTCAGCCACCACCGCTTCCACCAGTCGGCGTTCCGGTACCTTGCGTTCCAGCGAGGGCTGGCTGCCGACGGCAGCCACCAGACCATTGATGCGCAGCACATCGACGATGGCCTCGGTCTCGCCCACGAACACCAGGCGGTCGCCGCCGCGCAATACCTCTTCGGGCGTCACGGCGGTGATTACGCTACCCTCGCGCTCAATTTCGGCGAGGTAAATCCGCTCCAGGTGGCGCAGCCCCGCCTGCTGGATGGACCTGCCGACCAGCGGGCCATCGCGCGCCACCGCAACTTCGAAGGTGAAGCTGCGGGTATCGGCGAAGGTCTGGTCGGGGCTGCGCCGCACCTTGAGCAGCAGCGGCGCTACGAATATCACGAAAACAGTGCCGACGAGCGCGACGATCAGCCCGATCGGGGCGATATCGAATAACGCGAATCCGGGCTTCCCGGTCAGCACCTGGTACTGTCCGTTGACCACAAGATTGGTGCTGGTGCCGATCAGCGTGATGGTACCCCCGAGGATCGAGGCATAACTCAGTGGAATCATCAGCGACGAACTGGGCACCTTGATCCGCCGCGCCCACTGGCTCACCGCCGGTATCATGGTGGCTACCACCGGCGTATTGTTCAGGAAAGCGGAGAGCCCGACGACCGGCAGCATCAGCCGCACCAGCGCGCCCCTCGCGCCTGTCGGTCGTCCCAGCATACGCTCTACGACCAGATCGACACCGCCCGAGGAACGAATGGCCGCCGCCACAATGAACATCGCCGCGACCGTCATCAGGCCGCTGTTGGCGAATCCCGACAGGGCTTCATCAGGCTCCAGAATGCCGGTGCTGCTGAGCAGCAGTAAGGCCGCCATCAGCACCATGTCGGTGGTGAGGCGAGGAATCGCGATCAGCGTGGCCATTACCGCGAGGGTCAGCCCGACAGTGAACCAGGCCTGCCAGTCCATCAATAATATCTCCGAGCGGGATTGGGGTGCAAAGCAGTTTGAATAGGCAATTTGATAACGACGATGTCCAGGAAAATGAGAATCAGTATAAAAGCCACGAGCGTGCAAAGCTTATCACAATCTCACCCGATCCCAATTCAGTCGGTCTCTCGCAGGAAGGCTTTCGTATCGAGCATCAGCTCGCGCGCCGCGGGGTCCTCGCGGCTTGCTTCGGCCAGGGCCCGGGCATCCACCCGGCCATCGATAAAAGCGACGAGAAGATCGATCAGCACCGGGGTCATTTTGGGATCGCGCACCCAGCGCGGCGCCTGCACCAGGTTGCCGCTCACCCAGTCACCGCTGCGGCTGAGCCAGTAACCGCCGCAGCTGGACAGGCTGTAATCCCCGGGGCGGCCATAGCTCACATTGGGTGTGTTCGGGTTGAAACCGCCGGGCACGTCCTCAACGATCCTCGACAGTGCCATGACCCACTCGCTGCCGGGGGGGAACAGCTCCGCTTCCGGACGGCAGTAATCAGCGGTTTTCAGCCAGATGCGGATTTCCGTTGCGTCGGTGCTGCCGCGCAGGGTGCGCTCCACCGCCAGGTCAATGGAGTTGCCCTTGGCGCGGGCCACCGTGCCGCTCACTACCAGGTCGGTGCCGGCCTGCACGTCGACAAAGGAACCCTGCCACAGGCAGTCGCACTCGGCCCGGGCAACCGTCGCGGTTGTGAGCCACCCCAGGATGCACAGGAGGAGTAATCGCATGCCGCGCCTACTGCAACGCCCTGGCGGCTTCGAGGGCGAAGTAGGTGAGGATGCCGTCGCAGCCGGCGCGCTTGAACGCCAGCAGTGACTCCAGCATCACCGGCTGCTGTTGCAGCCAGCCCTGCTGGAAGGCCGCCATGTGCATGGCGTACTCGCCGCTGACCTGGTAAGCGAAGGTGGGGGCCTTCAGCTCGTCCTTCACCCGACGCACGATGTCGAGATACGGCATGCCCGGCTTCACCATGATCATGTCCGCGCCTTCAGCCAGGTCCAGGGCGCACTCGTGCAGGGCTTCGTCGCTGTTGGCGGGATCCATCTGGTAGCTGTACTTGTTGCCGCCCTTGATGTTGCCGGCGGAGCCCACCGCGTCCCGGAACGGGCCGTAGTAGCTGGATGCATACTTGGCCGAGTAGGCCATGATCAGGGTGTTGTGGAAGCTGTCGGCTTCCAGCTGCGCCCGGATGGCGCCGATGCGGCCATCCATCATGTCCGAGGGCGCCACCACATCAGCGCCCGCCGCCGCATGGGAGAGTGCCTGCTTCACCAGTACCTCGGTAGTGATATCGTTCACTACGTACCCCGCGGCATCGATGATGCCGTCCTGGCCGTGGGTGGTGTAAGGGTCGAGGGCGACATCGGTAATCACCCCCAGCTCGGGTACGGCATCTTTCAGGCACTTCACCGCGCGCTGTACCAGGCCGTCGGCGTTGTAAGACTCCTCGGCCAGCAGGCTCTTGCGCGCTGCGTCCACTACGGGAAACAACGCCACCGCGGGTACGCCCAGCTGTTGCAGTTCCCGCGCCTGCTGTGCAAGCAGGTCGATACTCAGGCGCTCGATCCCGGGCATGGACGCGATGGCCTCGCGCTGACCACTGCCCTCGAGCACGAACACCGGGAAGATCAGGTCCGCCGGCGTCAGCGTGGTCTCGCGCACCAGGGCGCGGGAGAAGGCGCTGGCGCGCAGGCGCCGCATCCGGGTCCGGGGAAAGGGGCCGCGCTGGGTGGAGAAGGTCATCGCCTGTTCCTCGCTCAAAGTTCGGCCATGGCCACGGCTGCCGCCGCAACGGTGTCGGCGATGTCCCGGTCGCTGTGGGCACTGGACATGAAACCCGCCTCGTAGGACGCCGGCGCCAGGTAGACCCCCTGGGCCAGCATACTGTGGAAGAACCGGTTGAAGGCGGGAATATCGCAGGCCATCACCTGGGCGTAGTTGCCAACCTGTTCCGCCGCGGTGAAAAAGCCGCCGAACATGGTGCCCGCGCAATTGGTGGTGAAGGGCACCCCGGCCGTCCGGGCCGCCTCCCGCAGGCCGTCGCAAAGCTGAACCGTGCGCTGGAACAGCGGCTCATAGAAACCGGGGCGGGAGATGATGTCCAGCGTCGCCAGGCCAGCGCTCATGGCGACGGGATTGCCCGACAGGGTGCCCGCCTGGTAGACCGGGCCCAGTGGGGCGATGCGCTCCATGATCTCGCGCTTGCCGCCGAAGGCGCCCACCGGCATGCCGCCGCCGATGACCTTGCCCAGGGTGGTGAGGTCGGCCTCGATACCGTAGTAGCCCTGGGCGCCGGGCAGGCCAAAACGAAAGCCCGTCATCACCTCGTCCAGGATCAGCACGGCGCCGCTGTCGCTGCAGACCTCCCGCAGTGTCTCCAGGAAGCCCGGGGCGGGCGGAATGCAACTCATATTGCCCGCCACCGGTTCGACGATGACGCAGGCGATACGCTCGCCGTGCTCGGCGAACGCGGCCCTGACTCCGTCCGGGTCGTTATAGGTGAGGGTCAGGGTGAGGTCGGCCAGCGCCGCTGGCACCCCGGGGGAGCTGGGCACGCCCAGGGTGAGGGCGCCGGAACCGGCCTTCACCAGCAGGGAGTCGGAGTGGCCGTGGTAGCAGCCCTCGAATTTGACGATGGTGTCGCGCCCGGTATAGCCCCGGGCCAGGCGGATGGCGCTCATGGTGGCCTCGGTGCCCGAACTGACCATGCGCACCAGCTCCATGCCGGGCATGATGGCGCAGAGCCGGTCCGCCAGCTCGATTTCCAGCTCGGTGGGGGTGCCGAAGCTGAGGCCCTTCCCGCACTGCCTGATTACCGCCTCCCGCACCTCGGGGTGATTGTGGCCCATGATCATGGGGCCCCAGGACAGCACATAGTCGATGTAGCGCTTGCCCTCGCAGTCGAAGACATAGGCGCCGTCGCTGCGGTCGATAAACACCGGGGTGCCGCCCACGGCCTTGAAAGCGCGTACCGGCGAGTTGACACCGCCGGGGATATGGCGCCGGGCGCGTTCAAACAATTGCTCTGAAGTGCTCATGGTCATCCTGTGGCCGGACTGGAGACAAATTATCGGGGCTGTGGCCGGGAATATCCAGCGGCCGGTGGTCTCGTGGGGCCGTCGCGCTCATCACAATGGCTTCAGCACCGCCAGCAACACGATGGCAAACAGGAAAATGACCGGGACCTCGTTGAAAAAGCGGTAGAACACGTGGCTGTGCCGGTTCGCATCGGCGTTGATGGCCTTGACATAGCGGCCGCACTGGAAGTGGTAGACGACCAGGAAGGCGACGCCGGCCAGCTTCAGCCACAGCCAGGTGGCATGCAGGTAGTAGTCGGGATTTTGCGCCATCATGGCCAGGCCCAGGGCGATGGCGATAAGCATGAAGGGCGTGACGAAGCGGTACAGCCGGCGGGCCATCACCGCCAGCTGTTGCCGTGTCTCGGGGTGTTCGCTGGCGGCGTAGTAGACGAAGATGCGGGGCAGGTAGAACAGCCCGGCAAACCAGCACACGACGAAGATGAGATGGAAGGCTTTCAGCCAGAGCATGCGCGTGTCTCCCGGATTCCTGTCAGAGTCGATCGAGGGTGAATTTTTCGATACTTTCCCGGGTCACCACGCCGTGCAGGATCTGCTTTCCAGTGGCGCGGCTGCGCTCGTAGACGCAAACGGCCTCCGCGGTACTGGCCCGCAGGGTGTCCATGGCCTGGCGCAGGCTCGCCTGGAGTGGTACCGGGGCGATGCTCCAGCGCCTGATGGCGGCCCCGGTCAGGTCGGCGCTCTCGCTTGCGGCAAGTGCCTGCTGCAGCCACGGGATGAGTTCATCGCCGCGCACGAGGTACAGGTCCTCGCCCTCCCGCTCTACCAGACACCACACGGGTATGAACTCCAGCAGGGGAACCAGGTCGTCCTGGGCCAGCAGGATAGGCACTCTCACAACCCGCACATCCATGGTGGCGGTGACATCGGTGTTGTGCAGCAGCCTGGTCAGGGGGTCTCCCGGCACTACCCGCTGCAGCTGTAACAATATCTGTGCGTAGGCGGAGCGCTGCTGCAGGATCCCGGTGTTGGTGAGACACGCCGCGACGATCGCCAACATGGCGGGCATGGCGATGTCGATGCTATGGGTCAGCTCGATAACTGCCAGCATTGCCGCCAGGGGGGCGTTGAGAGTGGCTGCCATCGCCGCGGCCATGCCGATGGCTATGTACAGCGGAAGGTCGGAGGCGAGCCCAGGCTGCAATAGATGGGCAGCGCTGCCCACCGCGCCGCCAATGCAGGCGCCGATCAGCAGGCTCGGGCCTATAAGGCCCACCGGCAGGCCCGCGCCGCAGCTCACGGCGGTGGCCAGGATCTTGCACAGTGCCAGCAGCAGTAGCGTGCCGAGCAGCAGCTGGTTGTCGAGGATTCGACCGAGGGAATCGTAGCCCAGGCCCAGCACTTCCGGCATGGCCAGGGCTATGGCGCCGGTAAAACAGCCCGCGAGGGCGAAGCGTATGGCCACGGGCCAGTGGGAGTATTGCGCGGTAAAGCGCAGCACCCGGACGAACAGGGCTGCCGCCGCCCCGCAGGCGAATCCCAGTAGCAGGATATAGGGCATCTCCCAGAGGGAGTTCAGCTCCACCATCGGGATTCCCAGCAGGGCTCCATCGCCGCCGGATAGCAATCGGCTCACGGCGGATGCCGCCACCGCCGCCAGCAGCACCGGAATGAAGCCTGCCACGGTGTACTCCGCGACGATAACCTCCATTGCGAAGATAACCCCGGCCAACGGCGTGTTGAAGGCGGCGGCGATACCGCCGGCGGTACCGCAGGCGATCAGGGTGCGCAGGCTGCTGCTGGGCAGTGCCAGGGCCTGGCCGAGCAGGCTGTTGATAGCGGCGCCCAAATGTACCCCCGGCCCCTCCCTGCCGCCTGACTGGCCCGTGCCCAGGGCAAAGGCGCCGGCGCCGAACTGCAACAGGGCATTGCGCAGGGGCAGGGCGCCGTAGTGGGAGTGCATCCGGCTGATCAGATGGACGATACCGGTTTCCCTGTCAGCCGGCTTCAGCAGCATATAGAAGACGCCCAGAACGCTGGCGCCCGCGGCCGGCAGTGCGAAGGCCATCCAGCGCGGAAGGTCCTCGAAGCCCTCGCCATCACCGCCCACACCGAACATCCGGGCCACAGCGCGGATAGCCAGCTCGAACGCCAGCACCACCAGTCCCGAGGCGACACCCCCGACGACACCCAGCACCGCGTAGGCCATGGCCGAGTCGTGGTTGGCAAGATAGCGCCGGTAGTTTTTGAGCGACTCGCGCACGCGTAACAGGGCTCATTGCAAAAAAAACAATATTACCAGTTATCTCGCCTGCCATTGCTTTTATACTGGCGCTCCCGAGGCGGCGCATCTTCGCCAACGGGTCTGCAGTCTTGCCTGGACGAAATCTGGATAGGGAAATGGTAAAAATTGGCATTGTCGGCGGCACCGGCTACACCGGTGTCGAGCTGCTGCGCCTGCTGGCTTCACACGAGCGGGCACGGGTGGTAGCCATAACCTCGCGCGCCGAGAGCGGGCGCCGGGTGGACGAGCTGTTTCCCAACCTGCGCGGTCACTACGACCTGGCATTCTCCGAGCCGGACGTGGACGAGCTGGCGGCCTGTGATGTGGTGTTTTTCGCCACCCCCCACAATGTTGCCATGAACCTGGTGCCACAGTTGCTGGCCGCGGGCGCGCGGGTGATCGACCTGTCAGCCGATTACCGCCTGCGGGATGCCGCCCTGTGGTCGCGCTGGTACGGCGAGGCGCACGCCAGCCCCGAATGCCTGGAGGAGGCGGTCTATGGATTGCCCGAAGTCAACCGGGCGGCGATCGCGGGTGCCAGGCTGGTAGCTTGTCCCGGCTGCTACCCAACTGCGGTGCAGCTGGGCTTCATCCCGCTGCTGGCCCACAAACTGGTGGACCCGGAGCACCTGATCGCCAGTGCGGCCTCCGGTGTCAGCGGCGCCGGGCGCCAGGCGAAAATTGACAATCTGCTGAGCGAGGTGGCCGACAGTTTCAAGGCCTACGGCGTCAGTGGCCACCGCCACCTGCCGGAGATTGAGCAGGGCCTGGCGGATGTGGCCGGCCAGCCGGTGAGCGTGACATTTGTACCCCACCTGCTGCCTATGATCCGGGGAATTCATGCGACCCTGTATGCGCGACTGTTGGGTGACGCCGGGGATTTGCAGGCACTCTATGAAAGCTGGTACGCCGACGAGCCGTTCGTCGATGTGCTGCCGGCCGGCATGTTTCCCCAGACCCGCACCGTGCGCGGGGCCAACCGTTGCCAGCTTGCGGTGACGGTGCCGCAGGGTCGGGACATGGTCGTGGTCATGTCCACCATCGACAACCTGGTCAAGGGTGCTTCCGGGCAGGCGGTGCAGAATATGAATATCATGCTGGGCCTGCCGGAAACCATGGGTCTGCAACAGGTCGGGCTGCTGCCCTGAAGGCTGGACATTGGCCATCCTGGACCTGAAGACCTTTTTCGCCGAGCGGCGCCGGCTTGTCATCGGCATCGGGGTAACGCTGGTGTTTGGCCTGGTGCTGGAGGCCGGGTTTTATCTCGGGCAGCATTTTGCCTACCGCGGCATGGGGGCCAGTCCGAAGGACTACAAAGCCATGCAGTCGCAACTGGTGGCGGTGCAGGACACACTGAAATCGCGGGATAACGAGCTGGCGATCCAGAGTACGCGGCACGATGTGGATCGCCAGGCACTGGAAATGGTGCGCAAGGAACTGGCGGGCCAGAAGGAAGAAATTGTTGGTCTGGAGGAGGGGCTGGCCTTTTACCGCAGCCTGATCTCCCCGGAGGCGATCGCGCCGGGCCTGAGCGTACGCGGCCTGGAGCTCAAGGCAGGGGAGCAGCCCGGGCACTATTTTTATCGCATTGTAGTGCAGCAGGAGGCGCGCTCCCACAAGCCGCTCAAGGGCAGCCTGTCAGTGGCGATCAGCGGGAAGGAGAATGGCCGGCCAGTCACGTATTCGCTGGCGAAGCTCAGCGAGGACTTCAGGGCGAGCGGTGGCACCTTGCAGTTTCGCTATTTCCAGTCGGTGGAGGGCGAGCTTGCGCTGCCTGCGGGTTTTGAGCCCGGTACTGTGCAGGTGCATGCCAGGACCCTGAAGCCCAATGCATTTGAGGTCAGGGAGGAATACCCCTGGCAGTTGGAGGAGAGGTTTACCCATGTTGGGAAGCAAGAAATCGACGATAAGCGTGTCGGGCAAGACCACCCTGGTGTCCAGTGACACTGTGATCCTGGGCGAGGTCCGCTTCAGCGGGGTACTCGATATCGAGGGTCTGGTGCGAGGCAATATTATTGCCGAACCCGGAAAGGAAGCGCTGGTAAGAGTGGTGGACAAGGGCCGGGTCGAGGGCGAAATTCGCGCCCCTTCGGTGGTTATCAATGGCACGGTGCAGGGCGATGTCTACGCCACACGGCACCTCGAACTGGCTGCCAAGGCGAGGGTCCAGGGCAACGTCTTCTACGTGCTGGTGGAAATGGCTGCGGGCGCGGAGGTCAATGGCAGTCTGGCGCATATGGCCGACCCGGAAAAAGCCGGAGCAGTGAACGCGGAGGCCCCAGGCCATGAGGCCGGGCACCCTGCAGAGCTCGCGGTCGTCCCCGCTAAACTTGACTAAAATACTCAGTCTTCTCATAATGCGAGGCGATGGTGCGCCGGGATGACGGCGCTTAGCCCCAGGAAACACCGATGTCTGTAGCAGAGTCCTTCAACCCGGCGAGTATCAACCTGTCCGCCCGCGCGGTGCGCAAGGTCCGCGAGCTGGTGGCCGAGGAGGAAAACCAGGCGCTGAAGCTGCGGGTTTATATCACCGGCGGCGGCTGCTCCGGCTTCCAGTACGGTTTCAGTTTCGAGGAGGATGCCGCTGAGGATGATGCGGCCATAGAAAAGGATGGTGTAACCGTCCTCGTTGATCCCATGAGCTTCCAGTACCTGGTGGGTTCCGAGGTGGACTATACCGAGGGTCTCGAGGGATCCCGCTTTATCGTCAACAATCCCAATGCCGCCACTACCTGCGGCTGCGGTTCCTCCTTCTCCATTTAGCCGGCCGGAAATATCCCGCCGAGAACCCTCGGCCCGTCCGCACCCGTTACCGCAGCTGCATTGCCGGCCAGGCCTTTCAGGGTGCGGTGCGCCAGCCAGGCAAAAGTGACGGCTTCAACCCAATCCGGATCCATGCCGATGGCGGCAGTTGAGGCCAGGGTGGCCGGTTTCAGCTGCCGCCGCAGGCGATCCATCAGGTTGCTGTTGTGGGCGCCCCCGCCGCACACAAATACTTCCGTGACTTTGATACCACTCTGCCTTATCGCCCTGCCGATGGTGACGGCCGTCAGTTCCGCCAGGGTGGCCTGCACGTCCACGGCTTGCAATCCTGGGTGCGCCCCCAGTTTTTGATCCAGCCACTGAAGGTTGAAAGCCTCCTTGCCGGAACTGCGCGGCCCGGACATCGCGAAATACGGGTGCGTGAGCAGGTCTTCGAGCAGTGCCTCCGAGACTTCCCCGCTGGCCGACCAGCGACCATCGCGATCGAAATCCTGGCCGCGATGGCGTTTCACCCAGTGATCCAGCAGGGTGTTGCCCGGCCCGGTATCGAAACCCATAAGCAGATCCGGCCCCCGCAGCAGGCTGGCGTTGGCGATGCCGCCGATGTTGACCACGGCCCGATTTACGCCCGGTTTGGCGAAGGCCGCGGCATGGAATGCGGGGGCCAGGGGAGCGCCTTCACCGCCTGCCGCAATATCCCGGCGGCGGAAATCGGCAACAGTGGTAATGCCGGTGATTTCGGCGATGGTATTAGGGTCCCCCAGCTGCAGGGTGAAGCTGTCTGGCCCGGCGCCGGCGGAAGGGGGGCGGTGGCGGATGGTCTGGCCGTGGCTACCAATGGCCTGGACCTGGTCCGGGCGTCGGCCCGACTTTGCCAGCAGCGCCAGCGCGGCAGCGGCAAACAGCCTGCCCAGCTCACGGTCCAGCGGACCCATGCGCTCGATCTCGTCTGTTCCCGAATGGCTGATGTCGGCTATGCGCTGCCTGACCGCCTCAGGGAGCTCGTGCTGGTGGGTGGCGATCAGAGCAAGCTGCTCGCCATGGCAGCTGACCAGCGCGCTGTCGATGCCATCGACACTGGTGCCCGACATCAAACCGATGAACAGGGCGCCTTCCATGGGTACGGTCAGTTGCTTGCTTTGCCCGCTTTGCCTGCGCTGTTCAAAGCCAACTGGCTATCTGAGCGCAGGGAGGCCAGTTGCAGCGAGCTCTGGCGTATGCCTTGCCGGAAGGCGGCCAGTTCCGCACCGCGAATGGTGCTGGCCTTTGGCAGCGTCTTGGCAATCGTGCGCGGGTCCTTGTGGACGCCGTCTACCAGAAATTCGTAGTGCAGGTGAGGGCCTGTGGCGGCCCCGGTTGAGCCGACCGTGCCGATAACCTGGCTCTGGGTCACACGGTCTCCTTCCTTAACCATGCGCTTGTTCAGGTGCAGGTAGTGGGTGACGTGCTGGTCGCTGTGCTTGATGTAGACGTAATTGCCGTTGGTGCCTTTGTAGCCTGACTCGATGACACGGCCGTCACCGGCGGCGTATACCGGCGTCCCGGTGGGCGCGGCATAGTCTGTACCGCGGTGCGGGCGAACGGTCTTGTAGATGGGGTGCATCCGTCTCAGGTTGAAATTTGAACTGATCCGGGTGAAATCCAGGGGCGCGAGCAGGAAAGTCTTGCGCAGGCTGACGCCGTCTTCGTTGTAGTAACTGGCCTCCCCGCTGGCATCTACGAAGCGGAAGGCGTTGTAGGTTTTGCCCTGGTTGGTGAAGGAAGCCGCCAGAATGGCGCCATCAGCATATTTTTCGTCACCGACGTAGAGCTCTTCATAGACCACGTGGATAGTGTCGCCCTGGCGCGGGTCCTGCACAAAATCGATAACACCGCCAAAAATATTGGCCAGGTCCATTATTGTGGTTTGGGAAAGCCCCGCCTCCCGACCCGCGAGAAACAGGGATGAGGTGATCTTTGCCCTTGCCCAGGCCTCCCTGGCCTCGGGAGTACGGCTCACGAGCTCGCTGGTGAAACCGGTTTCCCCTTTGCGGTAGATAATGGTTTCCAGTGGTGACTTGACGACGCGCACAGCTGCCAGCGCACCGGTCTCATCGGCCTGGAATGAGATTACCTGCCCTGGAAAGATGCGGGCGAGTTCATCACCTTCGGTGGCTTCGCTAACCACCTGGTGAACATCCCGTTTATCAAAGCCTGCCCTCTGGAATATCAGCGCCAGGTTGTCGCCGCGCTTGACGACCTGGTCTTTCCAGGGCCGCCCGGCCGGCTCGACCTGCGGTCCTGGTGTGGGCGGTGGTTCGGCGAGATTGAGCTGGAATCCGGAAAGGGGGGGTTTGGTCACCAGCCAAAGGTCCCTGGAACGGAACGTGTCTTCCAGTTGCAACTCGGTGCGCGGGGAATCGTCCAGGGGAATCTGCTTTGCCTCGGATGAGTGCAATACCAAGCCGCTTGCGAAGCAGGTGGCCAGTGCCGCGCCAGCCATGATGCTTTTGCCGGGGAGAATAAATCTTGGTAAAGACCGGTCCTCTCTGCGAAGGGCGGCAACCCTCCGCGATTCTTTTATAGCTGGTGGCATGTCCCCGGCGATCCGTATTATCGACTTTGGGCTCGAGTATAGTAAAAAATACACAAAAGCCAAAGCCAAAACATGACTTGCACAGGATCGTTGTTGTATGGTTGGCGCCCCCAGCCCAGTGCCCCCCTCGTCGACGTAAAAGTGAGAGTCTGAATGAGCAGCGCCCTACTCGATGACCTCCGTGCTCGCGGTTTGATATTCCAGATTGCGGGAGAGGCCGACCTTCCCGCCTGGCTCGATGGTGGGGTGCGTACGCTGTATTGTGGCTTTGATCCGACGGCGGACAGTCTTCATATAGGTTCGCTGGTGCCGCTGTTGATGCTGCGCAGGTTCCAGCTTGCCGGGCACCGGCCGCTGGCCCTGGTTGGGGGCGCCACGGGCCTGATCGGTGACCCGAGTTTCAAGGCCCAGGAACGGCAGCTTAACACCCGTGAGGTGGTGGATGGCTGGGTTGAAAGGCTTAAGTCCCAGGTTGCCCGTTTCATCGAATTTGATTGCACCCAGAATTCGGCGGAGGTGGTAAACAACCTGGACTGGACCGCGAATATGGACGTGCTGACCTTTCTGCGGGATGTCGGCAAGCACTTTTCAGTCAATGCCATGATCCAGAAGGAGTCCGTCAAGCAGCGTATCGAGCGCGATGGCAGTGGGATTAGCTATACCGAATTCAGCTATATAATCCTGCAGTCCTTCGATTTTGCGGAGCTGAACAGGCGCTTCGGCTGCAGCCTTCAGATTGGCGGGTCGGACCAGTGGGGCAATATAACCGGCGGTATCGACCTCACGCGGCGGATGAATGGCAAGCAGGTTTTCGGCCTCACCATGCCCCTTGTCACCAAGGCGGATGGCACCAAGTTCGGCAAAACCGAGTCGGGCACGATCTGGCTGGATCCGGCGCGCACCTCGCCTTACGCCTTTTACCAGTACTGGTTGGGAACGGCGGATGTTGATGTCTACAAGTTCTTGAAATACTTCACTTTCCTGGAAGTGGCCGAAATCGACGCGCTGCAGGAGGCCGATGCCCTGAGGCAGGGCAAACCGGAGGCGCAGTCCGTGCTGGCAAAGGAGGTTACCCGGCTGGTACATGGGGAGGAGGGGCTTGCGGGGGCCGAGCGGATTTCCGCCGCACTGTTCAGCGGGTCGATCGAGGCGTTGTCGGAGGATGATGTCCTGCAGCTGCGGCAGGATGGGCTGCCCGCGTCGACGCTGGGGCGAGAGGATTTTCCCGATACCCTCACCCAGCTCCTGGTTGATGCCGGCATGGCCGCATCCGGCAAACAGGTGAAGGATGCGTTGGGCCGGGATGCGGTCACGGTCAATAACCACCCGGTAGGCTGGGCCCAGAACACTGAAGTAGCCGCGTGTTTCGATACGTCCCGGGCGCTCTTTGGTCGCTTCTTTTTGGTTCGGCTCGGCAAGAAAAAGTATCACCTGTTTGAGATCGGGTGAACGGTCCGGTGGCAACGCCCGCTCCCCGAGACTGGCACAAATGCACATATGCGGATTTTCCTGCCAAAGGACTTGCGCCGGAAATACCGGCTGCGTATAGTTCGCCTCCCTTCGCGGTGGCATAGCTTCCCCGGGCCGGTTTTCTGGCCAGAAAGGTGATCACTTTCAAGTGATTAGCTTTGGAACGTTGAGTCAAAGTTGAAGGGAAAACTGGCAATCCGGTGCTGCTAATTAAGCCCTTGCCAAGACGATGGCGATCGGTATAATACGCGTCCGCACTTCGGGCTAAGCCCAAGAGCGAAACCCCTCCCCTGGCGGTAGGGTGTTGTTTAACAGTCAAATGAAGACAGATGTGTGGGCACTTGTTGGGATAGTTGTCACGACTATTCAGATACAACAAGTGACTCATTAATTCATTTATGAATATTTGATTTCGAGTTGTATCTGAGCCGATGATTTGAAGGGTAAAGCGAGGTACTCGCGTAACCCTTCCCTCTTGCGGTTGTTCCTTTCGGGGGATGGTTGCAGAGGTAAAAGATTTAAACTGAAGAGTTTGATCATGGCTCAGATTGAACGCTGGCGGCAGGCCTAACACATGCAAGTCGAGCGCGAAAGGCCTTCGGGCTGAGTAGAGCGGCGGACGGGTGAGTAACGCGTAGGAATCTACCTGGTAGTGGGGGACAACATGGTGAAAACCATGCTAATACCGCATACGCCCTATGGGGGAAAGCGGGGGACCTTCGGGCCTCGCGCTATCAGATGAGCCTGCGTAGGATTAGCTTGTTGGTGAGGTAAAGGCTCACCAAGGCGACGATCCTTAGCTGGTCTGAGAGGATGATCAGCCACACTGGAACTGAGACACGGTCCAGACTCCTACGGGAGGCAGCAGTGGGGAATATTGCGCAATGGGCGAAAGCCTGACGCAGCCATGCCGCGTGTGTGAAGAAGGCCTTCGGGTTGTAAAGCACTTTCAATTGGGAAGAAAGGTTGCGTGTTAATAGCACGTAGCTGTGACGTTACCTTTAGAAGAAGCACCGGCTAACTCCGTGCCAGCAGCCGCGGTAATACGGAGGGTGCGAGCGTTAATCGGAATTACTGGGCGTAAAGCGCGCGTAGGCGGTTTGTTAAGTCGGATGTGAAATCCCCGGGCTCAACCTGGGAATGGCATTCGATACTGGCCGACTAGAGTACGAGAGAGGGAGGTAGAATTCCACGTGTAGCGGTGAAATGCGTAGATATGTGGAGGAATACCGGTGGCGAAGGCGGCCTCCTGGCTCGATACTGACGCTGAGGTGCGAAAGCGTGGGTAGCAAACAGGATTAGATACCCTGGTAGTCCACGCCGTAAACGATGTCTACTAGCCGTTGGGAGACTTGATTTCTTAGTGGCGCAGCTAACGCACTAAGTAGACCGCCTGGGGAGTACGGCCGCAAGGTTAAAACTCAAATGAATTGACGGGGGCCCGCACAAGCGGTGGAGCATGTGGTTTAATTCGATGCAACGCGAAGAACCTTACCAGGTCTTGACATCCTCGGAACTTGGCAGAGATGCCTTGGTGCCTTCGGGAACCGAGAGACAGGTGCTGCATGGCTGTCGTCAGCTCGTGTCGTGAGATGTTGGGTTAAGTCCCGTAACGAGCGCAACCCTTGTCCTTAGTTGCCAGCGCGTAATGGCGGGAACTCTAAGGAGACTGCCGGTGACAAACCGGAGGAAGGTGGGGACGACGTCAAGTCATCATGGCCCTTACGACCTGGGCTACACACGTGCTACAATGGAACGCACAGAGGGTTGCAACCTCGCGAGAGTGAGCCAATCCCACAAAACGTTTCGTAGTCCGGATCGGAGTCTGCAACTCGACTCCGTGAAGTCGGAATCGCTAGTAATCGCGGATCAGAATGCCGCGGTGAATACGTTCCCGGGCCTTGTACACACCGCCCGTCACACCATGGGAGTGGGTTGCTCCAGAAGTGGTTAGCCTAACCTTCGGGGGGGCGATCACCACGGAGTGATTCATGACTGGGGTGAAGTCGTAACAAGGTAGCCCTAGGGGAACCTGGGGCTGGATCACCTCCTTAAACGATGTTGGCACTACCTGATGAGTGCTCACACATTTGTCTTCATTTGTTCGGTTGATGCGTCGGTAACGCAGGATTTTTTGCGCTAATTGTGTGGAAAAGACAAGTTTGAGGGGCTATAGCTCAGCTGGGAGAGCGCCTGCCTTGCACGCAGGAGGTCTGCGGTTCGATCCCGCATAGCTCCACCAGTTGAAGGCCTGTAGCTCAGTTGGTTAGAGCGCACCCCCGCTTGAGGTAGAGAGCGGGTGAGGTCACCGACCTCAGGCTCCGGCCGGTGGCCAACTGGTTGATTATAGGCCTGTAGCTCAGTTGGTTAGAGCGCACCCCTGATAAGGGTGAGGTCGGCAGTTCAAATCTGCCCAGGCCTACCAGTACGCATCACTGGAATCAGAAAAAAGCCTATTGGTTAGTAGGTTTTTTTCTGGTTTTGCACCGGAATGTTCTTTAACAAGGTAAATCAAGCTGAGTCTATGGATTTGAGCTTGGCACTGGCGGCGCTTTTGGGTGCTGTGGGTGGCAAGAGAAATCCTTAGATAGAAAGTTCTGGCTGCGCTTAATCAATTCGGCGCGGCCAAACGAGTTGTAAATATACTGTGACTTAAGCGTCACAACATCCGGCGGGCAGGCACTTTGATCGGTGCCTGTCTATGAAGTACCCGGCCTGTGTTGAGGGGGTCGGGGAAAAGTCTTTGTCCAGATAACTTTGGTTATATGGTCAAGCGACTAAGCGCATACGGTGGATGCCTTGGCAGTCAGAGGCGATGAAGGACGTAGTAGCCTGCGAAAAGCTTCGGGGAGTCGGCAAACAGACTTTGATCCGGGGATGTCCGAATGGGGAAACCCACCTGGTGCAAGCCAGGTACCCTGTACTGAATACATAGGTGCAGGGGGCGAACGAGGGGAACTGAAACATCTAAGTACCCTTAGGAAGAGAAATCAATTGAGATTCCCCCAGTAGCGGCGAGCGAACGGGGAACAGCCTGCAAGTGATAGCATGTTGGTTAGTGGAACGCTCTGGAAAGTGCGGCGATAGAGGGTGATAGCCCCGTACACGAAAACCAAGATGTGGTACTGAGCTTGCGACAAGTAGGTCGGGACACGTGTTATCCTGATTGAAGATGGGGGGACCATCCTCCAAGGCTAAATACTACTGACTGACCGATAGTGAACCAGTACCGTGAGGGAAAGGCGAAAAGAACCCCGGAGAGGGGAGTGAAATAGAACCTGAAACCGTATGCGTACAAGCAGTGGGAGCAGACTTGTTCTGTGACTGCGTACCTTTTGTATAATGGGTCAGCGACTTATTGTCTGTAGCGAGCTTAACCGTTTAGGGGAGGCGTAGGGAAACCGAGTCTTAATAGGGCGTCATAGTTGCAGGCAATAGACCCGAAACCGGGCGATCTATCCATGGCCAGGTTGAAGGTGCCGTAACAGGCACTGGAGGACCGAACCCACGTCTGTTGAAAAAGACGGGGATGAGCTGTGGATCGGAGTGAAAGGCTAATCAAGCCCGGAGATAGCTGGTTCTCCTCGAAATCTATTTAGGTAGAGCCTCGCGTCTTACCCTGGGGGGTAGAGCACTGTTTGGGCTAGGGGGTCATCCGACTTACCAACCCCATGCAAACTCCGAATACCCAGGAGTACAATCGCGGGAGACAGACGGCGGGTGCTAACGTCCGTCGTCGAGAGGGCAACAACCCAGACCGCCAGCTAAGGTCCCTAATACCAGTTAAGTGGGAAACGATGTGGGAAGGCTTAGACAGCTAGGAGGTTGGCTTAGAAGCAGCCATCCTTTAAAGAAAGCGTAATAGCTCACTAGTCGAGTCGGCCTGCGCGGAAGATTTAACGGGGCTAAACTGGTAACCGAAGCTGCGGATGCGTATTTATATGCATGGTAGAGGAGCGTTCTGTAAGCCGTTGAAGGTGAACCGGGAGGTTTGCTGGAGGTATCAGAAGTGCGAATGCTGACATGAGTAACGACAAGGGGGCGGTGAAAAACTCCCCCGCCGGAAGATCAAGGTTTCCTGTCCAACGCTAATCGGGACAGGGTGAGCGGCCCCTAAGGCGAGGCAGAAATGCGTAGTCGATGGGAAACGGGTTAATATTCCTGTACTTCTTTATATTGCGATGGGGGGACGGAGTAGGCTAGGCCATCAGGGCGTTGGTTGTCCCTGTTTAAGGTTGTAGGCTGGTTGCTTAGGTAAATCCGGGCGATCAAGGCTGAGAGCTGATGACGAGTGTCACTGCGAGGTGACGCGAAGTGGTTGATGCCATGCTTCCAAGAAAAGCCTCTAAGCTTCAGATATGAAGGAACCGTACTGTAAACCGACACAGGTGATCAGGTAGAGAATACCAAGGCGCTTGAGAGAACTCGGGTGAAGGAACTAGGCAAAATGGTACCGTAACTTCGGGAGAAGGTACGCCGGTTTGGGTGATGGGACTTGCTCCCTGAGCCTGGGCTGGCCGAAGTGACCAGGTGGTGCGACTGTTTATTAAAAACATAGCACTGTGCAAACACGTAAGTGGACGTATACGGTGTGACGCCTGCCCGGTGCCGGAAGGTTAATTGATGGGGTTATCTTCGGAGAAGCTCTTGATCGAAGCCCCGGTAAACGGCGGCCGTAACTATAACGGTCCTAAGGTAGCGAAATTCCTTGTCGGGTAAGTTCCGACCTGCACGAATGGCGTAACGATGGCCACACTGTCTCCACCCGAGACTCAGTGAAATTGAAATCGCTGTTAAGATGCAGTGTACCCGCGGCTAGACGGAAAGACCCCGTGAACCTTTACTATAGCTTCACACTGGACTTTGACCTTACTTGTGTAGGATAGCTGGGAGGCTTTGAAGCGGTGGCGCCAGCCATCGTGGGAGCCAACCTTGAAATACCAGCCTGGTAATGTTGGGGTTCTAACTCAGGTCCGTAATCCGGATCGAGGACAGTGTGTGGTGGGTAGTTTGACTGGGGCGGTCTCCTCCCAAAGAGTAACGGAGGAGCACGAAGGTGCGCTAATCACGGTCGGAAATCGTGAGGTTAGTGTAAAGGCACAAGCGCGCTTGACTGCGAGTCTGACAAGACGAGCAGGTACGAAAGTAGGTCTTAGTGATCCGGTGGTTCTGTATGGAAGGGCCATCGCTCAACGGATAAAAGGTACTCCGGGGATAACAGGCTGATACCGCCCAAGAGTTCACATCGACGGCGGTGTTTGGCACCTCGATGTCGGCTCATCACATCCTGGGGCTGAAGCCGGTCCCAAGGGTATGGCTGTTCGCCATTTAAAGTGGTACGCGAGCTGGGTTTAGAACGTCGTGAGACAGTTCGGTCCCTATCTGCCGTGGGCGTTGGAGAATTGAGGGAAGCTGCTCCTAGTACGAGAGGACCGGAGTGGACGAACCGCTGGTGTTCGGGTTGTCATGCCAATGGCATTGCCCGGTAGCTACGTTCGGACAGGATAACCGCTGAAAGCATCTAAGCGGGAAGCCCCTCCCAAGATAAGTTCTCCCTGACCCCTTGAGGGTCCTGAAGGGCCGTCCAAGACCAGGACGTTGATAGGCTGGGTGTGTAAGCGTTGTAAAGCGTTGAGCTAACCAGTACTAATTGCCCGTGAGGCTTGACCATATAATCCAAGTTATTTGTAGTAATGCAGAGACGACGGGTGTTGTGTGCAGGTCATGGTGTAGGCAACGAGAGAAGGATTTGAAAATCGGCTTGATTTACCGCCCTATTTGAGAGGACGCCGGCGCTGCAGCAGCAGGTAAGACCGAACTCCCTCGAGCCAGTTTGCCTGGCGACCAAAGAGCGTTGGAACCACCTGACCCCATCCCGAACTCAGAAGTGAAACGACGCATCGCCGATGGTAGTGTGGGGTCTCCCCATGCGGAGAGTAGGTCATCGC
>CAVOYP010000005.1:0-140192 GCA_963700715.1 uncultured Gammaproteobacteria bacterium
GATTGGGGTCGGGACTGCTACTGCGAGCCCGGTATGGACAATACCTGTGGGAGCAGATTTGACTGGCAGCTGGGTGGTCTTCCGCACGGATATGATCACAAGTATATCTACTCGCATTGCGGTTACAATTTGAAGATAACCGATATGCAAGCGGCCTGTGGAGTTGCACAGCTGGGCCGTGTTAAGGAGTTTATAGCGGCGCGTCGGCGTAATTTTGCTGTAGCCACCGAAATGTTTGAAGAGTTCCGGCCTTGGTTAATTCTTCCCGAGGCAACCTCCGGATCGGATCCTTCCTGGTTTGGCTATCCAATCTCGCTGCGCGAGGACTCTGGCGTAAAGAGACTGGACCTGTTGCGCTTTCTCGAAGCGCGCAAGATCGGAACAAGACTCATTTTTGCCGGAAATCTTACCAAGCAGCCTTATTTTGAGCACATAGAGCACCGGGTGGCTGGCGACCTGAGCACCACAGATTTCATTATGAACCAAAGTTTTTGGTTGGGGACCTATCCTGCTCTGGGGCGTGAGCAATACGCCTTTATTGCCCAATCGTTCAACGATTTTTTTAGAAATCGATGAAGGGCTAGAGGCTAGCCAGTGTCCGATATCGTCACAGAAGACCTGCATGCTATCGTTGCTTCAAACAACGGCTGGGCAGCTTTTTCCAACAAGACTGTTTTAGTGACTGGTGCGGGCGGTTTCATTGGAAATTACCTTGTCCGTACACTATTGGCACTGAATACCTTGGGGCTGTTGGATCTGCCGGTTAGGGTCATTGCAATGGTTCGTTCGCTGGAGAAAGCGCGCGAACGTTTCGCAGGCCTCGCAAATAGTGCTGAGCTCGATTTACTGCACTTCGACCTGACCATGGGTGCCGTGCCTGAATTGCCGCGGGTTGACTACATTATTCACGCTGCGAGCCAGGCGAGTCCACGATACTATGGCGTCGATCCGGTCGGCACCATGCTGCCGAATATCCGGGGGACTGCGAGCCTTAAGGGCAGCAGGTCCTGGCTTGAAGGGCTTCCTTTGTGCTGTTCCAGCGAAATTTACGGTAACGCGGCTGCGGCGGGGGAGTCATTGGCGGAGGACAACCCAGGGCTTGTGGATTCCATGGACCCTCGCTCGTGCTATGCCGAGGGTAAACGCGCCGGGGAAACACTTTGCGTGGCTTGGTATCGGCAGTACGGTGTGCCGACGTATATAGTAAGGCCTTTCCATACGTATGGCCCGGGTTTGGAGCCGGATGATGGGCGGGTATTTGCGGACTTTGTCTACAATGCAGTGCGCGGTCAGGACATTCTGATTCGTGGAGACGGCAAGGCCAGGCGCGCATACTGCTACATCACGGACGCTGTTGCCGCGATGTTTATGGTGCTGCTCGCCGGTGAGCCAGCCACCGCCTATAACGTGGGTAATCCAGAGGGTGAGCTTTCAGTAGCTGAGTTGGCAGGATTGGTGGCGAATCTACGCAGCGATGTAAATTTGCGGGTGTCGATGCAGAGATGAAGTTTCCACCAGTGGCTACGTAAAAAGCGACGTCGATCGTTTGGTGCCTGATGTGACGCGTCTGCGGGCGCTAGGCTGGAATCCGATTGTTTCCCCCATTACAGGATTCAAAAGAACTCTTGATGCCACACTCAACGATTAGGGAGCTGCGGCGTCAGTATCGGCACGGCGAGATGGATAAGGCGACATTCATAAAGGAGGCTGGGGAGCTGCATTCCCTGCTGTTTTCCTACAGTGAGCTTTTGGTCGATTCCGATATTCAGGCTGCGGATACGGCGGGAGGGCGTTATCTTCTGCGTAGGAGAGGAGGGGTTGCAAATATCTTGTCCAGCCGGTGAGGCAAGGGTTGCGCCTGTCGAGGCGTTCAACTTTGGCTGCTACGAACCTGTCGAGACTGAGCTGATGCTGCGACTGGTTGACGAATAGCGTCATATTCGATGTTGGGGCGAATATAGGCTGGTTTTCATTGGTTCTGGCTGCGCGGGTAACGGGCTGCGAGGTGTACGCCTTTGAGCCTGTCCCGATGTTCCATCAGCATATTCGGTTGAATATCGATCGTAATGGCTTTGCCGATCGGGTCCACGCCTATGCCAGTGGGTTTTCGGAAGTTTGCCAAAGTGTCGAAATTTTTCTGGACTCGGGCAACGGCACCAATGCATCTCTCCTAAACGTATCCGAATTCAAGTACTGCAAAGGCGGTCAGCGCCCAGATGCACACTATGGACAAGTGGTGCGTTGAGCGAGAATAGTGTCCGGACTTTATCAAGTGTGATGTTGAGGGAGCGGAATTGTTGGTTCTTCGTGGCGCCTTGGAGTATTCAAGCGTGCGTACCGGTGATATTCCTGGAGATGCTTCGTAAGTGGAGTAAGCCGTTTGGTTACCACCCCAATGATATTATTAGGCAGTTAGGCGAACATGGATACAGCTGTTTTGCAGTGGGGGAGAAAGGCCGTACTCCGTGTACTTGTGTAGACGAGTATACTCTCGAGACCAATTATCTGTTTCTGGATCCGGTACATCATCGTCAGCAGCTACGACGGCTCGGATTAGCCTGATGAAGTCTCTGGATATGGCCAGACACGTTCGTCGGTTGTCGCTGGATATGGTTCACCGTGCCAGAGCCTCACATATGGTAGCGCATTTTCGATTGCAGATATTGTGGCAGTTTTGTATGCCAACGTGATGAGGTACGAATCCGACGATCCTCAAGCGCCGACCGCGACCGCTTCATTCTCAGTAAAGGTCATGCTTGCGTAGCTGTTTATGCGGCGTTGGCGCGCTCGGGGTTCTTTTCGGAGAAATTGTTGGAGGAGTACGGCAGGGATTTCTCAGTTTTGATGAATCACGTTTCCCATCATGTTCCGGGTGTGGAGTTTTCCACCGGTTCTCTCGGGACATGGTTTGCCCTTCGCGGTGGGAAAAGCTCTAGCGGCCCATATTCGAGGTGAAAGTTGGCGGGTGTATGCGTTGTTGAGCGATGGAGAGCTTGATGAAGGGTCGAACTGGGAGGCCTTCCTGTTTGCCGCGCATCACCGGCTAAGCCATTTGACAGCTATTGTCGATTACAACCAACTACAGAGTCTGGATAGCGTCGCCAACACCCTGAGTTTGGAACCGCTTGCTGAGAAACTCCGGGCTTTCGGCTGGCTGGTTTACGAAGTGGATGGCCACGACCATGCCGCGCTGACGGAGGTGCTGGCGATGGAATCAAAGAGGGGGCTGCCCATGGCCGTGATTGCCCATACCACAAAGGGAAAGGGCGTGAGTTTTATGGAAAATCAGGTTCTTTGGCACTATCTAAGCCCCAGTGACGTGGAATTGACGCAAGGATTGCGCGAGCTTGGGTTCGATGCGTAATACATTCATCAAGGAGTTGATAGAAAGGGCTGAGCACAACAAACGGATTGTGCTTGTTGTTGGTGATCTGGGGTTTGGTGTAGTCGAGGAGTTTGCCCAGCGCTATCCCACTCGATTTTTTAACGCGGGCGTTGCCGAGCAGAATATGATGGGCTTGTGTGCAGGTATTGCATCAGAGGGGTATCATGTATTTGCCTATTCTATAGCCAATTTCCCGACTTTCCGCTGCGCAGAGCAATTGCGCAATGATGTTGATTACCACAAATTGCCGGTGACAATAGTCGCGGTTGGTGGTGGCTTGGCTTACGGTAACCTGGGCTACTCTCACCACGCGGTGCAGGATTTCGCGCTGATGAGAATACTGCCAAATATGTTGATCTCGGCGCCGGGCGACCCGCAAGAGACTATATCCTGCCTTGATTACCTTCTAGCAAACCCACAACCGTCCTACCTGAGGTTGGGAAAGAGCGGTGAGCCAAGCTTTTCACAAATCCCCTCCAACAGTAAACCCCGGGAGGCCTGTGTTGTTGCCGGGTTTTTCCAGTGGCGACAGACAACTTTTGCTCACTACGGGTGGTGGCCTTGCAGTCGCCGCGGGGTGGTTGGCTGATGGTCGTTTTGCTGATTGCACTCTGGCTACCATGCCACTTTGGGGTATGGCGTATAAGAGTATTCAGTCTCATTGGCTGGCAGATTATGAGCAAGTAACGACTGTTGAGGATCACATAGTCGATGGTGGCTTTGGAAGTTGGTTGCTGGAGAGTACTGCTGCAGGCGAGGTGTCTACTCCCATTCATATCCGTGCGTTGGACAGTGTTGTGCTGGGGTTGGTGGGAAGCCAGCGTGCGCTGACCGAACGTGGCGGTCTGGGTTGAGAGTGCCTGCTATTGACAATGCCCCAGAGCGCGTGGTGCTGTATACAGCTGCCTTGAAAAATACCGCAGCGAACCAGTTGTGGCGCCTCTTTTCAGGTCCATTGGTGCTTTTTCTGATTCCGCTATACCTCACAGTCGAAGCACAAGGATACTGGTATACCTTCGTAAGCCTGGGAGCCCTGACTGTATTTGCGGACCTTGGATTTACAGCAATCATAGTTCTGTTCGCTGCCCACGAGTTCGCACACCTACATTTCGGCCCAGACGGCCTGCTGCAGGGTAGTTCGCAAGCTCGGGCGCGGCTTGCTTACTATTTCGGTTTGCATCCCGGTGGTCTTTGGTGATGGCCATAGTCGTCCTTCCGGTTTCCTATGTGCTCGGACTATGGCTGATGGGCACTGGAAATGAAGGCGATTTGCATTGGCAGAAAGCATGGGTTATCTACAGTATCGCCTGTGGCATGAGTTTTCTGTTTAGTGTCTTGCTCGCGTTCATTGAAGGCTGCAATTGTGTCGCAGAGGCGCATCGACTACGCCTGTTAGTGTCAGTGAGCAACGTGGTGCTACTCGTCGTGTTACTTGTGTGTGGCGCCGAGCTGTTTGCATTAGCGGTATCCTCGCTACTGTCGGTCGCTGCCGGGATATCAATACTCATCTGGCAGTTTCGTCGGACCCTGTTGGAGCTGCTGCCGGCGGCTGACACCGTCAATGTAAACTGGAGACAGGAGGTTGCTTCCCGATGCTTGGGCGTTATGCCGTCAGCTGGATCAGTGGTTACTTTATACTGCAATTCTTTGCTCCCCTGGTCTTCTACTTCTATGGGGCGGCGGACGCAGGTCGAGTAGGCCTGAGTATGGCAATTTGGATGTCTGTGTTTTCACTTTCCAACGTATGGATTGTAGTTGCCACTCCCGGCATTAATATGCTGATTTCATCTGGTAATGTGGATCAGCTGATTAGCCGCTTCAGGCTTCACTTTCGCCTGGCAGTAGCGACATTTGGCGTGGGAGCTACAGCGCTACTGCTCTTGCAGGCTTTAATGGGTGAGGGAGGGCTTATAGGTGAGCGGTTGATGCCGTTGGAGGCGCAAGTAATTCTGGCCGTGGGATGGTTGGCTCAGTTGTTGGTTTCATCAATGGCAATGTTTATGAGGGCCCATAAAGAAGAGCCTTTGATGATGATTTCTTTTGTCGATGGCTGTGCAGATAGTAGTGACCACAACTCTACTGGCTTTGTTATTCGACGTCCGTTTCATAGTTTTCGGCTTTACAATTGCTTATCTTGTATGATGCCTGCAGTTTTGAAGACTTATCGCAGTTACTTGGCGCGCTATGAATAACGCACCACTTACTTTCAATTGCCATACCAAGTTACAACCGCCAACAGGAGCTTGCGCTGCTGCTGGGTGCGATAGAAGATCAAATAGGGCCTTTTCGCAACGAGATCGAGTTAATCGTATCGGACAATGATTCCCGCGACGAAACGCCAGAGTTGGTGCGCTCGTTCATTGATCGGGGTCTAGCGATTCGCTATCTTCGGAACAAGCAGAACATGGGAAGTAGTGCAAATGTGGTACAATGTTTTGAGTGTTCCAAAAGGGGCATTTCTACGTCCTGATCATGGGTGACGACGATGTCTTCCTTGCCGGTGCGCTGGCCAGGATCATGTCGGTGCTAAGAACTCGCGACATTGGTCTGCTGTACTTGAGCACGTATCCATTCCTGAATAGCCATGAGGATGAGCGGCCTTCAAACTACAGAACCGGTGATCTCGTTCACTATTTTGATCAGGTGGCATTTCTGGATCGCGTCTCTGTTAACCTTACATTCCTCTCTAGCGTGATAGTGAACAAGAGTGCGTTGATCGAAAAATTCGACGCTGGACGATTCGTTGATAGTTATTTACCTCAATTAGCTTGGGTGTTTGAATTGCTCTTCCGTTATCACAGGCATGCCGTACTCAATCAGTTCGTTATAGCCGGGAGAGCCGATAACTCAGGTGGTTATGGTATTTGCAAAGTCTTTGGAGTGAATCTCGGAAAAATAGTCGATTACTTCATAGAGGACGGTGTACCTTCGAAAGCTTTTGAACCACTATTTGCGAATATGGTCAGGAGTTTTTTCCCCAAACACCTGCTCGAACTGCGTACACGCAATCATGATTTTGGCGAAGAAGATTTCCACCAGTTATTACGTCCGCGCTTTGGCAATCGACTGGACTATTGGTTTTACCTATATCCCGTGACACGACTTCCGACTAGGTTGGCGGCGTTTTGGGTTGTGGGAGTAACAGGACTGAACAGGATGAATAATGGATTCAGAATCATTAAGGAAAGGTCATTCTGGTACCGCGGCCACGCTTGAACGTACCCACTATGTAGTATGTGGGTCCGTGGGGACACTACTTTTCTAAGCCTCAAGGATTTGTGGTCCGACCCCCCTGGGTCCTGGGATGTGCTGTCCTGATGCTGATTGTCGGTTGGCCTGGTTGTCGCCGTAACCTGGAGCCGAGTTCAATGGCAGTCGTACGAAAAGTACTATACACATTCGACTGACAGCATTACGGAGGAGCCTGATACGCCTCGACGCGGCCTAATGGCCAGGGTAAGTACTACAAAATCATTTTCCGTGACGCATTATGGTCAGCGTTTCACTTTGGCAGTGTGATCTCATCCGTAATGCCCCATTTTTCCCCGCAAACCCATGCACGAGTCCCCCTGCCGATCATCTTCAGGCTTGCCAGAGGGGTATCACCGAACATAACGTGGGTATATATTAATCCGAGGGTGTACCAGCCACTTCGTAGTTTCCATCTCCAGTCGATATAACCCAGCTTGCACAAAGCGATGTAATTGCGAATTCGATAGTACAGACGCAATGGGCTGTAGGCGCTTTCGTTGCGCCATCCCAGGAACCAGACGCGAAGGCTGTCGTCGCCCATGCGATGAAACATTGTTGCGGATCCGGTTCCGAAGAGCTTATACCCCTGCGGACCTCGCGCGATGGCACCATTCGATATCAACCTGGTCTATGAACAGATCCTCGCGCATCGGGCCGACCAGTCGAAAGACGGTCGCTGGGATGAGGGTGCCCGAGGTGATCAGGGTGAGCGCCTCAATTATCGGTTCCACGTTCGGTCGGCAGTTTATGCCCATAGAAAAATTTGCCGGGCAATTTGTGCCTGAAACGGGTACGTCAGCCCGGTGTGAATATCGGTATATACCGGGCCGATCGCCCGATCCGTTTGCCGATGGCTGATTGCCTGGTCATATGCTTGTAGAAGCTTTGCAACCATGTCATCAGCCGGCTGACTATCCTGGTCGCTGAGTAGTACGAAGTCCGCATTCAAGTCCTGCGCTTCATTCCAGCCTGAATTTATTGCCGCCGCAATGCCTGTATTTTCGCCGGACCTTATAAGGCGACACCTCTCTGAGGCGTCACTCGTGTCAATAATATTCTTCAGCTTTATGTCGACCGGCCCCGGTGTGTTGTCGGCGATAACAACAAAGTCTGTCTGTGCAAGTAGTGCCGACAGCAATTTTTCAAAGATATTTCTGTCAGGAAAGTAGGTCACAACGATACTGACGACACGCCTGGTCAGAGCATCTGCCGGGCCGGTCTCAACAGGGTAGTCTGACTCCCTTGTGCCCATGGTTATTTCTTGATCCTTGGGAGGCCGTAGCGAAGTAACATCGAAAACTTCCTGGGAAACACGACGCAAGCCCCCAGGTATTCCCTGAAACTGATTGAGCGCCGTCCCTGCAATAATCGACGTTGCCTTAGTAGGGTCTTCCTGTATTTGGCCGTTTCCACGCCAACATTCCAATAGATTTGCAGGCCGATTTCCAGATCCAGGCGAAGTAGACTCAACAGGGCACCTTCAATGGCCAACAAGAACAGGTGCAGGCCGAATAACGGCCACATCAGGATCGTCGGCGTCATCACAAACAATACGAAACGTCTTGTTGCGCTCACTCAATCTCCTTCGGCGAAAACTGCTTACGAGTCGTCCGTCACTGGGTTTGTTGCCGCCAAAGCTGTGACCCTGTCGGTGGCGATAGCCACTCGTTCGAGTAACTCGCACTGGAAGGCCCGCAAGCCGCGCAGCGCAGCATAGATACAGGTCCTCGCCAACGGATTCCAGCCATTCGGGAAATCCTCCCAGTTGATCCCAGTCGGAGCGTGCGATCCACAGGCAGGCACCGATAACCATGGCCACATCTGTTCGGCCGGGATCCAGATTGGGCACAGGGTTGTAGAACGGGTCGAGCAGACAGCCCCTGTCGACCAGTGCGCCGCTCTCCCAGTCATACTGGGGTAGCGTAAGATGCCGGAAGGGCCTTGTGCTGACGTCTGCAAGAGCGCGCATAGGGCGTCAGGAAAAAGTGCGGCATCGTTATTGAGTAAGAGTACGTATTGTCCACGGGCCTGGGCTACCATCCGATTGTTTGCAATGCAAAAGCCCACATTCTCGGCACTGACCAGCACCTCCACCTGCGGGTATTCACGGCTCAAAAACTCAAGAGAACCATCATTGGAAGCATCGTCATGAACGATGATCTCAAACTCAAAATCGCAGTCCTGCTCGAGCAGCGAGTCGAGGCAGGTCGCCAGCAGTTCTGGTCCCCGATAGTGGGCAATACAGACAGAACACAGCGGGGCTAGTGGTCTGGTTTTTGCGGGTCGGTATTCAACCAGTTCCATGTATGTTTTAGCCCTTCGGCGAGGGTGATCGACGGCTGCCAGCCAAATAGTGTTCTCGCTTTGTCGGCGTCTACCGCAATCCGGTCGGCATCAACGGCTCTGCCGGGTTCATAGTGTCGCAATAGCGGTTTGTCCGCTTGCGAGTCTGAAGCAGTTCGAACAAGATCGTTGAGGCTGACGGTTTCGCCGCTGGCAGCGTTAAAAATTCGTAGTTTATAGGGTGAGGGTTGTTGCAGGGCAGCAATGGTGAGGGCCACCAGGTCATCGATATACAAATAATCGCGCGCTGAAGAACCATCACCCCAGACTGTCAGGGTCTCGCCACGTTGAATGGCGCCGAAGGCGTGCGGAATAATGCCAAAGCCCTGCGCTCTCTGGCTGGCCTGGTCCATAAATATTGGACGGGCGTAAAATAGTCGCAGAGCGCTTGAACTGTCGGGTCCAGGCCCCGATAAACTGCTCGGCAGCAACCTTGCAGGCACCGTGATATGACCTGGGTCGCAGGTCGGCAGTCTCATCAAGGGCACTGTTGTGCTGATCTCCGTAAAGTGCGCCTGCTGAAGAGAAGTAGAGCAATCGCAGACCTGGTCGTGTCTGCATGGCTTCGAGTAGAGCCAGCAGTGGTCGCAGGTTGCCGTCCAGCTCGGCCACTGCGCGCCCCGCGCTGCTCGCCGGGCGTACTCGAGGAGGCGAGATAGATTACCGCTTGGCAGTCCTCCAGCAGAGGGAGCGAGTTGCTCGGGTGTTTTGCAGTCAGAGAACGACCGTCTCTATCTCCGGGTGTGGCGACTGCTGTTGGGTTCGGGATAGTGCCCGCACGGCAAAACCACTGCACCACCAGCCCCGGAGCAAAGCGCCTGGCCGATAAAGCCTCCAGCGCCAATGACCAGCACGCGTTCAGGCATCGCTCACCAGCAAATTCCCGGTACAGTTTTACATAGCGCTGGGCGCAGTCATCCCAGGTGCCAATTTCCTGCTGCCACCCAGGCCCGGCCGCAATGCCCAGCCGCCCGATTAGTTCTCGGCGATGCTTCCAGGTATTCAATGGCATGTTGCGTAGTCGGCTTCAGCTCGAGCAAAGCTGGCCGGTACTGCCATGCTGCACCAGGTTGGCATGAGCCGGCATATCCGAGGCGATAATAGGCAGGCCCGCTGCCATGGCTTCGAGCATTACCTGGGGCCTACCCTCGGCATGTTGGCTCAGGGTTATCAGCCCATGTGCGCGGCCAAACCAGTCCCGCGCAAGTTGGGCGGGAGTGCCGGGCCCGTGGTAATGCACCCAGTCGGGCAGGTCGATATTTGCTCCTGCATTGGGCCTATCAGGTGTAGTTCGCGATTCTGCCCGTCAAATAGTGGGGCTGACCAGTCGAGCAGCGGACCCAGTTTGTCGCGGGTCAGTCGGGTTACGGCGAGCCAGCAGGGAGTTTTTGGGTCCAGGTTTGCGTACTGATGGCATACCAGACGGGATCAATCCCGAAGGGTACCGGGCAGACCTGCGCCAGATCGCCAAAAGCCAATTCAAGAGGTTCGCGCATCCACTCAGCATTAGGGCAAATCGCAACTTTACGCCCACGCATGACCCTGCGCAGCAGGGTTTTGACCAGCGGTAAGCCCAGTAGCTTTAAATCAGTGCCAAGCACCGTCATCAATGCGGGCTTGCATTGTTGGGCAGCGGCAATGCGGTTTGCAGCCAGTTCAGGTGATAGATGTCTGTGTCACCCTCACGCTTGTAGAGTAAACGCAAATGGTTCAGCAGTTTTACGATCTTTGGTATCGCCGCGGGCCCGGAACTGCGCACTGCATGGGCGATTCCCCCTCGACTCATTAATTGGCTGAGCCAGATGCTTTCTTCTTCGCTGGCCAGGTAGCGCGCATTGGCGGGCAGGGGCCCGGGTGGTGCCCACACTGCAAGTGATAAGTTGTCCAGCCGCGCCAGGGCGTATGCCAGGTGCCTGATAAAGACTCCACGCCAATCGTCTTCATCTTCCGGATAAGAGGTGGCTACATAGAGAACCTTCATCAGGACATTGGGGCAACGCTATAAGTGACTTCGCTTGTGACCGATGAGGATATCGCCCAGTCGGACGGAGATGGCTGCGCTGAATACTCTGTTGCATCCAGGCCGGCCTCCTGTCGCTGTTCTGCCTGACTGCCGTGTTCCTGGAAAATATCCGGAAGTCCCAGATTGAGGGTGGCTCGCAATAAACCCCTGGCGGCCAATAGTTCATTGATGCCAGCGCCGGCGCCTCCCGCAATCACGTTCTCTTCCACGGTTACCAGCAGCTCATGGCGGTCGGCGAGCTCTGATCACGAGAGCCTCATCCAACGGTTTCACCCAGCGCATGTCGACCACGGTGGCGTTCAGCTCCTCCGCCGCAGTGCATCGCCTCCTGGCAGCAGCGTGCCAAAGCACAGGATCGCCACCCGCTCCCCGCGCCGCACCTCCACCGCCTTCCCAATCTCCATCTCGGTCATCTCATTGGCGATGATCGCCCCCGGCCCGGTGCCCCGCGGGTAGCGGATCGCCGCCGGCCCCTGGTACTGGTAGGCGGTGTACAGCATCTGCCGGCACTCGTTCTCGTCCGAAGGCGCGCCGATGACCATATTGGGAATGCAGCGCAGAAAGCTCAGATCGAAGGCGCCGTGGTGGGTCGGTCCGTCCTGGCCGACGAGGCCGGCGCGGTCGATGGCGAAGGTGACGTCGAGGTTCTGCAGGGCCACGTCGTGGATCAGCTGGTCGTAGCCCCGTTGCAGGAAGGTGGAGTAGATGGCCACCACCGGCTTGAGGCCGTCGCAGGCCATGCCGGCGGCCAGGGTGATGGCGTGCTGTTCGGCGATGGCTACGTCGTAGTAGCGGTCCCTGAAGCGTTTGGCGAATTCCACCATGCCCGAGCCCTCGCACATGGCGGGGGTGATGCCGACCAGGCGCTTGTCCCGCTCCGCCATGTCGCACAACCAGCGGCCGAACACGTCCTGGTACTTGGGTA
The DNA here is from genome assembly GCA_963700715.1 of uncultured Gammaproteobacteria bacterium. Taxonomy (GTDB): domain Bacteria; phylum Pseudomonadota; class Gammaproteobacteria; order Pseudomonadales; family Halieaceae; genus JARRPM01. The sequence continues at coordinate 11,929 of CAVOYP010000005.1, forward strand.
ACTTCGGCTTCGCGGGTGGTGGGGCGGCCAGCAGCGGTCCCTTGGGCTTGGGTTCTATCTTGTTGATGGCGTGGTAACCCACCGGGTCCGCCTCCGCCGGCGCGAAGCCCTTGCCCTTCATGGTGCGGATATGGAGGAACTGGGGGCCCTCCAGGTCCTTCATGTTCTCCAGAGTCTGGATCAGGCCGGGCAGGTCGTGTCCGTCCAGCGGGCCGATATAGTGAAAACCCAGCTCCTCGAACATCGTGCCCGGGGCCACCATGCCCTTCATGTGTTCCTCGGTGCGTTTCGCCAGTTCCCAGGCCGGGCGGATTTTTTCCAGTACCCGCTTTGAGCCCTCGCGCATGGCGATGTAGAACTTGCTGGCCCAGATCTTGGCGAAATAGGTGGCGAGCCCGCCCTGGTTGTGGCCGATGGACATCTGGTTGTCATTCAGGATCACCAGCATGTTCGGCCGCTCGTGGCCGGCGTGCGCCAGCGCCTCGAAGGCCATGCCGCCGGTAATGGCGCCATCGCCGATCACGGCGATCACCTTGCGCTCGATACCCTGGTGTCTGGCGGCCAGGGCCATGCCCATGGCAGCGGAAATGCTGGTGGAGGAGTGGCCCACGCCGAAGGTGTCGTATTCGCTCTCGCTGCGCTTGGGAAAGCCGGCCAGCCCGCCCGCCTGGCGCATGCTGTGCATCTGCTTCATGCGGCCGGTCAGTATCTTGTGGGGGTAGGTCTGGTGACCGACGTCCCAGACAATCCTGTCGTGCGGCGTGTTGTAGATGTAATGCAGCGCCACGGTCAGTTCGACCGCGCCCAGGCCGGCACCGAAATGGCCGCCGGATTGCCCCACGCAGTAGAGCAGGTAGCCGCGCAATTCCTCGGTCAGCTGTTTCAGTTGCGCCATGTCCAGTGAGCGCAGGGGCGCGCCCTGGTCGATGGCGTCCAGCAGGGGGGTGGCAGGTGGCAGCAGGGGGATGGCCGAGAGCATGGGCGCGATTCTAGCGCATAATGAGCCAAAAGTAGCCCACGGGAATCGATCTGAATCGGTGGCGACTAGTTCCCTTTGTGCGAACCGTAAGCCGTGACGCCCGCCCGCTGCAGGCTGTCTTTGAGCAGCAGCGACAGCCGCAGGTAGCCTCCGTCGCTGAGGTTAACCCCATCGAGGCGGAAAAAGTCCGGGTTGGGGTTGCCGTTTTTGACCGCGAGCAGCGGGTTGGGGTCGAGTATGGACACCTGCGGCTGTGCCTGCGACCAGTCCTCCAGCAGGCGCCTCACCTCGTCAATTTTTGCGTAATCCTCGGGGTACAAGGGAGTCTTGATGGGAACAAACACGTAGTACCGGCGGGCAACACCGTAGGACGCATCCAGCTCAACCAGTTTGCGAATCGCCGTTACCAGCTCCGGCGCGGATTTATTGTCGCGTATATGGAACTCGCCTGTGCCCGGCAGCAGCACCAGGGCACCGGGCTGGTAGTGAGCGACCAGGCGGGCGTGGAAGTGGGCGATATCATCCACGGTCGCGTCGCCCAGGCCTCGCATCAGCACTGGTCTCGGGCTCAACAGGTCCTCGAGTCCGCGCCAGAGCTTTACCTGCCGCCCGCCGATGACCAGCACCGGCTGCTACCGGCAGCTTGGTGGACTGATCGGCCTGGGCGTAGGCCTCAACCTCCGCCGCCCAGGCCTGGGGCGATACCTCGAGGGTAGCCAGCATCTCCCCGGACATCAGGTAGGCCAGGTGAATGAGGGGAATCAGCAGCAGGATTGCACAAATCGTGCGGATGGTACTCCAGGAATACATGCCCGGGGCCCTGTGTTCAAAGACGACTGAAGTGTGTAGTAAAAGCGGGTCGCTGGCAACGCGCACCCCTGTGATGCGGTTCGCAGCTTTGTGGCTTAAGTTTATGTTTGTGCCGACTTGGGTGTAGGATTCGGGCCATGATCTACCAACGACACATTCCCGAGGAGGAGCTCTTCGTCGCGCAGCTGGAAGCGCTGATGCAGAACGGGCGGGTGGCCACCCTGGGCGCACAACTGGTGGGACTGGCCGCCACCGTCATACTGTTCTGGCAATATCTCCCGCTGACAGTGACCCTGCTCTGGGCTGCCGGGTTCTTCATCCTGCTGCTGCTGCGTTCACTGCATATGAGCAGTGCGCTGGTGGAGCGCCGCTACCAGGCAAAACCCCGGCGGGTTTACTGGCAACTGCTGGTGGGCAGCGCCCTGACGGGGGCAATCTGGGCTGCGGTCTACATCTACGCGGCCAGCAGGGTGCCCGCCAGTATGCAGTATATGTTCCTGCTGGTTATCGTGATGATTGCGGCGTTTTCCCTCGGCTATTCGGTAATCATCCGGGAATACTTCGTGGTTTACGTGTTCGCCTGCCTGTGGCCCATTGGCTGGTGGAGCCTGGTGCACTACTGGGACGAGTCCTATAACCTGCTGATCGGCCTGTTGCTGCTGGCGTTTTGCGCGCTGCTGGTGTCTGTCAGCGACCGGGTCTACCTGTCGTTCCGCAATATGATCTCGCTCAACTGGGAGCGGGAGACAATGGCCCAGGAACTGGGTGATCTCACCGTGTCCCTGCGCGATCGCAACCGCCAGTTGCGGGACGCGCGGCGCCTGCTTACGGATCTGGCGAACGTCGATGAACTCACGGGTCTGGGCAATCGTCGCCTGGTCAACAAGGTGCTGCGGGATGAAATCAACCGGGCCCGCCGCGGCAACACCAGCCTGTCGGTGATCCTGATGGATGTCGATTTTTTCAAGGATTATAACGATCACTACGGCCACCCCGCCGGCGACGCAGTGCTCAAACGCCTCGCCGACCTCATGGAGCGCGCTACCGCCCGTGCCGGTGAAGTGGTGGGTCGCTATGGTGGTGAGGAGTTCATCCTGGTGCTGCCGGGCGCTTCCATCCATTCGGCGCTGCGCACCGCGGAGCGGCTCAAGGAGCTGGTCGTCGCCGAGGCGATACCGCATGAAAAATCAGCGATCGGCGGAATCATAACGGTCAGCCAGGGCGTGGTCAGCGTGATGCCCGATGCGGAGCTCACCCCCACGGACCTGATCAAGCGGGCCGATAAAGCGCTCTACCAGTCAAAGCACAAGGGGCGCAATACCATCACCGTGGCTGAGACCGTGGCATGAGCGATCAGCTCGAGGAGTGCTTGAACCGGTGAATCTGGCGGCGCTGCTTCTTGTCGGGCCGCCCGGGCGGACGGTCGATCATCCCGCCGGCGGCCTTGCGGGCAGCCGCTTCCGCCTCGCGCCTGGCAACACTGGCCGCGGTCTCCTCGTACAGCAGCCGTGCCTCGGGCGCGCCGCGCCGCTGCGCATCGAGCCCTGTCACCAGCACCTCGCGTTCGTCCCAGCCCTGGCGGATTAGCAGCACATCCCCGACGGCAACTTCTTTCGATACCTTGAGCCGCTGCCCGCCCATCTGAACCTTGCCGCCCTCGATCGCCGCCTTGGCCTGGCTGCGGGTCTTGAAGAACCGCGCCGCCCACAGCCATTTGTCCAGGCGCAGGCGGTTGCTGTTCCCCGCCGGTTCAGCCATGGGCTGCCGCGGCTGGCATGATTTCGTCGAAATGGTGGATGCCGGGAAAGCGTGTCTGCAGCCGTTTCTGCCGCTGGCTGTCGGGCTGCAGCAGGGTGAGGAGGTGGGCTATGCCGTACTCCCGGGCCGAGTCGAGCACCCGCTCGGTGTCGTCTATCAGCAGGGTCCTGGCGGGGTCGAAGGGGTGCAGGGCCTGCAAGCTGTGCCAGAAGGCCTGGTCCTCCTTGGGCGCCTGCAGGTCGTGCGACACCACCACCCGGTGAAACCAGTTGCTGATATCGACATTGGCCATCTTGATCTCATAGGTCTTGCGGTGGGCATTGGTCACCAGCACCACGTCCCGGTGGCTGGAGCGCAGCCAGGCGAGGAACTCGAGGGCAAAGGGGCGCAGGCGGATCATATGCTGGATTTCACGCTTGAGCGCGGGGATATCCATGCCCAGTTGCTCCGACCAGTGATCGAGGCAGTACCACTTGAGCGTGCCCTCGCCGCTGTGGAAGGTGTCGCGCAGCAGCGCCGAGGATTCCTCCTCGCTGATCTGCTGCCTGGCCGCATACAGCCGGGGCAGGTGATCCATCCAGAAGTAGTTATCAAAATGCAGGTCCAGCAGGGTGCCGTCCATGTCCAGCAGCACGGTGTCGATAGCGTCCCAGTCGATCATCTGCGCTTCCCGCCAGGTTTTCGTCGCGTGATTATGCCGGTTTTTCTGCGGCGCGCCAGCGCCGGCCCCGCGTGGTGGTATAGTGGGCGCACTGCTGAAGGAGGCGATTTTGCCGGATCTGCCGGGCCTGGTGACACCACTGCTGGAGCTGTGCCGGGAGGCGGGGGCGCTTATCGTCCGCCACTACCACGCCGCCGGCGCGGGCGATTTCCAGTCCAAGGAGGACGATTCGCCGCTCACCCTGGCGGATACCGAATCCCACGCGCTGCTGCAGGCGGGACTGCAGAAGCTGGAGCCATCGCTCCCGCTGCTGTCGGAAGAATCGCCGGCGGCTGCCCTGGCGGGGCGGCGTCACTGGTCGCGCTACTGGCTGGTGGATCCGCTCGACGGCACCAGGGAGTTCCTGGCGGGCACCGGTGAATTCACCATCAATATCGCCCTGATCGAGAACCACCGGCCGGTGCTGGGGGTGCTGTACCTGCCGCTGGAGCAGCTTGCCTACGTGGGCATTCCAGGGGTGGCCGCGCATCGCTACCACTGGGGAGGCCAGGGGGGATGGGTGCGCACTGCGCTTGCTGTGCGGGCGCTGGAGCCGGGCCGGGAGCTGGTGCTGTTGGCCAGTCGCCGCCACCGCAACGGTAAACTGGACGCTTGCCTGGCCTGGCTGCGCGAGCGCTGGGGGCCGGTGGCCAGGCGCGACAGCGGCAGCGCGCTCAAGTTTTGCCTGCTGGCGCGGGGGGAGGGTGACCTCTACCCGCGCTTTTCACCCTGCTGTGAATGGGATACCGCGGCGGGCCAGGCGCTGCTCGAAGCCGCGGGCGGCGCCCTGCTGGGGATGGATGGCCAACCGCTGCGCTACAATTGCGGCGAGTCATTGCTGAGCCCGCACTTCCTTGCCATTGCCGATGCCGGCCACCCCCTGTGGCGTGAGTTGCTCGCCAGTCGGCGGTTTTGACCGGCCCGGCCAGTCCGGCGCTTCAGCGTCCCCACAGAGCTTGTGCATGACTTCACTGTGGGTATAGAGTTGCATCCTTGTTGCAGGCCTCGGCTTACATAGCAGCTTACATAACAGCGGAACGATATCCGGTTACAGCATGAGCGAGTTTACCCACAATGGCGCCGGCTCCGGCGCAGATGCCGCCAACGAGCCGATAACGCCGGCCATGCGCCTGCTCCAGTTGCAGACCCGGCACCGGGTACTCGACAGCAAGATTGCCGAACTCCACAGCTTTCCCTACCAGAACCAGATCCTGCTGCAGCGCCTGAAAAAAGAGAAATTGCGCCTCAAGGACGCCATTGAGCGCCTGAAGGACGACATGATTCCCGACCTCAACGCCTGAGCCCCGCTGCCCCGCTAGAGGGGCAGTTCTCCCAGCGACCCCTCCAGTTCCAGTAATCGCCGTTTGATACCCAGCCCACCGGCAAAGCCCGTGAGGGAACCGTTGCTGCCGACAACCCGGTGGCAGGGGACGACGATGGGCAGCGGATTGCGCCCGTTGGCGGCGCCCACAGCCCGCACCGCGGTCGGGCGCTCGATGGCCCGGGCGATATCGGCATAGCTGCGCAGTTCGCCCCAGGGTATGGCCGCAAGGGCGTCCCAGACCTGGCGCTGGAAAGCGGTGCCCGCCGCCGCCAGGGGCAGTTCGAACTGCCTGCGCCGCCCCGCGAAGTACTCCAGCAACTGCGCAGCGGCAAGCTCGAGCACGGCATCGGTGGCCTGGGTGTCTGCGCCCGGCTCGCCGTGGTGGTGTTCAAACTCGATTGCGGCGAGGCGGGAGCCCGTGGATACCAGCCGGAGCCTGCCGATGGGAGTGTCGAGGTAGCGGTAGTTCATTGGCTGTAGCTTCTCCAGAGCAGGTTGGCGGCGTAGGAACGCCAGGGGCGCCACAGCGGCGCCCGGTCCTTGAGTGAAAGCCCATTGGGAGCGATTCCCTGCCAGGCTTTTTCCAGGCCGAGATCGCGCTGGGGGAAGGCGTCGGGATCGCCGGCGCCGCGCATGGTCACCATGGCGACGGTCCACGGCCCCACGCCGGCGGCAGCGGCCAGGGTGTCCAGATCCAGCAAGTCCTCGCTGGCGGCGAACTGGCGGCAGATACCTCTTAGCGTCTCCCGCCGCCGGCCCGGCATCGGGAAATGGCTGTCGTCCAGGACGGCAAGGGCGCTGGCCGGCGGAAATACCCGGTGGTCCTGGTCTGCGCTGGTCGCTGCCGCGAGTCGGCTGATGATCCCCCGGGCGGCCAGGGTACTGACCTGCTGGCCGACGATGGCGCGCACGCTGGACTCGTACAGCGACCAGGCGCCCGGGGCCCGTATTCCCGGAAACCGCGCCAGCAGCGGCGCCAGGTACGGGTCCCGGCCGAGAGTATCGGCGATCGCCGCGGGGTTGGCATCCAGGTCGAACATGCGCCGCACCGCGGCCACTACGGGCATCAGCCGGCTGTGGTCGGCCGCGTGCAATTCCAGTTCGAGGGCGTCGCGCCTCGCGGCCGGGCGCACCTCGATGCGGGCGGGGCGTCCCCCCAGTATCAGGTTGCGGCGATAGCAGTCCGCCGTCACCGTTTCCACCCCCGCGATGGCATGGCGAGTGAAAAAACCCATCACCCCGACCCAGTCATAGGGCGGGCGGTACTGCAGCTGCAGCCGGATGCCGCCGGCCCGGGCCGGGCTGCGGCGCAACTCACCGGGTGTCTGGCGAAACTGGGCCTGCACGGCGCTGTTGAAGCGGCGCACGCTGCGAAAGCCCGCCGCGAAGGCGATCTGGGTCACCGGCAGCCGGGTTTCCGCCAGCAGTTTCCGCGCGAACAGCAGGCGCTGGTTGAGGGCCACGGCCTGGGGCGACACGCCCAGCTCGCGCTCGAACAGTTTGCGCAGGTAGCGCTCCCCGATACCCAGCCGATCCGCGAGACTCGCCAGGGTGCCCTGATCGAGGGCGCCCTGCCGGATCAGTTGCAGCGCGCGCTGCACGGTCGTTGCGGTACCCCGCCAGGCGGGGCTGCCGGGGGCCGATTCCGGGCGGCAGCGCAGGCAGGGCCGGTAGCCGTCCCTGGCGGCCTGGGCCGGGCTGCGATAGTAGCGGACATTTTTTTCGGCGGGCGCGCGCGCGGGGCAGATCGGCCGGCAGTAGATGCCGGTAGTGCGCACGGCGAGAAAGAATTCACCATCGAAACGCGGGTCCCGGGCCAGCCTGGCCTGGTGGCAAATCTCGGGGTCAGGCAGGCCCGCGGTGTCCGCGCAGGCCCCGGCGCCATCGGCGGACGCAACGGCGTGGGAAGGGTCAGGCCTGGCGGGGTGTGTGCGCATGCCTGCAATATAGCCCCCGGGCGCGGCGGCTACTAGCCGGAATCGGCCCTGTAAACCCGCATCTGCCTATGCTGATTTTCCGCGCTGCGGGCATTAAACTGGCGCCTGGTCCGGCCGGGTATGCGTTGCGGTCGACGGGATAGGCGTGCGGTCATTGAACCGCGGAGCGAAAGCTGATTCATGAACCTGATTGTCGCCGCAGTACCCTTCTTTATACTCGCGATTATTGTCGAGTGGCTGTACGGCCTGGCCCGGCACCGCAACACCTTTCGCCTGAGCGACAGTATCAGCAGCCTTTTCCTTGGCGTGTTGAGCCAGGCCCGCCGCTTCGTCACCCTGGGTGTGGGCGGCTACGTCTACTACCTGGTGACCGCGCATTTCTCCCTGGACCTGATGGCGGCGGATCACTGGTTTACCTGGGTGCTGGCCACGGTGCTGTACGACCTGTGCTATTACTGGCAGCACCGCATGGGGCATGAGCGCACCCTGCTGTGGGCGGCCCATGTGGCCCATCACCAGAGCGAGGATTACAACCTCACCACGGCCCTGCGCCAGACCAGCACCGGCTTCCTGCTGGACTGGGTGTTCTATATTCCCATGTTCCTGCTGGGCATTCCGGCGGAGGTGGTGGTCACGGTGGCGGCAATCAACCTTATCTACCAGTTCTGGGTGCACACCGAGCACGTGCCGAAACTGGGCTGGTACGAGTGGGTGTTTGTGACACCGTCGAACCACCGGGTGCACCACGCCCAGAACGATATCTACCTGGATCGCAATTACGGCGGTATTTTCATCCTGTGGGACCGCCTGTTCGGCACCTTCCAGGAAGAACTCGAGAGCGAGCCTCCGGTGTACGGCATTCGCGGGGCGCTGCACAGCTGGAACCCGGTCAAGGCCCTCACCCATATTTATGTCGATATGTTTCGCGACAGCTGGCACACCAGGCGCTGGCGCGACAAGTTGTGGGTCTGGGTCGCGCGCAACGGCTGGCGACCGGCGGATGTGGCGCAGCGCTATCCGCGGGAGAAAACCGGGCTTGAGCAGTTTCGCAAGTACGATCCGGCGGTACCGCCCCTGGTCGGCCTGTACGCGTTTGCGCAGCTGGTGGCCGCGGTGCTGCTGCTCGATTTCATGCAGAAGACCACACTGGCCTATTGGACCGGTGTCGGCCTGTGGGCGCTGTTGCTGGCGGGAATGGTGACCACTGCCTGGTGGCTGGAAGGCCGGGATTCGACCCGGCTGCTGCGCTGGGAGCTGTTGCGGCTGGCGGCACTGGCCGCGCTGCTGCTGGCCGGCTGGTCACTCGGGACCGGCGCCGGCCTGCTGCTCGCCGGGGTTTCCTACGCTGCGCTCAATCTGCTGTTCCTGTTCCTGCTGTTGCGCAGGGGTGTTGCGAGCGGGCCGGTCCACGCCCACTGAGCTACTCTGCGCCGGCCCCCGGCCCCCGGTGATTGCCCGGCTCATCCGGGTCCATGCAGCAGCTGTGGTTCGACGCTGGCGGAGCTCTTGCCATTGTCGAGGTAGATGATCCCGCCGACGATGCTTACGCTCAGCTGCACGGTGCGGTCCAGCAGCGCGGCCGCGGCGACGATTTCGGGCCAGCGCAACTGCCAGGCGTACAGGTGCGGCAGGGCGCTGGTGGCCTCGCCGTTGAGCTTCCACCAGGTATCGCTGCTCTTGCCGAAGGTATACAGGCTGACCCGCTTCGCCCTGCCGCAGGCTTTGCGCAGGCGCGGGTGCTCGGGCTGGCCCACCTCGATCCAGTGCTCGATTTCGCCGCTGTCGCTGTGCAGCCAGATGTCCGGTTCGTCGGCGGTGGACAGGCCCCGGGTGAACTCCAGCCCGCGGGTGGCGTTGAGGCAGTAGGCCAGCAGGCGTGCAGCCAGGCGCTCGAGTGTCTCCGACGGATGCCGAGCCAGGGTCAGCGCCAGGCTTTGGTAGCGGTTGCTGTCGCTGTCGGCGAGCTCGATCTGTGCCTTGTAGATGGTGGGCTTGAGTGCCATGGCGGTCTGGGAGTCCTTTGACGGGAAGCTGGCCCGGCGGCGGGCGGCGCCATTATAGCCAGCGGGCGCAGGGCAAGACAGCGCTGGTGCAAGCATTTGAGCCGCCACCTGATTCCTGCCGCGCCGATCTTCAATGCCCCGCAGTCGTTGGTATGCTGGCACTCGCGGCATATTAAGAAAGTAAGTGCCATCCACCAGACCAATACACCAACCCGGAGAAAATCGGTTTGAGCAACGAACCCTATATCCTGATTACCGCCGACACCCATGCCGGCGGCAGCCATGCCCAGTACCGCGAGTATCTCGATCCGCAGTGGCGGGCGCCCTTTGACGAATGGCGCGGCGGCTACCGCAACCCCTCGCAGCAGCACTACGGCAGCAAGAAGTTGCGCAACTGGGATTTCGAGGTGCGAAGCGCCGACCAGAACAGCCAGGGCGTGGTGGGCGAGGTGGTCTATCCCAACACTGTACCGCCGTTTTTTACCAAGAGCGTGGTGACCGCCCAGCCCCCGCGGCCGGAAAATTATGAACGCGCCCTGGCGGGCATTCGCGCCCACAACCGCTGGTTGCGGGATTTTTGCGCCGAGGACCCGGTCCGGCGCGCCGGCGTGGGGCTGATACTGCCGAACGATATCGACGAGGCCATAAAGGACGTCCACTGGATCGCGGAGGCGGGCCTGCGCGGCGGCGTCCTGCTGCCGCTGGTGCCCGAGGACTGCACCTGGCTGAAGCCGCTGTATCACCCGGACTGGGAACCGCTGTACGCGGCAATCCAGGACTGCGACCTGGTGATGAACCACCATTCCGGCCAGGGCCTGCCGGACTATGGCAGCGGCCCGGTGGCGGAAGCCCTGTGGATATCCGAAGTGCCTTTCTACTGCAAGCGCGGCTACAGCCACCTGCTGCTGAGCGGCGTGTTCGAGCGCTACCCCCGGCTGAAATACATCCTCACCGAATCCGGCTGCTCCTGGGCACCGGCCATGTTGCGCAGCCTCGACCGCATTCACGAGGGCTTCGTGGCGGGCTCGATCGGCGAGATGAACTACGCCGGCATGCAGTGGGTGCTTAGGGAACCACCCAGTTTCTACGCCCGGCGCAACTGCTATTACGGCGCCAGTTTCCCCAGCCTGGCGGAACTGGACGGTCGCGATGAGGTGGGCATCGAACAGATCTGCTGGGGCAATGACTATCCCCATTACGAGGGCACCTTCCCCTATAACCTGGAGTCGCTGCAGCTCACCTTTCCCGGCGTGCCGGACCGGGAGCGGCGCATGATCCTCGGCGAGAATGCGGCGCGGCTGTACAAGTTCGACCTGGAGCGGCTGCGGCCCCTGGCAGCGCGTTACGGACCCACCCCGGCGCAGGTCGATACGCCCCTGCAGGAGGTGCCTGCGGACAGCGGTTGCTATCTCTTTGTCGATGAGCGCAGGGCCCGGGCCGCGGCGGCGCGGTGATTACTTGCGGGTTTTGGCCAGCTCCGCGGCGGCGCAGAGGATCACAGCCAGGTCGATGCTGAGGCGCGCGATCTGCAGCCTCTCGAGCGCGCCCTCGGGAGTGGAACTGAGGACCAGGGCGGCGGCCGCCGCCGGTATGCCGATCGCCAGGAACAGGGTGAAGCGCGACTGGCCCTGCAGGCCGATGCCGATAATGATGTAGACCACGCCCAGTGCCGCATCGATGAGGGCCGCGCCGGTCAGTTCACGGAACCACAGCATCGCCACCAGACCGAAGCCGGACAGGGTGATCAGCAGAGCTGCCAGCACCCGCAGGCGGAAGAGGTGTACCTGTGATGTCACGGTTTTAATCGCCCTCTCCGGATTGGACCTGCACCGCCGGACAGCTTAACTCAGGCAGATTTGGCGTCCAGTGCGGTGCCGACCCGGGAGCCATTCGCACGGCCCAGCGCGGCACAGATCCTGCTGCCGGCGCGGGCCAGTGCCGCCAGCTCGAGGCCGGTGCTGATCCCCAGGCCGTCCAGCATATAGACCACATCCTCGGTGGCCACGTTGCCGGAGGCGCCGCGGGCGTAGGGGCAGCCGCCCAGGCCCGCCACCGAGGCGTCCACCGTGGCAATGCCGTGCTGCAGGGCTACCAGGATGTTGCTGAGGGCCTGGCCGTAGGTGTCGTGGCAGTGCACCGCCAGCTGCGCCGGCTCGAACTGGGCCAGCAGCACGGCCAGCAGGCGCTGCATACTGCCCGCAGTGCCGCTGCCGATGGTGTCACCCAGCGATACCTCGTAACAGCCCATCGCCAGCAGTTCAGCGGTAACCGCCGCCACCGCCCGGGGCGTGATCTCCCCTTCATACGGGCAGCCCAGTACACAGGAGACATAGCCCCGCACCGGGACGCCGCGCGCGCCGGCGGCGGCCATCACCGGGGCGAATCGCTCCAGGCTCTGGGCAATACTGCAGTTGATATTTTTCTGCGAGAACGCTTCCGACGCGGCGGCAAAAATGGCGACCTCGTCGGCGCCTGCGGCCACGGCCCGATCAAAGCCCTGCAGGTTCGGGGTAAGCGCGGTATAGCGCACGCCGGGGCGGCGCGAGATACCGGCGAATACGGCCTCGCTGTCGGCCATCTGGGGTACCCATTTCGGGTTCACAAAGCTGCCCGCCTCGATCACCCTGTGCCCCGCGGCGGCCAGGTCATCGATCAGCTGCAGTTTGGCCGCCAGCGGTATGGTCCGGGCCTCGTTCTGCAAGCCGTCCCGGGGCCCAACTTCCACCAGCGTGACATTGGCGGGCAGCGTCATTTGCTGTCGCCCCCGGCGGCGTCGGGGGTGAAGTCCAGCAGCTCGGCGCCGCCGTCCACCAGGTCGCCGCCCTGGTAGTAGAAGCCGTTTACGGTGCCAGCCACCGGGGCCCTGATCGTGTGTTCCATTTTCATCGCCTCCATCACCAGCAGCGGGGTGCCGGCATCCACCGCGTCGCCGACCGCCGCCAGCAGGGCGACGATGGTACCGTTCATGGGTGCCCTGAGTCCCGCGTTGGCCCCGCCGCCAGCGTCCTCACCCAGGTCCGGCGGGACTTCGCGGAAATGGCAGGCGCCCCAGGCCAGGTACAGGGTGAATCCGTCCCGGGTGCGGGCCAGGGTTGCGCGCTGCCGATGGCCTTCCAGTTCCAGCTGCAGCGTATCCCCCGTCAGCTCGCCCTGCAGCTGCACCTCCCGGCCTGCGGCCCGCACCTGGTAAAGCCGCCCCCGCTGCTCCACTTCCACCGTGTGATCCTGCTGCTGGCAGTGCAGCCTGAGGTGGTGGACGTGGGGTTCATTCAGGCGCCAGGCGCTGGCGGACTGCCAGGCAGACCAGGGGTCCGTACACGCGCCGGACCTGCCTTCCTGCCGCCGGTACAGCAGCAGGGCCAGGGCGGCCAGGGGCAGTTCCCGCGCCAGATCCTGCGGCCGCTGGCGGAAGATCAGGTCGGCGTGTCTGGCAATAAAGCCGGTGTCCAGCTCCGCATCCCGGAAGGGCCGGCAGGTGGCCAGGTTGTAGAGGAAATCCAGGTTGGTCACGGTACCGCCGATGCGGTAGGCCGCCAGCGCGGTGGCGAGCCGCTGCAGGGCCCGCTCCCGGGACTCGTCCCACACGATCAGCTTGGCGATCATGGGGTCGTAATACACGCTGATCTCATCGCCCTGGCATACCCCCGTGTCCACCCGCACATGGCGGCTTTCATCCGGTGGTTGCAGGTAGCCCAGGGTGCCGGTGACCGGCAGGAAATCATTGTCCGGGTCCTCGGCGTAGACCCGGGCCTCGAATGCGTGGCCGCGCAGGCGCAGCTCGTGTTGCGCCAGGGGCAGGGGCGCGCCCGCCGCCACCAGCAGCTGCCACTGCACCAGGTCCTGGCCGGTGATCATCTCAGTCACCGGGTGCTCCACCTGCAGCCGGGTATTCATCTCCATGAAGTAGAAACTGCCGTCCTCGTCCAGCAGGAACTCCACCGTGCCGGCACCGCGATAGTCGATCGCCTGGGCGGCTTTCACCGCGGTTTCGCCCATCCGGCTGCGCAGTTCGTCCGTCATGCCGGGCGCCGGGGCCTCCTCGATCACCTTCTGGTGCCGGCGCTGCACCGAGCAGTCCCGCTCCGCGAGGTAGATGCCGTTGCCCGCGTTGTCGCAGAACACCTGCAATTCCACGTGGCGGGGCCGGGTGAGGTACTTCTCAACCAGCATGGTGTCATCGCCGAAGCTGGCCAGGGATTCCCGTTTCGCCGCCGCCAGCGCGGCGTCGAATTCAGCCCCGGACCATACCTGGCGCATGCCCTTGCCGCCGCCGCCGGCGGTGGCCTTGAGCAGCACCGGGTAACCCATGCCCTCCGCTGCGGCCCGCAGGACCTGGGGGTCCTGCTCATCCCCGTGGTAACCCGGCACCAGGGGCACGCCGGCGGCCTCCATGATCCGTTTCGCCGCGGACTTGGAGCCCATCGCCTCGATGGCTTCGGCGGGCGGGCCGATAAACACCACCCCCTGCTGCGCGCAGGCCCGCGCGAAGCCCGCATTCTCCGACAGGAAGCCGTAACCCGGGTGAATCGCCCGGGCCCCGGTGGCCAGTGCCGCCGCCAGGATGCGATCTCCCAGCAGGTAGGATTCCCGGGCCGGCGCGCCACCGATGTGCACCGCCTCGTCCGCCATGCGCACATGCAGCGCGTCGCGGTCCGCATCGGAATACACCGCCACGGTGGCAATCCCCATGCGGCGGGCAGTCTTGATCACGCGGCAGGCGATCTCGCCGCGGTTGGCAATCAGGATCTTGTCAAACATGGGCTTCTCTCAATTCCCCGTGCGATGTGAGGCGCAGGCGCCGAAGCGGCAGCCGGGACCGTCGGCGGACAGGGATGTCCGCCGCCGAGCGCACATGGATGTGCTTGTAGCGTGTCCCGGCTGCCGCTTCGGAGGCTGTGCCGGAGTTGGAACTAAAGGCATGCATTGGCCAAGGGACCCCAATCACATCCTGAACACGCCAAACCTCGACTCCTCGATCGGCGCATTCAGCGCCGCCGAGATCGCCAGGCCCAGCACCATGCGGGTATCCGCCGGGTCGATCACGCCGTCGTCCCACAGGCGGGCCGACGCGTAGTAGGGGTGGCCCTGCTTCTCGTAGAGATCCAGGATCGGCTGCTTGAAAGCGGCCTCCTCATCCGGCGTCATCCCCTTGCCGTCGCGGGCGAGCACCTCCTGTCGCACAGTCGCCAGCACACCGGCGGCCTGCTCCCCGCCCATCACCGAAATGCGGGCGTTGGGCCACATGAACATCAGGCGCGGCTCGTAGGCCCGGCCGCACATGGCGTAGTTGCCGGCGCCGAAAGAGCCGCCGATGATCACGGTGAACTTCGGCACATTGGCGCAGGCCACCGCGTGGACCATTTTCGCGCCGTGGCGGGCGATGCCGCCGGCCTCGTACTGCTTGCCCACCATGAATCCCGTGATGTTCTGGAGGAAAACCAGCGGTATCCTGCGCTGGGCGCACAACTCGACGAAGTGGGCGCCTTTCACCGCCGACTCGCTGAACAGGATGCCGTTGTTGGCGATGATGCCCACCGGGTAGCCGTGGATGCGGGCGAAACCGCACACCAGGGTTGCGCCGTACAGGGCCTTGAACTCGTCGAAGTCGGAGCCGTCCACGACGCGGGCAATGACTTCCCGCACATCGTAGGGCTGCTTCTTATCCGCCGGGATCACGCCGTAGATGTCCTCCGCCGCGTACAGGGGTTCCACCGGCTCGCGCAGGTCCAGGGCCACCGGCTTGATGCGGTTCAGGCGGGCCACGGCGCGGCGCACCAGCTGCAGGGCGTGGTGATCGTTGTTGGCGTAGTGATCGGTGACGCCTGAGGTGCGGCAGTGTACGTCGGCGCCTCCCAGTTCCTCGGCGCTGACGATTTCGCCGGTAGCGGCTTTCACCAGCGGCGGCCCCCCCAGGAAAATGGTGCCCTGGTTCTTGACGATGATGGACTCGTCCGCCATGGCGGGCAGGTAGGCGCCACCGGCGGTGCAGGAACCCAGCACGGCGGCGATCTGGGGTATGCCCAGCGCGGACATGCGGGCCTGGTTGTAAAAGGCGTGACCGAAGTGCTCCCGATCCGGAAACACCTCGTCCTGCAGCGGCAGGAAGGCGCCGCCGGAGTCGACCAGGTAGATGCAGGGCAGGCGGTTTTCCCTGGCGATGGTCTGGGCGCGCCCCTGCTTTTTGACGGTCAGCGGATAGTAGGTGCCGCCTTTCACGGTGGCGTCGTTGACGAAGATCATGCACTCCTGGCCGGCGATACGGCCTATGCCGGTGATGATGCCGGCGCCGGGAACATCGTCCTCGTACACCTGGTAGGCCGCCAGCTGGGACAGCTCCAGGAAGGGCGAGCCCGGGTCCAGCACCGCGTTCAGCCGCTCCCGCGGCAGCAGTTTGCCGCGGGCGGTGTGGCGTTCCTGGGCCTTCGGGCCACCACCCTGGCGCACCTGGTCCACCAGCCTGCGCAGGTCGTCGACCTGGGCCTGCATGGCCTCGCGGTTGGCGCTATAGCTCGGGTCGCGGCTGTTGATGCGTGACTGGATGACGCTCATACGGGGTCCTATGCAGTTGCGTTGAACAGTTCGCGGCCGATCAGCATGCGGCGGATTTCCGACGTGCCCGCCCCGATCTCGTACAGCTTGGCGTCGCGCAGCAGGCGGCCCGCGTTGGATTCACTGGTGTAGCCGAAACCGCCGAGGGCCTGGATCGCCTGCAGGGCCATCTGGGTGGCTTTCTCGGCTGCGTAGAGGATAACGGCGGCGCAGTCCTGGCGGGTTTCCTCGCCCCGGTCGCAGGCCCGGGCCACCGCGTAGACGTAGGCGCGGCAGGCGTTGAGGTCGGCGTACATGTCTGCCAACTTGCCCTGCATCAACTGGAACTCGCCGATGCTCTGGCCGAACTGCTTGCGCGTGTGCAGGTAGGGCAGCACCTCATCCAGGCAGGCCTGCATGATGCCGACCGGGCCACCGGCCAGTACCGTGCGCTCGTAATCCAGGCCGGACATCAGGATCCTCACGCCGTCACCCTCATTGCGCATGATATTCTCCGCCGGCACCGCCACGTTATCGAACACCAGTTCGCAGGTATTGGAGCCGCGCATGCCCAGCTTATCCAGTTTGGGCGAGCGGGAGAAACCGGGGTAGTCCCGCTCGACGATGAAGGCGCTGATCCCTTTCGACCCGGCCGCCGGGTCGGTCTTGGCGTAGATCACGAAAACGTCCGCATCGGGCCCGTTGGTGATCCACATCTTGGTGCCGTTGAGGATGTAGCGGTCGCCCTCCCTGCGGGCGTTGAGCTTCATGCTGACCACGTCCGAGCCGGCGTTGGCTTCGGACATGCCGAGGGCGCCTACATGCTCGCCGCTGCACAGTTTCGGCAGGTACTTCTGTTTCTGCGCTTCGCTGCCATTCTTGCGGATCTGGTTGAGGCACAGGTTGGACATGGCGCCGTAGGACAGGCCCACCGATGCGGAGGCCCGGCTGATCTCCTCCATCACGATGGTGTGGGCCAGGTAGCCCATGTTGCTGCCGCCATACGCCTCGTCCACCGTGATCCCCAGCAGGCCCATGTCGCCGAACTTCCGCCACAGGTCAGCCGGGAACTGGTTGTCGCGGTCGATCTGCGCCGCGCGCGGCGCGATCTCCTTCTGGCACATCTGGTAGACCGCGTCGCGCAGCATATCCAGCTCTTCGCCGAGGCCAAAATTGAGGGTGGGGTATCCGGTGTTCATCGGGTTTTCCTGTCTCTGGTTTTCGGTTCTGGTTATCGGGTCTGGTGATTGGGGCCGATCAGGGCTTGCGGGGGTCTGCAGTGGCGGTTCTGCCCCGGCTGTCAGCCATGGACGCCTCGCACAGGGCCTGCACTTCATCCAGGCCCGCCAGCATGTCATCGATATCTTTTTTCTGTTGCAGCAGGCGCTCGCGCCGGCCCTTGACGTCCTCGATCAGCGCCTGCAGCTGCTCGGCGTTGTTGTGTTCCGGGTCGTACATGTCGATGAAATCGACACACTCCTGCAGGGTCATGCCGATGCGCTTGCCGCGCAGGATCAATTTGATACGGACCCTGTCGGCGCCGGAGTAGAGCCGCTTCTGGCCCTGCCGCAGGGGGGCGACGAGGCCTTTTTCCTCGTAGAAGCGGATCGTCCGGGTGGTTACCCCGAACTCCCTGGCCAGATCGGAAATGCTGTAGGTCTTGCCCGTCACCCTGCGCAGGTCCCTGTCAGTCGCGGTAGAGTGCAGTATAGCTGAAGCTTACGTTAACGTAAACGTCCGCAATTCTTGAGCGCGTAGGCTGCAAACCGAGTATCGCTTGGCGGGACCGTTGAGCGCATGGAGAGCCCACCCCGCTTTACCGGGTGTGCGCGATACGAGCCTACAAGGACGTATTTACGGCGAGTCCCGACAAGCGATACTCGGTTTGGAGCCTCTCTTCCCGCTAATGGAGGGAGTGCCATCAATCCTGGGGCGCAGCCAGCAACTGCCGCAGCCGGTGCTCCACCAGCGGCAGGCGGTCATTGCCGAAGTACATGTCCTCGCCGTTGATGAAGATGGTGGGTGAGCCGAAGCCGCCGCGCGCGATCAGCTCGTCCGTGTTGTGGCGCAGCTGGTCCTTGCAGGCCGCACTGGCGATGGCTTCAAGGAAGCCCTGCGGGTCCAGCCCGACTTCCCGGCAGATGGCCAGCAGCACCGCGTCGCTGGAGATGTCGGGCGCTACCCCGCCCCAGTAGGCGGCGAATACAGCCCGGGAGTAGGGCACCAGCAGATCTTGTTCCCGGGCATGGAAAGCACCGCGCATGGCCCTGACGCTGCTGATGGGGTGCCCCGGCGGGATGACCAACTTGACCCCGCAAAGCTCAGCCCAGTCGGCCATATCCTTGAGGAAATAGTCGAGGCGGCGCCGCTGGTCGGGGTTGGTGAACAGGGCTTCGCGGCTGCCGTAGATCTCCTTGTTGACTGCATTGAACACGCCCCCCACCAGGATGGGGCGCCAGTTTATTGGCAGCCCCAGCTGCGCCATCAGCGGAATGATCCGGGTGAAGGCGAAGTAGGTCCAGGGGCTGGAACAGTCGTAAAAAAACTCGAGCTCAATGGTTTTCGGCATGCTATTCCAACCCGGCGATTTCCCGATTGAGCTTAGCACACGGCCGCGGGGCTTCGGGTATAATGCCCGCTTTTGCCGGTGGCAGGGCGCGGTCAATGGATGTGGATCAGTACATGGTGGATCTCGGTCGGGCGGCCCGCGCGGCCTCGCGCAGGGTCGCCGCGTCCAGCACTGCCGCGCGCAACAGGGCCCTGCTGGCGACCCTGGAGGCGCTGGACCGCGCCCGGCCGCAACTGGCGCAGGCCAATGCCGAGGATCTGGCGCGGGGTGCGTCCAATGGCCTGGCGGCGCCGCTCATGGACCGTCTCGAACTCACGCCCGCGCGTATCGACGCCATGCTGGAAGGGCTGCGCCAGGTGGTGAGCCTGGCGGACCCCGTCGGCGCTATCAGCGACATGAACACCATGCCCAGCGGCATCCAGGTCGGGCGAATGCGGGTACCGCTGGGGGTGATCGGCATCATTTACGAGTCCCGCCCCAACGTGACTGTCGAGGCGGCGAGCCTCTGCCTCAAGGCGGGCAATGCCGCCATCCTGCGCGGCGGTTCCGAGGCACTGGCCTCCAACCGCGCCATCGCCACCTGCATCGCCGAGGGTTTGCAGGCGGCGGGCCTGCCCCAGGCCGCGGTGCAGGTTGTGAATACGGCAGACCGGGCCGCGGTGGGGCGGCTGATCACCATGCCCGAATATGTCGATGTGATCGTGCCCCGCGGCGGCAAGGGGCTGATCGAGCGTATCAGCGCCGAATCCCGCGTGCCGGTGATCAAGCACCTCGATGGCGTCTGCCATGTCTACCTGGACGACGGTGCCGACCCCGAGATGGCCATCGCCATCGCGATCAATGCCAAGACCCACCGCTACGGCACCTGTAACACCATGGAAACCCTGCTGGTGGCCGAGTCCGTCGCGGCGGAGCTGTTGCCGCGCCTGGCCGAGGCCTATGACGCGGCCGGGGTGGAGCTGCGCGGCTGCGACCGCACCCGGGCCATCCTGCCCGGGGCGAAGGTGGCCACCGAGCAGGACTGGCGCGAGGAATACCTGGCCCCGATCCTGGCAATCCGGGTAGTCAGCGGCATCGATGCGGCCATCGACCATATCAATACCTATGGGTCCCTGCACACCGACAGCATCGTCACCCGCGACCACGCCCGGGCCATGCGTTTCCTGCGGGAGGTGGACTCCAGCTCGGTCATGGTCAACGCCTCCACCCGCTTGGCCGATGGCTTTGAATACGGGCTGGGCGCCGAAATCGGTATCTCGACCGACAAATTGCATGCCCGCGGCCCGGTCGGGCTGGAGGGCCTGACCTCCCGCAAGTACGTGGTGTTGGGCGAGGGGCAGGTTCGCACTTGAGCCAGGCTCCCGCCCCGTTGGCCCCGGTGGGGGTGTTCGGTGGGACATTCGACCCGGTGCACTACGGCCACCTGCGCACCGCACTCGAACTGGTGGAGCAGCTGCAGCTGCAACAGTTGCGCCTGATGCCCTGTGCGGTGCCGCCGCACCGGGAGCCCCCGGCCTGCGCCGCCCGCCATCGCGCCGCCATGGTCGAGCTGGCGGTAGCGGGCGAGCCGCGTCTTGCCTGCGATACCCGGGAGCTGGGGCGGGAGGGGGTATCCTATACGATCGACAGCCTGGTGGAACTGCGCCGGGAGCTTGGGGAGGGGCACAGCCTGTGCCTGGTGATGGGTTGTGACGCGGTGCTGGGCATCACCACCTGGCATCGTTGGCAGGAACTGCTGGACTGGGCGCACGTGGTGGTCATCGCCCGCCCCGGCTGGCAACTGCCGGTGGCCGGCCCGGTGGCCGACTGGCTGCGGCAGCACCGGTTGGCGGACCGACGCCTGCTGCAGGAGCGGCCCAATGGGGGTACCCTGATCGAGGAGCTGCGCCCCCTGGCCATCTCCTCCACCGAAATCCGCCGCCTGCTGGCGGCCGGCCGGTCGCCGCGCTACCTGTTGCCGCAGGCGGTACTGGACTATATTCAATCCCACGAGCTCTACCAATTACATGATCTCGAACCCTGAAGAGGTACTTAATGAATCGACAATTCCCGGAATGAGCACACGCATGGATGCTGAAGTACAGAAAAAAATCGTCGTCGACGCGCTGGATGACATGAAGGCGGTCAATATCGTCACCCTCGATGTCACCGGCCTCACCGACGTCATGGACTACCTGGTCATTGCCAGCGGCACCTCCAATCGGCACGTGAAATCCCTGGCCGACAATGTCTGCATGCAGGCCAAGAAGCGCGAGTTGCGCCCCCTCGGGGTGGAGGGCGAGGACGTGGGCGAGTGGGTGCTGGTGGATTTTGGCGACGTGGTGGTCCACGTCATGCTGCCCGCCACCCGCGATTTCTACGACCTGGAGCGACTCTGGGTTAAATCCGATTCACCGGCCTGATGCGCATAAGTGTCGTCGCCGTGGGTACCAGGATGCCCTCCTGGGTGACCCAGGCGGTGGATGAGTACAGCCGGCGCCTGCCTCGGGAGATCAAGTTGCAGTGGCGGGAAATCGCCCTGGCGCGGCGCGCGCCGGGCAGCAGGGCAGAGCAACTGCGCGAGCGCGAGGGCGAGCAGATGCTCAAGGCCATCCCGGCCGGGGATGTGGTCATCGCCCTGGATGTACAGGGCGAGCGGATATCCACCGGCCAGCTGGCACTGCAACTGGCGGCCTGGCAGATGTCCGGATCGAATCACAGCCTGCTGATCGGCGGCCCCGACGGGCTTTCCCGACAGTGCCTGGAGCGGGCTGCCACGCGCTGGTCCCTCAGCGACTTCACCCTGCCGCACCCGCTGGTGCGGGTGATATTGGCCGAACAGCTGTACCGGGCTTGGACAATCACCGTCAACCACCCGTATCATCGCGACTAGTTTTTCAACCGACGGCAGAGTCAGGCATTAAATGCCACCAAAGCAATTCCAGCTCAAGGATCTGCATCGCGAAGTCCGGATCAACAACGCCCGCACTCTCACCGCCATAATCCTGGTACTGGGCCTGCTCGGCCTGATCCTGTCCCGCTACTACTCCCTGCAGATCACGGACTACGAGATCTATAGCACCCAGTCGGAGCGCAACCGGGTACAGTTGCAGCCCCTGCCGCCCAGGCGGGGGCTGATTTACGACCGCAATGGTGTGGTGCTGGCGGATAACCGTCCCAGCTTTATCCTGTCGGTGGTGCGGGAGCAGGTGGAGGACCTCGATGCGACCCTCGCCGAACTGGCCGAGTTGGTGCCCGTCGCCGAGAGCGATCTGGAGAATTTCCGCAAGAAACTCGCCCAACGTCGCCCCTATGAGGCGGTACCCCTGCGTTTTCGCCTTACCGAGGAGGAGCGGGCGATTCTGGCGGTGAACCGGTACCGGCTGCCCGGGGTGGTGGTGGACGCCCAGCTGCAGCGCCATTACCCCCACGGCGAGCTCTTTTCCCATGCCATCGGCTACGTGGGCCGGATCAATGAGCAGGAGGCGAAGGAGCTGGATCAGTCAAATTACCGCGGCACCTTCCATGTAGGCAAGGTGGGCGTGGAGAAATACTACGAGGATACCCTGCATGGGAAGGTGGGCTACCAGAACGTGGAAACCAATGCCCACGGCCGGGTGCTGAGAGTGCTGGAGAGCGTTGCCCCCACCTCCGGCGCGGACCTGGTCCTGAACCTGGATATTCGCCTGCAGCGGGCGGCCTTTGACGCGCTGGGGGATCGCCGCGGTGCGGTCGTGGCCATCGATCCCCGCACCGGCGGTGTGTTGGCGCTGGTCTCCACGCCCGGGTTCGATACCAACCTGTTCGTGAATGGCATCAGTTCGGCGGACTACAGCGCACTGCGCGATTCCCTCGACGTGCCCCTGTACAACCGCGCCATCCAGGGCCAGTACCCGCCGGGCTCGACGATCAAGCCCTTCATGGCGATGGCGGGGCTGAATTCCGGCCTGGTGACTCCGGAAAGCACCGTACGCGACCCGGGGTGGTACAGCCTGCCCGGGAGCTCGCATAAGTACCGGGACTGGATATTGCGGATCAGGGGCACAGGTCACGCGCCTCGGGTTGATATGCACATGGCCATCGTCGAGTCCTGCGACGTGTACTTCTACGACCTTGCCCGCCGCCTCACCATCGATGGCATGGCCGATTACCTCCGTCCCTTTGGCTTTGGCGAGCGCACCGGGGTCGATACCACCAATGAGCGCCGCGGCGTGCTGCCCTCCACCCGCTGGAAGCGCGAGGCCATGGGCCAGCCCTGGTATCCCGGGGAGACCATCAGCGCGGGCATAGGGCAGGGCTACATGCTGGCTTCACCCATGCAGCTGGCGCATGCCACCGCCATCCTGGCCTCTCGCGGCGTGGGGCGCACACCGCGGCTGGTGCAGTCCATTGACGGCGTGCCTCTGCAGGCGCCGCTGCTGGAGCCCATGGTGGCGCCCGCGGAATACTGGGATGCGGTTGACCGGGGCATGATTGACGTGGTGCACAGCCAGCGCGGCACCGCCAAGGCCCTGGCGCAGGGTATCGAGTACACGATGGCAGGCAAGACCGGCACCGCCCAGGTGATCGGAATTGCCCAGGGCGCGGTATACAAGGAGGAGGATGTGGCGGAGCGTCACCGCCACCACGGCCTGTTTATCGCCTTCGCGCCGGCGGAGGCCCCCACCATTGCGATGGGCATCATCGTCGAGAATGGTGGCGGCAGTTCCGCCGCCTCGCCCATCGCCCGCAAGGTGATCGATACCTGGCTGTTCGGGGAGACCGGCGATGGCTGATTACGTGCGCCAGATGCCGGATCACGGCTCCGCCGACCTGGCGCGGCGCCCCGGGCTCGCCAGCCGCCTGCATATCGATGTTCCCCTGCTGTTGCTGTTGTTGGCGCTGACCGCCTACGGCCTGTTCGTGCTCTACAGCGGCTCAGGCAAGAGTCTGGACGCGGTCATTCGCCAGGGGACCTACTTTCTGGTGGCTTACGTGGTGATGTTCACGGTCGCCCAGATCAGCCTGCACCGTTTGATGCGCTGGGCACCGTGGTTTTATTTGCTGGCTGTCGCGCTGCTGGTGGCGGTCATGGTGGTCGGGGTCGGTGCCAAGGGCGCCCAGCGCTGGCTGTCAATTGGGGGTTTCCGTTTCCAGCCGTCGGAGATCATGAAGCTGGTGGTGCCCATGGCGGTCGCCTGGTACCTGGCGGATCGCGCCTTGCCGCCGCGCGTTTCCAATGTTGGTGCGCTCGCGCTGGTGCTCGTGCCGGCCGCGCTGATCCTGCACCAGCCGGACCTGGGTACTGCACTGCTGATTGCGGTGAGCGGCCTGTTCGTGTTGTTCATGGCGGGCATGGGCTGGCGGTACATCCTGGGCGCCGCAGTGCTGGCGATGGCAGCGAGCTGGCCGATGTGGATGTTCGTGCTCAAGGACTACCAGAAACAGCGGATCCTGACCCTGCTCGACCCGGAGAGCCGACAAGCTGGGGGCCGGCTGGAACATTATCCAGTCGAAGACTGCGATCGGTTCCGGGGGCTGGGAGGGCAAGGGTTGGATCAAGGGAACCCAGTCTCACCTGGATTTCCTGCCGGAGAGCCACACGGATTTCATCATCGCCGTGTTGGCAGAGGAGTTCGGCCTGCGCGGGGTGCTGGTGTTGATGACTATCTACCTGTTGATCCTGTTGCGCGGATTCTGGATAGGAATCAATGCCCGGTCCAGTTTCGGGCGGATGATGGCCGGCAGCCTGACCCTGACGTTTTTCGTTTACATCTTTGTTAACATGGGCATGGTCGCGGGACTGTTGCCGGTGGTGGGTGTGCCCCTGCCGCTGGTCAGTGCGGGAGGTACTTCCGCGATCAGCCTGATGGCGGCTTTCGGCATCCTGATGGCAGTCAGTACCGAAAAATCCGCAGGGCAAGGGTGACAGCACCTGTCCGTCCACAAACGCTGCGCCTTGTTTGAATTCATTATCGAGTGGTAGAGAATGTTGTTACGCCTGAGATTTGCCCTGCTGCTGAGCTGTTTCTGGAGCGCGGTTTCCGGTGCGATGGGAAATTATGCGGCCCACCCGGCGGCCCTCGTGCTTATGGACGAGCTGGTGGAGGAGCAGGACTTCGACCGGGAGCAGCTGCGGGTTGTTTTTGCCGGCGCGCAGCGCCAGGAAAGCATACTTACCGCCATTTCCCGACCGGCGGAGAAGAGCAAGCCCTGGTACCAGTACCGGGAGATATTCCTCAACGACAAGCGCCTGGAACAGGGCATCCAGTTTTTCCATGAACATCGGGCCACGCTGGAGCGGGCCGAGCGGGAAACCGGTGTTCCGGCGGAAATCATCGTTGCCATCATCGGGGTGGAAACCTACTACGGCCGGATCATGGGCAGCTATCGGGTGATCGACGCCCTTTCCACCCTGGCCTTCGACTATCCGCGGCGATCGGAATTCTTTACCGCGGAGCTGAAAAACTACCTCATTCTCACCCGCCAGCAGGGCTTTGATCCGCTGGCGCTGAAAGGATCCTATGCCGGGGCGATGGGCTACGGGCAATTCATGCCCAGCAGTTACCTGAACTACGCCGTGGATTTCGACGGCGATGGGGTGGAGGACATCTGGAACAACCCGACGGACGCGATCGGCTCCGTGGCCAATTATTTCCGGGGCCACGGCTGGCGCAAGGGCGAGACGGTGGTGGTGCCCGCCACCGTGCAGGGGGAGGTGCCCGAGCAGTGGTTCGTCCAGGGCAGGAACAACCTGACTCCGGAGCACACCGTCGCGCAGTTTGCCGAGGCGGGCGTGACTGCGAAGCAACCGGTGGACCCGGCGGCCCTGGCCACTGCGATGAAATTCCAGCTCAGGAACGGCTACGAATACTGGCTTGGCCTGCACAATTTCTATGTCATCACCCGCTACAACCACAGCGCCATGTACGCCATGTCCGTATATGAGCTGAGCCGGCGCATCGCGGCGCGGATGGACCGATGATGGACCGCTTGCGTTTTGCGCTGCTGGGCCCTGTGCTGTTGGCCATAGCTGCCTGTACCAGCCAGCCGACACCAAAACCCGGGCCCGCGGTACCCCCCACCGAGGAAGAGCGTTTGCCCTCGCGCTACCAGCACGCCCGCGATGGCGCCCCGCCCATACCTATCGATCCGGCGGATGTACACGATGCCATCCCCCGTCCAGACCCGATTCTGACCTCCGGTAACATCAGCCCCTACACGATAGATGGCGTGACCTACGAGGTGCTCGACGATCACATCGGCTACAAGGTGACCGGTATCGCCTCCTGGTACGGCGCCAAGTTCCATGGCCACGAAACCTCCAATGGCGAGATTTATAACCTCTACCTCGCCAGCGCCGCCCACAAAACCCTGCCGATCCCCTGCTATGCCAGGGTGACCAACCTCGCCAACGGCAAGAGCATTATCGTGCGGGTAAACGACCGCGGGCCCTTCCACCCTGACCGTGTGATCGACCTGTCCTATGGCGCCGCGGTCAAGCTTGGCTATATGGAGTTGGGCACCGCCCAGGTGCAAGTGGAGGTGCTGCAGGTGGCCGGGGCGGAAGACCGCCGCGGCACGGTTGCCGGCGATTACCGCTACCTGCAACTGGGCGCCTACAGTTCCCAGACCTCGGCCCTGCGTCTGCAGGATACCCTCCAGGAATTACTGGCACCGCCCGTTTTCGTAAGCCCGGTGGAGTCTGGCGGGAACCTGCTCTACCGGGTGCGGATCGGCCCCATGTCCGGTGCGGTGGAGATCGCGGCGGTGCAGGAACAGCTGCGCCTGGCGGGCTATGAGGGTGGCCAGCCGCTGCCATAGTTTCTCCCAAAGCACCTATGGGTTAACATGCGCCCCGTCCTGAACTCTCCGCGGCCCGTTCCTCTTATGACCAGATACCTGTTGCTCGCCGTTCTTGCCGTATTCGCCCTTGCAGCCCGGGCCGAGGAAACCATCCCGGCGCCGCCCCAGATCGAGGCGACCGCCTACTTTCTCATGGACGCGGCCAGCGGCGCCGTGCTGGCGGAGCACAATGCGGACGTGCAGCTGCCGCCGGCCAGCCTTACCAAAATGATGACCACCTACGTGCTGGCCAACGAGATGGCTGCGGGGCGTGTGCGCAAGGACGATATGGTGGTGGTAAGCGACAACGCCTGGTCGCAGAACCCCCTGTTCGCAGGTTCTTCGCTGATGTTCATAAAGCCGGGCGTGGATGTGAGCGTGCAGGACCTGGAGTGGGGCGTCGTTATCTCCTCCGGCAATGATGCCAGCGTGGCCATAGCGGAACACCTGGCGGGCAGCGAGGCGGTGTTCGCAGAGATGATGAACAAGGCGGCCCAGGAGCTTGGTATGACCGGCTCCTATTTCGTCAACTCCCACGGCCTGCCCGACCCCAGGCACCTGATGACCGCCCGCGATCTCGCCATCCTGTCCAAGGCGATCATCACCCGGCACCCGGAGCACTATGCCATCTACAAGGAGCGGGAATTTACCTACAACAATATCAGGCAGTACAACCGCAATACCCTCCTGGGCGTGGACCCCTCGGTTGATGGGCTCAAGACCGGGCATACCGCAGAGGCGGGTTACTGCCTGGTCGCATCGGCCCTGCGCGATGACATGCGGCTGATCGCCGTGGTGATGGGCACCGCGAGCACCAAGGCGCGCAAGGAGGCGGCCGGTAGCCTGCTCAACTACGGCTTCCGTTTCTATGAGACGGTCGAGGTATTTGCAGCCATGCACGAACTGGAGCAGCCGCGGGTCTGGAAAGGCCAGCAGGATCTCGTCCCGGTGGGCCTCATCGACAGGACCGTGCTGACCCTGCCGCGGGGCAAGTCCAAGGAGCTGGTCACCAGTGTGGAGCTCGACCCGCAACTGGTCGCCCCCCTCGCCGTTGGCGACAGGGTGGGCACACTCAAACTGAGCCTCGGTGAAAAAACCGTGTATGAAGCGCCGGTGGTGGCCCTTGCAGCGGTGGAGCAAGCCGGCTTCTTCGTTCGCTTGTGGGACTCGATCGTGATGTGGTTCAGCAGCCTGTTTGCCGCCTGAGGCTGGTCCCGGAGGTAAGCAGATGGAGCAGGAACCGCCCAGGATCGAATTCCCCTGCGCTTACCCGATCAAGGTCCTGGCACGCAGCTCCGAGGACCTGACCGAGGTGATCCTCACGGTGTTTGAGCAGCATGCCCCCGGCTTTGATCGCACCGCGGTCACTGCAAGGGTCTCCGGCAAAGGCACATTTACCGCCCTCACCGTCACCATCACCGCTACCGGCCCCGGCCAGCTGGAGGCCCTGCACCAGGACCTGCTGGGCACCGGCAGGGTGCAGATGGTCCTCTGATGGCCATGAGCGCCGTGCTGCGGCGGGAGCTGGGGCTGGTGGCCTACGAGCCCACCCTGCAGGCCATGAAGGACTTCACCGATGCCCGCAGCCCGGAAGACCCCGACCAGCTTTGGCTGTTGCAGCACCCCCGGGTTTTCACCCAGGGCCAGGCCGGCAAGGCGGAGCATGTGCTGGCCCCGGGCGACATCCCGGTGATCCAGGTGGATCGCGGTGGCCAGGTGACCTACCACGGCCCCGGCCAGTGGGTCCTCTACCTGATGCTGGACCTGCGTCGCCGCGGTTGGGGTGTGCGCGACCTCGTGGATACCATCGAACGCAGTATCGTCCTGCTGCTGGCGGAATACGGAATCGATGCGATACCCAGGCCTGAGGCGCCGGGGGTGTATGTGGGTGCTGCGAAGATCGCCTCCCTGGGCCTGCGCGTGCGCCGCGGCTGCAGTTACCACGGCTTGTCACTCAATGTGGATATGGACCTGGAACCCTTCGGGCGGATCAACCCCTGCGGCCACCGCGGCCTGGAAGTGACCTCCATGGCCCGCTTGCTGCCTGGCGCTGTCGACCTGGATGCTGTCGGCAGGCGCCTGCTGGCGCTTGTGGCCGACCGACTCGATGCCGGCTAACGGCGGGCGGGTCGCTTCTGCAACTTGCGCTGCAGCGTGCGGCGGTGCATCCCCAGGGCGCGGGCTGTGGCCGATATATTGCCCTCGTGATCCTGCAACACCCGCTGGATATGTTCCCACTCCAGGCGCTCCACCGAGAGCGGGTCGCTGGGCACAGCGGTCTCACTTGCCCCCGGGCCGCCACCAAACGCGGTGAGAATTTCATCGATAGTGGCAGGTTTGCATAGGTAGTTCACTGCCCCGGCCCGGGTGGCCTCCACCGCGGTCACGATACTCGAGTAGCCCGTGAGCACCACCAGTGCGGCCCCGGGTGCCTCCGCCAGCAGGCGCGGCAGGATCACCAGGCCCGAGGTGCCGGGCATGTTCAGATCCAGCAGGATGTGGCTGGGCCCGAACTCCCGACAGGCGGCCAGGGCCGCTTCCGCGCTGGCGCAGCTGCGAGTCACAAAGCCGCGCCGCTTGAAACCCCGGGCCATGACGCCGGTGAACACCGGGTCATCATCGACCAGGAGGATTTTCCCGGCTGTTTCATTCATCGGCGGACCTTCCGGCCAGTGGCAGGTAAAGGTTGGCCTCGGTGCCCCCGCCCTCGGCGTTGAGCAGTTCGATACGGCCACCGCAGCGCTCTACCGTGGCGTGACTCAACAGCAGGCCGATGCCGAGCCCCTTGCGGCTGGCGCGGATGATCGGCCTGCCCATGTCGTGCAGCAGCTCGCTGCTGATGCCGGGCCCCCGGTCGCGAATGGTGATGCGGGCTTCCTTTGCCGCGGCCTGGTAACTCACGTCCACCCGTTCCGTGCCGGTATCGGCGGCGTTGTTGAGCAGGTTTTCCAGAGCCTGGCACAGGGTGGAGTCGTATTCGATCACCGCCCCGGGGCCCGCCTCCCCCGGGGAGATAGCGTAAACCGCCCCCGGCCGGCGCACGGCCCAGCGCTCGACGGTACTCTTTACGAATTCCCCCAGGGCCTGGCGCCGGGTCTGCTCCAGACTGGACACTTCCGCGGTGCGGGTCAGGGTATTGAGCGTGGATTTGCACTGGGCCAGTTGCGCGCGCAGTAACTCGCAGTCCTCCCGCAGCTGGCCGCCCAGGGTGGCGTCCTGCAGCATCTCGTCCACCAGCACCGTCATTGTGGCCAGCGGTGTGCCCAGTTCGTGGGCGGTCCCCGCCGCGAGACTCGCCACTGCCATGATCTGGTCGTTGCGCAGGCGGTCTTCGCGCCTGGCTACCGCCCGCGCTTCCTGCCGGCGCAGTATCGAAGCCATGCGCACCACGAAATAGGTGATCAGGCCGGCGCTGAAGAGGAAGTTGAACCACATGCCCAGGATGTGCACATTGGCGCTGTCAGTGTGCCCCGTGTGCGCATGGGGAGAGAACAGGGGGAAGGGCTGGTAGTAGTACAGCAGGAGGCTGTAGGCCAGCAGGGATGTGCCAGCCACCAGCCAGGTGTAGCGCCAGGGCAACACGGCGGCGGCGACCACCAGGGGCACGATGTAGTAGGACACGAAGGGATTGCTGGCGCCCCCGCTGAAGTACATCAGCGCGGTCCAGCCCAGGACGTCGATCAGCAGTTGCGCCAGGAATTCGCCGTCAGTTACCGGCCAGGGGCGGGTGCAACGCCAGAGACTGGCGACGGTGATCACGGCCAGGACGGCCAGGCTCACGGTTACACCCCAGAGGCTTTCGGTGGTGCGGCTGGCGACCAGCACATAGGCAAGCACCCCGGTCTGGCCCAGCAGGGCGATGCCGCGGATCAGCAGCAGGCTGCGCAGGTTATCCAGTGAAGGGTTGTAGGCGGATGCCGGGTCGCTGTGTGGTGGGGTCACCCGGTCATTATACGGGCACTGCCGCGCTGAGCGCAGCGACAAGATGCCGCAGGCCGCCGGCGGGCGAATGGGGGCAGGACTGCGCCGGAAGCTCAAAGGGCGTATAATCCGCGCTTTTTTCCCGGGAAGAGCCATGCCAGAGCTTGCCAGACAGATCGCCGCGCGTCGCACTTTCGCGATCATCTCGCACCCCGACGCGGGCAAGACCACTATTACCGAGAAGTTGCTGCTGCTGGGTAACGCGATCCAGGTGGCGGGCAGCGTCAAGGGCAAGAAAGGCCCCCATGCGACCTCTGACTGGATGAGTATGGAGCAGGAGAGGGGCATTTCGGTGACCTCGTCGGTCATGCAGTTCCCCTACCATGAACGCACCGTCAACCTGCTCGACACCCCCGGGCACGAGGATTTTTCCGAGGATACCTATCGCACACTGACCGCGGTGGACTCGGCCCTGATGGTGATCGATGGGGCCAAGGGGGTGGAAGACCGCACTATCAAACTGATGAATGTGTGCCGCCTGCGGGATACGCCGATCTTCAGCTTCGTCAACAAGATGGACCGGGATATTCGCGACCCGGTGGAGTTGCTGGACGAGATCGAGCAGGTCCTGTCCATCCAGGGTGCGCCCATCAACTGGCCTATCGGTATGGGCAGGCAGTTCAAGGGGGTTTACAACCTCTACACGGACGTGATCCACCTGTACACCCCGGGCCAGGGCTCTGTATTGCCGGATGACCGCCGCATCGAGGGTCTTGCCAGCGACGGCGCCCGCGCCCTGTTGGGCGAAGACTACGCGGCTTTCCGGGAGGAGATCGAACTGGTGCGCGGCGCCAGCCATGCCTTCGACCTGCCCGCCTTCCTGGCAGGCAAGCTGAGCCCGGTATTTTTCGGCACGGCGCTGGGCAATTTCGGGGTGCGGGAAATGCTGGATGACTTCGTCAAATGGGCGCCGCCGCCCCAGCCCCGGGACGCCACCAGCCGCACTGTGGCCGCCGACGAAAACAGCTTCAGCGGCTTCGTCTTCAAGATCCAGGCCAATATGGACCCTCGCCACCGGGATCGTATCGCCTTCCTGAGGATCTGTTCCGGCCGCTACAGCAAGGGCATGAAGATGCGCCATGTTCGCCTGGGCAAGGATGTGAGGATTGCCGACGCGGTGACCTTCAAGGCCGGTGAACGCGAACTGGTGGATGAGGCGGTATCCGGCGATATCATCGGCCTGCATAACCATGGCACCATCCAGATCGGCGATACCTTCACCGAGGGCGAGGAGCTGCAGTTTACCGGTATTCCCCATTTTGCCCCGGAGTTGTTTCGCCGCATCCGCCTCGCCGACCCGATGAAATCAAAACAGTTGCAGAAGGGACTGCAGCAGTTATCCGAGGAGGGCTCCACCCAGGTCTTTGCCCCCATCAACAGCAGTGACCTGGTGGTGGGGGCGGTGGGGCAGCTGCAGTTCGACGTGGTGGCCTACCGCCTGAAGGACGAGTACAAGGTGGAGGCCCGCTACGAGCCGGTGAATGTCTACACCGCGCGCTGGATCCACTGCGATGATCCGCGCAAGCTGGAAGAGTTCCGGCGCAAGGCCGCCGAGCATATCTCCCTCGACGGCGGCGGCCACCTCACCTACCTGGCCCCCACCCGGGTCAACCTGGCGCTGATGGAAGAGCGCTGGCCCGAGCTGGAGTTTCGGGCGACCCGGGAGCATTGATCGGCGCGTAAGCTCCTCTGTTGTTTTTGGTATGACTTCGCGCGCCGGGCTGGCGGGTGGCAGTGGCTTGGTGAACGGCCGCAAGCTTCCCATCATTTTCGGGCTGCTGCGCAACTCGACCAATTTTTGCTGACGCAAAAATTGGGACTCGAACAGTGCTCGCAGAAAGCTCCCGAAAATGATGGAAAGCTTAAGCCGCGACCTGATTGTTCACCAAGCCACTGCCACCGCCAGCCCTTACATCGAGCGTAGTGTCAGGATTCCTGATTCTTCACCGGCCTGTCACGCCTCTCCAGCCTTTGCGCCGCGCATAAGAGCGGCAATCTAGGGTTGATTTTGTGCGCGATGTTAGGGCTGCGCCGGGAGGCTCCCCCGAAACAATCAGGCCACGCTTAGCGTAGTCAAGAAACCCGGGGCTTTCTGCGAGGACTGTTCGAGTCCCAATTTTTTGCGCAGCAAAAAATGGTCGAGTTCCGCAGCAGCCGGGTTTCTTGACGGAGCTGTGGCCGTTTCGGGGGAGCCTCCCGGCGCAGCCCGACGAGGACATGAACACCATGTCCCTGATCGTGTGGCCAAATTGCGGGGCTATTGATTCGGCCTTGCGGTTACGCCAACAGCTTCTTCACGTCCTTCTCAATCGCCTCGGGCTTGTCGGTCGGTGCGTAGCGTTTGACGACATGGCCCTCGGCGTCGATCAGGAACTTGGTGAAATTCCACTTGATGCCTTCGGTACCGAGGGCGCCGGGGGCTTCTTTCTTGAGAAACTTGTAGAGGGGGTCGGCACCGCTGCCGTTGACCTCGATCTTGCCGAACATGGGAAAACTGACGCCGTAGTTGAGCTGGCAGAATTCCATGATCTCGTCGTTGCTGCCCGGATCCTGCTTGCCGAACTGGTTGCAGGGGAAACCCAGGATTTCAAAGCCCTTGCCCTTGTACTTCTCGTACATGGCCTCGAGGCCGGCAAACTGGGGCGTAAAGCCGCACTTGGAGGCGGTATTCACCACCAGCAGCACCTTGCCCTTGTAGTCGGCGAGGGATTTCTTCTTGCCGCCCGGTGTTGTGCAGCTGAAGTCGTGGACGGATTTGGCCATGTCGGGGTTCCTGAATGAAGAGTTGGGTGGTGCCATACAAAGTAGCACAAGCCAGGGATACGGGGGGCGCGGGAATCCGGATCATCGGGCCCGGCAAGGCCCCCGTCGGCCCTGCCTGCGTTCAGGCGGGCTGGGCCTGTAACTGCAGCTGCTGCATGAGCAGGCCCAGGCGCTTGCGCTGCATCTTGAGTGAATATTCCAGCTCCCTGAGCCGGGTGCGCAGGGCGGCGTGCTCCCATTTTTGCTGCAGCCGGAGCTTTTTCTCCTCCAGCACACCGCCAAGCTGCTCCTTCCTGCGCTCGTAGCGTTCGGACTGGAGAGCTGTCCACTGGTTGACGGACTCGGTGAACTGCTGGTACTCGCGCTCCAGCATGGCGCGCAGGGACTCGCTGTCGCGAGCTTTTTCCAACTTTGCCCTGGCCCGGTCAAACTCGGTATCGAGCAGGGCCCGCTGGATCCTGAAGTCGGGTATGCGGTTGAGATTGTGGGCCAGGCCGAGCTGCGCGCAGGCGCCGATCATCCACTTGGTGGGATCCCACTGCCACCAGCGCACGCCGTTGCGGTAGTCCGCCTGGAAAATATGGTGAAAGTTGTGATACCCCTCGCCATAGGTAAGGAAGGCCAGAAAGCCATTGTCCCGGGCGCTATTGGACTCGGTGTAAGGCCGCGAGCCCCAGAAGTGGGCGAGCGAGTTGATGAAAAAGGTCACATGGTGGTTCACCACCAGGCGCAGCAGCCCCACCAGCAGCAGGGTGCCGATGATGTCGCCAAGCCACACCCCCAGCAGCAGTGGCAGGACCAGGTTCATGAACACGGTGAGGGCGACGTAGTGCCGGTGCTGCCATATGACGACCGGGTCCCGCTGCAGGTCCCTGGCATTGCTGAAGTCCGATGCATTGCTGCGATACTCCCGCAGCATCCAGCCCATGTGACTGAACCAGAGTCCCCGCCCTGCGGAATAGGGGTCGAGTTCATTGTCGTCCACATGGCGATGGTGGCGGCGGTGATCGGATGCCCACTCCAGGATACTGTTTTGCAGGGCGCCCGCGCCCCAGAAGGCAAACAGCCACTTGAGCGCCGGGCTGGCTTCATAGGCCTTGTGCGCCCACAGCCTGTGGTAGCCGCCGGTGATCGACATGCCATTGAGGTACAGGAAGGCCAGGGCCCACAGCCACTGGGCGGTATCAAAGCCGCGGTAGATGCCCCAGGCGGGCACCAGCAACAGCGCGGCCAGGGGCAGGCCGACAAAAATAGCGACGTTGATGCGGATCAGTGGTGGTTTGGAGCTGCTCTTGGTCATCGGGGTAACTGGTTCTCGGCAATATTGCGGGTGCCTATACTAGCTGCTGGCACGGGAAATGTCTTTCTACACTGTTTGGACGGTAGATTCGGTGGCTGGTTCCATGGCCGCAGCCCAGGGCCGGGCTACAGCTGCTCCAGGTAGGAGCGGTACTCGAGGGTGGTGATGCGCCGGCGGAACTCGGCAATCTCCTGTTCCTTGGTCAGGGTGAATATGCGCTGGAACTCCGGGCCCATGGCTTTGCGGATAAAGTCGGATTCACTGAATATCCGCACCGCGTCGGTCATATACACGGGCAGGAGCTTCTTTTCCTTGGCGTATCCGTCCCCGGTAACGGGCTTGCCCGGCGACAGGTTTGCCAGGATGCCCTCCCGCATGGCCGAGAGCAGGACGGCGAACAACAGGTAGGGATTGGCATCGGCGCCGGCGACCCGGTGCTCGAGGCGCCGCGCGTTGTTGCTGCCCGCCGGCACCCGCACCGCTACGGTGCGGTTCTCATAGCCCCAGCTGGGGTAGGTGGGGGCGTGGCAACCTGGCTGGAAGCGGCGGTAGGCGTTGTAGCTGGGGGCAAAAATGGCGACCGACTCCGCCATGTGCTGCAGGCAGCCGCCGATCGCATTGTGCAGCAGCGGTGTGCCGAGCTCGGTACCATCGTCGAAGATATTGACACCTTTCTCATCCAGCACGCTGCAGTGCACGTGCATGCCGTTGCCGGCCTCGTCCTCGAAGGGCTTGGGCATGAAGCTGGCGATCAGGCCGTGTTTGCTGGCGACGCCCTTGATCAGGCGCTTCATCATAATGATCTGTTTCGCTGCCAGCACCGGGTTGTCGACGTGGTGCATATTGATTTCATACTGCGAGGGCGCCGACTCCTTTACCACCCCGTCATAGGGCAGGTCCTGCATCTCGCAGGCCAGGCGCAGGTCTTCCAGCATGGCCTGGTTGTGGTTGAGTACGTCCAGGCCGTAGGTATTGCCTCCTACCGGGGAGTTGCCGGGCAGGGAGGGGCAGGTGTGCCCGGGCTGCGACTCGTCCCAGCGCACCAGGCTGAATTCCAGCTCCGCCGCCACCACCGGCCGCCAGCCCGCCTCCTGGTAGAGGCTGAGCACCTGCTTGAGCACATGGCGCGGGTCACCCATATAGGGCGCACCGTCATCGTTGAACATGGAGAGCATGACCTGGCCGTGCTGGCCCTGGGGCGACCAGGGTGTGGGCAGCAGGGATCCTTCCACCGGCCGGCAGATGCCATCGGCATCACCCGTGGCGAATACCAGCGACTGTACGTCCCGGCCCCAGATATCCAGGCTCAGGGCGGTCTTGGGAAGTTTGAGTTCGCCCTCGAAGATACTGCCGAGCTTGTGCCGCGGCAGCCATTTACCACGCATGACGCCGTTGCAGTCAGGGAGGAGCACCTCGATTGTGGTGATCTCCGGATGAGCTCGCAAGAACCAGTCGGCTTCCAGCGACATTGTGTCACCGCTTGTTTATCGGTAAGTGCGCACTATCCCCGCATCGCCGCTATCGCTCAATGCCCTAGTTTGGGCAGCATTTTCGCCGTTGTTCGCCTATTTTCGGCGGGTTCAGGGCTTCCATGTCCGGGCAACCGGTGCAGTGAAATCTAGCGAGGCGACATGTAAATGCTGAGCGGATCGCCTCCGGCCGCCTTGCCGAGGCAGGACAGGGAGTTGATGAACAGGGAAAACAGGTCGGTCTGGGAACTCACATCCAGCTTGCGGTAGATGCTTTTGCGATGGCGTCGTACGGTCTCCACGGCTATCCCGAGGCGCTGGGCGGACACATCGGTGCCATAGCCGCGCAGCATGAGTTCCAGCACGCCCTTTTCCCGGGGTGACAGGATCGACTCACCGAACTTGCGGAAAGCCAGGTCGATCTGGTGGTCGATGCCGGGCTGGATCAGGTGGGTCACTGCAAAATTTTCCTGCTCGCTGTGGCATTTGAGCAGCTCCGATACCGGCTCCGCCAACAGGTAGAGGGTTTCATATTCCTCATCGGTGAACTCGCCGTGTTGCGACAGTCGCATCATGTCGAGGTTGATGACGCTGCCGCCGCTCAACTTGGCGATATAGGCGGCCTCATCTACCGTACCGGTGTCCCCGTAATAGCCGCGGTAGTAGTCTGACTGCTGCAGCTTGCCCAGCGTGATCCGCGACATCCGGTAGAGCTTCGAGCGCGGGTGCTCCATGGAGGTGCGGTAGAAGGGATCCTCGCTGTAGGGACCCTCCATGTACTGGTCCACCTGGCTGGCGTAGGCATGATCCGGGATCTCGTGGTACAGCACCCTGGGCGGCAGTTCGCGGTGAAATAGCCATACCTGCGGGTAATCAAACCTGACCTGGCCCTGGATCGCCTCGATGAGGGTGGGAAAGAACTGGTCCTTGCCGAGGGCTGCGATAGCCCTGGAGATATCCCGATTCCATTTACTTATTGTCTGTAGATCGGTCATTCGCCCGTGTCGGAAGCTGCCCTGTGCCCCGGGGAGTCATATTGGTGTGGCGCAAATCCAAAGTCAAACCACCCGGCCAATTATTGTGCGCCTGACAGCTGCGCCCTGAGGAAGTCCACTATGTCGTCTCGCGGGATGAGTTGGGAGTCGGCGTCCCTGCGACCCTTGTACTCGATCTTGTTGTCGGCAAGGGTGCGATCACCCAGCACTATGCGGTGGGGAATCCCGATCAGCTCCATGTCGGCAAACTTGACTCCGGGCCGCTCGTTGCGGTCGTCCATCAGGACATCGACGCCGGCAGCGCACAGCGCCTGGTACAACTCCTCGGCGCATTGGCTCACCTCGGGTGACTTGTGCATATTCAGGGGAATGATGGCGAGCTGGAAGGGCGCTATGCTGGCGGGCCAGATAATGCCGCTCTGGTCGTGATTCTGCTCGATGGCCGCCGCCACGATACGACTGATGCCGATGCCGTAACAACCCATGATCATGGTCACGTTCCTGCCGCCTTCATCGAGTACCCTGGCGGACATGGCCTCGCTGTACTTGGTGCCCAGCTGGAAAATATGCCCGACCTCGATCCCGCGTTTGATCTGGAGTGTACCGGTGCCGTCCGGGCTCGGGTCGCCCTGTACCACCTTGCGCAGGTCTTCCACCCGCTCCAGGGGACAGTCCCGCTCCCAGTTTGCCCCGGTGAAGTGGAAGCCATCACGGTTGGCGCCGCAGCAGAAATCCGCAAGGCAGGCAGCGCTGCGATCAACGATCAGTTTGATGCCCAGCCCTACCGGGCCGAGTGAGCCGAAGCCGGCATTGCAGGCGGCTCGCACTTCCTCTTCACTCGCCATGCGCAGGGGCGAGGCGATGCCGGGGAGTTTCTCGGCCTTGATCGCATTCAGTTGATGGTCGCCGCGCAGTACCAGCGCCACCAGTTCGCCTTCGGTATCTCGCGGCCACCAACAGGGTTTTGACCGTGTTGGCTGGGTCCACCTTGAGGAAAGCGGCGACATCCGCGATCGAGGCGACCCCGGGGGTGGCGACTTCTGCCAGCGCGGCGCCCGGGGCGGGGCGATCGCCCCGGGCGGCCAGGGCCTCCGCCATCTCGACGTTGGCGGCGTAACTGCTTGCATCACTGAAGGCGATATCGTCCTCGCCACTGTCGGCCAGCACGTGGAATTCGTGGGAGGCGCTGCCGCCAATGCTGCCAGTGTCGGCGATGACCGGGCGGAACTCGAGCCCAAGCCGGCTGAAGATACTGCTATAGGTCTGGTGCATCACCTGGTAGGTCTGTTCCAGTGAAGCCTGGGTGGCATGGAAAGAATAAGCGTCCTTCATCAGGAATTCCCGGGATCGCATGATGCCGAACCGCGGGCGAATCTCATCGCGCACCTTGGTCTGGATCTGGTACAGGTTTATCGGCAGCTGCTTGTAGCTCTTGATTTCATTGCGCACGAGGTCGGTGATGACCTCCTCGTGGGTGGGTCCCAGGCAGAAGTCGCGCTGATGGCGATCCTGGATGCGCAGCAGTTCGGGACCATACTGCTCCCAGCGGCCGGATTCCTGCCATAACTCGGCCGGTTGCATCACTGGCATACTGAGCTCCTGGGCGCCTGATTTGTCCATCTCATCCCGCACGATGGCTTCCACCTTGCGCAACACGCGCAGCCCCAGGGGCAACCAGGTATAGAGTCCGGATGCCAGTTTTCTGATGAGACCTGCGCGCAGCATCAGCTGGTGGCTGATCACCTCGGCATCCGCCGGAGTTTCTTTCTGGGTGGCGATGAGAAAATTACTGGTGCGCATTCGAGAGTCCGGATTTGGGAGCTAAAGCAGGCTGGCTAGTTTACGACTGAACCTGGCGAGGGTACAGCGCTCGCAGCTGGTGCGTGAGGGCAACATATCCGGCACCGCCAAAATCTCTCTCGCAGGAGTGATTGCAGGCCCTTGCCCCTGCAAAAACAGGCTTTTTTCTCGCTCGCGCCTGAAAAACGCTTGTATT
The DNA here is from genome assembly GCA_963700715.1 of uncultured Gammaproteobacteria bacterium. Taxonomy (GTDB): domain Bacteria; phylum Pseudomonadota; class Gammaproteobacteria; order Pseudomonadales; family Halieaceae; genus JARRPM01. The sequence continues at coordinate 50,844 of CAVOYP010000005.1, forward strand.
GCAGCGTTTCATGATTTATACATTCTCCGGTAACTTGCGGCGGCACTGTTTTCGGCGGTCAGGGGAGGCGGGCAGTCCTGGTTCATCACTCGTTTCAGTTCACTTCATTAGGGAAGGTTGAATATAAAATGGCAACTAAAAAAGCAGCAGCGAAGAAAAAGGCACCGGCCAAGAAGGCCCCTGCCAAGAAAGCAGTAGCCAAGAAGGCGGCAGCACCAAAAAAATCGACTCCAATCGCAGATAAATTGACCAAGGGCCAGATTGTCGCCAGCATTGCCGACAGCGTTGGCCTGAGCAAGAAGCAGATCGGTTCGGTGATGGACGAACTCCACTCATTGATCGAGCGCAGCATCAAGAAGCGTGGCGCGGGTGAATTCACCATCCCGGGCATCCTCAAGATTACCACCGTGAACAAGCCCGCCCGCAAGGCGCGCAAGGGTATCAACCCATTCACTGGCGAGGAGACTGTGTTCAAGGCCAAGCCTGCGAGCATCGCCGTCAAGATTCGCCCCCTGAAGAAGCTGAAGGAATCCGCCTCTTCCTGAGCGGAGTATCGGATTCCCCGCTCCCGTCCGGGCCCAGCCCGGGCGGGACGATCGCAGCTCCCACCTGACAGCACTGCAAGGTGAGAGCTTTCTGCCCCTTCCTGTTTGACCTCGACCCGCTTGGCCTCCCTGCCGGCATGGGTTAGAATTCGCGCCTCTAAATTTTCTCGCTTAACTTTTGATCATTGGTGGGTCGAATTCATGCCGATATATGAGTACCAGTGCCAGAGCTGCGGCAAGGAACTTGAGGCACTGCAGAAAATCAGTGATGCGCCGCTTGAGGATTGCCCTGCCTGCGGCGCCGCTTCGCTCCAGAAAAAGGTCTCCGCGGTGGCTTTCCGCCTCAAGGGTGGCGGCTGGTACGAGACGGATTTCAAGACCGGCAACAAGAAGAACCTCGCAGGCGGTGGCGATGCGTCGGCTGCTGCCGGCTCCAGCACTGCCAGCACACCCTCGGCCGGCGACAAATCGCCCGCCTCAGGCGCCGGCACCAGCACCAGCACCGGCACCGGCACCGGCTGAGACAACAGGTTCAACCCAGTTCCAGGTCCGCCGAGGGCCCGGCCAGAGAATCCACACGGAAACCAGATTATGCGCAGCCATTACTGTGGCGCTTTGGGAACTGCCAACATAGATGAAACAGTCACCCTGTGTGGCTGGGTAGACCGGCGTCGTGACCATGGCGGGGTGATTTTCCTGGATATGCGCGATCGACAGGGCATCGTGCAGGTGGTTTTCGACCCCGATACCGGGGAACATTTCCAGCGGGCTGACCGGGTGCGCAGCGAATATGTCCTCAGGATTACCGGGCGGGTGCGGGCGCGCTCCGCCGCCACGGTCAACCCGGCCATGGCCACCGGCTCGATCGAGGTGTTGGGCAAGCAACTGGAAATCCTCAACCAGGCGTCGACGCCGCCCTTCCAGCTGGACGAATACACTGCCGTCGGCGAAGAAGTGCGGCTGCAGTACCGCTACATGGATTTGCGCCGGAGCGAAATGCAGCAGCGCCTGATACTGCGCTCCAGGATCACCTCCGCCGTGCGCAATTTTCTCGATAGCGAGGGCTTCCTGGACATCGAGACCCCGATCCTGACCCGGGCGACTCCCGAGGGCGCGCGGGATTACCTGGTGCCGAGCCGGACCCATCCCGGCCAGTTTTTTGCGCTGCCCCAGTCGCCCCAGCTGTTCAAGCAGCTGCTCATGGTGGCGGGTTTCGACCGCTACTACCAGATCGCCAGGTGCTTCCGCGACGAGGACCTGCGGGCCGACCGCCAGCCGGAATTTACCCAGATCGACATCGAGACCTCCTTCCTCGACGAGAACGGCATCATGGACATCGCCGAGCGCATGGTCCGGGAGCTGTTCCGCTCCGTGCTGGGTGTCGAACTTCCCGGGATGCCCCACATGCCGTATGCCGAAGCCATGGAGCGCTACGGCTCGGACAAGCCGGACCTGCGCATTGCGCTGGAACTGGTCAGCGTCGATGACCTCATGCAGCAGGTAGAGTTCAAGGTGTTCCGCGGCCCCGCCGACGACCCGCAGGGCCGGGTGGCGGCCCTCAAGGTGCCCGGCGGCGCGACCATCAGTCGCAAGGAGATCGATGATTACACCAGCTACGTGTCGATCTACGGTGCCCGCGGGCTCGCCTGGATCAAGGTGAATGACATCGACGCCGGTGTCGCCGGCCTGCAGTCGCCGATCCTCAAGTTCATGCCCGAGGACATCGTCGCCAGGATGATGCAGCGCCTGGAAGCGGCCAATGGCGACATTATCTTTTTCGGCGCGGATCGGGCGAAGGTGGTCAATGAGGCCCTCGGCGCCCTGCGCCTCAAGGTCGCCGCGGACCAGGGCCTGGTGCGTGAGGGTTGGGCGCCCTTGTGGGTGGTCGACTTCCCCATGTTCGAGCGGGATGGAGCCGGCAAGTGGACGCCATTGCACCATCCTTTCACGGCGCCTGCCGGCAGCGTGGAAGAGTTGGCGGCGAATCCGGGCGCGGCCCTGTCGCGGGCCTACGACATGGTGCTCAATGGTTGCGAGCTGGGCGGGGGAAGTATCCGTATCTTCCAGCGCGACATGCAGGAAGCGGTATTCCGTATTCTCCAGATCGGCGAGGCAGAGGCCGAAGAGAAGTTCGGCTTCCTGTTAAAGGCCCTTCAGTATGGCGCCCCGCCCCACGGTGGGCTGGCGTTTGGCCTCGACCGGCTGGTGATGCTGATGACCGGCACCCACTCCATCCGCGATGTGATTGCCTTCCCCAAAACCCAGACGGCCCATTGCCTGCTGACCGATGCCCCGGGCGATGTGAGCCCGCACCAGCTGCGCGAATTGAATATCCGCCTGCGCCAGACCCGTGAAGAGGCGGACAAGCAGTGATGTAGCGCCATCGCCTATATCTATATATAGAGGCTATATATAGAGGGAAGACTTTCGCGGCTGCCGATGCTGATAAATACTGTAAGTTTGTACATAATGTGCAGCTTACGCATCCCGCGGACAACTGCATGACGCTCATCCTGGGGATTGACCCCGGTTCCCGCAAAACCGGCTTTGGCATAATCAATTACGTCTCCGGGCGCAGCGAATACGTCACCAGCGGAGTGATTCGCTTACCCGAGGCAGACCTGCCCGAGCGACTCCGGATCATCTATGCCAGCGTCACTGAACTGGTGGAATTGCACGGCCCCCGGGAGCTGGCGATCGAGCAGGTATTCCTGGCCAAGAGCCCGGGTTCGGCCCTCAAGCTGGGCCAGGCGAGAGGGGCGGCCATTGTCGCCTGCGTGACCCGCGATATGCAGGTGGCGGAGTACTCTGCACGCCAGATCAAGCAGTCGGTGGTGGGCACGGGGGCGGCGGACAAATCCCAGGTGCAGCATATGGTGAAGGCCTTGTTGAAACTTGCCGCCGAGCCCCAGGAAGATGCGGCCGATGCCCTGGCTGCGGCGCTGTGCCATGCGCATACCCGGCAGAGCCTGATAAACATGGCCGGCGCCAAATCCATACGCCGGCGCCGATTGCGCTGACAGGGCAAACCCGATGATAGGCACGATACGAGGCACCCTGGTGCACAAGCAGCCCCCCGATATCCTGGTGGAAGTGGGCGGTGTGGGTTACGAAATCCAGGTTCCGATGACAACGCTGTTCCAGTTGCCGCCGCTCGGGGCAGAGGTGTTCCTGGCGACCCATTTCGTCGTGCGCGAAGATGCCCAGCTGCTCTATGGATTTATCGACGACCGCGATCGGCGCCTGTTCCGCCAGCTGATCAAGGTTAGCGGAGTGGGACCGAAGCTTGCGCTCACCATTCTCTCGGGCATGGACGCCGGCAGTTTCGCCCGCTGTGTACAGCGCGATGACATGTCCTCGCTGGTAGCACTGCCTGGAGTGGGCAGGAAAACCGCCGAGCGGCTGCTGGTGGAAATGCGCGACAAGCTGAAAGACTGGAGCGGTGCCGGCGGCGTTGCAGCGGGTGCGGTGGCGGGGGGAGGGACGGTGGAACCCTTCAACGATATTGTCGCGGACGCGGAGGGCGCCCTTATCGCCCTGGGCTACAAGCCGCAGGAGGCCAGCCGGATGGTGGTGGCAGTGAATGATGACAGCGTGACCAGCAGCGAGGACCTGATTCGGCGGGCCCTCAAGGCAACGGTGAAGGCTTGAGGATCCAGGCATGATTGAGACGGATCGCCTGATTGCGCCGACCGCCCAGACCCCGCGGGAAGATGTCATCGACCGGGCTATCCGGCCGCGGACGCTGGAGGAATACGTCGGCCAGAAAGTGGTGCGCGAGCAGATGGCCATCTTCCTGCAGGCCGCGCGCGCCCGCGGTGAACCGCTGGACCATACGCTGATTTTCGGGCCGCCCGGGCTGGGCAAAACCACCCTTGCCAGCATCATCGCCAATGAAATGGGCGTGTCCCTCAAGACCACATCCGGGCCGGTGCTGGAGAAGGCGGGGGATATCGCCGCGCTGATGACCAATCTCGAGCCCGGGGATGTGCTGTTCATCGACGAAATCCACCGGCTCAGCCCCGTGGTGGAGGAAGTGCTCTACCCGGCGCTGGAGGATTACCAGCTGGATATCATGATCGGTGAGGGCCCCGCCGCCCGCTCGATCAAGCTGGAGCTGCCGCCATTCACCCTGGTGGGCGCCACCACCCGGGCAGGCCTGCTCACTTCGCCCCTGCGGGACCGGTTTGGTATCGTCCAGCGCCTCGAATTCTACGAGGTGGCGGACCTCGCCCATATCGTGGCGCGCTCTGCCGGCATCCTGGGTATCAGCCTCGACCCGGCGGGGGCTGCCGAAATTGCCCGGCGCGCTCGCGGTACACCGCGCATCGCCAACCGCCTGCTGCGCCGGGTGCGGGACTACGCCGAGGTAAAGGCCGATGGCCATATCTCGGCCCAGGTCGCCGATCGCGCCCTCGACATGCTGAGCGTGGACCAGCAGGGCTTTGATCACCTGGATCGGCGCCTGCTGCTGGCGATGATAGAAAAATTCGACGGCGGGCCGGTGGGCGTCGACAGCCTTGCGGCGGCCATTTCCGAGGAGCGCGGCACTATCGAGGATGTGCTGGAGCCCTATCTGATTCAGCAGGGATTCATGGTTCGCACACCCCGTGGCAGGATGGTCACCCGCAATGCCTACCTGCACTTCGGCCTGCCCCGGCCCGCTGGCGCGGACCAGGCCGGCAACCTCGCGCTGGATCTCGGCGAGGCCGGGGATGCCCCATGAGCGGCGGGGAATTTTCCCTCGATTTACGCGTCTATATCGAGGACACGGATGCCGGTGGCATCGTTTATTATGTCAATTACCTCAAATTCATGGAGCGTGCCCGTACCGAACTCATGCGTAGCCTGGGATTCGGTAAAATGTACATTTTCAATCACGACCTGATGTTTGTGGTTCGCGAAATGAACGTGCAATATCTGCGCCCGGCGACCCTGGACGACGAACTGGTCGTGACGGCAGCCGTGCGCGAGCTGCGGGGGGCATCCATGTTGATGCACCAGGCTGTCCGGCGCGGGGCGCAAAGCCTCGCCGAGGGCGAGGTGACCATCGCCTGCGTCGACAGGGCCCGGTTCAAGCCGCGGCGGATGCCGGCGGATATGGTCGCCAGGCTGCGCCAGGCGCAGGTTCAACAACAGGTAAGCTAAAGGGGAGTAGTTCTTGGAAGAGCAATTAAGTCTGATAGACCTGGTATTGCACGCCAGTTTCACCGTTCAAATGGTGATGGCGTTGCTATTCCTGGCCTCCATGCTGTCCTGGTACATGATCGTGCAGCGGTTCATCTATTTTCGCAATGCGCACGATGAGATGTACCAGTTCGAGGAGCGCTTCTGGTCCGGGATTGATCTCGCCCAGCTCTACCGGGAGGGCAACGAGCACGCCGCCTCGGGCCATCCGATACTGGGTATGGAGAGCATATTCCGGGCGGGCTTCAAGGAATTTTCCCGCCTGGCCCAGCAATCGGACATGGATTCGGAAGCGCTGGTCGAGGGCTCCCGGCGGGCCATGCGGGTGGCGATGATGAGGGAGGATGAGCGGCTCGAGCGACATCTCGCGTTCCTGGCCTCGGTCGGTTCCACCAGCCCCTATATCGGCCTGTTCGGTACCGTATGGGGGATCATGCACTCCTTCCGCGGCCTGGCCAACGCCACCCAGGCGACCCTCGCCACGGTGGCGCCGGGGATTTCCGAGGCACTGGTAGCCACGGCCATGGGCCTGTTCGCGGCCATCCCGGCAGTTCTGGCCTATAACCGCCTGGCTTCCAGGGTCGATGTGTTCGGCAATCGTTACGACACCTTCGTGGACGAGTTCTCCGGAATCCTGTCGCGCCAGGCCTACGCCCTGCGCTCGCGCGAGAAGAAAGCAGGAGCAGCCGCCGGTGGCCGGTAGCACCCCCTCGCGGGGCAACAAGCGCCGGCCCATGTCCGAGATCAACGTGGTGCCCTATATCGACGTGATGCTGGTGCTGCTGATCATATTCATGGTGACGGCGCCCATGCTGATGCAGGGCGTACAGGTCGACCTGCCCGAGGCCAGCGCCGACCCGGTGGAGAACCAGGACAGTGAGCCCCTGATTGTCTCGGTGGACAAGGCCGGGCAGTTGTTCCTCAACGTCGGTTCCCAGGACGATCAGGTGCTGTCACTGGCCACCATCAAGGACCGCGTCGCCGCGGTGATTCGCCGCAGCCCGAAGAAGCCGGTGTTGATCTGGGGTGACAGCGCGGTGCCCTATGGCGAGGTGGTGACGGTCATGGTGGCGTTACAGGAAGCGGGTGCGCCCTCCGTGGGGCTGGTGACCGAGAACCCGAAGTGAGCACAGGCAGCGCCGCCTCGATCTATGCCAAGCCCGTGGTGCCGCGCATCGTGGTGCGGCCGGCGCTGGCGAGCGTGTTGCTGCACGCCCTGTTGGTAATTGCCCTCACGGCCAATTGGGTCGATTCGACCAGCAAGGTCATCACGGTGAAACCGGCGCCAAAGGTGATCAATGCACGCCTGGTGGACGCCAGTGATCTGAAGCCCAAGCCCAAGGCGGCGCCGAAGCCTGCGGCCAAACCCGCACCGAAGCCTGTGCCCAAGCCAACCCCCAAGCCCGTACCGAAGCCCACACCCAAGCCGGCGCCGAAGCCCACACCCAAACCGGTAACCAAGCCTGCGCCCAAGCCGGCGCCGGCCAAGGTGGAAGCGGCCAAACCGGAACCCGCGAAACCGGTACCGGCCGTGGCGGAGCCTGAGCCGCCGCGCATGAGCCAGGAAGAACTGGCGGCACTTACCCGGGCGGACCTGGCCCGGGCGGTGGCGGAGGAGGAGGGTGCGGCCGCGGCGGCCGTTACCTCATCCGAAATGGCGGCCAGCTACGCCGCACTGATTCAGCAGACTGTGATAAATTACTGGAGCCGCCCGCCCAGCGCGCGCAACGGCATGGAAGTTCTCCTGTCCATCCAGTTGATCCCCACGGGCGAGGTAGTGAGCGCCACTGTGCTGCAGAGCAGCGGCAACAGCGCCTTCGACCAGTCGGCCATCAACGCGGTGAAGAAGGCGGGCAGTTTCCCCGAGTTACAAAATCTCCCGCCCGGGGAGTTCGAGCAATCATTCAGGCGCTTTCGCCTGCTGTTCAGACCAGAGGATTTGCGATACTGATGAAAACCCTTGCCGTTGCATTGTTGAATCTCGTGCTGGTAGTGGCCGCGGGTGTTGTCCGGGCTGACCTCACCATTGAAATCACCCAGGGTGCGGACAACCCCACCGCCATCGCCGTGGTGCCACTGGCCTGGCAGGGTCAGGGCGTCGCGCCGGAGGATGTGGCGCTGGTGATCGAGTCGGACATGTTGCGCAGCGGCCAGTTTGCACCGGTAGCCCGCGCCGACATGCTGGGCTTTCCCAGTACCCAGGATGAAGTTTTCTACAAGGACTGGCGCGCGCTGGAAACCGAGTACCTGCTGATTGGCAAAGCCTCACCCACGCCCAATAACGGCTTGCGTGTTGATTACGAACTGTTCGATGTATTGCGCCAGGCCCGCGTTTTCTCCGGCATGGAAGCGGGCCCCGCCAGCGACGCCCGCATGCTCGGCCACAGGGTGGCGGACAAGATCTACGAACATCTCACCGGTGTGCGCGGCGCATTCGCCACCCGTATTCTCTACGTCTCGGTCATTCGCGGCGCGGCGGGCGGCAAGAATTCCTACCGCCTTGTCATGTCCGATTCCGATGGGGCGCGCCCTGTGATCCTGCTGGAGTCACGTGAACCCCTGCTGGCGCCGGCCTGGTCGCCGGACGCCAAACAAATAGCCTACGTTTCCTTTGAAACCGGCCGTCCGGCGGTCTTTCGGCAGGATCTCGCCACGGGCGCGCGCGAGCAGCTGACGAATTTTAAAGGCCTGAACAGCGCTCCTGCCTGGTCTCCTGATGGCAGAACGATGGCGATGGTGCTGTCGAAAGATGGCAACCCGGATATTTACCTGATGGACCTGGCGACCCGGCAGCTGACCAATATCACCAACAACTATGCGATTGAGACCGAGCCCGCCTGGATGCCGGATGGCAAAACCCTGCTGTTTACCTCCGACCGCGGGGGCAGGCCGCAAATCTATCGCTATGAGATGGGCTCCGGGGCTACCAAACGCATTACCTTTGAAGGCACCTATAACGCCCGGGCCAGGGTGGCCCAGGACGGCCGCAATGTGGTGCTGGTGCATCAGAAGGACGGGAACTTCAACATAGCCCTGCTCGACCTGGTCACCAACCGCCTCCAGGTGCTCACCTCCACCGCACTGGATGAAAGTCCCAGTATCGCGCCCAATGGCTCTATGGTATTGTACGCCACGAAATTTGGGGACCGGGGCATACTGGCTGCTGTTTCTGTAGACGGCGGTGCGAAATTCCGGCTTCCCGGGCAGGAGGGCGATGTACGCGAGCCCGCCTGGTCACCGTTTTTAACTGCCAATTGAATCACTTGGCGCCTTGTTCAAACCAGTTTGATCGTTAACCCAGTGCTATAGGAAGTTAAAATGAAACACGTATCTGTTGCCGGTAAGCTTATTGCCCTGCTGCTGAGTGCAGCGTTCCTGGTCGCCTGCTCCGGCAGCGACACCAAGGAAGATGAAGATGCCGCGGCTGCCGCTGCGGCTGCCGCCGCCAGGGCCGCACAGGAAGCCGCCGCTGGATCAGCTTACGGCACCGATGCGGAGCGTCAGCGCCTGATGGACGCCGCCGCGGCCTACGGCAATGTGTTTTACTTCGCCTTTGACAGCTCCAACCTCACGCCGGAGGCCATCGCTGCCCTGGACGCCCACATTGCCGTGCTGAAAACCACCAACAGCACCGTTCGGCTTGAAGGTCACACCGACGAGCGCGGTACCCGTGAATACAACCTGGCACTGGGCGAACGTCGCGCCAATTCAGTGCGTGACTACATGGTCCTGAACGGTATCGCGAACTTCCGCATCGAGGCGATCAGCTATGGTGAAGAGCGCCCGGTGGCCTTTGGTTCCGACGAGGCCAGTTGGGCGCAGAACCGCCGGGTGGAACTGGTTGTAGTCAATTAGTAATACGAGTATGCAATCCCTGGATAAAACGCTTGCCGCCGTAGGGCTGGTCCTGGTGACCGGTTCGTTCGCCGTTGCCACCTGGGCGGTGGACTATGTCGACCAGGAAACCAAGCGAGCTGAGCTTGCCCAGGTCGCGCCGGATGACCCCTATGCTCCCCGGGGAACCCAGGCCTACCCGACAACCAGTTTCGGTGCCAGCACACCGCCTGCCCCCGCGGCACCGGCACCCGCCGCTCCTGCGGCAGGGACGCCCGGTGCACCCGCGTATGCGCCCGCACCGGCCCCTGTGAATGCCGTAGCGCCGGCCGCTGCCCCCGTCGCAGCCCAGCCAGTGATGCAGCAGCCTCAGGACCAGAACCTGGGTGCCCTGTTCATGCAGATCCAGCAGCTGCAGCAGCAGATCATGCTCATCAACGGCAGGTTGGAAGAGCAGGCCAACGAATTGCGTATGCTGCAGGAGCAAAGCCTCCAGCGCTATGTTGATCTGGACAGGCGGCTGGGTGGCGCAGCGGCTGGTGGCGCCGCCGCGGCTGCGCCTACTACTCCTGCATCGGCAACTGCCCCGGTGGGCGCTGCCTATGGTCCGCTCCTGCTGCGGCCCTCGCCACCCCGCCTGGCCCCGTCGCCGCTGCCCCCGCGGCTGCCCAGCCGGGTGAGGCCGAGGCCTATGAAGCGGCGTATTCCCTGGTGCGATCCCAGAAGTTCGACCAGGCAGTGACGGCGTTCCAGCAGTTCCAGCGCAACTATCCGGCGGGTATGTACGCCCCCAACGCCTACTACTGGCTGGGGGAGTTGTACCTGGTGGTGCAACCGCCCGACCTCGAATCCTCCAGGCAGGCCTTCACCATGCTGTTGAGCCAGTACCCCGACAACAGCAAGGCTCCCGATGCCCTGTACAAACTCGGTAAGGTGCAGTGCATGAAGGGCAACCGGGAAAAAGCCAAGGAATACCTGGACCAGGTCATCAGCCGGTACGGTTCCACCAACAGTTCCGCAGTCAAGCTGGCCCGGGAATTCAACTACGAGACCTGCTGAGCGTTTGCCCTGCGGGTTGCCACATATCCCCGTTCCAGGTTGATTGTCCATGTCCGGTTCAGCGCAACAAGCGAACCCGCAGCCACACGCTCCCGACGTCCTGCGCATCACCGAGATCTTTTATTCCCTCCAGGGCGAGGCTCGCACAGTGGGCCTTCCCACCGTGTTCGTGCGCCTCACCGGTTGCCCGTTGCGCTGTGTTTACTGTGACACCGCGTACGCCTTCAGCGGCGGCGAACTGTTCAGCACCGGGGATATTGTCCGCCGTGTGGCCGTGTATTCACCGCGTTATGTGACGGTGACAGGGGGCGAGCCCCTGGCGCAGAAGAACTGCCTGCCGCTGTTAACTGCACTGTGCGATATGGGCTACGAGGTATCCCTGGAGACCGGCGGCGCCATGAGCGTTGCCGGGGTGGACGAGCGGGTGAGCAAGGTGCTGGACCTGAAGACCCCGGCCTCCGGCGAGATGGCCCGCAATGACTACGACAATATCCCCCTGCTGACACCCCGTGACCAGGTGAAGTTCGTCATCTGTGATCGGGCGGACTACGACTGGGCCCGCTTCAAGCTGGACGAATACCAGCTGGCCAGCCGGGTATCGGACGTACTGTTCTCTCCCAGCCACGGTCAGCTTTCAGGGCGGGAACTGGCGGAGTGGATACTGGCGGACAAACTGCCGGTACGCCTGCAGCTGCAGTTGCACAAGCTGTTGTGGAACGATGCGCCGGGGCACTGACGATCATGGCTGAGCCCGCGCGCGCGGTAGTGCTCACCTCCGGTGGGCTGGATTCAACCACCGTCCTGGCCATGGCGAAGGCCGCGGGCTTTGCCTGCTATACCCTGAGTTTCGACTACGGCCAGCGCCACCGGGCGGAATTACACGCTGCCGAGCGGGTATCGGCGGTACTGGGAGATGTGGAGCACAAGGTCGTCAGGCTCAACCTCGACAGCATCGGCGGTTCGGCGCTCACCGACATGGCGATCGCGGTCCCGGAGCAGGCCACCGAGGGAATTCCCGTCACTTATGTCCCTGCCCGCAACACCGTATTCCTGTCGATTGCCCTGGGCTGGGCCGAGGTACTCGGGTCCAGCGACATCTTCATCGGGGTCAACGCCGTGGACTACTCCGGCTACCCCGATTGTCGTCCCGAATACATCGCCGCGTTCGAAACCATGGCCAACCTGGCCACGCGGGCAGGGGTGGAAGGCCACCCCCTGACGATACACACCCCGCTCATGGCCATGGGCAAGGGCGAGATCATCAGGGCCGGCCTGGCATTGGGAGTGGACTATTCGCTGACCGTTTCCTGCTACCAGGCCACCCCCGAGGGCCTTGCCTGCGGCAGGTGCGACAGCTGCCGCCTGCGTCGGCAGGGCTTCATCGACGCCGGGGTAGCCGACCCGACCCGCTACCGTTAAATGCCAGTTGCTGGCCGCTCGATGAGCGAAAAAACGGTTTTGGGGGTTTTGGGGACTTGAGTTTTCGGGCTAAATCCGTACCATACGCAGCTCCTTCCGGGGCCGTTAGCTCAGTTGGTAGAGCAGTTGGCTTTTAACCAATTGGTCGATGGTTCGAATCCATCACGGCCCACCAAATTCCTCGTTTTGTATCAAATGCTTAGCGCGATGTCGCGCTGAGCGTCCGGTGCCTCAGCACCACAAGTGCCGGAGTTTTGCCGGACTTTCCCTCACACACCCTGTTTGCCGCCTCGATGAGCTCCTCCAACTCCGGCGCGGAGTAATGGGTGGTGATATCGCCGTTCTTGTGGCCAAGCAGGATTTTTCGGGTTTCCAATGGCACGCCGGCCGCACGCAGGCGGCGACCGAAGGTGTGCTTCAGGTCGTGTACCCGGATGGGCATGCCCAGCTTGCGCCGGACCGACTTCCAGCCATTGTTGTTGATGCTCCTCACCGGCCGGCCGTAATAGGTGAACACGCGCTCCGGGTGTTGCCCGCGAACGCCTTCAATCACTGACTTTGCCACCCGGTTCAGTACCACCAACCGATCCTCCCGGTTCTTGACTTTCTCTCCCGGAATGAGAAACACCGAGGTACCCAGTTCCGGCACGTCGATCTCCCAATCCCACTGCAAGCTGCAGACCTCGCCATCCCGGCAGCCGGTATTCACCTTGAACAGACACATCCGGCTCAGGTGATCCGGCAACGCCTTGAACAACCGGTGTTGCTCCTCCCAACTGAGCGGGTAGGGGCGCCTGGCATCGTGCAGCGGCAACAACTGAATCAGCGGTGCCGACTCCAGCCAGGTCAAACCGTGTTCATCGCGCCACAGGCGGGCACTCAGGTTGAGTACCCTGCGTACCGTGGCCAAGGCGCCATTGACGGTCTTGTTTTTCTTGCCCTCCTTCTTCCTTCTATCTATGTACGCTTGCAGTGTGCCCATGTGGACCTGATACAAAGGCAACTCGCCGATGTAGGGGTCCAGTTCTTTCAGATGGAAGGCGTAAGTTCGAATGGTGGCGAGGTGGGTATTCTCCTCGAGAAAGCGCGTGGCTGCCTCGCGAAAAATGCGCACCGGCCGTATGCCGAATACTGACGCCTGCCTGATCTGCTCAATCCGGCGGGCTAACATCAGTTCCGCCGTTTTGAGTTCGCTCGTTCCAGTGCTTTCGTGAATTCGGTGGCCGAGGACCTGCTTGTCGATATGCCAGATCCCGCCCCGATTCCGTAGCCCGGAGTTTCGATTGCGTCCCATACTTCATCTCCTCGATTACGTGCGGGACGCCCGTTGCACCGCATATAGTGGTCCACCCAGGCATCCATTTCAAGGCGGTCGAAGGCGACGCCCTGGCGGCCGATCCGGAGCTCGGTCAGGGTGGGGCGCACCTCACGGTTAAAGCGGTTGCGGTCCATGCCCAGGTAAGCCGGGGCATCACGGAGGCGGATCAGGCGCGGTTGGATATGCACTGCCTATCGACCCAGATACACGGCGGTAATCTGTTCGCGCTGGTGGCCCAGTTCCTCGCTGATGGCCAGGCGCGCCCGCTGGTCGGTATCCCTTTGCGACTTGGTGAGCTGCGCTCTGGACGGCCCACCACCATGCGGGGAGTGCCAGCCGGTGAGCTCCAGGTAGCGTTGCTGGGCATAGGCATGACGCAGGCCATGCATTTTCGATAAGCCGGCATTGGCCGTGTGGCGCTCGTAGATCCTGAGCTGCTCGATATATTGCCGGCCACCGGGGATCAGGGAACCCAGCCCGGCCAGTTGTTTGGCCTGTTCCAGCAGGGCGCGCTGCTCCAGGGTACGGATGGGGACGGTGCGTTCCCGCCCGCCCTTGGTCCAGCTGGCCTTGAGTTGCAGGTGATCGCCCCGGTCCGCCCAGCGGGGCTGGATCTTCAGGGCCTCCTCCCGTCTCAGCCCGAAAGCCTGTTGCAGGCGCAGACTCATTCGTACGTACTCGTCCTTGACCCGGGCGAGCTGTTCCTCCGCCAGGTCTTTGGCCTTGCTCTGGTCGGACACAAACTGCCGGTCCGGTATCCCATAAAACTCGTTGGAGCCGGCCACGACGGCCCTCCTGTTAACCTTCTCTGCCCACCAGCGTAAACAGCTCATGCGGTTCTTGATGGTGCCGGGGGAGAGGTTCTGTTTGAGCCACTCGTCGACCAGGGCCTGGACATGCTTTTGCTTGAGGGAAGTGGCCTTCAGTTGCCGGAAGCCCAGATCGTGTAACTGGTTGGCAATGGCGCTCAATTGGCGCTCCCGGCCCACCCGGGTTTCAAAGCTGCCCTCATGGCTGTGCTTGCATAACATTTTCAGTTGGTAGTTCAGGTCGCGCATAGTGCTGTTTCCTTCGGTGAGTGTTTCTGATCACCTGGCAACAGATGCTGCGCAGGTCCGCTGGGCGGTACGATCACGGGACACCAATCCCGGTTGACCTGAATGTGTCTGGCCATAGACAACACGGTGTGTTTTCGGAAGAAAACTGGCCCGTGCCAACCAACGGTTATCCAGCCTGAGGCTGGGGTGGATTTACCTCCTTATTTAAGAAAAGCAGAACGCGCTGACCGCCAGGGCGTTTGCGGGGTTGAAGAAACAGTCGAATTGCCAGGGCGAAAGTGCCCTAACATCAACAGTGGTTATGGAACAGATCCCCTTAACCAGCGGGAGGGACTGGAGTGAACGCTACCCAGACAAAGCGGTATCGCGATGGTTCGAAGATGGACCCGGTCATTGCTGACCGTTGCGTCATAGTGGCCCTGAGTGACGCCTTCGGCGGATTCCAAAACTACTGGATTCCACCTACCCCTTTTGCAAATGCAAGGTGGGGTCTTCCTTGCCACTTTAAGCGCAGTGGCAGCGACAGGTGAGTCCACTATACGAACCCGGAATACGGGTGTCACAGAGAATTCAGCCTGAAACTGCTGTGGTTTTGGCGCTCAGAGCCTCTGCGTCAATGGCTACTGGTCGCCTAGCCGGAGAGAATCCCTGTCCATATCGTGGCATCGGCTGCCGCAAACCCGCGCAATTCGGTCCATCCAGTGCCGTTTCCACTGGAAACGGTCTTTGCGAAAAATAAATTCAATGGCTGCGGGAGACTGTGTGATTAATATCGCGCTGCCCACGTCACTACCCGCTGCGCGGCGCAGTGACGTGGGCTTCTAAAACTAAACATAGCCTCTTAAATAATGCCGCATAATCTACGCAACACAGGGTTCGGTTTTCGCCAACGATCAAAGCAGGAATCAATGGCGAATAGCACTTCATCCAAAGTGACGAAGTATCGGTTGTGCGTGGCTAGTCTCCGCGCCAGTTTCCATACCCGTTCAATGGGAGCCAGTTGTGGGCTGTAAGGCGGGAGGAACATCAACACGAAATGCTTGCGATGCTGGGTCAAGAGTGGGACCAGCAATTTGGCATGGTGATAACGGGCATTATCCAAGATGATCACCATCCTTTTGTCTCGTGTGGGTACTGCCAAGTTAAGTGATGGTAACTGGTAGAACCGGCCGATGAATACCTATAAGCGCCATAGATTCCCGCCGGATATTATCAGTCACGCTGTCTGGTTCTACTATCGCTTTAATCTGAGCCACCGGGATATCGAAGATCTATTGGCCGAAAGTGGCATTATAGTCAGCCACGGGTCTATCCGATTGTGGTGTATCAAATTCGGAGCCTAATACGCCAGTCGATTGAAGCGCAGACATCAGGGCTACGGCGACACATTCTATATTGATGAAGTTTTCGTCAAGATCAATGGCAAGCAGCATTATCTCTGGCGAGGAGTGGATCAGGACGGTGAGGTAGTGATGTATTTCTGCAGACTCGCCGAGATGGTGCGGCGGCAAATCGCTTCTTCAGAAGATTAATATGTAGCAATGGTGACGAACCTCGGAAGATCGTGACCGATAAATTGCGCAGCTATGGTGTTGCCCGCCGGGAAGTTATCCCGGAAGCCATTCATGTGAATGACCAGTATGCGAACAATTGGGTTGAGCAATCCCATGAGCCCACCAGGGTGCGGGAGCGTGGAATGCGGAAATTCAAGTCCGCCAGACAAGCACAGAGATTTCTGGGTATCCATGCTACGGACTACAATCTATTCAATCTCGGTCGTCACTTGGTGTCCGCTAACCACTACAGGAATCTCAGGACAGGTGCGTTTAAGGAATGGTCCTTGGCTGTAGCTTGAGCCTGCAAGCCGGGTTATCCGGATCTGGAGTAGTTAATTTGGCAGAACCATTCGAAGCACTTGCGGTTAGACGCGACGGAATGCGACGACTCCACTACTGGAAACCCCGTAAGCCCCGACGGACTAAGTGGTGCCACTGGCACCACTTACCCAACCCAGGGCGGACGGGGTTTAAGTTGGACATAGCGATAATGTGGGATTGAGCGTTGTGGTGTGTGGGTTTCTGTGATTGTAGGAGTAAATAATCGCGCCAAGCCATGGCGAGGCAGTGGAACCGCCGCGGCGAGTCATTTAAGGTCAGAAGCGAGGATGAAAGCCTCCAGAGTTTTGTCGATGCCGTAAATATGCCGCGTCAGCCATTCGCGCAAGAACATTGCGGTCATTTCGCGAACGGCCGAATCGCGGATATTCGACGCATCTATCTCTTCAAGTTGAGCCCGGAATTTTTCATGCGCGCGAAAATGGGGTACGCGTTCAGGAAAAGCGAGAGCCTCCATGTACGCCTCTTCAAGTGCGAAATGTTCCTCTGCATAACGATGCAGCTCGGTCAGCACCTCACCCAGTTGCGCGTCACCCGCGAGAGCATCCAGCAGCTCAAAAAGACGTTGATGCTGGGTCTCCTGCCAAATCAGCTGACTACTGCTCGGTCGGCTCGGCGGGCCATCAACTATCGCTCTGTCGCTCCTTATACTCACGATAACAACCCTACTCGGTAACCAACACCTATGATTACAAACGCCACAGAGAACAAGGTGACGGTGCCAATGTGCCAGGCGAGTATACCCAGGTTTTCGGCAGTGAGCTGTGGAATGATTCGCAGACGCGCGTGCGCAGCAAGTACCACCGTAGCCGCAAGCAGCCCCAGCTTGAGGACTATAGCGCGGGTCGCCGGGCTGTCCATCTGGAGCCAGGTCGACGGCGGAGCAAGCGTCGTCGCCAGATACAGTCCGGAGGCTACCTGGATCAACAGCGCGGGTATGCCGACGCGTTCAAAGCGGCTCTCGAAGGCTTCGACAGCCAAAGTGGATCGTTCCTTCAGAGCACCCGGCAGAACCCCAAGTGCAAGCACCAGGTGCCCTCCTGTCCAGACGGTTGCACCCAGAACGTGAAGTATCAAAAACAAGGCATAGGTGCTCACCCCGCAGTCTCCCAGCACCTGACATCCACTCTGCTACCAGGCATCAGGAGACCCCCTGGCTACGTTTATAAGTTGACGTTCTCTGGGTGTCACCAAAACTACCTTCAACCGGGCTTTTATGGCAGTAACCCATTGCGAGAGATTGCTGCAAAGATCAATCATGTCGCCCAACGCGCCTTGTCTGCCAGTGTAGTCGCACTACTGCCAATCATTCAATTGATGCAGATCATATACATGTTATGCGACGTCTCGAAACGAATGCGGCCAAAATTGGGAGAAGCCTATGTCCAGGCTGACTATATCCGGATAAGAACAGCAGATCTCCGTCTGCGATTCCTACCTTCGTGAGTCTTTGCTGATCAGCCAGTGCGCACAAGGTTCGGGGATGATCGCCTCTTTCAGCTGGCTATTGAACACCGGCCTGTTACGAGCATCAATTGATTGCCGCGAACACGCCTGCTGGCAGCGCTGGCACACCGATCACCACAGGATGAATCAGCAGGATGGCGCCGTAAGCGACCATTCCGGTCTCAGATCGTCGAATGAGTAAAGGTTATGCCTCAGGCCATCTTCATGTCAGACACAGCGCTTGCTGCGCGTTACCAAGTGAGCCGCGCCACGATTTGGCGCTGGGCACAGGCCAGGCGGTTCCCCAATCCCATAAAGCTCTCCGAGGGATGCACCCGCTGGCGACTCGCTGAGGTTGAACAATGGGAGCATGAACAGCTTAAGGCGAGCGGCCTCCAGAAACCCTCGCAGTCTGATTAGCGGCGTGTTTCCACTGGAAACACTGCGTATCAACCGGCAGAAGCGCACTGTGGGAACTCATGCTGATGGGCCAACGCTGCGAACCGGTCGATGACGCCCTCGTCACTAGCGAGCGCAGCGGGGTAGTGACGAGGGCGGCGCAGCCCCGAACGACGGCGCCTGCCGCTCGAATTGATGGGTTACCCGCGAGTTCGCTCCAACTACACTGGCCCCACTGAACACCCGAAACGGTTCTAAACGCGGCCACAGCGGTAATGTGGATGAGGGATTCCGCCCTCGCCAGCCAAACTGGTAAAACGGTACCCAGCGTCAGCGGAGCGTCAATGACGCGCAGCCTAGGCTGTCAGCTCTTTGTTCAATCCGCGGTATCTGAGTTGGAACAACCTCTTTCTCACCTCGGCTTTAGCCAGATTGAAATCAGTCCCAAAACGGACTGCTTATAACCTGGAGTCGCAATCGGTGTCACTGGAGTATGCTCACCATCGGCCTACCGGGTTGAAGCAGCGGAATCGTTGCAGCTCTCCCAGTCACCCTGGGGAGGGTCAAAGCTTGAATTGCAGTGTCAGCCAGACCTTGTCGGTGTCTGTGTAGCGGTTACCATCGGCGCTGAAGCCGGCAAATTTTAACTCCGTGGTGAAATATTCGTTAACCGGCCAGGTAGCTGACAGGTCGATCTCGCTGCCGAAGTCCTCACTGGAGTCTTCCGCCTGGAAATCATGGTATACCGCCGCCAGTTTGACGGGTCCCGCCGCCGCATCGAGGCCGAAGTACAGATCTTCTACACCATCCCCGGGAGTGCTCAGAAACTTGTCAGCCCAGCCCTGGAATTTATGCAGCGTGGCCAGGGGTGTGGCGAAGCCGGTGCCGTCACCGGCGGCAAGAACTTCATAGCCGGCCTTGAGCCCGACACTGGCCAGCTGGCCCCCAAGTTCCAGCAGGTAATAATCAGCATCGTAGTTCAGTTCACTGTCCCCCGCGTCTGACTGGGTGGCATAAGCCGCCCTCAGGTTCAGGGCGGATATCTTGCCCACGTACTCCAGACCCCGGGTCTGGCTGGAATTATTCACCGTTTTTGCGGCAGGATAGCTGTGCTGCGAGTCGACCTCGATATAGTAGCCGAAGGCACCGATGTTATGGCCCTCGGCAACTTTCCAGTCCACATAGAGGAAATGGTTATCGCCGTCAAATTCTGCCGGGAAGGTACCATCGTCCGGACCGAAGACGCGATGGACACGGTAAGCATAGCTGTAATCGAGGTTGACGCTTTCCAGTGCCTGCCAATTGGCACGAAAGCCATCGAATGTCTGCTCGTTCTGGCGCCAGGCCACACCGCCAACGAAGCGCTGGTTACTGTAATTGATCTGCTGCCGGCCGTAGATCCCGTTGGCCGAATCCGCCGTGTACTTGAGGTAAACCTGGTTGACCGCGGTGCCTTTCGGATCGGCGACTACCGGATACTGGCTCTCGCCATTGACGGTCGAGTTGTAATGGTCTGAGCCGATAACAGTGACATTATCGACTTCCCCCAGTGCGGTAAACCCGTAAAGGGAGCCGGAAGTGGCGGTGATACGGGAACGCAGCGTCGATGCCTCCGCGTCCTTGCTGAAGTCATCCTGGTCCACCCCCTCGAAACGATAGCGAAAATCCAGCCCGACTTTGCCGCTGCGAACAGCCTCAACCAGGTCGTCAGTAAAGCCGTCATCTGCCCAACCGGGGTGTGCCCCGGCCGCCAGCAATAGCCCCGCGGATATCAATCTGTGTTTCAATTGTTGCATATCGCACCCCACATGATTCGCCATAATGGCGTATTGTTTAAAGGATACGTTTATGCCGGAGTAGCTCGTTGATACAGATCAACGTGTGTCCCGCAACCCTGCGCCAGATCAACGGTTGTTTCTGCGATTACTCTAAAATGCCTGTGAAATTTCAGGGGACGTCAAATGCAAATCTGTAACTTACCTCGTGGTTTGCTCGCCATGGCAGTACTTGCGACAGCGTCCGGCGCGGTACGGGCTTCTCCCAGCGCCTTTGTGCCCTCAGGCGCACTTGAAGAGGTCGTGGTGACGGCGAGCCGGACCCGGCAGCGCATTCTTGAAAGCCCTGCATCCCTGAGTGTTATCAGTGAGCAGGAACTGGCCCGGGCGACCGCGCCCAGCCTGGCAGAACTCATGCGTGACCTGCCCGGCATACAGGTAACTGATTCCGGTCAGCCGGGGCAGGGGCGAATCCGCATTCGCGGGGAGGAGTCGCGGCGCACCGCCATCCTGGTCAACAGCCAGGAGGTCACCGACCACTACGAGGTTGGCACACCGCTGAGCCTGAATCCCGCCATGGTGGAGCGGATCGAGGTGATGCGCGGTTCCGGTTCCGTGCTCTACGGCTCGCAGGCATTGAGCGGTGTGGTGAACCTTATCACCAAGAAAGGCGGCACCAAGCCCCTGCAGGCATCGGTGGAGGGCGGCTACGACAGCGCCACGGACGGCTACAATAGCTTTGCCAGCCTGTATGGGAACGTGGACGGCTTTGAATACCGCGTGGCTGGTGCCAAGAGCGACCACGAGGACCGCTCCACCCCCGCCGGCAGTATGGACAATACCGGCTTCAATAACGACAGCGTGTACGTTTACGCCGGGCGGGACTTTGGCGCACAGCGCCTGGAATATACCTATGAAAATTATGAGAGCAGCAGCGGGGCTTACGTCGAGGAGGAGGTGAGGACCACCTATCCCCTTACCGATTTTTATGTGGAGTCGCCGCGGCGGGACCGCGACAAACACGGGCTGTTCTACGCCTGGGATATTGAAAGCAACTGGCTGCAAAGCGTTTCGGCCAACGCTTTTCAGCAACAGAATGACCGCCACTTTTACACTTATACTGAAACGGTCTGGTACAGCAGGGATATCAACAATTACAGCACTCTGGACACCGACGGCGCCCTTTTGCAGTTGGACTTCCAGCCCCTGGGCGGCCACAGGCTGATTGCCGGCCTGCAGTACCTGAATGACGATGTGGACCAGATCCGGCACGTTGATACGGTTTCCTGGACGCCCTCGATTGCTCCCACCGGCGTCGAAGTAATCAGCGACAGGGCCAGTATCGAGACCTGGGCCTGGTTTGCCCAGGACCAGTGGGAGATCAACGATCGCCTGTCGCTCACTGCCGGCCTGCGCCAGTACTATGTTGACGGCAAACTGGATTATACCGACCGGGCAAGCCTCACCCCGGGCGAGCTCGACAGCGACCAGAAAGTGATTGGTGCCCTGGGGCTGGTGTGGGCAGCAAGCGAAGAAGTTTTCCTGCGGGCCAATGTTTCCCAGGGCTATGTCTACCCCTCCCTGACCCAGTTGGCGACGGGCGCGTACGCCGGTTCCAACTTCGTCAATCCCGACGCCGGACTGAATCCCGAGACATCGGTCAATTACGACCTTGGCCTGCGTCTGCAGCGTACCGAACTCACCCTGGATGGAACTGTGTTCTACACTGAATCGGATGACTACATTAACCACCTTCCCTGTACCCCGGAGGATAACTGCCCGGGGCGGCGTGATCGCCTGTACCAGAACGTAGGCGAGTCAAATGCCCATGGGGTGGAGTTGTTTGCGGCCTATGGCGGCGTGACCGAGGGCATGGAGCCCTACGCGAGCCTCACCTGGATGAAACGCAAGATCGAATACGAAGAGTTTTCCACCTGGAATACCGCGGTGCCGGATCTCAGTGGCAGGATTGGCCTGCGCTGGCAGGGTGTGCTCATGTCAGTGCCCGCGGTGTGGACGGATTTCTATCTCCGCGGTGAGTCCTCCTCGGACCTGGAGGAGCCGGGAACCGTGCGCGATGTGCTGGCGGAAAAGTCCAGCTGGGTAACAGCTAACCTCTCCGCCGGCGTGGACCTGGGCAGGGAAAGCCAGTATCGGCTATCGGTGGATTTGTTCAACCTGACCGATAAGAAATACATCGCCTCAACCGAGAACCTGTACGGCGCCGAGCGCAGCGTGGCGATGAAGTTATCGCTTGACTGGTAGGCGACCCGGCAAAAAAAAACGGCGCAGGTGGCGCCGTTTTCGTTACTATCCTTTGTCTGCGATCAATAGATATCCTTGCGGGTATTGTAGACGTTGAATTTGCCAGTTGGGGTGATCAGGCGCTTGTCCTTGATCACTTTCTTCAGTTTCCGGGTCTTGTCATCGACCACCACGATAGCCGATACCTGGTCCTTGCCGTTCCAGACCGAGAACCACACCTCGTCACCGGCGGCGTTGTACTCCGGTTGTACCACCCGCGCGGGACCTTCACCTACCTCGGCCCACTCGGCGATCGGCAGTATCTCGTAACCCGCTTCGAGGTTGCCGATATCGAACACCGCGACTGACTGGCTCACCTTCGCGTCAGGATGCAGAGTGTTGTCTACCCACAGGTTGCTGGACTTGGGATGAGTCTTGACGAACAGCGAACCACCGCCCTGGGATTTCAGCGTCCGCACCACTTTCCAGGCGTTATCGGGGTGTCCTTCCGGATCCGTGCCGATAAAGTTGATGTTCTCGTCGCCCAAACCCGAGGTCACCCATACCGGACCGTACTTGGGATCCTTGATATTGGCGCCGCGGCCTGGATGGGGAATCTTTTCGGCGTCCACCAGGGCCTCGATTTCACGATCTTTGGAGTCGACCACCGCGATCTTGTTGGACTGGTTGGCCGCGGTCAGGAAGTAGCGGTGGGAGGAATCCCAGCCGCCGTCATGCAGGAAGCGCGCGGCTTCCAGTTCGGTCACGGTCAGGGCATCCAGGTCGCTGTAGTCCACCAGCAGGATCTTGCCGGTTTCCTTGACGTTGACGATGAACTCCGGGTGCTCGTGGGAGGCCACGATCGCCGCGACCCGGGGCTCCGGATGATACTCCTGGGTGTCCACGGTCGTGCCGCGGGTGGACATGATCTTCTTGGGCTCCAGCGTTGCGCCGTCCATCAGCACATACTGGGGCGGCCAGTAGGCGCCGGCGATGGCGATCTTGTCCTCATAGCCCTTGTACTTCGAGGTTTCCACCGAGCGCGCCTTCCAGGCCCACCTTGATGGTGGCGACGATCTGCGGCGGGTCCATGTACAGGTCGATCATATCGACCTTGGCATCGCGGCCGATGGTGAATACGTAGCGACCGGAGTCGGAGGAGCGCGAGATGTGCACCGCGTAGCCGGTTTTCAGAATGGAAATGATTTCCTTGCTGTCGCCGTCGATCAACGCCACTTCGCCTGAGTCACGCAGGGTGACGGCGAAGATATTGTCGATGTTAAAGTCGTTCAGTTTTTTCGTGGGACGATCTGCCACCGGCACAATCACCTTCCAGGTGTCCTTCATCTGCTGCCATGCCCCACTCCGGAGGCGTGGGGGGCTCGTGCTGCAGGAAGCGCGCCATGATATCGATCTGCTCCTCGCGTGAACTCACCCGAGGTGCCCCAGTTGGGCATGCCGCCGGGGCTGCCGTAGTTGATCAATACCTTGAGGAATTCCGTGCCGCGCTGCTGGGTGATATCCGGGGTCAGGGGCTTACCCGTGGCGCCCTTGCGCAGACACACCGTGACAACCGGCGCAACGCTCGAAGTAGAGCTTGGTGGCGATGTCGAATTCGGCCTGGGTCATATCCGGGGCACCGGGTGTAATCACCCGTTTCAGGTCCCCGGATTCAACGGGTGCGCCCTTGTAGGCCATCTCGCCCGGTGTGACACCCGGATGATCGGTTTTGTCCTGCGCCAGCGAAGCAGCTGCTGACAGGGTAAGCCCGGCAAATACTGCCGCTATCGGCAGGAGTTTTCCCCAGTGTTTGTTTGATGTTGTCATTTTAATTTTCCCCCTTGGGATTTGCGGTCGTATGTTACATCGGCTCAGGTTATGCCCCTGCGCCGCAGACTGCCATGACTCAGGTCAACAAAACCGTGTAAATTACTCAGGTATCCGAGGCGATTACGCCGCTGGCCTTGTTTTCTCTGCGTTTCGCGCTTCTTGCGCTTGTCCACCAGCGGCGGGCACTGGCGGTCGTCCCAGTAGGTGACCTGGCACTCCAGGCAGTAGTGGCATTCATTGTCGATGATCTCGCCGGTGGGCTTGATGGCCGCGATCTGGCACTGGTGGGCGCAGGCCTGGCAGGGTTTACCGCACTCGGGGCGCCGCCGCAGCCAGTCGAAGATGCGAAAGCGGGTGATAAAGCTCAGGCCGGCGCCCAGGGGGCAGAGGTACTTACAGTAAAACTTGCTGTTGATGGCGGATACCGCCAGCAGGGCCAGGGCGTAGACGACGAACACCGGCTCACGCGCGAAGCGCAGGATGAAGGTGGTCTTGAAGGGTTCCACCTCCGCCAGCCTGGCGGCGCTTACCATGGAGTCCAGGGACAAGCCCACCAGCGCTATCAGGATGAAGTACTTTATCGCCCACAGGCGCTCGTGCACCATCTGCGGCAGGCGATAGCCCTCGAAGCCCAGCCGGTTGGCCAGTTTGCTGATCAGGTCCTGGGCCGCACCGAAGGGGCACAGCCAGCCGCAGTAGACGCCCCGCCCCCACAGCAGGATGCTGACGGCGACGAAGCCCCACAGCACGAACACCACCGGCTCGATCAGCAGGGTATCCCAGGAGAAACCGCTGGTGAGGCTGTGGAAGAACGCCAGCAGGTTGATCACCGACAGCTGGGCAGAGCAGTAGAAGCCGATGAAAAAAACGGTGAACAAGCAGGTAGGTCACCCGCAGGCGGTGAAACAATACCGTGTGTTCCACCAGCCAGTCCTGGAAGAACAGGATAATCAGCAACAACAGCAGGGCCAGCGCGACCACACCGAGTTCAAACGCCCGGTCCTGCCACAGTTGCTTCCAGGGGGGTTCATCGGCTGTCACGGCGTTGGTCGCCACCCGGCGCGCCGCCGGATGGCGTGGCAACGTCGCCGCGGGGAATACCGTATGCGCTCGCCACGCGCTGCACCGACGTGTTGACCGAACTGGCCAGCACCATGGTGGTAATGGTGGCGCCGGTGATGCCGTCTATGCCGACGTAGCCCGGCCGTCCCCTGCGCGCCGACTCGTATCCTGTCGGTGGATTTCTTGCCCTCGAACTGGTCGATAAAACGGTGCAGGTCCTCATCGGAGATGCCGATAACCAGGATGGGCTCCTCGTGGTGGAGGATATCCACCCCCCTGATGAGCCCGTCCTCGCCCAGCCCCACGACGGCATTGATCGGCTTGCCCGAGTAGGCGGAGATGGGCGCCAGTTCCAGGGTGCTGAAGGCGTAGCCCAGAGTGCCGCGTTCACCGCGAACCATGTAGGCCGGTGTCTTGCCACTCAGGGGAGTAATGGTCTGCGCCTCGGGGAATACGCGCTGGATGTCGGCCAGCGTCAGCTCGCCTGCCTGGCTGCAGGCCGGTCCGAGCAGGACGGCGAGAGCCACTAACAGCAGCAGGCGTTGGCAAACAGTCATTTTATTCTTCCGCCCGTAGGGGCTTCGGGGAGCCGGGGTGAATGGCGCGTCCATGCTATTCCCAGCGGCGGCACCGGCAGTTGATCTGCATCAAGAGCGAGGTGTCTAAAGTGCGCTCTTATGGGGCATGGCTGTGGTGCAAAAATTCTTTTGGTGGCTGCTATTAGCTCCGGCTGCGCACGCGGCGAGCGTGTCGGATGCCGTGAACGAGCGAATTCCGGTCAGCCGCGCCGCCTTGGAGGCCCACTGGCATGTGGACTGCGCCTCCAGCTGGGCTCGATTCAGCGACGCGTGGTTGCAGGCGCAGGCAGGAGCGGGCTGTGATATCTCTGGCGAGTTGCGGGACGAGCTGGAACTGTGCGCTTTTATCTATCAGCCCCCAGGAACAGAGGGATCTGAGGGAGTAACAGAAACTTGTACGGACTGTTGCCGCCGGGACTACCGCGGCGCCGTCGAACTGTTGGATTCTGCCGGTCCGGTGGATCTCTGTGCCGAACTGGCGAAGCTTCCAGGCGCTCGGGCGGCCTGCACAGCGCCGCCAGCCACAATAAAAGCCTGATCACTGTACTTGGTTATTATGATTCCTTGATGAGGATCAATAAATGCACCCAAATTGGGAGTAGGATGAACCACGATGGTGCATCACAAGTCGCGTGATGGTTTTGGCTGTATAACTTAGTCCGATGAGGAGAAAGATAATGTCAGATCAGGATCCCTCGAATTCCGGCCAGGTGCCGATGATGCAAAAGCTGCTGGATAACCCCTTCCTGCTGCTGTTTCTGGGGGTGGCGTCCCCGGCGTTACTGTACCTGGTGTGGGGCATCATGGAGATCGTCACCATCCCCGCGCGCTGAACGCGATAAAACAACAAAAAGAGGGTTTGCACTATGTCCAGCCTGTCGCCTCCCGCCAAAAAACTCTGGTGGAACGAGCCTATACACAAGTCCGAGCTGTTGTGGATCACCCTGGTATTCGTCTGGGGCCTGGTGATGACCTTCATGATGCCCTACTGGCATGTGGTGGGAAAACAGAACCTCGGCACTGAAACCTACAAGACCACCCCGGCGAAATTCCAGGAGGCGACCCAGGCCTTCGTCGATAAGTTCACCGTGCGCACTGAGGGTCCGCGCAATCATCCCGGTAGTGGCGCCGCCGGCGGGCAGCGACGTCTATATGCTCGGCCGCCTGTGGGACTGGTGGCCCACGCTCGAACTGAAGAAGGGTGAGACCTACCGCTTTCACCTCTCCTCCCTGGACTGGCAGCACGGCTTCTCCCTGCAGCCGGCCAATATCAATATCCAGGTGGTGCCCAACTACGAGCACGTGTTCACCCTTACGCCGAATTCGGCGGGTGAGTATTCGGTCATCTGTAATGAGTATTGCGGCATCGGGCACCACCTGATGATCGGCAAGATACTGGTCGTGGAATAGGGGAAGGGACATGGCTAATACAGTTTTCAGGACTTGCCCGGACACTGGCCTTAAATTCAATGCCCCGGCGGAAAATCTGATCAAGGCCAATGCGGTGGCAGCGGTGGTCTTCCTGCTGGTGGGCGGTGTCTTCGGCCTGCTGGTGGGCCTCACCCGCTGGCAGGCAGTGCACCTGCTGGGCGCCGAGGACTTTTACATGGTTCTCACCGCCCACGGCCTCAACGTGCTTATTTTCTGGATGATCTTTTTTGAAATCGCCGTGCTCTACTTCTGCTCTGCGGTGCTGCTGGGCTGTCGCCTGGCGACACCCGCCTGGGCGTGGGCCGGCTTCGTGCTCATGGTGATCGGCGCGGTGATGAACAACGTCGTGGTATTGCAGGGCAATTCGAGCGTGATGATGACGTCCTACGCGCCCATGGAAGCCCCGCCGCTGTTTTACCTCAGCCTTATTCTGTTTGCGGTGGGCGCTCTGATCGGCTGTTTCGTCTTTTTCGGCACCCTGGTGGTTGCGAAAAATGACAGGACCTACGAGGGCTCGGTGCCCCTGGTGACGTTTGGCGCCATCACCGCGGCAATCATCGCGGTATTTACCATCGTCAGCGGCGCCATCATCCTGATACCCACCCTCCTGTGGAGCCTGGGCCTGGTCGGGGAGATCGACGCCCTGGCCTACCGCCTGATCTGGTGGGCATTCGGTCACTCCTCCCAGCAGATCAACGTGGCTGCCCATGTGTCCGTCTGGTATGCCATTGCCGCCATCCTGTTCGGCGCGCGAGCCGCTGTCAGAAAAGGTGAGCCGCACCGCCTTCCTGATGTACATCCTGTTCCTGCAGATCGCCAGCGCCCACCACCTGCTGGTGGACCCGGGGGTCATCTTCCAACTTCAAGATGTTCAACACCAGCTACGCCATGTACCTGGCGGTGATGGCGTCGATGGTGCACGGACTGACCGTGCCGGGTTCCATCGAGGCGGCCCAGCGCGCCCGGGGGCACAGCGCCGGCCTGTTTACCTGGCTGCGCAAGGCGCCCTGGGGCAACCCGACCTTCTCCGGGATGTTCATCTCCCTGGTGGGCTTTGGCTTCCTCGGCGGTATTACCGGGGTGGTGATGGGGGCGGAGCAGATCAACATCCTGATCCACAATACCCTGTATGTGCCCGGCCACTTCCACGCCACCGTGGTGCGTGGGGTCAACCCTGGCCTTTATGGCGCTGACCTACTGGCTGGTACCGGTGCTGTTCCGGCGTGAAATCATCTTCAAAGGCCTGGCCCGCTGGCAGCCCTACCTGTTTGGCCTGGGCATGTCCGGCGTGTCCCTGTTCCTCATGGGCGCCGGCACCCTGGGTGTACCGCGCCGTCACTGGGATATCGGCTTTGCCGGTACCGGCGGTATCACCCACGAGTTTCCCGCCGCTGCCTATACCATGCTGGCCCTGAACGGCATGTCGGTGATCGTGGCGGTGATCGGCGGGGCGGCGTTCTGTGTCATTATCGTCGGCACCCTGTTGTTTGGCAGGAAGCTGGGTGACCAGAAGCAGGACCAGCCCTGGATTGCCAAGCCGGTCACCGATGAGGAATACAACGCCAACGGCGGCAGCGCCTTCGCGATACCGGGCACCCTGGTGCTGGCGATGGTATTTTTCGTCAGCTTCGCGCTGTATTACTTTATCAACTGGAAATACCTCGCCGAGACCTGGGGTATCGGTTAGGCCCTGATTTCTAACAGCGGGTTACAATGCAGACGTTTTCCTGGCCGGCGCTAGCCGGCCTTTGTTTTCTACTGAATGCCTCTTTTGCGCACAGCGCGACCCGATCCAGCGGTATTCAGCCGGGAGGAGGCGCTGGCCTACAGCCAGGGGGTCATCGGCAAAACCCTGACGGGAGTGACGCTGACCGCGCCCGACGGGCGTCCGGTGGCGCTGGAGGACTTTCGGGGCAAGCCGCTGGTGATCAGCCTGATTTTCACCAGCTGTCACCATATCTGCCCCAGCACCACGGTGTACCTGCAGCAGGTGGTCAAAAAGGCGCGCTCTGCCCTGGATGAAGACAGCTTCGAGGTGATCACCGTGGGTTTTGACACCGCCAATGACACCCCCGAGCGCATGGCAGAGTTTGGCAGGATCAACGGCGTGACCGAACCGCACTGGCAGTTCCTGTCCGGGGACGCTGCGGCTATCGAGTCGCTGGTGAACCAACTGGGGTTTATCTACACACCCTACCGCCGGAGGATTCGATCACCTGATACAGTCTTCCATTATTGACGCCGACGGCAAGGTCTACCGCCAGGTCTATGGCATCACCTTCCCCACACCGCAGCTGATCGAGCCGCTAAAGGACCTGGTCTTTGGCGAGCCGCGTGAACAATCCTCCCTGTCCTACCTGGGCAACCGCATACGGCTTTTCTGTACCGTGTACGACCCGGCGACGGACAATTACTACATCGATATATCGGTCTTTATCGGCACCTTTGTGGGTATCCTGAGCTCGCTGGTACTCGGGTGGGTGCTGGTAAGGGAATGGCGCAAGAGCATGCGGGCCGGGCGATGAAAACGCTGTTGAAGAAGGGGTTCGACCAGCTCGACAGCCTGTTTTCCAGCGCATTCACCCCGGCCTGGAATCCCATGTACCAGCTGGGCGCGATGTCCTTTTTCTTTTTCTGGATCGTGGCGGTTACCGGGGTCTACCTCTTCATTTTCTTCGAAACCAGTATATCCGGCGCCTACAGCTCGATCGAGCGCATAACGGTGGGCCAATGGTACCTGGGCGGGGTCATGCGCAGCTTTCACCGCTACGCGTCCGCCGCCATGGGCATTACCGTCACCCTGCACCTGCTGCGCGAGTTCGCCAGGGACCGTTACAGCGGCCCGCGCTGGTTCAGCTGGGTATCGGGCATCCCGCTGTTGTGGCTGCTGTTCGCCTCCGCCATCGGCGGCTACTGGCTGGTTTGGGACCAGCAGGCCCAGTACATCGCCATCACTACCGCGGAGTGGTTCGACTGGTTGCCGATCATGGTCGACCCGATGGCCAGCAACTTTCTTAACGAGTCCACCCTCAGCGACCGGTTTTTCTCGCTGCTGGTCTTCCTGCACATCGGGATCCCGCTGGCCCTGCTGCTGGGCATGTTCATTCACATCAAGCGGGTAACAGCCGCCCGCAGCAACCCCGCCAGGGGGCTGGCCGCGGGCACCCTGCTGGCACTGCTGGCCATTTCCCTGTGGCGGCCCGCCCTCAGCCAGGCCCCGGCTAACCTGGACCTTGCTGTGACCGAGGTGGGGCTGGACTGGGTGTTCATGAATCCCTATCTCATGATCGATAACTGGGGCCCGGGCCAGGCCTGGGCTGTGCTGGTCGGGCTGTCGACGCTGCTCTGCCTGCTGCCGTGGTTGCCCTCGAAGCGGCCGCAGCAGACCCCGGTCGCCGTGGTGGATCCTGCCAACTGCAACGGCTGCGGCTGGTGCCTGGCGGACTGCCCCTACGATGCGGTGACCATGAAGGAACACGACTACAAGAAGGGGCACAGGCAGTCTGTGGTGGATCCCGACCTCTGCCTCAGCTGC
Source organism: uncultured Gammaproteobacteria bacterium (assembly GCA_963700715.1). Taxonomy (GTDB): domain Bacteria; phylum Pseudomonadota; class Gammaproteobacteria; order Pseudomonadales; family Halieaceae; genus JARRPM01. The sequence continues at coordinate 81,459 of CAVOYP010000005.1, forward strand.
GGCATTTGCGCAGGCGCCTGCCCGTCCTCCTCGCCGTTTCGCCATGTGGACGAACTGACCACCGGCATCAGTATTCCGGGCATGCACATCAAGGAGTTATTGTCCCTGACCGAGGCCAGGTTGCGCTGCGCTGGGTACCGATGCGCCGCGCATCATGTTGTATGGCTGCGACCACGGCAGTGTGGTGGAGGGCATGGAGTCGAGTAGTGTCGCCACGATCAGCATGCCCTGCTCGGCCCTGGTGCCCCCGGCCTTTGTCGACTATGTGTTGCGCCAGGACCTGGCGGAGGGCGTCCTGATCAGCGGCTGCTGCGAGGGGGATTGCTTCTATCGCCTGGGCAACACCTGGGTGGACCAGCGGTTCAACATGGAGCGCATGCCGGTGCTGCGAACCCGGGTACCCCGGGAGCGGGTTCGCCTGCGCTGGCTGGGTGCGCAGGGTACCCAGGCCCTGCAGTGAGGAAGTTGCCGCTGTTCCAGCAGGAACTGCGGGAGAATTCACCCGGCCAGCATGAAACCCGGGCTGCGGGAGGTGGCCAATGGCTGACGCCGCTCGCTATCTCGGTCAGGCCCTGCTCTATGCCCTGTTCTTCCTGCCGATCGCATACTTCACCCAACAGCCCGTGCTATCGGACCCTGGCCGAGGATATGGCCGAGTTGAAGATAGCCGTGCGCCATGCGGGCAAGACAATCGGTGCCTGCACCCCGGTCGCCGCCGGGGTCTACACGCCGCTGCCGGGCGACAAGCAGCGCCCTGAAATCTGTCCCCGGGAACGCTCTCCATTGCAACTGGAGTTGCTGCTGGATGGTAAAACGCTGTACCGTGCGACGGTGCCCGCATCGGGCCTGCACAATGATGGTGTTTCCAGTATTTACCGACGCTTTGCCATTCCCGCCGGTTCTCATCACCTGCAACTGCGGATGAATGACGATGTGGCGCAGACGGACTATCCCTGGGTGCTGGAGCAGGAGGTCGAGTTGCGGCCCGCCCAGGTCATGGTGGCCAGTTTCAAGGAAGGTTTCAGATTACAGTGACGCCGGAGCAGGATTACAGCCTGGATGTGCCGCAGGATTCCCGCCGCCTGCTGGCACTGGGATGGCTCTGGCTGTGCGTACTGGCGCTGCTCGGTGCGGGTGTGTTCTCCCTGCTGCTGGTCGTGTCGCGCACGCCCTACCTGTCCGAGCACATCCCCTGGATTGATTTTTTCCATTCCGCGCTGGTGGTCCATGTGAACCTGTCGGTGCTGGTCTGGAGCCTGTCTTTCGGCGGCATCCTGTGGAGCCTTAACCAGCGTCCCGGCCGGATGTGGCTGGCCTGGGCCGCGTTGTCGCTCGCCAGCCTGGGGGCCCTGGTCATTATCCTGTCGCCCTTTGTGCGCGACGCCCAGCCTCTGATGAGCAATTACATTCCCGTACTGCAGCACCCGGTGTTTTTCAGCGGTCTGCTGCTGTTTGCTCTGGGCTTCACCCTGCTGGTGCTCAACAGCATGTTCTTCATGGCGCCGGTGGGGCCATGGATGAGTGCGCGGGGCGCCCTGCGCTTTGGTCTCAATGCCGCTGCGGTCTCGGCGGCAGTCGCGATGATCTGCTTCGTCTGGTCCTACCTGCAGATGCCCGACTACCTGATGGGCCAGTCATTTTTTGAACTCTTGTTCTGGGGAGGCGGTCATGTGCTGCAGTTCACCTACACGCTGCTGATGCTGGTGTGCTGGTTGATGCTGTCGCGGGAGTCCGGCCTGCAGTTGGTGGTCACACCGCGGGTGGTACTGCTGATCTTGTTTGTCGGCCTGGTCTGCGTGTTCGTGTCGCCGCTGATCTACCTTGCCTACCCGCTTACCACGCCGGAGCATGTTCTGTTGTTCACCTGGCTGATGCGTTGGGGCGGCAGCCTGGCCACACTGCCCCTGGCCCTGGCCGTGCTGATGGCTCTGTTGCGCTACGGCGGGGCAACGCAGGCGGAGTGGCAGGCGCGCTCCGCCCTGCAGTGCTCCCTGTTCCTCTTTGGTATCGGCGGCTGCATCGGATTTCCTCATCTCGGGCAGCGATGTCACCATTCCCGCGCACTACCACGGATCGATTGTCGGAGTGACCCTTGCCATGATGGGCGTGTGCTATGTGTTGCTGCCGCGCCTGGGGCGCCCGCTGCGCAATCCGAAACTGGCGATCTGGCAGCCGATTATTTACAGCGGCGGCCAATTGCTGCACGTGGCGGGCCTGGTGTGGTCAGGTGGCTACGGCGTGCAGCGCAAGGTGGCCGGCGCCGAGCAGGGACTGGATTCCCTCGAACGGGTACTGGGCATGGGGCTAATGGGATTGGGCGGGCTGGTGTCCTCTATCGGGGGCCTGCTGTTCCTGGTGATCGTTCTGCGAGCCCTCACCCGGGTGCAGCAGGGTGCTCATCAGGCTGAAGGTGGCCAGTGACAGGGTGAGTATCAGCACGAAAAAAATCACGTTGCGGCCCGGTAGCGGGTCGCCGTGCATGTTCTCCAGCAGGATCAATAAGCGGTCGCACAGCAGGTAGAGCACGATGCCGACGCCGGTGAACAGGATGATTTCCACGAGCGCTCTCCGATTTTTTTACTATGGTGCAACAAGCGGGATGACAGGACAATGAAATACTGCTTCACACACTCGGCCTGCCGGCTTCGACCCTTGTTGCTTGCTGGATTGCTGCTGCTGGCGGGTTGTGGCGAACAGCGTTTCCTGGCGCCGGATGCACCGGATTTTTCCCTGCCAAGCCTGGACGGCGAGGAGACTATCTCCCTGGGCGATCATCGCGGCGACGTGGTTTACGTGAGTTTCTGGGCGTCCTGGTGTGAACCCTGCCGGGAGGAAATGCCGCTGCTGGCAAGCTTGTGGCAACGCCATCGGGATGAGGGTTTCCAGGTAATCGCCATCAACGTGGACGAGGACCCGATGGCGGCGCGTGCAGTTCGCCCGGGAGCACGGCATCGAGTTTCCCCTGGCCCGGGACGCCGACCGCGCCGTCAGCAAGCTCTACCGGGTGGCGGGTTACCCCAGCCACTACCTGGTGGACCGGCGCGGCAAGGTCCGTTTCTCCGCGCTGGGTTTTACCGAGGCCGATGCGCTGGCCGTCACCCAGGAGGTCGAGACACTGCTGGCGGAACCAGTCGGTGCAGCAGATTGATACAGCTCAGCAACAGGCCTGCAGCCATACAGTTGTGCAGAGTCAATAGCGTGAGCGGCATATGGAACCATACAGTACTCGATACCGACGGCGACCTGGCCGATGGAAAATAGCGATAGGGCAATCACGGTGCCTTTCAGCGTGGCAACAGATCTCAGCCTGCGTACCAGCCAGGCCAGATAGCCTGCCGTAAGGAGGGCGAACAATCGATGCGCCATGCTCAACACGGCCAGCGATTCGGCGCGAACCACTTGCCCCCGTTCATCCAGGGCAATACTGCGCAGCGGATTGAACGCATCCGCCACGTACTCAGCTCTCGGCATACCTCCTTCGCAACGGATCAGCCCGGGACAACTTGCCGATGCATAGTTGGCACTGCTCCAGCCACCGAGTACGATCTGCATCGCCACCAGACCAAGCGCCAGTGCCGCCGGTGCACGCAGGTTTACAGGCCCCGGGGGTAGCACAGTCCCCTCGATTTCCCGTTGTAACAGCCACCAGAGCAAGCCCAGCAACGCCATGCCACCAAGCAGGTTGCCCATAGTGACCAAGGGGTTGCTGCGGGTAGGGGTGTAATAACCCAGAACCGAGAGGAACACGGTGATAGCAAAAATGGCTGATGGAATGAGTAGGTTTGTGGTGTGCTTTCCGCCTTTGCGCAGCGCAAGAACAAAGATGACGAGAATAAAAACGCCCAGGATGCTGGCGATGTACCGATGGGCCACCCTGGCACCATAGTAGGCCATATCCCGACCACTATGCGTCAGTACCGTGATGCCCTTTTTTTCGGTGCCTGGATCCAGTTGCGCATAGCATTGCGGCCAGTTCTCACAGCCGATGCCTACTTCTGCCAGGCGGATATAAGCACTAAGTACGACTGTCAGCAGAGTCAGCAGCAGTGAAAGTGAGATAAGTGAACGGTAGATGGTCTATCACTCCATGGTTTTGGCAGGCCTCTGGCGGCCAGTGTAGATCAGGGTCAGTGGGACGGCTACTGAATATGGTTCTCCCTAACCCGGACATCTCTATGGGATGCTGCCCAGTGATTTTAGCTCTGAGCGTTGGCTGTTGAATGCTGCTCAAATGAGCAGTACCTAGTCCAGGTCGGCCTGCAGAAATATCTGCTTCTGGATCGTGGAGAGATGGGCCGGCGCTGGTGGAAAGGGTCTGCTAAAGCAAACATGCCGCTGTCACTGCTGCAAGTCGGCTTTCCTGGGCTGCCAGGGGTATGCCGGTCTACCTGCTCTCTCGCACCGAAACCTGGATAGTGATCGCAGCGAGCAGTTTAGCCACAAGGTTGCCGGGACAGCGCTACCCGAAGTGTGTCGCGGGAGCGCGGGCCTGCCCACCGGAGGATTGTGGTGGCATCCCTGGCTACCAGTCATTGTTGGAGATCCTGTTTGACCCCTTCCATCCCGAACATGATTCGATGAATCGTTGGATTCCCAGGGGCTGGGGGCCGGAGTTGTTCAAGACCGGCCCTTCAAAGGTGTTATACCCCGGGGCATAGCCCAGGATCAGATTCTCGTTCAGGAATGGACGGATATGAATTGCGCGATCACCTCAGCGAACAATTTTTCGGGGCAATCGGCGGTTATTTAGCGAATTTATCCAGTTCAGCCGGCGGTATCAGTGAGGAAATCTACTCTCAACAGTCTGTTTATTTTTCCTATACTTGAAAATGCCCATACTGGGCACTATCATGCCCAATATGGGCACTAAACCAAGCAAGTCGAAGCACACCCAGCCGCTGGCCATGGCCGATGCGCTTTTTTCCAGGACGCAACAGAGTGTCCTGGGCTTGCTATTCGGACAGCACGGGCAGAGCTTCTACACGAATGAGATCATCAAAAAGTCCGGCGGTGGTTCTGGCGCTGTGCAACGTGAACTGTCACGGCTGGTGCGCAGTGGCCTTGTTACGGTTGAGCGAATCGGCTCGCAAAAGCATTATCGGGCCAATCCCGAATCGCCTCTCTTTCAGGAACTTTGCTCCATCATGAGCAAGACGGTAGCCCTGGTAGAGCCGCTGAAGACGGCGCTTCAGCCTTTTCTGCCAAATATTGAGCTGGCATTCGTGTACGGTTCGGTGGCGAAAGGCGAGGATACCGCATCCAGTGATATTGATCTGATGATTATCAGTGATAGCCTTACCTATGCCGACGTATTTCCGGCCCTGGAGAAGGCATCGGTCGTGACGGGACGCCCCATCCAGCCAACCCTCTACCCGCGGGGCGAATTAGCGATGCGTATCAGCACCGACAATGCATTTGTCAAACGTGTGCTTGCACAACCCAAGATATGGATTATAGGCAGTGAAAGTGAACTCCCCACTGGATAACCTGGCAGGCGCGGGCGGACCGCTGGCGGCGGAGCCCCCAGACCGCAACGAGTTCAATGGCCTGAAAAAATCCGGGCTTGCCCGCTTGCACGATGCGGCAAACATCACCCTGTCATTGGAAAGCCGTTTTGACCTCGGATACAACGCGGCACACGCATTATGCCTGGCGGCATTGAGACGTCTTGGCTATCGCGCAAAGAATCGTTACATCGTTTTCCAGGTATTGCCGCACACGTTGGGATTAGGTCCGGAGGTCTGGCGGGTGCTGGCGAAAGCTCATGATACGCGCAACCTGGGGGAGTATGAGGGCGATCTGAATGTGGATGAAAGGCTCGTGACTGACCTGGTTAAGGCGGCGCAGTTGGTGGCGTCGGAGCTCCTGAAACTTCCTCAACCCTGATGATCGAACACAAAGTACTCCAAGACCAGATGCAATGACGGATCAACGACGCGACCTGCTTAAAATCAGGGTGGAGCTAATCGGAATCTCGCCACCCGTCTGGCGTGAAATTCTGGTGCCTGCTCGATACTCCTTCTGGGATCTGCACGTGGCCATCCAGGATGCCATGGGTTGGCTGGATTATCATCTTCATGAGTTTCGGTTCGGCGGGTCTATGCGCGAAGATGCGTTAATTATTGGGATTCCCTCGGACGAAATGTGGGATGATTCCCCGGAGGTGCAGCCCGGCTGGGACATCCCGGTCATCGACTTTCTATCCGAGTCTGGGGATCGCGCAGAGTACGAATATGATTTCGGTGACGGCTGGATTCATGAGATCACTCTGCTGGGTGTCGAGCCCCGGGAAAAGGGACAGCGCTACCCGAAGTGTGTCGCGGGAGCGCGGGCCTGCCCACCGGAGGATTGTGGTGGCATCCCTGGCTACCAGTCATTGTTGGAGATCCTGTTTGACCCCTTCCATCCCGAACATGATTCGATGAACCGTTGGATTCCCAGAGGCTGGGGGCCGGAGTTGTTCAAGCCGGAAAAGGTGCGGTTCGATAATCCGCTGAAACGATGGCAAAAAGCCTTCTCGGAAGCGGACAGGTAGTCGTAATCCAATAGGTCGCCACTGCCGGACTTTTGCCGGAATCAGTCCTGCTTTGTTGTGCATTTCGGTGCAACTTGCAACGGGCGTCACCGATAAAAGTTAAATTAAATCAATCGCTTGGAAATTGGCTGGTCGACTTTTAACCAATTGGTCGATGGTTCGAATCCATCACGGCCCACCAATTAAACGAAAAATGCCACCCCAGCGGTGGCATTTTTCGTTTAACGGGATGGGTCCGTATGGATCAAACCACCGTTCGACAAAACGCGCAGCGTTTTGATACGAGGCGCAACGCGCCGAAGCCCGCGAAGCGGGTGATTGCACCCGAAAGGGTGCAAGCATCCATCCATCACGGCCCACCAAATACAAGGGGTTAGCAGTGGCTCTACCCCATATCCGTGTCGGTGATTGCCACCACCAAACAGGTCGTCGGTGGACAGGGGGTACTGCTGGCCGCCCGCTAGCGCCGGATCCGAACCCAGCCCCAGGCGCACAATGTCCCTACTAGTGTCACCAGCAGTGCGGGCAGTATGTGCATCTGCAGGATATGCGCGGGCGCGTACATACAGGCGATCTGCATATAAAGGGCGGGCACCATCGCTGCCGCCATGAAAAAAAGGAACGCACTGTGCACAGGTCTGAGTGGGTAGAAGCGATAACTAAGCAGCAGCGCCAGTAGTGCGGGCGGCAGGCCGAACAAGAGGGCCTCCACAACACAGTGGTCACGCTTGCCGAGCATTGAAGGCTCAAGCGCAGGGTAGGCCAGGCCAAACACGTAGTTGCCCAGCCACAGCACCACCAGTGCGATGGCAATCAGCACCCCGCGGCTCGTTGCCGCCCCTGGCACTGCTGTGCGAAAAGCCATCACAGCGGTAGAGGCAATTGCGATAACACCGAGACACGGTCTCCAGCAGGAAGCGGGTCTCGGTCGCCAGTTGGGTCAGGGCATTGGGGCGAATCGGACCGAACCAGGTGGTAATGCCTATGACGTAGCCGACGCTGCCCACCAACCACAACAGGGCAGTGATATCCACCGATTGCGGCGGACCTGTAGGTTGCAAATCTGAGCTGAGGGACGCAATCAGCCTGTCGGTTTCGGCACTCATGTTTCCGCCTCCATCAATCGCGTCAGGTTGCCAATGGCGCGGTGCACCCTCACTTTTACCGCGCTCTCTGAGATAGACAGTCGGGTGGCGGCTTCGGCGTTGCTGAGCCCGATAAATTTAGTGAGGGTCAGGGCCTCCCGATGTTCTGGTGTCAGGCAGGCCATCAGCCGCCCGTGGGTAATGTAGTCTTCAATCTTTCGGTCCGTGTCCTGTTGTGGGTCCGTTTGCAGTACCTCCTGCTGCCTGTCCAGCTGTTGCTGGCCGCGCTGGCGCCTCAGTGTATCAATCGCCTTGTGGCGCACAATGGCAAAAAGCCAGGGTCGGAAGCGGCGGCGTGGATCATAGCTGTGGCGGGCCTGGTGGATGGCGATCAGGCTTTCCTGCACGCAGTCCTCGATGAAATGTTGTCGGCCAATACGACTGAATAGATAGTGCTTGATAGCTTCTGAGAGCTCCGACAGGAGTTGCCTGTAGTCGACCTCGGAGCCTTTTTGGGCGCTAGCCATCAGCGCGGCCCAGCGCGTTTCATCAGAGTTGTCCGCACCGCCTTCGGTGGAAGCCATAGAGTTTGGTACAGCCGCACCTGTCGGTGCGGCGCTCGGGTTAAAGGTCAATTCATACGTCTGACCGTTATTCTCGCAACAGAGTTCCGCCAGTCGTAGGTTTTCGGCTCGATAATGACGTTGCCGGCAGAGTCCTGGTCACCTAATTCGTGGATACCGTTGCCGATATGCACAAAACCCTCGTCGCCCTCGTTCGGTCCCGGTGAGTGGCCCTCTCCTGCCCCACCGCACTGGGGACCGGGGATGTTGGCGCAGTTCTGGTCGTTGTACTCGGTACCCGCGTCATAGGCGGGCACCAGTTGCATGAAAGCACCGGAGGCCGGCAGTTTCACCCGGTTCATGGCGACAAAGCTGTCGTTGGTTGGGATCATCATGGCGGCCACGCTGATGTAATCGCGACCCGGGTTTCCGGTCACTACCACAGAGCTCTGCTCACCCGGACCCAACAGGCCCGGAATGGTCTGCACGTCACTGGCCACGCCACTCAGGGCCTCCGTCAGCGGCCCGGGACTACCGTCCTCGGCCAGTATCTCCAGCGGTTCACTGGCGGGCTCGCCAAGTCGGAACAGGATGATGTCACCCGGGGTGGGTGACCACCAGCTGGGGTGTAAACGATTGCCCCGGGGTAATATTGGTAATGGTGACCTCGTAGCGGGCGTTGGACTGGGCATTGGCGGTGCTGGCTGCAAGGGACAAGGTCAGGGCAGTGATGGTTAGCTTGAACATGGCTACTTCCTCTAGGGTTGGGTGGGTTCAGTAACCAATTCGGCCCAGAGCGACAAAAAGTTACACAGGATCGAAAAAATATAGGCCTTACCACCGGGTAAGTGCGCCGCCGAGTTGCGTTGCCGCGCCACTGTCTCGAAGCGGGCTGCAGGTAGTGACGGTACTTGTAATTGCGGCAGGAAGGAGTGCATACTAAAAAACAGTCTAACCGGATTGTATTATCGTGATGAATGACAAGTCTGTAGAGACAAACTGGACTGAAGACACATGACTGGAGACAAGACGCAAGCACCCGGGGCAGGCACGCGCCAGCGGACCGACCGTGGCCGACACCCTGGCCAGCGATCGCTTTGCGCCGCCGCCGCCGCTGCTGGAGAGCCGTTATGAGTTCCTTGGCGACGAGGATATCGCCTTCGAGCGCTATACCTCGCCGGAGTTTTTCCAGCGGGAGATGAGCGACCTGTGGCCGCGCGCCTGGCAGTGGGCCTGCCGCGAGGAGCACCTGCCCGATGTCGGCGACACGTACGTGTACGATATCGGACCGTATTCGGTCATCGTCGTGCGCTCGGCGGTCGACACCATCCAGGCGTTCCTGAACAGCTGCACCCACCGCGGCACCCGGATACTGGCGGGGGAGGGCAGCGGCTACAGTGCCCGCGTTCACCTGCCCGTTTCCACGGCTGGTCGTGGGAACTCGACGGTTCCATCCGAAATATTCCCGGCCGCTGGGATTTTCCCCATGTGTGTCGACGACAAGCCATGACCTGCAGGCGGTGAAGTGTGAGCGCTGGGGCGGATTCGTCTTTATCAACATGGATCCCGGGGCCAAACCGCTGGCGCACTACCTGGATGTCATGCCGGAGCACTTCCGGCACTTTCCGCTGGAGCGTCGCCGCATCAGGCTGCATGTGCGAAAAGATCCTGCCCTGCCAACTGGAAAGCGGCGCAGGAGGCCTTCATGGAGGCCTACCATAATTTCGAGACCCACGACTCGCCCAATGGCGGCAATACGCAGTACGACATTTTCGGCAAGTACGTCAGCCGCTTCATTCACAATATCGGCAACTACAGCCCCGCAGTCCCTCGATGATTACCCCGGTGAAAAATGGCGCAAGCCGCCCATGAGCGAGGACGAGATGGCGGCCTTTCCTGGCGGTGTACGGGCTCGATCCCGGTTCGGTGCCGCCTGGAGGTACGGCCCGCGACCATATCGCACAGGCACTGCGTCGCCACTTCAGTGCAACACTGGGCGTCGATTTTTCCAGCACCAGCGAATGCCTGATGCTGGATTCCATCGAGTACCACCTGTTTCCCAATATGTTCTTTTTCCCCGGCATCAATATCCCGATGGTCTATCGCTTTCGCCCCAACGGCATGGATGTCGACAGCAGCATTTTTGATGTGCTGATCCTGGAGCCATTGCCCGAGGGCGTGGATCACCCGCTGCCGCCAGAGCCGGTCGCGCTGGATGTGGAGCAGTCGTACACCGAGGTGGCAGATCTCGGTTGGCTGGGTCCGGTCTACGACCAGGACACCGGGAACCTCGCCATGCAGCAACAGGGCTTCAAGACCAGCCGCAAGCCGGGGCTGACGCTGGGCAATTACCAGGAATCGCGGATTCGCCGGGTACACCTGACACTGGATGAATTTATGGCCGCAGGGATCGCAACGCGGGAGGCAACCGCGTTGTGATCAATCCAGAACGGCCAATGCCAGTACAGGCCCGGGCCATATCGCGACGAACCGTGCAATATTTGCGGTAAACGGACATGGGCGCACCAGAACCGGCCGTATAATGCGTGGGATGCCCGTGCAGAAACTGTTACAGAACAAGCGCTACCTCTTCTGGATCCTGCAGCTGGGCGGCTGGGGCAGCTGGGCAATCACCTTTTACCTGGGGGTGCTGGTCTGGAGTGAACCCCCGAAACTCTACGCAATTTACCTGCCGATAGTCGCCACCCTTGGCCTGTTGATAACGCTGGCCCTGCGCGCCCTTTACCACGCCGTCTGGGAGAGGGATATCGTCTGGCGCGTGATCGCGGTGCTGCTCGGCTCCTTCCTGGGTGGCAGCGCGTGGATGGCGAGCCGGGTGCTGATTTTTAGCAGTCTGTTTCCCATGGAGGCGAAGAAGGATGTCTCACGGGAGATGGAGTTCTGGTCTCACTTCGAAGGTACTACCAGCGCTTTCATGGTGATGGTCGTGTGGAGCGCGCTGTACTTTGGCATCAAGTTTTACATGATGGCGCAGGAGGAACAGCAGCGACGTCTCAAGGCCACGGCCATGGCCCACGAGGCACAGCTGAAAATGTTGCATTACCAGCTCAACCCCCACTTCCTGTTCAATACGCTGAATGCCATTTCCACACTGATTCTCGACAAGGATACACAGCTCGCCAACACCATGGTGACGCGCCTGAGCCGTTTCCTGCGTTACTCACTGGACAAGGACCCGATGCTGAAAGTAACGGTGGCCGAAGAGGTAGAGGCACTGAAGTTGTATCTGGACATAGAAAAAGTACGCTTCGATGACCGCCTCCAGCTTCACTTCGATATCGAGCCTGGCGCCCGCTCTGCGTTGATGCCCAGCCTGCTCCTGCAACCGCTGGTTGAAAACTCGATCAAGCATGCGGTATCCCGGGCCATCAATGGCGGTTCGATATCCATTGCAGCCGCAGTCTCTGGCCAGAAGCTGCGCCTTTCAGTTGCCGACGATGGCCCCGGGCTGGATCTTCATCCGGGTGGCAAGCCGCCGGGGAACGGCGTGGGCCTGGTGAACTGCCGCGAGCGGCTCAGGGAGATTTACGGCGATGAGCAGTCTTTTGATTATGGCACCAACCACCCGCATGGACTGGTTATCACCATAGTGATTCCCCTTGAGCTGCAGGAAGACAGGTCATGAAGCCACTGAGGGCCATAGTGGTGGATGACGAAAAGCTCGCCAGGCGCGGCCTGGCAATGAGGTTGGAAAATATTGCGCAGGTGGAAGTCATCGCCGAGTGCGCCAATGGACAGGAGGCATTGCGGGTTATCGGTAGCGAGTCACCAGACCTGGTCTTCCTCGACATCCAGATGCCCGGTATGGACGGCTTTGACCTGGTCTGCGAGTTACAGGCCGATGCCATGCCGCTGATTATTTTTGTTACCGCCTTCGACCAGTATGCAATAGATGCATTCAGGATTCACGCCGTCGATTACCTGCTTAAGCCTATCGATGAAGAGCGCCTGGAGGAGGCGGTGGCGCGTGCGGTGACCCGCCATGCGGTCAGTGCACAGTCCAGCAAGGAACATTTACTGGCGCTCGTCAGTGGCAGGAGCGAATCGGGGATGGCAAAGGAACTGGTATCAGCCGATCCTCAAACCCGCGACCGGCCCGAACGACTGACCATCAAGGATGGCAACAACTTTCAGTTTATAAAAATATCCCGGATCCAATGGATCGACGCGGCAGGTGACTACATGTGCGTTCACGTCGATGGAAAAACCCACATCATGCGCACTACCATGAAGCAGCTCGAGGCCAGTCTCGACCCGGAAATCTTCATTCGTGTGCACCGCTCCAGCATTGTCAACGCCAACAGCATTGCTACAGCCACGTCACACTTGAACGGCGAGTATGTCCTCACCCTGGAAGGCGGCGCTAGGCTGAAAGTCAGCCGTGGCTACCGGGAACGGATCAAGGCACTGCTGGACACATAGCGCCATCGACGTAACTTTCGCCTTTCAGTTCATCCACAGATTCACACAACTCGTCGACGATAATCCACTGACTATCGCAAGACCATTTTATCCATTCAACTTACGACCTAACTTAGCTCACAGGGCCAGGCACTGTTGCGACAGGGTTGGCCGCAAACCGGCACCATTGCCGTCACTGACAAAGTTAAGGAGTAAGCATCATGAAAAAATTTATACCCGGTATCATGACCATCGCGACACTGAGCATCGCTATGTCAGTCGCAGTACCAGCCGCCGCAGAGCGAGCCCCGGAGGCAGCTATGCCCGAAGCGGGTACCGGCATCAGAACCGTCAGTATCCAGTATGCCCCGACAGAGCTTTCCACCGAGAGCGGGCGGGCAAAGCTGTATGCAGATATCAAGCGCGCCGCGCGCGAGGTTTGCGGACCGACGGGTCTGCGGGACGCCGGTAGCCTGGCGTTGGCTTCCCGTAATCGGAGATGCGCTGAACAGGCGGTGTCTGACGCTATGGCACAGGTCGACTCAGGCCACCTCGCCACTGCAGGACACTAGAGTCCTATCGAGCTCCCGCTTAATCGGTTGTTAGGTCGTGGTTGAGGCAGGTGCTGGCGTTAATTGTGGCGCGCGATCACTCCGGCGTATACCAGATCGGCGACGTCCAGGCGCGCTCCTGCACTGTACTGGCCACGCCGTCCTGCAACGGCAGCCCGGAGCGAACCGCATCGAAGGTACTCCAGCGCGGTGTCGGTATCTGGAGGACGCGCACGTAGTATAGTGACGTTCTGCGCCGCATCGAAGTCCGGATCAGTCCATGTGCCTTTCAGCTCCACCGCGCCGATCGTGTTGGTGAACGTGGCGGTTTTCAGGTCGACGGTGTTGCCAACCGGCGGCAGTTTGCCGTTTGCGCCCGGCTTGCGTTCACCGGACCAGGCCACGTCGAACACTTGATCCTGCGGCTCTCCGGCGTCATCCATCCAGCTCTTTATAATCTGGATACGGTCGAGATTGCCGTCCACCTCCCGCGGCCCTTTCACGGCCCACACGGTAAATATCGGTGCGCCTTTCCCGGCCTTCAGTGTGCCGCCCATCGGCACGCCATTGGCATAGCCCTGCTCGATCATCGTTGTGAAATCGTCGACCGATGGCGCTGCACCGAATTGCCCGAAGAAGCGCACCCTGATGCGCGGGCCGCTGGTGGCGAAGGTTTCGCGGTTGTATATAGCGTCGTAAATCGCCTCACGGGTGTTCTGTGGCGCCCACACGCCGGTAATCGAACCCGGGTTCAGGTCGGGGCCCTTCAGCCAGCCGCCTACCTCGCTGTCGCGCCTTCGCTCCACCGTACCGTCAGCGGCGCCGTGGCTGCCGGCCATGAAGTTGTCCTCGGCCACGTTGGCCATCGTGCCGTTGTGGCTATCGGTGCCGCCGACGATCCCGTAGTGGTAGGGGTTTACACCCAGCGTCTTCTGGTACTCCAGGCCCTTGCCCAAGCCGTAGCGCACCCAGTTTTTGCGGCCAAAGGCGTTCAGGTCGCGCCCGCTGTAATTACCCAGCGAATCGGCGTTTTCGAAGTCGGCGAACTCATCGGCCGCCCAGAAGCCGCGGTGGACTTCCGAATTGCCCTTGATTTGCATCATCTCGATGCTGCGCTCGAAGCGGTTGCGCAGCCTGGCGTACTCATGGGTCAATGGTTTGCCATCCGGCATGTTGGGGTCGAACATCATGCCCTTGCTGGCGTTGGAATTGTGCGGGATGGCCATGCCACGGATGCCCTGATGTTCAAGCTCCGCAAGCCACTGCCACAGTTCGGTCTCGCGATTGAACTCGGCGTACCCCATGGCCTGCTCCGGCACCTGCTTGATGTCGCGGAAGAATACGTTGCGGTGCAGGTTGCCGCCCTTGGGCGCGGCGCTCCATTCATAGGCCGGCAGGGTAGTGAATTTCCCCGGCTGGTAGTTGGCCTCGGTGGCTTCCAGTATCTGTTTCCAGCCGTTCTTGCTGGTTTCCGGGCCGCCCCAGAACGGCGGGTGCGCCGGCTTGCCGCCGCCGCGGTTAGCGCTGATCACGTACTTAAGGAACCACTGCTCGCGCTCGTTGTAATCGCTCAGGCCGCGCAGTTCCACGACCTGCGGATGATCGGACCCCAGTGCGCCGACATTCAGCGTGGAATACATTTCCCCAAGGTACTCGGCATGGTCGGTCACGGCGGCCCAGTCCAGCGGCTGGTCGATCCTGAAGCGCTCACCGCTGACCACCACTTCTGCTCCCTGGGCAAATTTGTAGGCTTCATCCGGACTCAAGGATTCGCCGCCCAGGAACGCGTCGAGCGAATACGTGGTGTGCAGGTGCTGCTCCCCGAAGTACGCTTCTTTGAGCGGATTGAACGGGATGTCGGCAGCCGTTGGAGTCGCGCTGGTCGCAGCACCTTGCGCGAGCGTGGAAGGGTTAACGGCAAAGAGCGTCAGTAAAACCACAACGGTGGCGATCGCAGGCGTATTCCTGTCAGTGATCATTGCACTTTCCTTTTCCGGTCTGTCACAGGCATGTCACTACTGGTTCGGGCTCATAATGTGTAAAACGCCCTCAAACTTTGGCGTTATTGTCCCCTGTTGGGGCGTAACCGCCGCGCAATACGCCGTTTAAACCGGATTCCTTGCCGCTATAGACAACGCCGATAAGGCGCTTTCGAATACCATTTCTTTCTGCCGTTCATTCTTATATCGCAGGATTTAAAAAGCGCCGGTGCTGATGCCTGGGGTCCTTATGAGTATAGGTGGGGAAATCATGGTCTGTCGAGGTTGGCCGCCGAGTACCATATCCTCAGCCGTCCGGTGAAATTCAGTAGCCCAGGTAGGTTCCGCCCATATGGCGTCCGAACTTGGGTACGAACATGTCGTTGAACCCTTGCCAATGTCCGTATCTGGGTTCGAGTTCGTCGTAGGCTTCGCCCAGAATTTCGCGCATCATCGGCCCATCGGTTGCGCTTTCCACACCGCGGGCAACGAGTCGCTTGCGTACGGCTTCCTGGAACTCCGCCGTCATAGTGCGATACGCCTTGAGATCCTCCGCAGAACCGCGATCTCCATGGCTGGGTACGTAATGCGCCGCACCCAGGGCGAGCAGGCGATCGAGTGCGCGAATATATCCCGGATAGTAGAAGTCCGGGAAGTCAAACGGTGGCAGCATCCTGACGAACATCATGTCGGGGGCGTAGACGACACCTGCAGCCGGAATATGAAACCCG
Source organism: uncultured Gammaproteobacteria bacterium (assembly GCA_963700715.1). Lineage (GTDB taxonomy): Bacteria > Pseudomonadota > Gammaproteobacteria > Pseudomonadales > Halieaceae > JARRPM01. Next base: position 97,325 of record CAVOYP010000005.1, read on the forward strand.
TACAGGGTGTGGGAGTGGGAGAAGGGCATGTACAGCGCCTCGATGGTGACATCGCCAAGCTGCAAGGTCCGGTCGCCCGTGATGGGGTTTGTGACTGTCGCGACCCCCAGTGCGGCGTCGGGCCAATCGGCGACCAGTTGGTTCACATCGCTGTGGCCTATGACGTTCTGTCCCCCCAGTAACTCTGAGCCCCTGATATGGTCCAGGTGGTTATGCGAAAGTATCACCCAGCGGATCGGTTCGCCGGGAAACTCGCGTTCGAGTGCCGCTTTCAGCGCCGCTGCATGCGCATCGTTAAAGCTGTCAATGACGGCTATCCCCTCCGAGGTCCGCACCACCAGAGAACGTGTAAATCCCTTTTCAAAGGCGTAGACCGGGCCGGAAACGCGATACAGAGCTGGCGCGATGCGGTCGTATTCAGAGAAATAGGCCGCGGGAAGCGCCTGTGCAAAGATCGTCTTGCGCAGTGAGTTGCCGCCACCGAACCAGGCAATGGCCGCGACGGCAGCGAGCGCCAGTACGGCCACGACAATGACACGACCAAAACGCATGACAGCACTCTCCTGTTGCATATTATGTACGCGATAGTACATTATTAACCAGGATCGGGCAAGGATTATGTACGATGCAGAACAATATTACCGGCAGGAAACAGGGCAGGCCCCGCGGCTTTGACGAGTCCGAGATCATCCGCGCGGCCGCAGGCGGCCTTTCTTCGCCTGGGTTTCGAGGGTGCGGCCTATGAGGAGATTGGCAATAGTGTCGGCCTTTCCAAGCCCAGCCTTTACAATAGCTTTGGCGACAAGTCAGCCCTTTTCCATCGCGCCATGGCCGATTATGCGACGGCTGCCGCTGCCCAGATCGTCGGGACCTACAGGAAGTCTAAGACCCTGCAGCAGGGCGTCGCCGCAGTGTTGCTGGAGGCGGCGACCATTTACACCCCGGACCCGGCGAGATCAGTTGGCTGCCTGTTGGTTGGCACGGCGCTCCCGGCAACTGTCAGCGACCCTGAAGCCCGGCGAATTTACGCGGGTTTCATCGCAGCGCTGGAGCGGGAACTGGCAGCCGCGACCAGGGAACGGTTTGCGGCTGATGCTGTCGAAATGGGCCGTTCGCCCGGGCAGGTAGCCCTGCTGGTCACCAGCCTGATTTTCTCGCTCGCTGTCCGGGCAAGGGCGGGCATGTCGCGGGTGGAGCTGCGCCGGACTGCCAGAAATCTTGCGGCGCTGGCGCGTTGATCCGGGCCATAAGCCGGCCCTGCCTGTCTCTGCGCAACCGTGTTACGCTGGCCGCGCAGGCTTCTGTTGTCGCCTAATTTGGCCTGGTTAACATTCCTGAAAGTAGTGTGCTGAGAACAGACTGATGACGATGTCCAAACGCCGCTGGATGATTGCCATTGTGGCCGCGCTGTATCTCTACTTCCTGTTGCCGGCGACGGCGAGCATATTCTATGAGCTGTATCATCTTACCCACATCGAGCCCCTCTATTGGGGTTACAGCGGTTTCAAGGCGGCGGGCTATTACTTCGGAGTCTATGAGTACAGGTGGGCAGTCTGCCTGCTGGTGGCCGCCGGGTTCATCGTCATTCCCGTGTTGTTCAAGAAGCTCCGCAGAGCCTGAGAGTTTGCAATGAATCGTCGCGAATTCCTCCAGTGCGCCGCCATCCTGATCTCGGGTGCCAGCGCCAGCCAGCTCGGTTTCAGCCTGAGCGCCGAACAGCAGGCCTACCTGGCGAACGCGCCCGACTTCAATTCGACGCCGGTTGACTATTTCACCCCGGCGCAGCGCAGGATCCTGGCGGCGATGAGCGAGGTAATCATCCCGCGCACCGACACTCCGGGTGCGGTTGATGCTCGCGTACCGGCTTTCATCGAGCTGATGGTGGCCAACTGGCTTAATGACCAGGAGAGAGCGATCTTTGACGCCGGGCTGCAGGACATCGAGTCCCGCATTCCCATCGAGTATGGCAGGCCGTTTGACCAACTGGAGACCCGCGAACAACTCCAGATCATGGAGCAGCTGGAAGGCGCCGCCGCGGATTCGCCCTGGTATGAGTTTGGCAACTCGAGGACGGGACTACATCAGCGATGCGCCATTCATCTGCCAGTTGAAGGAGCTGACCATCTGGGGCTTTTTTACGTCGCGGGAGGGAGCAACCCAGGTGCTGCGCTATGAACCCATGCCGATGCATTTTGATGGTGACGTTCCGCTGGCGCCAGGCGAGAGTTCCTGGGCAATCCCGCTGTTGGTGTAAACTGGCGATGGATAACGATGAGTGCGATGACTGACTATGATTTCGATGCCATTGTCGTAGGCTCTGGTATTTCCGGCGGCTGGGCGGCCAAGGAACTGACCCAGAAGGGGCTCAGGGTATTGCTGCTGGAGCGGGGCAAGCCGCTGCAGGCCGGCAGCGGCTACCTGGGCGAGCATGCGCCCAACTGGAAGCTCCCCTTCCAGGGCAAGCGCCCGCGCCAGCTCTACCAGGAGGAGTATCCGGTTCAGAGCCAGGTCTATGCCTTCAGCGAGGCCAACCGCCAGTTCTGGAACAACGACAAGGAAAATCCCTATGCCGATGGAGGAGGGTAAGCCCTTTCTCTGGGCGCGCTCTGACGTGGTGGGTGGCCGGTCACTGCTCTGGGCACGCCAGACCTACCGCTGGAGCGAACAGGATTTCAAGGCGAACGCGACGGATGGCCATGGCATACCCTGGCCGGTAGGCTACGACGACATTGCGCCCTGGTACAGCTACGTGGAGAAGTTCGTGGGCATCAATGGCAAGAAGGAGGGTTTGCCGCAACTACCGGACGGTGAATTCCAGAAGCCCATGCCATGGTTTGCGCTGGAGCACACCATCCACGAGCGGCTGAAGAAAAAGGCACCTGACGTCACCCTCACCAATGGCCGCTGCGCCGTCCTGACCGAAGACCTCCCCGGCCGCCAGGCCTGCCACTACTGCGGGCCCTGCGAGCGCGGCTGCTCCACCGGCAGTTATTTCAGTTCCCAGAGTTCAACGCTCCCGGCGGCGGTCGCCACCGGAAGGCTTACACTGCGGGCCAATACCCTTGTCGAGCGGATGGAATATGACAAGGCCACCGGCAGGATTGCGCGGGTGCACGTGATCGACACTGTTACCGGGCAGCGCATGGCATTCTCGGCGAAAATATTCTTTCTGTGCGCATCTACTGTGGGCAGTACCCAGATCCTGATGAACTCCAGCAGCGAGGCATTCCCGAGCGGGCTGGCCAACAGCAGCGGTGTACTGGGCCGTTATATGATGGACCACACCACGGGCGTGAGCGCTATCGGCATCTTCCTGGACAATATGGACAGTTACTATCACGGCAACCGGCCCACCGGCCTGTATATTCCGCGATTCAGGAACGTCGGTGGACAGGACGAGGACGCCGACTTTGTGCGCGGCTACGGTTACCAGACGGCTACCCTGCGCATGGACTGGCAAACCGGGATCAACGCCAGGGGATTTGGTGCAGAGTTGAAGGACAAGCTGCGCAAACCCGGGCCCTGGATCTTCGCGCTGGCCGGATTCACCGAGTGCCTGCCGCGCGAGTCGAACCGCATGTACCTGAGCACGCACAAGGTGGACCGTTACGGGATACCGCAGGTGGTGTTTGATTTCCAGTGGAGCGAGAACGAGATCAAGCTGCGCCGGGATGCGAGGAAGCACGCCGAGCGCCTGCTGAAGGCCGCCGGTGCGGTTCTTATAGTGCCGGAAGAAGATAAAATGTCCCTGCCAGGTGAAGGCATACATGAAATGGGTACGGCGCGCATGGGAGCTGATCCGGCCACCTCCGTGCTCAACGCCCACAACCAGGCGCACGACGTGCCCAACCTGTTCATCACCGATGGCTCATTTATGACCTCGGCGTCCTGTGTCAACCCTTCCCTGACCTATATGGCATTCACTGCACGAGCCTGCGATTACGCCGTGAAGCAACTGGCAGCGGGCGCGCTGTGAGGTCTATGATGTCGGTTCCCGATAACGCTATGTGAAGAACGCCTGCATTCGCAGCGCCACTGATTCACGCGGATACTACTGGCCTTTCAGTGTCGATCTCGGGCTCGAATAGATCAATATTTACCCGCCTCCTGGTCAGTACATGGTCCCGGCTAAACCGCACTGCGGTATGGACTAAATCCCCCCGGGATTTATACTCTGCGCTCTCACAATTTAGCTGGTGCCGGGCCTGTGCTGGCGCCCTGGATATGAAGGATCCTGGAATGATAGGTATGTTGTTGGCGTGGGGTCGGGTCTCGTTGTTCGCCCTGTTGGCGCTTGCGGCTCCGGCGGTGCTTGCAGCGAACATTCCCGCCACCGCGGTGATGACCCTCTATCGCTTCAACGGCGACCTGAACCTGCCCTACTACGATATCGAGCGCTTCGCCGCCTCTGGTCCGCGTGAACCCGCGGGTACCCTGGTGCAGGGCACCACCCTTATTCCCTGTCTTGCGCTGCGCGGCGGCCGTCCGCTGACCGACAGCGAAGGCACGCCCTTCGTTGGCTTCGAGATCGTCGTCGATCCCCGCAATGCGCAGCCGGAGTCGAGCGCGCGAGTCAGGGACGCCATCGCGCAGCGCAAGGGTCTCACGGTGGCTAACCACCACTGCGGCGCGGAGGTGCGCCACGTGATCGACGTGCGCAACCTGTACCCGATGGAGAAGGTTCCATTTTTCGATCCGCCGCGGGGCGTGTCCTCAGCGGCGGCTGCTGCAGCCCCGGCGGATGCCAGTCCGGCGGATCTCATCGTCCGCGCTTTTCACAATGCAGACCAGTGCGCGCAGGCGAACACCGCGCTCACCGGCCGCCGCGCGGCGCTGCTCGGGGCCTGGGCCGAGTTCGAACGAAGCAATGCCGGGCGCTGGCCCGCCGACGACGTCGCGCGCGCCCGTCAACTGGACATCACCATGCGCACTGCGCTGTTCGAGGGCCACCTCGGCCGGGGCTGCAATGCCTACGGCGCCTGCGAGCGCAATATCGTGGCACTGTCCATTCGCAACCGCGCGCTGGAGCGCTGCTTCGATCGCGAGGGCTGCGGTGGCCGTGGGGACTACGTGGGCGTCGCCTCAAAAGTTTCCCAATACAACATCTGGGATGAATACCTCACCCAGATTTCCGGGCTCACGGCCTGCTACCTGCGCGACGACCTCGCGACGCAGCCCTACTACGCGAAACTGCAGGCGATGTACGCTCAGAATGTCGGGGACGTGCAGCGCATACTGTTCGGGTCTGACGCCGACCTCATGGCGCTCTTTCCGGGTGCATCACTCGATGACATCAAGCGCACGGCGCACTACTACCACGCTCCGGCGATGGGCAAGTGCTTCCCGCAAGTTGACCGGGTGGAATACATGACCGGGGCGGTCGCCAGCAGGGGTAGCGACTTCGCTTTGATCGCCAACACTCGCATCCAGGTCGGGGATAAAACCGGCGATGACTATTTCTTTCGCGCGTTCGGCTTCCAGGAGACGGATGAGCGCGATATCGTCGAGACCCGCGACGACTACCCGGGGTTTGCCATCGACGGGCGCAAGGTGTCCCTGGTGGCCGCAAGCGGCTGTCGGCCTTACGGCGTGCCGGCCGGCTGCCCCCGGGACGAAATCGGTCGACACCGCAGGACGCCGTCCTGGCTGGATGCCGGCAAGCCGCTGGGCCTGACCTGCCGGATCGCCGACCAGGGCGAGTCCTGCAACGAGCCGTTGCAACTGGAGTCGGTAGAGGTGGGCGGCATCTGCGACACGCAGATGCGCCCGGTTTCAGGCGTGCACTGACCCCGCGGCACACCTCAGCCCCAGGACTGCCGTCCACTGCTGCGCGTTCAGGGGCGCGATTGAAAGTCGCCCCTGCCTGAAGATACTGAGCTCGGCGGTTGCGGGGTTTGACTTGAGTGCCTCTACCGGGATCACTTCAGCAAATTTCTCGACCAGGCGGACATCGACACAGTACCAGCGCGGATCCTCCGGCTTGGATTTTGCGTCGAAATACGGGCTGTCAGGATCAAACTGGGCCGGGTCAGGGTAGGCAGCCTTTACCACTTCCATGGTACCGGCGACCCCGACGCGCTTGCAGCTGGAGTGGTAGAACAGAACCAGGTCGCCTTTCCTGACCTCGTCGCGCAGGTTGTTGCGCGCCTGGTAGTTGCGAATCCCGTCCCAGCGCGCGGTGTGGTTCTTCTTCGCGGCCAGGTGGTCGATGCCGAACTCGTCGGGCTCCGACTTGAATATCCAGTAGTTCAATGCGCTGCTCCCCAACTGTCTTTATAGCCGGGTCGATCAGACGCTTTCTATAGTCCGCGATGATCGCTCCCGAGGCGGCGATATCCTGTTCGTGGGAAGCCTCCCGCCAGGTCTCGACCAGCGCGGCCTCGTACCACTCCCGCATCGATGGCAGGTCGAGCATGCGCTGCTGGTAGGCCATGGCCTCTGGTGACAGTGGCAGCTGATACGATTGCACCCGGAAAACCACCGGAGCGAAAAAGGCGTCGACGGCGGTGAACTCCGAGCCCGCCAGGAAAGGGCCGCCGAGCAGGCGGGGTCCCTCGCGCCAAAGCTCGTCGATACGCGCCAGGTCCTGCTTCAGAGCTTCACTGGATCGGTGCAGTTGAACGCGCTGGCCGCAGCTCATACTGCATTCATTGCGCAGAGCGCTGAAGCCGGAGTGCATTTCCGCGCTGGCGCAGCGGGCCCAGGCCCGGGCAGCAGTCTCCCGTGGCCAGACCTGCGGATGGGCTTCGGCCACGTACTCGGTGATGGCGAGCGAATCCCACACCGTCTGCTGCCCATCGACCAGGCAAGGCACCTTCGCTGTGGGGCTGAAACGGCGAAATTCATCCTGGTTGCCGCTGTCGGCAAAGGGGTGCATCACCTCATTGAAGGGGATACCGAGTGCGCGCAGCAGCACCCAGGGGCGCAGCGACCATGAAGAATAGTTCTTGTTGGCGATATGCAGGGTGTACATAGCTGACTCCCGGGAAAAGTTGCCACTGATTACAACGCCATCGGCAAAAATACCAGGGCCATGCTGATCCAGGCGCCCACGCTGAAATAAGGCGTCAGCCAGAGGGCGTCATCTTTCCACCTGTCCCAGCTGTGGCTTATCTCCCGGCGGTCCCAGGCGTCCCGAGCGCCCTCGGCGATACCCAGGTAGGCCTGCCCGTGAGCCCGCCCGCGGCGAAATCGCCTCAGGTACAACGGGATATCCACGGTCAGGCAATAGGTGACGAAGGCCACAGAGCAGACTACTCCCGCGATGGCCAGCAGGTGAATCAGGCCATTGGTGTCCATTGCGATGACTGTAAGCAGTGCGGCCATCCAGGAAAATCCTGCGGCCCATAAAAAGGATTCAACTGCCTGGGTGATGTGATTCAGGGTAAGGATGCTGTGCCAACAGAAGGCCTGCGCCACGATGGTACAAAAGGTAATAACCCAGGCTGTATGTTGAACCCAGGGTAGCCCGGCATGGACGCCCAACTGGTGTACCAGCAGCCCGAGTTGCAGGCCAAAACAAATCTCTGCGATGGTCGCGGCGCAGCGTCCCAGGAAAATGCTCGAGAGTGAGGAATCGACAAGGACCAGTCGTTCCAGGTCGACGCGCGGGAACAGGGAACGATAGGCGCACACGAACACGTAGACACCGGAAAGGGCGATCTGGATCGCAAAGTAAGGGTCGGTACCCTCGTTGAAATACCAGATGGTGAGCCAGAGGCAGATGTTGAGAGCGCCGATCACACACAACGCCCGCCACCACAGCAGCGCCGCAGAACTTGTTGCGGAAATATGTTTCATAGGTTTATTACAAAAATGTGACGAATATATGAAGATGCTACGGCGAAGTTTAGGCGTAGCCGCGGCCTAGCGCAAGCTTGAGAACGCAGATGGGAACGTATCAGCTTGGGAACGTATCAGGGTACGTTGTGGGGATGCTGCTCCATTCGGGAGTCGGCACAACTACGAGTGTTTCCCGAACAGGGGTTCGATTTCACATGTCTGTGAGCTGTTATTCAGTTCGCGGTATAAAATCATCCAGGTCTTGCCAGCCGCAGCCGAAGCTGGCATGCAGGGATTGGCCTGCACTTTTCAACACGTTGATCTCGCCCCCGCTACGGAGGAAATCCTCGACCTGCATAGTGATCTGCATCCTGACTCTGTCTTTCTCGACGAGTGCCACAGTTGGTTCACGAGCAACTTTCATCTCTACATCCTCAAGCCTGTATGCCGTGGGCAGAGTGCAGCAGGCATGTTGCAACAATAGGTAGATTTTGTGAACTTTCTATCACCGTGGCTGAGCTTCTTGCGGAACTGGCATGTACCACTCGCTCATGTCGTCGTACATCTCGCCTTTCATGATGTGCAGGGGCGCGCGGTGATAAATTTTGATGTCGTGGAACGGGTCGGTGATGATCTTGGTGGCCCAGACCAGGCCGGACTGGAAGCCCATAAGGAAGAACAGTTGGACCGTGCGGAACAGCACGGCGCCGACGCCGGTCATAAACCACAGTATGGCGGTCGTATACAGCAGCCCCTTATCTACCTGCTCCTCGTTCAGCAGGCCAAAGAAACTCGGGTTGAGTAACAACACAACCGGGACAGCGACCCAGATCGACAACAGGATGACCTTGCGTCGCAGGTTGTAGCCCACCTTTACGCTTTCCTTGTACTCATGTGTCACCTGGTTCACCGCGTCGTAGCTCTTCGGCTCGAATATGAAGTGCCCGATCTGGCGCAACACCATCGCCAACAGCCATCCCACCATCACCGCGGCGACTGGATCCACGAAGATCAGGTAGTAGCTGGCCACGAAGCAGCTCGCGCTGAGGAGGTGCAGCAGCTGGTTTACCCGGTTGTGGTGATAGAAGCGGTGGTCGTCCCAACGTTGTTGCTGGAGTTCTGCCCTGAAGTTCATCGTGGTATGCCTCTTTGCGTTTGTTAATGGGTTGATTCAGCTGTAGGTTTTGCGTTTCTTCGAAGGAGCGCCTGCCCCATGTTTACTCGCCTGCCGGTCTCTATTCCCTCGCACATGGCGTGATCCGCCGTGGCAAATACGATAATGGTGGAGCCGTGCTGGAAATAGCCGAGCTCGTCACCTTTCTCGTAGTGGGCGCAGCACCCCAGACGCTGCGGACCGTTGTAGTGCATATCGAGAACCCCGTTCAGGCAGTGCAGCCTGATGCTCGCCACCAGGATCGCGGCAACAGCCACGAGGCAGATCCCGCTGTCCGGCGCTTCGGTATGCAGTTCCATCACCGCTCTCTCGTTCTTGCAGTAGAGCTTCTCGATACGGCGCAGCGCGATGGGGTTCACATTCCAGGTGTCGCCCGAGATGTAGGTGACCTGGCGGACATCGCAGGCCAGCGGCGCATGAAAGCGGTGATACATGCTCGACTTCAACCGCAGGGTGATGAATATGCCATCGCGGTACTTCTGCTGGAGCGTGGCATCCGGAATCAGGTCCGCCAACTCGTAGGGGAAGCCCTTGGCCTGGAACAGGGTTGTTCCGGCCATGCGGCCGCACTCGCCGACGATGGCGTCACAGGGGCTGACGATGATGTCTTCTCGCGGATCTATTGGCCTCGCGCCGTCGCGAAGCTCCCTGATGAAGCAGTCGCGGAGGCTGTTGAACTGGGATTTGCGGGCCTCATCCAGCCTGAGGTCATCCGCAAACTGCTGCCAGAGCGCCACCGACAGGCGCGTCAGCCATTTGCTTTCGATGCTGCTGAACCAACCCATGAAACGGGTGGCGAAGCGGCGCGGAATCCGGTTGGTGAGCAGGAAGTTAAGCTGTTCCTGCTGGCTCAGGTTGCGAATCAGTGCTACCACAGGTCAGGCTACCGAGCGGTGTTCCAGCATGCAGACCGGGGCCGGCAGGCCCAGGTCCTGTACGAACCGCGTCATTATGTCCTCGGCCTGGTACTGCCCGGCCCGGGCGAGGGCGCCCTCGCGCATGGCCGCGCGCCGATCCGGCCAACGGTAGTGGGCGACTATCTGCGCGGCCATCTCCTCAGCTGTCTCCACCAGGTAGCCGCTGACACCGTGCTCGATGATGTCCTTGGGACCCTTGCAATTGTAGGCCACGGCCGGCATGCCGTAGACAAAGGCCTCCAACAGAACATTGCCAAAGGTATCGAAGCGGGAGGGAAACACGAACAAGTCAAGGCCCGCATAGAGCTGGGCAAGCCGGTGTTGCTCAAGCCACCCAAGAAAGACCGCGTCGGGCAGTACTTTCCTCAGCGCATCTTCGTCCGGCCCGCAGCCGGCGATGACGAGGCGCAGGTCCGGCAGGGTCTCCCGCGCCCTGGCCATTACCTCCGGCAGGTCGAACAGGCCCTTCTCGCGGCTGATGCGACAGGCGATAAACAGAACAGGGGTCTGTGCCGTGGCGTCGGTGAACAACTCCCGCTTGTCTATCGGCCGGATTCCGGGTAGGGGCCGGGGCGCATGATGGGCGGTGAGGTGAACACGCTCCCGCTCCAGCTGCATTTCATGGCCGGTCAACCAGTCGCGGTGGTCGCTGTTGAGTACGAATATGCCATCGAACTGGCTGTAGAGCAGTCGCAACAGGCGCCTCACCCGGTCCCGTTCATGCTGGCTGGCGTTGGTCGTGCACTTGATGTATTCGATCCAGTCGGTGTGCATGAAGAAAAAGCAGGGTACGTTGAACTGGTATTTCAGGAACAGGCTCACCAGCACCATAGGACCCTCGGTGGAGCAGGCCACACGGTCATAACCGCCTTCGTAGAAAATGCGCGCAATCTCCATGAGATTGGGGATCCGCAGTTGCTGGCCGCCCGACTCCGGCAGGGTATAGGTTTCCAGGGGTCGAACTACGTGAAGGTGGGGTGCGGGTTCCTCGGTCTCGTGGCAGATCAGGAAATCGATGGCAATATCGTTTTGCTGGATCTGGCGCAGTTTTCCGCCCAGGGAATTGGAGACGCCGTTTTTGTCAAACAGCGTGTCAGTCAGGTAGAGCACCCTGTGCTCGTGCTGGTTGCGACCGGTAGCGGCAGCGAAGGTATTGAGGAACTCCCGGTTCTTATACAGCACCCGGGTGCTGGCAAGGCTCGCGCCGGCAAGTACCAGGGCGATCATTGCCGGAAAGGACAGCTGGTCCAGCAGCTTTGCAATCCTGCGTCCGCCGATTTGCTTGTGCTTGCCCTTGCCACCAAAGATCAATTCGGTCAGTTGGCTGGGCAACTCGAAGTTGCGGGTGAGTTCCTCGGTGGAGAGCTTTTCGTGCAGCTTGCTGTCGGCGAACAGTTCCGATTCCCGGATTCGGGAAAACATCAGCCGGTTCAGTTCGGTGAATAGCGCCGCGATCACACCATTGACTGTGGCGACAAACAGCTCTGGGGATTGATGCCTGCTGTCCGCTATGATCTCCAGGTAGCGGATACAAAATCGGTATTTCTTCGATATTTTCCACTTGAGCATTTTGTTGGGCTTCTTGCCCTGCAGCGCGTCGTGGACAAATTCGAAGAATTTTCTCGAGTGCTTCTGCTTCTGCAGTTCCAGCAATATGTTGCTGATGCCAAAGCAGGCCAACTTGTCGAACGTCTCGCCGCGGTGCAGCATGATCCGCAGCAGACCAGGGTCTTCGATGCGGGTAGCAACCTGGGCGAAATAGTCGAGCAGGGCAATATTGAGCTTATGGCTTTCCCCCACATCACCGAAAGGCGCTACCCGGCCCGCGCGCAGGGCCTCCAGGGCCAGGTCAGAGGCCTTTTCAGTTTTGAGTCGTTCCTTCAGCCTGGGCACCATCAGGTAGGAGCCGCACTGGCCGGCAAAGATACCCATGTGGTCATCGGAGCCGCCTGTGAGTACCTTGGGCTGGTCCGGGTTCACGCCGAAATCCTGGGGGTCCAGCTTGTGCTTGCGGGCGTAAGCGCGGATCTTCGCGGGGGTGAGGCTCTGTATCCAGTTCAGGGTCAGGGTCGATTGCCACAGATCCCGCTGGCCGTTCAGTACCTCGAAGCGCTGGAACATGACCGCCAGCTTTTCGAACAGCTGCAGATCTATATGTTTGTTGCTGGTATAGAAATACAGTGGATGGGGCAGCACTACCGGAATGTCCTGGGCCGCGGCATAACGCAGGAACTCGTAGATATTCTCTCGCTTGTTGTCGAGGATGATCTCCTGTTCCCGATCGAATCCATAAGTCAGTACGTGGCAGAAAAGATTGATGTCGGGAAAGTGGCAGGTGAACTCCGCGGCGACCAGCACATCCTCGCCCTCATCGAGCAGTTGCCAGCAGGATCGCGCATTGTTGTGGTTGGTGATCGTCAGCACGTCGCTGCCGTTGCTTCGCAGGCACTTCACCAGGGCTTTTGTCTTCAGCCAGGTTTCCGGCAAGCCCAGGATCCGGCCCCAGAGTTCGTCCGGCTTGTCACTGTTGTGGTCGTGGCAGTGCAGGTCGATGCGCAGCCTGTCCGCGGGTGCGTAGCGCCGGGATTCCCTCTCGAGGTACTCGTTGAACTCATCGGCCAGGGAGCGGCGAAACTCGCCGGGGCGTATGGTGCTTAACGATGTCGTGGCGTTCATCTGGCATCCTCCAGCAAATTCCCGGTCGGTGCGCCGGTTTTTGATTTCGCCCTTGCCAGTAACGGAAAGCGCGCCTGCAGGGTTTCCATTACCAGTTGCCGCTGGATCGACTGATCGGTTAGCGTTTCCGACTGCCACCACCAGCCATCCTCGGCCATGCGGGCGGCGGCGCTGACAAAACGCGCCGTCACTTCCTCAAATTCTTCATCGCTGAAATTGAAGCTCATTATCATGCGGCCGCTGCCGACCCAGCTCAGCTCGAGACCGGCATCCCGCAGGTAGAACTGCAGCATCCAGTTGTAGCGACCGGGGGTGCGATAGAGCACGGTCCAGATGGTTTGCAGGTTTGCCACCTCTACCGGGAGGCCTGCATCCTGCAGACGCTTGTTGAGGCTGGCGGCCCGGGTGTCCCACAGGGTGTCGGCCTGGGAATACATTCTCTGGTACTCAGGCTCCTCGATGCGTCGCAGGAAGACATTCATCGCAGCCATGACATAGGGATGGGAATTAAAGGTGCCGCGAGCGAAGGAGACATTGGCCGGCTGGTCGTCCCGATAGCGTTTCATCTGGTCATGCCGCCCGCAGAGCACCCCGACTGGCAGGCCGCCACCCAGGGTCTTGCCGTAGGTGACCATATCCGCCTGCACGCCGAAATATTCCTGGGCGCCCCGGTAGGCCAGCCGGAAGCCGGTGAAAACCTCGTCAAAAATCAGCACGATGCCCCTGTCGGTGCACACTTCCCGGATGCTTTGGAGCCATCGGGTGTAGGCCGCGCGATCGAAATGTGCCGACCGTTTGCTGCCGAGCAGGGAGGCATCGCCGGGGGCGTCTGCATTGGGGTGCAGGGCCTGCAGGGGATTGATCAGTACGCAGGCGATGTCCCTGCGGGTGGCCAGCACTTTCAGGGTGCGCTCGCTGAGGTCGCGCAGGGTATAGACATCGTCGACCTTGCGCTGGTTACCGATCCCCGGTTGTACCCCGTCCCACCAGCCGTGATAGGCGCCGCACAGGCGCACCAGGTGGGTCTTTCCCGTGTGATAGCGCGCCAGGCGAACGGCCTGCATCACCGCCTCGGTGCCCGACATGTGGAAGGAGACCTCGTCCAGGCCCGATATCGCCTTGATTCTCTCGACGTTGTCGCGAATCAGCGGATGGTAGGCGCCCAGCACAGGACCGAGCGTGCCCGCCAACTGCTGCCCCTCGGCGATACATTGCTTGTAGAAGTCATAGCCGAATACGTTGACGCCGTAGGAGCCCGATACGTCGTAGCGCCAGTTGCCGTCCAGGTCCCTGACCTGCACGCCGCGCGACTCCTCGACGATGTTGCCGAGTTTCAGCTCGGCGCCCAGCCGGGCTCGGTAGGGGAACGGAACCCGGTAGGCGCTGGTGAAGTTGGCATCGGAAATACTGTCCTGCAGCGACTGCGAGAACGCGAGTGTTTTGGGGCTCTTGCTGCGAGCCAGAGTCCTCAGCCGGTTGAGCGCTGCCTCCCGCTTGTTGGCAATGGCAGGAGGGGCACCGTCGCTGCTGAAATAATGCTGCTCGTCGAATTCATAATAGGCCACGAGCCGCGCGAGCCGCCGCGACCACTTTGCATGGCCCCGCACCGAGGGGTGCTTGGCGCGCGAGAGTCTAAGCCTGATGTAGAGTTTGTGTAGGAAAAAAGCGGCGACTGACGCCAGGATTACGTACGCTAAGCTAGCTTCGTCCATACCAGACCCGGGCTGCGGTGCACTGCATGGCGATGCAATGCACCCGTTGGTTTCAGCGAGATTACGCCGCTCAATGACGGTGAGATTGCAGATTTGCGAATTTATTGTTGCAGTGTACCGGCGCGGTTAGACGGGTGCGATTCGAGTGGCGCTGCAGCCGTTGGCCCTTGAATGCGCGCCTCAGCGGTCCGCGAACGCGTGTCCCGCGACCTGCAGTTCCCGCAGCATGGAGCCTTTTTTCACCTGGTGTCCCTGCATGCGTCGCAGGATGTCATCCAGGGTTTTTACCGCTTCGACGATATACGGGCCCTTGTTGAGCATGACGCACTCGGCGCGTCGCCCCATGGCGGCGTCAGTGATTTCGGCCCGGGTCGGCGCCCCGTGCTTGGCCAGGGTTTCCAGCACCTGGGTTGCCCAGATGACCGGTACGTGCGCAGCTTCGCTGAGCCAGAGGATTTCTTCCTGCACCTCCGCCAGGCGGGCGAAACCCATTTCTACCGCGAGGTCGCCGCGGGCGATCATCACCCCGCAGGACGGCATGCACATGGCTCGCAGCAGCATGGCGGGCAGGTTGCGGAACCCGGCGAGGGTCTCGATCTTGAGGACGATACCGGCCTGCTGGTTACCGTACTCCCGCAGCTGGTCTATCAGCGCATTTACATCCGCCACGTTGTTGGCAAATGACAGGGCGACGATGTCCGCGTGGCGCGCCGCGAATTTCAGGTCATCCCTGTCTTTTGCGGTCAGCGCCGGCAGCTGCAGTTCACTGCCGGGAAAGTTGATGCCCTTGTCCGCCCCCAGTTTGCTGCCGGTTGCCAGGGCATGGGTGATGCGGATAGTCAGCCCCCCGGGTTCGGCCTGCTCCACGAGGCCGCCTATCCTGCCATCGTCAAACCAGACTTCCTCGCCCTGCTTTACCTGGCGGATGATCTCCGGCAGCGTGCAGCTGATTGTCGCCGCTTGCAGCACCCGGCCCCGTTCATCCAGCACTGCCGAGCGGCCCGGCAGATCCTCGGCGGTGAGCATGAGTTCGTCGCCGGGGCACAGGCGCAGGGCTGATTCCTTGCCGATAATCCCCCCGACCGTGGTGCTGGCGCCCTTGTCACGGTGCCTGCGATGGCGCAGCCGGGTATCCTCGGACAGGTAGACGGTCTTGTTGCATTCCAGCAGGCACCCACCCGGTGCGCGCTCGATCACCGCCAGGCGGCGCTTCGCGTCGCGGGCATCCAGCAGGGTCACCTCGTCGCCGGTCCGCAGCCGATCCAGCCAGGCGCGGTCGGCAGCCAGTCGGTGATCCGCCGGCACTGGCGGTTGCGGGCGCTCGGCCGCGTCGAAGAGCCACAGGGTCGCGGGGCTTGCGACCCGGCCGCGGACATCGCGCCGGGGGCGAATCTTCAACACCGCAGGCCCAGGAGCACATCGGGCCGGTGCGCAGCTTGGGGCCGGCCAGATCCATGCTGACTCGGCAGCGCCGCCCCAAGCGCTGCTCAGCCCGACGCAGGTTGTCGATCATGCGCGACCAGAGCCCAGGCCCGTCGTGGGCGCAGTTGATGCGCATGCAGGTCATGCCGCTGCGCAACAGTTCCTGTACCAGCTCGTAATTGTCCGCCGCCTCGGTGGGCATGGTGACCATGATATGGCTGCCCGCGCCGTCGGGGGTCTGGCCCAACAGGCGCTCCGAGTGCTCGCGCAGCAGGCGGCTGCCCGTCGCGAAGGCGGCGCCGGTGGTGGCGGGAAGTCCTTGCGCATCCGCCTGGTCGGCCAGCTTGCGCAGGGTCCACAGCACGGTGTCGATAGTGGCCAGCACATGGGATTCGGATCGGCCCAGGGATGACAGGCCCAATTGCGCCAGCTGTGCCTGCAGGGGACGCAAATCCCTGCGGCGCAGGGCCAGGTACTGCAGGAGGTTGCGCGCGCTGTGCTGGAAATCCGGGTGGATGGAGGCCAGGTCAATGTCCGTTTCGGACAGGCACTGCTGCAGCTCGCGCTGTATGGTTTCCAGTTCGGCGATCAGTGTTCCCGGCGAGTCGGGTGACGTCGGCTGCAGTTCCGCTGCTGGCATGGCTGGCGTTGACCCCTGGTAAAAAACCTTCCAAGGGTGGGGAGGATATTACCGCTATATGACAACTATGTGACCGCTCCTGACACTGCGCGCTGCAGCAGCTCCCACAACCGTTCCACATGCGCCCGGGTGGTGTCCTCCACCCCTATCGACACCCGTACCATCCAGCGTCCGTCCAGTAGCGAGGGCGTCATGAAGGCAGCGCCGGAATCATTGATGCGCGCGAGCCACTCCAGGGTGTGGGCATCCAGCGCATCCCCCGCCAGGGGCTGGCCCCGGGCGTCCCTGGGCGTGTGGCGGATGCACACGGTTTGCAGCGGCACCGGCGCCAGCACCTCCCAGCCCTCGGCGGACGCCACCTGCTGCGCAAACCAGCGGGCGTTGTCGAGATCCCGCCGCAGCCTTGCGCGGATCGCGTCGACGCCGTCCAGGCGCAGGTGGAACCAGAGCTTGAGGGCGCGGAAGCGACGGCCCAGGGGAATGCCCCAGTCACGGAACTGGGTGACCTGGCCGTCCGCACCCGAGCGCAGGTAGGACGGGTTGGTCGACATCACCGCTTCCAGGTGCGCCACGTCGCGCACGTAGAACAGGGCCGTGTCGAGGATGGTGCCCATCCACTTGTGGGGGTTCCAGGCCAGGGAATCCGCCAGTTCAACCCCCTGCCACAGGTGACGGCACTCGGGCAGCAACATGGCCGAGCCGGCCATGGCCGCGTCCACATGCAGCCAGATGCGGTGCCGGTTGGCGATAGCGGCGATGGCTGCCACCGGGTCGATCGCGGTGGTGCCGGTGGCGCCGACGGAGCAGACAATGGCGGCGGGTATCCGGCCGGCGGCGAGGTCCTGTTCGATGGCGCCGGCCAGCGCCTGCGGCAACATCGCCCGGGTGTACGGATCTTCATCTATAAGGCGCAGGTTGGCGCTGCCGAAGCCCGCCAGCTGCACGGCCTTGGCAATGGAGGAGTGGGCCTGGGCGGTGCTGTAGACAACCAGTGGGGCGGCCGAGCCCTGCAGGCCGGCGCCGTTCTTGCTGAAACCGCTGGCGCGCTCCCGCGCCAGGATCATCGCGGTGACGCAGGCGGTGGAGGCGGTATCGTGAATCGTGCCGCGCCACTGCTCGCCCAGCCCGGTCAGCTGGCGCATCCAGTCGCACACCACTTCCTCCAGTTCCGTGAGGGCCGGGCAGCTCTCCCAGGAAATGCCCAGCGTGCCCATGCCGGAACTGGCGATATCCCCCAGCACCGAGGCCAGCGCGGCGTTGGAGGGAAACCAGCCGAAATGCATGGGGTGCTGCACCTGGGTGACGCCGGGCACGATCACCCGGTCCAGGTCCGCCAGCAGGGCGCTGAAGTCATCGACCCCCTCGGGAGCCCTGGCTGGCAAGGCCGCACGCACCTCGCCGGGCTGCACCCGCGCTTTCACCGGCAGTTCGGGAATACGCTGGCGGTAGTCGGCGATCCAGTCGATCAGCGCGTGGCCTGCCCTGCGGAATTCTTCGGGAGTCATATCCGCTTCACCTGTGCGCCGGCCGGCAGCCTATTCAACCGAGGACCTTCACCAGCAGCCGTGTCCCCAGCTTGCGGCACTCATCGAGCAGCAGGACACTGCTGGCAACCAGCACCGCCAGGCCCCAGTCCTGGCGGGTCAGGTCGGTGGTGCGGAAAATCTCCTGGGCCGGGCCCCAGTTCACCACCAGCACCTGCAGTGCCACCACCGCCCCCAGGGACAGCCACAGCCAGCGGTTGTGGAACAGATTGCGATTCCAGGCCGAGCCAAACTCAGCCCGGGCGTTGAACATATTGAAGAACTGGAAAAAGACGAAGGTGGTAAACGCCAGCGTCAGCGCATAGGTTTCCCCCTGTGGCTGGGCGTAATGGAACACGCCCAGCGTGCCCACCGCCATGGTCAGGCCATAGCCGAACAGGCGGAAAAACCGCGGCAGGGTGAGAATGCGGGTGTCGTTGCGCCGCGGCGGCTCGTCCATCACGCCTTCCCGCGAGGGCTCGACCCCCAGGCTCATCGCCGGCGGGCCGTCCATGATGATGTTGATCCAGAGGATCTGGATCGCGGTGAACGGGGTGGGCCAGCCGAGCAGGCTGGCGCCCAGCACGGTCTGGATCGCGCCCATATTGGTCGACAACTGGAAGCGCACGAACTTGACGATGTTGTCGTAGATCGCGCGCCCCTCCCGGACCGCATCGACAATGGTGGCGAAGTTGTCATCGGTGAGGACCATGGTGGCCGCCTCCCTGGCCACCTCGGTGCCAGCCTTGCCCATGGCGATGCCGATGTCGGCGCTTTTCAGGGCCGGGGCGTCGTTCACCCCGTCCCCGGTCATGGCCACGACCTGGCCGGCAGCCTTCAGCGCCTGCACGATACGCACCTTGTGCTCCGGGGCAACCCGGGCGAACACACCGATAGCGTCGATGCGCCGGGCGAGTTCCTCCTGCGACAGGTCGTCGAGTTCGGCGCCGTCGATGACCTCGCCCTCTATGCCCAGCTCCCGCGCTATGGCCGCGGCGGTAAGGCGGTGGTCGCCGGTGATCATCTTCACCGCGATGCCGGCGCGCCGGCACAGGGCGATGGCATCGCGCGCTTCCGGGCGCGGCGGGTCCGAGATGCCCGCCAGGCCGATAAAGGTGAGGTCGCGGACGTGCGCCATCAGGTTGCCGGCGGGATCGAAATCAGCCGCCGGAAAGTCTTTCTCCGCCAGCGCCAGCACCCGCATCGCTTTCCCCGCCAGCTTGCCGTTCTCCGCGTCCAATAGGACAGCGCGGCAGCGTCCAGCGCCGCCTCGCCATCCGCCGTGAGGTGCCGGGCCGCGCGGGCCAGCAGCACATCGGGCGCCCCTTTTACGTAGAGCCTGCAGAGGTCGCCCTCGATGTGAAAGGCGGCCTGGAACTTGTGTGCCGAGTCGAAAGGGATCTCGGCGATGCGCGGGGAGTGGGGCGCGAGGTTCTCCACGTCCCAGCCGGCCTTGGCGGCCAGTAGCCAGCAGCGCCCCCTCGGTGGGATCGCCGATCAGCTCGGCAGTTGCAGATGCGGCTGTCGTTGGCGAGGGTGGCCGGTCGCAGCAGTCGATCCAGGTCGGCCGCTGTGCCGCCCTCGTCGGGGTTGATTTCGCCGACGCCGTCGTAGCCCTCGCCGGTGACGAAAGTACCGCTGGCCCTGGTAGACCAGGGTGCGGGCCGTCATCCGGTTCATGGTCAGCGTCCCGGTCTTGTCCGAGCAGATCACCGTGGTGCAGCCCAGCGTCTCGACCGCCGCCGAGTCGCCGCACGATGGCCCGGTGCTGGGCCATGCGGTGCACGCCGATGGCCAGGGTGACGGTGACTACCGCGGGCAGTCCCTCGGGAATCGCGGCCACCGCCAGCGCGATGGAGGTGAGCACGATCTCCAGGAAGGGCGTCGCCGCGCGCGATACCGATGGCGAAGATGATCGGCGATCACCCCGCAGGCGATGATGGCCAGCCGCGCTGGCCGAGGGCGTCGAGTTGGCGCTGCAGCGGCGTGGTGCGAGCTTCGGCGGCTTCCGCCAGCATGCCGGACAGCCGGCCCATCTCGGTGCCCATGCCGGTGCCGGTCACCAGCATCTCGGCGCGGCCGCGGGTCACCACGGTATTCATGTAGGCCATATTGACCCGCTCGGCGAGGGAGACGTCCTGCTCCAGCAGCGCATCCGCCTGCTTGGTCACCGCCTGTGATTCGCCGGTGAGGGCAGACTCGTCGATCTGCGCACTGTGCGTCGCCAGCAGGCGTCCGTCCGCCGGTACCCGGTCACCGGTTTCCAGTAAGACCAGGTCGCCCGGCACCAGTTGGGTGGCGGCGATTTCCTCCTCGCGGCCATCGCGGCGGACCCGGGCGTGGGGGGACAGCATTTTCTTCAGCGCCGCCAGGGTCTCCTCGGCGCGGTGTTCCTGCCAGAAGCCGAGGAGGGCGTTTACCAGCACCACGATGAATATCACAGCTGCGTCCTTGAGATCGCCGATGGCCCCCGCGAGGAACCCCGCACCGATCAACACCAGGATGAGGGCGCTCTTGAACTGGTCGGCGAAGGCGAGCCAGGCGGAACGAGGGGGCCTTTCCGCCAGTTTGTTCTGGCCGAACTGCTCGAGCCGGGCGCTGGCCTCCGCCCTGCCCAGCCCAGCCGCGGGATCGGCCCCCTGCTGCCGTGCGACCTCCTGCGCCGACAGTGAGTGCCAGGCCGTTGCCGGTTCCCGTGTTACTTCAACCATATACCGCAATCCTGATTATCGTCTCTGACCATGGTTGGCGCCCGAACCTTTGTCGGGTGACAGCCTGTATAATCGCCGCTGATTATTTCACGCCGCTGCACTGGGGAATTCGCATGCCTGATTTGCTCGCCCGTCCGCTCACCCTGCCCTGCGGCGCGGTGATACCCAATCGCCTGGCCAAGGCCGCCATGACCGAGGGGCTGGCAACCGCGCAGGGAGTGCCCACGCCGGCGCTGGACCGGCTGTACGGCCTGTGGAGCGACGGCGGCGCGGGGCTGCTCCTGTCCGGGAACATCATAGTGGATGGCGCTCACCTGGAGCGTCCGGGCAACGTGGTCGTCGAGCGGGAGCCCGATGCCGCCATGCGGGAGGCACTGGCGCGCTGGGCCCGGGCGGCAACCCGCAACGGCAACCACTTCTGGGCCCAGATCAGCCATGCCGGCCGCCAGACCCAGAAGCTCGTCAATCCCCATCCCAAGGCGCCTTCCGCGGTAAAGCTGGGGCTGCCGGGCGGGCAGTTCGGCCAGCCGGTGGCGCTGACCATTGCCGAGATCGAGGATATCGTGCGCCGCTTCGCTGTCTGCGCGGCGGCGGTGAAGGAGGCCGGTTTCACCGGGGTGCAGGTCCACGCCGCCCACGGTTACCTGCTGTCCGAATTCCTCAGCCCCCGCAGCAACCTGCGCACGGATCGCTACGGCGGGGAGCTGGCGAATCGGGCGCGGGCCCTGCTCGAGGTGGTGACTGCCGTGCGCGCAGCCGTGGGGCCGACCTTCCCGGTGGCGGTGAAGCTCAACAGCGCCGACTTCCAGAAAGGCGGGTTCGCCTTCGAGGACAGCCTGCAGGTGGCCGCGTGGCTGGAGGCGGCCGGCGTCGACCTGATCGAGATATCCGGCGGCACCTATGAGCAGCCGCGGCTCATCGGGGTCGAGGGCATGGAGGCCGTGGAAGAACAGAACGTCGCCCAGTCCACCCTGATGCGCGAGGCCTACTTCGTCGACTTTGCCCTGGCCATGCAGGAAAAAGTGTCGATACCGCTGATGGTCACCGGGGGGTTCCGCCGGCGCGCTGCGATGGAGCAGGCGATAAGCGTTGGCGGCGCCGACCTGATCGGCCTTGGCCGCCCCCTGTGCGTGCTGACCGATGGGCCGGCGCGACTGCTGGCCGGGCTGGAGGAACTGCCGCGCTACGAGAATGAGCTGGCCCTGCTGCCGCCCTGGCTGGGCTTTCTCACCCGGGTAAAGCTGATCCGTACCGTAGCGACGTTCGCGGTGCAGTACTGGTATTACGCGCAGCTGGACCTGCTGGGCAAGGAGGGGCGCGCGGCACCGGCGCTGTCGGTGTTCGCGGCGACCCGGCGGGTGCTGGCCCAGCAGAAGCAGTGGCTTGCGGCGCGTGGCGGCCGCTAGCCCGGCGCCGATCAGCGTTGTAGGTCGGCGCGGTGACGGTAGCGCTGAACGACTGGCGCTACCGTTGTCTTTCAAAAAATGTGACGCAGGTCCGTTTCGGGCCCGGCTGCAACGCACTTTTTCCCTGCCAGTGCGGCGCCGGCGGCGCCGGTTTGGGCAACATCCCTAGTGAAACGGCAAAAATTGCCCAGTTCCTATCCCCGATTTTTCGTCATTCATGCTCTCCGGATACCGCTTGTCGCCGTAGCTGACCGTTCGTCGCGCTGCTGCTCGCATGACATCGAAAAACCGTGAGGTTTCTCTACTTTTCTCGGGTTTTCAATTGTCAGCCTATAGCCCTCTGCGAAAAATAGGTCAGTGAGGACATTCGCCAGATAACGGAAAAGGATTTATGACCAGGCAGCCGAAACTGCACTACCGCCAGGGCGGCTTCACCCTGATAGAGCTGATGATGGTGATCGCCATCGTCGGCATACTTGCGGCTATCGGCTACCCGTCCTACATCAATTCAACGATAAAATCGAATCGCGCCGCCGCACAGTCCTACCTGATGGACCTGGCCCAGGCACAACAGCAATTCTTCAATGATTCGCGCACCTATGCCGCCGATGAAGCTGCCCTTGGTATAAGCATTCCGGCGCGCGTGGGTAAAGAGTACGCGATCGGCTTTACCCTGGTTGGCGGCCCGCCGCCGACTTTCACGATTTCCGCCACACCCAAAACCGGCTCCCGCCAGGTCGGTGATGGCGTCCTGTCAATCGACAATACCGGCACCAAGCTGCGTGGGAGTGACCCATGGTGAACCTGCAGGGATTTTCAGAGGAGGGATTGGACATGACTGATTTGTCAGGACCTGGAGTGGCGCGCGCCGAAAGTTCCGAAGGAGGTTTCAGCCTTATCGAACTGATGATCGGCGTGTTGCTGGTGGCAATTCTGCTGGGTATTGGTGTGCCTTCTTTCCGCTCGATGATAGAGGATCAGCGCCTGCGGGCGGCCACGACCGATCTTCGCCTGGCGCTGAACCTGGCCCGGTCTGAAGCCGTGAAGCGCAACAGGAACGTGGTTTTGAACCCCGCTAGCCCCGGCACGGATGGCTGGGGCGAGGGTTGGACCATCCCCAATCCGGTCGATCCCAACGACCCTGACATCCTCAACCAGGTCCATGCCAGCGGCCTGACCATAACAGGGCCGGCGAGCGTCTCGTTTAA
Organism: uncultured Gammaproteobacteria bacterium; assembly: GCA_963700715.1. Lineage (GTDB taxonomy): Bacteria > Pseudomonadota > Gammaproteobacteria > Pseudomonadales > Halieaceae > JARRPM01. The sequence continues at coordinate 120,496 of CAVOYP010000005.1, forward strand.
CGCCATGGGCCGATCGACGGCGACTGAGTTCGATGTCGAAATCGACTCCAACCCGGGTGCCGCAATGTGCCTGCAGATGCGGCTGGACGGCGGCGCGACTGCATTGAAGGGGAACTGCCCATGAAGAACCTGCACTTACCACAGGCATCACGCGGCTTCACGCTGATCGAAGTGCTGATCGCTTTCCTGGTGACCGCGATAGGCCTGCTCGGCCTTGCCAGTCTCCAGGTCAATACGCTCAGCAAGCAGTTCGAGTCGTACCAGCGCGCGCAGGCCGTTCTGCTTGCCCAGGACATGGCCAACCGTATTCGCGTGGACGCCATCGCGGCGCGCGCCGGCGCCTACGCGGACGCCGATGACTTCGGTTTGCTGGAGGAAGAGGATTGTACTGTCCTGGCGACGACCGCAGAGCGCTACCTGTGCGAGTGGAATATCACGCTGGCCGGTGCCGGGGTTGATCTTGGCGGGCAGAAGCTGGGCAGCATCATCGGGGCCAGGGGCTGCATCGAAAACCTCGTCGGATCCGCCGACGGCGAGGCGGTAGTCAGGGTGACCATTGCCTGGCAGGGCTCTTCCCCGACGGTTGCGCCGGCATCGACCTGTGGCCAGGACGCCTATGGCGCCGACGACAGGTTCCGGCGTACCGCCAGCATTGACGTCGTACTGGCGAATCTGGCGCTGTGATGATGAACGCAAAATTCTCAAGCACTACTCGGTTGCAGCAGGGCTTCACCCTGGTGGAAATCATGGTTGCGCTCACCCTTGGGGCCATTATTCTGCTCGGCGTGACCCAGATCTTCACCAATAACAGCCGCACCCGTGCGGAAATTGACCGCACCGCGGCGCAGATAGAAAGCGGGTCCTATGCGCTCGGCCTGCTGGAGAGTGACTTGACCAGTGCCGGCTTCTGGGGCGAAGCCGGTGAGCAGCCCGCGGGGGGCACACTGCCGCCGGTGTGCCCGGGCCTTGGCACGGACCTAGCCGCGGCGGGACTGGAGATGCAGGAAACACTGGGCTATCCGGTGCAGGGAGAGGGCACCCTGGCGACGAGCTGCGCCGCGCCCAAGGCGGGGTCAGAGTTCCTGGCCGTGCGCCGCACCAGCAGCTGCGGTCTCAATCCGGACGACTCCGGCTGTGCTCCCATCACGCTCGAACTTCTATCTCCAGGTGAATGCCTGCTTCGAGCCGAGCGATTCCTCCAAGCCACTGCCAGGGCTACTGTTGATGTCTACCAATAAAGCGGACCTGGTTTATACGCAGCGCGACTGCAGCACACTGGCCCCTCGTTACCAGTTGTTGAGCCGGGTCTACTACGTCAATGCCGATGACGTGCTGGTGCGCGCGGAGCTCAATCGCGCCGGTTCGACCACCGCCTACCTGCAGACACCGCTGGTGGAGGGTGTTGAAACCATGCGCTTTGAATACGGAATCGACACCGACGGAGACGGCCAGGTGGACCTGAATACCGCTACCCCGGCCGGAACACAATGGGCGGATGTCGTCATGGTGCGAGTGTCGCTGGTGGTGCGCAACCTGGAGCCTTCCCCCGGGTATTCCGATACCAGGACCTATACGGTTGGCGGGGAGTCCTATACCGTGCCCACGGCTTTCCAGGGGCACAAGCGCCAGGTCTACACCAGGACAGTGAGTATTCGTAACACCGCAGGTCGGAGGGAAGTGCAATGAACCACGGTACCGCATACGGCAGGCAGCGCGGCGTCGCCCTGGTGGTGGCGCTGATCATGCTGTTGGCCGTCACCCTGATCGCGGTATCCGCGTCCAACCTGGTGCAGTCGAACCTGAAGATCGTCCAGAACATGGAGAGCCGGGATATGGTCAGGTCCGCGGCCCATTCCGCGCTGGAAGAGGCGATCAGCTCCGGGCGATTCATGGCAAGCCCCGATGCGATGTTTGCCGTGTCCTGCGAGGTGGACAACCAGAGATGCTACGACTTCAACGGCGATGGAACGGATGACGTCACCGTGGCGGTCGCCGCACCCACCTGCGTCGTGGTGCAACCGATCAAGAACAGTCCGAGCTCGATGTGTTCAATTCAGCAGCCGATGCCAGTTGTTTTCTGCCGCCGGCTGTCTATTCCATGTGCGCAAATTCCGTGTGGGAGTTCCAGGCAACGGCGACCGATGCGGTGACCGGCGCTGAAATTGTCGTTCGCCAGGGCGTCGGCGTCCTGACCACGCTCAACCAGATAGATACCGTGTGTCCGCATAGGGAAATTGAGGATTAAAGCGATGAAGAATATCCAGCTACTCGCGGTTTGCAGTGCTGTTCTCGGCTCTTTTCAGCGCTGCGGTGCGGGCCGAGGATATCGACATTTTTACCGGCACGACCGAGGTCAATACCAGCCTGCCGAATGTGATCTTCGTGCTGGACAATACCTCCAACTGGTCGCGGCAGTCACAGAAATGGCCCGGCGGACTGGAGCAGGGGCAGTCCGAGGTCAGGGCGATCAAAACGGCCCTCGCGAACCAGGTCGGCAAGCTGAATGTCGGTATCATGGAGTATGTCACCGGCGGCAGTTCCGCGGATACCGATGCGGGCTATACCCGCTTCAACCTGCAGGAGCTTGACTGCGAGCAGGCTGGATCGACCCTCAATGACACCCTGGATACCATATACAACGATATCAATGCGCCCGACGAGAAGAGAAGTTCCAGCAACCCCTACGGCGACCTGCCCTGGGACTTTTATAATTACCTTGGCGGCAATGCGCACAGCAATAACGGTACTGGCACCCCGGCAGCCTGGCGGATGCCGCGGCGTACACTACCAAGTACTCCAATGTTCACTCCCCATCGGGCGCGGCGGACGCCTGCGCCGATACCTACATGATTTTTGTCGGCAATAACGCCCAGGGCAATGTCGCCGGTGATGACGCCACCAATTCCAGCGGCGCTCAAGGCAGCCTACAGTGCCGCCGGCGCGGCCTGCGCCGAATGCGCTGGCGGGTGACACCAGTGGAACGCCACTGCCCATGCCGGGATTTGCCTGCACCCAGGTCACGGTCCCCGGTCCGATAATTACCCCGGGAATCCCGGCCTATTGCGACCCTCCAGTGACCATCCCGGGACAGACTGTTCCCGGCACAGACCTTTCCGGCTATCAGCAACTAGGTTCATCCACAGCCTGTTGGGGTTCGGCCGCAGCCAATGCAAGCGCTTTGTACAGCTGCCGAGAACGCGCTGGCGGCAAATGTGTCGGCAGAACCCCCGGAAACTGCTCTTGTACCGCCGTGAAGACGTCGGCGCGGCCGGCTGAATATCCCCACTGGGTGCGCCCCAACGGTCAATCCTTCCAAGAACAGAACCTTTCGCTGGAGTGTATCCGGGGCAGCCTACACGATACCCGGCTGCATACGCACTCCGGATACAACGACCCAGCAGTGTTATCCCGCGGTGCCTGCGGTGCAGGGGGCCGGATGAGATCAACGATGTGTGTGCCGCTACCGGTACAGCCAATACGACCGGTGGCAAGGCCTACAATTTGATGATTGGGCAAAATTCCTCTACAACTACGGCGTACCGGTGACGGTCGACCGATGAGGACGGCGATCCCGTTTCGGAGCGGCGTCAAGGTAACCACCTATGTCATCGACGTGTTCAATGCGCAGCAGAGCGCTGACTTGAGCTCCGTGTGGTTCAGCGCCGCGAATGCGGGCGGCGGTCGCTATTTCCAGGCCAAGAACGAGCAGCAGATCATTGCCGCCATCAATACCGCGGTGGGGGATATCCTGGCCGAAAGCTCCAGCTTCGCGGCGGTGAGTTTGCCCCTGAGCGCCACCAACCGCGCCCGGGTGGATAACCAGGTCTATATCGGTATGTTCCGGCCCGTCGCTCGGCAAGGAGCCGCGCTGGTTTGGTAACCTGAAGCGCTTTCAGCTGGCGCTGTTCAATGGCATACCGCGCCTCGCTGACGTCTAACCTGCAAAGTGCGGTCAATCCGCTTGACGACTCACTGGTCGACCTGCTCCGAGAGTTTCTGGACGGAGGACACCGGTACCTACTGGGAGAACCTGGGCGTCAAACCGGCCACGCTTGGCAAGTGTAACGACGTCGGATGTCACCACCAGTCCCTGGTCTGACCTGCCGGATGGCTCCTTTGTGGAGAAAGGCGGGGTGGCCCAGCAGACGCGCCAGGGTCCCGCACGCCGACTCGAGGCCTGATCTACACGGTGCAGAGCGATACCAGCCCTGCGGGAACTGGCCGACACTGATGCAACCGCCCTGGGTGGTGCATTCGGTGCTGGATTATTTGCGCGGCGGTGCGGCTGGCCTGGGTGAAGTCATGCCGGCCTCCGGCCTGCGCGCCAGCATCCACGGGGATGTGGTCCATTCACGACCGCTGTCCATCCGGCACTCGGTCGATGCCATCACGCTCTATTACGGCGCCAACGATGGCGTCTTCAGGGCGGTGAACGCCGCGGATGGTTCGGAGCGCTGGGCGCTGGTGGCACCGGAGCATTTCGGCAAAATCAGCGGCTTCATAATAATCGCCACTGATCGCATACACCGGTGCGGCGGATGCCGGCAGCTGAGCTCAAGGATTACTTCTTCGATGGTCCCACCGGGCAAATTACCCTCTACGGTGAGGATGGCGCCCTTGAACTTGCCTACATTTTCCCCACCCAGCGGCGCGGCGGTCGCATGATCTACGCCCTGGATGTGACGGACCCTGAACGACCCGCCGGATCTCTTGTGGCGGGTGGGCTGCCCCAGCCTTGCCAATGATACGGGCTGTACCAGCGGGTTCAGCGACGTCGGCCAGACGCTGGTCCATGCCCATTGGCGGCCATGTCAGAGGTCTATGTGGATGGCGAGGCATCCCAAACTGATGGTGGCGTTCGGCGGCGGCTTCGATGATTGCCTGAACGAGGACGTGGCCGACTATCCAGCTGCCTGCAGCTCCGCCAAGGGGAAGGGCGTGTATATTCTCGATGCAGCAACAGGCGCCACTGCTGAAGACACTCGATACCGATGCACCGGTGATCACGGAATCTGTCCCCCATCGATATCAATTTCGACGGCTACCTGGACTTCGCCTACGCGGCGGACGTAGCGGGCAATTTGTACCGGATCAATTTCGCCACGATGAATGGCAGCCCCCTTACTGAGCTGGGTGGTGGTTTGACTGCGCTGGCGGAGGACGACTGGACCATCGACAAGATCGCCGCCACCGAAGACGATGAACGGCGTTTTTATAACGCGCCCGACGGCTGCAGCCTTCAAGGGATTGTGGCGGTGTCACCCTGGGTTCCGGGGATCGCGAGCGGCCGCTGGAGCTCAACTACCCTTATAGCGAGAATGTGCAGAATCGCTTCTATACCTTCTTCGATGAACCCGACAAGACGTTCGTGGCAAATCCCGTTGGTGATCTGGGGGCGAATGAGGCGACCACGGTCGACCTTGACGGCGATACCATGCTGGCGGTGGAGGCGCCTTCAGAGGGCGAAGAGCCGCAGAGCTTTTCCACAGGAGTTGGACGGCTGGTACATGGACCTGGCCGATCGTGGGGAACAGGTGGCCAATCCCTCGGCGATCGGCGGCGGCAAGGTATTTTTCAATACCTTCCAGCCCGGAGGCACCAGTAACGGCCTCTGCAGCCGGCCGCTCGGCATCGGTACAGGTTATTCGGTCAATCTCTTTGGACCGGAATTCACGACTGGCACGCTGATCGATGGACCGGGTATTCCGATTCCGCCTGTTATCGCGACAGTCCTGATTCCCCCCGGCCTGCCGCCTTGTGACGGCAACGAGTGCCCGGAACCACCCGACGATCCCTGTGCGACAGGTAAGTGTGAATACAAGACGGTTTGTATCGGTTGTGACGGGTTTGAGCCGGTGGAACTCATACCGGACGCCCCGCCCATCAGGCGCCGCATATTCTTTACCGAGAATGGTGACAACTGAGGTGATGGCTGATGGCAGCTCTTTGAAAGGATTTTTCCGACATCAAAGAGCTGCCTCCGTCGGTTGGCAATTACACCGCAGGAGTATTGGAACGTGGGTGTCGTGCCGGATGCCGTTCCCCGCCCGGCGATTCCCTAGTCGCAGTGCTGCGCAATGATGGCTTCCGCCGTTGCGCGCTGTTCCGCCTTTTCCTTCTCATCGATATAGCGAATATTCCCATCCGCATCGGATATCCGGATACGCGCATGTGTGCTCAGGGTCTCAAGATTCTTTCTTGCAGCCTCGCAATACTCCGGGTTCTTTTTGATGATGGTTCTGACGGAGCCTGCAGGGGCGGCAGCGCTCTTTTCTTCAGCGGGCGGGGCGCTTGGGGCCTCACTGGTGGCGGGTGCCTGCTGCGGTTTCCCGGGCTGTAAAAGATTCGTGGTGGTTGAAACGGTCTCGTACTCAATACCCGCCGGTGGTGGTCGGTCGCTGTTGACCTCGGTGCCGGATGCGTCGACCCAGCGGTAGTAGGTCCCGCCGGCGGCGCTGGCCCAGCCGGACAGGCTGAGTAAAACCATGGCGGTGGCGACGGTGCTGCCAAGCTTTTTCGGATTCAAGTTCACGTCTCCTTTATGGCATTGCTGTCGTAAAAGGTACCCCCAATCGGTCCCCCGGGGCAACGCGACATAGAATAAATGCGCAATAAGTCCACTCGCGGATGCCCCGGGCGATCATCCCCGGGCAGATAAGATCATCTTCCCCGCCTGCGCTTGACCGCGCGGCATGGCGCTTACAGACTCAAGGTGAATCGCAGGTTCGCCGTGTAGCTGCTAAGGCCCCTGCATCGGTTTCCGGCCAGGCTACTACCCGATTGGTTGACATGGATGTTGATTGCGGATGGTGATAGATAGCGGATTGCATTGCCTTGCGCTGGTGGCGCAACTTCACCAGGTGGCGGTTGATCCCGCGGCCCTGCAGCACAGGTTCGGGCAGGGCACCGCCGAGCGCCCGGTAGAGGAACTGCTGCGCGCCGCGCGGGCGCTGGGTTTCAGGGCGAAACACCTGCCCGCCTGCGAGCTGGCCGGCCTGCGGCGGACGCTGCCGGCCATTATCCCGGCCAGGGATGGCAGCTTCTGCGTGCTCGCCGCGATGAGCGCGGAGCAATCCGGGGCGACGCGCTACCTGGTCCAGCAGGCAGGCGCGGGCCGGCCGGAAGCGATGGACCAGGAGCAATTCGAAGCGCTCTGGTCGGGCGAGGCGATCCTGCTCACACCGCGGCGCCTGCTCCTGCCGGCTGGGGCGCGCAGCTTCAACCTGCACTGGTTTCTGCCCTCGCTGGCAAGATACCGCAAACTGTTTATCGAGGTTGTCGTCGCCTCGTTCTTCCTCCAGCTGTTCGCGCTGGTGACGCCGCTGTTTTTCCAGGTGGTGATGGACAAGGTGCTGGTGCACCAGGGCTTTACCACCCTCAATGTGCTGGCCGTTTGGCTTTGTGGTGGTGGTCGCCTTCGAAGCGGTGATTGGCGGCCTGCGCAATTACCTGTTCAGCCACACCAGCAACCGGGTGGATGTGGAACTGGGGGCGCGCCTGTTTCGCGCACCTGGCCAGCCTGCCGCTGGCCTACTTCGAGGCCCGCCAGGTGGGGCAGACGGTGGCCCGGGTGCGGGAGCTGGACACCATCCGCAATTTCATCACCGGTACGGCCCTCACCCTGCTGATCGACCTGTCCTTCACCTTCGTGTTTCTTCGCGGTGCTGTGGTACTACAGCCCGCTGCTCACCTGGATAGTGCTGGGCTCCCTGCCCTTCTATATCGTCCTGTCGCTGGTGATCACGCCGATGCTCAGGCATCGCCTGGATCAGAAAGTTCCGCTACGGCGCGGCCAACCAGGCCTTCCTCACCGAGACGGTGACGGGCATCCAGACGGTCAAGAGCCCAGGCGCTGGAGCCGCAGATGCAGCGCCGCTGGGAGGATCAGCTGGCCAGCTATGTCACCTCCTCCTTCCGCGCCCAGAACCTCAACAACATCGCCAACCAGCTGGCGGGCTTCATCAGCAAGATCACCACCCTGCTGATCATCTGGTGGGGCGCTCACCTGGTGATAGCGGGCGCACTCACGGTGGGGCAGCTGGTGGCATTCAATATGATCGCCGGCCGGGTGACCGCGCCCATCCTCAAGCTGGTGCAGCTGTGGCAGGACTTCCAGCAGGCGGGTATCTCCCTGCAGCGCCTGGGCGATATCCTCGAATACCCCGACCGAGACGGGCGCATGGATCTCGACTCGCAGTACGCCGGGGCGGCTGCGCGGTGCGGTCAGCTTCGAGCGCCTGCGCTTTCGTTACCGGCCGGATGGACCACTGGTGCTGGATGAACTCAATCTGACAGTGCAGCCGGGGCAGGTGATCGGCCTGGTGGGCCGCTCCGGCTCGGGCAAAAGCACCCTGGCCAAGCTGCTGCAGCGCCTGTACGTGCCGGAAGCGGGTCGCGTGCTGCTGGACGGCACCGACCTGGCCATGGTCGACACCGCCTGGTTGCGCCGCAGTATCGGGGTGGTACAGCAGGAGAGCTTCCTGTTCAACCGCTCGGTGCGGGACAATATCGCGCTGGCCGAGCCCGGGCCTGCCGTTGGAGCGTATCGTGCAGTGCGCGCAGGTGGCCGGCGCCCACGAATTCATCCTGGAACTGGCGCGAGGGCTATGACACCCTGATCGGGGAGCAGGGCAGCAATCTGTCCGGCGGCCAGCGCCAGCGCATCGCCATCGCCCGGGCGCTGGTCACCAACCCGCGCATCCTGATCTTGGACGAGGCCACCAGCGCCCTGGATTACGAGTCCGAACGCATCGTGCAGGAAAACATGGGCGCCATTGCCAGAGAACCGTACGGTCTTCATCATCGCCCATCGGCTCAGCACGGTGCGCCATTGCGACCGGATCGTGGTGCTCGACAGGGGGCGTATCGTCGAATCTGGTAGCCATGAGGAGTTGCTGGCGGTCAATGGCTATTACGCCCGGCTGCACGGCTACCAGAACCACAGCCCGGTGATTCGCGCGCTGGCGCCCAGCGCCGCGGGCGGACACCCGGCGCCGGGACGAGGGCGAGGTTGATGGCGGCGGCAGCTGACAGGCTGGCCTGTGTGCGCCGCCAGTTCCAGCCCGCGGCGCTGGAGGTGCAGGACACCCCGCCCTCGCCCACGGGCCGATGGCTGCTGTGGCTGTTGCTGGCGCTGTTTGTCACGGGCATCGGCTGGGCCTGCCTCGGGGAGGTGGACATCGTGGTCACCGCGCCGGGGCGGGTCGTGCCCAGCGGCCAGGTCAAGCTGGTGCAGGCGCCGCAGGCGGGCTCCGTGGTGGCGATCCTCGTCGGTGAGGGCGAGCGGGTGGAGGCGGGCCAGCCCCTGCTGCGGCTGGACCCTACCTATGCCGAAGCGGATGACCTGCGCATTCGCGGTCAGCTGCATGAGCTGGCAGTGCAGGCCGCCTGGCGCGGCGCCCTCGACTCCTGGCTGGCCGATGGACGCCAGCCGGCCGCGCCGTCGGGGTTGGCGTCGCGTTTTGCCGCCGCGGACCAGGCCAGGGCCGAGGCGCTTTACCAGCTGCATCGCCGGGAAATCAGCGCCACGCTGCGCGCCCGGGAGAGGGAGCTGGCCGCCAATCGCGCCGAGCAGGCGGCGCTGCGGGCGGAGCGGGAGCGGACCGGGGCGACGCTGGCGGTGCTGGCGCAGCGGGTCGTCGCCTACAAAACCCTGGTCGAGCAAAAGTACGGCGCCAAGGTGCAATACCTGGAACTGCTGCAGCAACAGACCGAGCTGGAGCGAACGCTGCCGGTGCTTGCCTCGCGCGAGCGCCAGCTGCTGGAAAGCGCCGCCGCGATCGCCGCGCGCATGGACGCCTCGGCCGAGGAGTTGCGCAAGCAGAACCTGATGGAGCTTACCCGGCTGGAGAGCGAACGGGCGGTGCTGGAACAGGAGGCCCGCAAGGCGCAGCAGCAGCGCCAGCAATTGCGCATTACTGCCCCGGTGACAGGCACCGTGCAGGAACTGGCGGTGCACACCCTGGGCGCGGTGGTATCCCCGGCCCAGGCGCTGCTCAGGATCGTGCCGGAGCAGGCCGTCATCGAAGTGGAGGCGCTGCTGCCGAACCGGGATATCGGCTTCGTCAACGAGGGCCAGTTGGCGCAAGTGAAAATCGACACCTTCAATTTCACCAAATACGGCCTGATCGACGCGGAACTGGTGAATATCAGCAATGATGCAGTGGAGGATCAGCAGCTGGGCTGGGTTTTCAAGCTGCGGCTGCAGCTGGAACAGGACAGCATCGCCGTCGAGGACAAGTGGGTGAAACTCAGCCCCGGTATGGCGACCACTGCGGAGATCCGTACGGGCAAGCGGCGACTGATCGAGTTCTTCCTGTCGCCCCTGCTCAGGTACCGGCAGGAAAGTGTGAGGGAGCGGTGATGGCCGGCGTCGAAGACGAATCCAATCCCCGGCAAAGCAGTAAGCCGAAATCCCGGCGCCGCTGGCCCTGGCTCGGCCTGCTTGTGCTGGCCCCGGCTTTTGTTGTCATCGCATGGCTGGAGCCCGATGAAGAGGACCTGTTCGAGCTGTGCAGCACCCAGGGCCGGCCGACGATTTATCGGTCGGTGGAGGCGGAGGGTTACTACGATGGTGCGACGGACGACTGCTGGGGTTGCTGGAATTACCTGGCAAATACCGATTACAAGTTTATAGAGTTTTCGATTTCGAGACAAGCGCCTGGGGGCCGATCCCATCACCGAACCGGGAGTTTACCGCGTCAGCCGCATTCAGGATGGTTCGCCCCAGTGCCATGAAAAGCTCACCGCCTTCTATACCAAGACACAAATGAGGCGCGAGGAGTTTGAGCGCAATAACTGGTGTTTCCAGGTCGAAACGTTTTGATACCCGGCAGGCGCGGTATGGCTACTACCATGAAGGGCTGGGAAGTGTGGCGTCGCAGTCCGATTACGGGTTCTTCCATCTCTGCCAGGCGATTTTACTTTCTTGATCACGAGACGCAGGAGGTTCTTGCCGAAACGACTAACTATCATTGAGGAAATACCCGTTCTTTCGAAGTGAGCTCCTTTGGAAGCGAGCAAAGCACTGTAACGAATTTATCGATCAATTGGGAAAAGAGGTATGGACAGACAGGAAGTCATTAATACCACGCAGGAGCGTAGACAATGAGAACACAGATTGAGAAAGCTTACCAGGCAGCTCTATTGGCCGATGCGGCCTATGTGACTTTCGATCAGCCAGGGTATCTGGATGGCGCAAGATTGGGACGATCCGGCGGTCCGAAACCAGCTTAGTCAAGATGCTCTCAATGGCAGCACCGTCTCCGACGACGTTCCCTTTGGGGATGTTGATGACGGCCGCGGCTGGACCCAGTCCCAGTTCGAAGCATTCTCGCTGACAGGTATCTAGTCGTCTATCACCAGCCCGACCAGGACAACGGCTTCTCCGCCACCCTGTTCTACGACACGCTGGAGCAGAAATACGTCGCCGCTTTTCGTGGCACCAATGAACCCTTCCCCGACATCGTCCCGGCAGACCTGTTGCTGGCATTAGGCCTTTCCAGTTTGAATCCCGAGGAGCAACACAGCGCGATTGCGTCGTTCTTCGAAAATGCAGGGTTGGTGGACGCCAATGGCGTCGCCCGCCCGGAGTTCGCCGGCAAGGTCGATTTTGTCGGCCACTCCCTGGGAGGCTATCTCTCCCTGTGGGCCATGTACGAATTCCGGGACCTGTTCGCTGAAGTGTTTACCTTCAACGGCGCCGGCATTTCCGCCATTCCCGGCTCGCCGGATTACCAGTACATCGATGCGCTGGTGCAGGAAAACCCGCTCTCCACCGCCCAGTTGGTGCGCATCCACAATTACTTTGCGGAGGAAGGGCCTGAGTTGACGGCCAACGACCTGACCTTCTTCCGGCCGGGGGAGCGCCAGGGCGTCTTCATCGAGAGAAAGGACCTGCTGGGCTCGGTGGTCTTTCATTCGGTGGGGCTGTTGGTGGAGTCACTCGCTGTCTACAGCCTGTTTTCCCTGGTTGACCGTGACGTCAAGGCAGAGAGTGTGAGGGACATGCTCTACGCCATGTCCAATCACTCGGTGGGCAGCCTCGATCGCGCCGTTGTCGCCCTGTCGGACATGCTGGGGGAGGGCTACGTGTTCTCTGGCAGCGACGATACCGAGGATTTTCGCCAGGCAATGCTGGTGGCGCTGGATGGCGCGGAGTCCTTTGGCAGCCGCATAGAACCGCTGCTGGATAGGGGCAGCAGCGCCCTTGCCGCTGCCGCGAGTGAGGACTCCGAGGCGGGTCGCGGCTATCGCTATGCCCTGTCCCAACTCCTGCCCTTTGCCGTGACGACGGGAACCGGGGGGTTTTCCCAGGCTGACCCCACTTTCGATGCCGAGCACTTTACCGACAGTTTCCTCTCTGACCGGGCCCTGTTCCTCGCCACGCTGTTGCGCATGAACGTCCGGGATGTACCGTGGGGTGATTTGCGAATCCATCAGTATTTTACCGACCTGGAATACGACCTGGCCTTCAGTTCTGATGAGACAACCACTGGCGGCGAGTTCGAACCGCGCGCGCGGCTGGGATTTGGCTCCGAGGGCGACGATGCCGGCACCTTGCTCGCATCGAGCCAGGCTGATCGCCTGTACGGCATGGGCGGCAACGACCTGTTGAATGGCCTCGATGGCAGCGACTACCTGGAAGGCGGCGCGGGTGATGACCAGTTGAATGGCGGCAACGGCGGCGATCGCCTGCTGGGCGGCGCAGGCGCGGATATCCTGCGCGGCGAAGATGGCGATGACTACCTCGAGGGCGGCGCGGGCGCCGACACGTTTATCTGGAACGATGGCGATGGCCACGACCTGGTGGGTGATCGCGCCGAACCGGGCGACCGCATAGTCATCAACGGCATTGATCTTGCCACACTGCAGTTTTCCCGGGTCGCTGCCGCCTCTCCCTTCTACCGCAGTCCATCCCATCCCGGGCTTGCGCTGCACTACGACGGCGCTGCCCTGACCGTCAGTGCCGGCAGCGGGCCTGGCGCGGGTAGTATAAGCCTCGCCCGTTACGTCCCAGTCGCAGGGATGGATTATGGCATTGTGCTGCAGGACTATGCCGCGCCGCTCGCAACTGTCGTTGCTGTCACCGTGTCGGCCCTGGGCCCCAGTGACCTCGAGGCGGACGATCAGGTCCGGGCCAACGCCTACGATCGCCAGCGCTTCTCCCAGCGCGGGCTTGACTGGTCAGGTATCGCCATCGGCTTCAGCGCCAGCGCCGTGGCGAATTACAGCGCCGGCAGTTTGCACGGCACCCTGGGCGGCGCGTTCGAGGGTGGTCCTGTTGACGACCGGCTGATTGGCGACAGCGGGTCCAATGCCCTGCACGGTCTTGCCGGCGACGACTGGATCGAGGGTGAGGCGGGGGACGACCTCCTCGAGGGCGGCGCAGGCTCCGATGCGATCTCCGGTGCCACCGGCAATGATCTGATCTTCGGCAGTGCCCGGGCCGGGCTGGTGGATCTCCTGGACGCCGACATTCAGTACGACCGGTTCTATCTGTCCCAGATCGGCGACAGCAGCGGCGATGCCAACGTACTGGACGGCGGCGATGGCGCTGATCACGTGAGTGGTGGCGAATATGCAGACTATATCGAGGGTGGCGCGGGCATCGACTACCTGCTGGGTGGCACTGGGGCCGACTTTATCAGCGGTGGCGCCGATCGGGACGTCATCTACGGGGATTCCGCGCTCCACTACCGCTATGTGGAACTGAGCCCGGGCGTAGCCGGGGAGCGACTGGAAATCGCCTTCGCCGACGGTAACGACAGTGTGGCGCAGTATGATGATGTGATCCACGGGGGGAGCGGCAACGATACGCTTTGGGGCGAGCTGGGAGACGATGAACTCCACGGCGATGAGGGCGACGACACCCTGGTCGGTGACCGCTATACCGACACCGCGTACTTCAGCGCCGAGCTGCCGGCCTATCGCGATACCTCATCGGAATTGGCCGTTGCCCTGCACGGCAACGACCGCCTCTACGGCGGCGCCGGCAGCGACCAGCTGCTGGGACTCGAAGGCGATGACCTGCTGGCCGGAGGCCGGGACGTTGACCACCTGCGGGGCGGCGCCGGTGACGATACCTACTTGTTCGAGGCGGGAGACGGCCTGGATCACATCGAGGATTCCGAGGGCAGCCATACCCTGCTCTTCGGCGGCATCGCGCCCGCTGACCTGCAGGTCCTGTTCCAGGGCGAACAGGTGTTCGTCGGCACGGGCCAGGGCTTGGACGGCTTCTACCTCAGCAGAAGTGAATGGGCCAGCACCCGCGTTGCGCTGGACTCCCCTGACGCGGTGATCGAGCGTTCCCGCCTGAACACCTTTTATCTCGACAGGGCCGGCAATCTGCTGCTCACGGTCAAGGCCAGTCCTGAACTGACCGAGGTCGACAGAAACGCCCTGTTCACTGTCGATACCGGCAATCCCGACAAGCCGCGAATTGTCGTCGCCCCCGGCGTCAATGCGGTGGAGATCGAGGCGATTGCGGACGGCAGCGGCGACGCCAGGATGCGCATTGTGAGCGGCGGCCTGCATTTCATCCTCGAACTGGCCGCCCTGCAGCTGTCCACGGGCCTGGATTTCCTCAGTCTCGCCAATGGCGTGCCACTGAGCCTGTCCGGCTTGACCGGGAGCCTGGTCGGTTCGTCCGGCGCCGATCGGATTATCGGCAGCGAGTCCGCCGATGTCATCCGTGGCGGTGGCGGCAACGACGTACTGGAAGGGCGCGGCGGCAGCGATGACCTGGATGGCGGCACCGGCGATGATGTCCTGCGCGGCGGCGAGGGCAATGACATCCTGTACGGGGGTCAGACGAATGGCAGGGACTGGCTGGATGGCGGCAGGGGCAGCGACACGCTCGATGGTGGCTATGGCCCCGACACCTACGTCTTCGCCCCGGGTGATGGCCTGGATAAGGTAAGCGATCCGGAGGGTTACAATTACCTGGAGTTCGACGCGGGGGTGGATCCAGCCGCGGTCGCGCTGTACTACACCAGCACCACCGCTTCCCGCTTCCGGGTAGAGTACGGCCCGGGCGACTCCTTCAGCTCCGCCGGTACCTTCTCGTCCTACTGGATCAACGGGGTTACGGCGGGCGGCACAGCGATTCCCCTGGTGCAGCGCTCGGATCTTGCCGACGGTACGTTTCGCGACACACGCTGGCACGATGTGTTCGAACCCGGCCCCGGTAGTGACACGATCCATGTGAACGGCTGGGGTAACGATGCTTTTCGCTTCGCCGCGGGCGATGGCCAGGACGTCATCAAGGTCGATAACAACTACTACCCGGAACTCATGGGTAACATTCGCCTGCGCGAGGGTGTTGATCCTGAGTCAGTCTCCTTCAGCTTCCTCAACGGCGATGCAGTCATCACCTATGGGCCGGGGGATCAGCTTACGCTCGATACCGACACGGTGTTTTCCGGTTGGGACAATACCTTCGGTCGTTTCACCCTGGTGTCCGAGGCGGATCCAGCCTGGATACCCGTGATTCGCGCCCAGGGCTATGTGGGCCTGTTGCACGGGAGCTATGGCCCGGACCATATTATCGGCGGGCCCAACATCGAGACCATCCTGCCCGGGAGCGGCGATGACATCATCGAAGCGGGGGGCAACCCGGACCGTATCGTCCTCAATGATGTTTATATGGACCAGGGTACCCGGGGCATAGGCCGCAAGCACATTTGGGGGCAGGGCGATAACGACATTATCGAAACGCCGCTGCACCAGGGCCTGACATTCCATTACGACCGCGGCGACGGCGACGACCGGATCGAATATGACTGGTCGTATTCCTGGCAGCACCCCTACCGCTTCAGCTACGACGAGCTGACGAATTCTCTCAGCTTCCTGCCCTATGGTGAGGACACGCTCGCATTCGGGGGGGATATCACCCTGGCGGATCTGCGCTTTGTCCGCACCGGCGCAACGCTCACTGTGGCGCTGCGCGATGGCGGCGGCAGCGTGAGCGTAGCGGACTTCTTCCACGCCTGGGATGTTGATGCCACGCCGGAGGGTGGCGTTCCGCCGCAGATCCCGGAGGAGGGTGCGGAACCGGACAGCCTGCTGGACCCCGCCTTTCTCCCCCTGCTGCCCCGAACACCGATTGCCGCACTGAGCTTTGCCGACGGTTCCCGCTACAACATGGCGGCGGTACTGGACAGCTTTCTGGAGGTATCGGACGCCACCCTGTTGGGTACCGAGGGCGATGACCAACTCTACGGCACCCAGGGCGACGATATTATCCATGCCCTTGGCGGCAATGATTACATCGAGGATGTCGGCGGTAGCAATGTGGTCCTGGCGGGTGCGGGAGATGACCAGCTGCTGCTGGGAAGTGACACCACCATCGATCCCGGTGCGGGCAACGACTGGGTCCTCATGGTAGCCGGCAACCACGTCATTTCCTTTGGGCCGGGCGCGGGCAGTGATCTGGTGATGCTGGATGTTGCCCTGGGCAGCGTCGTCGTGGAACTCGCCGCAGGGCTGACCGAAGCTGATATTGCGGTGACGCTGGTGGCGATGGAGTGGGGCCAGGTTCCGATGATCTCGTTGCCTGGCAGCGGTGATGCAATGGTGCTGGCCAGCCTGCGTTACAACCCCGAGCTGGACACCTGGAGCGTGGATGCTGACAGTGTTGCCGCCACGCTGCGCTTTGCCGATGGCAGCGTCGTCAGCGGCAGGGAGCTGTACGCCATTGCCGCCGGTGGCGGCGGCAGCACCTTTGAAGGCACCAGTGGCGATGATGTGCTGGTTGGGACAGAAGGTAACGATGTTTTCATCGGCAGCGCCGGTGATGACATTATGGATGGTGCCGGCGGGGATGACCTGTTCCTGATCGAGGGCCGGCGCCAGGGCAGGAATCGCATCACCGGGAGCGCGGGTTTTGACACGATCAGGGGCGGGGCCGGTGACGACCGGATCACCCTGACGGAATTGCTGTTGAGCGACAGTATCGAACTCATCGATGGCGGCCCTGGAGTGAATACCATCACGGGAACCGGCGGCGCCAATACTCTCGATTTCAGTGGCACCGAGTTACGCGCTATCGCGGCAATCGATGGCCGGGGTGGCCAGGACCAGATCATCGGCTCCGCCGGCGATGACTTACTCATCGGCGGTGGCGGCAGGGACACTCTCAGCGGTGGCCGCGGCAACGATACCTACGTGTTCAGAGCGGGAGAGGGCCGGGATATTATCGATAATGCCGATGCCAATCCTGCAAGCCTGGATATCCTGCAGTTGGCCGATCTCGATTACCACCAGGTGTGGCTGTCGCGACGGCGCGATCACCTGGTGCTGAATATCGCCGGTTCCACCGACCGGGTGTTGATCAGGGACTGGTACCTCAACGAAGCCAGCCAGCTGGACGCCATCCATGCGGGCGGCCACGTGCTCCTGCGCGACCAGGTCGACCAGCTGGTCAGCGCCATGGCGGCCTTCGACGTACCCGAGGGCGTGGATGCGATTATTCCCGGGCAAACGGCACTCGAGCTGGCGCCGGTGTTGAGCGCGGTCTGGCAGGTGGCGGCCTAGAGCGCGCCGGAGTGCGGAGTTAACCCCGGCCGCTCACCGGGATCAATTTCCGCGGCCCTGCCAGGGAGAGCTGCTGCAGCAGCTTGCGCCGGTAGCCGGACAATTGTCGCAGGCTCTCCAGGGCGGGGAATTGCACCAGTACCTGGACGATGTCCTGGGCCAGGGCCACCCGCGACAGGCCGCGGTAGATGCTCAGGTAGGAACCGACCATGGCCGTGAGTGATCGGGTCAGGTGCATGTAGTCGCCGCGCACCACGATGCCCTGGCGGCTGAGCGCGGTGGCGAGGTTGATCGCCAGTTCCAGGCGGCTGGTGAGGCCCTCCTGTCCTTCCCGGTAGAGGGTCAACAGGAAGTCATAACCCAGCGGTTCCACCGCGGCCTCCGCCAGGATCCGGGAGACATTCGCGCCCAGTTCGCTGCGGCAGGCCTCCATCTGCTTGCGGTCGGTGCCCAGTTCGACGATCGCATTCGGCAATGCCATCGGCATCACCCGCCAGTACCGCCTGCAGGTAGGCGAGCGCGGGTTTCCAGATGGCGCTGATGTCCACCGTATTGCCCCAGTCGATCAGGTAGAGCTCGTCAGCGTTTGCCACCAGGATGTTGCCCGGGTGCAGATCGCCGTGGAATTCCTGGTAGATGAGCAGGTGGGAGAGGACGTGTGCAGGAAGGCCCGGCCCACCTTGCGCCGCGCCGCCGTTGTTTTACGTCCGCGCTTGCCAAAGGCGCTGTTGATGCCGGCGGCCCGGTCCACAAACTCCATTTCGATGATGCGCCGGGTGCCGTGGTAGACCGCCGGCACATGCCAGCGGCCGGACTGCGCTGCGCGTTTCGCAAAGCGGGCCTGGTTGCGGGCCTCGGACTCGAAGTCCAGCTCAGCCCGGAAACCCTCGACGAACACATCCACCTGCCCCAGCCAGGACGACAGGAAGGGCGACAGCTTGGAATGGGGCGCCCAGTACTGGCTGCTGAGGATGGCCAGCTTGATCACGGTCTTGCCGATCTGGAACTCGCGCTCGAGGTTGTGGCGGCCGACCTTGACCACCACCGGGGTCAGCAGCTGCTTGCCCTTGCTATCGGTCATGGGCTTCTGCGCCAGGTACACCGAGGCGATGGAGCCGGATTTGATCGGGCTGGAGGCATCGAAGCCGAAGTAGCGCTCCGTCGGCAGCTCGCCGTAACACTCGATGAAGGCCTGTTCCACCTCGGCGGCGGTCATGGGCTCCACGTCCTCCTGGAACACCGCCAGGGCCTCGGTGATCTCGTCGGGCAGGAAATCCGAGCTGGCCGCGGCCACCTGGGCCATCTTGATGAAGAAAGGGCCGAATTCGCGCACCATCTGCGCCACGATCTCGGCCTGTTCCCTGAAATCATTGGGATCAGTGTCGAAAAACTCGCGGATATAGCGCAGCGCCCCGATCTGGCGACGGAATATCACCAGGTCCTGGCGGATGACCCGGGTGTTGCCGAGAATCTCCCGCATCCGCTTGTCGTTGACCTGACGCAGGTCCTTGACCTGGTTGATCAGCTGGGCGATCAGTGGCTCGTAGGCGGTGATCACGATGCGCATGACGTCCAGGCTGACTTCCCCCAGGCCGCGCAGCTCGGGTTCGCTCATCAACTCGTCGAAAAACTTCCAGAATTCGTCCGTCAGCTGCTTGGGAATGGGGACGATGCTGCGGGCGGTGACCTGTTCCACCAGGAAGCGGATCAGGTTCTCGGTGCTCTGCTCGTTGGGCAGCAGGTTGCCGCTGCGCATGCGGCTGGTCAGGGTCCGCAGCTGCAGGGTGACCGGGTGCTCCTGCAGGGCCTGGAACAGCTGGTCCAGGGCCTTGTGCAACTCCTGCTCGGTAATCTCACCGCGGCGGTTGATAAGCTCGATCAGGGGCAGCAGCGAGCGGTAGATTCTGGCCACGCCCACGGTGAAGTCGCTGGTGGAGCGCGCCAGCCGCACGGTCTGGTCCTTGATGGCCGGGAGGACTTCTTCCAGCTTGAGGTAGTCGTCAATCGCGGTCGGTTTGGGTTTGACCTGCTTCGCCAACAGACACTCCTGGCTGATCCTGGGGCGCTGATCAGCATTGACCTTCGCTTACTGGGAAAACCTGCTGTTCCGGTTACCGGGCGGTACGCCCGCAGGGCAGGAAAGGTCGGATTCTCCCCTATTC
>CAVOYP010000006.1:0-617813 GCA_963700715.1 uncultured Gammaproteobacteria bacterium
TGAGGACGTTGCTGTGGCGCGTGCCCCCGCTGCGTCGACCTCCACCAGTACGTTGGTCGTCAGATGCAGGCTGTGTGGCGTGTGGTCGTCATCGTAGATTCGGGTGAAAGCACGGTACAAAGCAAGCACCGCCTCCCTCCCCTCTATGCGGGTCTCCCTGCCGTCCCCATCGACGGCAATGATACTGCCTGCGCTGAACATGGCCGCCACGCTATCGAGGTCGCCGCTGTCGATGCGGTGTGCGTACTGGTAGATAAGGTTCTTTATCGCACAACAATCGCATCCCATTGATCACCTCCCCGGGGTCAGGTGCTTATCATAACACCGGTCGCGGGGTATCGACTGAACTGGGGGGCAGGATCGGATAAGTCACCTGCGGCTGCTCACCTGTCAGCGTCAGGAGGAAGGTTTCAATGCTGCTCACCTCCGCCTCGGAAAGCTCCTGGCCCAACTGGCTGGCTGCCATCACCGCAATAGCCTGCTTGAGATCCCAGGACTTGCCGGTGTGGAAGTACGGGGGCGTCAGGGCTATGTTGCGCAAGGTGGGGACCTTGAAGACATACTCATCGCTGGGCGTGCTGGTGACCTGGAAGCGGCCTTTGTCTGCCGGCGGCAACAACTCCGCACCGGGCTTTTCTACCACGCCGAACGGTGCGTACATGCCGCCACCAATATTGATCCCGTTGTGACAGGAAGCGCAACCCTTGTCCACGAACAGCTTAAGACCCGTCTTTTGTTTCTCATTGAGGGCGTTCTCGTCACCGCGCAGGTACTTGTCAAAGGGGGCGTTCGGCGTCAGCAGAGTAGCCTCGAAAGCCGCAATTGCTGCACCGATGTTTACCAGGGTCACAGGCTCGGCCTGGCCGGGAAAAGCGGCTGCGAAGATCGGCTGATATCCCGGTATGCCCTTCAGCTGGCCCACCGCGTGCTCCGGACTGATGGCCATTTCAATCGGGTTCTGGATGGGTCCAACGGCCTGCTCCTTAAGGTCTGCGGCCCTCCCATCCCAGAATTGGGCGGTATTGAACACTGCGTTCAATACAGTCGGCGCGTTGCGGCCGCCCTTCTGCCAGTGGTGGCCTATCGAGGTCGAGAGCATATCCACCCCCCCGAGTCCGACCTGATGGCAGGTGTTGCAGCTGATATTGTGGCTCTCGGACAGCCGCGGGTCGAAATACAGCGCCTTGCCCAGGGCCACCATGCCCGGTGTCGTCGCCACTCCTTCAAGATCCTGTGCTGATTCCGGAATAGGTTTGAATAGCGCCTGTGCCTGGCCCATCAATGCGCTCCCGGCGAAGCCGGACAATGGGGCGAAGGCGATGGCTACTGCGACGGAAACGGGGGCGATCTTCTGGAATTTCATGGCAGGCACCGTGTTTGTGATCCGTAGTTAAGAAAAGTTGAAGAGACCACCCTCTCTGGCAGGCTCACTCTCCGAGTATCGGCTTTTTCACACATCTGTTACCATCCGTCGTCTGACCTGTTGGCCAGCGAAAGCCTTCCAAAACCCCAGACTACAGACTACGTCGGATGACGCATTGAACAGCCGTATTGCCTACACCACCCTCCTTGCCTTCTGCAGCATATTTGCACTGATCGTTCTGGACGTGGCCCGGGATTACGAGGAAGGCGTCACCTGGCTGCATATTGGCACCGAACTGGTCGTGTTGCTGATCGCGGCCATCGCTGCCAGCCTGCTCGTCGGCGTCATGTTCCGTGAGCGCGCCGCCATCGGCCAGCTGAAATCCGACCTCGTTGCCGCGAGGCAAGAATCAACCCATTGGCGCCGGCAGAGCCACGAGCTGGTATCCGGGCTGGGTGTGGCCATCCAGGTCAAGTTTCGGGAGTGGCGCCTGAGCGAGGCAGAAGCCGAGGTCGGGCTGTTGTTGCTGAAGGGGTTGAGTCTGCGGGAGATCGCCCAGTTGCGGGACACCAGTGAGCGTACCGTGCGTGAGCAGGCCAGGTCGGTGTACAGAAAGGCCGGCATCAACGGCCGGGCATCACTATCAGCCTACTTTCTTGAAGATCTTTTGCTGCCGCAGCACTGAGAAAGTGGCAAATTGCCCCCCCACGGCTGCAGGCAGTGCCTTTCGCCCAACGATATTCCGGACCCTGCTAGGGAGCAGTGAGCCATGAGCAAACCCCATTACGTAACTGCCGAAGAGGCGGTAAAGAATATCAAATCCTCAGAGCGGGTATTTCTCCACAGCGCCGCCGCCACGCCGCAACTGCTGGTCGATGCCCTGACCGCCAGGGGGAACGAGCTGCAGGGTATTGAACTGGTCAGCATCCATACCGAGGGCTCGGCGCCCTACCTCGATCCCAAGTATGACGGGGTCTTTCACCTCAATACCTTTTTTGTCGGTGCCAATACGCGCGCCGCGGTCGCCACCGGCATGGCCAGCTACGTACCGGTGTTCCTCAGTGAAATTCCCGGCCTGTTCCGCTCTGGAAAGATGCCGCTGGACGTGGCGCTGGTGCAGGTAAGCCCGCCTGACAAACACGGTTTCTGCTCGCTGGGGGTGTCCGTGGACATCACCAATGCGGCTATCGAGAAAGCGAGGCATGTAATCGCCCAGGTCAACCCGAACATGCCCCGGGTCCATGGCAACGGGATCATCCACGTATCGGCGATGGACGCCCTGGTGCGGTGTGAGGACCCGATCTTCGAAGTGAAACCGCAGCCCTCATCCCCCATTGAAAACAGGATAGGCGCTTATATCGCGGAGCTGGTAGAGGACGGCGCTACTCTGCAAACCGGCATTGGCGCTATCCCCGACGCCGCCCTGCGCTCGCTGCGGGGTCACAGGGATCTCGGCATGCACACCGAGATGTTCTCGGACGGCGTAATGGAACTGGTTGAAAGCGGCGCCCTGACGGGCAAAAAAAAATTCAAGCAGTGGGGCAAGCTCGTCGCCGGCTTTTGTGTGGGCTCGCGGGCACTGTACGATTTCGTCGACGACAACCCGATGATCGAGATGCGGGACATCTCCTACGTCAACGACACCTCCATTATCCGCACCAATCCCAGGGTGACGGCAATCAACAGCGCGCTGGAAGTCGATATTACCGGCCAGGTCTGTGCCGATTCACTTGGCAGCAGCCAGTACTCGGGCGTGGGCGGCCAGGTTGATTTTATCCGCGGTGCGGCGCTTTCCCAGGGCGGCAAGCCCATCATCGCCCTGAATTCGCTCACCAGTCATGGCCAGTCCAAGATCGTCACCCACCTCAAACCCGGCGCCAGTGTCACCACCAGCAGGGCACATGTACATTACGTGGTCACGGAGTATGGCGTGGCCTACCTGTACGGCAAGAACCTGCGCCAGCGCGCTTCCGCGCTCATTGCGATCGCCCATCCCGACCACCGGGAACAACTGGAGCGGGAGGCTTTCGCGATCTTTCACCGCCACTAGCCCCCTCCCCGTTCGTCTCAGTCCAGCGCGATGTGTGCACAGGCGAGGCCGATTATTTCATATATATCAATTACTTAAGCATCCCCTGTGGGCCGTGGGCGGCCCCTGCCCCGGCCTGTGACCCGACAAGTGTCGGCGAGCTCCGCTCGACGCGCCGCGCACCGGCGGCAAATAATTGCCCTCCTGCACCGAACTTTCCTTATCTGTGCTTATCTATAGAGACGCTGTTTAACCCGGGGGCAACTCAGGGTTACACTTGGCAACCGTTATCAATATCAGGTGAGAATCTCTTGTACCTACCGCAAAAATTGAAGCCTTCCGTGTTGACGGTGGTGTCCGCACTGTTGCTCTACTGCCTGTCGCTGCCTTCCTGGGCGGTCATTGAGCCCAGTGAGAGTGAGAGCGCAACCATGCTGGAGTTGATCGATCAACTGGAGCAGCGCCACTACGCCAAGCACAGCTACGACGACAGCATGTCGTCCGCGCACCTGGACAGCTACATCGAGAGCCTCGATGGCGGCAAGATGTTTTTTACGTCTGCCGATCTGGCCGATTTTGAGAAGTACCGCACTGCCATGGATGAACAGCTGCACGAGGGCAACCTCGAAGCCGGTTTTTACATATTCAACCGTTTCCACGAGCGGTTGCAGGCCCGTATGCAGAACATGGTCGATACGCTGCCGCAACAGATAGCGGCAATGGACTTCACCGTGAACGAAAGCTACCCGCTGGATATAGACGAATGGGAGTGGGCCGCAACCGAGGCAGAACTTGATGACCGCTGGCGCAAGCGCCTGAAGAACGAAGTGTTGAGCTTGAAGCTGGCCAAGAAGCCCGCCGACGAAATTACCCCCACCCTGGTGAAGCGCTATACCAACCAGCTCAAGCGCCTGGACCAGTACAATAACCAGGATGTGTTCCAGATCTATGCCAATGCGCTGACCGAGCTGTACGATCCACACACCAATTACTTGTCCCCGCGCCGCTCGGAAAACTTCAATATCAATATGAGCCTGTCGCTGGAGGGCATCGGCGCGGTACTGCAACAGGAGGACGAATACACCAAGGTATCCAGCCTGGTGCCAAAGGGCCCCGCTGACAAACAGGGTGAACTGAAGCCGGCCGACCGCATCATCGGCGTTGGCCAGGGCGAGTCCGGCCCGATCGAGGATGTCATCGGCTGGCGCCTGGACGAGGTGGTGGAATTGATCCGCGGACCCAAGGACTCCACCGTCCGCCTGGAAGTTATCCCTGCCAAATCCAAGGCTGCCGACGAGCACAAGACGATTACCATTGTCCGCAACAAGGTGAAGCTGGAGGAACAGTCGGCCCAGAAGAAAATCCTGGAAATTCCCGATGGCGACCGCATGATCAAGGTCGGCGTCATCGATATCCCGGCTTTCTACATCGACTTCGACGCCATGCGCCGGGGCGAAGAGGATTACAAGAGCACCACCAGGGATGTGAAGGTACTGTTGCAGGAGCTGCAGGCAGAGGGCGTTGAGGGTATCGTTATCGACCTGCGCAACAACGGCGGTGGCTCCCTGCAGGAAGCCAATGAGTTGACGGGGCTTTTTATCGAGTACGGCCCCACCGTGCAGATCCGCCATTCATCCCGCCGTGTGTGGCGCGACGGCAAACGCCTGAAGAGTACCTACTACGACGGCCCGCTGGTGGTGTTGATCAACCGCCTGAGCGCGTCCGCATCGGAGATTTTTGCCGGCGCGATCCAGGACTACCAACGCGGGCTGATCGTCGGCAACCGCTCTTTCGGCAAGGGTACGGTGCAGACCCTGATTCCCCTGACCGAGGGCCAGCTGAAGATCACCGAGAGCAAGTTCTACCGTATTTCTGGTGACAGCACCCAGCACCGCGGTGTGGTACCCGACGTGGAATTCCCCGCGATCTATGACGATGAGGAAATCGGCGAGAGTGCCCTGGACCACGCCCTGAACTGGGACCAGATCAATCCCGTGCGACACCAGCGCTACAACGACCTGTCGACCATCGTTCCCCACGTCACCGCCATGTACGTGGAGCGCCGCGCAGGCAACCCGGATTTCGTCTACCTCGAAGACCAGGTACGAATGGCCCGCGAAGCCGGCGAAATCAAGGAACTGCCGCTGAATGAAGTAGCGCGGGTCGCGCTGCGCGACAGCCAGGAAAAAAGGGCTCTGGAGATTGAAAACAAGCGGCGCAAGGCCAAGGGCGAGGAACTCCTGGCGACTCTGGAAGAAGAACCGGTCGACGCCGAGGATCCGGATCTGGTCATTGAGGAAGACGAAAAGAGTGACGAGCCGGATGTGCTTCTCACCGAGGCAGCCAATGTGTTGGTGGATGTCGTGTTGCTGAAGGACCGCGCTTTCGCAGCGCGAGCGCCGGTTGAGGCTCCAGCGAAATAAAGCCGCTGTTCCGCTTGAAGAAAACCCGGCAACTGCCGGGTTTTTTTAGCTTCCCCTGTTCCCCTCCCCGAACCACGCCAGCCTGGCATGCAGGCGCACCACATTCCCCACGATGATCAAGGTCGGGGCTCGGGGCTTTGCGTCCCGCACGATCTGCGCCATGGTCGCCAGGGTGCCGGTGAGTACTCTTTGTTCTGGCGTGGTCGCGCGTTCCACCAGGGCAATGGGCGTATCGCCGCTGCGGCCATGGCGCTGCAGTTGCTCACAGATAATGGGTAGACCCGCCAGTCCCATGTAGAACACCAGGGTTTCGAATTCAGACTGGAAACTCTCCCAGTCATGGGTCAAGGTGCCATCCTTGAGGTGCCCCGCAACAAACCGAACGCTGCGGGCGTAATCCCGGTGGGTCAGGGGTATGCCACCGTAGCAGGCGGCGGCACTGGCGGCGGTAATGCCTGGGATCACCTGGAAGGGAATGTCGTTTGCCGCCAGCAGTTCTATCTCTTCACCGCCGCGGCCAAAAATGAACGGGTCACCGCCCTTGAGCCGGACCACCCGTTTGCCCTGCCGCGCCAGCGTCACCAGCAGCTGGTTGATATCCCCCTGGGGCACCGCATGCTCCGCCCTCGCCTTGCCCACGTAGATTCGCTCGGCGTCGCGCCGCGCCATGTCCAGGATGGCCGGCGCCACCAGGCGGTCGTACAGCACCACATCCGCGCTTTGCAATAGTCGTTGCGCCTTGAACGTCATCAGGTCAGGGTCTCCCGGCCCCGCGCCCAACAGATAGACCTCCCCGCGGTGCAGGGCGTCGCTGTGCTGCAGCTGCTGCCGCAGCAACGCTTCGGCCTGCGCCTCCCTGCCGGCCAGCACCAGTTCGCCCACGGTCCCATCCACGGACTGTTCCCAGAACAGGCGGCGGGCTCCCGCAGCGGGTAGTGCCTGCTTGACCGCGCTGCGCAGGCGCCCGGCAAAAAGGGCGAGGCGGCCGTAGGCGGCGGGCACCATCGCTTCGATCTTGCGTCGCAACTGGCGCACCAGCACGGGGCTTGCGCCACCACTCGATATCGCGATGGTCAAGGGTGTGCGCTCGACGATGGCGGGAAAGATAAAGCTGCAAAGGTCCGGCGCGTCCACCACGTTTACCGGCAGGCGCTGCGCGGTGGCGTCCTGGTACACCTGCTGGTTGACCTGTCGCAGCGGCGTGGCCGCCACCACCAACACCGCACCGGCCAGGGCGCTGGCGACTGTACTGGCCGCTATGCCAGGTACCCCCACTGGACGCCAGCAAAGCCTCCAGTTCCTCCTCGATGGCCGGAGCCACCACGGTCAGGCGGGCACCTGCCTGCAGCAGCAGGCGCGCTTTTCGCGTGGCCACCTGACCACCACCCACCAGCAGGACGCGGGCGTCCCTGACACGCAGGCTGATGGGCAGGAATTCCATAGCTAGCGCCGCAGTTCGGCCAGGCCTCCGAGGTAGGGGCGCAGGGCCGTGGGGACCGCGACTGCGCCATCGGCCTGCTGGTAATTTTCCAGGATGGCCACCAGGGTGCGACCCACCGCCAGGCCCGAACCGTTCAGGGTATGCAGCAGCTCCGGTTTGCCGGTGGCGGGATTGCGCCATCGCGCCTGCATGCGACGCGCCTGGTAGTCGCCAAAATTACTGCAGGAGGAGATCTCCCGGTAGGTATCCTGGGCGGGCAACCAGACTTCCAGGTCATAGGTCTTGCGCGCGGAAAAACCGATATCGCCGCCGCAGAGAATCACCTTGCGGTAGGGCAGCTCCAGCGCCTGCAGCACTTTCTCCGCATGACCCGTGAGCTGTTCCAGGGCCGCATCCGACTGTTCGGGCCTGACCAGTTGCACGAGTTCGACTTTTTCAAACTGGTGCTGGCGGATCATGCCGCGGGTATCGCGGCCATAACTGCCCGCCTCACTGCGAAAACAGGGGCTGTGGCAGGCGAACCGTATACCCGCCTCCCCCAGTTCGCCGTCCTCGAAGATACGGTCGCGGGCCACATTGGTCACCGGCACCTCCGCGGTGGGGATCAGGTAATAGCCCTGGTCTCCCTCGAGCCGGAACAGGTCCGCCGCAAATTTGGGCAACTGACCGGTACCGCGCAGTGACTCGCGGTTCACGATGTAGGGCACGTAGATTTCCCGGTACCCGTGTTCCTGCGTATGCAGGTTGAGCATGAACTGGATCAGGGCGCGATGCAGCCGCGCCAGCTCGCCGTACATGACGGTAAAGCGGGAGCCGGTGATTTTGCCGCCGGTGTCGGCGTCGAGTTGGCCCAGACCCTCCCCCAACTCCACATGGTCTTTCGGCGCGAAGTCGAAGCGCCTGGGGACACCCCAGCGGCACACCTCGACGTTATCGGTCTCGCTGGCGCCCGCGGGTACGTCCGGGGCGGGGATATTGGGGATGCTGAGCAGCAACTCCTCGATTTGCCCCTGTATGTGCCGGGCGTGTTCCGTCAGCTCTTCCAGCCGGGCGGCGATTTTCTCCAGGCTCTCATTGACCTGGGCCTTGGCCTCCTCCACCGGCATGCCCTGCCCCACCAGCTGGCCTATTTTCTTCGAGGCGCTCTTGCGCTCCGCCAGCAGGTTCTGGCTGTCGATATCCGCCTGCTTGCGGCGGGCATCCAGTGCGGTAAATGCCGCGACGTCAAAGCGGTAACCGCGTTTGTCGAGGGCTGCGGCCACTGCTTCGGGGTCCTGCCGCACGGCCTTGATATCCAACATTGTTTGAGGTCCTGTATCGGGTTAAGTCAGTTTGTTCGATAGTGCCCGCCTGCTGCCCGGCCCTGCGCGACTGGCGACTACCGCGCTATACCAGGGCGCGGGTCAGCGCGATGGCGGCGCCGGCCAACGCTACACACAGCAGTGCGCTACCCAGCATGTAAGCGATGGCATGGCCGGTGTGGCCCGCCTCGAGCAGGGCGATTGTCTCCAGCGAGAACGTCGAAAAGGTGGTAAACGCGCCCAGAAAACCCACCATGAGCACCGCGCGCCAGTCCTGGTGGATCAGTTGTCTTTCCACCAGCAGGACGTAGAGGACCCCGATGCTGAACGAGCCCAGTACATTGACCAGCAGGGTGCCCAGCGGCAGCGGGCCCTCCCAGAGGCGATGCGCCCAGCCGGCGAGGAGGTAGCGCGCCACCGAGCCGGATGCGCCACCCAGGGCAATGAACAGGAGGTATTTCATCTTCTTGGTGCGGTGTCTGCCAGGGAAGCGGCATTGTACTGGTTTCGGCCGCGCGGTGCTAAGGATAGCCGGAGGGGTTCTGCTGCTGCCAGCGCCAGGCATCGGCGCACATCGCGGCGAGATCCTGCTTCGCGCTCCAGCCGAGGTCCCGCCTGGCCCGCCCCGGATCGGCGTAACACTCGGCGATATCCCCGGGACGACGCGGCGCGATGGTATAGGGAATGACCCGGCCGCTGGCCGCTTCGAAAGCCGCAACCATCTCCAGTACCGAGTAGCCGGTGCCGGTGCCCAGGTTGTGGGTGATACAGCCAGGATTGTCCGCCAGGGCGGCGAGCGCCCTGAGGTGGCCAGTGGCGAGGTCGGTGACATGGATGTAGTCGCGCACGCCGGTGCCGTCGCGGGTGGGATAGTCGCCGCCGAAAACGGACAGGCGCTCACGCAGACCGCTGGCGGTCTGGGCGATATAGGGCATGAGGTTGTTGGGGATACCGCTGGGATGCTCCCCGATCAAGCCGCTGGGGTGAGCGCCGGCGGGGTTGAAATAGCGCAGGATGGAAATATTCCAGCTGCTGTCCGACAGGTAGAGGTCGCGCAGCATTTCCTCGATCATCAGCTTGCTGCGGCCATAGGGATTGGTGGCGGACAGGGGGAAGTCCTCGTCAATCGGATTGCGAGCGGGATCGCCGTAGACCGTGGCGGATGAGCTGAACACGAGATTGCGCACACCTGACTGCGCCATCGCCCGCAGCAAGTGGATGGCGCCGCTGACGTTGTTGTCATAGTAGTCCAGGGGCTGCGCCACGGATTCCCCCACGGCCTTGAGGCCGGCGAAGTGGATCACGGCAGCGATGCGGTGCGCCTCCAGCAAATGCCGTACAAGGGGTTCGTCTCGCACGTCGCCGCGCTGGAAAGTCAGGGATTGACCGGTGATCTCCTGCACCCGTTGCAGGGCGACCTCGCTGCCGTTGCAGAGGTTGTCCAGCACCACCAGCGGATAGCCCTGCTGCAGCAATTCAACGCATACGTGCGAGCCTATATAGCCGGCGCCGCCGGTGACAAGTACGGCTTGTTTCATGTGTTTCCCATTCGTCATTCGGGGTCCTGTACGGGGTAGCGCTGGCGAACGCTGATCTTATCGAGATCCCGCAGCACTTTGAATTTCTCACGGATCCTGCTCTCCAGCCCACGATCCACCGGCTCGTAGTAGCGGCGATCCCGCAGCGCCTCGGGAAAGTAGTTCTCCCCCGCCGCATAGGCGCCCTCCTCGTCATGGGCATAGCGGTAGTCGGCACCATGCTCCAGCTCTTTCATCAACCGCGTCGGGGCATTGCGCAGGTGCAGCGGCACTTCGGCACTGCCGCCCTGCTCCACATCGGCACGAGCCGCGTTGTAGGCTTTGTAGACAGCGTTACTCTTGGCGGCACAGGCCAGGTAGACGATTGCCTGGGCGATGGCGAGCTCCCCCTCCGGGCTGCCCAGTCGCTCCTGTACCTGCCAGGCATCCAGGCAAAGGCCGAGCGCCCGGGGGTCGGCGTTGCCGATATCCTCGCTGGCCATGCGCACCACCCGGCGGGCGATATAGAGCGGGTCGCAGCCCCCGTCGAGCATGCGGCAGAACCAGTACAGCGCGGCGTCGGGAGCGCTGCCCCGGACCGCCTTGTGCAGGGCGCTGATCTGGTCGTAGAAGAGGTCGCCGCCCTTGTCGAAGCGGCGCAGGGAGGCCTGCAGCACCTCCTCCAGGGTGGCGGCAGTGATCCTGCCGTCATCAGCCAGATCCGCGGCCAGCTCGAGCAGGTTGAGCGCCCTGCGGGCATCCCCGTCCGCCTGTCGCGCGATGAGATCGAGGCAGCCGGGATCCGCCGTGACGCGGTGGCCGAGCATGGCCATGCCCCGTGCCAGCACCGCTTCCAGGTCGGCTGCGTCCAGCGCACGCAACTTGTATACGCGGGAGCGGGACAGCAGGGCGTTGTTGAGCTCGAAAGACGGGTTCTCGGTGGTGGCGCCGATGAAAATTACCGTGCCGTCCTCAACATAGGGCAGGAAAGCATCCTGCTGGGCCTTGTTGAAGCGGTGCACCTCGTCCACGAACAGCACCGTGTCACGCCCCGCGGACTTATGCTGTCTGGCCAGGGCGATGGCCTCCCGGATCTCCTTTACCCCCGCGAGCACCGCGGATAACTGCAGGAAATGCGCGTTGGCCTGCCCCGCCGCGATCCGGGCGAGGGTTGTCTTGCCAACCCCCGGGGGTCCCCACAGGATCATGGAGTGCAACTGCCGACTGTCGACGGCCTGGCGCAGGGGTTTACCCGGCCCCAGGATATGCTGCTGCCCGCTGAAGTCTTCCAGGCTCCGGGGCCGCAGCCGTGCGGCGAGGGGTTGATAGCCCGGGGCAGGCGCCGAACCGGTCGCTGCAGCCGGTGGGTCCGTGATGGGGGTATCGCTGAACAGGCTGGTCTGCCCAGCACCGGAAGATTCGGGGTCAAAGGCCCCGGAATCACTCGTCATAGTAAAACAGGTCGACGCCCTCCGCGGGCGGCGTGAAGGCGAAATCCGCGCTGCTCAGTGGCGTGGTCGCGTCGACCCCGCTGAAGTCCACCACCACCCGCTGGCCGAGTTTGTCCACCAGATCCATACCGCTGATGCTGTCGCCGGCAAAGGAGACGGTGAGGCGGCGAAAACTGCGGGCCTCGCCAACCGGGACCAGGCTGAAGGCATCGGCCCCTTCCCGGGTCACCGAGTAGCCGGCGCGCAGGGCGGCTTCGTTCCCTCCCAGGATCTGCAGCGGCGATGCCTCGACATTACCCGCCACCGGGCGCCGGGTGGCGGTTTGCAGGTCGATATCGTAGTGCCAGAGGTATTGCGCATCGGCGACGATCAACTGCCTGTCGGGAGAGCGGATCTCCCAGGAGAAATAGTGGGGGCGCAGCAACCGGAAGACCCCGCTGGACTCGGCCATGACGGTGTCGCCATCACCGTACTGGCGCTGGCTGAACTCACCCTGGAGGTGGCTGATGCGCTCAAGTCGCCCCAGCAAGCCGTCGATGGCCGGGGTGTTTTCGGCCCTGGCCAGGCTCGCCAGCAGGCCGAGGCCCACCGCGGCAATCACTAGCGCTGCGTTCAATCTGCTCATGCTTATTCTTCGCGTGGTGGTGGTGCCAGCACTTCCCGCTGGCCGTTGCTGCCCATGGCGCTGACGACCCCGGCAGCTTCCATGGTCTCGATCAGGCGCGCGGCGCGATTGTAGCCGATACGCAGTTTGCGCTGCACGCTGGAAATGGAGGCGCGGCGACTGTGGGCAACGTAATGCACCGCCTCGTCGTAGAGCGCATCATTTTCACCGTCATCCTCGGCGGCGCTGGCCTGCAGTTCACCGGCAGTGACCGGGGTGCTGCTGCCCTCGTCCAGCAGGCCCTCGATGTACTGCGGCTGCCCCCTGCGTTTCCAGTCGGCCACGACGCGGTGTACCTCCTCGTCGGAACAGAAGGCCCCGTGCACCCGGTTCGGTACGCCGCTGCCCGGGGGCAGGTACAACATATCGCCGTGGCCGAGCAACTGCTCGGCGCCACCCTGGTCGAGGATGGTGCGGGAGTCAATCTTGGAGGACACCTGGAAGGCGATCCGGGTGGGGATATTGGCCTTGATCAGGCCGGTGATCACATCCACCGACGGGCGCTGCGTCGCGAGGATCAGGTGGATACCTGCCGCCCGCGCTTTCTGGGCGATGCGGGCGATCAACTCCTCCACTTTCTTGCCGACCACCATCATCATGTCGGCGAACTCGTCGATCACCACGACCACGCAGGGCAGCTTCTCCAGCCCCGGGGCTGACTGCTCCTCATCGGTCATGGCGAAGATGGGATCCGGGGTCCACAGGGGATCGGGGATCGGCTTGCCTGCCCGGTTGGCGTCTTCGACCCGCCGATTGAAGCCCGCCAGGTTGCGTACGCCCAGCGCGGCCATCAGCTTGTAGCGCCGTTCCATTTCCGCCACGCACCAGCGCAGGCCGTTGGCGGCGTCCTTCATGTCGGTGATCACCGGGGTCAGCAGGTGGGGAATGCCGTCGTAGACCGACAGTTCCAGCATCTTCGGGTCCACCAGCATCATCCGTACTTCCGCCGGGGTGGCCTTGTACAGCAGGCTGAGCAGCATGGCGTTCACGCCCACCGACTTGCCGGAACCGGTGGTTCCGGCCACCAGCAGGTGCGGCATTTTCGCCAGGTCCGCCACCACCGGCAGCCCGGATATGTCGTGGCCCAGGGCCAGGGTGAGGGGCGATTTGCTCTGGTCGAAGGCCCTGGAAGCCAGCACCTCGCGAAAATTGACGATCTCGCGGTGTTCGTTCGGAATCTCCACACCCACCACCGACTTGCCGGGTATCACCTCCACCACGCGCACACTGATCACTGCAAGCGAGCGGGCCAGGTCCTTGGCGAGGTTGGAGATACGCGAGACCTTGACCCCGGCCGCCGGCTGGATTTCGAAGCGAGTCACCACGGGGCCGGGATAAACCGCCACCACTTCGGCGCTGATACCGAAGTCCGCCAGTTTCAGCTCCAGCAACTTGGAGAGTCCTTCAAGCGCTTCCTTGGAGTAGCCCGCCTCGGGATCCTTGTCGCTGGGGTCCAGCAGTTCCAGTGGCGGCAGCGACCCCGTTACCGGCACATCGAACAGCGGGCGCTGCTTCTCTTTCTCCTCGCGCTCGCTCTTCTCGTTCCTCGGCGTGGGGGGCTTGATCTTCGGGGGCGTGCGCTTTTTCTCCCGCTCGACATGTTCAGTAATCACCATCTTGCGCGCTTCTACCGCTCTTTCCCGGGCGCGCCTGTCGCGAGTGGTATCGATAGTGGCGAGCAGCCAGGCACGGCTGCGGCTGAAACTGCGCATACTCCAGGAGCCCAGCCTTTCAACCAGCTTCAGCCAGCTCAGGTCGGTGAAAATCGTCATGCCGAAGAGGAATACCGCCAGCAGGATGAGACGGCTGCCCACGGCGCTGAAGGCGTTGGTGAAACCGCCGCCGATGGCCTGGCCGAGGATGCCCCCCGCCCCCTGCGGCAGGCCGGAGCCGCCGCTATCGTTCATTGCCGCCAGAGCGGTCCCGGCGATCATGACCAGTACCAGCCCCAGGCTGCGAATACCAAACGTGAGCCAGTCGAAGCCCTTGTCCTGGTGCCGCTCCAGCAGAATAATGACCGCCCGGTAGGCCAGCAGCAGCGGGAACAGGTAGGCGGCGTAGCCGACCAGGGAGAAGAACACGTCCGCCAGCCAGGCGCCGGTGGGGCCACCGAGGTTGACCACATCGCCCCCGGTACCGGTGGCGGACCAGCCGGGATCCTGCGGGCTGTGGCTTATCAGCGCCAGCAGCAGGTAGAGACAGATGGCGCTGACAGCAATAAAGGCTCCCTCGCGCAGGCGGGGGCCGAGGAAATTGTGCGCTTTCGGTGTCTTGGCGGTGTCCGCCACCGCTGCCCGGTTTCTTGCCATCAGTGTTTGCCACCAGCCATCACGGTACTGTTCCAGGTTTTTTTCGCGATCGCTATTATGGATGAATTTATCATTTATTTCAAAGGCTTATGGCGATTATTTAGAATTGATCTCGTCTTTGCCGGCGATCCGGCTTTAAAGTACCATAAGCCGCCCCCATGACGGGCAAGGCGGCGGTGAGTAGGGCAGCATTTAACAACAGCAAGCGGGAAATAACCATATGAGCGACACCAGGCACCACCCCCTGATCATCCTCGGCAGCGGTCCCGCCGGCTACACTGCGGCGATTTACGCCGCCAGGGCCAACCTGCGTCCGGTGGTTATCACGGGTATCCAGCAGGGCGGGCAGCTGACCACGACCACGGAGGTCGAAAACTGGCCGGGTGGGGAGGCCGACCTGCAGGGTCCCCAGCTGATGCAGCAGATGCAGGCGCACGTGGAGCGCTTTGATGCCGAACTGGTGTTCGACCACATAGAGCAGGTGGACCTGTCCATCCGGCCCTTTGTCCTCAAGGGCAGCGCCAGCTACAGCTGCGACGCGCTCATCATCGCCACCGGGGCCACGGCCCAGTACCTGGGCCTGCCCAGCGAAGAGGCCTTTATGGGCAGGGGCGTCAGCGCCTGCGCAACCTGTGACGGGTTTTTCTATCGCAACAAGAAGGTCGCTGTAATCGGTGGCGGCAATACCGCGGTCGAGGAGGCGCTGTACCTGGCCAATATCGCCTCCGAGGTCACCCTGGTTCACCGGCGCGACGCGCTGCGTTCGGAAAAAGTCCTGCAGGATCGCCTGTTCGCCCGGGAGCGGGAGGGCAAGGTCAAAATTCTCTGGAATCACCGGCTGGACGAGGTCCTGGGAGACGCCAGCGGCGTTACCGGAATGCGGGTGCGGTCAGTTGAAGACAGAGGCCACAGCCGATCTGGACCTCGCGGGGGTATTTATCGCCATTGGCCACAAGCCCAACACCGACATCTTTGCCGGCCAGCTCGAGATGAAGGATGGCTACATCAGCATTCGCAGCGGCACCGAGGGCAATGCCACGGCCACCAGCGTGCCGGGCGTATTCGCCGCCGGCGACGTGGGCGACCACGTCTACCGCCAGGCGGTCACCTCCGCCGGTTTCGGCTGTATGGCCGCTCTGGATGCGGAGAAGTACCTGGACGCCCTCTAGGGGCAGCTGCTTGCCGCGCCGGATCCGGTTCCTGGGCCCCCGGGATGAGTTCCCGCCCAGCGGGGAGGCCCTGGATTTTCCCAACGGCCTGCTGGCTGCCGGCGGCGACCTGGCCCCGGGCCGGCTGCTCGCGGCTTACCGGCGCGGCATTTTTCCCTGGTACGAGGAGCCGCAGCCCATCCTGTGGTGGACGCCGAACCCACGCTCCGTGCTGTTCCCCGATGAACTGCACGTTTCGCGCTCCCTGCGCAAGGAATTGCGCAGGGATGCATTCCGCCTTGGCGTCGACACCGCCTTCCCCCGGGTCATGGCGGCCTGCGCCGGGGCGCGCCGGGGCGCCCAGGGCACCTGGATCGGCCCGGAAATGCTGGCGGCGTATACCGCCCTGCACCGCCAGGGCTATGCGCATTCCATCGAGGTGCTGGATGCGGCGGGCGAGCTGGTCGGCGGCCTCTACGGCGTGGCCCTCGGGCGGGTCTTTTTCGGGGAATCCATGTTCAGCCACCGGGCGAACGCCTCCAAGGTGGCGCTGGTGGCTCTGGTGGACATCATGCGCCGCGGCGGCTTTGGCCTGATCGACTGCCAGGTGGACAACCCCCACCTGGCATCACTTGGCGCCCGCGACCTCGACAGGCTGGACTTCGAAGCACTGCTTGCGCAGAATACAGCTAGAGAAATCGAACGCGGCATCTGGTCGTTGCCGCGCACCAGTGGAGCGTTGCTGTGACCTCTTCCATGCGGGACCTCAAGGTCTACACCACCTATCCGCACAGCTGCAGCTACCTCGACGACCAGGAGGCCACCACCCTTTTCGTCGACCCGCGCCAACCGGTGGACAAGGCCCTCTACAGCAAGCTGTCACTGCTCGGCTTCCGCCGCAGCGGCAGCCACATTTACCGTCCCCACTGTACCCATTGCGACGCCTGCGTCCCGGCCCGTATTCCGGTGGCGCAGTTCCAGCGGCGCCGCAGCCAGGAGCGCACCTGGAACCGCAACCAGGACCTGAGGGTGCGCCGTACCGAATCCCTGCGGGACGAGGAGGCCTTTGACCTCTACAGCCGCTACATTCGGCAGCGCCACGCCGATGGCGACATGTACCCGCCGGACCGGGAGCAGTACGAGTCCTTCCTCAATGACGCCTGGGATTGCACTCACTACTACCGCTTCTACGACGATCGATCGCTGGTCGCCCTGGCTGTGGTCGACGAGTTGCAGGACGGCCTGTCGGCGATTTACACCTTCTTTGACCCCGCCCCGGACAAGCGCAGTCTCGGCAGCTACGCAATCCTGTGGCAGGTCGAACGGGCCCGCGCCCTGGGGCTTGATTATCTCTATCTCGGCTACTGGATACGCGGCTGCCGGAAAATGGCCTATAAGTCCGACTATCGCCCCCTCGAGCTGTATCAGAACAACCGCTGGACAACCCTGTTGTAGAAGCCTGTCGGGCGGCAAGAAACCCTGATTTATTACAGTGGCTTTAGCCGCCGCTTTGAGGCAAAATGCGCGACTGTTTTTTCACGAGGGTTGCCACTCAATGGCAAAAGAAGACCAGATCGAAATGGAGGGCGAGGTCGTCGATACCTTACCCAACACCACTTTCCGGGTTCAGCTGGAAAACGGTCATGTCGTGACCGCGCACATCTCCGGCAAGATGCGTAAAAACTATATCCGTATCCTCACCGGAGACAAGGTCCGGGTAGAACTCACCCCTTATGACCTGTCCAAGGGGCGTATCACCTACCGCGAAAGATAGTCAGGGCGAGAGAGTAGTCCGCCCTAACTCTCCTCGAGCTCGGTTTCTTCTGCTTCCACTGTTACTTCCAGCTTGTCCTCCGCCCTGTTCAGGCGCACCAAAGCCGTGCCGCCGGATTGGGCGAGCGGGCCGAACAGGACCATCTCGGCCAGGGGCTTCTTGATATGTTCCTGGATCACACGGGCCATGGGCCTGGCACCCATATGGATGTCATAGCCCTTCTCAACCAGCCACAGGCGCGCGTCCTCATCCACCTCCAGGGTAACCCGCTTCTCGTCGAGCTGGCCCTGTAGCTCGGTAAGGAATTTGTCGACCACGGTGAGAATCACGTCCTCACCCAGCGGCTGGAACTGGACGATGCTGTCGAGGCGGTTGCGAAATTCCGGGGTGAACATCCGGTTGATGGCCTCCATGCCGTCGCTGCTATGGTCCTGGGTGGTGAAACCGATGGTGCGACGGCTGATGCACTCGGCACCGGCGTTGGTGGTCATCACCAGGATGACATGGCGGAAGTCCGCCTTGCGGCCGTTGTTGTCGGTCAGGGTGCCGTGATCCATGACCTGCAGCAGCAGGTTGAACACTTCGGGATGGGCCTTTTCGATCTCGTCCAGCAGCACTACCGCATGGGGATGCTTGGTGACGGCGTCCGTCAGCAGCCCTCCCTGATCAAAGCCGACGTAGCCGGGAGGAGCGCCGATCAGGCGCGACACCGTATGGCGCTCCATGTACTCGGACATGTCAAAACGGATCAGTTCCAGCCCGAGCAGGCGCGCCAGCTGGCGCGTGACCTCGGTCTTGCCGACGCCGGTGGGCCCTGCCAGCAGGAATGAACCGATGGGCTTGTCCCCCGACTTGAGCCCGGCGCGGGCCAGCTTGATGGAGGTCGCCAGGCTGCTGATCGCCTGGTCCTGGCCGAACACCACCATCTGCAGGTTTTTCTCGAGCTTCTGCAGGGTCTCCCTGTCATCGCTGTTGACTGACTTTGGCGGGATGCGGGCAATCTTCGCCATCACCATCTCGATGTCGCTCACCCCGATGACCTTCTTGCGCTTCGATGGGGGCAACAATTGC
Organism: uncultured Gammaproteobacteria bacterium; assembly: GCA_963700715.1. Classification (GTDB taxonomy): domain Bacteria; phylum Pseudomonadota; class Gammaproteobacteria; order Pseudomonadales; family Halieaceae; genus JARRPM01. The sequence goes on from CAVOYP010000006.1 coordinate 18,492, forward strand.
TGGTAGGCCCCCGCCTCGTCGATTACATCGATTGCCTTGTCGGGCAGGAAGCGGTCGGTGATATAGCGGGCGGAGAGATCGGTGGCGACGCGCAGGGCCTTGTCGGTGTAGCGCAGGCCGTGGTGTTCCTCGAAGCGCGACTTCAGCCCCTTGAGGATGTTATAGGCGTCGTCCGCGCTGGGTTCGGTCACATCGATTTTCTGGAAGCGCCGGCTGAGGGCCTTGTCCTTGTCGAAAATACCGCGGTATTCGTGGTAGGTGGTGGAACCGATACAGCGCAGCTTGCCGGAGCTCAGCAGCGGCTTCAGCAAATTGCTGGCATCCATGACACCGCCGGAGGCGGCGCCGGCGCCGATAATGGTGTGCACCTCGTCGATGAACAGGATGGCGTGGTCGCGCTTCTTCAATTCAGCCAGCAGGCCCTTGAAGCGCTTCTCGAAATCACCCCGGTACTTGGTGCCCGCCAGCAAAGAACCCAGGTCGAGGGAATACACCACGCTGTCCTTGAGTATATCCGGTACGTCGCCATCGACGATCTTCTTGGCCAGGCCCTCCACGATGGCGGTTTTGCCCACACCGGACTCGCCCACCAGCAGCGGGTTGTTCTTGCGCCTGCGCGCCAGTATCTGGGCGACCCGCTCGACCTCGTCGAGGCGCCCGATCAGCGGGTCGATATGGCCGGCCTTCGCCTCCTGGTTCAGGTTGGTCGCGAAACTGTCCAGGGGATTGGCCTCGCCCTCCTCCGCTCCCGCCTCGCCGGTGCTGGCAGGGCCGGGCTCGCCGGCTCATTTTCGTTCGACACCTTGGAGATGCCGTGGGTCATGTAGTTCACCACGTCCAGGCGTGCGACGCTCTGGGTCTTGAGGAAAAAGACCGCCTGGCTCTCCTGCTCACTGAAAATGGCCACGAGGACATTGGCCCCGGTGACTTCGCTCTTGCCAGAGGACTGGACGTGAAACACCGCGCGCTGCAAGACGCGCTGGAAGCCGAGGGTCGGCTGGGTGTCGCGGTTATCGTCATCATCGGGAATCAGCGGCGTGGTGGCATCGACAAATTCCACCAGGTCGCCGCGCAGGCCGCCAATATCGGCGCCGCAGGCCTTCAGTACCCGAATCGCATCGTTGTTGTCCAGCAACGCCAGCAACAGGTGCTCCACTGTCATAAACTCGTGGCGTTTGCTCCTGGCGCCCCGGAAGGCATCGTTCAGCGTTTGTTCCAGGTCCTTACTCAGCATATTACCGCTCCCGGGGCCTCAGCCCTCCGATGCCTCGATTTCACACAACAAAGGGTGTTCATTTTCCCGGGCATACTGATTGACCTGGGCTGCCTTGGTTTCGGCTATATCCCGGGTGTAAATTCCACACACGCCCTTACCCTTGGTGTGCACGGTTAGCATAACATGAGTGGCCTGCTCCCGGTTCATGCGAAAAAACATCTCGAGCACTTCCACCACGAACTCCATGGGCGTGTAGTCGTCGTTGAGCAGTACCACTTTGAACAGCGGTGGGCGCTTTAGTTCAGGCTTCGACTCCTGCAGCGCAAGCCCGCCCTCCGAGTCGCCCTCCTCCTTGCTCATACGCCAGATATGGCCCGGCCGGATGTATCTCACTAAAACCATACTCGTTTCGATGCGTAAATTTAACAGCACAATTTCCCTATATGGCTACATTATACGGGATTTCAATAGGGGGCAACGGCGAGACCGGGACCGCGCTGATGGAAACCATCAGGCAGCGCACCGCGCCGCAAAGAAAAAGGGCCCGTGTCCCCACGAGCCCTCCTGGACTGCGCATTCGACCAGAAACTAATCCATGGACTTGATAATCGCCTGGCCAAATTCTGAACAGCTCAGCAGGGTTGCGCCCTCCATCAGTCGCTCGAAGTCATAGGTGACTGTGCCCTTCTGGATCGCGCCGTTCATGCCCTTTATGATCAGTTCCGCCGCCTCGTTCCAGCCCATATGGCGCAGCATCATCTCCGCCGAAAGAATCAGTGAACCGGGATTCACCTTGTCCTGGCCCGCGTACTTTGGCGCGGTGCCGTGGGTGGCCTCGAACAGGGCGATGGTGTCGGACAGGTTGGCGCCCGGGGCGATGCCGATACCGCCCACCTGGGCCGCCAGCGCGTCGGAGAGGTAGTCCCCGTTAAGGTTCAGGGTGGCGACGACGCTGTAGTCCTTCGGACGGGTCAGTATCTGCTGCAGCATGGCGTCGGCGATGACGTCCTTGATGACAATTTCCTTGCCATTGTTGGGGTTCTTGATGGACACCCAGGGTCCGCCGTCCAGCAGCTGCCCGCCGAATTCCTCCCGGGCCAGTTCGTAGGCCCAGTCGCGGAACGCGCCCTCGGTGAACTTCATGATGTTGCCCTTGTGCACGATGGTGACCGAGGGCAGGTCCTGGTCGATGGTGTACTGGATGGCCTTGCGCACCAGGCGCTTGGTGCCCTCCTCCGATACCGGCTTGATGCCGATACCGCACATGTCAGGGAAGCGGATCTTGGTGGCGCCCATTTCATTGATGATGAAATCCACCACCTTTTTCGCCTCGGCCGTACCGGCCTGGTACTCAACGCCGGCGTAAATGTCTTCAGAGTTCTCGCGGAAAATAACCATGTTGCAGGCCCCGGGATCTTTCACCGGCGATGGTACGCCCTCGAACCAGCGCACGGGACGCAGGCAGGTGTACAGGTCCAGCTCCTGGCGCAGGGCCACGTTGAGTGAGCGGAAACCACCGCCGACCGGCGTGGTCAGCGGGCCCTTGATGCCTACGCTGTATTCCTTGATGGCCGCAAGGGTTTCTTCCGGAAACCAGTCGCCGTCGTACAGTTCGGCGGCTTTCTCACCGGTATAAATCTCCATCCAGGAAATTTTCTTCGCGCCCTTGTAGGCCTTCTCGACGGCCGCGTTCACCACTTCGATCATCACCGGGCTGATGTCGACGCCGATTCCGTCGCCCTCGATATAGGGGATGATGGGATTGTTCGGGACGTTCAGGCTGTAATCTTCATTGACGGTGATCTTCTCACCTTCAGACGGAACCTGAATATGCTTGTAGCCCATAATGTACTCCATTGCTGCTGTAGGATTCTTGAAATAGGTGCGGTGGCGAGTGGGTGCTTCACCGCTGGTAAAGCGGCGCACAGTGTAGCACGATTGCCCTCGATTCATGTGCGGTGTCCATGTTTTTTTGGGCGCCGTGGTCCTTCTGTCCATACGGTATCCATACGGTTCAAAGCTTGCATGCCCAGGATTATCCTCTTCAACAAGCCCTACCAGGTACTCAGCCAGTTTAGCGATGAGCAGGGCCGGGCCACGCTGGCGGACTATCTGGCGGCCCCTGGTTTCAAGGCGGCGGGGCGGCTGGATTACGACTCGGAAGGGCTATTGCTGCTCACGGACGACGGCGTGCTGCAGCAACAGATCGCCAATCCGCGCCACAGGCGCTGGAAGACCTATTGGGTGCAGGTGGAAGGCCATGTGAGCGACGAGAGCCTGCATCATTTGAGTGCAGGCGTGCAACTCAAGGATGGTGTCAGCCTGCCGGCGCGGGCCCGGCGCATCAATCCTCCCGGCCTCTGGCCGCGGGAGCCGCCGGTGCGGGCGCGCAAGACCGTGCCGGACAGCTGGTTGGAGCTGAGTATCTGCGAGGGCCGCAACCGCCAGGTGCGGCGCATGACTGCCGCGGTGGGATACCCTACCCTGCGCCTGGTGCGAATCCGCATTGGCGACTGGTCACTGGGCGAGCTTCAGCCCGGCGAATTCCGGTATGTTGAGGTGCCGCAGCAGGCCGGGGTGCCCAAACAGGCCAACGGCAGGAGAAAATCCGTAAGACGAAGGAGTAGCTGAATGCAGGACTGGGCGCCACATGTCACCGTCGCCACCGTGATCGAGGAGCGGGGCCGCTACCTGCTGGTGGAGGAGCGCGACAAGTTCAACGGCGAACTGGTGTTCAACCAGCCCGCCGGCCACCTGGAACCAGCGGAAACCCTGGCCGACGCCGCCTTGCGGGAGACGCTGGAAGAAACAGGCTGGGAGATAGAGCTTCTGGGCATCCTTGGTACCGCACTGTATACCGCCCCCGGCAACGACATCACCTACTACCGCACGACATTCCTGGGCAAACCGCTGCGCCAGGTGCACGCGAGCCCGCCTGACCCCGATATCCACGCTGTCCATTGGCTGGACTACGAGGCAATCGTCGCCAACTCTGCTAGAATGCGCAGCCCGCTGGTGCTGGCCTCTATCGCCCAACACCGGCGTGGCCTGTGTTACCCCCTGGACCTGATTTACAGCCCATGAGCCTGAACGCCTCCACCAAAGTAATCGTCGGCATGTCCGGCGGTGTCGATTCCTCCGTCTGCGCACTGCTGCTCAAGGAGCAGGGCTATACGGTGGAAGGGCTGTTCATGAAGAACTGGGACGAGGACGACGGCACCGAGTATTGCACCGCAAGGCAGGACTATGCCGATGCACAGGCCGTGGCGGACTCCCTCGGCATTCCCCTCCACGGGGCTAATTTCGCCGCAGAATACTGGGACAATGTCTTCGAGCATTTCCTCGAGGAGTACCGGGCGGGGCGCACGCCCAACCCGGATATCCTGTGCAATCGGGAAATCAAGTTCCGCGCATTCCTGGACTACGCGCGGGCGCTGGGCGCCGATGCCATCGCCACCGGGCACTACGCCCGCCGCGGTGAGTCGGATGGCCAGGGCACCCTGCTCAAGGGGCGCGACGCCAACAAGGACCAGAGCTATTTCCTCCACGCCGTCGGGCACCGTGAACTGGAGCAGACCCTGTTTCCCCTGGGTGAGCTGGAGAAGCCGGCGGTGCGCAGGCTGGCGCAGCAGCATGGGCTTGTCACCGCGAAGAAGAAGGATTCCACCGGCATCTGTTTCATCGGCGAGCGCCGCTTTACGGACTTCCTGCAACAATACTTGCCGGCCCGGCCCGGTGAGATCCACAGCCTCGACGGCACCCTGCTCGGCCGCCACCAGGGCCTGATGTACCACACCATCGGCCAGCGCCAGGGCCTGGGCATAGGCGGCCTGGCCGGACATGACGAGGCGCCCTGGTATGTGGTCGACAAGGACCTGGAACGCAATGTCCTGCTGGTGGTCCAGGGCAACGACCACCCTGCCCTGTTCAAGTCCAGCCTGTTCAGCCGCCAGATACTGTGGGTCGCCGGCAGTGAGCCTGTGCTACCCCTGCCCTGCAGCGCCAAGGTTCGCTACCGCCAGGCTGACCAGCCCTGCGTCCTGCGACGCGAGGGAGAGGGTCGGGATACGGTTTACCGGGTGGACTTCGAGCAACCGCAGCGGGCTGTGACCCCGGGGCAATCCGTCGTGTTTTACCAGGGCGAGCGCTGCCTTGGGGGCGGCGTTATCGAGCGCACGGTCCAGTGATGGAAAACGCCAACAGGCTCCCCGCACTGCAGCAACAGACCCTCGCCCTGGCCGGAGTCGCCCAGGCCGCTCGCCTGGTGGACCAGGTGTCGAAGACGGGGAGCTACCCGCTGGAGTTCCTGGGTCCGTCCATCAGCAGCCTGTTCCAGTTCGATGCGGACTCGGTCGAGGAGATATACGGAGGTATTGCGGGCTTGAAGCTCGGCCTCAACAACCTCAGCAGCCTGCTGGCCAGTCGCCAGGCCGACGAGAATCGCGACCTGGCCCGCTATGTCTTTGCCATACTCTACCTCGAGCGCCAGTTCGCCGCCGACCAGGCGATGATGGCGGTAGTACACTCCCGCCTGCAACATGCCAGCTTTCGCGCTGAACATTTCTCCAACAACCTGCCCGACCTGTGCCACAGCATCTCGGGCATCTACCAGGATACCCTGAGCAAGTTGAAGTTCCGAATCAAGGTAAGCGGCAGCGCCCAGCACCTGCAGAACCCCAAGAATGCCGACATTATCCGCGCGTTGTTGCTGGCGGGAATTCGCTCCGCTTTCCTTTGGCGGCAGCTCGGGGGTCGCCGCTGGAAACTGTTGCTGCAGCGCAAGCAACTGCTGCACACCTCGCAACAACTGTCGCGTGGCCTTGGCGTGGTGTAAAATCCCCGCCTACCGTTTTTCGGAGCATCTGATGAAACTCTCAGCGCTGACTGCAGTGTCACCCATTGACGGCCGCTATGGCAGCAGGACGGAGTCGCTGCGCGAGGTGTTCAGCGAATTCGGATTGATCAAACGCCGCGTGCTGGTGGAAGTGCGGTGGTTGCAGTGCCTGGCCGCGCACCAGGGCGTTCCCGAGGTGCCGGGCCTGTCCAGGGCGGCCACCCGGACACTGAATAACATCGCGGAAAAATTCAGCGAAATTGACGCCCGTCGCATCAAGGACATCGAGGCGACCACCAACCACGACGTAAAAGCCGTGGAGTACTTTATCAAGGAGCGCTTCGACGGCAACAGCGAATTGAAAGCCATCGCGGAATTCGTCCATTTCGCCTGTACCTCAGAGGATATCAACAACCTGGCCCACGCCCTGATGTTGCGCGACGGCCTGCACACAGTGCTGCTGCCGGTGATGAAGTCGATCGCAAGGAAATTAACCGACCTTGCACATGACTCAGCGGCTGCTGCAATGCTCTCACGCACCCACGGCCAGACGGCAAGCCCGACCACCATGGGCAAGGAGATAGCAAACGTCGTGGCGCGCCTGCGGCGCCAGCTGGAGCAACTGGAGCGCATTGAGTTCCTTGGCAAGATCAATGGCGCGGTGGGGAACTATAACGCCCACCTGGCCGCCTATCCGGAGGTGGACTGGCCGGCCAACGCCGAAGCATTCGTCACCTCGCTGGGCCTTGCCTGGAACCCCTATACAACCCAGATTGAACCGCACGATTACATGGCGGAGTTGTTTGACGCACTGGCCCGCTTCAACACTATCCTGGTGGATTTCAACAGGGACATCTGGGGCTATATCAGCCTGGGCTACTTCAAGCAGAAGACGGTGGCCGGCGAGGTGGGCTCCTCCACCATGCCCCACAAGGTAAACCCGATCGATTTTGAAAACTCCGAGGGCAACCTCGGCCTCGCCAATGCAGTCCTGCAGCACATGGCCGCAAAGCTGCCGGTGAGTCGCTGGCAGCGTGACCTGACCGACAGCACCGTGCTGCGCAATATGGGCGTGGGTGCGGCCTACAGCCTTATTGCCTACGAGTCGGCGCTCAAGGGCATTGGCAAGCTTGAACTCAATGCAGCGCGCCTGGCGGAGGACCTCGACAATAGCTGGGAAGTGCTCGCCGAAGCTATCCAGACCGTCATGCGGCGCTACGGTATCGAAAAGCCCTACGAAAAGCTCAAGGAACTGACGCGGGGCCAGACCATGAGCGCCCAGCTGATACAGGATTTTGTTTCCCGCCTTGCGCTTCCGGAGGAGGCGCGCAGCGAGTTGCTCGCCCTGACACCGGCCGGCTATATCGGCAACGCCGTGGCGCAGGCCCGGTCGATAGAGTAGCCGCAATGTATGCAGCGGGGATCAATTTCGACAGCAAGGCTTTCCTCGCCGAGTTCTGGCAACGCAAACCGCTGCTGATTCGCAACGCCTTCAACTCATTTGCCAGCCCCCTGCCGGCAGACGAGCTGGCGGGCCTGGCGCTTGAGGAGGACATCGAATCGCGCATTATCGAGTACCGACGTGGGCAATGGTGTCTGCAGCACGGCCCATTCAGGGCCGAGGATTTCAAACGCGACTGTCCCTGGACGTTGCTGGTGCAGGCTGTTGACCACTACGTCCCGGCCGTGGCGGAACTGCGCCAACTGGTGGATTTCCTGCCCTGCTGGCGCCTGGACGACGTCATGGTGAGCTATGCGGTGGACGGTGGCAGCGTTGGCCCTCATTACGACAATTACGATGTCTTCCTGCTCCAGGGCGAGGGCGAGCGCCACTGGCAGCTCGGGCAGTTCTGCACTTCCCGATCGCCGCTGCTGCCCCACGACGAGTTGCGCATACTGGCCGACTTCGCCTGCACGGAAGACCATGTACTCGGGCCGGGAGATATACTGTATGTGCCGCCGGGCATGGCCCACTGGGGGGTGGCCCGGGGCGAGTGCACTACATTCTCCATCGGTTTTCGAGCACCGCGAATCAATGACATGGTGTCGCGCTGGGCTGACAGCCTGCTGGAGCGGCTGGACCCTGAAACCTTCTACACTGATGGCGATATGGGTCCGGCCACGCGGGCCGGGGAGATTCGGCCGCGTGATCTCGAACGGGCGCGCGCCCAGGTCAGCGCCGCGCTCGATCAGGCCATGGACAATCACTGGTTCGGCGCGATGGTAACCGAGCCGCGCTACGATTGCGGCCGGGACGATGACCAGCTCGCCCACGCCATGGCCCTGCTGGCGGATGGGCCGGTACTGCTTGAGCTTTCCAGCGCTGCGCGGGTCGCCTGGCAGCAGGAGGAGTCAGGCATTATGGTATTCTGCAACGGCGAGGCAGCCCTGTTCAGTGATGGCGTGCTGGGCAGCCTGGTGGCGCTGTGCGCCGCCGGGCGAGTGGAAGGCGCTGCCCTGGCAAGTGGTCTTGCAGATGCAGAGACGGCCAGGATGATGGTCTACCTGTTGCACGCCGGGGGTATCGATGTCGAGTGAATTCATTACCGGAGTGAAGTATCCCCACCCGTTCGACGAGCTCGCGGTGGAGCTGTGCGGTTCCGCCGCCCGCGAGGTCTGCATGCTCAGTCCTGCCCTGGATCACGAGGTTTTTGACAACAGCGAGCTGACCGATGCCCTGGGCGTTTTGATACGCAGCAGCCGCCAGACCCGGGTGCGCATTATTGTTGCCGATACCCGCGGCATGGTCTCCCGTGGCCACCGGTTGTTGCTGCTCGCCCGGCGCATACCCAGCTCCGTCCAGATCCGCAAGCTGGCGGAACACCCGCAATGGAAAGGCGAAACCATCGTTATCTGTGACCGCGATGGTGTTTTATACAAGCGCGGGGACAGTGACCACGACGGTTTTTACGAGCCTTCTTCACGATCGTCGACCCGGCGCCACCTGGACCTTTTCGAGGAGCTGTGGCGCAACAGCAGCGAAGATCCCGAATTGCGCTCACTCTCGATCTGAAACCTGTAGTCGGCATGAGCAAAGCGGTACACCTTGTCGAGCTGCCCTACCAGCGGGACAGCTGTGAGCTGTTTGAACGCATCCGCGACCTGCCGGGCGCTGCGCTGCTCGACAGCAGCTTTCCCCACTCGACCGCCGGGCGCTATGACATCCTGACGGCGCTCCCCGCCGAGTGCCTGCCGACCCTGCCCCACGATGCCAGCGAGTCCTGCTCGCGCCAGTTTTTCGATGAGGTGGCGCGCTATCACAGGGAGCGCTACACGGGTATACAGCCGGTATCCCAGGACATTCCCTTCTGCGGCGGCCTGCTCGGATACATCGGCTACGACTGCGGCTCCGCCCTGAATCGGGTTGCCAAACCCGCCGTGGATACCACGGCCAGCAACAGGCTTCCCGCGGTGCAGCTGCAGGCCTATGACTGGTGCGTGATCCAGGACCACCTCCTGCGCCGCGCCACACTGGTGACTCAGCCCGGTGTGCCGGACCCTGTGCGCGCGGACCTGCTTGCCAGGCTGCGCGGGAGCACAGGCAGGGTCGGGGGCGTGTTTCGTCTCGAGGGAAAATTCACGTCCAACTTCAGCGCGCGGGGATACCAGGCCGCGTTCGAGCGTATCCAGGCCTATATTCATGCCGGCGACTGCTACCAGGTCAATCTCGCCCAGCGCTTCAGCGCCAGTTTCCGTGGCGACCCCTGGCACGCCTACCGGGCGTTGCGAGCGGTCGCCGCGGCGCCCTTTTCGGCCTACCTCGCGCTGGGAGCTGATAACGCGCTGATCTGCCTGTCGCCGGAGCGTTTCCTGTCTTTGCTCGGTCACCACGTGGAGACCGCTCCGATCAAGGGTACCCGGCCGCGCCACAAGGACCCGGCCACAGACCGCCAGGCTGCCCGGGAACTGCGCGCCTCGCACAAGGACCGGGCCGAGAACCTGATGATTGTGGATCTTCTGCGCAATGACCTCGGGCGCAGCTGCGTACCGGGCAGCATCCACGTCGACCGGCTGTTTGAAGTGCAGAGCCTGCCCACCGTGCACCACCTGGTAAGCACTATCAGCGGTGAACTGCGAGCGGATCGGGGTGCAACCCAACTCCTGCGGGACTGCTTCCCCGGCGGCTCGATCACCGGTGCGCCCAAACGCCGTGCCATGGAGATTATCGCGGAACTGGAACCGGACCCGCGCCAGGTCTACTGCGGCTCCCTGCTCTATATCAGCGCCGACGGCCGCATGGACAGCAACATCGCCATCCGCACCCTGCTCTGTACCGAAGGCCGGATTCACTGCTGGGCCGGCGGCGGCATCGTTGCGGATTCGGCGTGGCAGCAGGAATACCAGGAGACCTGGGATAAGGTGGGGAGCTTTCTCAGCCTGCTGGAAGGTATGGGCCAGGCCGGCTGAGACGGATCAGCGCCATAACTGGTGAAATCATCAGGCCGCGGGGCAGATATTCCCGCGCGGAGCCTGTACAATCCACGCCACGCGCCCGTAGCTCAGCTGGATAGAGTAACTGGCTTCGAACCAGTTGGTCGGGAGTTCGAATCTCTCCGGGCGCGCCAAACACAAAAGGGTCCCAGAGGGGCCCTTTTGTGTTTGGAGGGTCTGGCGAATTGGTTCGAACTCCCCAGTTCGAGCCGAGGCCGACGCAGTCGGCCGAGACAGCGCGCAGCGAACGCAGTGAGCGAGCGACCCCCTCGAGGGGTGAGGAGCGCAGCGACGAATCATCTCTCCGGGCGCGCCAGCGCAGCGCGAATCAACTGCGCTGGCGCGCCTTCAGAACAGCTCCTTCGCCCAGGTCATCGTCTGGCCCAGTACAACCATGGCCTTCAGCTTCAGCAGCGCCATGCTGTCGCCGTCCTGAAGTTCCGCCGGGCCGCAGCGCGGATCCGAGCGCTGCAGCGCGCCGGTCATTTTGTGGTCGATGGGGATAGGCTCACAACCGTGGTCGGTCTCGCAGATGAAGTCCCAGGGATCGCGCGCCGGGGCATGACAGGCGAAGCAATTCTTGCCGAAACGGTTGTTCACTTCCGCAAACCCGCGCTTGCCGATGCTGGTCCCCTGCTCAGTGACATCCAGTTCAAAAAACTCCCAATCGCCGGTGGCGGGACTGAAGCCCGTCTCCCGTTTAACCATCGCCTCAGTGGGCACCAGTTGCACCACCGATCCAGGCGGATAAATAGCGCCCCCGGGTGCGTTGGCGGCGGCCAGCGTGCCTTCAAGGTCACCCAGCAGGTTGTCTACATAGAATTGCCTGACTGGAGTCATTTCCCGGATGCACTGAAACGTGCTGTCGTCGACCTTGACCGTGGTTGTCTCTGCCAGCGCCGTGCCCACCCAACCGTTTGCCAACAGCAGTATCCACAGCATACGGCCTACCATGGCTTGTTTCTTCATCATGAGCCTCACTGAATTTGCATACGCACACAGGCGACGAATTCCACACAACACCATTCCCGCCGGATTCACCCGGGGGAATATCAACTGGTTTTGTCTTTATGCTGATCGCGCTCCCTGTCCTGCTCCCTGTCTTTATCCTGATCCCTGTTCGGGTCGCGATCGCCCCCGGACTGTTGGCTTTTTTCCTTTGATTTCTGCTTTTGCTTTTCCTTCCGGTGCTGTTCCTCTCGCGACCGATTATCATCAATATCGTCCTGCCCGCCTTTGGGACCGGCCTTATCGTCATTCTTGTCGCGCATGGCGTCCCGGTGCGCCTCGATCTGCTCGGCACTGGGCCTGCCGCCCTCCCCGGCCCACTCGGGTTTATCTGCCAGGGCCGCGGTCGCGCACAGTACCAAGGGCAATGCAGGTTAGCAACAGATGGTTTCTCATAACGACAGTCTCCAGGTAAATAATGGCAAGCCACCCCGGTCACTACAGGGTGAGCTTGCGGTTGCTGGCGGCAACGAAACCCGCCTTCAATTCTTCCAGGTTGTTCACGGCCTGGAACTGGGGAAATTCCTCGATGACATTCCGCGGCGCATGGATCAGGAAGCCGACATCGGCCTCCGCCAGCATCGTGGTGTCGTTGTAGGAGTCCCCGGCGGCGATCACCCGGTAGTTCAGGCTGTGCAGGGCCATCACCGACGCCCGCTTGGGGTCTTTCTGCCGCAACTTGTAATCCACCACCCGGCCGCTGTCATCCGTCACCAGGCGGTGGCAGAACAGGGTGGGCCATTTCAGCTGGCGCATCAGCGGCTCGGAAAACTCGTAAAATGTATCCGACAGGATGATGACCTGGAAGCGCTCCCGCAACCAGTCGACGAAATCGATGGCGCCCGGCAGTGGCTCCAGGGTGGCGATCACTTCCTGGATGTCGCCGATCCTGAGATTGTGCTGGTCCAGCAGGCGCAGGCGCTGTTTCATCAGCACGTCGTAATCGGGGATGTCGCGGGTGGTCGCCCGCAGTTCCTTGATGCCGGTTTTCTCGGCGAAAGCGATCCATATCTCGGGGACGAGAACCCCCTCCAGGTCCAGGCAGGCAAGTTCCATGAAACAGTCTCCTCGGGGCGGGCAGGCAAATCGAGCGGCACAATCTAGCGGCTTGCCGCCAGGGGTACAAGCCCCGGCCGGCAAAATCAGTAGACGGGCAATTCTATGTGGGAGAAGAGCTCCTCGAGCTCCGCCTTGCTGGGGCGCGCGAAGGCGTCCTTTACCACGTCGCGGGTCAGGTGCGGCGCGAAGTCTTCGATAAATTCATACATATAGCCGCGCAGGAAGGTGCCGCGGCGACAGCCGATCCGGGTGACGCTGCTGGCAAACAGGTGACTGGCATCCAGGGCCACCAGGTCGGCGTCTTTGTCTGCGTCGTAGGCCATGGCGGCGACGATGCCGATACCCAGGCCCAGGCGGACGTAGGTCTTGATCACGTCCGCATCGGCGGCGGTGAACACCACCCGGGGTTCCAGGCCTTTCTGCACGAAGGCCTCGTCCAGCTTTGAGCGCCCGGTGAAACCGAATACATAGGTCACTATGGGGTGCGCCGCCACGTCCTCGAGGCTGAGCCTGGAGGGCTGGGTCAGGGGGTGATCTGCGGGGCACGAGTATGCAACGGTTCCAACGGTAGCAGGGCATCATGATCAGGTTGGAGAACAACTCCAGCGCCTCGGTGGCGATGGCGAAATCGACGGTGCCGTCCGCTGCCATCTCGGAAATCTGCATCGGCGTGCCCTGGTGCATGTGCAGCGAGACGTCGGGATAGCGTTGCATGAATTTCCTGATGGTCGCAGGCAGCGCGTAGCGCGCCTGGGTGTGGGTGGTGGCGATGGACAGGGAGCCCTTCTTCTCGTTGGAATACTCCTGCGCCACCTGCTTGATGCTTTCGACCTTGCGCAGCGATCTCACCGGCCGTTTGCAGGATGGCCTCGCCGGCCGGGGTCACATGGGTCAGGTGCTTGCCGCTGCGGGCGAAAACCTCCACCCCGAGTTCGTCCTCGAGCAGGCGGATCTGCTTGCTGATACCGGGCTGCGAGGTGTACAGGCTCTGGGCGGTTGCTGACACATTGAGATCGTGGTGCGCCACTTCCCATATATAGCGCAGCTGCTGCAGTTTCATGCCATCCTCCGAAATCGCCCCGGTGCCGGGGTAACTGTTACTTATGAAGAATAGCCATTAAACCCGGCAAAGGCCAAATATATCAGTAATAACCGGCGCGGCCTGCGCTTCAGGCGTTGGCGATACCGTGAGGCACGTGGCCGGTGGCTATATGGGGGCTGGCCGAGGCGCAGTGGGCGGGTTGGTCATCGAAGAATACATCGGCCTGGTAGGCCCGCAGGAACTCGGTTTTCTCCAGGCCGCCGAGGAAAATCGATTCGTCGATGCGGATATTCCAGGCGCGCAGGGTGCGGATAACCCGCTCGTGGGCCGGTGCCGAGCGGGCCGTCACCAGCGCCGTGCGGATGGGCGCCTCGCTGGCGGGAAACGCCTGCTGCAGGCGCTGCAGGGCGGCGAGAAAGGGCTTGAACGGCCCTCCGGCCAGGGGCTCCCGGGCGGCTGCCTTCTCGCTGGCGGTAAACGCCTCCAGGCCCTCGCTCTTGTAGACGCGCTCCGCCTCATCGGAAAAGATCACCGCGTCGCCGTCGAAGGCGAAGCGCAGCTGGTCACTGTCCGAGGCGGCGCCCTTGCTGGACACCAGGGTGGCGGCGGCCACGCCGCAATCCAGCGCGTAACGCACATCCTCCGCCTCGTTGGACAGGAACAGCTGGCAGCCGAAAGCGTTGATATAGCGCCATGGGCTCTCGCCTCCGCAGAAGGCGGCGCGCTTGATATCGAGGTCATAATGCTGGATCGAGTTGAATACCCGCAGCCCGGTATCGGCGCTGTTGCGCGATAACAACACCACCTCCACCCTGGATTCTCCCCCCAGGCGCTGGTTCAGGCGCAGCAGCTTGTGCACCAGGGGAAAGGCCTCGCCCGGTTGCAGCGGATCCTCTTCCCGGGCCACCTGGTAAGCGGAATACGCCTCCAGGCCCTCGCTCTGGTACACCTGGTGACTTTCGTCCAGGTTGAACAGGGCGCGGGAAGAGATCGCGATAACCAGTCTGTCGGTGAGGGTCTGCGGCATGGGGCAAGGATACCCGCTGTCGAGGCCCTCTACTAGCTGACCTTCAATGCACCGCGCTCTTCCAGATCCAGCAGCAGCAACTGCTGGACCAGGAAATCCTTTGTGGTCTCCGGGTGCTCGAGGTGAACCCGCTCGAGGAAGGGGCGCGCCGCCGCTTCGTCCGCCTGGTGCAGGAGGGCCTTGAAGGCGGCCCGGATAAACTGGCCGGGCTCCTCGCTGAGGGCCTTGAGCTTGCGCAGGCTTGCCGCCAGCGCCAGTTCCTGCTCGGTCAGGTCGGTGCCGAAGGGATAGGCCGGCAGCAGCCCCTTGCGCGCCAGCGGCGCCAGTGCCTGCTGCAGGCGCTCGGGCGTGTTGTTGCGGGCCTGGGGCGGTATCTGGTAATCCGCTTCCAGTTTGTTGTGCTGCTTGGCGAATTCGAGCAGTTCGGGCTGAAAGCGGGAGTCGGCGATATTGACCAGGCGCTTGATAATCTCGGAGTCGCTCTGGCCGCGCAGGTCAGCCACACCGTATTCCGTGACAATGATGTCCCGCAGGTGCTTGGGAATGGTGATATGGCCGTAAAAGGGCACGATGTTGGATTTGAGTTCCTTGCCGCTGCCACGGGTACTGCGAATGCACAGTATTGAACGCGCGCCCGGCAGGTCGTGGGCCATGGCGACGAAGTTGTACTGCCCCCCTACCCCGCTGATCGCGGTGCCGTCCTCCAGGGCATCGGAGGCCACAGCGCCAGTGAGGGTAACCATCATGCCGGTATTGATAAAGCGCGCCTTCTGGCGCTGGGCGCAGTACAGCGGGTAATCCAGCAGCAACTGGTTGGTGCGGCTGACACCGGTCATGCAGATCTGCTCCTGCCCCTTTGCATCCAGTTCGCGCAGCTTGCGATAAAAGTCGGCCGGGCCGAGGAAAAATCCCCCGTGGAGAATCCTGCCATGGCGCAACTGCCTGCCCTTGCCCTGGTCGAGCACCGCGGCGCGGGTAGCGGCGTCGTCCATGTCATTGGCCAGGCTCCCGGCCAGCAATGGACAGCCCGCCCTGGGTCAACACGACAGACGGGTCGAGAATGCCCCAGTACTTGAGTTCCTCCAGCGCGCGCTCATCCAGGCGCGCCGGTATCAAGCCGCTGCGGCGGCCGTAGTCATAGAGTCGCTCGTCGATGTCATTGCCGATAGCGCCGCCGTTAAGGCCCAGCTGCAGCGTGAGGTTGTCATACACCTTGCGCTTCACCACACCCTGCTCTATCAGGTGCATCATGCCGTTGACGAACATCTCGGTGGAGACATAGAGCCCCTGCTCGAACAGTTCACTGTGCGCAGCTGCCGCCGGCAGGGTGGCCAGGGCCGCCACGGCGTTGCGGTAATCGCTGTTGTGTTGCTGGCGCATGACGCAGGAATAGGCCACCGCGTCCCCCAGCGCACCGATACCGATCTGCAGGGTGCCGCCGTCTGGCACCAGGGTGCTGGCATGCAGAGCGGTGGCGTAGTCCTGCAGCGGCACCGCGGCATTGGGCACGGCGAACAGGGTCTTGTCATACTGCGGGTTGCGCACCAGCAGGTCGAAGGTGCCGACCCCGATCTCGGCGTCGTTTTCCATGTACGGAAGGTCGGGGTGGACCTGGCCGATGGCAACGCAGGTCCTGCCGGAGTCCTGGTACATCTGCATCAGTTCGATCCCGGTATCGGGGTTGCAGGACAGGCTGACCGAGAGGCCCTCCGGGGTATCCCGCGCTGCCACCAGCTGCACCAGAACATTGGCGCCGGCATCGAACATGTCGCGGGCGATGTGGGTGTAATTGCTGGAGATGTAATTGCGCTGGGCCGAGGGCACATTCTTCATCGACCCGGCTTTGAAATAGAGTTCGGTCACCTGGATATTGGGGGGGAGCGTATCGCTGCGCACGGGCTCGACAAAAGCCAACTCCTCGTAGTCACCAAACAGGCGCTCCAGGATCGGGCCCGAAAGGCTGGCCTGCAGCCCCGTGCCCAAGGGGGGCTTTTCCAGGCACAGCGCGGTATAGATATGCAGGGAAATTCCCGGGTCGGAGACGGCGCGGCGGTAAAAGGCGTTGATCAACTGCACCGGTTTTCCAAGGCCGAGGGGCGCCATCAACACCAGTTGCTTGCCCACCCTGGCGATAGCCCGATCGACACACTCCTCCACCGTCGCCACTACATCTGTCATCGCTGCCTCCTGATGGATGCGTCACGCACCCGTTATCCTTATCCAAGGGAAGGTTGATACTAACGGCCGGGTTTCCGGCGCGCCTTGATTCTGCTCAAAGCCGGCGCTGATCGCCGCAGGCCCGGGCGAGCGCGGCTACCAGCCAAATTCGCTGCGTTGGGGAAACAGGCCGAAAATACCACCGGTATGCATGAACACGATATCGAGCGTGCCGTCAAAACGCCCCGCGTCGATTTCCGCCAGCATCCCCAGGAAAGCCTTGCCGGTGTATACCGGGTCGAGCACCAGGCCCTCCAGCGCCGCCAACTGCGCAATCAGTCTGAACACCTCCGGGCCGGCGATGCCGTAGCCCTCGCCCACATGGCCGTCCAGCACGAGGGGCTGGATATCCACCGCGGGGGCCTGCGGGTAACGCCGCTGCCAATCCGCAGCATCGGCGGCAACCTTGTTGAGGAAATACGCCTCGTCATCACAGACATTGACGCCCCATACCGTGGCGGGGAGCCGGTGCAGGGACACACCGAGGCTGAGCCCCGCCTGGGTGCCGCCGGATCCCGAGGCCGTCACTATATGCGCCCGCTCTATCCGCTGGGCCGCGAAGTCCGCCGCGAGTTCCTCGCAGGCGGCGATATAGCCCCAGGCGCCGATCCCGTCGCTGCCGCCGGTCGGTATCGCCAGCGCCCTGCGACCCAGGCTGGCATAGTGCTGCTGCCAGTGAAGGAACAGATGGTCGATCTCCGCCACGTACTGCCGCTTCGGATAACAACTCACCGCGGCGCCGGCCAGGCGGTCGAGCAGGAAGTTGCCATCCGGCTGCGCCGGCGCTTCTCCCCGCAGCAGCAGATGCACGCCGAGCCCGAGCTGTGCCCCGGCAAACGCCGTGGCGCGACAGTGGTTGCTCTGCAGGCCGCCGCAGGTAATCAGCGTATCAAAGCCGTTGTCGATGGCGTGCGCGGTGATGAACTCCAGCTTGCGCACCTTGTTGCCGCTGAGCGTGCACCCGGTCAGGTCATCGCGCTTCACCCACAGGCGGTGGCCGCGCCCCCACCGGGCGGAGGCGCGCTCGAGGTATTGCAGCGGGGTGGGTGTATGGGCCAGGCCTATCCTGCGCGGGTACTCGATGCCCATCCGGGCCGCCCCGCGCCTGGCGCTAGCCTATGGACTTCAGGGTGCCCTTGGGGAGCACGGCATGGACGTGGATGCGCTGGAACTTCAGGTCGACGTTGTTGGCGACATTGAGCACCATGTAATTGTCATCCAGCGAGCTGACCTTGCCCAGGATACCGGAAGAGGTCACCACCTCATCGCCCTTGCTGAGGCCGGCAACCAGCTGCTGGTGCTCCTTCTGCCGCTTGCGCTGGGGGCGGATCGCTATGAAATAGAACAGGGCGAATAAACCCACCAGGAACACGATCTGGAACATCTCCCCGCCGGGAGCGGGAGCCCCGGCCGCCTGGGCGTGGGCGCTGGCAATAAACAAGCTCATTGAATATATCCTGTGCGTGGATGGACTCCGCAGGGGAGCATGGAAAACGCGGCTAATGTACAAGGTTTCCCGGGCGCTCGCAATTCACGAACTGCATTGCGAACGGCATCGCGAACTGCGTCAGGAACTGCTCCGGGCGGGGTGTCCCCGGGGTTCAGCCCGAGAGCGTGATATCGTACTCCATGATCTGCGGCGCATGATCGGAAAACTGCTCGCCGGTGTATATGCTTGCCGCGCGCACGGCCGCGGCAAGGCCCGGCGTAATCACCTGGTAATCCAGGCGCCACCCCACGTTTTTTGCTCGCGCCTGGCCGCGGTTCGACCACCAGGTGTACTGCTCCGGCTCCTGGTTCACCAGGCGGAACGAATCGATGTAACCCAGTTCGTCATACAGCAGGTCCAGCCAGGCGCGCTCCGCCGGCAGAAAGCCCGAATTCTTCTGGTTGGCCCGCCAGTTCTTCAGGTCGATTGCCTTGTGGCAGATATTCCAGTCGGCGCAGATGATGTACTCCCGCCGCTTGCGCCGCAGCGCGCGCAGGTGCTCGAGCAGGGCATCCATGAAACGGTACTTCTTCTGTTGCGCCTCCTCGCTGCTTGAACCCGATGGCAGGTAGAGGGAGATCACGCTGACGCCACTGAAGTCGGCCTGCAGGTAGCGCCCCTCGGAGTCTGCCGGGTCCCAGCCGAGCGCACAGCTCACCGCTTGCGGTTTGACCCGGCTGTACAGTGCCGTGCCGCTATAGCCGGGTTTGACTGCGTCATTGTAAAAGCAGTGATAGCCGGCGGGGTGGAACAGCGGGTCCGCCAGCTGGTGGCGCTGGGCCTTGGTCTCCTGGATGCAGACCACGTCGGCCTGCTCGCGCTGCAGCCAGTCGAAGAAACCCTTGCTGGCCGCCGAGCGGATACCATTGGTGTTGCAGCTGATGACCCTGGTCATGGTGGCGGTTCACTCCTGGTGGCGGCGCAGTGTAGCACCGGGTGGCACAGATTATTGTCAGCACAGGGTCCTTTGCTATTATGTAAGCCATAATTATAAAGGTGCAGCGGAGTCAATTTGTGAATTCAGCGGATACTGACCAGGTTCACCATAGCCCGGCCCGACACCTGTCCAACACCCTGGCGCGAGTCCTGCGGGAGTTGTCGCGGGACTTCGATCGCCAGGTCACCCGCCGCCTGCGGGAGCGAGGGCACAGCGATATCAGCCTGTCTCACCAGGTGGTCTTTGCCAATATGGGCCTGGGGCGCAGCCGGGTGACCGAACTGGCCGAAAGCGCCCATATCACCCAGCAGGCCATGGGCAAGACCCTGCGCGAACTGGAGAAGCTCGGGTACATCGAGCGGTTTATCGATGAGGCTGACCGCCGTGCCCGGGCCATCCGGCTCACGCCCAGGGGGACGCAACTGGTGGAGGACGCCGTCGCCAGCGCCGAGGAGGTGAGGCGTGAGTACGCGGCCAAGATCGGCCGCGCCGAACTGGATGAGCTGGATGCGCGCATGCGCGACGCGGCGATCCGGCTGGAGCTGGATTACCTGCCGCCGGATTGGGCGCGGGATCGCGCCGCCAACCCTAGAAAGCCATAAAATCCGGTGCATTGAACACCCAGCTCTTCTCCTCCTCGCGGCGACAGATACGCCAGCCATCGGCAGTACGCCGGTACTGGTCCAGGTACCACAGGCCAAGGAAGAAAACCTGTTTGCCCCCTCCCGGCAGCGCCATCTCCATGGGATTGAAGCACATCACGCGGCCGCTCGCGGTATCCCCGGCGAGTTCGACCTGGACATTGGCATTGAGGTGCTGCGTGTTCGGGAATAGCCCGTCGGTCAGCGACGCCTGGAGGAAGGCCAGGGTCTGCTCCAGGTCGCCCACGCCGCCGCCGAACGCGCTGTAATCCACGTGCACATCCGCGGTGAATATCGTGCGCAGCGCTTCGAACTGCTTGCTGTCGATCACCTGGGCGTAGCGATAGACCAGGTCCTGGATTTCAAAACGATCTGACAGTTCCTGCTGCGAGAGCATGGCTGACTCCTTGTGTGGGTGCCAAAATTACTTGATAATTTGAATTATATAACTTATGTATCTTTCTGATATTAAACGATATTTAAACCTGTAAAATCGGCTGATCTTCGAGCTCGCTGCGGTTGCGGCGCAGGCGCAGGTGCAGGGTGTCATCGATCGAACGGTAGATGTGCTGGCCCCTGTCGTTGAGCTCCCGGTCGAGTTGGCCGCGCTGGTGCAGGTAGTTGAGGTGGGCGATGCACTCGCCCAGCGCCAGGCTGATCTGGTTGTCATCCAGGCTGCGCTTGAACAGTACCGGCAGCAATTCCAGCGCCGTGGGCGCCGCCTCGAGGCAGGCCTCCTCCAGCGCCAGCAGGTGCTCCTCATGGTGTTCGATCAGGCGTCGCAGGCGCGCATGCAGACCGTGAAACGGGGCATTGTGTGCCGGCAGCACCAGTGCGTCGGCGGGCAGGATATCGAGAAAGCGTTCGTGGGAGGCCAGCCACTCCTTGAGCGGGTTGGCCTCCGGCTCGCCCCCCATTACGCTGACGTTGGAGGTGATCTTCGGGATCACCTGGTCCCCCGAGATGAGGATATTCAGGGTCTCGCTGTAGAGGCAGGCGTGCTCAGGGCAATGCCCCCGCCCCACCACCACGCGCCAGCGCTGGCCATTGATGACCAGGCTGGTGCCATCCACCAGCCGGCGATAGGCCGTGGGCATTGGCTTGATATAGGCGCCGAAGCCGCTGAAGCGCGTGCGCGCACGCTCTACCTGTTCGGCGTCATAGCCTGCCTGCTGCAGGAACAGCGCGCTGCTCCAGCTGAAATCCTCCCGCTGCATCCGGCTGAAGGCGAGCCCGCTGAGGTACTCGGCCTGGGTCATGTAAAACGGCACCTGCCAGCGCTCGCAGAGCCAGCCGGCCATACCGATATGATCGGGGTGGTAATGGGTGGACAACACGGCCTTCACCGGCTTGTCGCCCAGACCGGTGGCAAACACCTGCTCCCACAGGGCCTGGGTCTGGCCGACCGCAATCCCCGTATCGATCAGCCACCAGCCGTCCTCATCCTCCAGCAGATAGAGATTGATATGGTCCAGGGCCATCGGCAGCGGCATGCGCAGCCACTGCACACCCGGCGCTATCTGCCGCAGCTCGCCAGGCGCCGGCACATCGTCGAACAGGTATTGCGGGGCCAATAATAAGGGGGCAGCCGGCACCTAGAGTCCCAGTTCCTTCAGCAGGGCGATGACGTCACCGTGGTGGGTCTTGGTATTCACCTTGGACATCACGTGCTTGAGACGGCCATCCTTGCCGATAATGAACGTGCTGCGCAGTACGCCCATCGATTCCCGCCCCATGAACTTCTTGAGGCCCCAGGCGCCGTATTTCTCGGCAACCGCATGATCCTCGTCGGAGAGCAGGGTGAAATTCAGGCCCTCCTTCTCAATGAACTTGCCGAGCTTCGCCACGGGATCCGGGCTCACACCCAGTACCACTGTATCGAGCCCCGCGAAAGCTTTGCGGCTGTCGCGTATGCCGCAGGCCTGCACGGTACAGCCCGGTGTCATCGCCCGGGGATAGAAATACAGCACCACGTTCTGCTTGCCCTTGAACTGGCTGAGACTGACCTTGCTGCCGTCCTGGTCGAGAAGTGTAAATGCCGGCGCGATATTGCCGACCTTGGGAGATGCCATGTTTGTGCTCCTTGCCTGGGTAAAGTTGAGCGGCTCAGGGACGCCGCGGCCTGCGCTCCACGGTTGAGACCCGCACCGGGAAATGCGCTTTTTCCACATCGATAAAGTACTGCTGCAGGGTCTCGTAGACCACCGGGAAGGCGATCTGGTCCCAGGGGATTTCGTCCTGGCTGTAGAGCGCCGACTCCACACTCTCAGGGCCGACGCCGAAACTGCCGTCGTCCAGGTCGCAGCGGTAGAACATATAGACCTGGCTGATGGACGGTACGTCAAACACCCGGTACAGCTCCAGGTTGCTGACCCGCCCCCGGGCCTCCTCCCAGGTTTCCCGGGCCGCGCCCTCCGGCGTGGTCTCGCCGTTTTCCATGAAGCCGGCCGGCAGTGTCCAGTAATTCCTGCGCGGCTCTATGGCGCGCTTGCACAGCAGTACCCTGCCCTCGTAGGCCGGCACGCAGCCGACGATGATGCGCGGATTGATGTAGTGGATGTGCTCGCAGGAGGTGCAGACGAAGCGCTCCCGGTCGTCTCCCGCGGGAATCTGTAAAATAACGGAGTTACCGCAACTGGTGCAGAATTTCATTGAATGCCGGTGGTCACTGTAGTGAAGGCAGTATAAGGCCTCGGGGCACTCGCCGCGAGCATGCTCAGGCCAGCTGGCGGTAACCGCCGCAGAAAAACAGCAGTGGCGCGCCCTCCGGGCGGGTGTGCATATCCCTGACCCTGCCGACGATGATCAGGTGATCACCGCCATCATGGGTGGCATGCAACTCGCACTCGAAGCTCGCCAGGGCCTGGTGCAGGATCGGCGCGCCGAACTTGCCGGGGGTGAAGTGCTCGGGGTCCAGACGGTGATCGCCCTTCTTCGCATAGCGGCCCGAGTGCCCCTCGTGCTCCAGCGCGAGGATGTTGATGGCGTAAAAGCGCGGTGTGGAAAACGCACTGAAGACTTCCGAGTTGTTCTGCAGGCTCCACAACACCAGTGGTGGATCCAGCGACACCGAGGCAAAGGAGTTGGCCGTCAGCCCCAGCGCCTCGCCCTGGGGCGTGACCGCGCTGATGATACAAACCCCGGTGGCGAACCGCCCCAGCGCATTCCTCAATTCCCGGCTGTCGATTTCCATGTCGTTTCCCCTGTTGATTCTTGCCTGCATTTTATTCCTGCCTGCATTGCCCCGAGTGAGGGCAGCGCGTATTTCAGCCGCCTTCCGGGCGGCGTACATCCCCTGTTCAGGTTATGTCTGCCCCTTTGTCATCCCAGCGCTCAGCCCGCGCCCGGTCACCGGCGCGGGCCTCTACCCAATGCGCTCCCTGCGGGCCCTCTTCCTTCTTCCAGAACGGGGCCTCGCTCTTGAGGTAGTCCATGATGAACTCACAGGCACTGAAGGCGGCCTCACGATGGGCCGACGCCACGCCCACCCAGACGATCTGCTCGCCGGCCGCCAGCCGACCTACCCGGTGCACCACGCTGGCAGCCAGCAGCGGCCAACGCCCGCAGGCGCGCTCGAGGATATCCCGGATACTGCGTTGCGTCATGCCGGGGTAGTGCTCGAGTTCCATGAAGTGCAGGCGGCCGTCGCCGGCCGCCCCGCGCACGTAACCGGTGAAGCTGGCGACGGCACCCTCCTCGGTGCCGCCCGACAGCAGGCGCCGCTGCAGATCCGCCACATCGAAGTCAGCCAGTTGCACACTGACCGCCAGGGCCGGCTGCCGCCGCGCCTCAGCCACCGGTCACCGGAGGGAAGAAGGCCACCTCGTCACCATCCCGCAGCGCGACGTCAGCACTGACCACCACCTGGTTGACCGCGCGAATCATATTGGGGCGGTTCAGACACGTCCTGCCAGCGCCGGCCGCCGTCAAGGCACAGCTGTGCCTGCAGCGCGTCCAGGCTGGCCACGGCGTCCCGCCAGTGCAGCTCGAGGCCGGCGCAACCGAGTTCCTCCTTCACCCGGGCGAAGAACAACACCTTCAACACACGGGGTCACCGCCGGGGGGCCGCTCCCAGCTGCCGGACTTGCCACCGGTTTTCTGCAGCAGCCCGACGCTGCGAATTTCCATGCCGCGATCGACAGCCTTGCACATATCGTAGATAGTCAGGGCCGCCACGGCAGCCGCCGTCAGCGCCTCCATTTCCACGCCGGTTTTTCCCGATACTTTGCAACAGGCCTCGACCTGCACGCAGGACCGCGCCGGGTCGATGCGAAAATCGACACTGACTGAGGTGAGCAACAGGGGGTGGCACAGGGGTATCAGGTCCGGGCACTTCTTGGCGGCCTGGATGCCCGCCACCCGGGCGACCGCCAGCACATCGCCCTTCTTGTGAGCGCCGGCTTCCAGCAGCGCCAGGGTTTCCGGGCGCATGCTCACCTGGGCGCCGGCCACCGCCACCCGCTCGGTCACCTCCTTGGCGCCGACATCCACCATGCGGGCGGCGCCGCTGGCATCGATATGGGTGAGTTGGGTCATGGGGTAGTCCACTCTCTGCAGTTCAGGGCGCACTGCGCCCCTCGAGGCGGTTGAGTCTATCCAATGGCGCCCGGAATTGACAATCGTATCGAACCGGGTATCGGCCCTGAGGCCGTGCAGAGTCGCTGCTTGACGCAGAAAGTCAGCGAATGTGGCCATCGATCCACGTTTGACTGGTGCCGGGCTTGCCGTACAGTAAGGTTTTAACCAAGGAGATGCATCGTGGCGAAACTTTCACTGGGGTTGCAGCTGGGCTACTGGGGCGCGCTGGCACCCACCAACCACGTCGAGCTGGCGCAGGAGGCGGAGCGGCTGGGATTTGATTCGGTGTGGACCGCTGAATCCTACGGCAATGACTGCTTCACCCCGCTGGCCTGGATCGGCGCCCACACGTCGAGGATTCGCCTCGGCACCTCCGTCGCCCAGTTGTCCGCCCGCACGCCGACGGCCTGCGCGATGGCCGCCCTGGCGCTGGACCACCTTTCCGGCGGGCGCATGATCCTGGGCCTCGGCGTATCCGGGCCGCAGGTGGTGGAGGGCTGGTACGGCCAGCCCTACAGCAAGCCCCTTACCCGCACCCGTGAGTACGTGGAGATCGTGCGCAAGGTGCTCGCCCGCAAGGAGCCGGTTACCAGCGACGGTGAGTTCTACCCCCTTCCCTATAAGGGCCCGGGCTCCTGGGGGATGGGCAAGCCGATCAAGTCCATCACCCACCCGCTGCGGCCCGACCTGCCCATTTTCATCGGTGCGGAGGGCCCGAAGAATGTCGCCCAGACGGCCCAGATCGCCGATGGCTGGCTGCCGCTTTACTATTCTCCCTACCGCCAGCAGGTCTACGCCGACCAACTGGTGGGGGCCAAGCAGGGCTTTGAGATTGCGGCCCTGACGCTGGTGAACGTCAACGACGACCTGGCCCAGGCCCTGTACCCGGTGAAGGCCATGCTCGGGTTCTACGTCGGCGGCATGGGCTCCAGCAAGCGCAACTTCCACAAGGAACTGATGGCGCGTATGGGCTTCGAGGACGAGGCCGAAGAAATCCAGCGGCTGTTTTTTGCCGGCAAGCGGGACGAGGCCATCGCCCTGGTACCGGACCAGTTCGCGGATGAGATTTCCCTGTCCGGCCCCGTGGACCGCATTCGCGAGCGCATCAAGGACTGGGAGAACTCCCCGGTGACGTCCCTGCTGATTCACGGCGATATCACCCTGCTGCGCAATATGGCGGAATGGGTGCTCTGAAGCGGCGCGCGGTTCCCGAGCCGGGACGGCAACGCGGCCATGCAGGCCAATAGCGCCCGGCGCCGGTTGCTGTATGGCACCGGAGCTATCAACTACGCACTCAAGGACGCGGCGTTCGGCGCGTTTCTCCTGTTCTACTACAAGCAGGTGCTGGGGCTCAGTGGCACCCTGACTGGGGTGGCCATCGCCATCTCCATCGTGTGGGATGCCGTGTCGGATCCGCTGGTGGGCGCATGGTCAGACCGGCTGCGCTCCCGCTGGGGGCGCCGCCACCCGATGATGGTGGCCTCAGTGCTGCCCCTCGCCCTGAGTTTCATCGCCGTGTTCTGGCCGCCCGCCATGCTGCTGGATACGCAGCTGCCGCTATTCTGCTGGTTGCTGGCCAGTGTGCTGCTGTTGCGAACCGCGCTGACATTTTTCATGGTGCCCTACCTCGCCCTCGGCGCCGAGATTTCGACCGACTACCACGAGCGCACGCTGCTGGCCAGCGCGCGCACCAACCTGGGCTGGTTTGTCGGCGTGGTGGTGGCCGCCAGCGCGCTCGCCCTCATCTTTACCCCCCAGGGAGGCCTGGACGGGCGTTTCGTGATCAGCCACTACCAGAGCTACGGCATACTCAGTGCGGTTGGCGTTATCATCGCCAGCTGCATCTGCATCGGCGGCACCCGGGCCTATATTCCCACCCTGCCACAGAGTGTCCAGCAGTCAGGCTCAAACCTCTGGCGCGATATCGCCGGTACGTTGCGCAATCGCAATTTTCGCCTGATCGTCCTGCTGGAGACGGTGCTCGGCGGCATGTCCGGGATCATCGCCACCCTGCTGATGGTGACCTACACCTATTTCTGGCAGCTCGATACAGCGGCGATATCAGCACTTTTTGCCGCACCCCCGCTGCTCGCGGTACTGTTGGTGACAACCAGTTCGCGCCGCCTCAATTTGCGCTTCCAGAAGCAACAGTTGCTGCGCATCAGCTGCATCTTCGGCGCGCTCAACCTGGCCTGGCTCACGCCGCTGCAGCTGCTGGGCTGGCTGCCGGACAGCAGCAGCGGCATCGTCCTGGGGCTGCTGATGTTGAATTACACCCTGCATACCACCTTCAGCATTGTTCGCATGGTGTCGATCCAGGCAATGCTGGCGGATATCGCCGACGAGCACGACCTCGCCACCGGGCAGCGCCAGGAGGGCGTACTGTTTGCCGCGGCATTTTTTACCGCCAAGTTTGTCAGTGGGTTCGGTTTCCTGGTGGCGGGCCCGTTCCTCGACCTCATCGGCCTGGAGGCCGGCATGCAGCCCGGCGAGGCCCCGCGCAGCGCGATCCTGGGGCTCGGCCTGATCATGGGGCCCGGGCTTGCCGTACTGCTGGCCATACCCGCCTGGGCCGCCTTCAAGCTCGACCTCAACCTGGAGACACAGGTGCAAACACAGCAGGCCCTGAAGGCCCGGGGGGCGCCGGCAGGTTGAGTTGCCCGGCGGTGGCGCGGGCACGCACCGGGCTATATGATTGCGCGCTGCGCCGCCACCTGCTTGAGCCCACCCATGCCCGACAACCAGCCCTTCGTCATTTCCAGCCCGCAGGAGGGGCAGGCCTGCCTGCAGGAGCGCTTCCAGCAGCTGGGCTACCTGTTTTTCAAGCGCCAGGTAACGGGTGATACCTGTGATGCATTGCTTGCCTCCCTGCTGGCGCAGACCCACGGCCAGGTGGAGCTGGATCCTGGCAGCGGCATCCCCGTCCTCAGGGGCCAGCCCTTTGTCGAGTCGGACGCCTGCTGGGATGAAGATTTACCCGCGTATCCAGGCGCTGGAGGAATTCCACCGCTTCTTCCACAGCGCGTCGATGCTGGACCTGATGCAGCTCGTGACCGGCACCCGGGTATTCGTCTACCCCATGAAAATGGCGCGCATTTCCACCCCCGGCAAAGTGGGCTACGAGACGCCCCCGCACCAGGACGCCTACTCCCACCACGCGGGGCCGACCATGGCGGGCATCTGGGTGGCGCTGCATGACATTGCCACCCCCATGGGGCGGGTAAAGGTACTGCCCGGCTCCCATAAGGGTGGGGTGCGCAAGGTTTTCAGGGCCGAGGGCGTGGGCGGCGTGCAGTGCGAGATCTATCCCGAGGAAACCACCTGGCATGTGTCGGATTCAGATCGGGGCGACGTGCTGATCTTTCATTCCGCCACCGTCCACCGGGCGGAACCGAATGTCACCGACGCTACGGTGCGCATGAGCGTGGATACCCGCTTCTGCGACTTCGGCGCGCCGGTGTTCTCCACCAACCTGGAACCCCACCACGGCTGGCGCATCGAGGGTCTCAACTGGGAGCGCGTCTACCGCCACTGGCAGCACAGTGACCTGCAGTATTACTGGCGCGATTACCCCAATCTTTTCTGAACAACGCCTCGACATCGCTTGTATTTCCGGCCGTTGACCGCCCGCGCTGTGTTGGCCTCGCATGTGTTTGCTGCTAACATCGACTCGGTAATCGAATCATAAGAGCGAGAACTGATATGACTTCCGGTAATAGACTAATCCGCGCCGCGACCCTGGCATGCCTTGGCCTCACCGCCGCCTGCTCGGACAGCAACAACAGCCCGGAACCGGTCGTGGGGCCGGCCCGCGCACCCTTCCAGGAATTGATCGACCAGGGCGTGACCCGCTACCTGGGCGAGTACAGCCCCATGGCCACTGAAACCCGGGGCGACGTGGTCAATCACAATTTTGGTGGCGGCGACGGCCCCCTGTGCCTGGACGGCAGCGAATTCACCATGGCCACCCGCGACAAGGGCTCCGACGAGCTGGTGATTTTCCTGCAGGGCGGCGGTGCCTGCTTTTCGGAGTTATGCGCTGCCACCCAGTCGGCGGACAAAGGGATACCCAGGGCGGGCATTCTCGATCCCGATCTTGCCGCTAACCCGGTAGCCGATTGGAACACGGTCTACATCCCCTATTGTGACGGCGGCCTGCATGGCAGTGATCGCGACATCGACAGCGACGGCGACGGCCGGATCGATCGCTTCCAGCGTGGACTGCATAACCTGTCCGCATCGCTGGATGTGGCCGTAAATACCTTTCCCGCCCCGAAGCGCATCCTGCTCACGGGCATCAGTGCTGGCGGTTTTGGCACGACCTGGGCCCTGCCCCTGGTCCGCCACCTCTACCCCGGCGTTCCCATCGAACTGATCAATGACTCAGGCCTGGGTGTCGCCCGAACCGACAAGCCCGAATTCATCCGCCTGCTGCTGGAGGACTGGAACATGGGTGCCTTCCTTCCACCCAGCTGCCCCACCTGTATCGGCGCCGATGGCCACCTCACCGACTATCACAAGTGGCAAATGGCCGAGGACGATGATTTCAGGCTGTCGATGATGAGCTACACCCTGGATACGGTGATCACCATTTTCGTCCGGGTGAGTCGTGAGGAGTTCGGGCGCGAAATGCGCGCGGAAATGGCGGATCTTGAGAACGCCTACCCCGAGCGGATGCGCAGTTTTATCACCGAGGATGCCAACCACACCTTCCTGCTCAGCGATACCAGCATCACGGCCGGTGGCGTGAGCGTGCTCGACTGGGTCACCGCCATGCTGGACGGTTCCGCCGACTGGGTATCCACCAGCGACTGAGCGGCGTGACCCGGTCGCGTGAAGGCTCTGGATTCTCGCGGCCGGAGTGATTATATTGCCTGCGTTTTCAGCCACCTCAGGTTTAACGCATGGGCCGCGCCTACCAGAATCGTAAACTCTCGATCGCCAAGACCTCGGATGCCAAGGCGCGGGTGTACAGCAGGTACGCCCGGGAGATTTATGTCACCGCCAAAGCCGGGGGCATCGACCCGGTCGGCAACCTGGCCCTGCGCAGCCTGATCGAGCGGGCCAAGAAAGACCAGGTCCCCAGCCATGTCATCGAGAAGGCCATAGACAAAGCCAAAGGCGGGGGCGGCGAGGATTTCGCCGTGGCCCGCTACGAGGGTTTTGGCCCCGGTGGTTGCATGGTGATCGTCGAATGCCTGACCGACAACGCCAACCGCACCATCGGTGACGTGCGGGCCTGCTTCACCAAGACCAAATGCAAGCTGGGTACGCCGGGCAGTGTGAGCCACCTGTTCGACCACAGCGCCATTCTCTCTTTTGCAGGCGACGACGAGGAGAAGGCATTGGAAGCACTGGTTGCCGGGGACGTCGATGTGACGGATCTGGAATGTGAAGGCGGCAGGATTACGGTCTTCGTCCCCACCACCGAGCACTACAAGGCCAAGCAGGCGCTGGCAGAGGCCTTCGGCGACATCGATTTCGAGGTGGACGAGGTGCAGTTCATCCCCCAGAGCACCACCACCCTGGGCGCGGAGGACCAGGCGGTACTGGACCGCCTGCTGGATCTGCTCAATTACCTGGATGACGTGCAGAACGTCTACTGCAACGCGGCGTAAGCGGCGCCGGGTCAGGCCGCGTGGTCGAGCCCTGCCGCCTCCGTCTCCCTGCGCTCTGCGCAGCGGGCCGCCTCACCGGACAGCACCACCTGCAGCGCCTTCTCCATCAGCCAGCGGGCTTGCCCGGCATAGGTGTAGGCGCAGGCCCGCACCGCCGCATCCGACCAATCCCCTACCGCACCGGCTGCCATATCCTGCTCGAACCCGGCCAGTCCGTTCACCAACTCCGCGAGGCGGGCGGGACTGGGCTCGCCCTGCTTCGAGCGCGCCGCTGCCGCGGCGACCAGCTCTTCCATCGACATCTGCCTGGGCTTGGCGCCCACCAGGTCACCCAGGTGCAAACTGCCCTGGCGAGCCGCCATTTCGGCGGGGACACGGGCCAGCTCAAAGGCAAGGAAGCCCGGGTCAGGTGGAAACGCAGTGGTTCCCACGCCCCGAAGGCGCAGGGACTCCAGGGACCTGTCATTGGCTTTTGCACAGGCGACGAGGGTTCTTCCGGCCGCCAGCAAACCCGCCAGCGCCTCCACCTGCCTTACCTGTTCCGGCCCAAGCCTGCTGCAACCCACCACCATGAGGTCGGGGGGCTCCACCCCCTCGGAGAGGGCCTCGGCCGACTCGGCGAGTGATATCCGCGCCAGGACAGCATCCACGTGTGACAGGCAGCCCTGGTGTTCATCCAGCCACTCGCACAGCTCTGTGCCGATCACGAGCACCCGCGGTTTGCGGTCGCAGGCCTGCGCTCCGTCGGCCCTGCCCAGCATGATTTCCAGGGTCCTGCGCCCACAGGCGGCCACCTCGCCAATGCGGACGCCGGTGTTGACCAGCGTGGCCAGCAACTGCAGGTGCTCGAGGTCGGCCTGTGTGTACTGGCGCCGCCCCGTTGGCGAGCGGTGGCTGGGCCTTAGCCCATAGCGTCGCTCCCAGACACGCAGCGTGTCGGGTTTCAGCCCGGTCAGCCGGGCGACGGTGCCTATTGCGTAGAGGGGTCGGGGTTCGAGCCTGGTAGCTTGCACGTGAAACTCCATGGGTGTGGGTCTGCTTCTTTATACGCAAACAGCCGCACGCTGGATGTTTTGATGCAGTAAATCGCCGGCAGCCGCGCTAGCGGGCCATGATTGCGCCGAGGGCGTCATCGAGAGTGGGGAAACTGAAGCGGAAACCCTCCGCCTGCAGGCGAACGGGCAGCACCCGCTGCCCCTGCAGCAACAGTTCCTGTGCCATTTCCCCCACCAGCAGGCGCATGACCGGCGCCGGCACCGGCGCTGTCAACAGGGTTCGCCGCCGGCGTTTCATGGCCGCGCAAAAACCGCGACTGGTCACAGGTTCAGGGGCGGTGATATTGAACGGCCCTGACAGGTCGGTGCGCGCCAGCAGGAACTCCATGGCGGCTACGGCGTCCTTGCGGTGCACCCAGCTGAGCCACTGCTGCCCGCTGCCAAGCCAGTTGGCGATACCGAACCGGAACGGCTGCGCCATCTGCTCCATGGCGCCGCCGTCGCGGTCGAGCACCACCCCGAAGCGCAGCAGGCAGACCCGGGTGCCCAGCGCCTCTGCCCGCAGGGCCGCGGCTTCCCAGCGCTGGCACAGCTGCTGGGAGAAGCCGGGCACCACCGCGCCGTCCTCACCCAGCGGTTCGTCGCCGTGGTGGCCGTAATAGCCGATGGCGCTGGCACTGAGCAGCACTGCCGGAGGCTGTTGCAGGCGTCCCAGCAAGGCGATGACGGCGCCAGTGGTATCCAGCCGGCTGCTGGTGATCTCGCGCTTGTAGGACTCACTCCAGCGCGCCCCCGCCAGGGACGCCCCGGCGAGGTTAACCACCGCATCGAACCGCGCCTGCGCGGGGATTGCATCGAGGCTGGTGACGAAGCTTGTCCCTTCCTGCGGCGGCCGGGGTTGGCGTGTCAGCACGGTCACGCCATGCCCGGCCGCACGCAGGGACCCGATCAATGCCGTGCCGATGAAGCCGGTCCCGCCGGTTATCAGGTAATTCATAAGCTATCGCCCTCTGGACGGAATACGCGAATTTCGCAGGCCCGGATTATTCATCTCCTCGAGCGCGCCTTGCGTATACTCCCCCCATGACAGCTTCAACTGCAACACTCACTGCATTGTCCTGCTTCCTGCAAGCCCATCCGCGGCTGGTGGTCCTCAGCGGCGCAGGCCTGGGTATCGCCTCGGGCATACCGGCATATCGCGATCGCGCCGGCGCCTGGCAGCACAGCAGGCCGATCACCCACCAGGAGTTTGTCAGTGAACACCAGCGCCGCCAGCGCTACTGGGCGCGCTCCCTGCTGGGCTGGCCCAGGATGCGGGACGCCAGGCCCAACGCCGGGCACCTGGCCCTGGCCCGGCTCGAGCGGCAGGGCCACATCCACCTCCTGATTACCCAGAACGTCGACCGCTTGCACCAGCGGGCCGGCAGCTCCAACGTGATCGACCTGCATGGCCGGCTGGACCAGGTCCGCTGCCTGGACTGCGCAAGCACGGTGCCCCGGGAAGTGGTTCAGCAGCGCCTGCTGCGGGACAACCCGCACTCACCCGGCCAGGCCGCGCGGCTGCGGCCCGATGGCGACGCGGAACCTGCCGGCGAGTTGGTCGCGCAGATCAGGATACCCGACTGCGCGGTTTGCGGTGGCACCCTGATGCCGGATGTCGTGTTTTTCGGCGGCACGGTTCCGAGGGAGCGCGTGGAGGCCTGCAACGGGGCCATCGCCGGGGCGGATGCGCTGTTAGTGGTGGGAAGCTCGCTTGCAGGTGTACTCGGGCTTTCGCTTCTGCCGCCTTGCCAGCGAGCTGGGCAAGCCCATCGCCATCATCAACCCCGGCATCACCCGCGGCGACCCGCTCGCCAGCCTGAAACTGGAAGCAGACTGCGAGCCCCTTTTGACCGCCCTCGCCGCCGCTAGCCAGGCACCGGCACTGCACCCATCCGCTCTCGATAGTCCCAGCTGAACAGGCGCCTGGGGGTGAGGGTGATGAGCACTTCATCCTCCGCCCGCGACAACAGCCAGCCGGCCAATGGTGAGTCGTGGCCGCCCAGGTAGCGATCGAGCAGGCGCTCCAGCATCAGCGCGCCACCGACGTCTGACAGGGAGGCATCCGCCTGCCCCCGCACGCCACAGTAGGGGGGCTCGTTGGTGGATACCTCAAACCCCACCCGCCCGTTGGCTCGCAATAGCGCGACCAACTTCGATGAGCGATGAGATGCGCAGAAGAACAGGCCCTCCTGGTAGACGAACCAGATCGACACCACCCGCGGATAGCCGTCCATACCAGTGCAGGCCAGGCGTATGGGGTAGCGGCTGTCCTGCAGGAAATGCTGTATCTTCTCTTTTGACCATGGCCCCTTCAGCTGCGCATCCATATTGTGTATCTCCATTTGCTACCCGGTGGTAAACCAGCAGGCCCATTATCCCGTAGCAGGGCGCCAAAGACCAAACGCCCTTTGCCGGTGATCCCGCAACGAGAATACACCGTATGACCGCCATGACATCTCCCATCATCTACTGGTTCAGGCAGGACCTGCGCACGCGCGACTTGCCCGGGCTGCTCGCAGCCGCCGCCACGGGGCAACCGCTCATTGCCTGCTATATTCTCGACGACATCAGTCCCACCGCAGAGGCGCTGCCGGGCGGCGCCAGTCGCTGGTGGCTGCATCACAGCCTGCGGGCGCTGGCCGCGGAGCTTGCGGCCTGCGGGGGCTCGCTGTTGCTGCGGCGAGGCGCCGCGCCCGCGGTGCTGGAGGCACTGCTGGGCGAAACCGGCGCCACTGCAATTTATTGCTCAAGGGTGTACGAGCCCTGGGCCAATGGCCTCGAGGAGGGTTTACACGCCAGCCTGGAGCAGCGCGGCGTCAGCTTCAAGCGCTACCCCGGTGCACTGCTGTTCGAGCCCGGCCAGGTGATGACCCAGGGGGGCGGGCCGTTCAAGGTTTTCACCCCGTTCTGGCGGCATTGCCGCAATACCATCGCCCCGGCCACGCCGCGGCCACCACCGGCCGACATCAACTGGTACCGGCCGCCACTGGCCGGTGCTGAACTCGCCAGTTGGGGGCTGCTGCCGGTCAAGCCCAACTGGGCGCGCCAGTGGAACACCTTTTGGGAGCCGGGCTCCGCGGGCGCCAGCCGCCGCCTGGCGGCCTTTCTGGCCGGCCCCGTCAACGACTACGACGAGGGCCGCAACCACCCCGCCCGGGAAGCCACCTCCCGCCTCTCCCCGCACCTGCACTTCGGCGAGATCTCACCCCGAGCGGTATGGCATGCGGCAACGGCCCTGGCCGCCGCCAGCCCCGCCAGCGAAGGCCAGGTGGCCAAGTTCCTCAGCGAATTGGGATGGCGCGAGTTCTCCCATCACCTGCTGTACCACTTCCCCACCATCGCGACCGAACCCTTCAAGGCGCAGTTCGGGCATTTTCCCTGGGCAGGCGGCGAGGCCGCCCTGCGCGCCTGGCAGCGCGGCCACACCGGCTATCCCATCGTGGATGCCGGCATGCGCGAGCTGTGGGCCACCGGCTTCATGCACAATCGCATCCGCATGGTGGTCGCCTCCTTCCTCACCAAGCACCTGCTGGTGCACTGGCGCGCGGGGGCCCGCTGGTTCCAGGACACCCTGGTGGATGCGGACCTCGCCAACAACAGCTGCGGCTGGCAGTGGGTGGCGGGCAGCGGCGCCGACGCCTCGCCCTATTTCCGCATTTTCAACCCGGTCACCCAGGGCGAGAGGTTCGATGAGGAGGGCCGCTACCTCCGCCGCTGGGTGCCGGAACTGGCCCTGCTGCCGGATCGCTACCTGAATCAGCCCTGGGAGGCACCGCCCGCCGTCCTCGCGACCGCGGGCGTCAGGCTGGGGGAAAACTACCCGCATCCCATGGTCGATCACCGCTCGGCCCGGGAGTCCGCGCTGGCGGCCTATGGTGCGCTCCGGGAACGCAAGTAATTTGTGACCAGTCAAGCCTAATCTGCTGTTTTCCAAAGATTTCACTTCTCCGGAATCTCTACTTTTCGCCACTTTTCCAGTGCCCTGGCGCGGCCCCATCTGTAGCTTTTCAACAGGACACCCGTGGCGCGGCTGCCGCGCCTGGCGGGTGATGTTGTCACTACGGAGAGCCGGTTATGTTGTGGGTGAGAGCCGCAGCGGTGTTGGGTTTGAGCGTGCTGCTGATGGGCAGCAAACTCATCATTCGGGTGCCGGAAGGCGGCTCGGTGATCTCGTCCTCCGGCCTTGTCGCCTGCGCGGCGGGCGAGACTTGCACCGTCGATGTGGACCGCCGCACTTTTGCCGAGACCTTCACCGCCGTCGCTGCTGACGGTTATACCTTCAGGGGCTGGACCGGGGGCGACGCCGCGGTCTGTGGCGGCACCCTGGTAGCGGACTGCACCGAGCTGGACAGTGGGCCATTTTCTGACTTCGGGATCGACGCATCCGCCCCGGGTTCAGGCGGGACGCTGACCCTGCTGCCCGCCTTCGAGGACCACGGCGCAGCTGCCGCCCGCCCCGCGCCCAGCTTCTCGGTTAATTCGTTCTACAGCACTCATTATTACCCGGTCGGCGGCAGTACCGACGAGGAGCTCTGGAGCCAACTGCAGGGCGCCGCGAATCCCCTCGCCGTCGACCACAGGGCGGGCATCAGGCCCCTGGGCAACGCCAGTTTTGAATACCGCTACGACTACCAGGGCGGCTACGCCGACAATGCTTACAGCTGCAGGGTTGAGTCGGGCAAGCTCGAATTTCGCTTTGCCACCGTGCTGCCGGAGCTTGCCGGGCCTGTTGAACCCGGCGCAGACGTACAACAGCGCTGGCTGTCGCTGCAGGCTCACATCAGCGAGCATGAAGCCGGTCACCACGCGATCTATCGCCAACTCGTGACCCGATTGCCGCAGGCGATGACCGACCTGGGCGCAGTACCCTGCAGTGAGCTCGATGAGCGGGTCAGGGTCGCAGTCAATACTGCGGTGGATGTCATTCGCCAGGCCAGCGCCGAGTACGATGACCATCACAGCGGCGAAGCCTACGCCGCAGCCACTCGGTAGCCGTCTGAGCAGATTGTCAGAGCTGGGCAGGCAGGTGTGCCTGAATTTGCGCCACATCATCCTGATCGAGGTTTTTTCCAATTTCATGCACGACCAATTTAGCGACCTGTTCGTTCATATGCTTGCGCAATTGGCCCAGAAACGCCGGGGCGGACATGACTACCAGCCTGGCGAACCGTCGCTTGCCGCGGCATTCTTCCAGGTACTTGTTTATCTGCTGGGAAAAAAGAATTGCCTCCTCCTCCTTGATCGCCGTTTTCGCCTCCAGCGCATGATGGCTGCCGTCACCGCCCACAGTTCTGCCGGGCAGGTCAGATGTAAGCTCGCGCGCATGCCGACGCGAATCGGCGTGATCAAAGTGCTCTATTTCCGTCAGCTCTTTACCGCTTGAGTCCATGGCATAAATTGTTGCCTGGCTGCTTTGGGCGACCAATATCCATAACGTATTCACAACTTCAAACCTCCCACTACAAACACCTTACTCATTATGGACAGGCTGATAGAAAAAGCGATGGCCGAAGTTGAGACAGATCAAGGGATTGGGTGCCAGGATTCCACTTGTCACGGCGCAGCCGAGGTGAGCCATACCAGCAGGCCAGGCGCTGCCACTGCCAACCCCCGAACTGCCGGCGTCAGTGCTGGACACCGGGGGAACTCACCTCTAACCTGCTCCCTTCCAATTGGCTGGAACCGCCAGGGCGAGCCAGCCGATTTTTCCAACCCGGAGCCTAAGCGATGACGGCATACCAGCAACTCGAAGCCCGCAAAAAGCGGGTTTCCGCACTCAACAACGCCATGGGCATCCTGCAGTGGGACCAGCAGACGATGATGCCAGAGGGCGCAGCCCCCGCCCGCGCCGCCATGCTGGCAGAACTTAGCGTGATGGTGCATGAAATGGAAACCGGCAGTGAGCTGTCCGACCTGATCGATGAGGCCGAGTCCGGCGCCGCCCAACTGGATGCCTGGCAGAGGGCCAACCTGCGGGAGATCCGCCACCAGTTTATCCACGCCAACGCCGTACCCTCGGACCTGGTCGAGAAGCTGGTAATGGCCGAGTCGGACGCTCACATGACCTGGCGCGTCGCCCGACCCAATAATGACTTCAGCAGCCTGGCCCCGAAACTTGACACGCTGTTCGAGCTCAAGCGCGAAGAGGCCACCATCAAGGCTGGCATCATGGGTGTTACGCCCTACGAGGCCATGCTCGACCTCTACGACCCGGGTCGGCGCGAACCACAGGTGGACCGTATTTTCGCCGACCTCGAAGATTTCCTGCCCGGGTTCCTGCAACAGGTTATGGCGAAGCAGGCGGCAGCGCCCCGGCCGCTCATACCCGAGGGCCCGTTCCCGCTCGAGCGGCAAAGGGAATTGAGCCACGCCATCATGCAGGTGCTGGGCTTTCCCTTTGAGCGTGGCCGCCTCGATACCGCCCACCACCCCTTCAGCGGCGGCGCCGATGGCGACGTGCGCATCACCACCCGCTACAACGAAGCCGACTTCATGCATAGCCTGATGGCGGTGATCCACGAAACCGGCCACGCCCTGTATGAAGACGGTCGCCCGCCCGAGTGGCTGGGCCAACCGGTGGGGAACAGCCGCGGCATGACCCTGCACGAGAGCCAGTCGCTGCTGCTGGAGATGCAGGCTGCCCGTTCTGAGGAATTCATCCGCTTCCTGGTGCCGACCATTGCGCGTGTGCTGGGCGGCGAGGGCCCGGCCTGGACGCCGGACAATTTTCTGCGGATTTATCGCAAGGTCGAGCCCGGGCTAATCCGGGTATTTGCCGATGAAGTGACCTACCCGTTACACGTTATCCTGCGCTACAAGCTGGAAAAGGCGATCATCGCCAACGAACTGCCCACGCGCGAACTGCCCGGCGCCTGGAATGAGCTGATGGAACAGCTGCTGGGGATCAGGCCGCCCAACGATACCGACGGGGTTATGCAGGACGTGCACTGGTCTGAGGGGATTTTCGGCTACTTCCCCACCTACTCCCTGGGCGCCATGGCCGCAGCGCAGATTTTCGCGGCAGCCCAGAAGGACAACAGCGACATCCTCCCCGGCCTCGGCAGGGGCGATCTCGCGCCTCTGTTCAGCTGGCTGGACCGACACATCCGCAG
This sequence comes from uncultured Gammaproteobacteria bacterium, assembly GCA_963700715.1. Lineage (GTDB taxonomy): Bacteria > Pseudomonadota > Gammaproteobacteria > Pseudomonadales > Halieaceae > JARRPM01. Next base: position 56,738 of record CAVOYP010000006.1, read on the forward strand.
CCAGGGCTGCCTGTACATGCCGGATGAACTGATAGAGAAAGCCACGGGGTCGGGCCTGGATACAGCGGCATTCAAGGCCGGTATCAAGGCGCGTTATCTGGACTGAAAACTCCGCTGGAGAACGCTGTGAAAAATCTCGAAGGTAAAGTCGCGGTTATCACCGGTGCGGGCAGCGGCATTGGGCGGGCACTGGCGCAGGCCTTTGCCGCTGAGGGCTGCAGTATCGCCCTGTGTGATATCAATGAACCGGCTCTGCTTGAAACGCAACAGTTGTTGGCGTCTGTCGCCGGCCGTTGCAGCGTGCACATCGTGAACGTGGCCGATCGTGAACGTATGGCCCGCTTGCCCGCTGAAATCGAGCAGGTACACGGAGCCATCCACCTGCTATTCAACAATGCCGGTATCACCGTGAACAAGAGTTTCGAGGGCCATACCCTGGCGGATTTTGACTTTCTACTGGGTGTCAATCTGTGGGGCGTGATTTACGGCTGCCACTTTTTCCTGCCCTACCTCAAAAAGCAGGGAGAGGGTCACATCATCAATACATCGAGCATGGCAGGGTTTCTTGCCTTTCCCAACCAGAGCTCGTATTCGGCGTCAAAGGCGGCAGTCAAGTCATTGAGCGAGGCGTTGCGCGTGGAACTGGCCTGTCACAACATTGGCGTGACCAGTATTCATCCCGGCGCAATCCGTACCAATATCCTGAACGCAGCCATGGCGCAGTCCGGCGCCGATGAGGAAACCAGGAAACTGGCCGCGCTGGTTGACCGCTTCGGCAGGTCACCGGACGCGCTTGCCAGAAAGGTCGTCAAAGCGGTCAAGGCCAATCGGATGCGGCAGTTGATTGGCCCGGATGCTTATGTGCTGGAATTGCTAAAACGCCTGTTTCCCGTGTGGATCCACAAGCCTTTCGAGCGCGCTTTCACAAGAGTTAACCTGCTGCGGCAGTCGAAGCCGGTGACTTGACATTCACTGCTGAACAGCCACAGCCGCGCCTGCGCCGGTAACCGTCAGTGCCAGTGCAGCAACACCTCCCTTTCTTCGGCGGCGCGCCGCGCCAGTTCTTCCGCGATTTCGCCAAAACGCTCCTCTACTTTTTCGCGCCGCATCTTGAGGGTGGGCGTGAGCACCTCATTCTCGATGCTCCAGGGCTCCCGGGTGAGAATTACGGCGCCTATGCGAGCGTGCTTCTCGATCGCCTCGTTGATCTCGCGAATAGTCGCCAGCACTGAGGACTCGACCTCGCCCTGCGCGGCCCTGCGCGCCTCCTCGGTGAGGACCGCCACCATGACGGTCTTGGAGAATCCTCGCCCCAGCAGGCACTGTTGTTCGGTGTGCGGGTTTTTCGCAAACGCACCCTCTATGGGCGGCGGCGCCACAAACTTGCCCTGTATGGTCTTGAAGTAGTCCTTGACCCGCCCGGTAATGAAGATGAACCCGTCATCGTCCACCCGCACCTTGTCCCCGGTGTGCAGCCAGCCGTCGCGGATCAGCTCAGCGGTCTTGTCCGGTTGCCTGTAATAGCCGGGGGTGCAGCCATGGGCCCGGATCGCAAGCTCCCCCTCTTCGGTGATCTTGTACTCGACTTCGCCGATGGGCTTGCCAATGGAGCCCACCCGCCGCTGCTCTTGACTGGAGAGAATCAGGCCCATCGCCTCCGTTTGCCCGAAGCCCTCCATCAGCGTCAGGCCCAGGTCATCCCACCAGTGGATCAGAGCCGGGGGTGTCGGTGCGGCTGCGGTGAGGCAGTACTCTACCTCGTTGAGCCCCAGCCCTTCCAGCACCAGCTGCCCTATACCCGCCTTGTCCTGTGCCTGCGCCGCGGCCAGGACGTCCTTGCCGCCAAACTTGCCGATGACGGCCTGCTGCAATTGCTCCCAGATACGGGGTGGCCCAAAGAATACCTGTGGGCGTGCGCGCTGCAGGTCTCGCGGCAGGGTGTCCAGCGACTCATTGAAATAGATCTCCCCACCCAGGACGATGGACGAAAACTCGACTATCTGGCGCTCCGCGATATGCGACAGGGGCAGGTAGGAGAAATAGCGCGGGCTTGCAGAGATGCCGAAGGTATCGGTGAAGCGCCGGATCGGGATCAGGTTGCTGTTGTGCGTCTGGATCACGCCCTTGGGCATACCGGTCGTGCCTGAGGTGAATACCAGCGAGATCATGTCATCCGGTTGACCCTGGTAGGCGGGAGCCTGGCCGCCATAGCGGGCCAACAGGTCCTCCCAGCGTTCATGCGGATGCTCCAGTTTCACCCCCGGCAGGGTTACCACGAGAATATCCCTGGGAAGGACCGGTACCAGCTTCTCCCAGTTGCTGGTCTCGCCGACAAATATCACCCGGGCCTCGGTCAGCTGGAAGATATATTCGGCCGTGGGAGCCTGCAGGGTGGTGAACATACTCACGGTGACATTACCCGAGGCGATAATCGCCAGGTCCGCCATGACCCAGTGCGCCCGGTTGCGGGATAACACCACCATCTTTTCGCCGGATCCATAGCGCTGTTCCAACATGGCGCCGATGGCGCAAATCTGCTCATGGGCCTGGCGCCAGCTGTAATCCTCCGAACCGTGCTCATGCAGGTCGCGCAACCAGATTTTATCGGGGGTTTCAGCCGCCCGCAGGGCAACCAGATCGGGTAGAGTATCGGTGCTCATATTTTTACATCCTCGGAATGGCAATGGCGGTTGTTGAGTTATTGAAGGTATCGATGCCCGCACGCCCGGCGGGGTCTGCCCCAATTAAAGCATCATCTGCGGAAGCTGCAACCGATATCAGCGGATGCGCTGCGCACACAACCCGAGGCTGATGCCGCATAGAACAGACATGCAGATATCAGCACATCGAAACGGGTATCGATACTGGTTGCAATGCCAGGCGGCAGATATACTTCTGGCCAGTTAACCGGAGCAACGACAGATGAACGATATTCGCCCCTTCAGGATCGACATTCCCGAGAAGAGCATTGCCGACCTGCAGGCGCGGCTGGCACTCACGCGCTTCCCGGAGAAGGAGACACCCGACGACTGGAGCCAGGGCGTACCGCTGGCTTACATGCGGCAGGTCCGCGACTACTGGGCCGAGCGCTACGACTGGCGGCGGGCGGAAGCGCGGATCAATGCCTTTGCACAGTTCATGACCACCATCGACGGGCTCGACATCCACTTTGTCCATGTGCGCTCGCCGGTCAGCACCGCGCGCCCGCTGGTGCTTACCCACGGCTGGCCGGGCTCGATCGTCGAGTTTCTCAAGGTCATCGGCCCGCTGGTTGACCCGGCAGCGCATGGCGGCGACCCGGCAGATGCGTTCCATGTGGTATGCCCCTCGCTGCCGGGTTATGGTTTCTCCGGCAAGCCGACCTTGCCGGGTTGGGGCGTCGAGAAGATAGCCGATACCTGGGCGACACTCATGGCGCGCCTCGGCTACGACAGCTACTTCGCCCAGGGCGGCGACTGGGGTTCCGCGGTCACCAGCGCGCTCGGAGTACGCGACAGCGCGCATTGCCGGGCTATTCACATAAACCTCGTCGCGGCAGCACCGGATCCTCTCGACAACCTCACGGAGCTGGAGCAGCGTGCCCTCGCCGGCATGCAGCACTACCAGGACTGGGATTCCGGCTACTCCAAGCAGCAATCCACCCGCCCGCAGACACTGGGCTACGCGCTGGCGGACTCACCGCTCGGGCAGGCCGCCTGGATTATCGAGAAATTCTGGGCCTGGACCGACTGCGAGGGTCATCCGGAAAATGCGCTGACACTGGATGAGATGCTCGACAACATCATGCTCTACTGGCTGACCGGCAGCGCCGCCTCCTCCGCCCGCCTTTACTGGGAGAGCTTTCGCGCCATGGGTCTGGGCGAGGTCGATATTCCGACGGGTTGCAGCATCTTTCCCAAGGAAATCTTCATCTGCTCAAGGCGTTGGGCCGCCAATCGCTACAAGAACATTATCTACTGGAACGAACTCGACAAGGGCGGTCACTTCGCCGCCTTCGAGCAACCTGGAATCTTTGTAGATGAAGTGCGCAATTGCTTCAGGCAGATTCGCTGACGATAGACTACCCGCGACAGTTTGCGGGTATGTGGTTGAGGTCAGCGCCGACGCCAGGGGGATCTGCGACCGGCTCGCAGGTCCAGACAATCGGCCCGGTGGTGGTTGCGGGTACCAGCTGGATTAGTTTATTGTCCGCGGAGGAGCCCGGGATCTTCAGTGTGACAACGATGGTGCCCGGCACCGGAGTGCTGGTGATCTCCAGCCGTTTCACATACTCAAAGTCATCGTAGCTTTCAGGCGTATCGAGGCCAGCCGCTATATTATTGGTCGGCATGATATTCTCGGTTGAGTACTTCTCGGATACGGTGGTTCTGGCTTCGGACAGCTGTACCATAGCTTCTGAAACCTTGGAGCGGATAGTATAGTTCTGATAAAGAGGCAACGCGATGACTGCCAGAATGCTGATGGTCGCGACCACAATCATCAGCTCCACAATGGTGAAACCGTCCTGTCGCGTTCCGGGGCGGCCACCTGCGCAGTCAGCTCGACATGTCTTTTCCATGAGTCAATCCTCCCGCACGGTACGCAAAGCGGCCAATGCAGCCATCAGTCTCGCCAAGTCGTCGCCATTGGCTCCCGCGCCCGGCTGAACACTTTGCAAGGCGTTTGCTGCGCTCTTCACCGCTTCGACCTTGCTTTGCAGTTGCTCCAGGCTCGCGTTGATCGCGGCCGCTTCTTCCTGGAACATATCGCCATCGCGCAATGAAATCCGGACCCAGAGGTCGCCGGCTCCCACAGCTTTCAAGCGCTGCGTAAATACGTAAACCGGCCCGGCGATCTTATGAGTCGCTTTGAGTGCGCCGTACCATACGCCAAATATGAGAACGACCTCGATAATACCTATGGCCCAGGCAGCTTGAGAACTCAGCTCCAGGGTTTGCTCACTGGGGATAAGCGATCGCAGGATAATGAACAGATTCGTCAGGAACACAGCCAGTACAACGACGACGAGCGCGTACTGATGCTGGAACTTCTGATTGATAACTATCTTTGTGCGACGATTTTGCATGCGTCCACCCGAATTTAATTTACGCCCCGACACTAAGTCGCACCCATCTCGAATACAAGCGCATATCACTTGATTCGCGGATGTTTTCGAAAAAGTTGTGATGCACAGCACGCCCATCGTTCAGAACCCGTTCCACAAGCCCACGGCCGACTGATATGCGAACCGCTCACAGCGATGGGTTCTGAAATAGGCTAACCGACGAGCCTGGACCCGAGGGAACCCTGGTGACAAGGGAATCCCGCCATAACAGCGCATCGACCGCCATGCCGTAGTCACAGCTCTCTCCACGCCATTGCGTGATGCAGGTGGCGCTGGTGACTGAGGGCGCCACGGACCGCAGCGCTGCGCGCGACGATTCCGCGGAATCGTGTGGGAACTGGGGGTAGACACTCTGTCCTCCAGCACGGTGACGAGGCTGGCATCCAGCACAGGCGCCTGCGGATGCTGGGAAACCCAGGCTTTTACGTCCAGATGACAGTGCCATGGTGCGGACGCCGGTGCTTGTCAGTTCTGGCGCAGGGTTACCAGATATCCAGGCATGCAGCACCACCTGGCCAGCGCTCGCTACGCCTTCAGGCCCCGCCACTGCTCGCGATTGCCGCAGGTAGCCCAGGAAGTGCGCGGTAATCGTCACCAGCGCGTCTGCCCGGGTACGGGCCAGCAGTTCCTGGAATCCTGCGGCGCCGCCGCTTCACGTCTGAAACGATTCCGCGGAATCGTTTTTCTCTTCCAGGACTGTGACGAGGCCCGCAGTGCGGCCAGGCGCTGGCTGCTTGCTCCGGTGAACCCCAGCGGTTCGATGGCTTCCACGATGCCAGGGCGCATGCTTCGGCGCCGGATTTTGTGCGTGGATGATCCACATGCCGTATTGATCATCCCTGGCAGCACCACCGGCGGCGTTCGCTGTCCTGTCGGCGTTCCAGCGCCGCATCCTCCTGCTGTCGCACCTTGCGGTAGCGCCGCACCAGCCCTTCCGCGTGACTGGCCGTGCCGTGGCGGGCGATATGCAACAGGTAGTCCTCATTACTAGGCTGTGGCCACCCGGGTCATGGCGCGCACCTTGGAGTAGCTGATCTCGCCTGCGGCGAAGGCGGCATCGATCAGCGGCAGCGCCGCCAGCGCGTTGGCAACTCGGACCTTTTCCCGGGCCGCCACCAGGGCGATGCCGCACTTCCAGTTCAGCCAGTGGGCACAGGAGCGCACCGTGCCGCCGCCACTCCAGGCCTTGCGCTGGTCGAACTCGGCGATCAGTGTCAGCAGGCGATGGTTGGCGGCGTTGATCTGGCCCGCCAAGAGGGTGATCTGTGCGCCGAGGCGTTCGTCATCGTCGAACCTCGCGGGGATCGGCGGGAAGGCGAGGTTGGTCATGGCGACACCTGCAAAAATACTGTTTATATATACAGTATAGTTGTAGGCGCTCAAGAGGGCTAAGACAAGCTGAAAGTGCTGTATTTACAGTGCTTTTTGATGCTGTTGAAACTGGCAGATAATTCACGGCATCCTGCCTCATTTGAGAATTCCTGCGCGGGAATTTCGGTGCCCGGATTTTGCTCTTTTGTGCCAGCTACGGTCGTAACGCTGTGCCAGCTTCCTACATCCTACTGGTGTTAGGCGGCGACGTGTTATAACTCAAGCCTAATTCCAGGGAGGCATAAAATGACTGAGTATGAATTGATCGATTTGATCTTCAGTGCGGTAAACGGAGCCGCTACCGTGAACGTATTTATTTTTACCATAATCAGCGCTTATTTAGTTATGGCTTGGCTAGTCGGGGATAGACTCACAACAGCGCAGGTAACGATGATGAATTTGCTTTATCTGTGCACTGCACCCATGATGATTTGGGGGTGGTTGGGTAGATATTTGGCCGCGCTGGAATTGCAGAATGCACTGTTGATGCTTAATCCAGAAGTACCCAGTGGCATTAGCCTATATGTCATTATCGGAACTCCGACTGTTTGGTGTTTACTGATACTCGGTAGTGTTAAGTTTATGTGGGATATCAGACATCCCAAGAAGGAATGACGCAAACTGGCACAGAGCGGCCCACTGAATTGCTGAGTTTGCTGATTTCCTTAGGACCACCGTAAGGAGAAAGCGGGAGTAGCCTTGCCCCCAGAATCCGGCCAAGAGTACCAAAATGAAACGACCGGAGTGCGTCGGAAGGAGCCATCCGCCCGGCCCGCACCGAAGACAACCGATAGCGCCTTTGTGCGACGCAGCGACATATGATCAGGCAGGAAATCAAAGGTAAGAGGTTAACTGAAAGTCACAGCTATCGCCTGCCCACGGTTCTCGGTGACGGAGAATATTTGCCTTGGGCACAACGGGCACACATCCGTTGAGCCCATAGCGGCAATCTGTTCAAAACATCTCGCGTATCCGGCAGCAATCCCTAGTTGCGAATAACGCGAGTAGTGATGCCGTCGGAAGTCACCCGGACAGCGTCGCCGACACGGAATTCATTGGCAGAGCCGGCCTGCACCACCGATATCAGCAGGTTGCTTTCAAGACGCACGGTAATCTCCACACCGGGGGTGGTGGATCGGGTCATGGCGTTTGCCGCGGCGCCACCGGCCACCGCACCGGCCACCGCGCCAGCGCTATTGGCGCGGTTGCTGCTGCCCAGGGAGCTGCCGGCAATACCGCCCAACGCGGCGCCCGCAGTGGTACCGACACGACTCGGGGCGTTCTGGATGGTCACCTCACGCACGGCATACACCATGCCCATCTGGACTGATTGCGCACGCCCGGCCTCACTGCTGGAGAAAGTACCCGTATTGTTGGTCGTTTCACACGCGGTCATCAGGATGGCCGCACCCAGCATGGTTACAGCGACGATTAATCGGGTAATGTTCATACACAAACTCTCCAAATTGGTAAAACGGGGCGCGAAAAAACTATAGCGCCATCGATGTGCGAAGTCCAACGCACACCCGCGCCAGGGACGTGCCGCCGCCCCCCGATTACCGTGTATCGTTTGACCAATTCAGGTACTGCGGACACGCGCCGGGCCGGGGCGCGCCGGGGTATGCTGAGGCCATGCAGGAAACAATAATCGACAGGCGCGTTATGCTGACAGCGAAAAGGCACTGGAAACAGGCCACTGACTATGCCTATTGGACAGGCATGGCCACCGGCATGATCGTAGGCGCCAGCCTTGGCGTGATGGTTGGCCTGGTGTGGTAGCCTGCGCTGCGGCCGGGCAAGCCGCGCGGGGCCACCCGGCGGGGCGTAGACTGTTGCTGTAAATGGAGGCTCGGGTCGGAATCGAACCGGCGTACACGGAGTTGCAGTCCGCTACATGACCACTCTGTCACCGAGCCGTATCTTGGGGAGACTATGGAGCGGGAAACCGGATTCGAACCGGCGACCTCAACCTTGGCAAGGTTGCGCTCTACCAACTGAGCTATTCCCGCACACTCCTGCGTGTATCCACCGCCGTGGTCGCCGGAAACGGCGCGTCAAACTTGACGGCGCCTATTGTATTCACCAGCCCGCCAGAGTCAAGAACAATACCAGATAATTCTCGCAACTGGCTGAATTACAAAGGATTGTCCTTGTCCTTGATGACCACCCAGGCGGCTTTCAGGTAGATGAACATGGACCACAGGGTCAGCACCGCGGCGGTGTACAGGACCAGGTAGCACAGGGCCAGCAACCAGCTCTCGTCCCGGGCGGGATCGATGGCCAGCAGACCGGTAATGGCCACCATCTGGGCCGCGGTTTTCACCTTGCCGATGTAGGACACCGCCACCGAGGTGCGCTCCCCCAGTTCCGCCATCCACTCCCGCAGGGCGGAGATCACGATCTCGCGGCCGATGATGACGCAGGCCGCCAGGGTGAACAGCAGGGTGTCGTGGCGCTCCACCAGCAGCACCAGGGTGATGGCCACCATCAGCTTGTCGGCCACCGGGTCGAGGAATGCACCGAAGGCGGTCATCTGGCCCAGGCGCCGGGCGAGGTAGCCGTCGATCCAGTCGGTAACGGCGGCGAGGGCAAAGATGATCGCCGCCACCATCAGGTGGTTGCTGAAATGGCAGGTAGAAGACCACCACCAGCACCGGAATCAGGAGTATCCGCAGGATGGTCAGTGCGTTGGGTATGTTGATGGGCAAGGCGCCTCGCTCCCCTTCGGGCTAGTCACCGATATTATGCAGGTGATCGTATATTTGTTGGGCCATTGTGGCACTAATTCCTGAAACTTTCTTCAACTCGTCGATGTTGGCGTTCTCCACCGCCTGGGCACTGCCGAAATGGCGCAGCAGTTCGCGCCGGCGCTTTGCCCCCACCCCGGCTATGTCCTCCAGCCCGGAGCGCTGGCGGGCCTTGTCCCGTCGCGCCCGGTGGCCGGTGATGGCGAAACGGTGCGCCTCGTCCCGTATCTGCTGGATCAGGTGCAGGGCGGGATGATCGACTCCCAACTGGCGCTCGCGACCGGTGGCGCCGTTGAGCAAGGTCTCAAATCCCGCCTTGCGGGTGACGCCCTTGGCCACCCCGATGACTTCGACGCCGGTCGACCTGCAGGTCCGCCAGCACCGACATGGCCTGGCTGACCTGGCCCTTGCCGCCATCGATGAACAGGATATCCGGCAGCGGCGCCTCGCCGGATTTGAGACGCTTGTAGCGGCGCTCCAGGGCCTGCTGCATGGCGGCGTAATCGTCGCCCCCGGTAATGCCCTCGATATTGAACCTGCGGTAGTCGGACTTGCGCGGGCCGCCCTGGTCGAATACCACGCAGGAGGCCACCGTGGCCTCCCCGGAGCTGTGGCTGATATCGAAACACTCCATGCGCTCGGGCAGCTCCGGCAGACCCAGCAACTCCTGCAGGGCCTGCAGGCGCTCGACGACGGACTGGCGCCCGGTGAGGTGGGATGCCAGGTTGGTCTGGGCGGTCTGCAGGGCCAGCTGCAGCCAGCGCGCGCGGGCATCGCGCACCCTGCTGCGCAGCCTGACCTGCCGCCCCGCCGCGCTGGACAGGGCCAGGGCCAGGGTGGCCGCATCCTCCGGCGCCTCGTTGACCAGCAGTTCGGCCGGTATCGGCGCGTGCGCCGCCGAGGTAATACTGGGGAATGAACGCGCTGAGCACTTCTGCCGCTGTCTCCTGCAGACGCAGTGGCGGGTAGTAGGTCTTGCTGCCCAGCACCCGGGCGCCGCGCACAAACAACACCTGGACACAGGCCCTGCCCGCCGCCACCGCCGCGGCCACGATATCCAGGTCGCCCTTCACGCCCTCGATGCCCTGGCTGGCCTGCACCTGTTGCAACTGGCTCAACTGGTCGCGGTAGACGGCGGCTTTCTCGTAGGCAAGCTCGGATGCGGCCCGCTCCATGTCGTCGGCCAGGCGCACCATCAGTTCCTGGGACTTGCCGCGCAGGAACAGCGCCGTGTTCTCGACCTGTCGCGCGTACTCCTGCGGTGTCACCAGCTCGACACAGGGCGCGGTGCAGCGGTCGATCTGGTGCTGCAGGCAGGGGCGCGAGCGATTGCTGAAGAAGCTGTCCTCGCACTGGCGCACCTTGAACACTTTCTGCAGGAAGTGCAGTGATTCGCGCACGGCGCCGGCGCTGGGATAGGGGCCGAAATACTGCTCCCTTGCGCCGCTTCGCACCGCGATGCAGGCTGAGGCGCGGATACTTGTCTTCGCTGGAAAGGAAAATATAGGGATAGGATTTGTCGTCGCGCAGCAGGATATTGTAGGGCGGCTGCTGGGTCTTGATCAGGTTGTGCTCCAGCAGCAGAGCATCCACCTCGGTGGTGGTCACGGTCACCTGGATTTCGTGGATGCGCGCCACCAGCGCCATGGTTTTCTCGGTGAGCCCGCTGGCCCGGAAATAGCTGCCCACCCGGTTCTTCAGGTTGCGCGCCTTGCCCACGTACAGCAATTTGTGCGCGGCGTCGTACATCTGGTACACCCCCGGGCGGGTGGTCAGGGTCTTGAGGAAGGCCTTGTGGTCGAACTCGGCTCACGCCGGCGCGCCGTAAATTCGCGGCTCGATTTCCAGGGCCACGCCGAAGGTGTCCAGCACCGAGCGCGCCACCTCGGCGGCGAGCGCCAGCAACTGCGCGCCGCTGTTGTTACCGTAATTGACGATGACCAGCGCGTGCTCGGGATGAATTCCCAGGCCTTCAGCGCGGTATCCCTTCCAGCCACAGTAATCGATCAGCCAGGCGGCGGGCAGCTTCACCCGGCCGTCGGGCTGCGGGTACTGTGGCAGCCCCGCGAAACGCGCGGCCAGGTCCTGCGCCTGCGGCGCCGGCAGCACCGGGTTCTTGAAGAAGCTGCCGGCGTTGGGAACCAGGGCGGGATCCGGCAGCTTGCTGCGGCGGATATCCACCACCGCCTCGAATACCGCCTGGGGTGTCGGCTGGTCGACCCCGCGCTCTGCCAGGGCCTGTGCCAGCACCGGGTAGGCGGTGTGCACATCGGGGCGCCTGCTCAGCTCCAGCGTGACGTGGGTGATCACCAGCTGGTCCTGCAGCTCATGCTTGAATACGCTGTCGCGATAGCCGAAGCGGCACTCCATGCCCGCCAGTGACTGTGTGCGGGCGCCGTCTATCGCGACGCAATGCACCCGCTGCACCAGCGGCGCGAGTTCGACGCCATAGGCGCCGATATTCTGGATCGGCGCCGCCCCGACCGTACCGGGTATCAGGGCGAGATTCTCCAGCCCGTAGAGGCCGTGTCGCAGGGTCCACTGCACCAGCTGGTGCCACTGCTCCCCGGCGGCCACCCGCAGGGTCACCGCATCGCCCCGCTCCTCCAGCACCTCGATGCCGCGGGTATCGAGGCGCAGCACCATGGCATCGAGGTCGCCGGCAATCACCACGTTGCTGCCCTCCCCCAGCGGGATTACGGCCAGGCCCCGGCTCGAGGCCCATGCCAGCGCCTGGGTCAACTGCGCGTCATCGCCGACCCGCACCAGGGCTTTGGCGGTCCCCTCCAGGGCGAGGGTATTGTATGGCTGCAGTGACTCAGCGTGCAGGACGTGCATTACCGGACTCCTGCTGCCTGGCCGCGACTGTCACGGGAGCGTGGCGCCGCTGAACCGGGCGCGCACCGCGTCGAGATCCGCCTGGGTATCGACGCCCGGGGGCACAGGTTCAGCGGCGGTCGCCACATGGATACCAACACCGTTGTAGAGCGCCCGCAACTGCTCCAGCTGCTCCAGTTGCTCCAGCGGCGCCGGTTGCCAGGTGACGTACTGGTGCAGGAACGCGGTGCGGTAGGCGTAGATGCCAATATGGCGCTGCCAGTTGCCCTGGGTCGGCATGGCGTCCCGCCCCGAACGGAAATGTTCCCGCGGCCAGGGGATGGCGGCGCGACTGAAATACAGGGCCATGCCGCGGCGGTCACACACCACCTTGACGGCATTGGGATCCAGCAGCTCGGCGATATCGACAATGCCCTCGCACAGGGTGGCGATACCGGCCTGGGTATGGGTTGCCAGGTTGCGTGCCACCTGGTCGATGACGCCGGGTGGGATCATGGGCTCGTCGCCCTGCACATTGACCACGATCTGCTCGTCGCCCCAACCGAAATAGGCGGCTACTTCGTGCAAGCGGTCGGTACCAGAGGGATGATCGGACGAGGTCATGCAGACCCTGGCGCCGAAGCCCTCGGCCACAGCCATGATGCGCTCATCGTCTGTGGCGATGACCACCTCCCGGGCGGCACTGCGGCGCGCCTGCTCCCACACCCGCTGCACCATGGGTTTACCGGCGATGTCCAGCAGCGGTTTGCCCGGCAGGCGGGTGGAACCGTAGCGGGCGGGAATGACAACCGTATAGGCCATGTAAGCTCCGTAGAAAAGTCAGCGACGCGCCAGCGCGACCACGGCATCGGTCACGGCGGCGGGCAGCCGCGCGGTGATTTTGAGGTACCAGGCATTGACGCCGGCGAGGCCGGCGCATTTTACCGCGTCCTTCTCGGTCATGATAATCGGCTGCTGCAGCAGCCCGGTAAAATCCGCTGCGGTGTATCGGTGGTGGTCGGCGAAAAAACGCCGCACGGGCTCGAAACCCAGGGCCACCAGGGTGTCGAAAAACTGGTCCGGCTGGGCGATTCCGGCCACGGCGACGACCTCGGTGGCCAGGGCCGCCGGCGTCGCCGGCCGTTGCTCGCCGCTGTCGATATTGACCAGGCAGTCCACCGCGTAGTGCATCCCGCGGCGGGGCTCCACGCTGCCGCGATACAGCACAAAATCGACTTTATCCAGCCGCTGTCGCGGCTCGCGCAGGGGGCCCGCGGGCAGGCAGAAGCCATTGCCGGTGCCGCGCTGTGCATCGACCAGGGCGATTTCGAGGTCACGCGCCAGGGCATAATGTTGCAGGCCATCGTCGCTGATGACGATATCCACCTCGGCACCCGCCAGCAGGGCCTGCACCGCCTGCGTCCGCCGCCGCGCCACCACGCAGGGGCAGCCCGTGCGCCGGTGGATCAGGAGAGGTTCATCGCCACACTGGGCGGCGGGGCTGTCGGCCCGCACCCGCAGCGGTGCGCTTGAGCGGCCCGCACCGTAGCCCCTGCTGACCACACCCGGCCGCAGTCCAAGCTGCTGCAGGCGTTCCACCAGCGCGATCACCACCGGCGTCTTGCCGGTGCCGCCGACGCTGATGTTACCCACCACGACCACCGGTACCGGGGCGCGGTAAACACCCAGCAGCCGGTGGCGGTAGAGCCCGCGCCGAAGCGCCGCCAGGCTGCGAAACAGTGCTTCCAGTGGCCGCAACAACCACAGCCAGCGGGCGCTGCCGTACCAGGCGTTGACCAGGGCTTCCGCCAGCCCCGGCCGGGGTGGCCTGGCGGCACGCGGCGCGATCATCACACGGCAAATTTCTGCTGGTAGAGCTGGGCGTACAGGCCGCCCTCCCGCAGCAGCTGCGCGTGTGTGCCGCTGGCCACTACCCTGCCCGCGTCCATCACCACGATGCTGTCTGCGTGCTCCACGGTGGACAGGCGATGCGCAATGACAATGGTGGTGCGATTGGCCCTGGCATTGTCGAGCGCCCGCTGGATGCGATGTTCCGACTCGTTGTCCAGGGCCGATGTGGCCTCGTCGAGGATCAACACGGGGGCATCCTTGAGCATGGCCCGGGCGATGGCGATGCGCTGGCGCTGGCCGCCGCTGAGGCCGCCGCCGTCATCGCCCAGCACTGTCTGGAACCCTGCCGGCAGGGCCTCGACGAATTCCCGTGCGAAGGCGGACTCGGCCGCCGCGAGCACCGCGTCCCGGCTCGCGGCGGCCTGGGTGCCGAAGGCGATATTGTTGTAGACCGTGTCGTTGAACAGGGCCGCATGCTGCGGCACCACGGCCAGTTGCGCCCGCAAGCTGGCCAGCCGGTAATCCTCCAGCGGGATCCCATCGAGCAGGATGACACCCTGTCGCGGCGGGTAGAACCGCGCCAGCAATTGCACCAGGGTCGTTTTGCCGCTGCCCGAACGGCCCACCAGGGCGACCGTTTTGCCGGCGGGGATTTCCAGCGATACGTCCTGCAGTACCAGGCGATCGCTGCCAGGGTAGGCAAATGACACGCCCCGCAGGCTGATATCGCCCCTCGCGCGGGCCACCTCGTAGCGGCCCGAGTCCACCTCGTCATCCAGGTCGAGCTGGGCGAAGATGTCCTCCGCCGCGGCCAGGCCCTGTTGGATAATGCTCTGGATCTCGCTCAGCTGGCGGATCGGCTTGCCCAGTTGGGTGGCCGCCGTGAGGAATGCCACCAGTGAGCCGGCGGTAAAGCCCCGCAGGATGTCGGGGCTCAGGGCAAACCAAACCAGGGTCGCCAGCGCCAGGGCCAGCAGGGTCTGGATTACCGGTGTGCTCAGGCCATCGACCAGTGCCAGTTTGAGGTTCTGGGCGCGGTTGTACTGGCTGGCAGCGCCAAAGCGCTGCCGCTGCCCGGACTGGGCGCCAAAGACACGAATCTCCCGGTAACCGCTGATGCCCTCGCCGGAGACCTGGGTGACATCGCCCATGGAGGACTGGATACGCCGGCTGTAGCGGCGGAAATGCCTGCCAACGTAGGTGACCACGGTGGCGATGATGGGAATGACCACGACAAAGACCAGGCACAGGCGCCAGTTCAGGTACAACATGTAGGCGGCCAGGGCAATTACGGTGAGCCCCTCGCGCACCACGGTTTTCAAAGCCTTGGTGACCGCACCGCTGACCTGCTCGACATTGAAAGTCACTTTCGAGATCAGCGCGCCCTGGTTATGGGCGTCATAGTAGGCAGCCGGCGCCACCAGCAATCGATCGAACAACTGGCAGCGCAGCTTGTGGATCAGGGTGCGCGCCACATAGCTCATGAAATAGTTGCCGATGAAAAAGCCGCAGGCCCGGGCCGAGGCGATGAGCACCATGGCTACGGGAACGGCGACGCGCGCAAATTGCACGCGGTCCAGGGAGCCGGCGTCGAACAGGTTATAGACCACGGTAGAGACGATTCCAGAGGTGACCTCGACCGAATCATCGAGGGAGTCGAGCAGGAACTGCAACAGGTCGGCAAGCAGTACATTGCCCAGCGAATAGATGAGATAGCCAAGCAGGCTCAGGGCAAATATCGCCCACTGCGGGATGACGTAGCCGAAGAGTCGGCGATAAATCTGCCAGTCACTGCTGTGGCCCGCTCCGCCCTGGCGCTGCGCCGACGAAGTGGCCCGCCTAGCCACCGCTGTCCGACCCGGCAGGCTGCCTGGTGGTAATACTGAGGTGAACGAAGCCCATCTGGCCGGCGGCATCCATGGCGCGCACCACGTACTGGTGCGCCGCATCGGCGTCGGCAGTGATCACCATCGGTAGGGTGGTATCGCCGGCGGAGATCTTGTAAATAGCGGCCTGCAGGGTTCGCATCCGGTTATCCACCAGGCCCTGGCCGTTCACCCGGTAGTTGCCGCCCTCGTCAACCAGTATCTCCACCTGCTGCTCACTGGTTTCCCGCGCGCTGCCGCTAGCCTCGGGCAGGTCGATACTGAGCTGGGTTTCGCGGGTAAAGGTGGTGGAAACCATGAAAAAAATCAGCAGCAGGAAGACCACGTCGATCAGCGGGGTGAGGTTGATGCCAACCTCTTCCCGGTGCAGGCGGCGGAATTTCACGCCTGTGCTTCCGTGTTTTCTTCACTGTGGAGGGCATCCACCAGCTTGATGGTCTCCTGCTCCAGTTCCACCACGATGCCGTCAATCCGGCCGACGAAATAGCGGTGCATGACCAGCGCCGGGATGGCAACAGTGAGCCCGGCGGCGGTGGTGATCAGTGCCTGCGAAATACCACCCGCCAGGGCGCTGGCGTTGCCGGTGCCCTGGGCCATGATTTCAGCGAACACCGTGATCATGCCGAACACCGTGCCGAGCAGTCCCAGCAGGGGCGATACCGCAGCGATAGTACCCAGGGTGTTGAGATAGCGTTCGAGATCGTGGATCACATGGCCCGCCGCTTCCTGGATACTCTCTTTCATCACATCGCGGCCGTGGTAGGCATTGCCCAGACCCGCGGCGAGTATCCGGCCCAGCGGCGAGGCTTTCTTCAGGTTGCGCAGTCGCTCCGCATCGAGTTCGCCGGCCTTTAGCTGCTTCCAGACGGTGGCCAGCAGGTGCGGCGGCGCGATCTTCTTCGGGTTAAGGGTATAAAAGCGCTCCACACAAATCGCCAAGCCGACGATCGAGCAAAGCAGTATTGGCCACATGAGCCAGCCGCCGGCAATGAACACCTCGAGCACGTTATCCCCCCACCCCTGGTTTTTGTAATGGCGCCATTATACGCACAGGGCCAAAGGGTAAGAAACCGCAGCGAGCTACATCCAGAAGCGCCGCTGCTGCTGCCGCCAGCTGGTCACGCGCACCGGCTGGCCCGGCACAAACTCGAATGCCAGTGCGCCCCCCGTGGCGGTGTTATGGACCTTGGCGCCCATGCGTCCCAGCCGGTCCACCACAGCGGGGTGTGGATGCCCGAAACGATTGGCGTAACCGGCGCTGACCACGGCGTAATCGGGTTGTACCGCCTTGAGCAGCGCCCAGGAAGACGAACTGCGGCTGCCGTGGTGCGCTACCAGCAACCAGTCGCTGGCGAGGCTTTCGCCCCAGTAGCGCACCAGTTCCCGCTCCCTGCCCTCATGTACATCCCCCGCCAGCAGCAGGCGTCGGCCGCCGGCCTCGATCTGCAACACGCAGGAGTGGTCGTTACTGGAACCGGCACCGGCGCCCTCCGGGGACAGGAACTGGAAGCGCTGCCCCCCGGGCCAGCGCCAGGCCTGGCCCGAGAGACAGGGGCGGCCCGAGTCCAGCACCGGCATGGGCAGGCCGTGATAGACCCTGGCGGCCGGCAGCGCGGCCAGCAGGGTGCCGGCGCCGGCACTGTGGTCGTTGTCCGGGTGGCTGATCACCAGTGTGTCCAGGGCGCCGATGCCGCGCTGGCGCAGGTAGGGCAACAGCACCGAGCCGGCCATATTATTGCCCCCGGGGTCTCCGCCACCGGTGTCATACACCAGGACACGCGCACCCGCCTCGACTACCACCGAGGTACCCTGCCCCACATCCAGGACCGTCACCCGGGTGAACCCGTCAGGCTCTTCAGCACGGGGAAAGCGAGCGGGAACGTCCGGCGGCAGTAACAGCGGCAGCACCAGCAGCAGGGCCAGCGACCTCATGTACCGGGACACCGGCACTACCAGCAGGGCCACGCCCACGGTGGCCAACAGCACATCCGCCAGCGCCCCCGGGGTCTGCTGGAAGAACCAGGTACCACCGGCCTCGGACAACTGCCTGGCGACGGGCAGCACCAGCTGCAACGGCCAGGCCGCCAGCCGCCACAGGCTCGGTTCAGCCCAGGGCAGGGCGAACATGGCCACCACCGCCAGCAGGGCCAGGGGCACGACCACCATCCCGACCAGCGGCACCATCACCAGGTTCGCCAGGCCCGCCACCACACTGGTGCCGCCGAACCACCAGGCGCCCAGGGGCAACATGGCCAGGGACATGAAACCGTGGGTCCCGAGCATCCGCTGCCAGGGCGGGAGGCCGCGCTGCCAGGCGCCCAGCCACAACAGGGCGGCCACCGCGCTGAATGACAGCCAGAATCCGCTGCCCAGCGCGGCCAGCGGATTCAGGCCCAGCACCACCACCGCTGCCAGCAACAGGGTGTTGCCCGGGCCACTGCTGCGCCCCGCCATGCCCGCCACGATAAAGCAGCACAACATGCACAGCGCCCGTTGGGTAGCCACGGAAAAACCGGCCAGGGCGCTGTAGGCAATGCAGCAGGTCAGCGCCAGCAGCCCCGGCAGCCAGCCGGCCGACAGTCCGGGCAGCAACAGCAGGCGCTGCAACAGTCCCCCAAGCAACCAGGCAGCCCCCGCCACCAGGCCGACATGCAAACCGGAAATCACCAGCAGGTGATTGATGCCGAATTGCTGAAAGAGGCTCCACAGGGCGGCATCGATGCCGCTTTTGTCAGCGACCGTAACGGCGGCCAGAACGGCGGCGACATCAGCATCCAGCGGCAGCGCGTCAATGCGCTCAGTGACAGCCTGCCGCAAGCGTTCCGGCAAGCTCCCGAGCGCCCTGGGCCCGGGCCCCTTCAGCGCGGGACCCGACCTGACACTGCCCACCGCATCGATACCGGTCTGGGCATACCAGGCCTGCAGGTTGAAGGATCCGGGATTGGCCAGGCCCCACGGTTTGCTGAGCTTTACCGGAAACGTCCAGGTGTCCCCGGGAATCATTTTTGCCGGACCGTAATAGGACAACAGGACTTTGCGCGGGCCCGCGCAGCGCTCGGGCGCCAGGGCCTGCACCGCAAACTCGAACCGCTGGCGGCCGCTGCCATCAGGCAGCTGACCCAGACGCGGCAGGGCGGCAACCTGGCCGGTGAGGGTAAGCGGCTGGCCGACGCAGGCCTCGGCTATTCGATGGCCCAGCAGGAGCTGCCCGTCGAATAGGGCCAGCGCACAGCCCAGTGCCAGGCCGGCGCTGAAGCGATACCGGCCCTGCCGACGCAACAGCAGCAACAGCCCAACGGCTCCGGCTGCCGCCGCTGCCCAGGGGGCGGGCAGGCGCGGCAACAGCAACACCGGCAGCAGGCCCAGCAGCAGCCCGATCATCCATGATCTCATTCAGGGCGTCCCAGCTAGAGTACCCGGCGTATTGCGGGCATAATGCCCACCCCGAAGTGGCCGCCGCAGCCGGGCCAGTGAATCACAGGTGAACAGGGAACAACACAGCAGATCCGACCGCGAACACCATGCCGAAAAAAACCCTTAAATCAATCATGCCCAGCGCGGCCCGGATACGGGAGATAAAGTCACTGCACGTGCTGGGTGACTGGATCTACGAACCGAACCTGTGGCATCTGAATCGCTACTCCGCGTCCATGGCCTTCTTCGTGGGGCTGTTCGTGGCATTCATCCCCATACCCGGACAGATGCCCGTGGCCGCCCTGGCCGCGATGCGGCTGCGTTGCAATCTGCCACTGTCGGTCTGCCTGGTACTGATTACCAATCCGGTGACCATGCCGCCCCTGTTTTTAATGGCGTACCGGGTAGGCGCGCTGCTGCTCGATGTCCCGGTCAGCCAGTTGGAGTTCGAACTCAGCTTTGCATGGCTCGGCAGCCAATTGGCCCATATCTGGCAGCCGTTCCTGCTGGGCTGCCTGGTGTGCGGCCTGTTCTTTGGCTGCCTGGGGTATTTCGTCATCAGCCTGCTATGGCGCTGGCGGGTCTCGGTGCAATGGAAGCAGCGCAACCGGCGGCGCGCCGCCAGCCAGAAAAGCTGACTCTCAGTTACGGTCCTGGTTGAGGATCATGGCTGGCGCCAGCCGCGCCGCCCGCACGGCGGGATAGATGGCCGCCACCACGCACATGGCCAGCGCCACCCCGCCGACCACCAGGATGTCCCGCCACAACAGGTCGACCGGCAGGAACGAAACCGGGTATACGTCGGTGTTGAGGAAGTTCATGTCCAGCAAACGCTCCAGTGCGCTCACCAGCCCCGGCACCGCCAGGCTGCCCGCGATGCCAAACGCCGCTCCAAGGGCGGCACCCACCACCCCGATCATGGCGCCCTGGAGGACGAAAATGATCGCCACATCGCGCGGCGATGCGCCCAGCGTACGCAGGATGGCGATATTGCCCTGCTTGTCGAACACCACCAGCACCAGGGAGGAGACCACGTTGAACGCCGCCACGGCGATGATCGAAAACAGCAGGATGCTCACCAGGTCGCGGGACAGCTGGATGGCCGAGTACAGGTTGCCATGGGTCATCATCCAGTTGGTGGCGTAATAACCGGTCGGCATATTATTCATCAGCTCCCAGCCGATTCGGGTCACGTCGAACAGGTCCCGGGTGGCGATGCGCAATCCGCTGACCGCACTGCCCAGCCCCGCCAGTTCGGAGGCGAGACCCAGCGGCACCAGGGCTGCGACCTGGTCGAGCTCGGTGCCGGTCTCGAGCACCGCCACCAGCCGCAGGGACTCGAACCGGGTTGCCCTGGCGTCTGGCCCGGGGCCCCCGCCCGGCACTATCAGGGTCAGCTCATCCCCCGGGGTCACCCCCAGCAGGGCGGCGATCCCCGCACCCAGCACCAGGCTGTTGCGCTGTTCCCGGAAGGCGGCTATCTCATCGTTGGCGAGGCCGGGCAGCTGGCGCGCAATGGCGGCGGCATCATCGCTGTCGATACCGATCCCCAGCGCCGTCTCAATCCTGTTCGAGCGCATGAACAGCGCGTCAAACTCGGTAAACGGGGTCACTTCGACCACGTCGGGATGACTGGCGACCAGGGCCTGGCGTTCACGCCAGTCCTCTATCGGGATGGTCGAGTGCAGCGTGATGTGCGGCACCATGCCCAGTATCCGCTCGCGCATCTCCTTGTCGAAGCCGTTCATCACCGACAGCACCACGATCAGCAGGCTGATGGCCAGCACCAGCCCGAGCATGGACAGGGTCGACAGGAACGTGGATAGGTGGCCGCCGCCAAAGGCGAAGGTGTAGCGCACGGCTATGCGCAGCTGCTCGCGGAAATTCATGGCAGGGCCCGGAGGCAGCCGTCGCGCAATTCCAGGGTGCGATTCATCTGGCCGGCGATGGCGGGATCGTGGGTCACCACCACGAACGCGGCACTGCTCCTGGCCGAGCTCGTCTATCAGTTCGAGCACCTGGGCGGCGGAGTGCGGGTCCAGGTTGCCGGTGGGCTCGTCCATCAGCACCACGTCCGGGCTGCACACCAGTGCCCTGGCGATGGCGACGCGCTGGCGCTCCCCGCCGGAGAGCTGTCCCGGGCGGTGATCGAGCCGATGGGACATGCCCACCCGCTCCAGCATCCGCGCCGCCCTGCCCCAGGCCTCCGCCCGCGGCAGGCCGGCGATAAGCAGCGGCATGCCCACGTTCTCCCTGGCGTCGAACTCCGGCAGCAGGTGGTGAAACTGGTAGACAAAACCCAGGCGCTGGTTGCGCAGCTGGCACAGCTCCCGCTCGCCCAGCGTCGCCAGGTCCTGCCCCGCCATCAGCACCCGGCCGCTGCTGGGGTTATCCAGGCCACCGAGCAGGTTCAGGAGAGTCGACTTGCCGGAGCCGGAAGCGCCGATGATGGCAATCTTTTCCCCCGCCCACAGGCTGAGCTCCACATTCTCCAGGACGTTCACCCGCCTGCCGCCATCCTCGTAGGCGCGGCACAGCGATTCGCAGCGCAGCACCGGGCTACTCATAGCGCAATACCTCGGCGGGGGCGATACGGGTGGCCCGCCAGGCGGGGTAGAGGGTGGCCAGCAAGCTCAGCACAAGCGAGGCGAGCACCACCGCACCGACATCCGACCACTGCAGGTCGGACGGCAGCTCGCTGATGAAATAGACACTGGGATCGAACAATTTCACTCCAAAGGCGTTTTCGATGAATACGGTGACCCGCGAGATATTCAGGCCCAGTACTGTGCCCAACGCGGCGCCAACGGAAATGCCGACCGCGGCGAGCCCCAGCCCATGGGCGACAAATATCACCATGATACCGCTGGCGCGGGCGCCCATGGTGCGCAGCACCGCGATGTCGCGCCGCTTCTCGGCCACCGACATCACCAGGGTTGAGACGATATTGAACGCCGCGACGGCCACCACGCTGAGCAGTAACAGGCTCACCATCAACTTCTCCATTTTAACCGCGCGAAAGAGAGAGCCCTGGGACTGGCTCCAGTCGCTGACCTGGAAGTCGGCAGGCAGGCCCTGCGCCAGCTGCGCCATGATGGCCGGCGCCGCAAACAGGTCGGTTGTTCTCACCTGCAGGCCATCGACAAGCCCACTCTGGCCCAGCAGCTTCTGCCCGGTAGCCAGGGAGACATAGGCCTGGTAGCCATCCGGCTGGGCGCCGACCTCGAACAGGCCGCTCACCCGCAGCCGTTTGCTGCGGGGGAACACGCCCAGCGGCGTAACGGTCAGCCGCGGCACAGTCACATCGACGAAATCCCCCGGGCCGACCCGCAGGACACGGGCCAGGGCAGCCCCCAGCACCACGTTGAAGCCGTCCTCGCCGAGGCTTTCCAGCGAGCCCGCCACCATGGTCGCCGGGATCCGCGAAACGTCTTTCTCCAGCGCCGGATCGATGGCGGTGAGCACTGCACCGCGCAGGTTGGTGGGACTGGCCAGCAGCACTTTGTCGCTGATGTAGGGTGAGACTGCGACGACACCGGGTGACTGCCGCAAGCGCGCGGCCAGCTCAGTCCAACCGGCGATACCGGCATCGCCATGTGCCACGTAACCGTGCGGCACCAGGGACAGGATACGCTGGCGCAACTCGCCCCCGAAACCGTTCATCACCGACAGCACCGCGATCAGGCTGGCCACGCCGAGAACCATTCCCAACATGGATACCATGGCAATAACAGAGGTAAAGCGATTGCGCTTGCGACTGAAGCTGTAGCGCAGGCCGATGAAGGGCGCGTAGTGCCCGATGGAACCACCAGGGGGGTTCAAGCAGGGCCAACCGGTGGGCTAATTGTCGCCAGCCTTGTCTGCAGCCTGGGTGTCTGCTGCATAGTACAGAGCGGCGTCGCTCGGCCGCGCTTTCGGTTCCCGGGTCTGCTCGTCACAGCGCTGCGGATTGCCACCGCAGATTTCGCAGGCGGTATCGACGCCCAGTGCACCCATGCCGCCGCAGGAGCCCTTGATGGGCGCGCGCCCGTTCATTACGCCCACAGCCATCCCCGCCATAACCAGGCAGAAGATGAGCAAGGTGATAAGAAAGAGGGACATGTCCTGCCTCCGGAACCCGGTGGATTCCTGTTAGTGTTCGGCCCCGGATTGTTCCAGGTATGGTGCAAACGCCGCGGTGTGGCTTTCAAGAAAGGCATCGTCCTGGCGCCGGATGAAATATACCGCTAATCCCTGCTCCTGCGCCACCGCCATCGCCTTCTCGTAACCCAACACAACCAGTGCGGTGGCCCAGCCGTCCGCCATCATGGAACTGGGGTGGACCACTGTCACCGATACCAGATCATGAGCCACGGGGTAGCCGCGCCTGGGGTCGATACTGTGGGAGTAACGCTTGCCCTCGACCTCGAAGAAATTGCGGTAGTCACCAGAGGTGGCTATCCCCACATCGGTGAGGCGGATAGCCTGTTCCACCGCGCGGTCACCGCTCTCTGGGCGCTCGATCGCGATGCGCCAGGGGTCACCACGGGCGCTCAAACCCGCCAGGCGCATCTCTCCACCCACTTCGACGAGGTAGCGCTCCACCCCCTGCGAAGCCAGCCACTGGGCGACCCGGTCAACCCCATAGCCCTTGGCAATAGAAGACAGATCCAGGCTGACGGGGCCGCGTTTCAACAGGCGCCGGCCCTCCCCGTCGAGCCGCAGCTGATCCTGTCCCACCCGCTCCAGAACCGCCGTAACGGCGTCGTCCGAAGGCGCTGCCGCCACTGGGCCAGGGGGGCCAAAGCCCCATAGGTCGACGAGAGGCCCGACGGTGACGTCATAGGCGCCATCGCTCTGCCAACCGATGGCCATGGCGGCGGACAACACTGTGTAGAGCTCAGGGGAAAGTTCAAACCACTGGTCAATTCCCGTGGCGTTGAAGCGGCTGATCTCGGAATCCGCCCGGTAGGTCGACATACTGCGGTTTACTGCCTCCAGCTCCGCCTCGATACCCTGTTGCAGGGCTGCCGCCGTCGGTGTGGCTGGACCCGGCACCACCGTGACATGCCAGCTGGTGCCCATACTCTGGCCGCTGAGCTGGAGCGGCGAGTGCCGCTCGCCGCAGGCAGCCAGGGCACACAGCAAAAAGAGGCCGGTAAAAGCAAGAAGCCACCGGCGGGGGTGGCTTCGGGCACTAACCGCCAAAGTCATCGAGCAGGATATTCTCAGGCTCGACACCGAGCTCTTTCAGCATCTGTACCACGGCGGCATTCATCATGGGCGGCCCACACATGTAATACTCGCAGTCCTCGGGCGCCGGGTGGTCCTTGAGGTACTCCTGGTACAGCACATTGTGGATAAAGCCGGTGTAGCCGGTCCAGTTGTCCTCGGGCTGCGGATCAGACAGGGCGACATGCCACTGGAAGTTCGGGTTTTCCGCGGCGAGCTGGTCGTACTCATCCTGGTAGAACATCTCGCGCAGGGAGCGCGCGCCATACCAGAAGGAAATCTTGCGCTTGGAATGGAGCCGCTTCAACTGGTCGAAAAGGTGTGAGCGCATTGGCGCCATACCCGCGCCACCGCCGATGAATACCATCTCGGCATTCGTGTCCTTGGCAAAGAACTCACCGAAGGGCCCGTAGACCTTGACCTTGTCACCGGGCTTGAGGCCGAACACCCAGGAGGACATGATGCCCGGGGGAATGCCCTGGCTGCCCGGGGGCGGGGTAGCGATGCGGATATTGAATTTGACCAGGCCCCGCTCCTCGGGGTAGTTGGCCATGGAGTAGGCCCGTATGGTCGTCTCCTTAACCACGGATTCCAGCTTGAAAAACCCGAAGCGCTCCCAGTCGCCGCGGTATTCGGCGCCAATGTCGAAGTCCGCATACTTGACGTGGTGGGGAGGGCATTCCAGCTGGACGTAACCGCCCGCGCGGAAATCCACGCTTTCCCCCTCGGGCAGCTTCAGTGTCAGTTCCTTGATGAAGGTCGCCACATTGGGGTTGGACACCACCGTGCACTCCCACTGCTTGACCCCGAAGACCTCCTCCGGCACCTGGATCTTCAGGTCCTGCTTGACCGCAACCTGGCAACTGAGGCGCCAGCCCTCGGCCGCTTCACGCCTGGTAAAATGCGCTTCTTCGGTGGGCAGCATGGAACCGCCGCCTGCCGCGATGATGCATTTGCACTGGGCGCAGGTACCACCGCCACCGCAGGCAGAAGGCAGGAACAACTTTGCCTCGGACAGGGTCTGCAGCAGCTTGCCACCGGCAGGAACCGTGATGGTCTTCTCGCCGTTGATCTCGATGTGTACATCACCGGTGCTGACCAGCGCCGAGCGGGCATAGAGAATGATCATTACCAGGATCAGCACCATCACCGTGAACATGGTGACGCCGTATACAATAGTCATATCCATATCAGTTCAATTCCGCCTAGATGTCGATGCCGCCGAAGGACATGAAGCCGAGCGCCATCAGCCCCGCCATCATGAACGTGATCCCCAGGCCCTGCAGGCCGTCGGGCACGTCTGAGTACTTCAGCTTCTCGCGGATGCCCGCCAGGGCGACGATGGCCAACCCCCAGCCAATGCCGGAGCCGGCGCCGAACACCACACTCTCACCAAAATTGTAATCCCGTTCCACCATGAACAGGGCGGCGCCCAGGATGGCGCAGTTCACCGTGATCAGCGGCAGGAAAACACCGAGGGCGTTGTAGAGTGCCGGTACATACTTGTCCAGGAACATCTCCAGTATCTGCACCATCGCGGCAATCACCCCGATATAGGTGAGCAGGCCGAGAAAACTGAGGTCAAGGTCGGGCAGGCCGGCCCATGCCAGCGCGCCTTCGCGCAGCAGATGGTTATAAATGAGGTTGTTGATGGGTACTGTTATGGTCAGTACCACGGTCACCGCCACACCCAACCCCAGCGCCGCGTTCATCTTCTTGGAAAGTGCCAGGAAGGTGCACATGCCCAGGAAGAATGCCAGTGCCATATTCTCGACAAAAATCGCGCGGACCAGGAGGCCCAGGTAGTGTTCCATGTTACGCCCCCTCCCCTACGGCGGTATGTCGCGCCAGCTTGTACTCGCGCTTCTCCACCTGTTCCGTGCGGACGCTGCGCAAGCCCCAGATGAGCAGCCCGATCAGGAAGAACGCGCTGGGCGGAAGCAGGAGCAGACCGTTGGGGTTGTACCAGCCGCCCTCGGTTACCAGGGGCAGGATCTCGACCCCGAACAGCTTGCCGGAGCCGAACAATTCCCGCACCACGGCCACCGCGATCAGCACCACGCTGTAACCCAGGCCATTGCCGATGCCATCGAGGAAACTCGCGACCGGCGGGTTCTTCATGGCATAGGCCTCGGCCCGGCCCATCACGATACAATTGGTGATGATCAGGCCCACGAACACCGACAGCTGCTTGCTGATGGCAAAGGCATACGCCTTGAGAAACTGGTCCACCACGATTACCAGCGAAGCGATAATCACCATCTGCACGATAATCCGAATGCTGCCCGGGGTGTGATTGCGAACGGCCGAGATCAACAGGCTGGAGAATGCGGTGACCAGAGTGAGGGCGATACACATCACCAGGGTCACCTTCAGGGACGAGGTGACCGCCAGGGCCGAGCACACGCCGAGGATCTGCAGCGCGATGGGATTGTTCTTGAAGATGGGCCCGGTAACAATTTCCTTGAGTGACTGCATGATCACGCCTCCCCGTTTCTAAGGTTGTTCAGGAATGGTTGAAAGCCGTTTTCGCCCAACCAGAAATGCAACAGGTTGGTCACGCCCTTTGATGTGAGCGTGGCGCCGGCCAGACCATCCACCTGCCATGGTGCATTGGCGCTGGCGGGGTCAACCGAGCCCTTGATCAGGCTCACTGCCACGTCCCCGTCGCGATACACCTCCTTCCCCGGCCAGAAGGCTATCCAGCGCGGGTTATCCACCTCACCGCCCAGGCCCGGTGTTTCGCCATGCTGGTAGAAGCCGAGCCCGGCGATGGTATTGGCATCGGATTCCACGGCGATAAAGCCATAGAGCGTCGACCACAGGCCATAACCGCGCACCGGCAGGATGACTTTGTCAATGCCGCCCGTGTCGTTCTCCACCACATAGACGACCGCGAAGTGCTCGCGGCGTCCAATCTTCCCCAGATCCTGCTCTACGGGCAGCTTCTCGGACTGGGAGGGATCCTTGGCTGCCCTGCGCTGGTCATACTTCTGCGGATCCTCGGCATCGGAAAACCTGCCGGTGCGCAGGTCGACGATACGGGTGGAGATCTGGGAGAACTGCTCCTCCACGCTCCTGCCTTCCACCAGCATTCCGGCCGCGGCCAGGATATTGCGCTTGCGGTCCAGGGCCTGGTTGACTTCCTGCACCGGCTTCAGCATCACGGTGGCCGCGGAGACAAATACCGCGCACACGATACTGAGGGAGAAGGCGACTAGCAGCGTTTTACTGGTGCTTTCATGACTGGACACGGGCAAGCCTCCGCTTGATATTGGCCTGGACCACGAAGTGATCGATCATGGGGGCAAAGATGTTGGCGAACAGGATTGCCAGCATGATGCCCTCGGGGAATGCCGGGTTCACCACCCGGATCAGCACGGTCATGACCCCGATCAGTATACCGAAGTACCATTTGCCGATATCGGTCATGGAGGCCGAAACAGGGTCAGTCGCCATGAACACCATGCCGAAGGCAAAGCCGCCGGTGACCAGGTGCCAGTACCAGGGCATGGCGAAGGACAGGTTGTCGTCCGAGCCGATCAGGTTGAACAGGGTCGACAGGGCAACCATGCCTATCATCACCCCGGCCATGATTCGCCAGGAGGCCACCCGGGTGATCAGCAGCAGCGCGCCGCCGATGAAAATGGCCAGGGTGGAGGTCTCGCCGATGGAGCCGGGAATCGAGCCGATGAAGGCCTCCATCCAGCTCCACTGCTGGCGCAGGGCATCCATTCCCTCGGACGCGACCACCGACAGCGCGGTGGCGCCGGTGTGGCCGTCAACCGCGACCCAGACCGCGTCGCCGGACAACTGGGCCGGGTAGGCGAAATACAGGAACGCCCGCCCGGTGAGTGCCGGGTTGAGGAAGTTCTTGCCGGTACCGCCGAAAATCTCCTTGCCGATCACCACGCCGAAGCTGATCCCCAGGGCCACCTGCCACAGGGGAATATCCGGCGGGCAGGTGAGCGCGAACAGGATCGAAGTGACGAAGAAGCCCTCGTTCACCTCGTGCCCGCGACGAACGGCAAACAGGATCTCCCAGCTGATGCCCACGAGAAAGGTCACGATATAGATCGGCAGGAAAAACACGGCGCCGTATATCAAGCAGTCCCAGATGCTACTGGCATCGTAGCCGCCCAGCAGTTCGATCAGGAAGCCGCGCCAGCCTTCGATCCCCTGCCCTGCGGGCAGCACTTCGTTGGCCTGCAATCCCAGGTTGTACATGCCGTAGAACATGGCGGGAAAGGTCGCCAGCCACACGGTGATCATGATGCGCTTGAGGTCCACGCCATCGCGCACATGGGCGGTGGAGCGGGTTACTGAATTGGGCGTATACAGGAAGGTATCCATGACCTCATAGAGGGCAAACCATTTCTGGTAGCGCCCGCCCTCATGGAAATGGTGTTCTATGCTGTCCAGAAACTGTCGAAGTCCCACGCCTTAACCCTCCTTCTCGATTCGAGTCAGGTTGTCCCGCAGGATGGGACCGTACTCGTACTTGCCAGGGCAGACGTAGCTGCACAGGGCCAGGTCCTCCTCCTCCAGTTCCATGCAGCCCAGGGACTGCGCCATCTCGGTGTCGCCCACGATGAGCGCGCGCAGCAACTGGGTCGGCAGGATATCCTGGGGCATTACCTTTTCGTAACTGCCCACCGGCACCATGGCGCGCTCGCTGCCGTTGGTGGTGGTGGTCATCGGCAGCGGCCGGGTGCCAAAAAAACTGGTGACATAGATACCCAGGTTGGAGTGCTTCTGCAGGCCGGGCGACAGCCAGCCCATAAATGCGCGGTGACGCCCCTCGAGCAACACCGAGACCTGGTTGTGGAAGCGACCCAGGTAGGAGGTGGCGCCTGAAACGCCGCGCCCACCCAGCACCGAGCCACTGATGATACGGTTTTCACCGTCCTTCATCTGCCCGGCGCACAGGGCCTGCAGGTCCACGCCCAGGCGGGTGCGCAGCAGGCGCGGTCGTTCTACCTGTGGCCCGGCCAGGGAGATCACCCGCCGGGTATAGAGGCGGCCATCGAGAAACAGGCGGCCGATGGCGATCACGTCCTGGTAGCCGATCGTCCAGACGACCTTGTTGATGCCGGCGCTGCCGAGAAAATGGATATGGGTACCGGCCAGGCCCGCCGGGTGCGGACCTGCGAATTCGGCGACCTCGATGTTGGCCGCCCTGCCCTGTGCGATGCCGGCCCCGGGTGCGACACACAGGTACAGCTTGCCGGAAGTAAGTCTGGCAAGCAGATCCTGCCCCAGCGCGAATGCCTCGGCCTCACCGGCGATAATCACCCGGGGATCCGGCGCCAGCGGATGGGTGTCGATCGCGGTGACAAAAATTGCGGTAGGCGCGCTGCCCAGGGCCGGCGCCTTGCTATAGGGACGGGTCCGCAGCGCCGTCCAAAGACCGGCTTCATTCAACTGAGCGCGAATTGTGGCGGCATCCAACGCGGCGGCGGCCTCGACACTGAAGGCGGGAAACTGCACGGCTTCATCGCCTTCGAGATCGATCACCACCGACTGCAAAACCCGCTTGGCACCGCGGTTTATGGCAGAGATGACACCGCTGGCGGGGGCGGTATAGCGCACACCTTCGTTTTTCTTGTCCGTGAACAGCAACTGGCCCAGCTTGACCCGCTCCCCTTCGCGCACCTCCATGGTCGGCTTCAAGCCTACGTAGTCATAGCCCACCAGGCCCACGGCGCGCGGCGCAGGCGCATCCTCTATTACCTGCTGGGGCGCGCCCTGGATAGGAATGTCCATGCCCCGCTTGATCTTGATCATAGAATCGGCCTAAAAAGCTGAACGGAAGTGGGTGGACTGGAGCCGTCCGGAGTGCGTGCAACCTGCAGCTGCGGGATCAGGCCAGGGGACGGAAGCCAGGCGCGCGCATTATAACGGAAGGGTCCAATAAAACACCACCAGAGCGCACCAGGTTCTTTGACCAGGAACAACTTTTACCAATATCTGACCGCAGCGACGGCGCTGTCTCAGCGCATCTGCCCGGCGGGTGGGAGACCGCGGGACAGGCGCGGTATCAACCCTCTTTGGGGTAGACGGCGAAACGGATCCCGGCCATGCGCTCGAGCACCCGGTGCACCTGGCAGCTGTAGCCGAACTCATTATCGTACCAGAGGTACATCACGACCTGGCTGCCATTGGCGATAGTGGCCTGGGCGTCGAAAATGCAGGCGTGGCGCGACCCCACGAAATCAGTGGAGACCACCTCCGGGGAGCCTGAGTAATCAATTTGCCTGCGCAGGGCGGAATGCAGCGCCTGGTTGCGCATGAACTCATTGACCTGGTCCCGGGTGACCTCCCGCTTCAGGGTGAGATTGAGGATGGCCATCGATACATTCGGCGTGGGAACCCGAATGGCGTTGCCGCTCAGTTTGCCCTGCAACTGCGGCAATACCTTGCCTACCGCGCTGGCGGCGCCGGTTTCGGTGATGACCATGTTGAGGGGAGCACTGCGGCCGCGGCGGGATGCCTTGTGGTAGTTGTCGGTCAGGTTCTGGTCATTGGTATAGGCGTGCACCGTCTCCACGTGGCCGGTGACGATACCGAACTCGTCGTCCATGGCTTTTAGTGGCGGTGCAATGGCGTTGGTGGTGCAGGATGCGGCAGAGATGATCGCGTCGGTAGGCTCGATCTGGTCGCTGTTAATGCCCGCGACGATATTCTTGAGACTGCCCTTGCCCGGCGCGGTGAGAATGACCTTGCTCGCGCCCTTGCTCTTGAGGTGCTGGGACAGCCCCGCCTCGTCCCGCCAGGCGCCGGTATTATCGATGATAATCGCGTTGTCGATGCCGTACTGGGTGTAATCAATCTTATCCGGCGCGTCCGCGTAGATCACTTTCACTTCATTGCCGTTGGCAATGAAAGACTGGCGCTCCTCGTCCACCCGGATGGTGCCATCAAAGGCCCCGTGCACCGAGTCGCGGCGCAACAGACTCACGCGCTTGACCAGGTCGTTGGGAGCCTTGCCTTTGCGCACCACGATGGCGCGAAGGCGCAGGCAGTCGCCACCGTCGGTCTTCTCGATCAGGATGCGTGCCATCAGCCGTCCGATACGGCCAAACCCGTACAGCACCACGTCCTGGGGTTGCGCCAGGGGCTTGACCTTGTTGCCGATCAGGTCCGCGAGTTCGCGCTCGATGTACTGCGGGAGGCTCAACCCGGCGGCAGTGCCCTTTTCCTGGTAACGCACCGCCAGTCGGCCTACATCGATGTGGGCGGGTCCGAGGTCAAGCCCTGCCAGGTGGGTGAAAACCGGGTAGGTTTCGAATTCTGACAACTCGTTACCCTCGATCTGGCGTACATAGCGGTGGTCTTTCATGATTTGCGTGACTGAACGGTGGACCAGCGGCCTGCCGTACATATAGCACTTTACGTTCTTCTCACGGGATAAGCGCCCGACCAGTGGGATCATTGCCTCGGCCAGGGCCTCTCGCTCTTTCCAGTTCTTGAAGTAGTCGTCGGGGCGCGGTCGCTTGCGTTCGGTCACTTGAGGCTTCCTTCCTTAGGGGTGCTGGGCTCAGGGCTGCGTATTATCATCGCAGCACCGGGAGGGTGCAAGTTGCTGTTGGCCCGATGCCATGGCCCGATTTGCCGCCGCCAATCGCGGTCTTTGCTGGAGCTGAACCACGGCTTGACGCTACAATGGCGCCGCACAGACACCGCCTCCATCAGTCATTCGGGCCCTATGTTCTCCGATCTGGTAAAAAACACGCCCTGGCCCCGGCAGAGCGCCACCCGCACTGCGTTGGGCCCCTTCGCTGGCTGTGCCGATGCGCGCTGTATCGCGGAGCTGGCCCGGCCCGGCCAGCTGACCCTGGTGATCGCCGCCGACACCAGCGCGGCGCTGACGCTGGAGCGCGAGCTGCCCTTTTTCCTGGCGGGCGATACCCAGATCCTGGCGTTTCCTGACTGGGAAACCCTGCCCTATGACAATTTTTCACCCCACCAGGACATTATCTCCGAGCGCCTGCACACGCTGCACCGGCTGCGCCGCCTGGGCGCCGGGATACTGGTGGTGCCGATTCCCACCCTGATGCACCGGCTCGCGCCGGCGGACTATATCGCCGCCTCCAGCCTGGTGCTGAAGGCCGGCCAGACCCTCGATATCGATGCCTTCCGGCGCGACCTGCAGCGCAACGGCTACCGCAGCGTGGAAACAGTCTACGAGCACGGCGAATTCGCCCTGCGCGGCTCACTGTTCGACATCTACCCGATGGGCAGCAAGCTGCCCTACCGCATCGACCTGCTGGACGCCGAGGTTGACAGCCTTCGCACCTTTGACCCCCAAACCCAACGCACCGTGGACAGGGTGGAGGCCATCAATCTGCTGCCCGCCCGGGAGTACCCGATGGACCGGGGCGCCATCAGCCGCTTCCAGATGAACTGGTACCAGAGCTTCGAGGCGGACCCTGACCTGTGCCCTGTTTATACCGAGGTCAGTGCCGGTCGCAGTCCAGGCGGCTGTGAGTATTACCTGCCGCTCTTTTTTGAACGCTGCGCCACACTGTTCGACTACCTGCCCGACAACACCGCGATTATCACCAGCGGGGATCACCACGGCAGTGCCTGCCACTTCTGGGATGAGGCCAATGCCCGCTTTGCCGAATATGGCATTGACCCGCGGCGACCGCTGCTACCCCCCGGGCGCTGCTTTACCCCGGTGGAGGAGCTCTACCAGATCCTCGGCAAGTACGCGGTGCTAGAGTTGCGCCACAGCCCGGACGCGCCGGTGCACCAGCGCACCGGGGTCATGCAGCCGCCGCGCCTGGCCGCCGCCCAGCGCCAGCAGTCAGCGGCTGAACAACTGGTGCATTTCATGCGCGAGCACCAGGGGCCGGTCCTGCTGTGCGCCGAGTCGGCCGGCCGTCGGGAAATCCTGCTGGAGTCACTGGGTGAACACGGCCTGGCGCCGCCCCAGGTCCGGGACTGGAACGCATTTGTGGCCTCGGGTGTTGATTTCGCCATCGCCACCGCGCCGCTGGATCGGGGCATGTATTTTGGCCCGGGCCAGCCGACCCTGGTATGCGAGACCCAACTGTTCGGCGACCGGGTGGCCCAGCGCCGCCGGCGCCGCGGCAAGCAGCCCGAGGACTCCGCTCTCGCCAATGTCTTTCGGGACATCAACGAGCTGCGCGAGGGTGTGCCGGTGGTGCACCTGGAGCACGGTGTCGGGCGCTATATCGGCCTGCAGACCCTGACCGTGGACGAACAGCAGGCCGAGTTCCTCACCCTGGAATACGCCCAGGGTTCCCGCCTGTATGTGCCTGTTGCCTCGCTACACCTGGTGAGCCGCTACGCCGGATCTGACCCGGACCTGGCCCCGCTGCATAAACTGGGCTCGGACCAGTGGGAGAAGGCCCGCCGCAAGGCCAGCGAGAAGGCCAGCGACGTCGCCGCCCAGCTGCTGGAGGTTTACGCCCGGCGCGAGGCCAGGGAGGGCTTTGCATTTGCGCCTTTCCAGCAGGACTACGAGCTGTTTGCCGCCGGCTTTCCCTTCGAGGAGACAGCGGACCAGCAGGCGACGATCGACGCCGTTATCGCAGACATGCAGAGCCCGCGGGTGATGGACCGCCTGGTGTGCGGGGACGTCGGTTTTGGCAAGACCGAGGTGGCCATGCGCGCCGCCTTCCTGGCCACCCGCAATGACAAGCAGGTCGCGGTGTTGGTCCCCACCACCCTGCTCGCCCAACAGCATTTCAACTCCTTCAGTGACCGCTTTGCCGACTGGGACGTGACCATCGAGGTGGTTTCCCGCTTCCGCTCATCGAAGGAATTGGTCGATGTCAGCCGCCGGGTAGCGGCGGGCCGGACCAACATCCTGATCGGCACCCACAAACTGCTGCAAGCAGATTTTCGCTTTGCCGATCTCGGCCTTTTGATCATCGACGAGGAACACCGCTTCGGTGTCAAACAGAAAGAGGCCATCAAGGCCCTGCGTTCGGAGGTGGACGTACTCACCCTCACCGCCACGCCGATTCCGCGAACCCTGAACATGGCCATGGGCGGGATGCGCGATCTGTCAATCATCGCCACCCCGCCCGCCAGGCGGCTCTCGATCAAGACCTTTGTCAGGGAGCACAACATCGCACTGATCAAGGAAGCGGTGCTGCGGGAGACCCTGCGCGGTGGCCAGGTGTACTACCTCCATAACGAGGTCAAGACCATCGAGGAAACTGCCCGCAAACTGCGGGAACTGCTGCCGGGCCTGAGTATCGCCGTCGCCCATGGGCAGATGCGGGAAACCCAGCTCGAGCAGGTCATGTCCGCCTTCTATCACCAGCGCCACCATATCCTGCTGTGCACGACCATTATCGAAACAGGCATCGACATTCCCAATGCCAACACCATTATCATCGAGCGGGCCGACAAGTTCGGGCTGGCCCAGCTGCACCAGTTGCGCGGCCGGGTGGGCCGTTCCCACCACCAGGCCTACGCCTACCTGATGTGCCCCGCGCGCTCGGCCATCACGCCGGATGCCGTCAAGCGACTGGAGGCCATCGAGGCGGCGGGTGATCTCGGCGCCGGCTACCTGCTGGCGACCCACGACCTGGAAATTCGCGGTGCCGGCGAGCTGCTGGGGGACGAGCAGAGTGGCCAGATACAGAGCGTCGGGTTCGGACTCTATATGGAGATGCTGCAGCGCGCAGTCGCCGCGCTGAAACGCGGAGAGATACCCGACATCGACGCGCCACTGGACGGGGGATCCGAGATCAAGCTGCATCTACCGGCGCTGATTCCCGAGGATTACCTCCCCGATATCAACGGCCGGCTGATCCTGTACAAACGCATCGCCGCTGCCAGCGGCGACGACGAGCTGCGCGAACTGCAGGTGGAGATGATCGACCGTTTCGGGTTGCTGCCGGTGCAGGTCAAGAACCTGTTCGTGGTCGCGCAGCTGCGCCTGCGAGCCCAGCGGCTCGGCATTCGGGCCATTGAAGCCGGCCCGGAGGGCGGTAGTATCGACTTCAACACCAACACCCGGGTACACCCGATCAGCCTCGTGAAGCTGGTTCAATCCGACCCAAGGTCGTATAAACTGGCGGGGGCCACTCGCCTGCGCTTCCAGCGACAGCTGCCCGATAACCGGGAGCGCCAGCAGTATGTGGAACAGCTGCTGGACTCCTTCGCCCAAGACGCCACGGAAAATGCCGCCTGATGCACACGTCAACTGCCAGAATGACCACCTTCGCACTCGCTGTCGCCGCCTTGCTCGGCAGTACCGCAGCGCCGGCCCAGGAGCAGCGCTGGTTCCGGGTAGAACTGGTGGTATTCGCCCACAATGCACCAGCGCCGCTGAGCGGTGCGGCCGCCGCCGAACAGTGGGATGCCACGCCAACCCTCAGCTACCCGGAGGCCTCGCGCTTCCTGGTGGACCCGGCGCAGGTGGCCGCCAATAACTCGAAATTCGGCGGCTATAGCGCGCTCGACGAGTACGGTCGCCAGACGATATCGAAGAACCCGCAGCCCCCGGGCAGTAACGCGCCCTACGGTCAGACACCTGAGCCACCCGCTGCCGTCACCGCCCCCAACCCGGCGCCGGCACCGGTTCGCCCAAGCCCCGTGTACGAGGGCGGAGCGGCCCCCGGCGCCCAGCCAGCCACCGCTGCGCCGCCGGTGGTCCAGGGTGCGCTGCCACGGCCCTTTGTCGCACTGCCGCAAAGCTACCGGGAACTCAGCGACAAGGTAGCGCAGATGCAGCGCAGCGGGCGCTATTCGATCCTGTTCCACGAAACCTGGGTGCAAGAACTGAAGTCCCAGGAGACCAGCCTGCCTATCGTGCTGGACCGTTCCGGCGACAGCCGGCAGTGGCCGCAGCTGCAGGGCACGATCAAGCCCTACCTGTCGCGTTACCTGCAGGTGGAAACCAACCTGTGGCTGAATACCGCAGGCGAATACCTTCCGGGGACCTGGCGCATGCCGCCGCCCCCCTTCGGCCCGCGCTCCCTGATCGTCGAGGAAGAGCAGGTGGTCGATGTTGCAGCGGCAGTGGCAGCCCTGCCCGCCGAAGGTGCAGCGACTGCGGAAGTCCAGGAGATAGCACCGGTCTATCCCTATCGCCACGCGGTGCTATTGCAGCAGACCAGGCGCATGCGCAGCGGTGAAGCTCATTATATTGATCACCCGATGCTGGGCGTCATCATCAAGTTCACGCCGGTCACAGGGGAGCAGCTGGCATCCATTGCGGCGCAGGAGACCGCCGCACTGGGCGCAAATCAGCCGCGGTAATACTCCACCGCCAATGCCCGCAGCAGGCGCATGACGATAACGGCCTCGCGCTCGAGGATATCGCGCATCAGGGCCAGGGTGATGGGTTCATCTCCCAACCCCGCCGCAAGGTTCACTACCATGCACACCGAGGCGTAAGCGAGGCCCAGCTCCCGCGCCAGCGCGGCCTCGGGCATACCGGTCATACCCACCACATCACAGCCGTCCGCCGCCATCCGCCGGATCTCGGCCGCGGTTTCCAGCCGTGGGCCCTGGGTGGCGCCGTAGACCGCACTGCGCTGGCAGGTGATGCCCTGTCTGTCCGCCACCGCCAGCAGGGCCGTGCGCAGCTCGCGCTGGTAGGGCTCGGTGAAATCGATGTGCTGAAGTCGGCCGTCACCGCCTTCGTCAAAGGTATGCGCCCTGCCCCAGGTGTAATCGATCAACTGGTCGGGTATCGCCAGTACCCCCGGTTGCATGGATGGCGAAATGCCGCCCACGGCATTGATGCTCACAATATCGCTCACCCCCAGGGATCGGAGCGCCCAGAGATTGGCCCGATAGTTGACCAGGTGTGGCGGAACGATGGCCGGCCGGCCGTGGCGCTGCAGGAAGAACACGCGACAGCCATCGAGCATGCCCTCGTCTATCGCCGCGGAGGGCAAACCAAACGGTGTCTGGGGAAGGTGCGATGCGACCTGCTCCAGTAACTCCATGGCACCGACACCGGTTCCGCCGATGATACCGAGTTGCTTCATTTACTACTCTCCGGGAACCGCGGGTTCACTCCCGCAGTGGCTGTTCAGCTATGCCCCACGGCTCACCAACACGGTCAAATCTGAAGTGGGCAAGCTATTTTTTAGACCGATTTTTCATTTAGGAGAATGCCCCGTGGTAAGCAACGAACATATAAATGGGATAACTCCTTGAAGTCAACTCTTCATACACCATGCAACTGCCTGATCTGCCTTGAAAACATTTATGCGAAAAATGAACGTAATTTGAAGTTCAATCCATATGCCAATTTCCCATAATGGACATGGAACCCAAGCATGTTATTTTGAATTGCCAAGAGGAATAACGAAGGCGATGAATAAAATGAAGATGCAGCGCCCGATGGTGGGCAAGTGGTACAAGGACGCACAGATTGACGCCCTGTTCGAAGTTGTCGACTGGGATCCGGAGTCCCTGTCGATAGAAATCCAGTACCTTGATGGCGAAGTGGCCGAGCTGGACCTGGACGCCTGGCGCGAGCTGATGCCTCAGCGCGCAGAGGCGCCGGAGGACTGGCGTTCGGCCTTCGAGTTGGATGACGAGGATCTGGTGGACCCGGACCTCCCCTTCCACCCGGAAGAGTGGAACAGTCCGCTCAACTCGATTGAGTCCGATGTCATGTACGGTGTAGAGGACTACTGAGCTCCACCGCTCCGCGATAAACTCCCTCGCCCCCTCGCAGGGCGGCCGCGCCGGCTGTTGTGCCGGCGCCCCGATACTGTATATAATCACAGCACCTGTATAAATAACCATGGTACCTGTGATGGAAAAGCTCACCTCGCGCCAACAGCAAGTGCTCGACCTCGTTCGCCAGCACATCGAACAGACGGGCTACCCCCCCACGCGCGCCGACATCGCCCGGGAACTGGGGTTCAGGTCCGCGAATGCGGCGGAGGAACATCTCAAGGCGCTCGCCCGCAAGGGAGCCATCGAAATGATCGCCGGCGCCTCCCGCGGTATCCGCCTGCCGGAAAGCGCAGGTATTCCCATCGTGGGCAGGGTTGCAGCGGGTAATCCAGTGCTGGCGGAGCAGAATATCGAGGAGTACTGCGACCTGTCACCGAGCTTCTTCAAACCCCGGGCGGACTACTTCCTGGTGGTGCAGGGCGACAGTATGATCGAGGCGGGAATTCTCGACGGCGATTTGCTGGCGGTACACAGTACCCGGGTGGCCAGCAACGGGGATATCGTGGTCGCCCGAATAGAAGAAGAGGTCACCGTCAAGCGCCTGCGCCGCACCGGGCAAAAGCACGTAGTGGAGCTGCTGCCTGAGAACCCCGACTACAAACCTATCCGGGTGGATTTACGCGAACAGGCCCTCACCATCGAGGGTATCAGCGTCGGCGTACTCCGACGCGGCTAATGCAGCTGTCGCGGGGTGCCGCCGGCCGCCGCAGTTTCCTGCTCCGCCCGCTCGGCAATGGCGGCGGCCGCCTGGATGCCGGCCTGGATCATCGCCCTGGCGACCTCGAGCCCATTATCCATCAGGTAGATGCGCGATTCCTCGGAGAAGCGTATCGACACCAGCGGTTCGGAGTCGGAATCCGCCCGTTGCAGGACGATTTCACCGTCTCCCAGATCGACAATCTCCAGCAGAGATGCAGGCATTCATATTACCCCTGGTTGCTGAATGTGCCCTGCCATTCTAACAGGCTGCGAGTATTCGTCCAGCTGATCGCCGCAACGGCCGGAGCCCCTCAGGACCGCTTGCGACCACCGCTGGCGCCAGCGCCGGTTTGTTCTACCTGCCACTTGCCGTTGCGATAAAAGGCCTTCCAGCCCGTGGCCTTGCCATCGACTTCAGTCATTACGTACTGCTCCTTGCTCTTGCGACTGAAGCGGACCTGCGCCCGGTTTTTGTCCGGGTCTGTGCGGGGGGCGCTGAACAGGAAATCATATTTGGGATCAATAGCATCCCTGTGGGCCAGCAGTTCATCGACAAAGGGCGCCCGGGTTTCGCGGTTGCGGGGAAACTGGCTGGCCGCCAGGAACAGGCCCGCAGCGCCATCGCGCAAAATGTAGTGATCCTCCACTTTCTCACAGGCCAGCTCCGGCATCGGCACCGGATCCATCTTGGGAGGCGCTGCCTCGCCGTTGCGCAGGAGCTTACGGGTGTTCTTGCAGGTTTCGGACGTACAGCCGAAGTACTTGCCAAAGCGACCGGTCTTGAGCTGCATGTCGGCGCCGCACTTGTCGCACTCGATGATCGGCCCGTCGTAGCCCTTGATCTTGAATTTTCCCGATTCCACTTCGAAGCCCGGGCAGTCAGGGCCATTGCCGCATACATGTAACTTGCGCGACTCGTCGACCAGGTAGCTGTCCATCGCGGTTCCGCACAATTTGCAGCGGTGCCTGGTGCGCAACAGCCGCGACTCGGCCTCATCGTCCGCATCCTCGCGTATGGCCTCGTCGCCGCGAGTCAGGTTGATGGTCTGTTTGCAGCGCTCCTTCGGCGGCAGGGCGTAGCCGGAGCAACCCAGGAATACGCCGGTACTCGCGGTGCGAATCTGCATGGGGCGACCACACTTGCTGCAGGGGATATCGGTCATGGTGGGCTCGTTGGGCTGCATTCCCAGCGGCTCCGGCTCACCTGCCTGTTCCAGCAAGGTGCTGAACTCCGCATAGAAGTCATTCAGCAGCTCGCGCCAATCCAGTTTTCCCTGGGCAACCTCGTCCAGGTGCGCTTCCATCGATGCGGTGAAGCCGTAGTCGAGCAGCTCGGCAAAGCTCTTCTGCAGGCGCTGGGTGACGATTTCGCCCATTTTTTCCGCGTAGAAGCGCTTGTTTTCCTGCCTTACGTAGCCTCGCTCCTGGATGGTGGAAATAATGGAGGCGTAAGTGGAGGGGCGGCCGATTCCGCGTTTTTCCAGTTCACGCACCAGGCTGGCCTCGCCGTAACGGGGTGCCGGTTTGGTGAAATGTTGCACCGGGTCGAGCTTGGCCAGGGCCAGCGCATCGCCCTCTTTCATATCCGGCAGTACCGTGTCTTCGCCTTTGCGGCCGGCAGGCACCTGGATTCGGGTGAAGCCGTCGAATTTGACGATCCGGCCCCTGGCATTGAGCTGGTAATCGCCCGCAGTGGCGGTGACGACGGTCGATATGTATTCCGCATCGGGCATCTGGCAGGCGACAAACTGGCGCCAGATCAACTCGTAAAGCCGCTCTGCATCACGATCCATATCCTTGAGCGCGGACTGGAGCACATTGACATCGGAGGGCCGAATCGCCTCATGAGCCTCCTGCGCGCCCTCCTTCGCCGAGTACTGGCGCGGCTGCGGCGGCAGGTAGGACTTGGGGAAATTCGCGCCGATATAGTCGCGACAGGCCGCGACCGCCTCGGCGCTGAGATTGGTCGAGTCGGTGCGCATATAGGTGATATAGCCTGCCTCGTACAGGCGCTGGGCCATCATCATGGTCTTCTTCACCCCGAAACCGAGCCGGGTGCTCGCCGCCTGCTGCAGCGTGGAAGTGATAAAAGGCGCCGCCGGCCTCGACCTGGTGGGCTTATCCTCGCGCTGGCTCACCTGGTAGCTCAGCGCTTGAAGCTCCGAGGTTGCCGCCGTGGCGGCCGCCTCGTTGGTGGGGCTGAAGTTTTCGCCTCGATGTTTGCGCACCTGGAAGCGGACCGTGTCGCCCTGTTTGCTGACGAGGTCGGCATGTATCTCCCAGTACTCTTCCGGCACAAAAGCGTGAATTTCCCGCTCCCGTTCAACCACGAGGCGCACCGCCACGGACTGGACGCGACCCGCTGAGAGTCCGCGGGCAACCTTCGCCCACAGCAGCGGCGACACCATGTAACCGACCACCCGGTCGAGGAAACGCCGGGCCTGCTGGGCATTTACCCTGTTCTGGTCGAGCTGTGCCGGGTGCTCAAATGCCTCGGTGATAGCCTTCTTGGTAATTTCATTGAACACCACGCGCTGGTAGCGTGATGCATCGCCGCCAATCGCCTCGCGCAGGTGCCAGGCAATGGCCTCACCCTCGCGATCAAGATCGGTCGCCAGGTAGATGGCATCGGCATTCGCGGCCAGTTTCTGCAGTTCACTGACCACCTTTTCCTTGCCGGGGAGAATCTGGTAGTTGGCTTTCCAGCCGTCGGCGGGGTCTATGCCCATGCGCCGTATCAGTTGTTCCTGCGCTTTGACCTTTCTGTGTTCCACCTTCTTTTCGGGCGCCATCTTGCGAGTCCGGGCGGCCTGGGCCGCGCGATCCTTGCCATCTGCCGTGCCGCTGCCGGCGGTGGGCAGGTCGCGAATATGGCCGACACTGGACTTGACGATGAAATCGGGGCCGAGGTACTTGTTGATGGTCTTGGCTTTCGCCGGAGACTCAACGATGACGAGTGATTTACCCATAATTTCCTGTGGCTTATACCCATAGCAGGGTGTGGACTGAAACGTCCGGCCCGCGAAAAGTTGGCATATATATGTCGCCTGCCCGCTGCGGTCAAGCGAAATCAGGCCAGCTCACTGCCGCAACTGGTCCGCCCAGGACTCGAGCACCTGCCGGATAAGCTCCACTGCCTCGACCCCGCCAGACTCCCGCCAGTAGACGCCACAACTGCTCTCATCCGCACTTGCGGCCAATACCGGCACTGCCAGTGACGACAACACCGCAGGCACCTTATGGCGACGCTCCAGGCCTATCCAGCCGTCCGCTTCCAGCAACCAGATCATTGCGGTTTCCCGCTTTGCCTTCCCCGGTGGCAGGCGCTTGCCATAGTAGATGGTGTCCTGCGATGCCCGCTCGCGCCCGGCTGGCGCGCTGCTATCGCGGCCCGGCACCCGCCTGAACTCGACGAACATTCCGTGCACTGCCGCATACTCTCGCATCCGGGCAATTTCCCGCTGCTTCTTGCTCGGCACAAAATGCGACAAGGGCGCCAGGGCCACGGCGATTACAAAAGCGATAAACAGGTAGGTCAAGTTCGCGATTCCTGATTCAGGTCAACACCCGCCCCGCCCGCACATGCGATAGTGCCACGGTACCGCGAGCAGTGGGGATTTGCCCTGGCGCGTTGCCCGGGCGTTATTCTATGCTATAACTGCCTTACGCTGGATGAGCCATACACGGAGTGCCGACATGTCTGACTATGTGAAAATCCTGGTCGCGATCGATTTGAGCGATGATTCCAACCGGATCATGCAGCGCGCCAGGGCCGTCGCCGCCAGCCCGGCGGCTGAATTGCACATCATTCACGTCATAGAGCCCCTGAGCTTTGCCTATGGCGGGGATATTCCCATGGATTTTTCCGGCATCCAGGATGAAATCTATCAACAGGCCACCCAGCAGCTGAAGCGCTTCGCCGAGGGCAACCAGGTCGATGAGGCGCATCGCCATATCGTCATGGGCCGTCCGGAAGTGGAAATTCACGCCCTGGCGGAGGAAATTGCTGCCGACCTCATCGTGGTTGGCAGCCATGGCCGCCACGGCCTCGCCCTGCTGATGGGCTCCACGGCCAATGGCGTCTTGCACGGCGCCAAGCGCGATGTGCTTGCCGTGCGGGTGGGCCAGCCGAAGTAGCCGCCCTCACCGGCCGGTAAACTCACGCAGTTCGGCCGCCGTAAACGGCCAGCCCAGCTCGCGCCCCTGGGGGTCGCGCACCACCGGTATTCTCACCCCGTAGCGCTCGAACAGGGCATCGGATGTGCTGATATCCACTTTCTCGTACACCAGCCCCGGCCTGGCCTTGCACCGCGCCTCCAGCATCTCCTGGGCCAGCTCGCACAAATGGCAGGCCGAGGTACCGTACAGGGTGTAAAGCCGCTGCGGGGCTACCGTTGTCATCGCTTTTACGTCTCCGTCCAGCGGGTCATTCCCGGTCGCACTCCGGGGCTCACGCCGAGCTTGAACTGCGGCCGCATGAGGCGTTACCATGCGGCCCAAGTACAATAAATCATACCGTTATGTATGCACCGATGCCTGCAGGGCACTGGGCATGGATTAGTGACCGGAGTACCAAGGTGGCATTGTTTTCTCAACCGACCGCGCGCGCGCTGGCGATTCTGGACCTGCTGATGGCCAACCCCACCCAGGCTTTCGGCCTGACCGAAATGACCCGGCGACTCGATCTCAACAAGGCGACCTGCCATGCGATTCTGACCACCATGGCGAACTACGGTTTCCTGGTCCAGCACCCGCAGACCAAGGCCTATCGCCTGGGGCCATCGATCATCGCCGCCGGGAACGCTGCCTTTGCCCAGTTCCCGGTGCTGGAGTACGCCCGCCCGGAACTGGAGGCGCTCCAGAGTGACCTGAATATAGGCTTTGCCGTTACCGGCCGCTCCAAGTTGCACCAGGTTCTGCTGGCCCTCTACGGCCACGCCACACCGCTTATCGACTCATTCCAGCTGGGCCTGCGCCTGCCCAATACGGCCCCGGTGGCGGCCTGTTTCACCGCCTTTT
The DNA here is from genome assembly GCA_963700715.1 of uncultured Gammaproteobacteria bacterium. GTDB lineage: Bacteria > Pseudomonadota > Gammaproteobacteria > Pseudomonadales > Halieaceae > JARRPM01. Next base: position 100,546 of record CAVOYP010000006.1, read on the forward strand.
CCCCGGCACGGGAACTGGAGGCCTGGTTGAGCCGCGCCCACCAGGCCCGGGGAGTCTACGACGAAAAACTCGACCAGAAACTGCGGGTGGCGGCGATCGGCATCCGCGCCCGCGGCTACGAGGTCACCCTCAGGACCAGGGCCGAGGCGAAACTGGAGGCGGAATTGAAGCGCATCCACGAATCCTGGAGCCTGGCTGCGCTGGAGGCCGCCGCCAACCAGTTCCAATACGATCTCTGCGACGAATTCTATCACCTGGACCGCATCGAACCCAAAACCCGCTACGAGGTCAGCACCATCGCCGTCCCCATATTCGTGCTGAAGGAAGTCCCGATGCTCTGCTTCGTCGCAGGTTCTTTTGACAAGGCGGTCAGCGGTGCCCAGATCGCAGACATCGCCGCGCGCATGAAGGAGTCGGCAGATCGGGTCACCCGGTTGGCGAGTGGCCGGGAGCGGACCGGCTGAAGCGCATACGAACTCGCGAGCACGGTCCGCATGGCTGACAGCGCCCTGTACACCGAGAAAAAAGCCCGGTTCAGCCGCATGCTGACGGTCTACGGCCGCAAACCGGCGCTGGAAGCCCTGCAGGATGAGAATCTGCGCTGCCACGCGCTGCACCTGGCCGATAACAATCGCGAGGGTGGGATCGTCGCCGAGCTGACTGCCCAGGCCGCCCGCCGTGGTGTTCCGGTGCTGCACCACAGTCGCGCCGAGCTCGCCCGCATTTCAAAGAACGGGAAGCAGGACCAGGGGGTGGCGGTGGATATCGCCTGCCCGGAATTTCGCAGCCTCGAGGACTACCTGCCGCTGCTGGAGCAGGGTCGGCCCCTGCGCCTGCTCGCCCTGGACGGGATCAGCAACCCGGCAAACCTGGGCATGATCATCCGCTCCGCCGCTGCCGGGGGTATCGACGGCATCATCTGGTCACGCCGTGGCAACGCGGCACTGGGACCGCTGGTAATAAAGGCCAGTGCGGGCACCCTCTACCGCGCACCGCTGGTCATAGCCAGTGAACTGCCCGCGGCGCTGCGGCAGTGCGCCGCAAGGGGTGCCACTATTTGCATACTGGACGCCAGTGCCGACACGTCCCTGTTTGAGTACATGCCGGGGCGCCACTGTATTTACGTGCTGGGCAACGAGACCGGGGGAGTCTCCGCGGCGGTGCGGGCACTGGCCGACACCAGCCTTTGCATCCCCATGGCCAATTCGGTGGAGTCGCTCAATGTTGCAGTCACCGCGAGCCTGATCGCCTACGCCGGCCTGCTGGGGACACAGCGGGCCCGGTAGTCTGCCGGCGGCACGCTATTTGGAGAGGTAGGACATCCCCTCTTCCAGCCCCTTGAGTGTCAGCGGGTACATATGCCCCTGCACCAGCTTGTGGGTAATGGCGATCGACTGGGTGTATTGCCACTCGTCCTCGGGGGTCGGGTTTATCCAGATCAGCTTGTCGTAGACATCCTGCAGGCGCCGCATCCACAGCTCGCCAGGTTCCTCGTTCCAGTGCTCGACCGAGCCGCCCGGCTGGACGATCTCGTAGGGCGACATGGAAGCGTCCCCGACGAACACCACCTTGTAGTCATGGCTGTACTTGTGCAGCACGTCCAGCAGCGGGGTGCGCTCATTGTGGCGGCGGTAATTGTTGCGCCAGACGCTCTCGTAGATAAAGTTATGGAAGTAAAAGTACTCCATGTGCTTGAACTCGGTGCGGGTCGCCGAGAACAGCTCCTCGCAGATCTTCACGTGCGGATCCATGGAGCCGCCGACATCGAAGAACAGCAGCACCTTGACCGCGTTGTGGCGCTCAGGCACCATCTTGATATCCAGCAATCCGGCATTGCGGGCAGTGGAACTGATGGTGTCATCCAGGTCCAGCTCATCGGCGGCGCCGGTGCGGGCAAATTTGCGCAGCCGGCGCATCGCTATCTTGATGTTGCGGGTGCCCAGTTCCACGCTGTCGTCCAGGTTTTTGAATTCACGCTTGTCCCAGACTTTGACCGCCTTCTTGTTGCGGCCGTTGGGACCTACCCGTATACCCTCAGGGTGATACCCCTCCTGGCCAAAGGGCGAGGTGCCACCGGTACCGATCCATTTGTTGCCGCCCTCGTGGCGCTTCTTCTGCTCCTCCAGACGCTTCTTGAATTCCTCGATCAGTTTTTCCAGGCCGCCCAGGGATTCGATCTTGGCCTTGTCCTCCTCCGACAACTGTTTCATGAACTCCGAGCGCAGCCAATCGTCGGGAATCAGGGCCTCGATAATATCGTCCAGCGCCTCCAGCTCCTTGAAATGCAGGCCGAAAGCGCGATCGAAGCGATCGAAGTATTTCTCGTCCTTGACCATGCAGGTGCGACTGAAATAGTAAAACTCATCCATGCTGGCGAAGGCGACATGGCGGGTGAGGCCTTCGAGCAGGTCGAGCAGCTCCCGCGTCGTGACCGGAACACCTGCATCCTTCAGCGTATGGAAGAAATTGATCAGCATCGACCTTACCTGGTCTCGCGCCGATGCATGAAGGCCAGCCGTTCCAGCAGGTGCACGTCCTGTTCGTTCTTCAGCAGGGCACCGTACAGCGGCGGTATGGCCTTGCTGTGATCCCGGTTCTTGAGGATTTCGTCGGGGATATCATCGGCCATCAGCAGCTTCAGCCAGTCAATCAGCTCCGAGGTGGAGGGCTTCTTTTTCAGGCCCGGAATGGAGCGCACATCGAAGAACACTTCCATGGCTTCCTGCACCAGGTTCTTGGCGATGTCCGGGTAGTGCACGCCGACAATCTCACGCATGGTGTCCCGGTCGGGGAAGTTGATGAAATGGAAAAAGCAGCGGCGCAGGAAGGCGTCCGGCAGTTCCTTTTCGTTGTTGCTGGTAATGATGATGATGGGACGGTGCTTGGCCTTGATGGTCTGGCCGGTCTCGTAGACAAAGAATTCCATGCGATCCAGTTCCACCAGCAGGTCGTTGGGGAATTCGATATCGGCCTTGTCGACTTCGTCAATCAGCAGCACCACCTGTTCGTCGGAGTCGAAGGCCTCCCACAGTTTGCCGCGCTTGATGTAGTTGGCGATGTCGTGCACCTTCTCGCCACCCAGTTGGGAGTCCCGCAGGCGGGAAACCGCGTCGTACTCATACAGGCCCTGCTGGGCCTTGGTGGTGGACTTGATATGCCACTGGATAAGGCGCTTGCCCAGTCCCAGCGCCACTTCCTCCGCCAACATGGTTTTACCGGTACCCGGCTCTCCCTTGATCAGCAGCGGGCGCTGCAGGGTGACCGCGGCATTGACCGCCATACGCAGGTCGTCAGTGGCGACGTATCGTTCTGTGCCTTCAAATTTCATATCTGGTGTTCACCTTGTCCATTTGCAAAAGGTTGTCAGGGTACCTATTGGCATAGCAGTTATCAATAGATTGTGGGCCGCACTCAGGCCTGCGCGGGCGTTTTAGGGGGGCGCCGGGCGGGGGGCCTGGCGGGAGTCGGCGGTTGCCGGCGCCCTCGAAACAGGCTCAGACCCAGGCTCAGCAGCAGGGCCAAAACCACGGCCACGGTGCAGGTCAACGCCAGGGGCTTGAGGGCGTGCTGCGCGCCCTCCACGCCCTGGGTGATCAGCTGGAATGCCGCGACTATCAGGGCCGGCGCCAGCGTATCAACACCCTCCCTGGGATAGGCAGGGGTTAACAGCAGGGCGCCCGCAAGCAACACCACCAGGGCGACAGGGCCCGCACTCCAGCGGCGTGAGAGCCGCCACGCCAGGAAGAGCATCATGGCAAGACCCGCGCCGATATAGACATAGAGCGCGCCCATGTAGGAACTTTCTGTTAACACTGCCTTCTCCCGTTTAGCCCAGCCATTTGTCCGGTGATTGCTGTCGGCTACTCTACCCAGTGAATGATATGCTCCTCGAAGCCGTCCGGGTGGACGTATTCATCCGATATGGAGCGCCCGCGAATCGATACTCCGGCGCGGTGCACGCTGTCGGCGCGACCACTGACCAGTGGGTGCCAGTCGGCCAGTGGCTCCCCCCGCGCGCGCAGCCGATAGGCACAGGTACTTGGCAGCCAGTCAAGCTCCCGCACATTTCCCGGCTCCAGCCGGATGCAGTTTGGCACCAGCACGGAGCGATTGGGATAGTCCGAGCAGCGACAGGATTTTTCGTCGAGGTAGCGACAGCGCACCCGGGTGTAAAATACCTCACCGTCATCTTCGTCCTCGAGTTTGTGCAGGCAGCACTTGGCGCAACCGTCGCACAGGGCCTCCCACTCCTGCGGGTTGAGTTCAGCCAATGCCTTTTGCTGCCACCACTCAGCCACGGCTGCCATCGCGGGAGAGCAACTCATGCATTGTTGGCGGCATTTGCAGGAAATAGCCCTGTGCCTCGATGGCCGCCAGCACCTGGGCCGCGTTCGCCCGGGCCAGTTTGCGCCCTGGCTCCAGCATCAGGGTCATTACCACCGCGGTCTCACCGAACTGGCTGAGCAGCACCTCGGGAACATCCGCCAAACCCCTGGCCTTGTCGACAAAAAGATAGGCCTCGGGTTTGCGTGCGCCCTTGTATACCGCCACGAATCGCCCCGTCATGTGTCTGACAGGCTCGCCCGCAAAGGCTCGATCACGAGCTCGTTGCGCCATCCCCGCCAGTGCAGCGGCTGCTCCACATCCTCGCCGCCGGCCTCGCGCAGCAACAGCTCATAATCCCTGCTCTGCAGCAGGGCCTCAGGGGCGGCCGACAACTGCGCGGCGATAGCCTGCACCCGGGCCCTGAGTTGTTTCAGCTGCTTGCGCTGCGTCGCATCGAGCGGGCCCGGCAGCCGTGCCGGCAACTGCTCCGCGGGAACCATGCGCTGCGCGGCCAGCAGTTCCAGCAGTTCACCTGCGTTGCGGCGCATCGCAGCGGCATCGAGCCCGACCTGGGACTTGAGTTCATCGGCCGTCTTCGGGTCGAACTGTGCCAGCTGTACACAGGCCTGGTCGTCAATAATCCAGCCGCGGGGTTTATCCCGGCTCCTGGCGGCCAGCTCGCGCCACGCACACACGGCCCTGAGCGCGGCCAACTGGCGCGAATCGAGTTTCCAGGCGTTCTTGAAGCGCTTGAAATAGTCATTGCCAGGGCTGTTGAATGCCGCGATGGCATCGCGCCCGTCCGAGAGCACCCAGCTCTCCTTGCCCTGCTGCAGGCAGAGTTGCTCGAGGTGTCGCCACACCGGCAGCAACCAGGCCACGTCCTGGGCCGCGTACTCGCACTGGGACGCCGTCAGGGGACGCCGCAACCAGTCGGAGGTGGTCTCACCCTTGGGCAGGTCGACGTCACATACCAGCTTCACCAGGGCACTGTAACCCAGGCCAAAACCCAGGTTCAGCAGGGCGGCGGCGCGCTGGGTGTCAAACAGCGGCTCGGGCAATACTCCCAGCCAGCGGCTGAAAACCTCCAGGTCCTCGCTGGCGGAATGCAAGACCTTCACCACCCCCGGGTCTGTCAACAGGGCCGCCAGTGGCGCGGTATCCTTTATCGCCAGGGGATCGACCAGCAGCGCCGTGTCGCCGAAACACAGTTGTACCAGCGCGACCTGCGGGTAGAAGGTGTTGCGGCGCATGAATTCGGTATCCACCGCCACCACGGTGCTGCCCTGCGCCCGGGCCAGGGCTGCCTGCAGCGCCGCATCAGACTCGATCAGCTGCCACTGCACGGTCTAGGCCACCGTCCTGCGGCCCAACAGGGCGTGGGCCAGGGTCGAGCCATCGACATATTCCAGTTCACCGCCCAGGGGCACACCATGGGCTATGCGCGACACCCTGACGCCGGCACTGTGCAGCATGTCGGTCAGGTAGTAGGCCGTGGCCTCCCCCTCCACCGTCGGGTTGGTCGCGAGGATGACCTCCTTGATGCCTTCATCCAGCACCCGCTGGTGAAACGTCTCCAGGCCGATCTCGGCCGGGCCAATGCCATCGATAGGTGACAGATGTCCCATCAGCACAAAGTAGATCCCGTTGAATCCGCCGCTCTCCTCGATGGCCAGCACATCCGCCGGGGTTTCCACCACGCAGATGGTACTGGCGTCCCGCCTCGGGTCAGCACAGATTTCACACACTTCGAGTTCGGTGAAGTTGCGACAGCGAGCGCAGTGACCGATCCGTTCCACCGCTTCCAGCAGGGCCGCAGCCAGGGCGCCGGCGCCTTCACGATCCCGCTCCAGCAGGTGCAGGGTCATTCGTTGCGCAGATTTGGGTCCGACACCGGGCAGGCAGCGCAGGGTATCCATGAGGTTCTGCAGGGCTGGACTGAATTTCATAAGTGCTTAGGGCTGTCTAAAATGGCAGCTTGAAACCGGCGGGCAGATTGAGGCCCGCGGCCAGGCCGGACATGGCGTCGCGATTGCTTGCCTCCACCTTGCGCACGGCGTCGTTCACCGCCGCCGCCAGCAGGTCCTCCAGCACTTCCTTATTCTCGCGCAGCACGGCGTCATCGATCGACACCCGCTTGATGTCGTGGCGGCCTGTCATGATGACCGCGACGAGCCCGGCACCCGCCTCTCCACGCACCTCGGTATTGGCCAGTTCCTCCTGCTTCTTCTGCAGGTCGGCCTGCATCTTCTGCGCCTGTTGCATGAGATCTGCAATACTTCCTTTCATCGAACCTCCCTGGGTAGGCAGCTGGCATCAATCAAGACCCGGATCAGGGGTCTACCGGGGTTATGGAAGCGCGGTCAAGCTCGCCATCGAAGCGCGCTATCAGTTGCTGCAGCAGCGGGTCCGCCTCGATGATGGCGACGGCTGCCTGCTGCCGTTCCTGGCGCAGCCTGGCCTGGCGCCGGGCGGGTGTCTCGCCCTGCAGATCACCCGGCTCAATGTTGAGCGACAGCGCCTGCCCGAAGTACTTCTCGAGGGCGGCACGAATCTGCCCGGTGTGACCCTTGTTGAACAGCGCGGCGTTGTCCCGGTCGAGAACAAGCTGAAGGCTGGCGCCGTCGCGACCGCGCAACTCGCAGTTGCGCGCTATGGTATACACAATTCCGCCAAGGCCCAACTGTTCCAGCACCTGGTGCCAGTTAGCGGGGCCGAGGGCCTCGAGGGCGCAAGCCACCCCCTCACTCACGGGGGGGCGGTTTGCAGCCACAGGCGCAACCCCCGCATGCACATGCGGCACCGGTTGCGATGCCGCCGGTGCGCTAACGGGCTTTTTTGCCGGGCCGTCGACCTCCCGCGCGACACTCGATGCGGATGCGGCCCCAACAGGGACAAGGTTGCCGGCATTCAGGCTTTCGTCTATCACCGCAGCGGGGCGGAAAGCCACCATTCGCAGCAGTATCATTTCAAAACCGGCGCGGGGGTCCGTTGCCAGTGCAATATCGCGTTTGCCGTTGAGGGCAATCTGGTAAAACAGCTGGGTATCCTCGGCAGTCAGGGCGGCCGCCAGGCCGGCCACCCGCTGTGCATCGCCCCAGCTGTTGTCGAGCGCGTCGGGCACCACCTGGGCCACGGCGACCCGGTGCAGCATGGAGATGAGCTCATCCAGGCTGCCCTCGAAATCCGGTGCGTGTTCAGCCATATGGGCGACGATCGCCAGCAAGCCTGCCGGATCGCTGGCGACGAGGGCTTCCAGCAGCTGGTAGATGAAACTCAGGTCGATACTGCCAAGCATGCTGCGGACATCCGCCTCGGTGAGCTTGCCGGCGCCGAAAGAGATGGCCTGGTCCGTCAGGCTCAGGGCGTCGCGCATGCTTCCCGCCGCGGCGCGGCCCAGGAGCCACAGGGAGGGCTCATCGAAACTGATCATTTCCTGGTCGAGTACATGGCGCAAGTGCCCCACGATCTGCTCCGGCGGCATGTTTTTCAGGTTGAACTGCAGGCAGCGCGACAGGATCGTGACCGGCAGTTTTTGCGGGTCGGTGGTGGCCAGCAGGAATTTGACGTGGGGCGGCGGCTCTTCCAGGGTTTTCAGCAGGGCGTTGAAGCTGTGGCCGGACAGCATGTGCACCTCGTCGATGAGGTACACCTTGTAGCGCGAACGAGTCGGCGCGTACTGGACATTTTCCAGCAGCTCCCGGGTGTCTTCCACCTTGGTGCGGGAGGCCGCGTCGACTTCCAGCAGGTCGATACTGCGTCCCTCCGCGATCTCCAGGCAGGAGGCACATTTGCCGCAGGGTTCAGAGCTGACGCCAGTTTCACAATTGAGACACTTGGCGAGGATGCGGGCGATGGTGGTCTTGCCCACCCCGCGAGTTCCGGTGAACAGGTAGGCGTGGTGCAGGCGGTCGTGGTCCAGGGCATTGACCAGCGCCTGGAGCACGTGCTCCTGGCCCACCATCTCCCGAAAGCTCTTGGGTCGCCACTTGCGCGCGAGTACCTGGTACGACATGCAGGGAGTTGCCTTGGACCGGAGAAAGGCCACTAGGATACACCAGCCGGGAGGTGACTCAAAACCTGTGGTCAGCCCTGGTCGGCAGCTCGGGGTTGCTGAAGCCGGGTCCGGCGACCGGGTTGGGCGTATTGTCATTGGCCAAAAAACGACCAATGCGACAGGAAGAGTGCTCGCCGTCGAGACATCGCTCCTGGCACCTGCCCCGCAATATCGCTGAAGGCGGCCCGGGACCTCGCCGGGGTCAAGCCCGGCCAGGCGCGGACGGAATCGCCCCCCGGAGGCTAGCGAAGGGGCCAAGGCCTCTTGCGGCGAGAATCACATGGTCAGGGCTCTCGTCGCAGGCGAAGTGGAACAAGCAGAGTGGCGGCAACTGCTATCAGGGCGGCAAATATCCACAGGCAAAGGCTGAAGCTGCCAGTGACATCGTACAATCTACCGGCCAGGGGAAATCCCAGCATAACGCACAGAGTAATGATTGGCCCCATCAGCCCGAAGGCACGACCATAGCTTTGCAGGCCGAAAATATCCGCCGTCAGGGCGCCCCAGACAGGTAACATTCCGCCCGCCGCAAGGCCTATCGATACACAGGCCAGCACGATCAGGGGAAAGGACGGCTCAAGTGCAAGTACGGCATAACCAGTAGCCAGGAGCAGCTGTGCAGCCCACAGCGCCACTTTATGATTGAGCAAGTCCGAGGCCACCCCAAATATCAACTTGCCGAGAAGGCCGCTGACCGCAACTACCATGATAAGCGCGGAAGCTGACTCTTCCCCCTGTCCAAGTTGTGTTGCGTAAGGTGTCATGTTTGACAGGATTGCGGTATAGGTACTGAAAAGGAGCCCGAGAGAGGTACTGAGCCACCAGAAATTTGCGGTGCGCAGGATATCTTTGAGGCCGAGCTGGGTCGGTGATGCGCCGGCGCGGGTCCCCTCCCCTTCCAGTGTCTGCAGTATTCCGACTTCCGAGGGCCAGCTGCGAATCGTCCAGAGAATTACCGGCAGTACGATAACCAAGAGTATCAATGCGAGGTTCTCAAGGGTACCGCGCCAACCATAATCGGGCAGCCAGAATGTGATCAACCCGGGAATGAGGACGCCACCCACCGATGTTCCCGTTGCGGCGACCCCCAGTGCCTTGCCCCTGCTTTCGGTAAACCACCTGGACACCACAGCCGAGGAAATCATGGCGCCTGCCAATGCGTTGACCAGGGCCATGGTCAAGCCGAAGATCACTATATATTGAACGATCGTAGTGGTTTGGCCCAGTGACCACAGGCCGAGGGCAAAGACCACAATGCCTGCGGCGAAAAGTCTTCGAACAGACAGCCTGTCAAGCAGGATTCCGGCCAGGGGCATGGTGAAAAGACCAATGAAAGTGCCGAAGGTCAGGCTATACATCACCATTTCGACGCTGACATCGAACGTGTCTCTAACCGGCTGCGTGAGGAGGCTTACGGCATAGGTAAAGAAACCGACGACAAAGGCCTGCGAGAGGAAACTACCACCGACGATACGCCAACCATAAAACATTACTCTACCCCGTGAAGACTCTACCATCGCGCAAATGGGATTCCGGGGGTTTAAAACCACCTCCGGACGAGAATTATAGTGTCAAGCCCCGAACCATGCTTAGTACACCTGTACGATATGTCCACGCCGCCGATCCCCTATACTTTATCGGAAGAAAGCGGAATCGATATGGTTTCCTCTTTGTCCCTTGGAACCTGGTCATGCGAAAAGTCATACACAAAGAAGTTCCCCGCCCGCTCTACCGACTAGCATGCCACGCCCCTGGCCCTGAAGGATTCGTTTTGCCGGGAACGGGTGAGCCGGGCAAACCCATGATGACCGACGCGCTCCCTGATACGGCTGCGGGTCGCTAGCAGAATGCATACGCAATGACCGGCGACCGGGACTTCAGAAGCGAATTACCATCAGTTGACCGGGTACTGCAGGCGTCGCAGGACCTGGTCTCACGCTGGGGTCACCAGATGGTAAGCGAGGCAATCCGCAGGCATTTGCGCAAAATCCGCGAGAGCGTCAATACGGAACAGGGATCCGACTGGAGCATCCCTGCGGTTCACTCCGCAATAAGCACACAGCTGTCCGCCAGTGACGCGCGCGGCATCCGCCCCGTGATCAATCTGTCAGGCGTCGTCCTCCATACCAACCTCGGCCGGGCCTGTCTCCCGGCTGCAGCTGCTGAAGCGGCCTGCCAGGCCGCGATGTTTCCGAACAACCTGGAGTACGATCTGGAGACGGGTAAAAGGGGCGACCGCGACAGCCATGTCGAGTCACTGATCTGCGAACTCACCGGCAGCGAAGCCGCCACCGTGGTGAACAACAACGCGGCGGCCGTGGTACTGGCGCTGAGCACACTGGCCAGGGGCCTGGAAGTACCCGTCTCGCGGGGGGAACTGGTCGAGATAGGCGGATCCTTTCGCGTGCCTGAGGTAATGGAATCCTCAGGCTGCACCCTGGTGGAAGTGGGGGCAACCAATCGCACGCACCTGAAGGACTACCGCTCGGCAATTACCAACAAAACTGCCTTGTTGATGAAGGTGCACACCAGCAACTACCGAGTGGAGGGTTTCACCCAATCGGTGGACGAGAAAACCGTCGCTGAACTGGCGCATGAGTACGGCCTGCCCTGCATGGTGGATCTCGGTAGCGGTTGCCTGGTCGACTTCGCCGCCTTCGGCCTGCCGGGGGAGCCGAAAGCCTCGGATTACATCGCCAACGGCGTGGACCTGATTACATTCAGTGGTGACAAATTACTCGGCGGACCACAGTGCGGCATTATTGCCGGCAAGAAAGCGCTGGTTGAGCGCATTTGCAAGAATCCCCTGAAACGTGCGCTTCGCGTGGACAGTATGATACTGGCCGCCTTGTCCGAAGTACTCAAGCTCTACCGGCACCCGGAAACGCTGACGGAAACACTTCCGACCCTGCGGCAGCTGACGCGCCCGGCAACCCGGATCGAGGCGCAAGCGGCGCGACTGTACAATGAACTTGCCGGGCACCTGCCACAACGATACCAGGTGACGACAACCCCCTGCCTCAGCCAGATTGGCAGCGGCGCCCTCCCGGTCGAAACGATTCCCAGCTTTGCCATCGCCATCGAATCTGTCGAGGGGCGGGACAGTGACCTGAGACGCCTGGCAACGGAACTGCGGAAACTGCCACGCCCTGTAATTGGCCGGATCCAGGACGGCAGGTTGTTGCTGGACCTGCGTTGCCTGGACTGTGAATCGCTTTTCCTGCAACAGCTTCCCCAACTCCGGGATGCGCTGTCATGCTAGTTGCTACAGCAGGTCATGTGGACCACGGCAAAACCAGCCTGGTACAGCGCTTGACCGGGACAAATACGGACCGGCTGGCGGAAGAGAAGCAGCGAGGACTTACCATAGAACTCGGCTACGCATTTGGAGAAGCCGGGGCAAACCAGTCGATTGGCTTTATTGACGTGCCTGGTCACCAGCGCTTCATCAACACCATGATATCGGGGATCAGTGGCATCGACCTCGGCATGCTGGTAGTGGCCGCAGACGACGGGCCGATGCCGCAAACATTCGAACACCTGCAACTTCTGCGCCTGCTGGGTGTAGAGCGATTCACGGGCGTCATAACCAAGAGCGACCTCGTCGACAGCGCTCGACTGGATCAGGTCGCGAAGCAGACCGGCGCCCTGATTCCGGATTCACCTGTGTGCGAGATTTCCAACCGCACCGGTAAGGGTCTGGATCGGCTCAAGTCTATTCTCGACAATCAACTGCGGGGCTGCCCCCAACGCTCTAGCGAAGCGCAGTTTCGCTTGTATATCGACCGGGTATTTATCAAAAAAGGTGCCGGAGTGGTAGTCACCGGTACCTGTCTGTCGGGTTCCATCAATGCCGGGGATGAACTGCGACTGCACGCGTCTGCCGGGAGCAGTACACAGGACATAAAGGTGCGGGTACGCGAGATTCATGCCCAGGGAAAACCTGCAAGTGCAGGTCACGCTGGACAACGCTGTGCACTGAATCTCGCCGGCAAAGTTACTCTGGAGCAGGTCAACAGGGGAGATTTTTTGTGTGCACATCCCACTGCCCTGCCGGGTCGTCGTCTGGATACACGCTGCTGGACAGCTGATGGATCGGGACGGTCATTTAAACACCTGGGTAGAGTGAAACTTTATATTGGCACCCGCCACATGGGTGCCAGAACATATTTCCTCGATCGCGGCGAAGAGAGCCGTTCGGGCCAACGCGTTCAATTGATCCTGGACAAGGACGTACTCGCTTTCGCCGGCGACCGCTTTGTCCTGCGGGATGAAAATGAGAGCACAACCCTGGGGGGCGGCATCGTAATCGACCCCGAGGCTCCACAGTGGGGAAAATCACGCAGAAACCGTCTCAAGCAGCTCGATGCACTGGAATTGGGACGGCCGAGAGAGGCACTCGATCAGCTGCTGTTCAGCAATTGCGATATTGTTAGCCTGCGCGAGTGTAAACGCACCTGGAACCTGTCACAGGATGAGATAGATGACTTACTTGGCCTGCCCCCGTTTAACGCAGGCCATCTTGTCAGAATACGTGACCGCGGGGATGAACTCATCGTATCCCGTGAATTGTGGCAAAACTATGTTAGCTGCCTGGACCAGCAATTGGCCGAGTGGCACAGCGCGCGTCCCATGGAGCCGGGCATACGACCCGAGTCGTTGCGAGCGCTGGTACACAGCCAGATACCTCCACGGCTGTTCAAGGCCGTCCTGGATGATCGTATCAGCGCTGGCAAGGTCTTTTACCAGGACCAATCGATCCGGGCTCTCGGGCACAGGCCCACACTGTCTCCACAGGTACAACGGGAGTGGCAGCTACTCGAGACACGGATACTAGCAAAGGGGCTGAATATTCCGCTGCGCTCGGAAATTCAGCAGGATACAGGTTTTGATGCCAGGCAACTGGAAACACTGACTCGCCCCGCTATCCGGACGGGAGTTCTCTTCGAGATCGGTGAAAAACGCCTGGCGCTAGCGGCGACGCTCAGGGAACTCGCCGGGCTGCTAAAGCACTTCACGGATTCGTCGGGGGGAATTTCAGTTATCGAATCAAAGCAGGTATTCGGCCTGGGTAGAAACCTGACCATCGAGATACTGGAGTTTTTTGACCGGATTGGCTATACGAAAAGAAGCGGAAACTTGCGCTTGATTGCAGACCCGGATGCTGCACAACTACGGCAGCGAGACTGAACACAATGTCAGCTACAACGGAAGAGCGATATCCCCGGTGGGGTACCTGGTCTTCAAAACCAGTGAGGCGCGCAGTAACGTGCCTGGTAGGTTCGACTCCTGCCTCTTCCGCCACTTCTTACAGTGCACAGCAACTCGCAGCTGATTCGTGCCATCGAAATTACCGCCGGTTTTTAAAGCCGCGGGACCAGTCGGAACGGGAATCCTACACCGGCATTATCAAACCCGAGCCGAATGCATAGGGTGTACTGCCCGCAACAAGGTACGGCTCCTTCACTCCATCGGTATGCAGCAGCCTGTCCAGTCCAATCAGGATATCTGCGGAACCGACATGCCCGGTCTCGTGACCGGTCACAAGAAACCTCTCGACCGGTATCTCAATCACCGAAGCAATCAAATGCAAGAACAGATTGGCCGTCTGGTTGATGATCACCCGCTCGGGGCTACAATCAAACCGCGCCTTGAGGGCTTCAAAACTACTGGAGTAGCCATCGGAGTACCGCTGCCGCAAGTCGTTCCGGCTCAGCCCCATCAGCTTACGCTCAAAAGGCTTTACGCCAGGCGGTGCGACAGGATGACGCGTACCACCATACTCGATGAGCACTGTGCCATTGAGGTCGCTCTGGGTGACAAACTCAGCACCGCAAAAAAGGGCCTTCGTGGCATGAGTAGTATCGTAACTGACAATGGTTGCTGCAGCGCCGTCACTGTGCCCCCATAGCCCGAGATTTTCTATAGAGGTGTAATCGATGGTGTAGGTCCAGCGCTCGGCCGCAACGATCGCTGCAACTCCACCACCGTGAGCCGCCAGCCAGCCCTGCGCCATATCCAGTGCGGAAAGTGCGCCCAGGCAACCGGCAGTCATATCCAGGCCCATACAATGGCCCCCGGTTCCGCAGGCCTTCATGATTTCAGTCGACACCGACCATGAAGGAAGGTAATCGCGAGACATGCCCGCAAACAAAACCAGCTTGAGTTCGGTAGGGTCCACATCTGCATCTTCCAACGCCGTGCGCAAGGCCCTGGTACCCATGGTGCTTGGGTGATCATCATCCAGGGCGTGACAACAGTTGTCCCACCCCTGGTAAGCGCCGGGGTCCGCACCTGCCTCTACCACCAGGTCTCGCACTGGCCGCGCAGGGGGGAGATAGACCCCGGCCCCAAGTATCGATAACGCATTGTTCATGACGATGGATTCTCCGGTGCTTCATCATTGAATAAGCGCTGGACTGCGTCGGCAATCTGCTCAGCGCGACGATGCAGCACATCGTCTTCTACCATTTGCGTGGGATGATCGACGACAATCGTGGGCAATGGTCTATCAGAAGGCTGATAAGTCATGCACCGATCGACCTGATCGCCAAAAGGTTGAGTTAATATCGCGAAACCGGCGACACCGATTCGCTGTAAAGCTATTGAGTCAAGCGAACTGCCCGACGAACAACTGCCTCAATCCGATATGCCGCAGAGAACCAGCCCCCCCTCCCCGGAGAGCGATTGCAGCATAGCTTCTGGCATCCGGACGCTCGCGTCCTCCTTTATCAAAATGTCATCTCTAACCTCTACTCCTCGGTCGCGCAATATTCCTTGCGCGAGTTCCATAATCTTCCTGGAGTTTGGCTTGTGGTGATCCAAAAACGTTACTCTCTGCACACTGGGCCTGATGGTAACTCTTATTGGATTGGGCGTGGGCCTGGGAATGGGATCGACCAGCAACTCACAGCTGACATCACCGCAACTGGTCAACTGCCTGGCCGGCGGATTGTTGCCCGACCCCTTATCGGATATCTTTGTCATTACAATCTCCTTTCCTCACTGTTTAAACTATTTGTTTGCAAACAGCATTGGTACTGCCGACCCAGCGCGGGATTACCGCAGAAAACCGACCGCCAGCACCCCCGCATTCTATGAATGTCAATTGTTCGCGGTTTTTCAATGGGGAACGCAGGGCACCCGGCTCTACTTCGGCGAATGGAATCGGGGGCTGGGCGATACGGCCCACCTCGGCAAGCTGATCGGTCTGCCGTCTCGCATTTCTATAAATATACTCCACGGCCTGTTCGCGGCTGAAGTCCCTGGCCACCAGGGCCATGTGGTCAGGCGGGATTACAACCACGAATCCGCCAGATCTGTAATACCAGGCGGTCTGGCCATAGTGGCATAGACAATCGCCAATGGTGTCAAGGATCTGCGCGCCAGTATTACCGTAGTGGTTATTGCATGAATTGGGGCCTTCAGTGGACATCAGGGAGACAGCAGAAGCACCCTCCGGCATGCCGTACTGGGTATGATAGGCCCCCCATTCCGTTTGGGGGTGTTCGGCGATGCAAAAACTGATACGCCCGGGGTGTCCTACAGTGCCGTGGGATTGCAAAACGCCGCCTCCCCGACCGCAAAAGTAACGCATCATCTGAGCGAACCGGCCAACGGTGGCGTTGGCCCTGCAATTGGCGCCCAATGCGTTCGCCGCATGTTCAAAGCCGAGTTGCTCAACAACGGGGCCGCTGACAATAACCAGAATAGCTGCGCCACCCGTGGTCACTTCAGCCCCGCTGAGATTGAGAAGGGGATCCAGAAGCCCCTCGGTAAGGGCGCGCAACAAAGAGCCGTATTCGGGTTTACAACCGGCCATGACCGCCGTTGCCGCAGCCTTTTCTGCGCGTACGACAATATTTTGACTCGGTATCTCCCCAACGATATCGTGCGCCTGCCAGCCCATGGCGCCCAGCATCACATCGACAAGGCTGCCGTATGGTGGAATGACCGGAAGACCATCGGTCCAGCCGTTATTCATGCAGTTTTCAATATCTTCAAGCGTTGCGTAAGTCGTCATATGGTCCACACGAATTGAAGAGTTCCAAATGATGTGTCCACTCCAAACGTTACAAAAGTCTTAAGCGTAGCATCAGGAGAGATACTACAACCGGATTTGGCAGGCTGGCATCGTACACTTGTACTAAAGGTTGGGAGCTCCGCTTTCCTGATGACCCAGGGGCCTTGCGGAGCCTGCTCCAATGGTGGCCAAACACCCCATGCGTTCGGACAGGGGCTGCTCGCGCCTCAGCAACAGCTCAAGGCCAATGTTTGGCGAATGCGTCCGACACCAACTTGACGAGTCGGTTCTGGCGATTGACTCCTGTTTTGGTGAAGATAGACGAAAGCTGGGCCCTGGCGGTATTCCGAGATACCCCCAGTGCCTCCGCCGCTGCGGTAAGCGTCAGGCCGTCAACGAGGTGTGTAATCAGTTTTGCCTCGGCTGGAGTAACCCCGAACACTTCCATCAAGCGTGACTGACTGGGTGCGCAGTCACGGACCGGTCCCTGTAAAAGCAGTACCAGTTCCGGCCCACCCTCATCGAATACCACATTTTTTGGTGCCAGGGTTCGAATATGCACATCCCATTTCGTATCTGAGCTTGTGCGATCAATTGAAATCCTGGATGTATGCCTGGCCTGCGCATCGTCCCCGGCTATTGCCAATAGATCATGACATGTGTCCTCCAACTTCTTCTGGTCCGAGCTCTGGCTACAGCGAAGCGAATCGCGCCGCAAGAACACACCATCCCTGGAGGTAAGGATCCGCTTTGCCTGTTGATTGGCAGAAAGCACTTCCAGTTTTGCGTTGACGATGACAGACGCGATATCCATCGACCCCAGAAGCTCTTCGTAAAATGCTTCAACAAAGCTGTTATGCGTATAGACACTGTAAAGTTTCAGGGCATTATTCATCAACGGGACAATGCTCTCCAGGCGGGCCCGGTCAGATTGCGAAAATGCCGGCGCATCACCGATTCGGACCAGCCGCAATCTGAGCCGTATGTGGCTTTGCTTGTCATAGACATCAAAACCAATCAGATCCGACACGTTATAGGCTTTCAGGTATTCATAGAAATCGAGAGCTTTGAGCTCGGAACGTGTAACGCGGTCACTGAGGGTAAAAACCTTTTTCTCGGGCAACTCGGCAAACGGTGAATCGAGATGTGCCCTGGTCCGAAAATTCTCTAAAGCGCCCGCATCCGAGTCTGAGTACAAATACACCGTAAGCCCCGGATCCGACAACCGGGGCCGGCGCAACACCAGCGTGGCGCTGGCCACCTGCATATAGTCTTCGAGATATTTCAGCATTGATTTCCAGGGAGGTTTTTCCAGCACACCCTCATAAATCACCTGGCTCAGAGGGTGCGCTGCTCGAATTTCCGACAAATTGACCTCCTTACCCACCCAATTCAGTACTTACTGTGGCGGTAAATTTGCAATTTTAGCCCAGTACTGGACTTCGGGGTGTACCCGTACTCGATGTACCGGACGCGCAGAGCTTCACGGGGGGATACGACTGGGACAGGTAACTCTCGGACTGACTGGCAGTCCCGAAAGATGGTGAGAAGTCCCTGGTTTGACACAGTGAACTCTCTCCAGGTGATTGATTTAGAGACGAATCCAGCACCGAACCAGATAATGGAGGCGACCCAGACAGCCACACCCCGGCACACGAGTCGGTAACTACCGTTGCTCCCTTCCGGGCCTGGCGGGGTTCACTACCTATCATTGCGAGGGGACCGCCTGGATCACCATAGCGCCTGCGTCTGGGCACAGGAGGCGCGTATTGTCCTCGAAACCCGTCAGTGCCGCAAGCTGTGTAGCCTTTCTCAAGGATGTCGATCCCTGCCATTACCTGGATGCCTCGACCCAGGCCGCAATGGCGCGCCCGGCAGGATTCGAACCTGCGGCCAATAGCTTAGAAGGCTACTGCTCTATCCGGGCTGAGCTACGGGCGCGTGGGGCGCATGCTAACCCAGCAGGTCGCTGTATTCCAGTTCGGGCGCCAATCCCGCGCCTGCGCCTTGCAAGAAAGGCTTGCCGGTAGTTTTTTTGTAGTTCGGCATTCGCGCAAATGTTGGTACAATTTGCTCAGTTCCGTGCTGCCGCACGATCATTCAGTCAGGGGCAAGACAGTTGATGATCCGGGTTTGGCGAACAATCTGTTGCGTGATGGCGCTTGCCACACTGTATCTATCGGGCTGCAGCAGCCAGGTCCCCCGTGAACCGGAGCCGGAACCGGCACCAGCGGGCTATACCGAGCAGGCCAACGATATTCTCTTTAACGCGCTGGGTCTGGTTGGCACGCCCTATCGGTACGGCGGCAACAGTCCGGATAGCGGTTTCGATTGCAGCGGGCTTATCAATTACGTCTATCGTGAGAGCGCCAATATGGCATTGCCGCGCACCGTGGCAGAGATGAGCCGGCTCAACGCCCCGGATGTTACCGAGGAAAACCTGCAGTCCGGAGACCTGGTGATTTTTGCCACTGATGGAGGCAGTCGCCCGAGTCATGCGGGCATCTATGTCGGCGATGGCCGTTTCGTTCACGCGCCCAGTCGTGGGGGCGAGGTGCGCATGGATTTTCTCAGCGACAGATACTGGGAGCGCAGCTATCTCAATGCCAAGAGACCCCTGGCCTTGCGCTAGCAGGCTCGGCTCCGGCGCAAGCGACCCTGGCAAGGTTACCGTAAATGTGGCGCGCCCGTCGCAGTTAAGGTATTCGCGTTGAAGATCATCATACATTGCGGTCTCGACAAGGCAGGCAGTACGGCCATACAGGCGCACGTCATGCTGTATCGCCAATGGTTATCGCGCCACGGTATCTACCTGCCATCGAGGGGATTGTCAGGGTTTGGCCACGTTGCCCTGTTCAGGGATCTTGGCGCTGCAAACTGGCAGCCCTTGAGAGATGAATTGACGGGGCTGGACCAGGCGGCATTCCGCTGTTGTTTCCTGAGCTATGAGGGCATTTGCCAGTTTGATGAAGGCAAACTGGCCCTCATCCGGGACCACCTGGCGGACCATCAGGTCACGGTGCTGTTCTACCTGAGAGAGCAGGCGGAGATTATCCAGTCGGGCTACCTGCAAACGCTGAAGACTGAGCGCACAACTCTCAGCATCGCGCATATCAACGCGGGACATGCGGTAATTGGTCCCGCCAATCGCGATTACTTTCTGATGCTGGAGAAATTTCGTTCGATCTTCGGCAAAGCTGCCATAAATGTACGCCTGTACCAGCCTGAACTATGGCGCGACGGATCGGTTATCTGGGATTTTCTCGATGCCATAGGATGCCCTCCGGATAGCAGCTTCATCCCTTCGAAGAGCAAGCAGAACATCAGCCTGGATTTACAGAGCGCCAGAATTCTCAACATGTTCGACAGCTACGGGGAGAATGCCGGCGGGCGCGAGGCACTGGTCGAGGACCTCCTATGGTTGATACAGAAATACCCGGGGGGCGGCAGGTACTTTCTTGACGGCCAGGCTGTCCAGCGCATAAGGGAGCACTTTCGCCAGTCCAATGCGGCGCTGGCTGAGCACTACGGTGTGGAATTTGTTTACGCCAACTGTTGTGCCGGCGCGGATGACTCAGGCACTGGCGGCGGTGTTTCCTACACCATGGAATTGGCCGCTCTCGCCCGCTATCACCGCTGGAAGGGCGAACAGCTGGAGGGCCCCGAGCTGTCCACGCTGCTCCAGTACAGTCCGGGATGGTCGCAATTCGAACCCTGGGGTGTTTGGTCAGTGGGGGACAGTTCCCGTATCCAGTTCAGGCTGCCGCTGCCGAGATTCACCGGCTGGGAAAACGCGCTGGTGCTGAACTTTCGCGGTTGCTACTTCTGTGACAATACGTCCACGCAGATCCTGATTAACGGTTGCTTCCTCGAGGACGCCAATTTATGTGAGCACGCGCTCAGAATTCCGCTAGGGCTGCTTGACGAAAACAGGGTTGTGCATGTGGAATTGCGACATCATGCCGCCGTATCACCTTTCCACCGTGGCACCGGCAGCGATACGCGCGCTCTGGCCTATGGCCTGCAGAGCCTGGGCTACCGCCTGGACAGCTAGCTCCAGGGGCGCAGAAAACCCGCGCTGTACTTGAGTGATGGGGTGGCCGACGGGTCTCGAACCCGCTACCTCCGGAGTCACAATCCAGTGCTCTACCTGGTGAGCTACGGCCACCACAGTCGGGTGCTGAAAACCGGTGTTAACCACTTTCCCTGGTGTGACGTGGAAAGTGGTCGGGGTAGAGAGATTCGAACTCCCGACATCCTGCTCCCAAAGCAGGCGCGCTACCAGACTGCGCTATACCCCGATTATTGCTGCACCGGCACAAGCACCGGCCCCCGTCTTCAGGTGGGCGCATCATACTCACCGGGGCGGTGAGCGTCAACGCCGGGCCGGGGTAGGCCGAGCCGGCTAACTGCGCCGGGAATAAGGCGGGCCGGCCCTTCCCCAGCAAGGCGCGCTCATGGGACAATTGCGCCCGGCCGCATGGCCCCTACCGTCAAGCCCAGCACAAGGAATACCTCCATGCCCGCACTCGTCCTGGACGGCAAATCACTGGCAGCCCAAACCGAGGCGGCGCTGCTGCAGCGGGTGGAGCGCCTCAAGGCAAAATCGGGCGGCAAGGCCCCTATCCTCGCCACCATCCTGGTGGGTGACGACCCGGCCTCCGCCACCTATGTCAAGATGAAGGGCAACGCCTGCCGCCGGGTGGGAATGGACTCCCTCGCGGTGGAGCTGCCCTCCACCACCACCACAGCAGAGCTGCTGGCCAGGATCGAGGAGCTGAACGCCAACCCGGAGGTCCACGGCATCCTGTTGCAACACCCGGTGCCCCCGCAAATAGACGAGCGCGCCTGTTTCGACGCCATCGCCCTGAGCAAGGATGTCGATGGCGTTACCTGCCTCGGCTTCGGCCGCATGGCCATGGGAGAGGAAGCCTACGGCTGCGCCACGCCCCAGGGCATCATGCGCATCCTGGAGCACTACCAAATCGAGATCGAGGGCAAGCACGCGGTGGTCGTGGGTCGCAGCCCGATCCTCGGCAAGCCCATGGCGATGATGCTGCTGCAGAAGAACGCAACCGTCACCATCTGTCATTCCCGCACCCGGAACCTGCCGGCCATCGTCGCCCAGGCGGATATCCTGGTAGGCGCGGTGGGCAAGCCGGAGTTCATCAAGGCGGACTGGGTCAAGGACGGCGCCGTGGTGGTGGACGCGGGCTACCACCCCGGTGGCGTGGGCGATATCGAATTGTCAGCCCTGGTGGATAAGGCCAGCGCCTACACGCCAGTACCGGGTGGGGTCGGCCCCATGACGATCAACACCCTGATCATGCAGAGTGTTGAATCCGGCGAGAAGAGCCTGGGCTAGAAGCCTGCAGGTTCAGGCCCTGCGCCACTGGGTTCCCTCCCGGGAATCCTCCAGCACCACACCCTGCGCCAGCAACTCCTGGCGGATTGCATCTGCCCGGCCGTAGTCCTTCGCCAGTTTCGCCGCCTGCCGCTGCTCGATCAGGGCCTCGATGGCAGCTGCGGAAATGGCGTCGGCACCCCCGCCGCCCTGCAGCCATTCCTGAGGATCCTGCTGCAGGATACCCAGCAGCTTCCCCGCCGCGAGTATGCGCGCCTTCAGCACCGGCCGCTCAGCGGCGGATGCCTTGTGCAATTGCCTCGCCAGGGCGTGTACCTCGGCGATGGCCACCGGGGTGTTGAGGTCATCGTTCAGCGCCTGGTAAAAGGGCTCATCGGCCAGGGGCACTGACTCGTCCCGACCGATGTCATGCACCTCCCGCAGGGTGTTGTAGAGGCTATCGAGGGTGGCCTGGGCCTGGGCCAGCAGCTCGGCGGAAAAATTCATGGGCGAGCGGTAGTGAGCCGACAGCAGGGCGAAACGCAGCACTTCGCCGCGGTAGTGTTGCAGCAGGTCGCGCACAGAGCGGACGTTGCCGAGGGACTTGGACATCTTCTCGCCGTCGATGTCGAGGAAGGCGTTGTGCATCCAGTAGCGCACATAATCGCCCCCGTGGGCGCAGCGGCTCTGGGCGATCTCGTTCTCGTGGTGCGGAAAAATCAGGTCGCGACCGCCGCCGTGGATATCGATGGTCTCACCCAGGTGGGCCCGGATCATGGCGGAACATTCCAGGTGCCAACCCGGCCGGCCGCGCCCCCAGGGGCTGTCCCAGCCGGGCTCATCGGCCGCCGCCGGTTTCCACAGGATGAAATCCCCGGGGTGGCGCTTGTAGTCAGCCACCTCCACCCGCGCTCCCGCCAGCATGTCGTCCAGCGAGCGCCGGGACAGCTTGCCGTAGTCCGGCATGGACTCCACCGCGAACAGCACATGCCCCCGGGACTCATAGGCGTGGCCCTTTTCGATCAGGGTGGCGGTCAGCGCCAGCATGGGCTCGATGTTGTGGGTGGCGTGGGGTTCCAGGGTCGGTGGCAGGGCGTTGAGCTGGGCCATGTCCTCGCGGTACTTCGCGGTAAACTCCTGCGTCACTGACTCGATACTGCGCTGCCCCTCCCTCGCAGCCGCTATGATCTTGTCGTCCACATCGGTGATGTTACGGGCGTAGATGACCGTGCTGAACTGCGTCCGCAGCAGGCGGAACAGGGTGTCGAACACCACCACCGGCCGGGCATTGCCGATATGCGCAAGGTTGTACACCGTGGGGCCGCACACGTACATGGTCACGGTGTCCGGCACCAGCGGCTCAAACAGCTGCTTTTCGCCGCCAAGTGTGTTGTACAGGTACAGGCTCACTCCGCCTCTCCCGCCTGCTCGCCCCAGCTGTCGCGCAGGCCGATAGTGCGATTGAAAACCGGTGCCTGAGCACTGTGATCATGGCGGTCCGCCACGAAATACCCTTCCCGCTCGAACTGGAAACCCTGCTCCGGCAGGGCCTGCGCCAGGGCCGGCTCGATCCAGGCCTGCGCCACCACCCGCAGCGAATCCGCGTTGACATGCGCCATGAAATCGCGCTCGCCCTTGTCCGGGGCCTCGTGATTGAACAGGCGATCGTAAAGCCGGACCGTGGCCTGGCGGCCCCTGGATGCGGATACCCACTGGATCACGCCCTTGGGCTTTACGCCGTCGGCAGGATCAGTGCCGAAGGTGTCGGGAATCACCCGGGCGTGCACCTGAACCACCCTGCCTGCAGCGTCTTTCACCGCTTCGATGGCCTCGATCACGCAGGCATTGCGCAACCGCACCCGCTTGCCCAGCACCAGGCGCTTGTATTTCTTGTTGGCTTCCTCACGAAAGTCGTCCGCGTCGATATACAGTTCCCGGGTGAATGGCAACAGGCGCTCGCCCAGTTCCGGCCGCGAGGGATGCCGGGGCGCAGCCAGCTCTTCCACCTGCCCCTCGGGGTAATCAGTGAGAACCACTTTCAGCGGATTCAACACGCACATCGCCCGCGGGGCATTCTCATTGAGGTCTTCGCGGATGGCGAACTCGAGCATCGCCACATCCACCACCCCGTCGCTGCGGGTGGTGCCTATCATCTGGCAGAACTTGCGGATCGCCGCGGGGGTATAGCCGCGCCGGCGCATGCCGGCCACCGTGGGCATCCGCGGGTCGTCCCAGCCACTGACTACGCCGTCGTCCACCAGTTGCTTGAGCTTGCGCTTGCTGGTGACCGTGTAGCTGGGGTTGAGCCGGCCGAACTCATACTGCCGGGGCCGGGCAGGCACAGGCAGGTGGTCGAGGAACCAGTCATAGAGGGGCCGGTGATCCTCGAACTCCAGGGTGCAGATCGAGTGGGTAATGCCCTCGATAGCATCTTCCTGCCCGTGGGCGAAATCGTAGGTGGGATAAATGACCCAGCTGTCCCCGGTCTGGTGGTGAGGCACTTTGCGAATGCGGTACAGGATGGGATCGCGCATGTTCATGTTGGGCGAGGCCATGTCGATCTTCGCCCGCAGCACCTTTTCGCCCTCGGCGAACTCCCCGGACTTCATCCGCGCCAGCAGGTCCAGGTTCTCCACCACACTGCGGTTGCGCCAGGGGCTGTCCCGGCCGGGCTCGGTGAGGGTGCCGCGATACTCCCGCGCCTGGGCAGCGTCCAGGTCGCACACGTAGGCGTCGCCGCGCTCCACCAGGTGCACCGCCCAGTCATACAGCTGTTGGAAATAGGCAGAGGCAAAGCGCACCTCGCCGTCCCAGTTGAAGCCAAGCCAGTGCACGTCCGCCTGGATGGAATCGATATACTCCTGGCTCTCCTTCTCCGGGTTGGTGTCGTCAAAGCGCAGGTTACAGCGCCCGCCGAATTTCTCCGCCAGGCCAAAGTTCACGCAGATGGACTTGGCGTGGCCGATATGAAGGTAGCCGTTGGGCTCCGGCGGAAACCGGGTGACCACGGTCTGGACCCTGCCGGCGGCGAGATCCCCGGCGATAATTGTCTCCAGAAAGTTGCTGGCGGAAGGCGTTTCCATAAATCATCACAGCTGGCGCATAAAAAGGCCGCGTATTATAGCCACAGAACCGCCCGCCTTATAGCCACCAAAAGCGCACCGATGGCAATACGCCGCTCTTTTACCCCGTCTTCGCGTCCCCGAAGTGTTTTCCTGCCCCGGAAAAGCCCGTATCATTGCTGCGCTTTCGACTCTAACCAGCAGGGAATCAGCATGGTCATCATCCGCACCACCTTCGGCGACATCAAACTGGAACTTGACGCCGAGAAGGCACCTATCACAGTGGCCAATTTTCTCGAGTATGCCCGGGCCGGCTTTTACGACGGCACCATCTTCCATCGGGTGATCAACAACTTCATGATCCAGGGCGGCGGATTTGATACCAGCATGTCGCAGAAACCCGTGCGCAAGCCCATCCAGAACGAGGCAGATAACGGCCTGAAGAACGATTTCGGCACGATTGCCATGGCGCGAACCACGGATCCCCACTCGGCTACAGCCCAGTTCTTCATCAATGTGAAGGACAACGACTTCCTCAATCACAGCGGCAAGAACATGCAGGGCTGGGGCTATGCGGTGTTCGGCAGGATGGTGGACGGGGAAGACGTGCTGGAAAAAATCCGCAACGTAAAAACCGCGAGCAGCAGGGGCCACCAGGACGTCCCCGTCGATGCGGTGATCATTGAAACCGTGGAAGTCATCGACTAGCCGCCTGGTTCGGCTGCCGCGCCGGACCGCTCCCGTGTCCAGCAGCTGTTTCATCTCGGATCTCCATCTCGACCCGGCCCGGCCCGCTGCCACCCGGGCCCTGGCGACATTCCTCGACGGGCACCGCCGCTGCGCCAGGCTGTTCATCCTCGGTGACCTGTTCGAGGCCTGGCCCGGTGACGACGACGACTCCCCCCTGGCCCTGGAAGTGACCCGCCTGCTGCGGGACTTTCGCGCTGCCGGCCCGGCGCTGTACATCCTGCACGGCAACCGGGATTTCCTGCTGGGGGCCGCCTTCTGCGCCGCCGCGGGAGCCGAACTGTTGCCGGACCCCAGCCTCATCGACCTCAACGGCGAGCCGACCCTGCTGATGCACGGCGACAGCCTCTGTACCCTGGACGCGGACTACCAGGCGTTTCGCCGCACCACCCGGGATCCCGCCTGGCAGGCCGGGCTGCTGGCCCGGCCCCTGGCAGAGCGGCGCGCCCTGGCGGCGCGCCTGCGGGCCGATAGCCGTGAGGCCACCAGCATGAAAAGCGAGGACATCATGGACGTCACCCCGGCAGAGGCCGAGCGGGTCATGCGGGCCCATGGCGTGCGCCAGCTGATTCACGGCCACACCCACCGGCCGATGCGGCACGAGACCCGCGCCGGCCTGCGCTGGGTATTGGGGGCCTGGGAGGACAGGGGCTGGGCCATCGAGGCCTCGGCCGATGCTATTGAGCTGACTAATTTTGATATATATCAATAGGTTAAGACATATTATTAAAGTTATGGTTTAGCCGGGTACCCCGCTGTGAAAGCGAAACTCCCTGTCCGGCGACTGGATCAGTTCCCGCTCCCGCTGCAGCAGTACGGGCAGGCGATCAGCCACCTCCTGCGCCGAGCCCGCCTCCTGCGCCAGTTTCAGGTAGTCGGTGAAGTGGCGGGACTCGGACTTCAGCAGTGACGCGTAAAACGCCGCCAATTCCGCATCGAGCACCGGGACCAGGGCGGCAAACCGCTCGCAGGAGCGGGCCTCGATGATCGCCCCCACCAGCAGGGTATCCACCAGCCGTGCAGGCTCGTGGCTGCGCACCAACTGGCGCAGCTCGCCGGCATAACGCGACGCCGTCAACTGGGGGTAGTCGACGCCGCGCGCCTGCATCAGGGCGATCACCTGCTCAAAGTGGCGCAACTCCTCCCTGGCCAGGCGCGACAGGCGGGTGAGCAGCCGGTGGCGATCGACATAGCGATACATCAGGTTGAGCGCGGTCGCTGCCGCCTTTTTCTCGCAGTTGGCATGATCCACCAGCAGCAGGCCCGGATTCTGCAGGGCACACTCGACCCACGCGGCGGGGGTGGCGCACTGCAGGAAGGCCAGGATCGGACCAATATCAGTGGCTGTCCTCACTCGAGCTGCCCCGCGAACAGGTCAGGCGTCCGCATGTAGCGGTCGTAGTGGGCCTGGGAAAGAATGAAGAACTCCCGGTCGATCAGCTCCCTTAACGCCGGCAGCGACAGGTGACGGAACGCCAGGTCCACCTCGAAACCAAACTCCGCGGTTTTTTCTATCTGGCTGGCGCCGGCCTTCATCAGGCTGTACACCCAGCAGTACTCGTCGTGGTGCGCCGGGTAAGCCAGTTGCTGCACCTGCAGCTGCCACTGCAGCAGGGCCCTGTCGGTCACCCGCAGCTTGTTGCTGACGCACTGGGAGAGGAAGTTTCCCAGGCGCCTGTCGACCACGGCCTTCTGCTGGGGGGAGTAGCTGTTCCAGTCGATCACCTCGTGCGCAAAGCGCTTGCAGCCACGGCAGACCGAGTCGCCGATGCCGGTGGAGCAGACACCGATACACGGTGTTTTCAGGGGTTTATCGGGCATTTCTGGCGGGGTTTTCGCAGCGGGAATGACGCCTGAAGTTTACGGTATCACCCGGGTGAATGCACGTTATAAGCAGCCGGCGAATTTATCTTGCTGCCCTACTGGGCTATACTCGCGCTCCGATTTCCTGTCACACCGCTATCGACCCGCGCAGCAGCGCCGGGGCGATCCAGTCAACGCAAAGGAGCTCTATCGTGCTTGAAGCATATCGCGAACACGTGGCCGAACGCGCCAGCCTGAATATACCGCCGAAACCGCTCAATGCGGAGCAGGTAGCCGCACTGGTAGAACTGCTGAAAAACCCTCCCGCCGGTGAGGCAGACTACCTGCTCGACCTGATCAGCAACCGGGTGCCGCCGGGGGTGGACGAGGCGGCTTACGTGAAGGCGGGTTTTTTGTCCGCGCTTGCCAAGAGCGAGACCACTTGCCCCCTGATCACGCCTGCAAAGGCGGTGGAGTTGCTGGGCAAGATGCACGGCGGCTACAACATCGAGACCCTGGTATCCCTGTTGACCGACAAGGCGCTGGGCGCCTCTGCGGCGGCTGAACTCAAGCACACCCTGCTGGTATTCGAGGCCTTTCACGACGTTGCGGAGCTTGCCTCTGGCGGCAATGAGAACGCGAAGTCGCTGATGCAATCCTGGGCGGACGGGGAATGGTTCACCAGCCGCCCGGCGGTGGCCCAGTCCATCAAGCTGGCCGTATTCAAGGTTACCGGCGAAACCAATACCGATGACCTGTCCCCCGCCCCGGACGCCTGGTCGCGCCCGGATATCCCCCTGCACGCCCTGGCCATGTACAAAATGACCCGCGACGGCCTGCAACCGGCGGAGCACGGCGTCACCGGCCCCATGCAGCAGATCGCCGACCTCAAGGCCAGGGGCCTGCCGGTCGCCTTCGTCGGCGACGTGGTCGGCACCGGTTCCTCGCGCAAATCCGCCACCAACTCGGTGCTGTGGTTCTTCGGTGACGACGTCCCCGGGGTACCCAACAAGCGCAGCGGCGGCATTTGTATCGGCAGCAAGGTGGCGCCGATTTTCTACAACACCATGGAAGATGCCGGCGCCCTGGTGTTCGAGGCGCCGGTGGACAGGCTCGGCATGGGCGACGTCATCGAGGTTCGCCCCTACGAGGGCAAGATCCTGTCCGAGTCCGGCGAGCTGCTGAGCGAGTTCGAACTCAAATCCGAGGTGTTGCTCGATGAAGTGCGCGCCGGCGGGCGCATCAACCTCATCATCGGTCGCGGCCTCACCACCCGGGCCCGCGAGGCCCTGGGCCTGGGCCCGACCGACCTGTTCCGCACCCCCGCGGTACCGGTGGACACCGGCAAGGGCTTTACCCTGGCCCAGAAAATGGTGGGCAGGGCCTGCGGCACCGCAGGTATCCGCCCCGGCACCTACTGCGAGCCGCTGATGACCACCGTGGGCTCCCAGGACACCACCGGCCCAATGACCCGCGATGAACTGAAGGACCTGGCTTGCCTGGGCTTTTCCGCGGACCTCGTCATGCAGTCGTTCTGCCACACCGCCGCCTATCCCAAGCCGGTGGATATCGATACCCAGCACACCCTGCCCGACTTCATCATGACGCGCGGCGGTGTATCGCTGCGGCCCGGGGATGGCATCATCCACTCCTGGCTGAATCGCATGCTGCTGCCCGACACCGTCGGCACTGGCGGTGATTCCCACACCCGTTTCCCCATGGGCATCTCCTTCCCCGCAGGCTCGGGCCTGGTGGCCTTCGCCGCCGCCACCGGCGTCATGCCGCTGGACATGCCCGAGTCGGTGCTGGTGCGTTTCAAGGGCCAGATGCAGCCCGGCATCACCCTGCGCGACCTGGTCCACGCCATCCCCTACTACGCCATCAAGCAGGGGCTGCTCACGGTGGAGAAGAAAGGCAAGAAGAACATCTTCTCGGGCCGTATCCTCGAGATTGAAGGCCTCACCGGCCTGACCGTGGAGCAGGCCTTCGAACTGTCCGATGCCTCCGCCGAGCGCTCCGCCGCCGGCTGCACCATCGCGCTGGACGAGGGCACCATCGCCGAATACCTGCGCTCCAACGTCGTGCTGCTGCGCTCGATGATCGCCGAGGGCTACGGTGACGCCCGCACCCTCGAGCGCCGCGCCCGCAAGATGGAAGACTGGCTGGCCAAGCCCAGCCTGTTGCAGGCCGACAGTGACGCCGAATACGAGGCAGTGATCGAGATCGACCTGGCCGAGGTCAAGGAGCCCATCGTCTGCGCGCCCAACGATCCCGACGACGCCCGCCTGCTGTCTGCCGTGGCCGGCGACAAGGTGGATGAAGTGTTCATCGGCAGCTGCATGACCAACATCGGCCACTTCCGCGCGGCGGGCAAGCTGCTGGAAAAGCACAAGGGCGGCATCTCCACCCGCATGTGGATCGTGCCCCCCACCCGCATGGACGAGCACCTGCTGATGGAGGAAGGCTACTACAGCATTTTCGGCCGCTCCGGCGCACGCACGGAAATGCCCGGCTGTTCACTGTGCATGGGCAACCAGGCCCGGGTCGCGGCCAATTCCACCGTGCTCTCAACCTCCACCCGCAACTTTCCCAACCGCCTGGGTGATGGCGCCAATGTCTACCTGACATCGGCCGAGCTGGCCTCGGTGGGCGCGATTCTGGGTAAACTGCCGACGCCCGAGGAGTACATGAAGTACGCCCGGGACCTGGACGCCATGTCCGATGAAATCTACCGTTACATGAACTTCGACCGGATAGTCGAGTTCCAGAAGAGCGCCGAGGAAGGCAAGCGAATTGCCGCGGTGCAGATCGACCAGGTTCGCGCCTGATAGTCGGCGGTAGCTCAAAACCCCGCATCGCGGGGTTTTTTTTGTCTCGAAAAAAGCGCTCCCGCGCTGTCAGGCTAGCTGGCGCGGATCGCCCGCCTGCCCGGTATCGCGACCAAAGCGCATGGCCTGCCCCGGGCGGAATGCGGCAACCGCCGCTTTGAGCTGGCCCAGCAACTGGGGGTCGGACTCCCGCGCCCCGTAGGCGAGCTCCGAGTAGAGGCCGCTTATCCTGCGCACCTCGGCGGCGATCGAAGGCACCGCGCGCGCAATCCTGGCGGCATAATCGGCTGCGGCTTCACCCGGGGCGCGGACAAAGCCGACAGCGGCCATGCGCTCACAGAATTGCAGGTAGTACAGGTCGCAGGGACGCTTCGTCGCGGCGCCGCGCCTGCGCAGCAGGCTCCACGCTACGGGTACCAGCACCAGCACCCAGGTACCGAACAACAGCAGCAGGAACTTGCGCACGCTGATACCCCCCAGGACGTCGTTCATGAGCTGGAATTGCCGGTCGCGATTGAAACCCATGACAAAACTCTGCCAGCGCCAGGTGATCGCATCGTAGCGCAGGCGCAGCGTATTCACCCAGGCGATGCTGCGATAGCGCACCAGCGACAGGGGCGAGTCACTGAGGAAACCGCCCTCCGCGGCCATCGCGCGCTCCAGGCCCCACTCGATCCGGTCCGGTGAAACCGCCGCGGTGGGATCAACCCGCACCCAGCCCTTGCCCTCCAGCCACACTTCAGCCCAGGCGTGAGCATCGAACTGGTGCACGATGACGGTGCGGTTGACCGGGTTGACCTCGCCACCCTGGTAGCCGGCTACCACCCGCGCCGGCACCCCCGCTGCCCGCATCAGCACCACGAAAGCCGCCGCATAGTGTTCGCAGAAGCCCGCCCGGGTCTGGAACAGGAAGGCGTCCACCGGGTCTGTCTGGGGCAGCAGTGGCGGGTCCAGCCTGTACACGAAGGCCTCCCGGGTGAACCTGGCCAGCACCGCGTCCACAAAGGCCTCATCGCTGCCCGCCCGGGCACGCAGCTCCCCGGCGAGGGCATGCGCAGCCGGGTTATCCCCCGCCGGCAGCTGCAACTCCACGTCCCGCCGCCAGGGGGACAGGGTTGGCTCCAGCATCGCCTCGGGCCAGCTCTCGACGCTGTAGAGGCGCTGGTCCTCCAGCTCGGTCGGAGAGAACAGCACGTACTCGGGACTGGTCATGACGCCCCCGGAGCTGGGCCTGGCATAGCGCAGGCTGTACAGCCAGTTCTGCTGGGTCGGCTCCATGATGACCTGGTACTTCAGCGACTCGCCCGCGGTCTCCACCGGCCCGGGCCGACGCTCCTCGGGCGGCACATCGTAGTAACGCAGGCTGCGCCAGGCGCCCTCCTCCAGTTTGCTGAAAACCAGGCCGCGCCAGTAGAGCCCCGAAGGCTCCGGGATATCGCCCTCGAACCGGGCCCGGAAAGCGACCGCATCAGATTTGCCGAGGCTGGAAATATCCCCGGGCTTCATGAAATCGCTGACGCCCGTCTTCGCCGTGTGGCTCTTGATCGGCACCGTCCACAGAGGTCCGATGCGCGGGAACAGGAAGAACAGGACCAGCATCAGTGGCAGCGCCTGCAGCAGCATCAGCGCCGCAAGGCGGATCGTCTTGCGATTGAACTGGTCCTCGCCGGGCCTGTGCATGGCCACCAGGGCCGTGGTGAGCAGGGTCACATTGAGCAGCGAATAGAGCACCATGGGGAGCTCCTGGCTGAACAGGAACTCGGTGATGCAGATGAAATACCCCAGGAACAGCAGGACATAGCCGTCCTTGCGTTGGGCGAGCTCGATCAGCTTGAGGGCAAAGGCCGTGAGCAACAGCGCGACCGTGGGTTCCAGGCCGATGACCGAGCCAAAACTGAAGTAGATGCCGGCAAAACTGGCGACGATCAGCCCGGCTTTCACCGCGCGACCGGGATAGGACCAGCGCCCCCGGTAGACCATAGTCCGCCACAGCGCGGCAAACACATACACCGCGAGCACCCACAGGGGAATCCGCCCGGCGTGCGGCGCGACCAGCGTGAACAGGCTGACGATGATCCACACCAGCGCATTGCGGGGTATCTGCTGGTCGGGCTTCACCGGCGTCGCGCCTCGATACCATACAGGGCCAGCGCCTGCAAAACCTGGTCGCGATGGCGCTCCCCCGTTCCCGGTTCCAGCACCAGGCCCGGGAAGGCGCAGGCCGTACTCCTCCTCCTGCCGGTCGAATTCCAGTGCCCAGTAGCACAGGTGCGACAGCCGCTGCTCCACGCCCAGACCCGGAAACATCTCCCAGTCCAGCCAGACGCTGCGACTGGCATAGGCGCCGTACTGCTTGGTCTGCACGCCCTGGCCCCGGGCCAGCCCCTTCCAGTGGATCTGGCGCGGCGAGTCGCCCTGGCGGTAATCCCTGAAACCGTAAAAGTCGTCGCTCCCCAGAACCTCCACCGCCGCCCCGTCGGGCCGGTCGCTGGCCAGGCCCGGCGGCTCCGGCGAGGCCAGCGGTTGCGGGTAGACCAGCGCATAAAGGTCCAGGTCGATCCAGGTCCAGCAGCGCAGCAGGCCCAGGGGATAGGTGGATTCCAGTAACAGCCGGCCCGGGCTGAACCAGCCCCGCTTGCCGACATTCAGTCGCAGGTGCACCTGCGCGGTTGCCTGATCCGCCAGGTTGATGACGCTGCCGTTGCTATCCGGCCACTTCAGGTGCAGGGCAAAATGCTCGCGCCGACCACCGCGCTGCAGCTCGATGGAGAACTCGCTCTGTTTCCCCGGAAACGCCGGTGTTGCGCGCAACGCGCGCAGGGTCAGCCCGGACAGGTTGGCGTAGGTATGGAGAATACCCACGACAAACAGCGTGGCGAGCAGGAAGGTGAGGGCAAAGCTCATATTGTTCTGGTAGTTGATGGCGGTCACCAGCATGACCAGCAGGCAGAGCACGAAAAACAGGCCCACTTTGCTCGGGAAAATAAATATCCGCCTCTGGTCGAGTGTGACCGAGCGGGCGGGAGGAATGCGCCTGTCCACCCAGCTGGCAAAGCGCCGGCCCAGTCGGTCGCCGATGCTACCCCGGGACGGCTTGCGCTTGCTCCCCCTCACAGGCCGGCCGGATCAGGTCCGGATTACATCGACGTTGCGTCGCATCAGTTCCACCAGGGCCGCACCGTCGCCGGAATAATCGCCGCTGGGTACGAGCCGGTGGGCGGCGACGGCCGGCAAGACCATCTGCAGATCCTCCGGTACCACGTTGCCGCGGTTCTGCATCACCGCCCAGGTGCGCGCACACTCGAGCAGCGCCAGCGCTCCCCGGGGTGAGAGACCGACGGCAAACTCCGCCGCGGTACGGGTGTAGGCCACCAGTCGCTGCAGGTAATCCAGCAGGTTGTTGGACGCATGTACCTCCGCCGCCGCCGCCCGCACCTGCTGCAGCTGGGCGGGACTGATGCGCTGCTCCAGCACCACACGTTCCTGCCCCATGGGGTGCCGCCGCAGGAACATCTCGCCGCTCGGCCTGGGGGTGCGGGTAGCCCAGTTCCAGCCGCATCAGGAAGCGGTCGAGTTGCGACTCCGGCAGGGGGTACGTGCCGGACTGGTGAATGGGGTTCTGGGTGGCGATGACAAAGAATGGCTCGGGCAGGGGTCGGGTCTCACCCTCCACCGTGACCTGGCCTTCAGCCATGGCCTCCAGCAGGGCACTCTGGGTACGCGGCGTGGTGCGGTTGATTTCATCCGCCAGCAACAGCTGGGTGAAAATAGGGCCCGGGTGAAACGTGAAACTGGCGTCGTTGCGGTTGTATACCGACACGCCCAGGATGTCTGCCGGCAGCAGGTCGCTGGTAAACTGAACCCGCTTCCAGGACAGTCCCAGCACGTCGGCCAGGGCGTGGGACAGGGTGGTCTTGCCCATACCGGGAAGGTCCTCGATCAGCAGGTGGCCGCGGGCGATCAGGCAGCACAGGGCGAGCCGGATCTGCGGCTCCTTCCCCAGCAGGACCTTGCCGACTTCCGCGACCGCAGTTTCTATCAAACCCTGTATCTGCATCAAATCTGCCCCGATATGGCGTGAGTATTACTGTCAGCGCAGGGCGCAGAGGGCGCGCGCCAGGTCGGCGCGCAGGTCGTCGACATGCTCCAGGCCCACGGCGACCCGAATCAGGTTGTCGGTGATCCCCGCCTGCGCCCGCTCCTGCGGGCTGAGACGGCCGTGGGTCGTGGTTGCCGGATGCACGATCGTGGTCTTTGCATCGCCCAGGTTGGCAGTGAGCGACATGATCCGGACGGCGTCGATGACATCCCAGGCCTGTTGCCGCCCTCCCCTTACCGTGAACGACAGGACGCCGCCAAAAGCCCGCTGCTGGCGCTTGGCCAGTTCATGCCCCGGGTGATCCGGAAGTCCGGCGTAGAATACCTGCTCGACCTGGGGCTGCTGTTGCAGCCACAGGGCGAGGTCCTGCGCGGAGCGACTGTGGGCCTCCATCCGCAGGCGCAGGGTCTCCAGTCCCTTGAGAAAAACCCAGGCGTTGAACGCGCTCATGGTGGGGCCACAGGTGCGCAGGAAGTTCGACGACTTCCTCCATCTGCCGGCTCGCGCCGACCACCGCACCGCCCACGCAGCGGCCCTGTCCGTCCAGGTACTTGGTGGCGGAGTGGATCACGATATCCGCGCCCGAGGCCCAGGGGTGTCTGCAGCGCCGGGGTACAGAAGCAGTTGTCCACTACCAGCAGGCTGTTGTTGGCCCTGGCGAGTTCTGCCATGGCCGCAAGATCAGCCACTTCGCACAGGGGGTTGGAGGGCGTTTCAAGGAACAACATGGCGGTGTTGGGGCGAATCGCTGCACGCCAGTCATCGAGCGCCAGCAGCGGTACGAAGCTGACTTCCACGCCGAATTTTGCCAGGTACTTGGCAAACAGGTTGACCGTGGTACCAAAAACATTGCGCGAGCAGATGACATGGTCGCCGCTCTTGAGCAGGGCCATGCAGGTGCTGAGGATAGCGGCCATGCCGGAGGCGGTGCCCACCGCCTGCTCCGCGCCTTCCAGTGCGGCGATGCGCTGCTCGAATGCGCGCACCGTGGGGTTGGTATAGCGCGAGTAGACATTGCCGGGTGAGTCGCCGGCAAAACGGGCTGCCGCATCCGCAGCGCTGTCGAACACATAGCTGGAGGTGAGGAATATCGGTTCAGCGTGCTCGCCTTCCCCGGTGCGCGCCACACCGGCGCGCACCGCGAGGGTGTCGAGGTGCGCACCCAAGAGGGCGTTGAATTCGTTATCGTCTGTCATTGTCCCGCCCTAGGCGTCGTTGTGGATGCCGACCAGCGCCCCGTCGTCCTGCAGGGCTGAACGGCGCTTGCTTTGCGCCTCGTCGTTGCGCAGCGGATTCGATCCTATCGAGGTAATTCTGATCCACGTCGCCGGTAATATATTCGCCGTTAAAGACCGAGCAGTCGAAGCCGTCGACCTGGGGGTTGCCCTCGACGGAACAGCGCACCAGGTCCTCCAGGTCCTGGTACACCAGCCAGTCTGCACCGATCAGCTCGCAGACCTCCTCCACGCTCCTGCCGTGGGCTATCAGTTCGCGAGGCCGACGGCATATCGATGCCGTACACGTTCGGGTAGCGCACCGGCGGCGCGGCCGAGGCAAAGTATACATTGGCGGCGCCGGCGTCCCGCGCCATCTGGATGATCTGGCGACAGGTGGTGCCGCGAACGATCGAGTCGTCCACCAGCATCACGTTCTTGCCCTCGAATTCCAGCGGTACCGGGTTGAGCTTCTGGCGCACCGACTTCTTGCGCTGGCTCTGGCCGGGCATGATGAAACGTGCGGCCGATGTAGCGGTTCTTCATCAGGCCCTCGCGGAACTTGATGCCCAGTTCATGCGCCATGGACTGGGCGGCGATCCGGCTGGTATCGGGAATGGGGATAATCACGTCGATGTGCAGGTCGGGGCGCAGCCGGCGAATTTTCCTGCCCAGGGCCTCGCCCTGGCGCATGCGCGTCTTGTAAACGGAGATCTCGTCCATGAGTGAATCGGGGCGGGCAAAATAGACATGCTCGAAGATGCAGGGGCGCAGGCTGGGGCTGCGGGCACACTGGCGCCGGTGCAGCACTGCCCTGCATGTCGATGAACACCGCCTCGCCAGGGGCCACATCATTGATCAGGGTAAATCCGAGCACGTCCAGGGCGACACTCTCTGAGGCGAGCATGTATTCCGTACCCAGCGCACTCTCCCTGGCGCCGACCACCAGGGGCCGGATACCGAAGGGGTCGCGGAAACCCAGTACCCCGTAGTTCACGACCAGGCCCACCGCGGCATAACCGCCGCGACAGCGCTGGTGAACCGCAGCCACCGCCGTGAAGATATCCTCCGCGCCGGGACTCAGTTTGCCCAGGGTCTGCATCTCGTGGGCGAAGACATTCAGCAGCACTTCGGAGTCGGAGTCGGTGTTCAGGTGACGCAGGTCGTCCTGGAACAATTCGCGGGTCAATTGTTCAGAGTTGGTCAGGTTGCCGTTATGCGCCAGGGCGATGCCGTAGGGCGAGTTCACGTAAAAAGGCTGGGCCAGTGCAGCACCGGAGCTGCCGGCGGTGGGATAGCGCACGTGGCCGATGCCAATACTGCCGCGCAAGTGCTGCATATGCTGCTGGCGAAACACATCCCGCACCAGGCCCTCGCTCTTGCGCTGGCTGAAACGACCGCCATTGCAGGTCATGATGCCCGCGGCGTCCTGGCCCCGGTGCTGCAGCACGGTGAGCGCGTCGTAAATATCCGGCGCGATATCGGATTTGCCAACGATTCCAACCAGGCCACACATGCGCTTTTACCCCTATGAATCTTCTATGAGCCGGAAGTAGCCGGCCACTGCCCGCTGCTGGCCCTGGCAAACACCTCCTGCGCCCAGCGGCCGAGCATATCGACATGAGACATCAGGACAGATTTTTCCAGCCACAGCAACTCAGTCGGCGGTACCAGCTGGCGCAGGATATACACGACGACAAGGATCAGGATGATACCCCGGGCAAAACCAAAGCCCGTCCCCAGCAGCCGGTCCAGCAGCGTAAGCCCGGTGGCCCTGACCAGCTGGCCCGCCAGGTGGGTCACAAAGGTGGTGGCCACCAGTGTACCGACGAACAACAAGGCGTAGGCGGCGACATAGCGGCCTGAAATATTCTGTATGGCGCCGGCCAGCAGGGCAGCCATCTGGTCGCCGAAGAGGTTGGCCACGAGGAAGGCCGCTACCCAGCCCGCCAGGGAGAGCGCTTCGCGCACGAAACCGCGCCAGAGGCTCAGCAGGGTCGACACCAGCAAAACGACAACGATCACCCAGTCGAGCAGGGTAAATTGGGACAACTCGGGCATCAGGGCGCATACCTGACGATCAGGGACTTGACGCCAAAGCGGGTGTCGATCTGCGGCTGTATTCTCTCCAACTGGGCCCGTTCAACGTTGGGACCAATACTGACCCGGTACAGGACCTTGCCCCCTGCTTCGAGCTTCTTGACATAGGCCTTTTCCCCGCTGGCCAGCAGGGTGTCGCGCAACTCATCCGCCTTGGCCGCGTTGCTGACGGTGGCGACCTGGAGAATCCAGCCCACCGGGAGGCCCGAGCTGTCCAGCGCCGGCTGCTGGGGCGGGGTTGAGCGGGCCCCAGGCGCGGGCGCCGACGCTGCCGATGGCACGGGCGCGTTGGCGTCAAGCACGCCCTCTGCGAGTGGCGTCTCCTCCACCTGTGCCATGCCCGCCTCCGGTTCAACCTCGGGAGAAGCCCGCAGGTCGCCCTGCCCTGGCGGCTCTATCGGCGAGGTGTCGATCAGGGGCGGCGGCGGTATCTCCACCCGCCCCGGGCTGGAGCGCTCCCCGGGTTCGACGAAAATAATTGGCCAGAACACCACGCCCAGCGCGACCAGTATCAGGGCGCCGACCAGCCGTTGCTTGAGGATATCGTTCACGTGCTGGATCCCCTCCCCGTGTTTACAGGTTCCCGCTCCAACAGAGGCAGGACCTCGGCAACGGTGTGGAATGAACCGAATACCACGAGCCGGTCCCCCGCGGCCATTACACCCTGCGCCCGCCGCAGCGCCTGGCGCAGGTTCTTGCTGGCACTGATCGCGACGGCGCCCTCCCCCCGCAGCAGCGCCGCGATATCCTCGCCCCGGGCGGCGCGTGGATTCGCTGGCTGGTCGGCAACAAACCAGGCGTCGAAGCAGCCGGCCGCGGCCGTAAGCATGCCGCGAATATCCTTGTCCCCCATCACTGAAAAAAGTGCCAATGTCTTTCCATTACATGAAGTTGCATTTAAAAATTCAACCAGATTAGAGGTCGCGGCAGGGTTGTGCGCGACGTCCAGGACATAGTCGCGCCCGCCGATCGACAGCCGTTCGCACCGGCCCCGGGGGCGGGCCCGCGCCACCGCGGCGAGGACCTGGGCGTCGCTCATTTCGCAGCCCAAGAGCAGGGCCGCCTGCAAGCCGGTGCAAATATTGGCGGGCTTGAGGGGGCCGGCAGGCAGCGGGGGCAATACCCGGACCCCTTTCTGGCCGCGCAAGTTCCCCTGCCAGTGGTCATCCCGGGTATCAAACCCGAACTCGCGGCCCAGGCGCAGGACCGGGCTGGACCCGCTTGCAGCGGCAGACTCGATGAGTTCTGGCGGGGGCTCGGGGTCGCCCAGCACAGCGGGGACGCCGCGCCGCAAGATGCCCGCCTTTTCCCTGGCGATGCTACCGCGGTCCGGCCCCAGCCAGGCCTGGTGGTCCAGGTCGATGCGGGTGATCACCGCAACCGTCGGGTCGACGATGTTGACCGCGTCGAGGCGCCCGCCCAGACCTACCTCCAGCACGAGCACATCCACGGCCCGAGCGCGAAACACCAGCAGGGCGGCGAGTGTGGCGAACTCGAAGTAGGTAAGGCTTGTGTCACCCCGTGCGTCATCGACGTCCCTGAATGCAGCAATAATTTCCGCGTCGCCGGCATCGACGCCGCCCACCCGGATGCGTTCATTGAAGCGCAGCAGGTGCGGCGATGTGTATACCCCGGTGCGCTTTCCGACGCCGCCAAGTATGGCCTCCAGCACCGCAACCGTGGATCCCTTGCCGTTGGTGCCGGCAACCGTGACCACCGGCACCGCGACGGGCAGCAGGTTCAGAGCACGCGCCACCGCGGCAACCCGCTCCAGCCCCAGGTCAATGGGATTCGGGTGCAATGTCTCCAGCCGCGCCAGCCATTGATCGAGTGAGGCTGTCTCCATCGGCTGCAGCTCTTGCCCCTGTTGCCGGCTACTCCTCAACGGCGCAGGGCAGGTCCAGCGGAACCAGCGTCTGGTGGGTCAGCTTGGCGAGCAGCCGGGCGATGGTGTCGCGCATTTGGGTGCGGTGCACGATCATATCGATGGCTCCATGCTGCAGGAGAAACTCGCTGCGCTGGAAGCCCTTGGGCAACTTCTGCCGGATGGTCTGCTCAATGATATTGGGGCCGGCGAAGCCGGCCCGCGCCTCGGGCTCGGCTATATTGATGTCACCCAGCAGCGCCAGCGAGGCGGACACTCCGCCGTAAATCGGGTCGGTCATTACCGATACATAGGGCACTGCCTCCAGCCGCATGCGCTCGATGACCGCACTCGTCTTGGCCATTTGCATCAGGGAGATGAGGGCCTCCTGCATGCGCGCGCCGCCGGATGCGGCGAAACAGACCAGGGGAATCCTTCGCTCGAGCGCCAGTTGTGCCGCCCGGGTGAACTTCTCACCCACGGCATAGCCCATGGAGCCGCCGTGGAAATCGAACTCGAAGGCCACTGTCACCAGGGGCAGGGCATGCACCGTGCCGGTGAAGGCGATGAGCGCATCCTTCTCGCCGGTGGCGCGCTGCGCGGCGCTCAGGCGATCGCGATAGCGCTTCTTGTCCTTGAACTTCAGGCGGTCTATCGGCTCGATCTCGACCAGGATTTCCTGCCGGCCCTCGGGGTCGAGAAAGACATCAACGCGCCGCCGCGCACCGATACGCATATGGTGGTCGCACTTGGGGCAGACGTCCATGTTGCGCTCGACATCGGGGCGATACAGCACCGCATCGCACTTGACGCATTTCTTCCACAGTCCTTCGGGCACACTGGCGCGTTTTTCCCCGTCGCCACTGCGCACGCCAGAGGGCAGAATCTTGCTTATCCAGCTCATTGCAAACCCCGGTCCAAAGAAGGCGCCATTATAAACGCGCCGCGGGGCAACTAGGAAGCTGCGTGGTCGATCCCCCGGCGAATCTCCACCAGCAAGCCCACCGCCGCAGCCATGGCCGCCTCGTGATCGCCACCAGCGTCGACTGCCCGGGCCATCGCATCCACCAGCGCGCTGCCAACGACCACCCCGTCGGCGACGCTGGCAATAGCCCTGGCGGAGTCCGCATCCTTGATGCCGAAACCCACCGCGACCGGCAGGCTGGATTGCTCGCGGATGAGGCCGAGATGGTGGGCGACATCCGCCACGTCCAGGTGTCCCGCCCCGGTGACCCCTTTCAGCGAGACGTAGTAAACAAACCCGCTGGCGATACTGGTGATCTGCCGGATGCGCCCGGCGGGCGTGGTGGGTGCGACCAGGAAGATATTGTCCATGCCAACCCGCTGCAGCTCGGCATTGAGCGGCGCCACCTCTTCCGGCGGGATATCCACGGTCAACAGCGCATCGACCCCCGCTGCCGCAGCGGCGTCGGCAAACTTCGCGTATCCCATATGCACCACCGGGTTGGCGTAGCCCATCAGCAATACCGGGGTGTCCCCGTCCTGTTGGCGAAATTCCCGCACCAGCTCCAGCACGCCGCGCAGGTTGGTGCCGTTGGCCAGGGCGCGCTCGTGCCCGAGTTGCAGCACCGGCCCTTCAGACATGGGGTCGGAGAACGGCACCCCCAGCTCAATGATGTCGGCGCCGCAGGCAACCATGCGGTGCATCAGCGGCACGGTCACCGCCAGGCCCGGGTCCCCCGCCACCACGTAGGGAATAAGCGCCTTGCGCCCCTGCCGCGCCAGTTGCTGGAACCGCCCTGCTATTCGACTCACCGCTCGATCCCCTTACAGCTGTATGCCGTCGATCTGCGCGACGGTTTGCATGTCCTTGTCGCCCCGCCCTGACAGGTTGACCACGATGACCTGCTCCGGCGCCATCCGGGCGGCCAGCTTTTCGGCATAGGCCAGAGCATGGCTGCTTTCCAATGCCGGCATGATGCCCTCCACCCGCGTCAGCGTGTGAAACGCGCGCAGGGCCTCGTCGTCGCTGGCCACCACATAGTTGACCCTGCCAAGGTCCTTCAACCAGGCATGCTCGGGGCCGACTCCGGGATAATCCAGGCCCGCCGAGATGGAGTGCGTGTGCATGATCTGGCCGTCCGCGTCCTGCATCAGGTAGGTGCGATTGCCATGCAACACACCCGGGGTACCGGCGGTCAGCGGCGCGGCGTGCTGGTTGGATGCGATACCGTGGCCGCCCGCCTCCACGCCGTACATCGCCACGCCTTCGTCTCCCAGGAAAGGATGGAACAGCCCGATCGCATTGGAGCCGCCGCCAACACAGGCCACCAGCGCGTCCGGTAAGCGACCGGTCTGGGCCTGGGCCTGGCGCCTGGCTTCGCGACCGATCACGCACTGGAAATCCCGCACCAGCATGGGATAGGGATGTGGTCCGGCGACGGTGCCTATGATGTAAAAGGTATCGTCGATGTTGGTCACCCAGTCGCGCATCGCCTCGTTCATGGCGTCTTTCAGGGTGCGGGAACCCGAGGTCACGGGAATGACATCGGCGCCCAGCAGCTTCATGCGGTAGACGTTCTGCGCCTGGCGTCGCACGTCCTCCTCGCCCATGAACACCTGGCACTTGAGCCCGAGCCGGGCGGCAATGGTGGCGGTGGCCACACCGTGCTGGCCGGCGCCCGTCTCGGCGATGACCCGCGGCTTGCCCATGTGCTTTGCCAGCAGGGCCTGCCCCACGGTGTTGTTCACCT
The DNA here is from genome assembly GCA_963700715.1 of uncultured Gammaproteobacteria bacterium. GTDB lineage: Bacteria > Pseudomonadota > Gammaproteobacteria > Pseudomonadales > Halieaceae > JARRPM01. The sequence goes on from CAVOYP010000006.1 coordinate 142,727, forward strand.
TGTGGGCGCCGGTGTGATTGAGGTCTTCCCGCTTGAGGAAGATGCGGGCACCGCCAATGGACGCCGACCAGCGTTTCGCCTCGTACAAAGGTGACGGGCGGCCTACATAGTGGGCCAGGTCTTCGTCCAGTTCCTGCTGGAAAGCAGGGTCGGCGGACAACTTGCGATAAACAGCCTCCAGTTCCGCCAGCGCGCTCATCAGCGTTTCTGCGACGTACTTGCCACCATAGGCACCGTAACGGCCCTGGGCGTCGGGCACCGCGGCGAAGATACTGTCCTTCACTTCAATCGTCATCAGCTGTTCCATCCATTAAAGCGTCCGCGGCCCTGACGGCCGCCACGAATCGTTTGATTTTTCCCGCATCCTTGCGCCCCGGGGCCTGCTCCACTCCCCCGCTGACATCAACGGCCGCCGGCCGCAGCAGCGCTATCGCCGCGCCCACATTGTGTTCATCCAGGCCCCCGGCAAGCACCAGTGGCAGGGGCAGGTGCCGCCGGGCCAGGTCCCAGTCGAATGTCTTGCCGGTGCCGCCGTGCAAGCCCTCCTGCCAGCTGTCCAGCAGAATGCCTCGGGCCTGCGCAAACGCCGCACAGCGGGCGGGCAGATCGACCCCCTCCCTGACTTGCAGCGCCTTGATCCACGGCCGTTGGAATTGCTGGCAGAATTCCGCCGACTCATCGCCGTGAAACTGGACGAGATTTATCGGCAGACTGTCAACTATACGGCGGATGCTCTCAGCCGGTTCATTCACGAACAGCGCCACAATGGATACGAAAGGCGGCACCGCCCTGACAATCTCCGCCGCCTGCGCCGGCGTTACCGCCCGGGGGCTGCGCGAGTAGAATACCAGCCCGACAGCATCCGCCCCGGCAGCCGCGACCGCGGCGGCATCCGCCGTTGTGGTGACGCCACAAATCTTGATTCGGGTATGGGTCACTTGCGAGCCGGGCTAAAAAACAGGTCGCGAATGATAACAGAGGGGGCTCGTCGCTGTCTGCTCATCCAGCCGCTCAATTCGGCGGCAGCCCCAGCAGCAACGGCCCGTAGGGGGTCGAGGGCAAACCATAGCGGGAGGGATAATCCACTTCAACCAGGTACAGACCAGCCGCGGGGGCAGTATCCGCAGCGACACTGCGATCCCTCCCGGCCAGAAGCTGCCCTATCCACTCCGGAGGTTGGCGGCCGAGGCCGACCGCCATCAGCGAGCCCGCGATATTGCGCACCATGTGGTGCAGGAACGCATTGGCCTTGATGTCGATGATCACCAGGTCACCGCGCCTGCTGACATCCAGGGAGTGAACATTGCGCATGGGCCCGCTGGACTGGCAGGTGGCGGCCCGGAACGCGGAAAAGTCCCGCTCTCCCAGCAGAAGCTGCGCCGCCTCGTGCATCAGCCTGTGGTCCAGCGCCCTGCGCTGCCAGCTGACCTGGCCCCCGAGGAGCGCAGGGCGCACAGGGGTATCGGCGATAACATAGCGGTAGCGGCGCGCGAGGGCGGAAAAACGCGCGTGAAAGTCTGCGGGAACTCCTACCGCCCAGTGCACGCGCACATCGGCAGGCAGACTGGAATTGGTACCCAGCACCCACGCCTTGGCGCTGCGCTCGCTCGGGGCGTCAAAGTGTATTACCTGGCCATGGCCGTGCACCCCGGTATCGGTGCGGCCGGCGCAGCTCACCTTCACCGGTGCATCGGCAACGCCGCTGAGTGCAGCTTCAAGGGTGGCCTGCACGGTGTGCACAGCCAGATGGGGTTGGATCTGCCAGCCACTGTAGCGGCTGCCATCGTACTCCACACGGCAGGCGATCCGGCTGCCGGCTGGAAATGGGACGGTCGAAAACGGCGAGCGGGTGTCAGCCAATGCGCTCCAGTAAAGCGCGCGCCTCGGCCTGGATTTCCTCATCGCCCTCGGCCGCCACTTCCTCCAGGATCTGGCGGGCGCCGTCTTCATCACCCATATCGATGTAGGCGCGGGCGAGGTCCAGCTTGGTGGACAGGCCGCTGCTCTCGGCGGCAAAGACCAGGTCCTCCTCAGTCCGACCTGAAGCCAACTCCGCATCTTCGAAATCCGCTGAGAGGTCGAGTTCGTCCTCGTAACTGCCGGCACCGGCATCCTCGATCTCCAGGCCACTGAAATCGGACTCGAGGGACTCGCCCGAGTCGGCCAGCCAATCGGTGTCCGGCTGGCTCCCTTCTGTAGCGAAGTTCTCCCGCGCGGCGGGAGCGGCGCTCCCTTCAAGGGCGGCGCGCGCGGCAGCAATACTCTGGCTGTCGCCAATGGATTCAAGTTCGACCAGCTGCTGCATGGCAGCGGGCCGGTTGCCGGTTTCGACATACAGTTGCAGCAGCTTCAAGCGGTAGCTGGCATTATCGGGATCGCTCACAAGCGCGTTTTTCAGCAGGTCGATCGCCTGGGGAAAACGCCCGTAGGCAATATAAATTTCCGCCTCGGCGAGCGCATCGCTGGCATCATCCGAGACGTACTCGTCATGCTTGCGCTCGCCATAGCCGCGCTGGCCGGGCCGCGGGACGGCAACTTCCTCCAGCGGCTCGGCCGTATCCTCAACTTCCAGCGCCTGCTCCTTCAGCTCAACATCAGCAAAGACATCCCTGGGCGCCAGTGGCTCAGCCTCGGCTGCCTCGCCCCCCTGCCCGCGGCGACGCAGGTAGAATATGCCCAGTACACCCAGCACGATGGCGACCAGCACAAACCACAGGTTGCTGAAAAAGCCGGGTGACTCCTCGGGCGCGGCAGCAGGCGGGCGCAGCGGCCTGCCGGTTCGACCGGAGCCGGTTCTGCCACCACCGGGGTTGGCGCTTCCACTACCGGGGCCGGTTCGCTTTCGGCTACATCCACAGGGACTTCCACAGGCGCTTCCACCGGGACTTCCGCTAGCGTATCCACAGCGGCGGTCACATCGGTTTCACCCGCCGCCGCGGCGCTCTCGCCACCCGCGGGAGGTTCGCCTTCAAGCGCAGCAGGCTCCGCGCCCGCCTCAGCAGGCAGGGCAGCTGGCGTCGCACCTCCGGCGACCGCCTTCTGCAGCGCGGCTATCTGGCTATCCTTCAGATCGACAATACGCTGCAGTGTTTCTACCTGTTGCTCCATCGAGGCCAGGCGCTGCTGCAGTTCGGTTGCATCGGTTCCGGCTGCAACTGCAATTTCCGGGCTGGCTGCGCCGGTTGCTGCGGGTACTGCCGGTGCAACTGACCCTGTTGCCGCTGCCGGCGCGTCCTGCGGCTCGGCGGAAATGCGCAGTGAGGGCCCGCTGGTGCTCGACGGACGGCCCTGCCGCCAGTCCTCATTCTGCTTGCGCACTTCCGCTACCGCCTCGGGCTGGTTGCCGGAGCTGATATCGCTCTCGCTGGGCAGGTAAATGATGTAGCCGGACTTGATCAGGTTGATATTGCCGCCGATAAAGGCATCGGGGTTGAGGCGCTGGATTTCCAGCATTGTCTGGTGTACCGAGGCATTGCCGGGGCGCGCCCGGGAGGCGATCCGCCACAGGGTGTCGTCGCGGTGGATCATGTAGCGGGTGCCCGGCACCGGGCGAGCGGGCGGTATCGGCATTGTAGGCGCGGTTGGGCATCTCCCCCGGCGCCAGTTGCGACTGCCTTATATCAACTCGGGTCCCCGTCGCCGCGACCACTTCCTGCTTTTTTTTTGCGGGCTCGGGCACGCCGCTGACCTCCGCCACGCGCGCGCTGGCGGAGACTACGGGAGTGGACTGGTCGAATACCGGCGGGTCCACGAGTACGGTGTACTCGCGCAACAGGCGACCGGAGGGCCAGCGGGCCTCCACGATGAGATCCAGGTAGGGTTCAAGCACCGGTTCTTCCGAGGTAACGACAATCCGGCCCCGGCCACTGTCATCGATTTCCACATGAAAGCTGAGGCTGGTGAGGAAATAGGCGCGATCCACGCCCATGCGCTTGAAATCTTCGGCTGTGGCCAGGCGGACCCTGATCTGGTCCTCGTGCAATCCGCCTACATCGATCAGGTCGACATGCGCCTTCAGGGGTTCGTTGAGATAGGAGCCGAGGGTCATCTCCCCGAGCCCCAGCGCCATCACCGATCCTGCCTGAACACACCCCAGTGAAAAAACTACAGCAGCAAACTTTCGAGCCATACCGATGCCTAATTATTTTTCCTGCTTCATCCCACACCGGCCTCCCCAAGGTCCGGCAACTGGTTCGGAATACAACTGGCACGACGCCCGCAAATTGCCCCTGCAGACGCTGGCGCTACCCGTGGAAAGCAGCGCTGGTTGGTGCCTCCGTGCACTCTGAATATTCCGAATTAGCCCAAGTATCAGTGATGTACCAGCATTAATCAAGGTAAGTTGTGATGAAGCTTTCAGCAATTTGCACACTATTCAGAGCAGCGCCCTTGCGCACATTATCGGACACGATCCACATATCCAGGCCCCGCGGATGGGAGATATCCTCGCGGATCCGGCCCACAAAAACCGGGTCCCGCCCGGCGGCCTCCGCCACCGCCGTAGGGTAGCCGCCGTCCTTGCGCTCATCGATCACCGTGACCCCGGGGGCCTTCTCCAACAGGGCGCGGGCCTGCTCGGCGCTGATTTTCTCCACGGTCTCGATATGGACCGCCTCCGAATGGCCAAAAAAGACCGGAATCCGGACGCAGGTGGGATTCACCTGGATCGAGTGGTCATTCAGGATCTTGCGGGTCTCCCACACCATTTTCATCTCTTCCCGGGTGTAGCCGTTGTCCTGGAAGGTGTCGATATGGGGGATGACGTTGAAGGCGATCTGCCGCGGATAGACCTCGCACTGGATCTCCTGGCCGTTGAGCAGCCTCGCGGTCTGGCCCGCCAGTTCCTCGATGGCCTCCTTGCCGGTACCGGACACCGCCTGGTAGGTGGCCACGTTGATGCGCTCGATGCCCACCGCATCGTAAATCGGTTTCAGGGCCACCAGCATCTGGATCGTCGAGCAATTGGGGTTGGCGATGATATTGCGCCGGGTGTAGTCCGCCAGCGCCTCGATATTGACCTCGGGCACGATCAGCGGGATGTCCTCGTCCTGGCGGAAATGGGAGGTGTTGTCTATCACCACGCAACCGGCAGCGCCCGCCCTGGGGGCAAATTCAGCCGAAATGCTGCCACCGGCCGAAAACAGGCCGATCTGCGCCTGGCTGAAGTCGAACTCGGCCAGATCGGTCACCCTGATGGACTTGCCGTTGAACATGACCGTCTTGCCGGCGGAGCGGCTGCTGGCCAGGGCATAGAGATTGCGCACCGGGAACTTGCGCTCCTCCAGGATGGAGATCATGGCCTCGCCCACCGCCCCGGTCGCACCCACCACTGCCACATCGTATGACTTGCTCATCTTGCTTCCTCTGTCGTGCCGTGCTGTTTCGTGTCGATTGCTGTTGTTTCGTGTTGTCCCGTCAAGCCCGCAGGGCCGCAACGACCGCGTCCCCCATCCGGCTCGTGTTCACCAGTTGCATGCCGGCGGTATGAATGTCGGGGGTGCGCAGGCCCTGGTCCAGCACCGCGCTGACCGCCTGCTCGATCGCATCCGCCGCCTCCGGGCAGGCCAGCGTGTAACGCAGCATCATGGCCACCGACAGGATGGTCGCCAGCGGGTTGGCCTTGCCCTGCCCGGCGATATCCGGCGCCGTGCCGTGACAGGGTTCATACATGCCGCGCCCGGCCTGGTCCAGGGAGGCCGATGGCAGCATGCCGATCGAACCGGTGAGCATGGCGGCGGCATCCGACAGGATATCCCCGAACATATTGCCCGTGACGATCACATCGAACTGCTTCGGCGCGCGCAGCAACTGCATGGCGGCGTTGTCCACATACATATGGCTGAGCTCGACGTCGGGGTACTCGGTTGCGATCTCGTTCATGACCTCGCGCCAGAGCATCGTGACCTCCAGCACATTGGCCTTGTCGACGGAGCAGAGGCGGCGATTGCGTTTGCGGGCCAGCTCGAAAGCGAGGTGCGCGATCCGGCGGATCTCCGATTCGCGGTAGACATAGGTGTTGAAGCCCTCGCGCTCGCCGTTTTCCAGCACGCGGATACCGCGCGGCTCACCGAAATAAATACCGCCGGTCAGCTCCCGGACAATCAGGATGTCCAGCCCGGAGACGACTTCGGGCTTGAGGCTGGAGGCGTCCGCCAGCTGGGGGTAGAGAATGGCCGGGCGCAGGTTGCCGAACAGCTCCAGTTCCGAGCGGATGCCCAGCAGGCCGCGTTCCGGACGCAAGTGCCGCTCCACCCCATCCCACTTCGGGCCGCCCACGGCACCCAGCAGGATCGCATCGACCGACCGCGCCCGCTCCAGGGTTTCCGGGCGGCAGCGGCACGCCGGTCGCGTCTATGGCAGCGCCGCCCAGCAGGCCGTACTCCAGCTCGAGATCGAGCGCGAACCGGGTATTCACCTCCTGCAGTACCTTGACCGCCTCGGCCATGATTTCCGGACCGATATAATCCCCGGGCAAAACCAGTATTTTCTTCGCCATAATGGCAGTCTCCCCGTTCACCTGATGACGTCGAACAGCCAGGGCGAGCGGGCCCGGGCAGCCTGCTCGTAGGCGCGGATTGCATCCGCGCTGCTCCAGGGTCAGGCCGATATCATCCAGCCCCTTCAGCAGGCAGTGGCGGCGGAATTCATCGACCTCGAACGCGTACACCTCGCCGGTGGGCGTGGTGACCTGCTGCGCCTCGAGGTCCACGGTCAGCTCGTAACCCTCGGTGGCGTACAAGCTGCTCGAACAGGGTATCGACGATTGTCGGCGTCCAGCACAATCGGCAGGATGCCGTTCTTGAAGCAATTGTTGTAAAAGATATCGGCAAAACTGGGGGCGATGATGCAGCGAAAGCCGTGATCCTCCAGCGCCCAGGGCGCGTGCTCGCGACTGGAACCGCAGCCGAAATTTTCCCGCGCCAGCAGGATACCGGCGCCCTGGTAGCGCGGCATGGTTGAGCGGAAAATCGGGGTTCTGCGGGCGCTTGCTGCAATCCTGGCCGGGGTAGCCCTCGTCCAGGTAACGCAGGTCGTCGAACAGGTGCGGGCCGAAGCCGCTGCGCCGGATCGACTTCAGGAACTGCTTGGGAATGATCAGGTCGGTATCCACATTGGCCCGATCCATCGGTGCAACCAGGCTCCTTTCCGCGATAAAACTTTTCATACCCTTTTCTCCTTACCAGTCGCGCACATCGACAAAATGGCCCGCCACCGCCGCGGCCGCGGCCATCGCGGGGCTGACCAGGTGGGTCCGGCCGCCGAAACCCTGGCGCCCCTCGAAATTCCGGTTGGAGGTGGAGGCGCAGTGCTCTCCCGCCCCGAGCTTGTCGGCATTCATCGCCAGGCACATGGAACAACCGGGCTCGCGCCACTCCATGCCGGCTGCCAGGAACACCTGGTCCAGCCCCTCGGCCTCGGCCTGCCGTTTGACCTCGCCGGAGCCGGGCACCACCAGGGCCTGTTTGATGGAGCTTGCCACCCGCTTGCCCTTGACGACCGCGGCCGCGGAGCGCAGGTCCTCGATCCGCGAGTTGGTGCAGGAGCCGATGAAGACCCGGTCCGGCCTGATGGCGGTGATCGGCATACCCGCCTCGCAGGCCCATGTACTCCAGGGCACGCTCAACCGCCTTGCGCCGGGTGGGGTTGTCGATCCGGGCCGGATCCGGCAGGTGGCCGTCGATCGGCAGCACCATTTCCGGGGAGGTGCCCCAGGTGACCTGGGGCTTGATCTCCTCGCCGCGCAGTTCCACCACCTGGTCGAAGTGGGCGTCGGGGTCACTGTGCAGATCCCGCCAGGCAGCCACCGCCTGCTCCCACAGGGCTCCCTTGGGCGCATAGGTGCGGCCCTTGACGTAGTCCAGCGTGGTGTCATCGACCGCCACCATGCCCATGCGCGCGCCGGCCTCGATGGACATATTGCACATGGTCATGCGGCCCTCCATGCTCATGTCGCGCACCACCTCGCCGCCAAACTCGATGGCGTAGCCGCTGCCGCCGGCGGTGCCGATCTTGCCGATCACCGCCAGCACCACATCCTTGGCGGTCACCCCGGTCTGCAGCGCGCCGTCGATGCGCACCAGCATGTTTTTCATTTTCTGCTGGATCAGGCACTGGGTGGCCAGCACATGCTCCACCTCCGAGGTGCCTATGCCGTGGGCCAGGGCGCCCAGGGCGCCGTGGGTGGAGGTGTGGGAATCGCCGCAGACCACCGTCATGCCCGGCAGGGTTGCGCCCTGCTCCGGGCCCACCACATGGACGATGCCCTGGCGGCGGTCGTTGATTTCGAACTCGACGATGTCGAAGTCCCGACAGTTGTCGTCGAGGGTCTGCACCTGCAGCCGCGATACCGGGTCGGCGATGGCCGCGACACCGCCGCTGCGCTCCACCTGCTCGGTGGGCACGTTGTGATCCGGCACCGCCAGGTTGGCGTCCCGCCGCCACAGGGTTGCGACCGGCCAGGCGCAGCCCCTCGAACGCCTGGGGTGAGGTCACCTCGTGAATCAGGTGGCGGTCGATATAGATGAGGGCGCTGCCGTCATCGCGCTGCACCACCACATGGTTGTGCCATAACTTGTCATATAAGGTCTGTCCGGCCATAGAACTGCGCTCCGAGGGAAAAAAAGAAGGAAAACCAGGCGCTTGACGGCGAAATTATGGGCTTGCCATTTCGATAACTCAAATTTATTATTTTTATATACTCCATTCCAAATGGGAATCTTAAATTGGATACCCAGAATCTCAGGGCCTTCCTGCTGGTGGCGGAGACCGGCTCATTCTCGCTGGCAGCGGAGAAACTGCACCTGACCCAGCCCGCTGTCAGCAAGCGCATCGCCCTGCTGGAAGAGCAGCTGGGCGCCGACCTGTTCGACCGGATCGGCCGCAATATCAGCCTCACGGAGGCGGGCAACGCCCTGCTGCCCCACGCCCGGGCGGTGCAGCGGGAACTCGAGGCGGCCCGGCAGTCGGTGCGCGACCTGTCGGGCGCGGTCGCGGGCCAGCTGCGCCTGGCCACCAGCCACCACATCGGCCTGCACCGCCTGCCGCCGGTGCTCAGCGAATTCAGCAGGGCCTTCCCGGCAGTACAGATCGACATCGACTTCATGGATTCGGAGCAGGCCTACGAGCTGATCATGCAGGGCAAGGTCGAACTGGCCATCGTCACCCTGGCGCCGGTCAGCGAGCGAAGCCTGGTTACTCGCACGGTATGGCCCGACCCGCTGGATTTCATGGTGGCGCAGGCATCACCCGCTGGCACGGCATCCGGCCCTGGACCTGCAAAGCCCTGGCGCAGCATCCGGCGATCCTGCCGGGGCTCAACACCTATACCGGCCAGATCGTCGCCAGCCTGTTCGACCGCCACGAGCTTGAGCCTGCAGGTATCGATGGCCACCAACTACCTGGAGACGATTCGCATGATGGCCTCGGTAGGGCTGGGCTGGACAGTGCTGCCGCGCAGCATGCGCGACGAGACCCTGGCGACCCTGCAGCTGAGCGATACCAGCATCGAGCGCACCCTGGGTATCGTCTACCACCGGGGCCGCAGCCTGTCCCGGGCGGCCAGCGCATTCATCGAGGTGGTGCTGGCCGCAGCGGACACGACCGCCTGAGCGGCGCGCCAGTTACTCGCCCAGGAAACCCGGCACCCCGTCCCCGATCGCACCGGGTTTGACCATGCCCTTGTGGTCCGGCAGGTAGAACGTGCCGTTGAACCGGGCCACCATGCCGTCACTGTTGACGATGCTGCCGCTGCAGAAGCCGAAGCGGCGCTTGACCGTCACCAGGTGTACATCCGCCTGAATCCACTGGCCGATGCGGGCGGCGGCAATGAAATCCACCGCCAGGTTGATGGTGGGGCTGCCCGCCAGCACGCCGCGGGCGACATTGACGCCAGTGGCGGCGGCGATATCGGCGAGGGTCATCAGCACACCGCCGTGGCAGATGCCCATGAGGTTGCCGTGATGCTGCTGTACCACCAGGCCGAAGCTGACCGAGTCGCCCTCGATGCGGCGATAACTCGGCTGCAGGTTATCGGTGAAGCCGAGCCCGGAGGGCATCGGGAGGAAACCCTCCGGCACCTGCTGGACGGTTGTGTCACTCATACGCGTATCCTGCTGGATTCAGAAAATGCCCATGACGAGCCCGGCGGCAAAGGCCGACCCGAGTTCCTCGCTCGCGCGCAGCTGCGCCTGGGTCACCTCGCCCCGGAGAATCAGGGGTTCCGTCGCTGCGGAAAACGGGTAGCCCGACAGGATGCGCTGCAGCTGGCTGGCGGCGCCGCGACCGTCATTGCCGGCGCTGATCAACAGCGCGTAGGGCAGTACCAGCCCCCGCGCGATGGCGGGATAAAACGTGCGATCCAGGAAATCCTTCATGCCGCCACTGCTGCTGCCGCTGTTCTCCGCCGCCACCAGCAGCAGGCCCTGGCAAGCCTGCAGGTCTTCCACGCCGGCGTCCCATACCCTGCGCACCACGACCGCAACGCCTGACTCCGCGCGGGCGCCCCGCCAGGCGGCGCGAGCCAGTTGCGCACATGCGCCGCTCTGGCTGTGGTAGGCGATCAGCAGTGACTTCATGGTTTTCCGGCGCTGGTGCAATCCGGCACGATTGGACCACAGGGAACCGATCATGTCATGTGGCCCTGCTGGTCACCCGCCAGCATTCCTGCTGTAATACGCGGCCATCGGACAGGGCCGGAATGTAAGAAAAACTTGCAGGAGTTGAAAGAGTGACCAGCGTAAACAGGCAGTGGTTATTGAAGTCGCGTCCCGTCGGCACGCTCGGGCCGGAGCATTTTGAACTGGTGCAGTCCCCGCTGCCGACTCCGGACCTCGCCGCCGGCCAGGTACTGGTCAAGACGTTGATGCTCGGCTTCGACCCGGCGATGCGCGGCTGGGTGATGGATGAGCCCAGCTACCTGCCCCCGGTTGCCATCGGCGCGCCCATGCGCGCCAGCGGGGTTGGCCAGGTGGTGCAATCCGATAACCCCCAACTGCCGCGCGGCACCCTGGTGCAGGGATTGCTCAACTGGCAGGAATACAGCATCGGCGACCCTGCCGGAATGTTCCCACCGACCGCGCTGCCGGCCGGCGTGTCACCCGCCCTCGCCCTCGGCATATTCGGCCTCACCAGCCTCACCGCCTACTTTGGCCTGCTGGACGTGGGCCAGCCGCAGGCGGGTGAAACCGTGCTGGTCTCCGGCGCCGCCGGCGCTACCGGCTCGGTGGTGGCGCAGATCGCCCGGCTCAAGGGCTGTCGCGTCGTCGGCATAGCCGGGGGCGCGCAGAAATGCCAGTGGCTCGCCGATGCCTGCAAGCTGGACGGCGTCATCGATTACAAGCACGAGAACCTCGACCGGCGCATCGGCGAACTCTGCCCCGGCGGCGTGAATATCTTCTTTGACAACGTGGGCGGCGACACCCTGGAAACCGCCATCAGCCACATGGCGAACTTCGGGCGCATTGTCCTGTGCGGCGGGATATCGTCCTACAACGATACGACACCCCGCCCCGGTCCGAACAACCTGATGCTGCTGGTGACCCGGCGGGTGCGCATGCAGGGTTTTATCGTCATCGACTACCTGGCGCGCGCCGGTGAGGCCCTCGCCGACCTGACCCAATGGGTCGGTGCGGGGGAACTTGCCTGGCGGGAGGACATCCAGGAGGGCTTCGAGAACATACCGGCGACATTGCAGCGCCTGTTCGACGGTCGAAATTCGGGCAAGCAACTGCTGAAGCTGGCTGATCCGCAATAGTTATCCACAGGCGGCCCTGTGGATAACTGTGGGGACAGACTGCCAGGGCAGTGCTTGCTGCCCGTCGCGGGGCATCGGTTCCGGCCGGGCTCCGGCAAACACGAAACCCGTTTTAATAATACTTAATCAATGACTTAGGGATTTTTTCCAGTGTTTTTAGCGCAGCCCTGCGCGCAGACACTGTAAAAAAAGGGACTTGCCGTAAAATGTGGATATATTTCGCGGCCCACGGTTGGCAGCCACTTACCGGCCAAGCCTTGATTCCACGATGGTTGCACTGCCAAGTACCGGGGCAGGCGCCCGCCGCCCGGCGCGTTTGCCGCGCACTCAGTCCCCGTCGCGATGGCGGATCGACCAGCAACAGTGGATCCTCGGGTTGCGCTGGAAGTCCGGGTCCAGGGTCGATCGGCTGATATCCTCGCAGCGGAACTCGGCCGCGATCGCAGGGTCCAGTTTGAAGCCGCGCCGGTTATTGGAGAAGTAGAGCTGGCCTCCCGGGCGCAGCACCTTCATTGCCGAGCGCAGCAACTCGACCTGGTCCCGCTGGATATCGAAACTGGTGGTCATCGCCGTGGAGTTGGAAAAGGACGGCGGATCCAGCAACACCAGGTCGTAACGCCCCGGCGCCTGCTGCAGCCACTCCAGGCAGTTGGCCCTTACCAGGGTATTGCTGGCTTCGTCGAGACCGTTGTGGACCAGGTTCTTGCGCAACCAGGCGAGGTAGGTGTTTGACAGGTCCACACTCGTGGTCGAGCGAGCGCCACCCAGGGCCGCATGTACGGTTGCCGACCCGGTATAGCAGAACAGGTTGAGGAAGTCCCTGCCCGCGGCCTCTGCACCCAGGCGCCGGCGCAGGGGCCGGTGATCCAGGAACAGCCCCGTGTCGAGGTAATCCTGCAGATTGACCAGCAACCTGGCAGGCCCCTCCCGCACACTCACCAGCTCGCCCCGGCTGTCCTGTTTTTCATACTGCGCCGTGCCGCGCTGGCGCCGGCGCTGCTTGTAGACTATCGCCTCGACCGGCAAGCCCAGTGCCGCCGGCAGGGCCGCCTGCACTTCCTGCAGCCGGCGCGCAGCGGCAGCGGGATCCACGCCCTGGGGCGCCTGGTACTCGGCGACGCAGGCGCGCTCCCCGTAGATATCCACCGCCACCGCATACTCGGGCATGTCCGCGTCGTAGAGCCGGTAGCACTGCACCTGCTCGCGCTTGAGCCAGGACGAAAGGCGCTTGCGATTCTTGCGGATGCGGTTGGCGAACATGAGCGCGCCTGCGGACAACTGGGCCACCTCGCCCGCGGGCGATGCCGCCACAGCCCCGGCCGCGGGCCCTTGTTCCGGCAGGGGGCGCCACTGGTTGTCGACCAGGTCGAACAACAGCAGGTGTGCAGCCAGTGCGCCGTTCCAGAACGCATAGCGCTTGTGGCTGCGCAGCCCGATGGCCCGCCCCAGTTCGAGATCAGCGGTAAAGACAGCCGCACTCCAGCCACTGAACTCCCGCGCCATCACTTCACCCAGCTGGTTGTAAAGCGGGCGCAGGCTCTCCTTTTCGCCCAGGCGCTCGCCGTAGGGCGGGTTGCAGACCAGCAGCCCCAGTGGCAGGGACACGTGGGTGGGCCGGGTGAGTTCCGCCAGGGGTCGGGCGCTGACCCGCACCACCTGCTGCAGGCCGATCCTGGCTATATTTTCCTGGGCCGTGCGGATGATCCGCGGGTCGGCATCGAAACCGCGAATCTCCGGCAGGGTGCTGGCCCGGCCCCGTTCCGCCCTGCCCCGGGCATCCGCCAGGATGGCGCGCCACTGGGCTTCGTTGTGCCCGCGCCAGTGCTCGAAACCGAAGCGCGACCGCCCGAGGCCCGGTGCGATGTCCGCGGCCATCATGGCGCCCTCCAGCAGCAGCGTGCCGGAGCCGCACATGGGGTCGATCAGGGCGCCGCCGCGGGCGGCGATACCGGGCCAGTCCGCTCGCAGCAGGATCGCCGCCGCCAGGTTTTCCTTGAGGGGCGCGGCGCCTCCGCCCAGGCGGTAACCGCGCTGGTGCAGGCTGCCGCCGGAGAAATCGAGGGACAACACGGCCTGCTCGCCGCTGAGGCGTATATTGAGGCGAATAGCAGGATCCTTGCGCGCCACCGGGGGTCGTCGACCCGTCTTCTCGGCGAACCAGTCGACCACCGCGTCCTTGCTGCGCTGGGCACCGAATTGGGTATTGCGGATCTGGGGATTTTCGCCGGAGAAGTCGATGGCGAAGCTCTGGTCGGGATCGAACAGCGCGCCCCAGTCCACCGCCTTGAGTTGCTGATAGAGGGTGTCGCTGTCAGCCGCCTCCAGCCTGGCAACGGGCAACAGTATGCGGTTGGCGAGGCGCGACCACAGGCAGGCGCGATAGGCCAGCGCGACCGGGCCGGTGAAATACACCCCCGCCACCGTCTCCCGGGTAGCGCTGGCGCCGAGCGCCGTCAGCTCCGCCGCCAGCAGGGTCTCGAGACTCTTGGGACAGGCGGCGAACCACTGGTCCTGCGCGAACCCGCTCAGGAACGCGGGCGCCTGGCTGCCGCCGGGGCGCGCTTGCGCTTGCGAGGAGGCGCTTTCTTCGGGGCGGGCCTGGCCTTGTCCGCCTTATCGGCTGTCGCGGCAGCCTTGCCCAGGCGGGCGGTTTTCTCCGACTGCATGACATCCAGCACCAGGTGGATGGAACTCTGCATGTAGTGGATGAAGCGTTCGTACTCCGCGTCGCTGAAGCCGCGCAGCACGTCGTGCTGGCGGTAGAGGTTGATGAAACGTCGCTCGCGTTCGTATTGCTTGGGCAGCGCCAGCACGCCCCACTGTTCCAGCGTTTTTTCCAGGGCCGGGTTGTAGGTGCGCATGAATTTGATCAGGAAGGGTATCGGGTCGTGCCGGGCCAGCAGGGAAGCACTGCGCAGCATGACTTCCAGCGGCATGATGGTCTGCCCGCTTTCGATATCCTCGAGCATGGTCTTGTCCGCAAGGCCCAGGCTCTCAGCCAGGTCCTTGAGCGACATACCCGCCGTTTCCCGGGCGTCGCGCAGGAAGTGGCCGGCTTCGGCCATCGCCTCCAGGCGCTCCGGCTCCAGCTGGTTGAGCACGGTGGAACGCAGCCAGTTCTCGCCAAACATCGCGGTCATGGCCGCCGTGTTGCGCGCCAGCCCCAGGGTGCCGCCGGCCACCTGCCCGGTCAGGCGCCGCACCGAGCCCAACAACGATTCCTGTTCCTGTGCCTTGTCTTTTTTAGCCATAGTCGAAGCATAGCCCATTAATCAGCGTGTGGGTAAGGCGCAAAGCGCTGCGGCGGCGGGTAAGCGCCCGCCAGATATCACGAGCCCGCGGGTGTACCCGTCTCGAGCGCAAAGATATCCCGCAGGATGCCGCGCCATTCATTGTACTGTGACTCCAGGGTGCCGCTGAGGCGAAACACCCTGCCGCTGGTTTCCATCACGGTGGGGGTCACCTCGTTATTGAAGCCCTGGGACATGTCATCGAGGTCCTGCTCCTGGATCTTGATCTGCCGGTAGATGCTGTAGGTTTGCTCCATGGCGGGGAACGTCCCGCGCCGGCCGATGCGCTCCCGGCTCTGGGCCCGGGCCTCGTAATCCTGCTGGTACAGGGCCTGCTCACGCCCGTACTGGCGCCACAGGGTGTAGGTCGGTGCCATTTCCTCGTAGATGCTCACGTACTGCTCATCCACCGTGTCGACGAAAAGGTGCTCCTGGTTGCGAATGCGCTCCACCCTGGCAAGCATCGGGTCACCCTCGGCAGGCAGGCGCACCGCCGTGTAAATGCCCGCCGCATCCTGCTGCAGATAGCTGCCGAAAGCCTCCTGGGACAGGCTCGCGGCGTAGCGCAGCAGGGCCACCTGCCGGATCGCCTGCAGCTGGCGCGGCTCCAGCCCCTGGCGGAAGGCCAGCAGGTCGTTGGCTATCTGCCGGTAGAGATCGATATAGGGATCGCTGCCCTCGCTGCCCGGGTAGTCCTGCGCCGTGGCGACATCCCGGTAGATTTTGTCCAGCCATACGCGGCCGGTGGCGTCCCGGGCCGTCACCTGCAGCACCAGTTCGCTGCCATTGGAAACCCGGATCTTCCCGGTCACCATCAATTCGGTGGACACCTGTTCGTCCGGCAGCACGCGCACCACGCCCCAGGCGTTGGAAGCCAGCAGCACCTGGCGCAGCAACACGGGCATGAACTGGGCCTCGGCCTTGCGGATCTCGGGAAAGATGCCCAGCTTGCTGTGGGTGGATTGATCGACGGGGATACCGGGGTCGAAGATGACCAGGCCCACATCCAGCATGTCCTCCTCCCGGGGAGACTGTTCAACCCGCAGGGTGACACTGCCCACCGGCGTCACCGCGAGAGCGGGGTCCGTGGTCAGTGTCTGGGCCCGGGCCGGCGCGGCGAGCAGGCAACACAGGGAGAGCAATGCCGCGACTCGCCAGCTCACCGGGATTTCTCCGTAGTGCATACCCTGCCCTTGGAAATTGTCATCTTGCAGCTGTAGCCATCGTCCTGGGGCACGTACTGCACGTACACGCGGTTCACGGTGAAGGGCGAGGTGACCCGGTCAGAAATCACGGTAGTGGCGATATTGAGCCGCTGGCCATCGGGCGCCAGGCTCAGGACCTGCTGGATGGTGAGCCCTTCGGGCAACATTGTCCTGAAGATGAGCTGGTGCTGCTCCCAGCCGCAGATCTCCCGGCCCAGCGGCGTCTCCACCGTATGGTACTGGCCCGGGTAAAACTCGCAGCTGAGGGCGTAGTCCCCCTCGCGCTTGACCCTGATCTTGTACTCGTCCTGGGTGACCTCCAGCAGCTGCGACTGGGTCACCAGGTCCGCCATCTGGGCGAGGCCAATGATCGAGGCACCGCTGTTGGTGTCCCCGGGGCCACCGATGATCACGCTGGGGCCGGCCTGCTGGTAGACACCGGCGCCCTGGGCGCGCTGCTGGCTCTGCTGGCGCACGTCCCGCACCAGGGCATTGAGGTTGGCCTGGATGTTGTCGCTCTGGCTGTAATCCAGTTCCCAGAAGCCGCTGAAATTCACGGCGCGGTCGGTCTGGTTGACGACGGCGCGGCTGCTCTGGGGCGGGCTGGAACAGGCGGCCAGCACCAGGCAAAGGAGTGCCAGCAGGAGCGGGCTGAGGCAATCGGGTCGGGGGCTATTCATGGCGGCGCCAGTGTAACGCAGTGCGCCCCGCAGGAAATCTCCCCGGAGCGGATCTTTCGAAGTTTTTTTTGCGAAAAAATTGCCCGCGCTGGCCTCAGCCGAAGAGCGCCTCGCCAGCGGCCAGGCGCTGCCCCAGCTGCGCCACCTGGGCGGAACTGCAGCCCAGGGTCATCTCGTTCTGGCGCAGCCACAGGCAGTAGCGCCAGAGGGGGTAGTCCCGGTCGATGCCGGTACCGCCGTGCACATGCTGGGCGGCGTAACTCACCCGGTGGCCGGTGTCCCCCGCCCAGATCTTGGCGATCTGGACTTCGGTGGTCGCCGCCACCTCACTGTGCAGCAGCGACGCGGCCTGGTAGGTGGTCAGGCGCAGGCACTCGACGTCGATGTAGCAGTCCGCCATACGGTGGCCCACGGCCTGGAAGGTCGCCACCGGCACATCAAACTGCTTGCGCTCGGATGTGTAGCTGGCTGCCATCCGCATGGCGCAGTCCGCCGCCCCCAGCTGGTGGGCACAGATCGCCGCCAGTGTGCGCTCGGCCACCCACTGCATGATCCGGGCACCGTCGCCAGTGGTGATGATGTCGCTCGCGGGCACGCGCACCGAATCGAGCACGAGATCGCACTGGGGTTCGAAGCTGGTGACCTGCAGGGGCTTGCGACTGACGCCGGCGGAGCAGGGGTCCAGCAATACCACGGCCACCCCTGCGTCCGTGCGCGCGGACAACAGGATGCGCTGTGCATCTGTGCCAAACGGCACGGCGGTCTTGGTGCCACTGACGACCAGGTCGGCGCCATGCTGCACAGCCGTGACCGCGCGCGGATCGGCGGGGTCCTCGTTGAGCCGTTCCGACAGCGCCGCGCTCAGCAGCAGTTCGCCGGCCGCCGCCGCGGGCAGGACAGCCTCTTTCATGGCGTCGCTGCCGAAACGCTGGATTGGCAGCAGCGCCGCCACGCAGTGCGCGATCGCCGGAATCGGCGCTATGCTGCGGCCTACTTCCTCGATGAACAGGGCCAGTTCCATAAAGCCGAAGCCCAGTCCGCCATAGCGCTGCTCCAGCGCAACGCCCGGCAGCCCTGCGGCGATGAGCTGCTGCCACAGTGCCCGGTCGAAACGCGGCGCCTGGTATTCGTCGTATGCCGCCAGCGTCTCGGCGCGGACCTGCTCGGAAAGAATCTTGCGGGCCAGTTGCCTGACTTCCTGCTGCTCCTGGGAGAAACCAAATTCCATGCTTTAGCCCCGCTCAGCGACTGGCACGGGGCATCCACAGCCCCGCCGCCGAAATGATGTCGCGCTGGATTTCATTGGCGCCGCCACCAAAGGTGATGATCGACGCGGTGCGATACAGGCGCTCCAGCTTGCCGGCTTCCGCCACGGTCTGCTCACAGCCCGAGCGCAGCAGCCCGGCCTGCCCCACTATCTCCCCCAGCATCCGGTAGACCTCGATGAAACCCTCCGAGCCATAGACCTTCGCGGCGGACGCATCGGCCATCTCCAGTACCCCTTCGGTCATCGCCCAGGACTGCTTGTAGACGATAAGTTTCATGCACTCGATCAGGGCGCGACAGCGGCCCAGGTTGTGCTGCACCCAGGCCTGGTCTATCACCCTGCCGCCGGCGGGAAGCTGGGCCCGGGACGCCCAGCGGGTGACCTGGTTGAACAGTTGCGAGACGGGCCCGAAGTTGATCAGGCTGAGTCGCTCCCGGTTGAGCTGGCTGGTGATCAGTTTCCAACCGCCGTTCAGCTCTCCCACCAGGTGGTCGTTGCTCACCCGGATGTTGTCGTAATAGGTGGCATTGGTGCGCACGCCGCCCAGGGTATGCACCGGGGTGCAGCTCCAGCCGGGATCCGAATTGGGCACCAGGAACATCGAGATGCCCTTGTGTTTCTTCGGCGCGTTCGGGTCGGTGCGCACCGCCAGCCAGGTGTAGTCACAGAAATGCGCCAGGGACGTCCACATCTTCTGGCCATTGATCACCCAGTCGTCGCCGTCGCGAACGGCGCTGGTCCTGAGGCTGGCAAGATCGGTGCCGGCACCGGGTTCCGAGTAGCCGATAGCGATCAGCAATTCGCCCCGCAGAATCTTCGGCACCAGCTCCTGCCTGATCCATTCATTGCCGTGCTCGGCCAGCATGGGGCCGACCGACTCGGTGGTGAGGAATGGGAAGGGGTAGCCGACCCGCATGATTTCCTCGATGAAGATGAACTGCTCGAGCGGCGTCATCCCGCGCCCGCCCAGGGCCTCGGGCCAGCCCACGCCGATCCAGCCATCGCGCCCCATCTTGCCCAGGGCCTCGCGCCACAGCGGGCCGCCGCCCTCCCCCATATCCCGCTCGCATTCCGCCACGAGCTCGGGGGTCATCAATTTGGCGAAGTAGGCGCGCAGCTCGTCCCGCAGCGCCAGCTGTTTTTCAGTAAACTGGATGTTCATGCAACTCGCTCGCTATGCGGCTGTCCATCAGCGCGGTTCATCAGCACAGCCCTTAAAAAGTCAAAGTCTAGGCGCTTTGGCGCCGCCAGGGTATTCAGCCCAGGGCCAAAATGAATGACGATTTCGCTCAGGCAGATAACGCTTGCGCGTGCTCCAGCCACCGGCGCCAATCACTGGCCTTTCAGTGCTGCGATAATCCCTTTCCACATGGCGTCCGGGGCCGCGTAGGGTGCATAAATCGCCAGCCGGTCGGCGTGGGCGCCGTATTTTGCGCGCAGCATCCCGGCGATCTCCCCCGGCTCGCCGCGGGTGGTGAAGGCGTCGAGGAATGCCTCGTCGATATGGGCGCCCAGTTCCTGCCAGCGACCCTCTTTCGACAGGCGATTCAGTTCCGGCTGGAGTTCGCCGCAGCCCACCGCTTCCATCGGAGGCCGGTAGGCCGGGGTCGAGGCGTAAAACCCCAGCAGGCCGCGCACGCTCTCGGTGGCGGCCGCCCTCGCCTCGGGGGTCTCGCCGGTGATGACGATGGCGTTGATCTGCAGGGTGAAATCCTCGCGGCCACGGCCGGCCTTCTCCAGGCCGCGATGGACAGCGGGCAGGGCGGCCCCGGTGAGGAACGGCAGATTGCTGAAGGGGTGGACGATGAGCCCGTCGGCCACCTCCCCCGCCACTTCGGTCATCAGGGGGCCGAGGGCGCCCAGCAGTATAGGGGGCGGTCCGAAGGCATTGGGGCCGGGATTGAACATCGGCGTCATCAGGGTATGGCGAAAGTACTGGCCCTGGAAATCCAGGCTCGCGCCCTCTTGCCAGCAGGCGAAAATGGCCTTCAGGGCCAGGATATACTCGCGCATGCGCGCCGCGGGATGATCGAACGGCACACCGAACCGCTTCTCGATATGGGCTTTGACCTGGGAGCCGATACCGAGCAGGAAACGCCCCCGGCTGAAGGTCTGCAGGTCCCAGGCCTGGTAGGCCATGTGCATGGGATTGCGGGGAAAGGCCACGGCGATGCCGGTGGCGATGTCCAGTTGCGGCGCGTGCTCGCTCGCCAGTGCCAGGGGCAGGAAAGGGTCCCAGCTGCCCTCCAGGGTATACACGCCATCGTAACCCATGGCGGCAAGCCGCGCGGCCTCTGCGGCGGCGGCTCCCAATTGCGCGTAGAACGGGCCATCTATTTTCATATCGGCTACCATAGGGCACTTTTCCGCTTTGAGGAACCTTCAGATGAAAATAGGCATTTGCCTGCCCTACATGAAAGCCGGCCTGAGCCGCGAGGACTACCAGTCCTGGTTCAAAGCGGTAGATGCGGGTCCCTTCCACAGTGTCTGCTGTGGCGAGCGGATACACGGCCCGGCCATGGACATGCGGATGGTGCTGGCGGCCGCCGCCATGGCGACTACCCGGGTGGAGATTTCCCCGACACTGTATGTGCTGCCGATGCACAGCGCCACCCGGGTGGCCAAGGAGATCGCCAGCCTGGATGTCCTTTCGGGCGGACGGGTGCGCAAGGTGTCCCTCGGCTACGGCGGCCGGGAGCAGGACTACATCGCGGTGGGCGCCCAGTACAAGGGGCGCTACGGCCGCATGGATTGCCAGGTGGAGGAGATGCGCCGGGTATGGCAGGGGCAGGAGCGGGTAGCCGGCGCCGGCCCTATCGGGCCAAGCCCCGTCAATGCCGGCGGACCGCAACTCCTTGCGGGGGCCATGGGGCCGCAGAGCATCGAGCGCTGCAGCAAATGGGCGGACGGCCTTTATGCCTGGTCGCCCAACGGCGAGCAGGCGGAACTCGAGCGCGCCTTCGCCCTGTTTGATGCCGCCTGGGCGCGGGCCGAACGCCCCGCCAAACCCTACCGGCTCGGCGGTTTCTGGTACACCCTGGCGGACGACGGCCAGCGCAAGCTCTACGACTATGTTTACCAGTACCTGGCCATTGCCGGGCCGGAAATCGCCAAAATGATGGCCGACCTGGTCCATCGCAGCAGTGCCGATGCGGTCAGGGCCGCCATCGACAACGCCGAGGCCGCGGGCTGCGAGGAAGTATTCCTGGTGCCGGCGACCGCCGAGCTGGCGGAAGTAGAGCGCCTGGGAGATATACTCGCCACTCGCGGGTAGATGAATACACTGTGCCCTGCGCCAGCGCAGTGCCGCTATAATCCGCAGAAACTCGCAACGACAATAACCGAGACCGGGGGAATTTCATGGCCAAACGCGTATACCTGTTCAATGAGGGCAGCAAGGACGACCGGGAGTTGCTCGGCGGCAAGGGGGCCAACCTGTGCGAGATGACCAACCTGGGTCTTCCCGTACCCTACGGCTTCATCATCACCACCAGCACCTGCCGCGAGTACTTCAAGGCCGGCAACAGACTGCCGGCGCTGCTGGAACAGGAATACCGGGTTGCCCTGGATATCGTCGAGAAAAAAATGGGGGCGCGCTTCGGCGACCCCGAAAACCCCCTGCTGTTCTCGGTGCGCTCCGGCGCGCCGGTCTCCATGCCCGGCATGATGAACACCATTCTCAACCTCGGGCTCAACGATGAGATCACCGAGGGCCTGGCGACCAAAACCGGCAACGCCCGCTTCGCCTATGACTCCTACCGCCGCTTCATCGCCATGTTTGCGGATGTGGTGATGGGCGTTGACGGGCGAGAAGTTCGAACACGAGATCCACCAGTACAAGGCGGCCCACGGCAAGACGCTCGATGTCGAGATGAGCGCCGAGGACTGGCAGGAGATCGTCCGCATCTACAAGACCCTGGTGGATTTTCCCGAGGATCCCTTCACCCAGCTGAAGATGGCGGTGGAAGCGGTATTCATGTCCTGGCATACCCCCAGGGCCATCGTCTACCGGGAGATGGCCAATATTCCCGACACCCTCGGCACGGCGGTGAACGTACAGGCCATGGTCTTCGGCAACTTCGGCGATGACTCGGGCTCGGGCGTTGCCTTCACCCGCAACCCCTCCACCGGGGAGCACCTGTTCTTCGGGGAATTCCTCTTCAACGCCGCGGGAGAGGACGTGGTATCCGGCGTGCGCACGCCCCTGCCCGTGGAGGCGCTGAAGGAGCGCCAGCCCGACATCTACGATCAGCTGTTCCGCACCCAGGTGCTGCTGGAGAAGCATTACCGCGACATGCAGGACATCGAATTCACCATCCAGGAGGGCGTGTTCTACATGCTGCAGACCCGCAGCGGCAAGCGCACCGGACGCGCCTCGGTGAAAATCGCGGTCGATATGGTGAACGAGGGGCTGATTACCGAGAGCGAGGCGCTGATGCGGGTCTCCCCGGATCATGTGGAGGCGTTCCTGCATCCCATGGTGGACCCGGCGGCCAAGACCGACATCGTCGCCAAGGGCCTGCCCGCCAGCCCCGGGGGCGCCACCGGCAGGGTGGTCTTTTCCGCGGAGGAAGCCGAAGAGGAAGTGGCGAAGGGCCACCGGGTGATCCTGGTGCGCCGGGAGACCACCCCGGAGGACATCCACGGCATGAAGGTGGCCGCGGGCGTGCTCACGGAGCTGGGGGGGATGACCTCCCACGCCGCGGTGGTTGCCCGCGGCATGGGCGTATGTGCCATCACCGGCTGCGCCCAGATCAGCATCAACTACGCCGAGGGCCTGTTCACCACCGAGAGTGGCGTAACCGTCCGCCGCGACGATGTGA
Source organism: uncultured Gammaproteobacteria bacterium (assembly GCA_963700715.1). Classification (GTDB taxonomy): domain Bacteria; phylum Pseudomonadota; class Gammaproteobacteria; order Pseudomonadales; family Halieaceae; genus JARRPM01. The sequence continues at coordinate 165,744 of CAVOYP010000006.1, forward strand.
TCACCCTGGACGGTGCAACCGGCGAGGTGATGCTGGGTGACATTCCCAAGACCGAGGCCAGTTCCAGCGACGACTTCCAGACGCTGCTGGGCTGGGCGGACAAACACCGACGCCTCAAGGTGCGGGCCAACGCGGAAACCCCGACGGACGCCGCCAAGGCCCGGGAACTGGGGGCCGAGGGTATCGGCCTGTGCCGCACCGAGCACATGTTCTTCGACGCCGATCGCATCGACGTGATGCGGGCGATGATCCTGGCCGAAGATCTCGAGGAGCGGCAGAAGTACCTGGACATCCTGTTCGGCTTCCAGCACGCCGATATCCTGCAGTTGTTCAAGGTGATGGACGGCCTGCCGGTGAACGTTCGGCTGCTGGACCCACCGCTGCACGAATTCCTGCCGAGCTCGGATGCGGACATTGCCGCACTGGCGCGAGCGCATCGGTAAACCCGCGGCGAAAATCCGCCAGATCGTCGAGGACATGGCTGAGGTGAACCCCATGCTGGGCTTCCGCGGCTGCCGCCTCTCGGTCGTCTACCCGGAAATCACCGCCATGCAGGTACGGGCGATCATCACCGCCGCGGTAGATGCCACCGAGCAGGGTTTCAAGCCCTTCCCGGAAATCATGATCCCCCTGGTCGTGAACGTGCGCGAGATCCGCCTGGTCACCGACATCATCGAGCAGGCGATTCGCGAGGTGCTAAAGGGCAAGACGGTGTCGATTCCCTACAAGATTGGCACCATGGTGGAGACGCCCCGGGCGGCGCTGGGCGCGGACCGGCTGGCGGACGCGGTGGAATTCATGAGCTTCGGCACCAATGACCTGACCCAGATGACCTACGGCTTCTCCCGCGACGATGTCGGCAAGTTCCTGCCGGCTTACCTCGCGAAAAAGCTGGTCGAAAATGACCCCTTCGTATCACTGGACCAGCGCGCGGTTGGCCGCCTGATGGAAATGGCCGTGAAGGAGAGCCGCGCCAAAAAGCCGGGCATCAAGTACGGCATCTGCGGCGAGCACGGCGGCGACCCGCGCTCCATCCGCTTCTGCCACGAACTGGGGCTGGACTATGTCTCCTGCAGCCCCTACCGGGTGCCTATCGCCCGGATCGCCGCGGCGCGGGCGAATGTGGGGGAGGAGTTGCAGGATTGATCCTATCGCGGCGTCACCAGAAATAGACGTCGCCCAGCACCGCAAGCCAGCTCAGGCCCGCGATCGTGAGGCTGACGAATACCATGGCCGAGCCCATGTCCTTGGCGCGCCCGGACAACTCGTGCTGCTCGCTGCCGATGCGATCGACAATGGACTCGATCGCGCTGTTGGCAAGTTCCACCAGCAGGATCAACAGCAGCGGCAAAACCAGCAACAGGAACTGCACCGTGTCCTGCGCTATGAAAATCGCCAGTGGCAAGGCAAACAGGGCGAGCGCCAGCTCCTGGCGAAAGGCGGACTCGTAGCGAAAGGCCGCGCGAAACCCTCGCCATGAGTATTTGGTGGCGTCCACGATTCGGCTGATGCCTGTCTTGCCGGGTTTCATGGTGAGCTGGCGATGCCTGCGGCAATAGCGCCTGCGGCACCGTTATCCCAGCAACTGCTCCTTGAGCACGAACTTGAGCACCTTGCCTGCGGGATTGCGTGGCAGCGCCTCCACGACATGCATTCGCAGTGGCAGCTTGTAGCGCGCCAGGAAAGGCTCGGCGAAGCTGCGCAGTTCTTCCAGTGTCAGCTCCCTGCCCTTGTGCAGGGCCACCACGGCGGTCACCGCTTCCCCCCACTTTTCGTCCGGCAGGCCCAGCACCGCCACCTCGGCGATATGTTCGTGGCGATACAGTACGCCCTCAACCTCCGCCGGGTAGACGTTTTCCCCGCCGGATATCACCATGTCCTTGAGCCGGTCGCAGATAAACAGGAAGCCCTCATCATCGAGGTAGCCCACGTCACCGGAATGGAACCAGCCCTCGCCGTCAATGGCTGCCGCGGTGGCGTCCGGGCGGTTCCAGTAGCCCTTCATGATATTGGGGCCGCGCAGGCATATCTCCCCGCGCTCGCCGGCGGGCAGTTCGCGATTGTCGCTATCGACGATACGGGTATCGCTGAACAGCGGGGCCTGGCCTGCGGATCCCAGCTTGCTGATACCGAACTCCGGGGTGAGAAAGGATGAAAATGGCGAGGTCTCCGTCAGGCCGTAGCCCTGGCAGAACGGCACGCCGCGCTTGCCGTAAAGTTCTATCAGCGACTCCGGCACCGGGGCGGCGCCGCAGATGATGGTATTGATGGAGCTGAGGTCAGTGTCACCGAACTGGGGTTGCTGCGACATGAACAGGAACATGGCCGGCGCCCCGAACATATGGGTCACCCGGTAGCGCTCGATATGCTTCAGGGCCAGGCCCGCATCAAAAGCCCGCATCAATACCACGGCCGAGCCGGTATGGAATGAACCGATGGTCATCACGTTCAGCCCGCCGATATGGAACAGGGGCGCCGCGGTGAGTATCACGTCGTCGCGGGAGCCGCCGAAGGCCATCATGGCGTTGACGTTATTCCACAGAATGTTGCCGTGGGTAAGCATGGCGCCCTTGGGCAGACCCGTGGTCCCGGAGGTGTACATGATGATCGCCACGTCGTGCTGGCCCATCGAAACCGCCTCGGCGATGGGCTCGGCCGCGGCGCGCTCGGCGGGCAGGTGGCGCCAGCCAGGAGTTGCACTCTCGGACGTAAAAAACTCGCGACAGCACAGGCGCTCCCTGGCCGGGCCGATAACGCCGCTCAGGGCATCGTCGACGACCAGCGTGTGCACACCCGCATCATTGATGATAAAAGTCAGTTCCTCGGCGGTCAGCCGGAAATTCAGGGGCACAAAGATCGCCCCCAGGGCCTGGGCCGCAAACATGGTTTCCAGCAGTGCGGGGTGGTTCAAACCCAGGTAGCCCACCCGGTCGCCCAAACACACACCGCCCTTGCGCAACAGGCTGGCCTGGCGGCGCACCCGGTCGGCGAATTGGGCGTAGGTGGACTCCTGTTCCTCGAACACCAGCGCCCGTCGCTCGGGGCTCAACTGCGCCCGGCGCAACATCACGCCCGCGAGATTGTATTCTGTGCCTGGTCTGTTCATGGCGCCACCTCTCAGCTGCTTTTTATATTCCGGAGCCGATATCCGGCCTGGCCGCCGATACTACCACGGCATTCCGGGCCATAAAATACGCCCCCGCCCGGCAAGCGATGCGCCAGGCGCACTTAAGCTCGGCGCTAAAATCTGCTAAGGTTCGCGCCTCGTTTCAGTCTGCCAAAAGGCCAGCCCCTATGACCCGCAGTTTCTACCCGCCTGTTCGCACCCTGATGGGCCCCGGGCCCTCCGATGTTTCACCCCGGGTGCTCAGCGCCCTGGCCCGACCGACTATCGGCCATCTGGACCCGCTGTTCGTTGACCTCATGGACGAGATCAAGGGACTGCTGCAGTACGCCTTCCAGACCAGCAACGAGCTCACCCTCCCCGTTTCCGCACCGGGTTCCGCCGGCATGGAAGCCTGTTTCGTCAACCTGGTCTCACCCGGCGATACGGTTATCGTCTGCCAGAACGGCGTGTTCGGCGGGCGTATGAAAGAGAATGTGGAACGCTGCGGTGCCACTGCCATCATGGTTGAGGACCGCTGGGGTGAACCGGTGAGCCTCGACAAGGTTGCCGCTGCATTCGACAGTCACCCGCAGGCCAACCTGCTCGCATTCGTCCACGCCGAGACCTCCACCGGGGTGCGCAGTGATGCCGCCGCGCTGTGCCGGCTCGCTGCCGAGCGGGGGGCGCTCTCCATTGTGGATACCGTGACTTCGCTCGGGGGCATCGAGGTGCTGGTAGACGCCTGGGGCGCCGACGCGGTGTACTCCGGCAGCCAGAAGTGCCTGTCCTGCATCCCCGGCATTTCGCCGGTGACCTTCAGCCCGCGGGCGGTGGAACGCATCCGCGACCGCAAGCACAAAGTGCAGAGCTGGTTCCTGGACATGCAGCTGATCATGGGTTACTGGGGCGGCAGCACCCGGCGCGCCTACCATCATACCGCCCCGGTGAACGATCTCTACGCCCTGCACGAGTCCCTGCTGATGCTGCAGGAGGAAGGCCTCGAAGCCGCACACCGGCGCCATCGCCACAATCACGAGGCACTGGTGGCCGGGCTTGAGGCCATGGGCCTGGGCATGGTGGTGGCGCCTGAACACCGCCTGCCCCAGCTCAACCTGGTGAGCATCCCCGATGGCGTGGATGACACCCTGGTGCGCAACGCGCTGCTGCAGGAGTTCGACCTGGAGATCGGCGCGGGCCTGGGGGCCCTGGCGGGTAAAACCTGGCGAATCGGCCTGATGGGTTTCGCCAGCAACCGGCGCAACGTACTGTACTGCCTGGGCGCCCTGGAAGCGGTGCTGGCGCGCGAGGGCGCCCCCATAGCGGCGGGCAAGGCCTTGCCTGCCGCCCGGGCGGCTTTCGGCCAGTAATTACCCGCCGGACAACATCCGCCACATGCGGGCGGTCCTGTCGTCGTCACCGCCGCGGTGCACCAGGTAGCGGGCGTGCTCGTCAACCCGTGCGCCCCGGCGCAACTCGATACTCCACAGGGGCGCCAGCTCATTGGGAATCATGGAATAGCGCACATCGATGACCCGATCGGGATGGTGCGGGTCCCTCGCAACGTAACCGTTGCTGAACCAGCGAAACCGCTCGATATCCCTGGCCTGCTGGGAATGCTGGTCCAGCCAGGGCAGGTCCCGCGGTATATCCAGCTTTGGCACTGATCTACCCGTAAAAACCCGCGGTGCAAACCGCGGCCGCACCGCGTCAACGTGATACCGGTCCTCGGTTTCGTACACCACTTTCCACACCAGGATATTGCCCAGGCTCGGCTTGGCATCCAGCCTGACGGGTTGGTGACCCCGCGTTGCCGCCAGCGCCTGCCCCATGTCGATGGCCTCGTTGCGCTGCCACAGCCCGAGCGCCATGTAGGCGCAGGCCCAGAGCAGGCCAAGCCGGGCCAACGCAGGCCGTCCGGACCGGGCCGCCAGCACCACCCCCAGCAACAGTGGGAGGGTGAAAAGGGGGTCAATGATGGATATGGTATTCCAGGCTATGCGCATGTCGCTGAACGGCCAGAACAGCATGGTGCCATAGCTGGTGCAGGCATCGAGCAGCGCATGGGTTGCGTAGCCCAGGGTGCAATACAACCAGCTCTGGCGGAAGCGCAGGCCACGCCTTCGCCCCAGCAGGGCATGCAGCACCAGGGCGCAGAGCAGTCCGCCGACGGGAATGAATACCAGGGAATGGGTAAATTGCCGGTGGTACTCCAGAAACAGCAGAGGGTCACTGCTGGACCGGATCAGTACGTCCAGGTCAGCGGCCATGCCAGCCAGAAAACCAAAAAGGCCGGCACTGCCGGCATACTTGCCCCTGGCGGCAGTGGCCTGTGGCAGGGCAGCCCCCAACGCGCCCTGTGTCAACGGATCCATACCCATCTCCTGCTGCGGCGGCCAGACGGGGTTCGCCACTGCCTGGCCCAAAGAGGGAACCGGGACAGGTCGCACCCGCAACCGACGAGTGGAGCTTTATATCCTGCCGAAAGGTCGTTAACAAGCGCCCGGGAGTATGCTTACCCTCCTGTAACATCGTGACCAGCCCAGGGCGGCAAGCCCCAGGCCAAACAGGGCCAGGGTGGCGGGCACCGGCACTTGATTGACATCAGGTGCTTGCACAAACAACCGGGTCTCATCCACCAGGCGGGGGCGCGTCGTTGGTCTCAGTTAACTGGAGATCTGCCGATGGCAAAAAGACTGGATCAGTTATGGGATTGGTCTTCCGCTCATGCTTGTGCTTGCGCTTGTGCTTGCGTTTCTTTTGGTGCGTTTGGCCAGCATCAGGGTAGATTAAGCCATGGGGAAAGAGACCGGGAAAAGAGCGGGGGGAGAAATTCACAAAGTCGTTACGGGCGGCAAAAACACTATCCGCTATATACCCCTCCATGGAGAAACAGGGAGAAATGCATAACTGGGGCACGGCGGAAGGCGCCGAAAACCCGAGTTTTCTCGCCTCGAACGGGCTCAATCCAGCAAACAGGGGCTGCATAAATCCAGCCTGGCTTTCGGCTGTCCAGCCAAGGAGCATAATGGTCAACGCAGCAAAGACTTTCCGGGACATGGCAAGTGATCCTTTTTGATATCGCTGATAACAAAAAGGCAAATACCATGCCGCGTGAGTCGGGCCCGGCGATTCTGAGCTTTAAAGCGCCGACCGCCGCACAAAGCGCACTCTTGCCGTGTGACGGGATTCACAGTTTCAGTGCCTTGCCTGAAGCCTGGCCAAAACCGGAAAAGGCCTGCTTATGTGCAGTGTAAAAAAAACTGACACCGCAACTGCGGGCCCTGGCGCGCCGCAGCAGTGCTCAAAGCTGACGCAGATCCCAGCTGAAAGACACCTGCAGCCGGAGGGGATCGAAAGCGTTTTTGAACAAGGTGGCCAGCGCGTGGCCGCCTACTCAACCCGACCGGCGCCTGACCCGGCTCGCGGGAGCGACTTTTTTCTTTTTAGGCTTGCGGCTGGCGGTCGTTCGCTTCTCCGGCGCACCCAGAACGGCAGCCTGCAGCTCGCTGAAATGCCGTTCCATCGCGCGCGCAACCAGGGCCACGTCGGGCATGGCCTGCTTGTCCGCCACCAGGCCAAAATCGAGCTGGCGGCCATGTGACAACACCGTGATGTTGAGGTTGCCACCGGGCAGGAAGGCGGAGATGGGGTAACTGGCCAGCTGCCGTGCACCGCGCAGATACAGCACGTCCTCCCGGGGCCCGGGCACATTGGAAACCAGCACATTGTAGGAGGGCGACAGCAGCCTGCCCAGGGGCGTGCGGTCTGCCAGTTCCAGCGCGCCGGCCATGAGCAGGGCGAAGTCCAGCAGGGCCTCGCGCGACAGGGCCCGGGCCTCTTCCTTGCTGGCGCGGGAAGACGCCACTACCTGCTGCAGGCGCTCTACAGGGCCGGCGCCGGGCTCGCCCAGACGAATATGCAGGGCACTGGCCTGGGTGGTCGCGCTATCGTCCCCCTCCTCCCGGATCGACATCGGACACAGCGCCACCAGCGCCGCGGTGGTGTTCTCATTCTTCGCTTCCAGGTAGTCGTGCAGGGCGGCATCGACCACTGACAACACCACGTCATTGACTTTGGCTCCCGTGCGCTCGCCGATGGCCCTCACCCGATCGAGCGGCAAGGTACACACGGCGATGGCCCGGGTGTCATGTTCCACGGGTTTGTTCATCCGGGTTCGGGGTGCATGGAAAAACGGCTGTGCACCCCCGGGCCTGGCCTGCAGAAATTCACGGCCCATCCTGCGCAAGCTGCCTGCAATCTCCGCAGCTGCGCGAGCTTGTGTCGCCAGGGTGCCTGCGAGCCCAGAAAGCGGATCGCCGCCTGGGCGCGGACCCGAACGCTTCGCCTGGGACGACGCACTGTACGACCAGCTGGGCAGGATACGCGTTTCGTGGGGCGAGGCAGAGAGCGAGCCGTACATGCGTTTAACCCCGGACATGCCGTCGATGTAGGCGTGGTGAATCTTGCTGTACAGGGCGAACCGGTTCCTTTGCAGTCCCTCGATGACGTGGAATATCCAGCCGGGCCGGTCACGTCCCAGCACGCCGCTGTGCAGGCGCTGCAGAAGGTCGAGTAACTGCTGGTCAGTACCGGGCGCCGCCAGCGCGGAATGACGTATGTGGTAGTCGATATCCAGGCTGTCGTCCACGCGCCATTCCGGCAGGCCGAAGCGAGGGAAATGCGGCCTGTGGTTGAACGGTGGCTCTATCGGCACAGCCTTGATGTCCCGCACCAGGTCGCGCAGGTAGTGCTCTGGCGCATTGCGGGGCTTCTGGAATATCTGCACGGCGCCTACATGCTTGGGAGAACCCGGGGTCTCCAGCAGGAAGAACAGCAGGTCCAGAGGGGGAATCTTCTTATTTGCCATAACTCATCTTCTGCCTGCAGGCGCAGCAGCTCGAAAAAAGTCTGGCCACGGGAGCCGGCGCAGCATCCGGTCGCGGGAAACTCTGCCGGGCAGCCAGGTTGATACGAGTATAGGACCGGGCAGACCGGCTCGCCCGCGCTCGCGCTTGATATTTTTTCAAAAAGGCCCTTATGATGGCAAGGACATCAGGGTCTGCCCTATCGGTAGCCCCCCTCGCGTCGATCCGTCATCCGGGAGTCACTATTACCATGCCCAAATCACTGCTTGCCTTGTCTCTGCTGCTATTGATCTCTGCCCTGCCCGCGCGGGCTGAAGGGCCGCCTGCTGCCCAGGTTTCGTATTCTGCCGACTTCATCATGGAGACCTCGGAGGTCGCGATGAGGGGCAAAATGCATGTGGTGCCCGGCAAGGAGCGCCGCGAGGACTTCATCGAGGGCGGCGAGACCATGATCTCGATCCGCCGGGACGACCTCGGAAAGACCTGGATTCTGCTGCCGTCTGAACAGATGTACATGGAATTCAGTGCAGGCGCGCCGCAGGACAATACGAATTCCCGCGCCCCGGGACCTGAAGACTACGACACCCAGATGTCGGAGGCCGGCCGCGAAGAAGTCAATGGCCTGATGACCAACAAGTCCAAGGTTATCATGACCGGCAAGGATGGCTCCAAGATGGGCGGCTTCTGGTGGACGACCGACGACGGTATTCTGGTCAAGATGGATGTGATCGCCATCGACCAGGGCGAGAAGATGCGCATGAAGCGGGAACTCAGCAATATCGTCGTCGAGCCGCAGGACGACGCCCTGTTTGAGATCCCGGAAGGTTACAACTCTCTTATGATGGGCATTGGTGCCGGTATGCTCGGCATCCCCGGCATGGGCGGCACGGCGGATGAGCCCGATGACAAAGACGACACGACTCAGGATGAGCCCAAGAAGAGTGGCTTCGGTCTGGGCACGCTGAAGGACATGATCGACGCGGTCAATTAGCCATGAGGGGAGAGAAAAATATGACCAGGCAAAAGACCCTTGCAGCGCTGCTCGCCGCGTTCATCGGTACGGCGGTCAACACAGCACTCGCCGACGATGTCTGCTCGGCAGCCGAGTACCAGGCATCCAATGCCAAGCTTGCGCGCGCGAAAGCGGCGGAGTCGCAAGGAAACCTGGAAGAGGCACTGCGGCTTGCCAATGCCTCGGATTATTGTGTTGATGACACCGACGGCCTGCGACGTCTGGTCATCAACACGAGCTACAAGCTCGGCCAGGCCGCAGAAGCAGGCGGCAACCTCGAGGCGGCATTCGACTACTACCGCGGCGGTATGCCCGCCGAGCAGTATGAGAATCCGAAACCCGTCGACCTGCTCGCAAACGCGAAACGGGTCATGCTGGCGATGGTGGCAAAGTCGCCGTCGGACCGCCGTATCGCGCGCAATGCTCTTGAGTTCTTCAACCGGGAGAACCAGAGTGCCGACGTGGCGCACATCGTCAAGCACATGGATTCCCAGGCGCGGCGCCTGCTGGCGGAGGAAGAGAAAGCGTTTTCGACCAGTTCCCCTCACAGGGAACTGCTGGATGAAGCCGAAGCCTGGCTGCAGGAACAGACGCTGACGGGCGTGCCGGAATCGACCGAGCCCACTGCTGCCCAGCTCACCGCGAGATGGGTCGCCCGCGGAGACCAGTTCGCGGCGCTGGACCACTACTCGGCGCTGGCCAACGCGCTCAGTTACTACCAACAAGCCGAGCGAAAGGACAAAGAGGAAGCTGTCAGGAACAAGGCCCGCAAGCTTGCCGATGGTCTCGCCGATGGCACCCGCTGGGCTGAGGCGGTCCGCCTCTACGAGCTGGCTGATGACTCGCAGAAGGCCGAGGCCCTGACTGCCCGGCGCGAAGCCGGCGCAGCCGAAGTAGAGGCCGAACGCAAGCAGAAATTCGATGAGGAACAGGACGACCTCGAGAAGGAACTGGGCTTATAGCCTGTCCTGCGCGTCGGCGACGCCGCCACAGTCAGGCCCGGCGTTGGAATTGCGCGGGCATTTTGCCCGGAATCCTGAATAGCGAAGGCGCCCATTCAATTTTTGACTCATCCACCCTGATGGCGGTAAATCGCCGAGCCATTTCGGAAAAGGCGATTTGGGCATTCATGCGCGCGAGGTGCGAGCCGAGACAGAAATGGATGCCGCCGCCGAAGGAGCAATGCCTGCCCTCGTCGCGGCTGATGTCAAATCGATCCGGGTCAGTGAACACGTCCGGATCGCGGTTGGCGCCGATCAGGATGGCGTAGACGATGGCATTGGCCGGCAGGGTAACCCCGCTGAACTGTGTGGGTTCCCACAGTATCCGTCGGGTGAAGGGTACTGAAGGTTCGAAGCGCAGGCACTCCTCCACAGCCGAGGCCGCCAGCTCAGGGTTTGCAGCCAGCTTTTCAAATTCTTCCGGATAGCGGGAAAAACACAGCATGCCATTGGCGATCAATCCAATGGTGGTCTCGAGCCCGGCCACCAGCAGGCCAATACTCTGTTGCAGTAATTCTTCGTTGCTCAGCCTGTCGCCGGCCTCTTCCGCGACAACCAGCTGTCCGAGGATGTCATCAGTGGGATGCGCCCGCCGCTGCTCTATAAGGCCCATCATATAGACGGCCAGTTCCATGATCGCCGCCTCTGCCTGTTTCTGCAGCTGCGGGTAGGCACGCCTGGCGAGCCGGTAGGTGGCAAGGGATACCAACCCGGTCAGCCTGTGGCGATCCTCGAAAGGGACTCCCAGCATTGCACACATAGAGGCGGCCGGCACGGCCAGGGCGAGATCCGCCACCAGGTCCATCTCCCCCAGTGGCGCAACGCGCTCCAGTTCGCCTGCCACCAGGGGCTCGATTGCCGGTCGTATGGCATTGAGCGCCCGCGGTGTAAAGGCCTTGCTGACCAGGTTGCGCAGGCGATCATGATCGGGGGGGTCCATGCGCAGCATGAACCTGGATGCCTCTGTCTCCTCGCGCGTTTCTTCCGGGATCAGGCCCTCCAGATCGCGCATGCCGCTCCGGCTGTGTTTCAGTAATGTCTGGATGTCCGCATACTTCGACAGGCGCCAGTCGCCGAGCGGAGTAAGGTTGACCGGTTGGATCTCGCGCAGATGCCTGTAGAGCGCATGCGGGTTGGGTTTCAGGTCGATCCGGGTGGGGTCTACGCCGTACCATCCGGCAACCGGCTGCCCGCCGCCTGCGCTGTATGAACTGTTCACAGCCCCACTCGATCCGGGCGCAGTTTGCAATCGCGCTCCCGAGCGCTCATGGATCGATTCTGGTGATCTTGGAACCCTGTATGCCAATACCCGCCATCAATCCTTTCTGGCCGAAAATGAACGCGTAGACATCATCCTTGGCGGTTGTGGTGGTCAGTGATTTGGCCACGCCCTCGTCCACGATGACTATCGAAGGTCCAACACCCACCTCCCAGCCATCATTGCCATTAAGAGTTTCCCTGGCCGCTTCGGTCATCAGGAACATGACGTAACTGAACTCCTGTGCACCCGCCTGCAGACCGTAGGAAGCGGCGGCTATCCGGTAAAACGCTTCGACTTTCCCATCGACCAGCAGGGCGCCGTTACCACCCTGTCCGCCAATGATCAAACCGGCCTTTAGGATACTGGGGAACACCAATATCGACTCGGCCTTTTCGCCGAGGGCCTTGGCCGCGGGTGTTGTTTCATACAGTTTCGCCAGTGCCGCTCTCGCATCACGCTCTATTTCAGCTGCATCCGCTGCCAAGGCCTGGCGCGGAGCGGCCAAAACGAACAGGGTCACCAGCGCCAGAATGAATGTCGATGGGAATCGAATAACTTCCTTCATGGGTGATTACTCCGCCTGTATCAATAAAAGAGTGGTGCCCGGGACCGGAATCGAACCGGTACAGCCGTTTCCAGCCGGGAGATTTTAAGTCTCCTGTGTCTACCAATTTCACCACCCGGGCAGTGAAGAACGCTCGGGGGTTCCCCCTTGCAGAAGTGCCTGCATCATATCACGGAACCACAAAAAATTGCTTACGGGCGCTGTGCGCTGCACCAAACCCCACCCTATTCACCTGCATGCTAAACTCGGGCATTGCAGTTTTTACGGAAATACTGGCCACATGCGCCGATTGATTGTAATCACAGCCGCGTTCTCTCTCTTCGTCGCCGGATCTCTCCTGCTGGCGCTGCGCTCTGAGCCGCTGGTCATTGGGGCGGCGCGTTGGCTGGTCGCGGCGCTTACAGACCTGCGACTGGAATTGCGCAGCCCGTCAGTCAATGTATTCCGGGGCGAGCTGTCGGCAGCCGAACTTCATTTGGTCCCGGCATCGGACGACGGCCCGCCCCTGCTCTCTGTGCTGAATTTTTCTGCCCGCTTCCCAGTACCGGGAATGGCGGGTGACGCTCTGGCCAGGTCCGCCCTGCGAGCGGATGCAGTCACGGTCTACACATCAGATAGCGATAAGTCTTCTGTACCTTCGCCAATGCAGTGGCTGAGCTACCTGCGCTGGTTACCATCGTCGTTGGATATAGAGCAGATACGCCTGATTAACGCCGCCGCTGATACCCGTGTGTTCCCGCTCAAGCATGTTCAGGGCCGGCTGATTGAACGGGGCAATTACCGCCTGACGGCAGAGGCGGACTATGAGGGTGAACCCCTCGGTATCACTATTGAATTGCTTGCTGTGGACAAGGGTTGGGGCGTGACTGCAGCCGATGTCCAGGTCACGCTCCTGGCGCCCGAGAGCGCCAGCGAGGTCACCCTGGCAGGTAACCTGGAGGGCACGCGGAAGGAATTTGAGTACAACTTCACGGTCAATGCCTACTACCGGGACGTGCACGATTTCCTCAGAGGGCTCGATGCAGACATTAAACTGAGGGGGGCGTTACGCCTGCAAGGCACCCTGGCGGGAGACAGCAGGAGCCTATTGCTGTCAGACGCCACCTTCCTGCTCGATAACACCCCTGACTACGCTTTCCAGGCCAGCGGCAGCCTGACTTATCAGTTGGCGGGGGAGTCCACTATCGCCCTGGAGGCACTGGGTGAAATAGCCTCCCTGGCGTCCATGTTGGAGTGGGCGGGGCTCGACGTCGGTGACTTCGGCCGCACCAGCAGCAGCATTCGACTCAGCGGGAGCCTCGACAAGCCAGTGGTCGAAGCCTTCAGCCTGACCAGCCGCACCGAGGCGGGCCTGACACTGAGCATGGGTGGCCAGCTCGACCTGTTCGAACTGGATACCGATAGCGGTCCCGGGGCCAGGGCCATCTCCGTCGAGCTTAAGGCTCCATCCTTTGCAGCGCTCGAGCCCTGGCTGGGGAAACTTCCCTACGACCTCGGCCCCTGGCGGGCCGCGGGGCAATTGAGCGGCACCCGTGGAGACCTGTCTCTGCATCAGCTGGTGCTGGAAGCGGGCACGCCAGGCGCGCTTGAGATAAACGCCACTGGCACAGTCGGCCGGATCAGCACCGGGCGCGGCCAGCAGAAAAGAATGGCGGCCGATAACATCGACCTGGACCTGCGTGCACACGTAGCGGATTCAGCCCAACTCAATGCCCTGCTGGGACGGGACGATATTCCACTGCACCACGAGCTCGCTGCAGCGTTCGCAGTAAGAGGCAGCGCAGAGGAGCTGCAGCTGAGCGGGGGGCAGCTTGCGATCACCGCCAGCGACCTGGCGCTAACAATCGGACCTTTGAGTGGTGTCGTACACCCGGGTAAGAAATTCAGGCTGTCCGAGCTGGCGGCGCCAGTGCTTATCGACATCAGCGATACCGCCGCGCTGTCCCAGTACAGCCGCTTGCCGATGCCGGTACTGGGCCCTGTAAAAATCGAGGCCAGGCTCGCGCAACGGGGTGACATTTTCCAATTGCTCGATATCACGGCTGCAATCGGGGCAGGCGAACCGAGCGGCAGAGGCCACAGGCAGTATCGGCAATCTGGCAACACTCAGCGACGCAAGCTTCAGCGGAAAGATCAGCTCTGTCGATACCGGCACGCTGCTGGCCACGCTGGTCCCGGGTTTCAGCTACCGGGCATCCCTCGGCGGCCTGGGCGGCACTTTTAAACTGACCGAACAGAAGGGTAAGTGGACCCTGTCGAATCTGGCGTTGGCGGCGGGTGATGAAACCACACCCCTGGCATTTACCCTCCAGGGTGAAGTCAGTGACCTGTCCGGGCTTCCCAGCATCGATCTGGATGCAACGCTCCGACTGGCGGATCCCGCCCTGCTGCACGCTATCAGTGGCAGAGCGCTGAAACCGCTGAGTGGCAGTCTCGCCGTGGCAACGACCCCGGGAGAAGTCCACGGAACCCTCAAGGCACAGGTCGGCGACACCGAAATCAGCGGTGACGCCCGCGTCCAACTTGGGGACAAGCGGGTGCAGGGCGTAAACGTTGCGCTGGAGACGCCGCTCCTGAATCTCCAGGATTTCGGCTTTTTTCCTGCGCAGCCGGAGGACGACTCCCGAACGGCCACTCCCGCCGCTATTGATGCGGCAAATGAACCAGCGGTACAGGAGGGCGCTGCACAAGAGGCACCGCCGGAGCCGGAACCAACTGCGGGGCTGCTCGCGCAGTTGCGGGAAAAGTCACCTGCGTTTCCCCTCCACGTCAGCATTCAAATTGACGAATTCAGCGGCGACAGCAGCAACCTGGACAACCTCCAGGTGAGGGTCAGCGGCAAGGACCGGCGCTACACCTTGCAGCAGCTTTCCGCCAGCTATAACCAGGCACTCGCCGAAATTCACGGCATTATCGACCTCAACCCGACGCCACCCGCCCTCAGCCTGTCGGCACAGGCCACTGCCCTGCCCCTCGGTGCCATCCTCAGGGATGTCGGTATCACAGCCAACGTCTCCGGGGCGCTGACTATTCTGGGGGGCGTCACTGTAATGGGCGAGACTGCAGATGCACTGGTCGGTAGCATGAATGGCAGCGTGGCGCTGGCGCTGGAAAATGCGGTCTTTGAGGGCGCCGCCTACGATCTGCTGGCCACCGACCTGCTGGCATGGATCTACTCCGGGGCGCTGACGGAAAAGTCCACGCAGCTCGACTGCGCCATGGCCAAATTTGCGCTGCAAAACGGTGTCGCAACCACCGACAACCTGTTTATCGAATCGACAAAAATGGTGGCCTCCGGGAGTGCGAAGTTCGACCTGGTAAAGCGGCGTATGGATCTGCGCCTCACGCCCTTGTCGAAATCGCGACTGCTGCAGGTACCTTCCAGGATCAGGCTCAAAGGTGATATGAGTAAACCCAAGGCGGAGATTTCGCCGGTCGCCGCGGTGGCCGATGCCACCTCGTCGGCACTCATGCTGATACCAGAGCTGACCCTTAAGCTGTTTGGCGTGAACCGGGCCGCGACAACTGACTTCCGCCCCTGCCAGGCGGAAATAGGAAATTAGCCAGTCGGCGCTGCCGGCGCTTCATGCTACAGTTGTCGCAGACGCAAAGAAAAATAGCAAAGAGGTCTGATTATGGCAGCGGCGAGAGGCGAGTTCAGTTCACGCTTTGGCTTTATCATGGCTGCGGCAGGCAGCGCGGTCGGGCTTGGCAATATCTGGGGCTTCCCCACCCAGGCGGCCAGCAATGGCGGGGCTGCTTTCCTGCTCGTCTATCTGCTGCTCGCTTTCCTCCTCGCCTACCCCGCACTGATGGCCGAGTTGATTATCGGGCGCCATACCCATGCCAACGCGGTGCGGGCGCTGCAGCAGATTTCGCCGAACACTACTGTGCGCGTTGTCGGCAAGACCGCGGGGATTCTCGGACTCATCGTTGCCAGCATGATTCTCAGTTTCTATGCCATCGTGGCCGGCTGGATGATGGCCTACTGCGTGGCGTCATTCGCCACGCTGCTGGGCATCGACTCCGCTGCAACCTGGCTGGTGTCAGCCGGTTCGATCCGAGATGTCCTCTTCATGCTGTTCTTCATGGGCCTGACCATCGCCATCATAGCCCGGGGCGTACAGGACGGCATCGAGCGCTGGTCAGCCCGACTCATGCCGATGTTGATACTGACCCTGGTGTTGCTGGTGGGCTACGTACTGACCCTGGAGGGGGCCATGCAGGGCCTCAGGGTTTACCTGCTACCCGATTTCGAGCGGGCGCTATCCCCGGAGCTCATCCTGAAAGCCCTGGGCTCGAGCTTTTTCTCCCTGTCCCTGGGGGTGGGCACCATGCTGATTTACGGCTCCTACATAGACGACAAGCAGAATCTGCCACTGGTGGGCGGCATGGTCACCCTGGTGGACATTTCAATAGCGGTGCTGGCCGGTTTCCTGGTGCTGCCTGCCATGTACGTCGCGCTGCACAACGGCGTTGAGATTTTCGGGGCCGGCGGCGAATTGCTGTCGGAAGATACCCTCGTGTTCTCTGTCCTGCCGGAGCTGTTTACTACCATGGGGCCGACCGGCATTCTCGTATCAATCCTGTTTTTCTTCCTGATGACGATCGCCGCGCTAACCTCCTCTATTTCCATGCTGGAAGTGCCAGTGGCGTACTGCATCGAGGAACACAACGTGCCCCGCAAAACCGCGGTGTATGGCATCGGAGCAGCTATCTCACTGGTCAGCTTTGTGATCCTGCTCAATTTCGACACCCTCTTCGGGCTGGTGGTCAGTGCGACGACCCGCTATAGCGAGCCGCTGTTGGGCCTGGTTATCTGCATCTACGCCGGGTGGATCCTGCGCCGGGATAAACTGCTGCAGGAGTTGCGCAAAGGCAGCCCGGACATCGAGCGGGGTTGGTTCTGGAAAATCTGGCCCTGGTGGGTGCGCGTGGTATGTCCCGCAATCATTCTCGCGATTTTCGCTCAATCCATCTGGGGTTAAAGGTAAGGCAGGCGCCGCGGCCTATGGTTTGAGCGAGATCTGCCCCTCCTCCTCCACGCGCTGGGTGGGCACCAGGCCCTTGAAATCGATCTTGGCTGTGAAGCGGTAGGTTAGCTCGTCTGTCTCAGCCTGGCCCAGGCTCGCCAGCAATCGCAGCACCTGGAGCAGCTTGAGGTTCGCCTCGAGGGAGACGATGCCCTCGCTGTATCCCTCTATCACCGGCACATCGTTGCTCACACCGGTGACCACCTCCTGCCCCATCAGGTCGATGCTGTAGCTGACACCGGCAATGTCAAGCGTCTGCTCGTTGGGGTTCTGAACCCGCAACTTGATCAGAAAGCGCGGGGCGCCACTGTCCGACGGCAGACTGGCAAAACTCTCCATTGAAACTTTTGGCGGATCCAGCGATGTCGGCAGGCCGGCGCAGCCTCCCAGCAGCAAGACCCAGCCAAATATCACGGCCATGAAGCCAGCGACCCGCGCGACCATGAATGCTCCAACTGTCATCTCGCCACTCATCGATTTTCACCTGGAGAACTGGTAAAGAAAAATACCCCATAGGCCGCACTGCCCAGGGCGAATACCATCGCAACCCAGTCGCCGGTGCGACTGTAGGTCCAGAGGCTGAAACAGAACATCGCGATTGCCGCCACCAGCGCGGTCAAGCGTGCCGCCTTGCTCATTGGTCACCCCCTGCCATGCCTTCGGGTCATGCAACCGGGGCAGTGTAACGTGGGCAGACCCGGATGCAACTCCCATCGGGGCCGGTTTCTGCTTGATGACGAGGTCCGGGCCTGGTGCTACAGTCACTTCATGCAAGTACCCATGAGGTCATGATGATCAGCGCGCCCGCCGGCGGCGGCGACGGCAGTCTGCTGCAGCAAGCCATCCACCAGCTGCCCACCACACCCAATCGCAAGCTCAACCATCTGCCTGGAGACTACGGCCTGCCCCTGTTCGGGCATACCTGGGGCTTGCTCACCAACGGCCCCAGGCTGACGGAGCGCATGGTCGCACGCTACGGCCCCGTGTTTCGCTCGTCCGCCCTGTTCCAGCGCTCTGTTGGCCTCGTGGGGCCGGATGCGGCGCAGTTCGTACTGCTCGATAAGGAGCGCAATTTTGCCTCCCGACCCGCCTGGAATACGATCCTGGGTGGCCTGTTCGACAACGGCCTGTTGCTGCGCGACCTGGACGACCACCGCAGCCACCGCCGGGCCTTGCAGCAGGCATTCAGGAAGCCGGTACTGGATTCCTACTGCCTTACACTCAACCGGTTTCTCGCCGACGGCATCGCCTCCTGGCCCACCGATGGCTATTTCGATTTTTACCCCGCGGTCAAAAAACTGTTGCTGGACAATGCCATTGAGTCCTTTTTCGGTGCAGACCCGGCCCGCGATGTGGCGCCACTCAATCGGGCCTTCATCGATATGCTGGACGCCACCCTGACCCTGGTGCGCAAGCCCCTCCCAGGAACAAGCTGGCGCCGGGGTGTCCTCGGGCGCAAGACCCTGGAGGCCTATCTGCGCAGCCAGCTGGACGCCCGCAAGTCAAATCCCGGCAGTGACTTTTTTTCGACCCTGTGCACGGCAAGCGCAGAGGATGGCAGTCTCAGTGACGACGAGATTATCGACCATCTCATGTTCCTGCTCTTTGCGGCCCACGACACGACCAGCAGCACCCTGAGTTCAATGATCCGCATCCTGTGCCAGCACCCCGAGTGGCAGCTGCGCCTGCGGGAGGAATTCCGCCTTACCGGCGAGACAGAGCTGGGTCTGGACCAGTTCGGCGCACTGCCGCAAACGGACTGGTTTTTCCGGGAAACCCTGCGCCTGCACCCGCCAGTACCGGCCATTGTCCGGCGGGCTGTCAGGGAGTGTAAGTGGGCAGGCTATACGCTGCCGGCGAATACCTCCGTATTCATTCCGGTGCGCTATAACCATCGGCTGGAGGGCTTCTGGTCGTCGCCCCAGCGCTTTGACCCGGAGCGCTGGTCCCCGGGGCGCGAGGAGCACAAACGACACAGTTTCCAGTGGCTGCCTTTCGGTGGCGGCGCGCACAAATGCCTGGGGCTGCACTTCGCCGAGATGCAGGCGAAAATTTTCCTGTTCCACCTGTTGCGCAACTACCGCATCGCGCCAGACCCGTCGCACAAGCCGCGGACGCGCCATGTGCCGCTGGAAATCCCCGGCAACGGCTTGCCAGTGTCCCTGCGCCCCTGGTAACAGCGCAGGCCTGGCTGCGTCAAGCCGATGCGGGTCCGTGGTGTCTAATCGAGGCCGGCGGTGCGGAGTGTGCGAGGTCACATGCCTTAAGTGCGGCATGCGCTCACTCCTGGATCACTGTGTAAAGGGGTCACCCGGTCGGATCAGGACTGCGCCGCGCGCTTCGGGGCACAGGGCAGGAAAGGGCCGGTGAGTTTCGCAATGCACAATATATCTGTTTGTATTTATTGGTTTTTTTGATAATAAATGGCGGTGAGGGAGGGATTTGAACCCTCGATACGTTGCCGTATACACACTTTCCAGGCGTGCGCCTTCGACCACTCGGCCACCTCACCGTTGAGGGCGCGCATCATACCACAAGATCCATGCCGTGCCAGTAGTGAACAGGTGCGCTGGAGGCGAACACGCGCAACTGACAAACGCTTGAGAGAGGGCGTCGGAGCGGAGGCTGTATTTACTGCCGATTGAGGCGCGCAAGTGCCTGGGCAGCCGGGTCAGTGCTGCGAAATGGACTGATGTCGAGCCCGCCGCGACGGGTATAAAACGCCTGTATGTGCAGGAACTCCGGTTCGATCCGGCGGTGTATGTCGCAGAACATGCGCTCCACACACTGCTCATGGAATTCCTGGTGGCGGCGATAGGCGATGACATAACGCAGCAGTGATTCATGTTGCAGCGCGGCGCCGCGATAATGAAGCCAGACACTCGCCCAGTCCGGCTGCCCCGTCACCGGGCACAGGGACCGCAACAGATGGGTGTGGAGTCGCTCCTCGACAATCTCGTCCGCCTGCAGTTCCAGTATCTCGGCGCAGGGCCCACCCGCCGGCGCCTTCAAGGCAAGTGAATCCAGGCAACGACCGGACAGGGCGATGCCGGCGAGCCTTTCATCATCGACTGCCAGCAATTCGAGCTGGACCTGCGCCCCCACCACCCGGGCGACATCCCCCTGGATGATAGCGGCCACAGCCGCATCGCTGTCAAACCGGGTGTTGTTGAGGGAATTGAGGTATAGCTTGAGGGACTTGGATTCAACCATATTGGCGGAACTGGCCGGGACCGTAAGCCGACCGACCCGGACTTCCGGTTTACCCTGCGGGTCGAGCCAGGAGATTTCATAGGCGTGCCACAGATCGCTGCCGGCAAAGGGCTGCACCTGTACGCAGCCGATATGCTCGCGGCCGGCGGCCCGGGGAATCGGGTACAGAAGCTGGGGGGTATAACTGTCGCTGACGGGCGTCTGCCGACCCAGCAACATGCCCTGCCCGTCCAGCTCGATCATCGTGCCACTACTCCCGCAGCCGGGTGCCGGAGTTGAGCAGGTGCATGCTGTAGGCGAAGGCCAGCAGCGTGAACATCCCGATCATCCCGAAAGCCAGGGGCAGGCTCACATCTGACACACCCAGCACGCCGTAGCGAAAGGCGTTTACCACATACACCAGCGGGTTGAGCCTGGATACACCCGACCAGAAGTCGGACAGCAGATCCATTGAGTAAAACACGCCGCCGAGGTAAATCAGCGGGGTCAACACGAACGTGGGAATAATCGAAATATCGTCGAAGTTATTGGCAAAAACCGCATTGATAAAGCCCGCAAGGGCAAACAGTGTCGAGGTCATCAGCACAATGGAAACCACCACGAAGTAGCTGTGGATATGCATCCGGGTGAAAAACAGCGAAAGGACCGTCACCACTACAGCCACCAGGATACCGCGGCTGATGCCACCCACCACGTAGCCGAGCAGGATAATGTAATTCGGTGTTGGGGAAACCAGCAACTCCTCTACGCTGTGGTTGAACTTTGAGCCGAAAAAAGACGATACAACATTGGCATAGGAATTGGTCACGATGGCCATCATGATCAAGCCAGGGACAACGAACTGCATATAGGTAAAACCGCCCATATCGCCGATACGCGAGCCGATCAGCGAACCGAAAATTACGAAATACAGGGACATGGTAATGGCGGAGGGCAACAGGGTCTGGGTCCAGATGCGCATGTAGCGCTTGATCTCCTTCCTTAAGATCGTCATGAAGGCCACGTACTGTTCCACCAGGTTCATGCCGCGCCCTCCACCAGCTTTACAAACATCTCCTCCAGGCGGTTGGCGCGGTTGCGCATGCTGCTGATGTGAATCCCCTGGCGGTCCAGTTCATCGAATACCTGGTTGATATATTGCCCCTGCTCTACCTGCACCTCGAGCGTGTGAGAGTCGATGCGCCGCACCAGGAAGCCATTGATCTCGACCGATAATGGCGCCTCCTCGACCGTGTCGAGTACGAACACCTCCTGCTTCAGGCGACGCAGTAGATCCTTGATGGAGCTGTTCTCGACGATCTCACCCCTGTTGATGATCGCGATACGACGACACAGGGCCTCGGCCTCCTCCAGGTAGTGGGTGGTGAGTATGATCGTGGTCCCCTCGGCGTTGATCTTCCTGAGGAACTCCCACATGGAACGGCGCATCTCGATATCCACCCCGGCGGTGGGTTCATCGAGAATAAGTAATTTCGGCTCGTGCACCAGGGCGCGGGCGATCATCAGGCGCCGCTTCATGCCGCCCGAGAGCATGCGCGACGGTACATCGCGTTTATCCCAGATACCCAGGGCCTTGAGATACTTTTCTGCGCGTTGCATGGCCAGCTGCCGCGGCATGCCGTAGTAGCCCGCCTGGTTTATACAGATATCCCAGGCCTTTTCGAACACGTTGAAATTGAATTCCTGGGGGACGATACCAATAAATTTCTTGGCGGCGGCGAAATCCTGGTCGATATCCACATCAAAGACCAGAACCTTCCCGGCGCTCTTGGCGACGAGGGAGCAAACAATTCCGATGGTGGTCGACTTGCCCGCCCCGTTGGGGCCCAGCAACGCGAAGAAATCCCCTTGCTGGACCTCCAGGCTGATACCCTTGAGAGCCTCAAAGCCATTGTTGTAGACCTTGCTGAGATTTTCGATCCTGAGTGCTGGAATCATATCCACCTGAAGAGGGCGTGCCAGAAGAAAGCGGGCCATTGTACCCGTAATCACTCAGCCAAACGATATCGCCCGTGAAGGACCGCCAACACCTCAAGCAATGCCGCAGCCTGGGGCTTGACGCGGGCCCGGCTCTCTACCTACAATGCGCGCCTCTTGATTGAGACCATTGCGTCCCCTTCGTCTAGTGGCCTAGGACACTGCCCTTTCACGGCGGTAACAGGGGTTCGAACCCCCTAGGGGACGCCACTCATCAAGCGTTTTAAAAGAATACGTAGTTGCGGGAATAGCTCAGTTGGTAGAGCGCAACCTTGCCAAGGTTGTGGGGGGGCGCCCAGCCTCGCCGGTTCCGGCGACCACGGCGGTGGATACACGCAAGTATGTGCGGGAATAGCTCAGTTGGTAGAGCGCAACCTTGCCAAGGTTGAGGTCGCCGGTTCGAACCCGGTTTCCCGCTCCAAAACCCCACGGTTCGAAGTCGATGGCGACCCCCGCCGTTTCCCGCTCCAAACAAAACCCCGCGCCAGACCAGTTCCCGGCTAACCGGCTTCCTTATCCAGTTTCACCGACAGGCTGTTGATGCAATAGCGCAGTCCGGTGGGCTTCGGCCCGTCCTCGAACACATGCCCCAGGTGGGAGCCACACTTCTTGCACATCACCTCGGTGCGCACCATCCCGTGGCTGGTATCGCGGGCCTCGAGGATGACCTGGGCGTCTGCGGGCTGGAAGAAGCTCGGCCAGCCGCAGCCGGAATCAAACTTGGCATCGGACAGGAACAGGGGCTCGCCACAGCAACGACAGTTGTAGACGCCCTCTTCCTCGCAGTCCCAGTACTCCCCGGTAAAAGGGCGTTCGGTGCCCTTCTCCCGGCAGACATGGAACTCTTCCGGCGAGAGTTTCGCGCGCCAGTATTCGTCGTCTTTCATCTCCTATACCTCCAGATCCTGTGGAAAACCAGCAGATTACACCAGCGTGATGCAACACACTATGGCGAGCGCTACTCGATAGTACCCACCCGGTAGAGAATCCTGTCATCGTAGCCGGTAATCACGCTGCGCCAGCCGCACAGTTCGCGGTCGAGGGCAGGATCATTGGTGTCGACCAGCAGTGGGCGCCCTTCCAGCGCGGCAATTTTTGATTTGGCCGCCACCAGAATGATATTGTCCAGGCCTACCTGGCGGATGACCCGGGGAGAAAACTGCTGGTTTCCCCTGCCGAATACATGGCCCTGGCCGCCGATCACGGTGACCACGATAGCGGCGCCGCCAGGGCTTGCCGCCAGTATTTCCAACAGGCGCGCTTCATCGGCATCGGTGGCCAGCAACTGGCCATCGCGCACCGCATCGACACCCAGCAGGGTATTGGGCAGAGCCAGTTTTGCCATGATCGCCGCCGTGGTGGAACCCGGCCCCACCAGGTAGGTCCGCCCCGCCTCCATGTGTTCAACCAGCCACTCGGCGATCTCGTCAGCCACCAGCTCAGGACTCTCCCTGCCTCCCACCTTGGTGTGCTGCAGATAGCGCCCCTCGCCGGGGACCAGCATTTCGCCATAGAAACGGCTGCGCACCTGGTCGTGGCGAAAGGCCTCCTCGTCGATATCCCGCACTTCCCTGGCCCTGAGCCCCACCAGTCCGCCCCGCACCAGCTGCAGCAGCAACTCGCCGGCTGCCTCGGGAGACACGGCGAACACGCCGGAGTGCATTTTTACCCCGGCCGGGATGCCCAGCACCGGCAGGGAACTGCCGATGACATCGCAAATATCCCGCGCCGTCCCATCGCCACCGGCAAACAGGATGAGATCCACACCCTCCGCGCGCAGTGCCCGCGCCGCTCGCCGGGTGTCCTCGGCGTCGCTGGCAGCTGCGGCTGCATGACCCAGGACCCGGTGTGGGAGGCCCAGGCTGGACAAGGCCTCCTCCCCCATGTCCCCCGACCAGGTACTGAAGCGCACAGCAGTGCCCGCCTGTGCCAGCGGGCGGAGCGCGCGCAGGACCCGGTCGAGGGCCCTGTGGCGCTGCTCCGGGCTGAGGCTGGGTAGACGGTCGCGCAGAACCTGTCCGTCGCTGCCTTTCAGTCCCAGGCTGCCGCCCAGACCAGCCAGGGGGTTGACCACAAGCCCGAGATGCAGCAACACCGTCATCTGCTCTCACCTGAGATAACGCAGCCGAGACCTGCGAGCAAGCGCAGGGCATCAGGGCTCGCTGGCCCCGGTGCCACCGCGCTGCCCAGTATTTCCCGCCGCTCCGGGTACTGCCGACGCAGCCGGTCGAAGGCGAGCGCCGCTGCCTCGGGGTCAGCGCCACTGGTCACGCCCCGCAGCGCGGCATCGTCTGCGCCAATGTCATAGCGCTGGGCGAGAAGATGGCGCAGCGTTCCCGCCGCGCTGCCGTGCGTGCCCGTCTGCAGGGGTGCGGCCGCGCCTGCCGCGCTGCCGGGATTCCGCCAGGGCAATTCCAGTGCGCGCGCCATGGCCTCGACCAGCATCCGGGTCGCCAGTAACTTGCCGTCCAGGCTGTATCCCGCGATGTGCGGCGTCCCCAATTTCACCTGCCCGAGCAGGGTCTGGCTGATCCGGGGTTCGCCCTCCCAGACATCCAGCACCACATCGGGTCCGCCACCGCCCTGCAACAGATCCGACAGGGCCAGGTTATCCACCACAGGCCCTCGGCTGGCGTTGATCAGCAGGCTGTCCGCAGGGATTCGGGCCAGTGCCGCAGCGTCAAGCAGGTGGTAACTGGGCCAGGGCTGCCGGCGGGTCAGCTCCGCATGCAGGGTGATCACGGCGCAACCGAGAATTTCCGGCAGCAGCGCCGGCTGGTCGACAGCGCCGGGGCTGAGCCAGGGATCATAGGCCCGGTAGTTGATGCCTAGCGCCCGCAGCCGGGCAGCGACAGCCCGGCCGATCACACCGTAGCCCAGGATTCCCACCGGCGCACCCGCCAGTACGCGCTCGAGGTGCTCCCCTACCGCGGCTATTGCCGCCAGGACGTACTCCACCACTGAATTGGCGTTGGAGCCGGGCGCATGGGCGAATGCAATGCCGCGGCGGCCAAGGTAGTCCTGGTCGATATGGTCGAAGCCACTGGTGGCGGTGCCGACGAACTTGAGCCGGCTGTCACCGAGTAGCTGGGCGTCCACACGGGTGACAGAGCGCACCAGCAGCACATCGACTCCTGCCAGTTGCTCCGGCTGCAGTCCCCTTCCGGAAAAACGCTGCACGCTTGCCAGCGAGCCGGCATAGTGCTCAACCGCGGGGATATTCTCATCGGCAAGGATGCGCAGGGTCACGGCGCCATCGACAGCGCTGACAGCGGGCTCATCCGCGCAGGCCCGTGAGATC
Organism: uncultured Gammaproteobacteria bacterium; assembly: GCA_963700715.1. Taxonomy (GTDB): domain Bacteria; phylum Pseudomonadota; class Gammaproteobacteria; order Pseudomonadales; family Halieaceae; genus JARRPM01. Next base: position 191,078 of record CAVOYP010000006.1, read on the forward strand.
GAGGTCGAGGTTTTGCAGCTGCAGGCCGGTGCCGAACTCGAGCGCGAGCGACTGGAAAAACAACTCCGCCCGCTGCGGCAGGCCGCGCCGCTGCCACTGCCTCGCAGCGGTCAACACCTGCTGCCTGAAGGGCCCCGAGTCGGGCACGCCCCCCGGCGCGCCGAGGTTATCGACGCTGATACGGAAGCGATATCCGCAGGCGAGTGAGAACAACCACTCCAGCGCCTGGGGTCTGGCTTCCGCCGCTTCGAAGGCCAGCTGCTGCTGTTGATCGCGCCCGTCCGGCGCATACCAGTAGCCGAAATCCGGCAATTGCCGGCGGCGTTCACCGGCGATGCACCAGTGCGCCGTCTCGTGCAGGGCACTGGCAAAATAGTCGCTGCGATAATGGAGCACGTGCAATGCATGAATGTCGGTGGCCGGTTGGTAGCTGGGCTCATCGGCTCCGCCCACCAGCCGGGTACGCCAGCGGCGGGAAAAGCAGCGCGCAAACAACGCCTCGAGTCGCTGTGCCTTAAAATTGTCGGGCTCGGCGCACTCCGCAAGCGAAACAGCGTTGGCAGCAGCTGCAGCAGACGTGGGCATCAAGCGGGCTTCCCTCCCTTCTTCAGCAGATAGCGATAGCTACCATCCAGTTCATCCTGTTGCAGCAGTTCATGACCCAGGAAGCTGCAGAATTTGGGGATATCGCGGGTAGTAGAGGGGTCGGTGGCCAATACCAGCAGCGTGTCTCCTGCGGCAATATCCCTGATACGGTGGTGCAGCATCATCACGGGTTCCGGACAGAACAGGCCGGTGGCATCGAGAACATGATCGGGTTCAGTGGACATGGCCGCCGTCAATCTTCCAATAGCTCGCGGGCCCGCTGTGCCGGCAGCAAGTCCCATTGATCACTGTCCACATCGAACACGATAAGTAATTCCCGGCGTTGCATCTGGGCGCGCAGGCTGTCGACCTTTTGCTCCAGGCTCAGCTCGCGTTCGCCGTAGTCGGTACCATCCCGGCTGGCATATTCTTCGAGCAACGCCTGCAGGATATCCGCCTGCAGGCGCTGTGGCGGTACTTCGACAAACTGCGTCATGTGCTCCCGTTACAGGCAAAAAAGGCTGAGCCCCGCTCGCTAGTGTAGTGCCGGATAGCGCGCTAATATAGGTCCCGCGCCCGTGAATATGGAGTCAAATTGGTGGAAACATCCTATATCGTGACCTTTATCGGGGACGACCGCCCGGGCCTGGTGGAGTCCCTGTCCCGGGTGATTGAAAGCAACCGCGGCAACTGGCTTGAGAGCCGATTGTCCCAACTCGGGGGAAAATTCGCCGGCCTCGTCCTGGTGAAGCTCCCGGATGAGAACGGTGCGGCGCTACAGGCTGACCTCAAAGCGCTGTCCAGCACCGGGCTGAGCGTACGCGTGACGCCGGCCATGACGCTACCCAGTAGCCGCAGGGGCCGCGATATCACCCTGAGGGTGATTGGCCCCGACCGTATTGGCATTGTACGCGAAATTTCCCGTGCACTGGCCCAGCGTGAAGTCAACGTGGTGGAAATGGACAGCGAGGTCAGCAGCGCACCGATGAGCGCAGAGCTTATTTTCCGCGCCCGTATCGATGCCGAGATTCCGGACCATGTCGACCTTGACGATCTCGAGGACAGCCTGGAAGAGATAGCCGAGACCATGACCCTGGAGATCGAGCTGGAACACGGCCCCATCAAGGGCTGACACGTGTGTTGCAGCAGGGTACTAATCCCCGCGCCGGCCCCGCAGGAGTTTACGCAGACCTAGCCACAGCAGTGCCGCGATGCCGGCGAGGGCGATTACCAGCAATACCGCCAGTCCGGCGGCAATCAACAACTCCAGCAATTCCTCCGGCCTGACCCCAAACTGCCTGACCGCGAGCCACAGCAGCGCGGCCAGGCAAAACACACTGATCACCAGCGTGCGCAGGTAGCGCCACTTCGCCTTCCTCACCTGGTGCCGCCCGGGATACTCAGGATATCGTCCCGGGGGGCGCAGAGGCGGGCAGCACCGGGGTGTCGCAGCGCACGTCCATGTTCTGCCCGCGGTGACGCAATACGTGGTCCATCAGCACGATGGCCAGCATGGCCTCGGCGATGGGCGTGGCGCGGATACCGACACAGGGGTCATGGCGCCCGTGGGTCACCATTTCGATGGCATTACCGGCTGTGTCGATCGTTGCTCCGGGCAGGCGAATGCTGGAGGTCGGTTTGAGAGCGATGCTCACGGTGATGTCCTGGCCACTGGAAATTCCCCCCAGGATGCCGCCGGCGTTATTGCCCACGAAACCGGCGGGTGTCAGCAGGTCCCGGTGCTCGCTGCCGTGCTGCTGCACGCAGGCGAAACCCGCGCCAATCTCCACACCCTTGACAGCATTGATGCCCATCATGGCATGGGCGATATCCGCATCCAGGCGATCGAATACCGGCTCACCCAGGCCCGGCATCATGCCACTGGCCACCACGTTGATGCGGGCACCGATGGAGTCCCCGCGCTTGTTGAGCGCCGCCATGAACTCCTCCAGCATGGGCACCTGCGCCGGATCGGGGCAAAAGAACGGGTTTGTATCCACTGTGTCCCAGTCGAGCTGCGCGGCGACGATGGGGCCCAGTTGGGCAAGGTAGCCGCGAATCCGGATGCCGTAGCGTTCCAGCAGGTACTTCTTGGCAACGGCACCCGCCGCGACTCGCATCGCTGTTTCCCGGGCACTGGAGCGCCCGCCGCCACGATAGTCGCGAAAACCGTACTTCTGGTGGTAGGTGTAATCCGCGTGGGCCGGGCGAAAGGTATCCCTGATATTGGAGTAGTCCTTTGAGCGCTGGTCGGTATTGGCGATCAAAAGGCCAATGGGCGTTCCCGTGGTGAGACCCTCGAATACCCCGGAGAGGATCTGCACTTCGTCGTCCTCACGGCGCTGGGTCGTGAAGCGCGAGGTGCCCGGCTTGCGCCTGTCGAGATCCCGCTGCAGGTCGCTCGGGGCCAGCGCAAGGCCGGGAGGACAGCCATCGACGATGCATCCCAGGGCCGGGCCGTGGCTTTCACCAAAGCTGGTGACCGTGAACAGTTTTCCAATCGTGTTGCCCGCCATATCGCTCCCACCCCCGCCAATGGCCGGCCATTATAAGGTTTTCAGCCCAGGCATGCGCCGTAATCTTGCAACTCTTTGGCCGTCAGGGCGAATACCCCGTGACCACCGTGCTCGAACTCGAGCCAGGTAAAAGGCAGCAGCGGATAGGCCTCCTCCAGCGCCGCCCAGCTGTTGCCCACCTCTACCACCAGCAGACCGCTGTCGGCCAGGAAGCGGCGTGCATCCCGCAGGATCCTCCGGGTCAGTTCCAGCCCGTCGGGCCCGGAAGCCAGCGCCCGTTCGGGCTCATGCCGAAACTCGGCCGGCAACTGCGCCAGGTCCTGTGCATCCACATAGGGCGGGTTGCTGAGTATCAGGTCGTAGCGCACATCGCCCAGGGAGGCGAATACATCCGACTCGATGATATTCACCCTGTCGCCAAGGCCCAGCGCCTGCGTGTTCTCCCCGGCCAGCGCCAGCGCCGCGGGGTCGATATCGGCCAGGTCGACCCGGACATCGGGAAAATAGTGCGCCACCGCAAGGCCGATGCAGCCGCCGCCACAGCACAGGTCCAGCACGCGCCGTGGCGCCGGGCCGTGGTACCAGGGCTGGAATTCGTTGAGGATCAGCTCAGCAAGCGGCGAGCGCGGAATAATCGCGCGCTCATCGCAGATAAACTCAAGCCGGGCGAACCAGGCCTTGCCCAGCAGGTATGGCAAGGGAATATGCTGGTCTATACGCGCACGCAGCAGCGCCTCCAGCCGGGCACAGGCTGCGGGGGCAAGGGGATGCGGCAATACCCCGTCGCCGGAATCCAGCGGCAGGTCGGCAACCGACAGGACCAGTTGCACGGCCTCGTCCCAGGCGTTATCAGTGCCGTGGCCAAAAAAAACATCGCTGCCGGACAGCGTTTCGCTGCAGTACTGCAGGGCTTCGCCGACGGTATGCGCAGGTACAGCCATAAAGTCACTCTCCATTGCCGACACCGATTGTACCCGATGGCGGGGCCAGCAGCGGCGATTGCCACTGCGGAATCGGGTTGTTACTATTCCCGGCCCGCGATCCTCTGCGGCGCTTGGTTCGATCAATGCAGGCAAGGAGTACCGCCGATGGAACAGCACTGGGCAAAAATCATCGAGGCCATCGGTGAGGACCTCGACCGACCCGGCCTGGCCGACACCCCGAAGCGAGCCGCCAAGGCCTTCGAGTTCCTGACCCGGGGCTATACACAGTCCGTCGATGAGGTCGTCAACAATGCCCTGTTTCCGTCCGACTCCAGCGAAATGATCCTGGTGCAGGACGTGGAGCTCTACTCACTGTGCGAGCACCACCTGCTGCCCTTTATCGGTAAATGCCATGTGGCCTATATTCCCACGGGTAAGGTACTGGGCTTGTCCAAGGTGGCGCGCATTGTCGACCTCTATGCGCGCCGCCTGCAGATTCAGGAAGCTCTGACCACCCAGATCGCCGAAACCATTATGCAGGTCACCAACGCTGAGGGCGTCGGCGTCATTATCGAAGCCAAGCATATGTGCATGATGATGCGAGGGGTGGAGAAACAGAACTCGGTGATGAAAACCTCTGCCATGCTCGGTTGCTTCCGCAGTGAACAGAAAACCCGGGAGGAGTTCCTCTCCCTGCTGCAGATGAAGCACTAGTGTACCTCGTTAGGCTACGGCGCGAGCACCAGCACCTCCGCGTGCAGGTATTGCCGGTCGGCAGTACGCGCGGAAGCATAGACAATCAGCAGGCTGCTGGGGTCCGCGCCGAGCGATAGCACGCGGTAACGCTGCATGCCTTCCTGGCCATAGAGCACCGGCTGCTGGAACACCCGGTTGGCCCACTGCACCCCCTGGCCGCAGGCCCTGGCATCACAGGAAAACAGCAGTTTTGCCCCTTCCTCGTTTTTGACCTCGCCCAACAGAACATCCATGACCTCGATCGAAGTGAAGCCATCGACAATCTGCCAGGTGTACCGCGTCAGCGTCCCGCTGAAGCGCTCGCTGCGCTTGAACCGCCAGGCGCCGGAGATTTTCTGGATGGCGCCCAGGCCTACCTCGTAGTCGCGCACCTCTTTTTGTACCCGGCTGACTATCTCGACATGGGCGTAGCCGTTCAACTGCTCCAGGAGTTCGAGTGGAGTTGCCGCCTGCACGGCGGCACTGGCAACCAGCCACAACAGGGCGATGGTTCCAGCCAACGGTCTGCAAATACCTGATGTCACTGTGACAATAACCTCACTGCTGCAAAAAGACGCCAATACGCCGGGCGACGGCCGCAACCCCGGGCTCCATGTGAAAATGATGTCCGCCCGCCATGACCTCAAGCTCGAGGCCGCCGATGTGCCGGCGCGCCTGGTCCAGAATCCCGGAATGCCTGCCAAATCCTTCTTCCGCCAGCAGCAGGAGCGTGGGCATGGTAAGCGCATGCAGCACAGCCTCGATCTGGCCGCCAGTCATTTTCACGGCAGAGGCGCCGCGCAGGCGCAGGTCAGTGGTCCAGGTATAACCACCTGCGCAGGGCCGCAGGTTGCGTTCCACCAGTAATCTTGCAGCCGCCGGGGACGGGGAGGTACCGGTGCGGCTCGCCGCCGCCGCGTCGATGCTGGGATACACCCGGTTGTTGCGCTGTTGCCAATGGCGTTTCTCGTCGAGGAACTTGCGCAGCTGGTGCGGAAACTGATCCTCGCCAACTTCCCTGGGAACCACGCCGTCGAGCAATACCAGGCGCTCTACCCGCTCAGGTATTACGCTTGCCAGCAGGCTTGCGATCACTGCCCCGCGAGAGTGTCCCATCAGCGTAAAACGGGTCCAGCCAAGGCCGTCGAGTACCCCGAGCAGTTCGGGCAGGTCGTCCCATATCTGGTAAGTCGCATCGGGGGAGCGCTGGGCACTCCGGCCGTGCCCGCTGAGGTCCACCGCGACCACATGGTGTTGCGGCAGTAGCGGTGCGAGCATGCTGAAGCTGGCGGCGTTGTCGAGCCAACCGTGCAGTGCCAGCAGGGGCCTGGCGCCGTCATCTCCCCAGGAAAGCCCGGCCAGGCGCAGGCCGTTCACCTCCCAGTGAAGGGCTGCTGGAGTCGACGTATTCACAGCCCGGTCTCGTATTCGGGGGCCACAGCCCAGAACACCAGCGTCGCACAGGCGGGTGCTGGCAGATCGAACTCCAGGGTTGCGAAGCCTCCGGGCGTCAGGGGTGGCACTGCATTACCCACTCCCAGGAAGTGATCCACCAGCTGCGACACCAGCGGCTGGTGCGTCACCAGAACGACGTGGCGAGGGACAGTGGCCTTATCCTCGGTCGCCACAAGCGCTGCCTCCACCGCTTGCACGGTAGCGCCTGGACGCAGTGCGGGCAGTTCACTCGTGTGGGCGTGGGTAAATGCCCCGGCAAGCACCTGCGCGGTTTGCGCGGTCCTTATCCATGGGCTGAAGAGTATCTCATCAGGCGCAGGCAAGGCGCGCGTCTCCAGGGCTTCATGGAACTGGCGAGCGCCGAAACCAATATCGTCATAACCCTGGTCGGTCAGTTCCCGCAAGCGGTCAGATGCCGCGCGTCCCGCTTCACCGTGACGCCAGATCGTCAACATCATGATTTATGGTCCCGTGACAAATTCCACATCCCTTGCCTGTTCGGTGTGCAGCATATCATCAAATACGTCGACCACCGGCCGATGCTCGTACAGGATCGCGTACAGGCCCTTCACCAATGGCATGTGCACCTGGCGCCGATCCGCCTCCGCCTTCAGCAGTCCCAGGGTGTTGATACCTTCCGCGACCTGGTCCATCGCCGCGAGTATATCGTCCAGGGGTTGGCCCCGCCCCAGTGCCAGGCCCACCTGGTAGTTGCGCGACAGCGGGGACGAACAGGTCACGAACAGGTCCCCTACCCCGGCCAGTCCCAGGAAAGTCATCGGGTTTGCTCCCATTTGCACGGCAAAACGGGACATTTCCGCCAAGGAGCGGGTAAGCAACATCCCGACGGTATTCTCCCCGAGCCCCAGGGCAGCCCCGACGCCGGCAAGGATGGCGTAGACGTTCTTGAGTGCCCCGCCCAGCTCGACACCGTACATATCGCCGGAGCCGTAGATCAGGAATGACTCGCTGTGCAGCAGGTCGTGAATCCGGCTGTTGATCAGGGGGCTGTCACTGGCGATTACCGACCCGGTGATGTGGCCGGCCGCGATTTCTCCGGCGAGGTTGGGGCCACTGAGAACGCCCCTGGGATTGGCGGGCATCTCCTGCGCCAGGATCTCGCTCATCAGGCGAAAACCGCCAGGTTCTATGCCCTTGGTCAGGCTGATCACCAGGGCCTGTTTCGACACGTGGCCGGCAAGTTCCCGCACGACAGCGCGAAAGGAGCTGCTGGGCACCGCCACAAAAAGCACATCGACACCACTGACCGCGTGCGCCAGCGAGGCGGTGGCTTCAAGCTTCTCGTGCAGTAGGTAGCCAGGCAGGTACTCGGCGTTCTGCCGCTGCCGGTTGATGCTCTGGGCGCGCTCACCATTGCGCAACCAGAGGCGAACCCGATTGTCATTGCACGCGACAATATTGGCTATGACGGTACCGAAGCTGCCACCACCGAGTACGGCGACAGTGCAGGAGTCGGGCATGGGGGGCTTCCTTGTGCATCATTCCGGCGCGAACCGGTCGCAGTCTAGCAAAAAAGCGGGCAGTGAAGCCCGTCTTTCCCAGGTCAGCAGTAAAACCTGCCTCCCGCCGGACCTCAGGCCCCGGCCAGTTGCAGCAACAGCTTGTTGAGCCTTGACACATAGGCGGCCGGGTCATCGAGCTGCCCCCCTTCAGCCAGGCTTGCCTGCTCGAACAGAACATGACCGAGGTCCGCAAAGCGATCCTCATCCGGTTCTGCGTCGAGCATCTTCACCAGCGGGTGGGCCGGATTGATCTCGAGTATCGGCTTGCCCGGAGGCACGGGTTGGCCGGCCGCCTCCATGATGCGGCGCATCTGTGCACCCATGTCATGCTCGCCGACCACCAGGCAGGCAGCAGAGTCGGTCAGGCGGCTGGTGGCACGCACCTGCGCCACCCGGCTTTCCAGCACCCTGCCCAATCGCTCCACCAGGGCTTCCGACTCCCTGGCCAGTTTCTCCTGTTCGGCCTTCTCCTCCTCTGAGTTGGCAGCCAGGTCCAGCTCGCCGCGCGCGACATCCTGGAAGTGCTTGCCGTCAAACTCCTGCAGGTGATTCATCAACCAGTCATCGACCCGATCGGACAGCAACAGTACCTCGATGCCCTTTTTGCGAAAGACCTCCAGGTGGGGGCTGTGTTTGGCGGTTTTGAAACTGTCCGCCACCACGTAATAAATCTTGTCCTGTTTCTCCTGCATCCGCGACACGTAGTTCTCCAGGGACTGGTCCTGGGTTTCGGCATCGGTATGGGTGGTACTGAAGCGCAACAGCTTGGCTATCTTTTCCTTGTTCGCGTAGTCTTCAGCCGGCCCCTCTTTCAGGACCTGGCCAAATTCCTTCCAGAAAGTGGCGTAGTCGTCGCCCTTGCCCTTGGCCAGCTTGGCGAGCATTTCCAGCACCCGCTTGGTGAGCGCACCGCGCATGGACTCCACCGCAGGGTCCTGCTGCAGGATCTCCCGCGACACGTTCAGGGAAAGGTCGTTGGAATCCACCACGCCTTTGACAAATCGTAGGTACAGGGGCAGGAACTGCTCGGCCTCGTCCATGATGAAAGTGCGCTGCACATAGAGTTTGAGGCCCCGGGTCATCTCACGGTTCCACAGGTCGAACGGCGCCTTTTTCGGCAGGTAGAGCAGGCTGGTATATTCGAGCTTGCCCTCTACCTTGTTATGGGACCAGGTCAGTGGATCCTGGAAATCGTGGGAAATATGCTTGTAAAACTCCTTGTATTCCTCGTCGCTGATCTCGGTGCGGGGACGTGTCCACAGGGCGGTGGCGGCGTTGACGGCCTGGTACTCCACCGGCGCATCCTTGGCGGGCTTTTCGCCCTCTTGCGCCGGCGCCGGGGGCCTGGCCATCATCACCGGCACCGAGATATGGTCCGAGTATTTCTTGATCACGCTGCGCACCCGCCAGTCGTCGGCAAACTCCTGGCAGTCCTTCTTCAGGTACAGGGTGATGCTGGTACCCCGGGTGTCTTTCGACTTCGGCTCAATGCTGAACTCCGCCTCGCCGTGGGATTCCCACAAAACTCCCTGGTCAGCGGCCTCCCCGGCCTTGCGGGTATGTACCTCGACCCTTTCAGCCACAATAAACGCCGAGTAGAAGCCGACACCGAACTGGCCTATCAGTTGTGAGTCCTTCTTCTGGTCGCCGGTCAGGTTCTGCAGGAACGCTGCGGTGCCCGACTTGGCGATGGTGCCGAGGTTGTCTATGACCTCCTGGCGGTTCATGCCAATGCCGTTATCGCTGATGGTGATGGTGTGCAGTTTCTTGCTCTTGGCCAGGTCGACCTGGATATGCAAATCTCCGCCACCTTCCAGCAGGCCGGGATCGGCGAGGGCGGAAAAACGGAGCTTGTCGATGGCATCGCTGGCGTTGGAGATCAGCTCCCGCAGGAAAATTTCCCTGTTGCTGTACAGAGAGTGGATCATCAGGTGGAGCAACTGCTTGGCTTCGGTCTGGAAACCCAGGGTTTCCTTGCGTACATCTGCGGTCATGGCGTCCTCTTTCAGATATGGAGTTGGTCCAGGTAGTTCGACCGGGAGTGACGTCTATGGGGTCAGCGGCTGGAAATTTCAAGCCCTTCCGGGGCGCAGCCCGCGGCATTAATCCTGCGACAGACCGCTCCATACCGGCCTCGCAGGATAGCTTGCATGGGCCCTGCCAGAGGATCTACGGGAACCCAGCTGCCAACACCGGCTACAGCTGGGGTCCGGCAGCCACCAGGGCCCTGCCTTCGTCGTTGTCGGTGAAAAGCGCGAAGTTCTTTATAAAGCGCTGGGCCAGGTCCACCGCTTTAGGCTCCCACTCACTCGCGTCAGCGTAGGTATTGCGCGGATCGAGTATGCGGCTGTCAACGCCCTGCAGGGTCCGGGGTATGACCAGGTTGAATATGGGCAGGGTCGCCGTTTCCGCCTTCTCGATCGAGCCGTCGAGGATGGCATCGATGATCGCCCGCGTATCCTTGATGGATATTCGCTTGCCGCTGCCGTTCCAACCGGTATTCACCAGGTAGGCCTTGGCGTTCACGGCGTCCATCCGCGCTACCAGGACCTTGCCATACGTCACCGGGTGCAGGCTGAGAAAAGCCTTGCCGAAACAGGCCGAGAAGGTGGGCACTGGCTCGGTAATACCCCGTTCCGTACCTGCCAGCTTGGCGGTAAAACCTGACAGGAAATGGTACTTGGTCTGCTCGTCATCGAGGATGGACACCGGGGGCAGAACCCCGAAAGCATCCGCAGTCAGGAAAATGACCTTGGTGGGATGGCCGGCCCGGGATACCGGCTTGACGATATTGTCGATATGGTAGATCGGGTAGGAGACCCGGGTGTTCTCGGTGATCGAGCGGTCGGCGAAGTCGATCTTGCCGCTGGCGTCCACCGCCACATTCTCGAGCAGGGCGTCGCGCTTGATGGCCTTGTAGATATCCGGCTCGCTCAGCGGGTCCAGGTCGATGGTCTTCGCGTAACATCCACCCTCGAAATTAAACACGCCGTCATCGTCCCAGCCGTGCTCGTCGTCGCCGATGAGGCGGCGCTTGGGATCGGTTGAAAGCGTGGTCTTACCGGTGCCGGACAGGCCGAAAAAGATCGCGACGTCGCCCTCCTCGCCGACATTGGCCGAGCAATGCATGGAGGCCATATTGCGCAGCGGCAGGTAGTAATTCATCATGGCGAACATGCCCTTTTTCATCTCGCCGCCGTACCAGGTACCGGCGATGATCTGCATTTTCTCGGTCATGTTAAAGACCGTGAAAACTTCCGAGTTAAGGCCGTGTTCCTTCCAGTTGGCGGCGCTGGTCTTGGAGGCATTGAGGACGACGAAATCGGGCTCGCCATAAGCCGCCAGCTCTTCTTCGGTTGGCCGAATAAACATGTTCTTGACGAAATGCGCCTGCCAGGCGACTTCCATTACGAATCGTACCTTGAGCCGGCTGTTGATGTTGGCGCCACAGAAAGTATCGACGACAAACAAGCGCCGGCCCGACAGACGCTGCGCAACCAGGTCCTTGAGAAAAGCCCAGTTCTCCGGCGAGATCGGCTTGTTGTCGTTGGGAGATTCAGGGGAGTTCCACCAGATATGCTCGCGACTGACATCGTCGAGTACGATGAACTTGTCCTTGGGAGAGCGGCCGGTGAAAACTCCCGTGTGGACGGCCACTGCGCCCAGCTCGGTGACGATGCCTCTTTCATAGCCCTCGAGGTCTGCCCGAGTCTCCTCGGCGAACAACTGCTCGTAGGACGGATTATGGATAATCTCAGCGGCGCTACTGATGCCGTAAGCTGATAAGTCGATCTTGCTTGCCATAATTTGCTGCCTTCAATGCTGCTACAACGCGTGCGAGGGTCGATGACTTGCGCCACCCGGGAGTAGCCCCTCATCCCAAAACAAAATTTTCACATCAAATGCTTATAATATCGCCGCGGCGATGGCCGGGAAACGCCGGATCTTGAGCTGAATCAATCCCGGCAAAGGTTTCCCTGCAAAGCACAAAAAACCGGCAGTTGGTATACAAGGGGCCTGTTGGACAACAAGCCCCCCGGTGCCAGGACTGCTACCCGCCTTCTACCAGCCCGTGACCTCCGCCAGCCCTGCCGCGATATCCGCCAGGCTGCGCACTGTCTTGACACCGGCGCCTTCCAGCGCGGCAAACTTCTCGGCCGCCGTGCCGGTGCCACCGGAAATAATCGCTCCAGCATGGCCCATGCGCTTGCCCTTTGGCGCGGTTACCCCGGCGATATAGGATACCACTGGCTTGGTGACATTCGCCTTGATGAACGCCGCGGCCTCTTCCTCCGCGGTGCCGCCGATCTCCCCGATCATCACGATCGCCTCGGTGGCGGAATCCTTCTGGAACATGCCGAGGATATCGATAAAGTTCGAGCCCGGAATGGGGTCGCCGCCGATGCCGACCACGGTGGATTGGCCATAACCTGCGTCAGTGGTCTGTTTTACAGCCTCGTAGGTTAGCGTTCCCGAGCGCGATACGATGCCCACCTTACCCGGCAGGTGGATACTGGCGGGCATGATTCCGATCTTGCACTGGCCGGGTGTGATCACCCCGGGGCAGTTCGGGCCAATCAGGCGCACACCCAACTCGTCGCACTTCACCTTCACCTGTAACATATCCAGCGTGGGAATGCCCTCGGTGATGCAGACAATGAGCTTGATCCCGGAACAGGCGGCTTCGAGAATGGAGTCCTTGCAGAAGGCAGCCGGAACGTAGATAACCGAGGCATCGGCGCCAGTGGCGGCCACCGCGTCGGCCACGGTGTTGAACACGGGCAAACCCAGGTGTTCCTGGCCGCCCTTGCCCGGCGTAACCCCGCCTACCATTTTCGTGCCATAGGCGATGGCCTGCTCGGAGTGGAAGGTACCCTGGGAGCCGGTGAACCCCTGGCAGATCACCCTGGTGTTGCTGTCGATCAGAATGCTCATTTGGCTGCACCTCCCGCTGCTGCTACCGCCCGTTGGGCAGCGTCCGTAAGACTGGTGGCCGCAATAATGTTGAGGCCGCTGTCGGCCAGCACCTTGCGCGCCAGTTCCGCATTGTTTCCCTCAAGGCGCACCACGACCGGTACGTTTACCCCGATCTCCTCCACCGCGCCGATAACACCCTCGGCTATCAGGTCACAGCGCACGATGCCACCAAAAATATTGATCAACACCGCCTTCACCTTTTCATCGGAGAGAATAATCTTGAACGCCTCGGTTACGCGCTCCCTGGTTGCACCGCCCCCCACGTCGAGGAAGTTGGCCGGGAAACCGCCGTGCAGCGCAACGATGTCCATGGTGCCCATGGCCAGGCCGGCGCCGTTGACCATGCAGCCTATACTGCCGCCAAGGGCGACATAATTGAGCTCCCAGCGCGCCGCGTGAACTTCGCGCGCGTCCTCCTGGCTGGGGTCGTGCATTTCATGGAGGGCTTTCTGGCGGAACAGCGCATTGCCGTCGACGCCGAGCTTGGCATCCAGGCAGTGCAGGTTGCCCTGCTGGGTGATGACCAGCGGGTTCACCTCGATCAGGGCGAGATCCTTGTCCACGAACAGCTGGGCCAGTCCCATGAATATCTTCACGAATTGCTTGATCTGGTCACCCTTGAGGCCGAGCTTGAACGCCAACTCGCGACCCTGGTAGGGCTGGGCGCCGACCAGCGGGTCGATGATCGCCCGCAGTATCTTTTCCGGCGTTTCGTGGGCCACTTTTTCGATTTCCACCCCGCCCTCAGTCGACGCCATAAAAACAATCCGGCGCGAGGACCGATCCACCACTGCACCGAGGTAAAGTTCATCGGCGATATCAGTACAGCTCTCCACCAGTATCTTGCTCACCGGCTGGCCGTTGGCATCGGTCTGGTAGGTGACCAGGTTCTTGCCCAGCCAGTGGGTGGCAAACTCCCTGATCTCCTCCTTGCTCTTGACCAGCTTTACGCCCCCGGCCTTGCCGCGCCCGCCGGCATGTACCTGGGCCTTGACCACCCACATATCGCCCCCGATCTGCGTCGCCGCATCCACCGCTTCCTGGGGTGTTTCAACCGCGTAACCCCTGGAAACCGGCAGCCCGTACTCGGCAAACAACTGCTTGCCCTGATACTCATGAAGGTTCATTTTCAGTCCTGTTTTCTGCTGCTGCTCTGGTTATTGACCGGGCCGGTGGCTTTGCCACCGGATCGACCGCTTCAAGCCCGTGCGCGCCGGGGTTTATGTTATCGTTCGCGCGCGGGCAAATTCTATTTCTTGTTCTTCCTGTTTGCCACATGAATGGCATGGCCACCCACCGCCAGCGCCGCCTCGTGCACCGCCTCCGACAGCGTCGGATGGCCGAATACGGTCAGGGCCAGGTCTTCCGCACTGCCGCCAAACTCCATCGCTATTACCACCTGCTGCACCAGGTCAGCGGCGGACGGGCCAACAATATGGCAGCCAAGTATGCGATCGTTGTCCGCATGGGCGATAATCTTGACTATGCCCTCGGCATCATTGGAGGCCAGGGCCCTGCCGCTTGCCGCAAATGGAAACACGCCGGTCTTATAGGGCACGCCATCGGCTTTCAATTCCTGCTCGGTGCGACCCACCGCCGCCACTTCCGGGTGGGTGTAGATTATCGAGGGAATACAGTCATAGTTCACCTGGGTCTTTTTGCCGGCAATTCGCTCGGCAACCATGACGCCCTCCTCCGAGCCCTTGTGGGCCAACATGGGGCCGCGTACCACGTCGCCAACGGCAAAGATATGCGGGGCTTCGGTCTCGCAGGAGTCGTTGACGAAAATGTAGCCTCGCTCATCCAGGGTCAGGCCGCTGTCACTGGCGAACAGCTCCTGCGAACGCGGTTTGCGCCCGACCGCGACAATCAACCGGTCGAAGGTTTCCACCTGTTCACCGCTCGCGGTGCTGTAGGTCACCTCAACGGCGCCATCCTTGACCTGCGCGCCCGTCACTCGGGTACCCAGGCGGATATCCAGGCCCTGCTTTCTAAAAATTTTGGCCGCCTCTTTGGCGATCTGCTGGTCCATCATCGGCAGGAAGTCATCGAGCGCCTCCAGCATGACCACCTCGGAGCCCAGCCGCGCCCAGACACTGCCGAGCTCGAGCCCGATGACGCCGGCCCCGATCACTCCCAGCCGGCGCGGCACCTCCGCCAGCTCCAGCGCGCCGGTCGAATCGAGTATGAACTCGTTATCCACGGGTGCGGGAGGAATCGCGACCGGCAGGGAACCCGCAGCGACGATGATATTTCCGGCGGCGATGAGCTGGACCTTGCCAGCCTTGTCCGTTACCTCTACCCGGGTACCCGAAAGCACCCTGCCCGTGCCGGCAATCGCAGTGACGCCGTTGTGCTTGAACAGGCCCGCGATCCCCCCGGTCAATTGCTCGACGATGGCGTCCTTGCGCCTGAGCATGGCGGGAACATCGATACTGGCACCCTGTACGCTGATACCGTGAACAGCCAGGCTGTCCCTGGCCTCGGCAAATTTGTGGCTACTATCGAGCAGGGCCTTGGAGGGAATACAGCCGACGTTCAGGCAGGTGCCCCCAAGACGCACTTTGCCCTTGTCATCCAGCCACTGCTCCACGCAGGCGACGGATAATCCGAGTTGGGCAGCACGAATCGCTGCGACATAGCCGGCCGGACCGGCGCCAATCACCACAACATCGTATTTCTCAGCCATACACTTTTTCCCGAATTGTCTGTGCGCTACAGCGTCGAGCGATTACAACTGCAGCAGGATGCGGGCCGGATCCTCGATCAGGTCCTTGATGGCCACCAGGAACTGCACGGCGGTCTTGCCATCGATCAGGCGGTGGTCGTAGGACAGGGCGAGGTACATCATCGGCTGGATGACAACCTGACCATTCACGGCCATGGGGCGATCCTGGATCTTGTGCATACCCAGGATGCCGGTCTGGGGCGGATTGAGGATCGGGGTGGACAGGAGCGAACCGAATACGCCCCCGTTGGTCACCGTGAACGTGCCGCCCGTCATATCATCGATCGTGAGCTTGTTGTCCTTGGCGCGAATGCCGAGGTCGCGAATGGCGGCCTCGATATCCGCCAGGCTCATGAAGTCGGCATCGCGCAGCACAGGTACCACCAGACCGTTCTCGGTTGAAACCGCGACACCGATATCCTGGTAGCCGTGGTAGACCACGTCGTTGCCATCTATCGAGGCATTGACCGCGGGATAGCGTTTCAGGGCCTCGCAGGCCGCCTTGACAAAAAACCCCATAAACCCGAGGCGGGTGCCATTGTGGACTTTCTCGAACTGGTCCTTGTACTTGCTGCGCAGCGCCATGACCGGCGCCATGTTGACCTCGTTGAAAGTGCTGAGCATGGCTGTTTGCTGGGTGGCGTTGAGCAGGCGCTCGGCGATCTTTGCGCGCATCCGGGTCATGGGCACCCGCTTCTCGACCCGCTCGCCGGAGGGTCCGGCGGGGGCCTCGGGAATACCGGCCGGGATGACAGGCGCCGCTGCCTGGGCGGTTTCCAGCGTCTTCAGGTGGGCCAGGATGTCTTCCTTGAGGATGCGGCCGCCCTTGCCGCTGCCGATGATGCTGGCCGGATCCAGTTTGTGCTCTTCCAACAGTTGCCTGGCGGCCGGACCGGCCAGTTCAACGCCCCTGTCTGCTGTTGCCGGGGCGGCGACCGCCGGGGCCATGGCCGGGGCAGAGCCAGCAACAGCTGCCGCACCCTGCTCGAGAGTGGCCAGCAACTGCTCACTCTGGATCGTATCGCCTTCCCGGGCATGGATCCTGGAGATAACGCCATCCTGCGGCGCCAGCACTTCCATCACGACCTTGTCCGTTTCAATTTCGACTATCAGCTCGTCCCGGGCTACTGCGTCACCCTCGGCCTTGTGCCAGGTTGCGATCTCACCGTCTGCAACCGACTCCGGAAACGCCGGGGCTTTGATCTCAATGGACATCTCGATTCCCTGCTCTGCTACTCGTTGGCCGATTTGTCGGCAGCCAGCGCGTGGTTGATAAATTCTTCCTGTTGGGCCACGTGCAGCGCCATGTAACCCGCCGCCGGCGCCGCCGATGCCTCCCGGCCCACATAGCGCAGGTAAACGTCACGGCGATGGTGATGTATGGCCCTGCGCATATGATGCTGGCTGGAGTACCAGGCGCCCTGGTTCACGGGCTCTTCCTGGCACCAGATCGCGTCGGTGATATTCGGGTAGGTCGCCAGCACCTTCAGCAACTCCTCTTCCGGGAAGGGATAGAGCTGCTCCAGTCGCACGATGGCGATATTGCCGATGCCGCGCTCGCGCCGGGCGGCCCGCAGATCGTAAAATACTTTACCGCTGCACAATATCACCCGCTCCACCGCGGCCCTGTCGAGGTCATCGGTCTCGTCCAGCACATTGAAAAAGCGGCCGTTGGCAAGTTCCTCAATCGTCGAGATCGCCTCCTTGTGGCGCAACAGGCTCTTGGGCGTCATGACGATCAGCGGTTTGCGCAGGGGCCTGATAGCCTGGCGCCTGAGCATATGGAATACCTGGGCCGGCGTGGTGGGGACACAGACCTGGATGTTGTGCTCAGCGCACAACTGCATGAAGCGCTCGAGGCGGGCTGAGGAGTGCTCGGGGCCCTGCCCTTCATAACCGTGGGGCAGCAACATGGTGAGGCCACTGAGCCGCTGCCACTTGTGCTCACCGCTGGTAATGAACTGGTCGATCACGACCTGGGCGCCATTGGCGAAATCACCGAATTGCGCCTCCCAGATCACCAGGCCCTGGGGCAAGGTCGTGGAGTAACCGTACTCGAAGGCGAGCACCGCTTCTTCCGACAACAGGGAGTCATAGATCTTGAACCTGGCCTGGCCAGGGCCGAGGTGTTGCAGCGGCCGGTAGGTCTTGCCGGTCTTCTGGTTGTGCAGGACCGCGTGCCGATGGGAAAAGGTGCCGCGACCAACATCCTGCCCGGTGATGCGCACCGGGTAGCCCTGCCTGAGGAGGGTGGCATAGGCCAGGGTTTCGGCGAAACCCCAGTTCAGCGGCATGGCCCCTGCCGCCATTTTGCGGCGGTCCTCCAGAATCTTGGCTACCTGCTTCTGCAGTGGGAAGTTTTCAGGCGGCACATTGCTGTCGTGGCCAAGGCTTTGCAACTCGTGCAGATCCATCCCGGTTTCCGCCGGCATGGTCCATGCGTGCCCCAGGTAGGGGGTCCAGTCGACGAAAAGGGCCCTGTCCGGCTCCGATACCAGGCCGCTTACCATAGGCTCGCCCCGATCCAGGGACTCCCGGTAGCGCTCCACCAGGACCTGGTCCTCGGCCTCACTGAGGATACCTTGCGCAATCAGCCTCTCGGCATACAGGTCCCGGGTCGGCTTGTGCTTGCGGATCCTGGCGTACATGACAGGCTGGGTCACCGAGGGTTCGTCCGCCTCGTTGTGACCCCGTCGGCGGTAACATACGAGGTCTATCACCACGTCTTTCTTGAACTGGTTGCGAAAATCCACCGCCACCTGGGTGACGAACAGGACCGCCTCGGGATCGTCGGCGTTCACGTGAAAAATGGGCGCCTGCACCATCTTGGCAATATCGGTACAGTACTCGGTGGAGCGGGCATCCTGACGCCTGTGGGTAGTGAAGCCCACCTGGTTGTTGAGTACGATATGGATGGTGCCGCCGGTCTTGTAGGCCCGGGTCTGGGACATCTGGAAGGTCTCCATCACCACGCCCTGGCCGGCAAATGCCGCGTCGCCGTGAATGATAATCGGCACCACCAGGCTGCCGGTCTTGTCCTTGCGCCGCTCCTGCCGCGCCCGCACCGAGCCCTCCGCCACCGGGGATACGATCTCGAGATGGGACGGGTTGAAGGACAGGGCCAGGTGTACCTCCCCGCCCGGGGTCATCACGTTGGAGGAAAAACCCTGGTGATACTTCACATCGCCCGAGCTTGAGTACTGCACACGCCCTTCGAATTCGGCGAACAACTCCGCGGGGTTCTTGCCCAGGATATTGACCAGCACATTCAGGCGACCCCGGTGCGCCATACCGATTACGATCTCCCGTGCGCCCATCGAACCGCAGCGCTGGATCATTTCCGTGAGCATGGGAATCAGGCTCTCACCGCCTTCCAGGCCAAACCGCTTGGTGCCGGGATACTTGGTTCCGAGGGACTTCTCCAGCCCCTCCGCCTGAATCAGGCTGCGCAACAGCTGCAGCTGCACTTCCCGGCCGTAGTCGGGGGCCGAGCGCACGGATTCCATCCGCTGCATGATCCAGTGGCGCTCTTCGGTGTCGACGATATGCATGAACTCGGCGCCCACCGTATGGCAATAGGTGCGCTCCAGGGCGTCGAGAATTTCTCCCAGGGTGGCATCAGCCTTGCCGATATGCATACTGGCGGTCTGAAAAACCGTGTCGAAATCCGCTGCCGACAGCTGGTGGAACGACAACTCGAGGTCCGCTACCTGCTCACGCTTCGCCAGTCCCAGGGGGTCGAGCCTGGCTTTCTGGTGGCCGCGCTGGCGGTAGGCAGAGATCAACTGGACGACACGAACCTGCTTGCGCTCGTATTCGGTTGCCTGGGAGTCATGCTGGACCGTCGCTGCCGTGCGCACCCGCATCTTGCTGATTTGGGCGAAGCGGTCGCGAATGACGGAGTGCGGAACATCCAGCAGCTGTACCACCGCAGACTCGACCTGCGGCAGTTTGTGGAAATACTCGCGCCACTGTTCCGGAACAGCCGTTGGGGTTCTTGAGGTAGACCTCGTAGAGGTCCTCCACGTAAGTCGCATTGCCGCCCGCTATATGCGAGCTGCGCCACAACTGTTCCATAGAGCTTTCTTGCATCCAGCATCCTTCCAGCCAGTAATCACTGTGCCCCGGGGCAACAGTCGAAGCAGTGTAGCAGTACCGCAGCAGAAGGCGCGGGGGGGCTGCTCCCACCCCGGGCCGAGTCGACCCGGCACCGCTTGCGACTCACGAGCTGATTACAATAAATATATATTATTCAATAGGTTAGGCTAACTTCTTCATGTCAGGTGGCACGACTCAAGAGCATGTTTCGGATATGTCCGATCGCCCGCGTGGGATTGAGGCCCTTGGGGCAGACATTCACGCAATTCTGGATCCCATGGCAGCGGAACACGCTGAAGGGGTCGTCCAGTCGCGACAGGCGATCCTCGGTGGCCGTGTCCCGGCTATCTGCCAGGAAGCGATAGGCCTGCAGCAGCCCCGCCGGCCCGATGAAGCGGTCGGGATTCCACCAGAACGAGGGGCAGGCCGTGGAACAGCAGGCGCAGAGAATACACTCGTAGAGGCCGTCGAGCTTGGCCCGGTCTTCCGGTGACTGCAGGCGCTCGATAGCCGGCGCCGGCGAGTCATTCTGCAGGTAGGGTTGTATTTTCTCGTACTGGGCATAAAACATGCTCATGTCCACCACCAGGTCGCGGATGACCGGGAGGCCGGGCAGCGGACGCAGCACCAGCTTGTTGTTGCGGACGGTCTCCGACAGGGGCGTGATGCAGGCCAGTCCATTCTTACCGTTCATGTTGACGCCGTCGGATCCGCAAACACCCTCGCGGCAGGAACGGCGATAGACCACCGATGTGTCCTGGGCCTTGATCAACTCCATCACGTCCAGCACCATCAGGTCCTTGCCACCGGTGTCCACCTGCACGTCCTGCATATAAGGCTCGGCATCGGTCTCGGGGTTATAGCGGTAGATACTTACTTGCAACATAGTCACTGCCCCTTAATACGTACGCGCTTTCGGCTGGAATGTTTCGACCGTTTTCGGTTCGAAATTGACCGCCCGCTTGCCCACCCGCTTGTCGCCGGGGAAATAGAGCGAGTGGCAGAGCCAGTTGTCATCGTCGCGGGAGTCGAAATCCTCGCGCGCATGCGCCCCGCGGCTCTCCTTGCGCCCTTCCGCCGTTATGGCAGTCGCCTCGGCCACTTCCAGCAGGTTCTGCAGTTCGAGCGCCTCGATTCTGGCGGTGTTGTAGGCGTTACTCTTGTCGTCCAGCCTTGCGCTCTCGATCCGCCCGCGCAACTGGGCCAGTTGATCTATACCTTTTTGCATGAACTCGCCGTTGCGGAACACACCGAAATAGTTCTGCATGGTGTTCTGCAACTCCTTGCGCAGGGCCGCCACAGGCTCGCCGCCGCTGGAGTTGTTGAGCCGGTTGAGCCGGGCGGTGGCCTGCTCGATATCGCTTTCTGACGCGTCCCTCATCTCGATGCCCGCTCGCAGCGCTTTCTCAATATAAAGGCCCGAAGCTCGACCGAAAACGACCAGGTCGAGCAGTGAATTACCGCCGAGGCGGTTGGCTCCGTGCACGGAAACACAGGCCACCTCACCGCAGGCATAGAGCCCCGGAATGACCACGTCCCTGCCGCTGGCGTCGACCGTCAGGGCCTGGCCGTGAATATTGGTTGGAATGCCGCCCATCATGTAATGACAGGTGGGCACAACTGGAATGGGCTCCTTGACCGGATCCACGTGGGCGAAGGTGCGGGAGAGCTCGCAAATTCCAGGCAGGCGGCTTTCCAGCACTTCCTCGCCAAGATGATCGAGTTTGAGCAGTACATGGTCGCCCTGCGGACCGCAACCACGACCCTCGATGATCTCCAGCACCATCGAGCGTGCCACCACGTCGCGACCCGCGAGGTCCTTGGCATTGGGAGCGTAGCGCTCCATAAAGCGCTCGCCGTCCTTGTTGATGAGGTAACCGCCCTCACCGCGGCAGCCCTCTGTGACCAGGGTCCCGGCCCCGGCGATACCTGTGGGGTGGAACTGCCACATCTCGATGTCCTGCACCGGGAAACCGGCGCGCAGGGCCATACCGACGCCGTCTCCCGTGTTGATGTGGGCATTGGTGGTAGAGGCGTAGATTCTTCCCGCCCCACCGGTGGCGAACACTGTCGCCTTCGACTTGATGTATACGACTTCACCGGTTTCTATGCAGATCGCCATGACACCCACCACCGCGCCGTCCTGGTTCTTGACCAGGTCGGTGGCGAACCACTCATTGAAGAAGACCGTTTTGTTCTTCATGTTGCCCTGGTACAGGGTGTGCAGCAGCGCATGGCCGGTGCGGTCCGCCGCGGCGCAGGTGCGGGCCGCCTGGCCGCCCTTGCCATAATCCTTGGACTGGCCGCCAAAGGGGCGCTGGTAGATACGCCCCTCCTCGGTGCGGGAGAACGGCAGGCCCATGTGCTCCAGCTCGAATACCGCCTCGGGACCCACGCTGCACATATATTCAATGGCGTCCTGGTCGCCGATATAGTCGGAGCCTTTCACCGTGTCGTACATGTGCCAGCGCCAGTCGTCATCAGGATCGGCGCTGGCGATGGCGCAGGTGATGCCGCCCTGGGCCGATACCGTGTGGGAACGGGTGGGGAACACCTTGGAGATGACAGCGGTTTTATAGCCCGACTGCGCCAGCTGCAGGGCCGCGCGCATACCGGCACCGCCGCCGCCTACGATCACACCGTCAAAAGAGAGAGTACGAAGAGCAGCCATTTATAAACCCCACAGAATCTGGATGCCCCAGACCACATACGTGAACATGATTAGAGCGCTGGCCACCTGGGCCAGCAGGCGCAGGACATTACCGACCGTACCCAGCAGGCGCTCGGTCAGGTAATCGGTGAAAACGGCCCACAGGCCAACCCAGGCATGCATTCCCAGGGACAGCAGCGCCAGCAGGCTGAAAACCCGCATCCAGGTCTGGGAGTACAGCGCCTTCCAGGAGGCGTAATCGACCCCGCACACGAGCACGCAGCCCACGAGCAGGAAGTAAGCCAGCAAAATGACAGCGGTGACCCGCTGCATGAGCCAATCGTAGAGCCCGGAGCGGCCCATACTGGTGACTGCAGTTACCATATCCAGACTCCTGCCAGAACAATCAACACCGCCGACACCACCAGCACGACCTTCGCGCCCAGGGTGCCTCCCTCCATGGTCTCGCCAACACCCAGGTCCATGACCAGGTGCTTGACCCCGGCGACACTGTGGTAGATCAGGCCGGCCACCACTGCCCAGATCACCAGCTTTGCCAGGGGGCTGCCAAGGCAGTCCTGCAGCGAGGCAAAACTCTCGGGGCTCGCCAGGCTGGCATCCAGAACCCAGATCAGCACTGCCATGCCGGCAAACAGGAACACGCCGGAGGCGCGGTGAGCGATGGACGTCCACGCGGTGAGGGGCAGCCGCATGGTACCGATATCAAGGTTAACTGGACGCTTGTCTTTCACTATAAGGCACCATAGTTTTTACGCCCGGGCGGGCGCTTCATCGATTTGAGCCGGAAGTCGTTTGCGTTGGGAGACGCAGGCGCGGCCAGCTGGCCAAAACGCGAGAAATTATAGGGACTTGGCGGCCCAATTACAAACCCGTTACAAGGCTCCCCCCCCTAACCTGTCCAATATGTGAAGCAGTGCGATTCACGTCGTTGCGGGGCCTCGCGGACGGACCATGATGCCTCACCGGGGCGCGGCCAGGGGCACGAAGGCCCGGATCAATTGACAAAAACGCGGGAAACCCTATAGTGAAGCGCCGACTGTTTCGCATCCCAGGATCTACCATGAGCGACAAAAAAGCCCTCCTGACCATCGACGGACTCGAGGGAGCCATTGAACTGCCGATTTATTCGGGCACCCTGGGCCCGGACGTGATCGATGTAGGGGCGCTTGACCGCCAAAAACCTGTTCACTTACGACCCGGGCTTCGTGTCTACCGCCGCCTGCGAGTCGCAGATCACCTTTATCGATGGCAACAAGGGAGTGCTGCTGCACCGGGGTTACCCGATCGAGCAGCTGGCGGAAGACTCCGACTACCTGGAGACCTGCTACCTGCTGCTGTACGGGGAACTGCCGAATAAGGAGCAGAAGGAGAAGTTCGTCGGCACCGTACAACGCCACACCATGGTGCACGAGCAGATCCGCACGTTCTTCAACGGCTTCCGCCGCGATGCGCACCCCATGGCCATCATGTGCGGTGTGGTGGGCGCCCTCTCCGCCTTCTACCACGACTCGCTGGATATCTCGAACGACCACCACCGCCGGATTGCGGCCTATCGCCTGATCGCGAAAATGCCCACCCTGGCGGCCATGAGCTACAAGTTTTCCACCGGCCAGCCCTTCATGTACCCGGATAACAGCCTCTCCTATTCCGAGAATTTCCTCCATATGATGTTCGGCAACCCCTGCGAGCCGAGCAACATCAGCCCGGTGCTGGCCAGGGCGATGGATCGCATCTTCCTGCTCCACGCCGACCATGAGCAGAATGCCTCAACCTCCACTGTGCGCCTGGCCGGCTCCTCGGGCGCCAACCCGTTCGCCTGCATCGCCGCGGGTATCGCTGCGCTCTGGGGTCCTTCCCACGGCGGTGCCAACGAGGCGGTGCTGAAGATGCTGGAGGAGATCGGGGATGTTTCGCGCATAGAAGAGTTCGTCTCACGCGCCAAGGACAAGGACGATCCCTTCCGCCTCATGGGATTCGGCCACCGGGTCTACAAGAACTTCGACCCGCGGGCCAAGGTGATGAAAGAGGCTGCCGATGAGGTGCTGGCGGAACTGGGAATAGAGAACGACCCCCTGCTGGCCATTGCCAAGCGGCTGGAGGAAATCGCCCTGAGCGATCCGTACTTCATCGAGAAGAAGCTCTACCCCAATGTCGACTTCTACTCGGGCATCATACTCAAGGCGATCGGCATTCCCACCAGCATGTTCACGGTGATTTTCGCTGTCGGCCGCACCGTGGGCTGGATCGCCCACTGGAACGAAATGATATCGGGCAGCTACAAGATCGGCCGCCCCCGCCAGCTTTACACGGGCTATACCCAGCGCGACTATGTACCTCTGCACAAACGCTGACAGCAGTCCGCAACTGCAGATCAAGGGCCGCCTCGCGGCCTTTTTTCTTGCCGGGATTGCTGGCGACAAATCACCCAACCAGGGAGCCAGCCCAACATGACCGACATCGTGATCAGCGGAACCGGCCTGTATACCCCACCGGAGTCCATCAGCAACGAGGAACTGGTGGCCTCGTTCAATGCGTATGTCGAGATTTTCAACAGCGAGCACGCCGCAGCAGATCGCGGCCGGGGACATCGCGCCGCTGCAGCCCTCATCCGTTGAATTCATCGAGAAGGCCTCAGGCATCAAGGCCCGCTACGTGGTCAACAAGGACGGTATCCTCGACCCCAGGCGCATGGTGCCGCGACTGCCGGAGCGCCCGAACGAGGATCAGTCAATCCAGTGCGAGATGGCAGTGGCCGCGGCGCGCGAAGCAATGGGGCAGGCCCGCAAGAGCGCGGCGGATATCGACATGGTCATCGTCGCCGCCTCCAATATGCAGCGGGCCTATCCCGCCATGGCGGTAGAGATCCAGGACGCCCTGGGCATCACCGGTTTTGGCTTCGATATGAACGTGGCCTGCTCCTCTGCCACTTTCGGAATTCAGCAGGCCAGGGACGCCATCCTCTCGGGAAGTGCCCGCTGCGTACTCATGCTCAACCCGGAAATCTGCAGCGGCCACCTGAACTTTCGCGATCGCGACTCCCACTTCATTTTCGGCGATGTGTGCACGGCAGTCATTGTCGAGGCGGCCGCCACCGCCACCGCCGCCGATCAGTTCCTGATCGTCGACAGCAAGCTGCAAACCATCTACTCCAACAATATCCGCAATAATTTCGGCTTCCTCAACCGCGGCGATGAATCCGGCGTCGGGGAACGCGACAAGCTCTTCATGCAGGAAGGCCGCAAGGTCTTCAAGGAAGTTTGCCCTGCGGTGGCTTCCCAGATATCCGCCCAACTCGAAAAACTCGGTATCCCTCCCGCGCAGGTCAAACGCTTCTGGCTGCACCAGGCGAACCTGAGCATGAATCAGTTGATATCGAAGCGGGTGCTGGGCCGGGATGCAACCGAGGACGAGGCTCCGACCATCCTGGATGAATATGCCAATACCAGCTCAGCGGGCTCCGTGATCGCCTTCCACAAGCACCATGCGGATTTTCGCCCGGGAGACATCGGCGTGCTGTGCTCCTTCGGCGCCGGTTACAGTATCGGCAGCGTCATTCTCAAAAAGCGCTAGCCAAGTAACTCGGCCAGGACCGAGAGCAATTCGTCGCACTGCGCATCGGTGCCGATGGTGATTCGCAGGTAGTCATCGATCCGCGGCCGGTCGAAGTAGCGCACGATAATACCTCTGGCACGCAGGGCCGCGAACAACTCACGGGCAGGCCTGGCCGGGTGCCTGGCGAGGATGAAATTCGCCGCCGAGGGCAGCACCTGGAAGCCGAGCTGCCCCATAGCGGCACACAGCCGCTCGCGGCTCGCCACCACCCGCCGGCAGGCCTGCTGGAAGTAACCTGGATCCTCGAGCGCGGCCAGCGCCGCGCGCTGTGCCAGCACCCCCAGCGGGTAGGAGTTGAACGAGTTTTTCACCCGCTGCAGGCCGTCGATAAGCGCCGCGCTGCCCATCGCAACACCCACCCGCAAACCCGCCAGCGAGAAGGACTTGGACATCGTCTGGACCACCAGCAGGTTACCGAACTCAGGAATCAGGCCGACCGCGGACTCCCCTCCAAAATCGATATAGGCCTCGTCGATCACCACCACGCAGGCCGGGTTCTGCTCCAGGATCCGGCGCACGTCCGCCAGTTCCAGCAGCACACCGGTAGGGGCGTTGGGGTTGGGGATGATGATGCCGCCATTGTCACCCCGATAGTCCGCGGGGTCGACCCGGAACTCCGGCGTCAACGGCACCGCCCGCCAGCGCACCTGGTACAGGTCACACCATACCGGGTAGAAACTGTAGGTGACATCCGGGAACAGCAGGGGGCGCTCATGCCGCAGCAGCGCGTGGAACACGTGGGCCAGGACCTCGTCGGAACCGTTGCCGAGAAACACCTGCTCAGGCTGCAGGCCGTGGCGACGGGCGAACGCCTGTCTCAGCAGCGTGGACTCGGGATCGGGATAGCGGCGCAGCTCGTCGCCCGTGACACTGTTGATGGCGTCCAGCACGAGGGGCGAGGGGGGATAGGGGTGTTCATTGGTATTGAGCTTGACCAGTCGGTCGAGCCGGGGCTGCTCGCCCGGGACATAGGGCGTCAGCCGCCCGACAACATCGCTCCAGTAACGGCTCATGGCTTACTCGCACTCCCGGGAGGGCGCTATTCTACCCATGCGACCGGGCAATGCAAGAATGCCGCTCTCGACAAGTCATTCAACCGACCGCGCAAAAAAAAGCCGCGCCCTGTGGCGCGGCCCTATCTTTTCTGGGCAGACCCGGTACCTAGTCGAGGGAGCCCGGGATGATCCAGCCTGACCACCAGGCACCCGCCGGCGAGGTGCCGGGTTCGACGGCGCCAATATAGTCGGTGCTGTCGAAAGTGAAGCCGGAACCGTTATCCACCGCAGTAATGTCCACAGCATTCACGTTGGCGGCGGAGTCGGTCAGTGCCCAGGCAGCGTCAACCGTGACGGTGCCGGCACCACTGTTGGTCACAGAGTCCGCCTCGCGCTTGTCGTAGAACCCGTCCTCACACTCGCCCAGGACGTTGACCAGGGTAATGCTGGAGGGAACGACATTCGAACCGTCACCGTTGACGTCGGCATCGTCGATGCGGATACAACCCGTATCGAAATCGCGGATCGCCGTGTTGTAAAGTGAGGTGATGACGGCCCCGCGCAGCCGTGCACCGGGCTGTTGCCCGCTCGCCGCTGCGTCGTTGTTATTGACCTCGCTGCCAACTATGAGGATGTTGGCCAGAACCGCTTCGGTTTCGGGCACGAAATCCGCGTCAGAGGAGTTGGCCTCGATCCCGCGCGGGATCGTTGCTCCCGGTGGGGGCCGGCTTGTTCGGGTCCTTGCGCACGATGACGTACTGCATATTGCCGCGGTAGCCCTCGTCGTAATCGATATCGTCATCGTCATTGTTGGTCAGTACCGCATACCTCAGGTTCGCGGTGCCGCCGAACCATTCGATGCCATCGTCGAGGTTGCCGTGCACCTGGATGTACTCAAGCCGGGTCCCGTAGCCCACACCCTGCAGCGTAAGGCCGTTGATCTCGTTGTTGGGTCCCGCCACGAGACCACCTTCGGCGATGCGGACATAGCGCAGCGAGCCTGAATCATCCGCCGGGTCGTTACCGCCGTAAAGCCCGACCACGGTGCCGCCTTCACCCTGCACGTTACACACGGTACCCGAGCCAAAGCAGGCGCCTGTGCCGCCCTGGCCATACTGGGGCGCGAAGCCCTGGATGACCACCCCGCCCCATTCGCCCTCGCCGTCAAAATTGTCGTCGCCGAGGCTGCTGAAGGTGATTGGCGCCGCCGGGGAACCGACAGCCTCCAGTTTCGAGCCGCGGGTGACCAGCAGGGAGCCGGTCGAGAAGGCCCGCACATGGACGCCGGGGCGGATGGTGAGGGTGACGCCCGCATCCCGAACCGCCTGCACGTCAGCATCGGTCGCCACTGAGCGGTTACCCTCACCGACGAGTACCTCACCATCCAGACGCCATTCGACACCGGCCACCAGGGTGTAGTCCTCATCGATCAGGCCCGAAATGGTACAGGCGGTATTGTCGGCGTTGCAGCTGACAAAATCCGCAGGCTGCACGGGTTCCTGCGCACCGACGGTGCCGGGCAGGGTCCAACCCTCCCACCACGCTTCGCCGCCCGGCTCAACCGCGCCGACGAAGTCGGTCTGGTCGAAAACAAATCCGGAGCCGTTGTCGACAGCGTTGATTGTCGGTGCACTGGACAACTGCGCAGCGCTTTCCTGAATAGCGAAATTGGCGTCATAGGTGAGGGTGAGTAACTCTACGTTTTCCGCTGAGTTAGCCGTCCGCTTGTCGTAAATGCCATCCTGACAGTCGTTGAGCACGTTCACCAGGGTGATATCGGAGTCGACAATCAGGGAGCCGTCGCCATTTACGTTTGCGTCATCAATGCGGATGCAACCCGTGTCGAAATTCGCCACCGAAGAGTTGTAAACCGAGGTGACAACTGCGCCGCGCAAGCGCATCCCGGGCTGCGGTCCAGCCGCGGATGCGGCGTTGTTGTTCATTGGCCCGCCCACAATAGTGACATTGGCGAGTACCGCGTTGGTCTCAGGCACGTAATCCGCATCGGAAGAGTTGGCCTCGATCCCGCGCGGGTCGTTGCTTCCCTGGGGTGCAGGAGCGACCTGGTCCTTGATGACGATGGCATACTGGATGTTGCCCATGTACCCTTCGTCGTAGTCGATGTCGTCGTCGTCGTTGCTTGTCAGAACGGCGTACTTGACGTTGGCCGTGCCGCCGAACCATTCGATACCATCATCGAGGTTGGAATGTACCTGGATGTACTCAAGCACGGTCCCGTAACCCACACCCTGCAGGGTCAGGCCGTTGATCTCGTTGTTCGGACCGGCTACCAGACCACCCTCGGCGATGCGTACATAGCGCAGTGAACCGGAATCATCCGCCGGGTCGTTACCGCCGTACAGGCCGACTACAGTACCGCCTTCGCCCTGGACGTTACAGACGGTGCCCGAGCCGAAGCAGGGACCGGTGCCGCCCTGGCCGTACTGGGGCGCGAAAGCCCTGGATGATCACGCCGCCCCACTCACCGAGGCCATCGAAGTCTTCGTCAAGGCTGGAAAAGGTAATCGGGCTGGTCGCGGTGCCGTCGGCCTCCAGTTTTGAGCCGCGGGTGACCAACAGGGAACCATCCGAAAACGCTTTCACGTGGGTGCCGGGCTCTATGGTCAGGGTGACGCCGGCATCACGGATGGCCTGCACATCGCCGTCAGTGGCGACACTGCGATTGCCCTCGCCGACGAGCACTTCGCCGCTCAGGCGCCACTCCACCTCGCTGATCAGTGTGTAATCTTCGTCCACCAGGCCCGACAGTGTGCCCACCGAGCAGTCATCGTTGAATGCGACGAAATCTGCCGGAACAACGAGGTCGCAATCACCATCGGGTGGACCGACGGGATCATTCGGATCGGTGGCCACCGCCGCCACCGCCGACATTGATCGTAACATCGTCCCCTTCATCGCTACTGCATCCGACGCCGAGTGAGAAAAGGGGTATAAGGACTGCCAGCAACAACTTTTTGCGTATCATGGTTTGTTTCCCGATTGGTTGAAAAAATGGTGTACGGCCGCCGGCTGACGTGACCGTGCCAGTCGCTGAGGCTTGATGGTGTCTGAATCGCATATCGTTCTCCCCGATCAGAATGTGTACTTGAGCTTGACGCCGATAAGCGTGCCGGTCTCGTAACTCTCGATGCCCCGACCATTTTGCGAGTAGGACACTTCGTCGTTCAGCAGGTTCTTGATCGATGCTTCCAGGGTCAGCGCCTCCGTCAGGAGGTTTTCGTAGGTCAAATCGACCAGCAGTCGGCTGTCCTCGAACTCGGGACCGGTGTTGTCTCCGCGGGCGACGCGGTAGATACGGTCATCGAAGTAGTTGAACAGCAGAGTAAATTTCTGCTCGGTCGGGAAGTGATCGAAGCCAAACTGCAGGTTGCCCAGCCACTCCGACTGTCCCTGCAACTGTCGCCCCTGGGCTGACGCACCCTCCAGGCGCAAGCGACTCCTCGGACAGGGTGACTTCGGAGTCGATGTAAGTGATATTGCCACTGGTGAAGAGCAGGAACTCGTCGCCTGACCACAGGTCCACCGTGCCGTCCAGCTCCACACCGGACAGCTCCGCGGAGTCCTGGTTGATGAAGGTGATGCCATCGGCTGCAGCAGATCCCGACGCATCCGGTACGGCGCGCTCCACCGGCTGCGTAATGTCCTTGTAGAAAAAGGCCAGGGAGACGCTCTCGGTCTCGGAGAAGTAGTATTCGCCACGCAGGTCCCAGTTGTCGATAGTGGACACCTGCAGGTCAGGGTTGCCGAAGATGGCATCGTCCGTATCGGGATCATAGGACTGCGCCGAGGAGCGCTCGATCAGCCCGGGGTAGGACACGGTCTCCGAGTAGCCGGCACGGAACTGCAATTCCTCGGTCATGCGCCAGGTGACGTTGAAGGCCGGGTACCAGTCGTCGTACTGCAGTTCGCTGTCTGAAAGCGGATCATTGGGATACTCGAGCGTCTGGTCGAAATCCTCCCAGCGCGCCCCTGCCACGAAAGACCAGTCTTCGCCGACATCCGTGATGGTACTCAGGTACGTGCCGCGTTACCGTTTCCTGGGATTTGTAGGAGTCGGTGTCAGTGGTGTTTGCAGCCAGTCGTATCCGGTCGAGGGCGAAGTTCTCGTAGGGCAGTACCTCGGTCTCGAGATCCCGATCGATGCTGAAATCGACTTCGCTGCCGTTACTCCCCCTGATTATGCCGAAACGGTACTGGTCGACATCGCGGTTCTTGTCTGACCACAGTCCGCCAATCAGAAACTGGGTACTGCTGATGTCACCCCAGTTCCAGGTCAGGTTGTAGTCCACACCGAAGTCGACGCTGTCTTCCTCAAGGTCTGACCAGCGCCGTTCGAAGGCAGACGTGGACAGGTTATTGTTCAGATAGGTGTACTGGCGGCGGTCGGGCTCGTCGCGGGTGGTGCGCGAGTAGGCGGTGCGCCAGTCCAGCAGGTGGGTGATCGAGTCGGTCTCAAACTCGTTGTGCCCTGTAAACGCCTGGGACAGGAATTCCCGCTCCACCCACTGCAGTATGGTTTTGTCCTCGGTGTTGCCTTCGCGCGAGTCCACGCCGGATTCCTGCCGCGTCGTATCATCGGAATTGCGCAGGAACAGGGTCTTTGACAGTATTTCATTGGCCACACCGTACTCGTAACCGGCCGCGAAGTAGCCCGTCAACGCGGTCGCCTCCTGGGAGCGCTGGTAGCTGCCTTCCAATTCAAGCGGGTTAGTCAATTTCGGCCTCGCCGCGGTCCGTGGTGGCCTGCCCGTACTCCACGGCACCGTAGTAACCCCACTCGTTGTCTCCCGCGGGCAGCCGGTCGCCCATCACCCAGGAAATATCGAAGTCAGGGTCCGCCTCAGCTGTGCCGACGTTGTAGTCGTCCTGGAACTTTACGCCCAGCCGAGCCGCATCCAGCGGCGAGGTACAGCGCACCGGATCTATTCTCGGATCGCAAACAGTGAGTGAGCGCCCATCATCCGTGGCACCCAGTACGCCGCTGGGAAGATCGCGCAGGCCGCTGTCCCAGGTGGTCCACTGGTCGTCACTGCCGCGGTAATCGACGAGGTCATCGAAGGTGAAATCGGTGTTGAAGGCCGTTGCGCCGCTGACTTCATTGATGTATTCGTCGGGTATGCCCTTGGTGATGATCTCGATGCTACCGCCGGTGGTGGTTGCCAGCTTCTCCGGGGTGTAGGACTTTTGGATCTCGATCCCCTCGACGATCGACGTGGGGAACAAATCGAGCTGCACATCCCGCCGCTGGGGGTCAGTGCTGGGCATCAACAGGCCGTTCAGGGTACTGGAGATATAACGCCCGTCCAGGCCCCGGACCGTGGCGTACTTGCGATCCACCACTGCGACGCCCACCGCGCGGTTGAGGGCGGAGCCAACATCGCCGTCGCCGAAGCGCTCCAACTGGCCTATATCGATTGAATTGGTAATGGAAGTGGCAAAGCGCTCAACACTCGCCGAGTCCTCCTGCGGGTTGAATACGCCAAGAACGAATACTTCTTCAATCTGGGATGAAACCCCGGTAGCCACCTCCTCGGCTGCTCCAGCTTCCCCGGCCCCGCCGATGGGAGTCATGCGGATGCCCGCCGTCACCCCCAGGCCTGCCATCACCCTCAAATCGCCGGATGCAACAGGATTATGCCCCGGCGCCGTCACTTCCAGTGCGTACTGGCCGCGCGGGACTTCCAGTACGTAGATGCCGTCAGGCCCCGTGGTTGTAGAGAAATCCGTGCCCCGAGCCGCTACCGTGGCCCCTGCCAAGGGTGCGCCAGCGGCACCAACCACCTGGCCCGTGATGTAGCCCGGATCGCCCTGCTCACCCGCGCCGAAACGTCTGACGACCACGCGCGGTTCATCCCCCTCGGCCGCCGTGAAAGTCACGCTGATCTCGACGTCCTCATCCTCGCCGGAGGTAAAGCTGACCGGAAAGTTCACCTCGCCGTCCGTCAACACCATCTGATGGTCACCCGCTGAGATTACCGAATCCGCGCTACCGCGCTCGTTGGTAACGCCTGCCGGCACCTCGTCCAGGACGACGCGGACCCCCTGCAGGGGCGCATCATCGAGAAATACCGTCAGGAAGACCTTGGCAGCAAGCGCCTGGTGAGAGATAAGTGCAAAGAGAAGGCCCGCTGTCGCTGCAATTCGTTTCATATCTGATACTGATCCCGGTCTGAAGAAACTGTGTCCGGGGAGCCTTGGTATACTTCGGCTTTCTTGTCGCTCGACACGTGTTGGTCGAGACGTCCCCTCTAGTTGGTGGCCATGCTAGCCGGGGTAGATGACGTTTTTGTGGCTGGAATGTTGCAGAAATGTGAAGATCGCGGTGGGTGACGGGCGAGACTCAGATAACCAACGGAAAAAGTGAGTTGTGTTGCAGGTTATTGCGGGTGGGCTGCGTGATCAGAATCTGGCTTTGGTCGCCGGTAGGCCAAGTGAAATGATGACGGTCGCAAGCAGCATGCCGGCAGAAATCCACAGGCAGGCTGCCAGCCCGGCCACGCCCTGCCCCGCCGCCTGGAACACCCAGCCCGAAAGCACCGTTCCTGCCAGTCGCCCCAGGGCGTTGGCCATATAGTAGAAACCCACATCCAGCGAGACACCGTCGCGGCCAGCATAGCTGACAATCAGGTAGCTGTGGAGCGAGGAGTTGATGGCAAACACGGCGCCGAACAGCAGCAGGCCAACTATCACAACCGGGGCGGGATTTATCTCCACGCCCAGGAGCAGCGCCAGAACCCCGGGCACAATGACGAGGCCAGCAGCCCATGCCGTGGCCGAACGTCCATCCGGAACCGACCCGCCGGCGCTACCGGTGAGCTGTGGCGCGACGGCCTGTACCGCGCCGTAACCGATGATCCAGAGAGCGAGGAAGCCACCGGTCTGGCTGTGGCTCCAGCCCAGGGTTTGCGCCAGGAAGACCGGCAGCGCCACCACGAACCAGACATCGCGAGCGCCGAACAGCAGCATGCGGGCGGCGGAGAGTATATTGATGGCCCGACTTTTGGAAAAAATGTCGCGGAACCTGGGCTTGTTCCTGGCCTTGCCCAGATCCCTCCTCAGCAGGACCAGGCTGACCAGCCAGACCAGCGCCAGGGCTGCGGCCATCGCCGCCACCGCGCCGGCAAAACCCAGTCCCGTGAGCAGCACCCCGCCGAGGAAGAAACCCGCACCCTTGAGGGCATTTTTCGACCCGGTGAGGATGGCCACCCACTTGAAGAGCATGCCCTGCGCCCCGGCAGGCACCAGCAGCTTGATCGAACTCTTGGCGCTCATCTTGTTCAGGTCCTTGGCGATGCCGGACAGCGCCTGCGCCGCCATCACCCAGGGCACGGTCAGCAGCGCCGCGGGCACCAGCAGCATGGCCAGGGCGATGACCTGCAGCGCCAGCCCGATACTCATGGTGCGATTGAGGCCAAGATGTGCGCCCAGCCAGCCGCCCACCAGGTTAGTGATCACCCCGAAAACCTCGTAGAACAGGAACAGCAGCGCGATTTCCAGCGGCGAGTAGCCCAGGCCATGGAAATGCAGCACCACCAGCATGCGCAGGGCGCCATCGGTCAGGGTGAAAGCCCAGTAGTTGCCGGTCACCACCAGGTACTGGCGGATCTCAGGGGCCAGTTGGCGCAGCTCGATCATGGGCCGGGGTCTGGGCGCCCGACTCTTCACGCGCCAGTTCCATGGTACGGTTGGCGTAAGCCCCACTCATTGTCATACCAGGCATAGATTTTCACCTGGGTTCCGTTGACCACCATGGTAGATAGGGCATCGATAATGCTGGAGCGCGGATCGGTCTTGTAGTCAATCGACACCAGCGGACGCTCTTCATAGCCGAGAATATCCTTGAGGGGGCCGGATTCTGCGGCCGCCTTGAGCATGGCATTCACCTCCTCCACCGTAGTACTGCGCTCCACCTCGAACACGCAATCCGTCAAGCGAGGCATTGGCCAGCGGCACGCGAACCGCGTGGCCGTTGAGCTCGCCCTTTCAGCTCGGGGAAAATCCCGGTAATCGCGGTGGCCGATCCGGTGCTGGTGGGAATCAGGCTCATGCCGCAGGCCCGGGCGCGACGCAGGTCCTTGTGGGGCGCATCGAGAATAGTCTGGGTGTTGGTCAGGTCATGAATGGTGGTCATGCAGCCGTGACGGATGCCGAGGTTCTCGTGGATTACCTTGACCACCGGCGCCAGGCAGTTGGTGGTACAGGAGGCGGCGGTGACAATCCTGTGGATGTGCGGGTCGTACAGGTGGTGGTTGACCCCCATCACCACATTGAGCACCCCCGGCTCCTTCACCGGGGCGGTGACCACCACGCGGCTGACTCCCTGGGCAAGGTACGCCTTGAGTACCTCGACTGTCTTCATCTTGCCGCTGGCCTCTATGACGAGATCGCAGCCCGACCAGTCGGTGTCCTCGATGCGGGTGTTGCGACTCGTGTTAAGCCGCTGTCCATCCACAACTATGGCGTTATCCTCAGTTCCTGCCTCCCACGACCAGCGGCCGTGAACTGAGTCGAAGCAGAGCAGATGCGCCAGGGTGGCCGCATCCCCGGCGGGATCATTGATATGAACAAACTCCAGGTCGGGCCAACCCCAGGCGGCGCGCAATGCCAGCCGACCCATACGGCCAAAACCATTGATGCCAATTCTGATACTCATACCATACCGAAGGCCAGCAGCGCGAGCCATCGTGGAGATGACCCTGGGATGGCTGCTAGCCTATGGATAAGTGCGTTGTTTCGCAACGCCGGACATCGCGAAAAAAAGAATGGCCGGGAGAAAAGGTCTACAGGGAAACAGTTACGTTGACGTTTGCAAAGCCGTCGTCATGATCGCAGGACGCGCTGGCGACAAAGGTCTCCAAGCGCTCGGCGACCTGCCCGTCATTGTCCGGCTCGATGGCGAACATCAGGCCATCGTAATAGCCCAGCGCCTTGGCCAGCACGTTATCGCGTTCGGATTCGTCGAAACCGTCCAGCACCTCGTGGGTTCTCTTCCCGTATTCCTCCTCGGTGAGGTATCCCAGGGACTGCTCCGCGAGTACGCAGGCGAGTTGGCGCGATGCCTGGAATTCCTCCGGCGCAAGCGAGAGCGCCGCGACCTGCTGGCAGGCCAGGCATAAAAGAACCGGGAGGAAAACTGAACGAATATTCATAACTACCCTGTCTGGGAAAGGCCGGCATTACCGGAATGGGGGGCATTCTAGGGGAGAAAAGTTACAGCAATGTGACGGATTGGTTACTGGCAAAGGCACGCTTACAACACGTTTGTTACAGTTTGATGAAGATTGCATGAAGAATCTATATTTTGTGTACACAACGGGTGTACGATGCAGTCGTCGGGTGCAGTTGACTCCTGGCGTCGAACATGATGGCGCTGTGAGTTGGCATGACATTCCGGCGACAAGCCGCCAAAGACGGCTGGGCTGATAAAGGAGGAAGTGCAATGAACACAGTTATCCGGACCATTGTCCAAACCGTCGCCACAGTTGCGTTGGGGCTGGGGGCGGCTACCGCCATGGCAGAAGCACCGCGCGACTGCCTGCTGCAGGGCACCGTGCAAAAAGGTGGAAACAGCGATCCCCAGGCGGTCAGCGTGAAGATCAATTCCATCGCCAAATATGATCAGGATTCCAAGTGTCGGGTTCGTCCCGGCCAGAAGATGGAATTCAAGCTGCCTGCCGACCCGCGGGTACAAGAGGCCGAGGCCGGCACCGCGGTGAAATACCGTTACCGGACCGAGAGTGACGGCAGCACAAAGACTGATCTGGTCAGTGTGGGCACCTGAGGCCGACCTCGAGAACAAGGGTTATAGCCCCGGCAGTGCGCACTGCATCCCCGATCGTATAACCTTTTCAACTCGTTAACGGGGTCGTGTAAGATCCCGGTTCGTCTTTAGTACTTCCAACTGGTATCCAGCTGCCAGCGCTTGTAGTCGGCGTCTGACCCCAGATCCATCCCCCGGGTGGTGTCGAAATAGGTCGCTGAGAGCGACCAGGCCTTGGTGAGCGCATAAGCCAGCACGAACTTGCTGCCCTCGCCGTCGGTGCCGCCACCGGCAAAGTCGGAGTCAGTCCAGGCGCCTAGAACAGCGTTGGCCTCGAGTTTCTGATACCAGTACAGGAAGCTGACATTGCCCATCCCCGTAGAGAAGCCGGCGATATAGCCCGTGTCGAAGTCGCTGGCATCGTCGTTATAGACATAGTCACCGAACAGTGAGAGTGGCATCTCGAACAGCGATGTGTTCAGTTGCACGCCGGCGTTATAGAGGGCGAAATCGTATTCGTAGACCTCGTCCCCCTGGTCGTTGATCACGGTGGAGTTGCCGTAGAATTCGTTGGGCCTGTAGCTACCGACACGCCCCTCGACGCCGAGGTCGTAGTAAGCGATGGCGGCAGACAGGTTGGTCTCGTCGGTAAAGGCGAATTTCATGCCCGCCTGGACACCGTAGGTGCCTTCGCTGCCGTCCGGGGCGCCGTCGTCGCTCTCAATATACATGTAGGCGGCATTGGCAAAGAACAGGTCGTCGGCATACCCCCCGGCAAAACCCTCAGGGCGCAGGTCACTGTCGAACAACAGGCTGCTGCCCTGGGGCAACCAGAAGGGAACGGCATACTTACCCGCCGTCACCGAAGCGGTCTCCAGCGGGCGCCAGGTGGCATAGGCCAGGTCAAGGTTGATTTCTTTGGTGGAGGCCCCGCTACCGAGGGTCTGGTTGGTGGACACCGGGTCGAAATTGCCAGAGGCCAGGCCGAGCCCGATCTCCGTGTCGGAGGGCCCTTTGGCGATTACCGCCATGCGGGCGCGAACCCGGTCGCGAGACCGGCCATCCTTGTCCTCCTCGTCAATATCCTCATAGCGATAGCGGAAATCACCTTTTAGCTTGAGATTGTCCGCCCAGGAGCTTGCCTCGGACTGCTGCTTGACCACGGCGAGGTCGGATTGGGCGGCTTCCAGTTTCGAATCGGTCTTCGTGGTCTGTTCGCGCAGCTGGTTATTCTCAGCCTCCAGGGCGTTCAGGCGCTGGGCCATGGCGGCCATCTGGGCCTTGAGTTCGGCGAACTCGGCCTCGGTCACAGCGGCATGGACGGGCAGACCGCCGAGCATCGCTCCAGCAACGGCAACAGCCAGAAGTTTCTTCATATTTCATTCCCCCGATGGTGGCTATCGAGCGCGCACCTGCGCCCATTTGCGCTGTCATGTTACTGTCATAATGTGACATTTTTATTACACGGGTGGGCCTGGGGCGAATTAAACAAGGTTCTTGCCAATACAGGTGCTCGCCTGCGGAGCGACTGTCAAAAAACGTAAACTATTGTAATCGGGAGGGATTGGCAGGTAGGGGATCGGGGCGAGCGCCCGGCTGCCCTCAGGTAAAGACACCTACCAGAACATAACTGAAACCCACTATTACCAAGACCTCCGCCACCAGCAATAAGCCAGTGACACGCGGAACCCTGCCCCGCAACTCCTTCTCTGCCGCCTGTAGATTCATAGTCACCTTCCCCGAAGTGAAACCGGTTGTATATACATACAATACACCCCGTTCGGGTCAGGACAAGATATAAATCTGTGCTAAAGTGACATTTCTTTATGCCTATAAATCAAGACGTTGGTATGGCCAAGACCAAGTTGCTCAATATCCGCATCGACCCCGAGCTAAAAAAAGGGGCCAAAAAGCTCGCGGAAGCGGACGGCCGCTCGCTTTCCAACTGGGTCACAGCCCTGATTGCGAGCCGGGTGAAAGAAGCGGAAAGAAAAGAGCCGAAGTCCGGGAAAAAGGAATGAGCTCTCAGGAACCGTGGCGCTGGCGGACTTCCTCCAGGGTCAGGTGCCTGACGTCACTCCCCTCCACCAGATAGATCACTTCCTCGCAGAGATTGACGGCATGATCGCCGATGCGCTCAAGGGCGCGCGCACAGCTGTTGACCCGCAGCATATTTTTCACACGCTGGGGCTGCTCCATCATATGGGTCATCAGCAGGCGGGTCAGGGTCTTGAACTCCCGGTCGATTTCCTCGTCACGGGCGATAATCGAGATCGCGAGCTCGACGTCGAGCCGCGCGAACGCATCCAGCGCGCCCTGCAGCATGGCGCTCACCCCGTCCCCCAGGTGCTTCGGTTCGCTGTTGTAGGACTGCCGATCCCGGTCGTCCGCGAGCTTCATCGCCATGCGACCGACCTTCGCCGCCTCGTCACCGATACGCTCCAGGTTTGACACCATGCGAATAATCGCCACCACCATGCGCAGGTCCCGGGCCGCGGGTTGGCGTCGGGCCAGAATATCCGTGCACTGGGCACTGATCTGCAGTTCCAGCTCGTTCACCTGGTAATCCGATTTGGCGACGGACCTGGCCAGATTTTCATCCCCGGTCACCAGGGCTTCCAGCGCCTGGCGGCACTGCTGTTCAACCAGGCCGCCCATGGTCAGAACACTGCTGCGCAGCTGCTCCAGTTCCGCGTTATATCGCTGGGACGTGTGTTGATCAGCCTGCTGGGTTTTTTCCATGGGGGGCTCCATCGCCAGTTCAACCAAATCGGCCGGTAATATAGTTCTCAGTGAGCTCATGCCTGGGCATGGTGAACACCTGCTTGGTCTCGCCCACCTCGATCAGCATGCCCAGATGGAAATAGGCGGTGCGCTGGGATACCCGGGCCGCCTGCTGCATCGAATGCGTGACGATGGCGATGGTGTAATTTTCCCTGAGCTCATCGATCAACTCCTCGATGCGGGCGGTCGCAATGGGGTCAAGCGCGGAGCAGGGCTCATCCATGAGAATCACCTCGGGGCTTACCGCGATGGCACGGGCGATGCACAGGCGCTGCTGCTGACCGCCGGACAGGCCGGTACCAGGCTTGTCCAGCTGGTCCTTCACCTCATTGAACAGGCTGGCCCGGCGCAGGCTGTCTTCGACGATCTCATCCAGCTCCGCCTTGTTGTGGGCCAGGCCATGGATGCGCGGACCATAGGCGACATTCTCATAGATCGACTTGGGGAAGGGATTCGGCTTCTGGAATACCATTCCGACCCGGGCGCGCAACAGCACGGTGTCCTGATCAGCACCATAAATATCTTCCCCGTCCAGGGTAATGTCCCCCGATACCCGGCAGATCGGGATAATGTCATTCATCCGGTTGAGGGTGCGCAGAAAAGTGGACTTGCCACAGCCGGAAGGCCCGATCATGGCGATGACTTCATTCCTGCCCACGTCCAGCGACACATTGGTAATCGCCTGCTTATCGCCATAATAGACGTTGACGTTGCGCGCGGTCATCTTGGGATCAGGGACAAAAGGCGCACCAATCGTCTGGTAATCCGCCTGCTCGACGTGCTCGCGGATATCCAGCGGCTGTTTCGTCGCGCCGCCAGCCTCGGGCCGATCTACCCTGTCCATTTTCCTTTCCCCTGCTGCCAACGACAATATGTTCGACGCTTCATTCACTTGCAATGGATTGTACCCGACTATTTCTGTTCAAAGTGCCGGCGCAGGTATATCGCGAAGGCGTTCATCGCAATCAGGAAGCCCATGAGCACCATGATCGCTGCTGAAGTCTTCTCCGTGAAGCCCCTCTCGGGGCTGTCCGCCCAGAGAAAGATCTGCACCGGCAACACGGTGGCCGCGTCACTGACGCCGGCAGGCGCGTCCATGATAAAGGCGACCATGCCAATCATCAGCAGCGGGGCGGTCTCGCCCAGGGCCTGGGCCATACCAATGATAGCGCCGGTCAATATGCCCGGCATGGCCACGGGTAGGACGTGGTGGACCACAGTCTGCAATTTGGAGGCGCCGACACCCAGGGCGGCCTGGCGGATGGAGGGCGACACCGCCTGGATCGCCGCCCGGGAGGTAATGATAATAGTCGGCAGCGTGATCAGGGAGAGCACGATTCCGCCCACCAGGGGGGCGGAGCGCGGCAAGCCGAAGAAATTGATAAACACCGCCAGGCCCAACAGACCGAACACGATGGAGGGTACCGCGGCCAGGTTGTTGATGTTGATCTCTATCAAATCGGTGATGCGGTTGCGGGGAGCGAACTCCTCCAGGTATATCGCCGCCGCCACCCCGATGGGGAAGGCGATGACGAAGGTGACCAGCAGGGTGAAAAACGAACCATACAGTGCCACCTTGATGCCTGCCATCTCGGGTTCACGGGAGTCTCCCTGGGTGAAAAACGTTGTGTTGAAACGGGATTCCGTCCGCCCCTCGGCCCGCAGCCGGTCCAGCCAGGCGATCTGCAGGTCATTTACTCGCCGGTCTGCTTCCGGAGTATCTGCGCCGATCTGTCCTTTCAGGTAACTCCCCGCCTCCGAATGCGCGCGCAGCCAGATCTCAGTGGTCCGCCCTATCAAGCCAGGATCCGCAAGCACCTGGTCCCGCACATTGTATTCCGCGCCAGCGCTGACCAGGCGATACAGTGATTGCTTGTCCTTGCGACTGCTGGCATCGGGAAACATGGCGCGCAGGCTGGACCGGATCGGGCTGAGGTAATCGGCGGCAAAAATCTGCTCGCGGCTTGCCCCTGGCTCCAGGCCTAGCTCTGCGGGGTCCAGGTTTACAGTGACCCTGATGTACTGCTGGGTAAAAGCCGGGGTGCCCTTGCTGATGATGTCGAACAACAGGACGAACAGGAAGGTGAAGCCTATGAGTACTGCCACCCGACCATACCACTGAAAGCGTCGCTCCCGGGCGTAGCGCTTTTTCAGGGAGGCCTGGATCGCCAGGGTGGCCCTGCTCGAGCGTTGCTCATTCGTATTGTTCACGGTACTTCCTGACAACGTAGAGGGCGATGATATTGAGCATCAGCGTGACGAAGAAAAGCACAAGACCCAGGGCAAATGCGGCGAGGGTCTTGGGGCTATCGAATTCCTGGTCGCCGACCAGGAGCGTCACGATTTGCACCGTGATGGTAGTCACCGCCTCCAGCGGGTTGATACTCAGCTTGGCGGACAGGCCGGCCGCCATCACCACGATCATGGTTTCACCGATAGCGCGCGAGACCGCGAGCAAAATGCCGCCCACAATCCCTGGTAGCGCCGCGGGTAGCAGCACATTGCGGATGGTCTCATTCATGGTGGCACCCATACCCAGCGAGGCCTCACGCAGGGTGTCGGGCACTGCATTGATGATGTCATCCGACAGGGAAAGGACAAAGGGAATGATCATGATACCCATGACCAGGCCCGCGGCCAGGGCACTTTCCGAGGCCACGTCCATCCCGAGGGACTCGCCCAGGGTACGGATAAAAGGCGCTACCGTGAGCGCCGCGAAAAAACCGTATACCACCGTGGGCACACCGGCCAGGATTTCAAGTACCGGTTTGGCGATGGCACGGAATCCCTCGCTGGCATACTCCGAGAGGTAAATGGCCGACATCAGGCCCACGGGTACCGCGATGACCATGGCCACCGCCGAGATCAGCAGAGTGCCGACTAAAAGGGGCACAAACCCGAAGGACCCCGAAGCCCCAACCTGATCGGCGCGAATGGCCATCTGCGGGCTCCATTCCAGCCCGAACAGGAAATCGGCAAGAGGGATGATCTGGAAAAAACGGATGGCTTCGAACAGCACCGAAAGCACTATGCTGAGCGTGGTCAGTACGGCCAGGAAGGAACAGGCGAACAGTATCCACTTGAAAATGTCCTCGACATGGTTGCGCGCGCGCAGGGCAGGGCGAATCCGGCGCAGGGCCAGCCCGGCGCCAAGCACCGCGACCAGGAAAACCAGCAGGGCTTTGATGGTGCCACTGGAAGAGACCAGGGCACGATAGTGATCCGCCGCGGCGACCTGGGTCGTGTCCAATTGCGCGGCGTCGCTGCTACCCCGGGCGTAACTCACGATCTGGTTGAAATAAAGCCCCTGTTCCGTAGCGGGCATCTGCTTCACGGCGGGCGGCAGTTCGCTGAGCACTAGACGCGCCAGCAGGGTGGACTCGAATGCCAGCCACAGCGCCAGCACCAGCAATGCCGGCAACAGCGCCCACAAAGCGGCCATATAACCGTAATGCTTGGGCAGGGAATGCAGCATCCGGGCTCCCCCCTGCCCGGACACCACGGCATG
Source organism: uncultured Gammaproteobacteria bacterium (assembly GCA_963700715.1). Lineage (GTDB taxonomy): Bacteria > Pseudomonadota > Gammaproteobacteria > Pseudomonadales > Halieaceae > JARRPM01. Next base: position 233,969 of record CAVOYP010000006.1, read on the forward strand.
AGACCGCTTGCGCCCCATGAAAAAACTGGCCACTGTCAGCAGAACCAGCACCAGGAATACTGTCGTAGTATCCATTACAGCCTCAAAGCAAAAACTGCGCCACACTCAGCCGGGCTAAGGGCGCAGCGCAGGGTACATGCACCGGTGACAGCACCGGTGCATCGGGACTACATTTTCATCGGGGTCATCGCCTTGACAGTTGCCTGTACCTGCTTCAGTTCATCAGTGGCCAGGGGTATCAGGCCGCGTTCCGCCAGGTAGCCGTCCTCACCCATAGCCTTGTTCGAGGTAAACTCGATGGCGTATTCGTGGATGCCCGGAATCTTGCCAACATGTGCAGCCTTTATATAGAAAAACATGGAACGCGAGACAGGGTATTCACCGCTGGCAATCGTGTCGAAGTCGGGAATGACCCCATCGATCTCTGCGCCCTGCACCTTGTCCAGGTTTTCCTCGAGAAAACTGTAGCCGAAGATGCCCACTGCGTTGGGATTACCGGCCAGCTTCTGCACGATCAGGTTGTCGTTCTCCCCCGCCTCGATATAGGCACCGTCCTCACGCAGCGCATAGGCAACTGCATCAAAGACTTCCTCGCCCTTGGGGGCCTTGCCACTTTTTTCCTGCAGCGCCTGGTAGACCCCGACCGGAATACCCAGCGCGGCCATAGCCGCCTTGATCTCACCCGCCTGGTCAGCGGTCAGGTCGCGCAGGGCCTTGAGCGCGGGGATCTGCTTGGCCCCGCCGCCCATGGCCAGTTCCGCGAACGCGTCGCGGGTACCAGAGGTGGGCGGCGGGCCGAGGACTTCGATCGCTGTGGGCGGCAGGGCGGGATTGACATCCTTCCAGGTTTTGTGGGGGTTGGGCATCAGCTTGCCATCCGGGCCCGGAATATCCTTGGCCAGGGCCAGGTAAACGTCCTTCAAGCCCAGTTTCAACTGGGCGGTACTGGACGCGGTGGCCAGGGCAATCCCGTCATAGCCGATCACTACCTCGACTATCTCGGTCACACCATTTTTCTGGCAGTCATCGTACTCGCTCTGCTTTATCGCACGTGAGGAATTGGTGATATCCGGCGTGTCCGCTCCCACGCCCTTGCAGAACAGCTTGAGGCCGCCGCCAGAGCCCGTGGCCTCGATCTTTGGCGCCTTGAAGTTGGTGGAGCGGCCGAATCGCTCTGCCACCACGGTGGCGAAGGGGTACACGGTGGAAGACCCGACAATGCTGATGGTGTCGCGATTTTGCGCCTGGGCCGCGGTGGCGCCGCCGATCATGGCCGCCAGGACAATTGCGCTGACTTGATAGCTTTTCACGTGATCTTTACTCCCTGAGAATGACTGGAACGGCCTTCGGGTCTCGCCCCTGGGCTCCGCCGGGGATTCTATGCCGGATTTGTTACAGAATTGTTACATGGGCACAATGTATCCCAGCTGGCCGGCACCGGGCAAGGCGGGGCAGCGGAGGCTATTCATCCAGCGCCTCCAGGCGGCCGTGGCGGACGTCCGTGCCACGTACCAAGTAGATCACATGTTCAGCGATGTTGCTGGCATGATCGCCAATTCTCTCCAAACTACGCAATGCCCACATCTCGTTGATAATGCTGCCGATGGCGCGGGGATCCTCCATCATGAAAGTCATAAGGCTGCGCAGGGCACTGCCGTACTCGCGGTCGACGATACTGTCATTCTTGACCACTTCCACCGCCGCCACTGCGTCCAGCCGCGCAAAGGCGTCCAGGGCGCGACGCAACATATCGGCCACATGCGTGCCGATGTGGCGTATCTCGATGAAACTGGTCGGCGAATAGCCCGCCTCGGACAGGCGCATCGCCTGTACCGCCACCTTGGCCGCCTCGTCGCCGATCCGCTCCAGGTCGGTGTTGACCTTGATGATGGCCACGATAAGGCGCAGGTCGCTCGCCGCCGGCTGGCGGCGGGCCAGGATCGAGGCACACTGTTCATCGATGGAAATTTCCATCTGGTTGACCTCGTGATCCCGATTGATGATCAACTCGGCCTGGCCACTGTCCATGGCGACGAGTGCGGAGATGGCGCTGTTCAGTTGCTGCTCCACCTTGCCCCCCATCTCGAGCATGAATTTGCGCAGGCCATCCAGTTCGGCGTTGAACCGGCCGGAAATATGGTGAGTGTAATCTTCTTGCTTCAGCATCCGCCCTCGCCCTCGCTGTTACTGGCCCGCTTAGTCATGTCGCCACCGCGCTTAGCTGCGCCGCCGCGGTGGCCCTGCCCGATTTCGGGAACACCAGGCTGAAAGCGCTGCCCTTGCCGACCTTGCTGCTAATCTGCAGGCGCGCGCCGTGACTCGCGGCGACGTGTTTCACGATAGCCAGGCCCAGCCCGGTGCCTCCGGTCGTCGAGCAGCGGCTGTCTTCCACCCGGTAGAAACGCTCGGTCAGACGTGGAATATGCACCGCCTCTATGCCTATACCCTCGTCGAAGACAGTGAGGTGGTAGGCGCCGTCCTGCTGTCGCCAGGCGATTCTTACAACACTGTCTTCTGCGCTGTACTTGATCGCATTCAGCACCAGGTTCGACACCGCGCTGTACAACTGCCGGTAATCACCGGCTACCTTGTGGTCCGTCGCCAGCTCCAGCGCCAGGCGGCGCTGGGGATAGGCCACAGCCAGCTCGTCCTGCAATTCAGCCAGAAGCGCGCGGATATCCACCGGGTTGTGCAGCTCCATGCCCTGCTCGCTCTCGATACGCGACAGCCACAACAGGTCCTCCAGCAGAGTCTCCATGCGCTGGGACTGCTGCAACATCTGCTGCAGGGGTTTGACATGACCGGGCGCCAGCTTGCTGCTGTCGCCCAGGATAGTCCCCAGATAGCCGCTGATCACCGTAAGGGGCGTGCGCAGCTCGTGCGAGACGTTGGCCACGAAATCCTTGCGCATGGTTTCCATCCGCACGTTCGCGGTTATATCCCGAACAAACAGCAGGCGGTCGCCAGTGCCAAACGGCGTGATTTCCACCCGCAACCAGGTATCGGCCTCGCCGGCCGCGCGGTATTCCAGCGAGTCACCGAACTCGCCGCGATTGAAATAGCGCAGGAACTCTGGCGAACGCACCAGGTTCATCAGGGCCTGGCCAATGTCTGTCGATCGCAATCCCAGCAGCATCTGCGCCGACTGGTTGAACCATTTCAACACACCGCGCTGATCGACAATGACCACCCCGTCGCGCATGGATGAAAACGAGGCCTGCAAATAGTCCACCGTGGACTGCAGTTGCGCACTCGACTCCCTGCCCTGTTTCTGTAACTGGTAGATTTGGCTGATGATATCGCCCCAGATGCCATAGGTCGCGGGAGGAGGCTGGCCGGGGCTGCGCAGCCACGCCTGGACCCGCTGCATCTGGTAGATCCAGAATAGCACCAGCCCGAACAGGGTGGCTGCCACCGCCCACAGGGGCTGCCCGTAGTACCAGCCCAACAGGCCCGCCACCGCAAGTAACAGGCCAATCCTGAAAGCGGCGGAGAGCCAGCTCACAGAGCCCATCGCCGCACTAGGAAAAACCTCGGGAGGAGAACCGGTAACCGGTTCCGCGCACCGTCTGTATCAGGTTGCTGTAGTCGCCCCGCGGGGACTGGAGGGCCTTGCGCAGGCGGCGGATGTGGACATCGATGGTGCGCTCTTCCACGTACACATTGGCACCCCAGACCTGGTCCAGCAGTTGGCCGCGGGTGTAGGCCCGCTCCGGGTGTGACATGAAAAACTGCAGCAGCCTGAATTCGGTGGGGCCCATCTCCACGGACTCCTCGCCCACGAGAACCCGCTTGCCCTCGCCATCCAGCACCAGGTCGCCCACCTGCATGCGCTCGTTGGCGGGGCCGCCACCCGCGCGCCGTATCAGGGCCCTGATGCGGGCGATCAGCTCGCGCGGGGCGAAGGGCTTGGTGATGTAATCGTCGGCGCCGATATCCAGGCCCTGAACCACGTTTTCTTCGGCAGTCCTGGCGGTGAGCATGATAACGGGGAGATCGCGGGTGGTATCGCCCCGCTTCAGCCGGCGCAGCAGCTCCAGCCCGCTGCCCCCTGGGAGCATCCAGTCGAGCAGCACGATATCGGGGCGCTCATCCACAACCAGGGTGTAGGCATCGTGGATATTGTCGGCCTCTATACAGCGAAACTCGGCAATCTCCAGCGCCATGCGCAGCATGTCGCGAATTGCGACTTCGTCATCCACCACCAGCACGGTCTGTTCATTCATTGGCCGTATTCCCATCCAGCTTTGAGTTGCCCCATTAGATGATGAAATTATGACAAATAAATGACAGCGGCCCCTGTTCTCCGCTAGCGCAGGCTCGCGTTGATATTGACCAGCATCTTGTTGCCCGGGCAGAGCTCGTCCTCTTCCAGCTGGTTGAGGGGTCGCTGGGAGGTCTGCAATACCTCGTGCAAGTCGCGGGAATTCTTGTCTAGGTAGATCAGGCCGGTGAGAATGTTGCCGTCGTGGCCATGGTTCATCAGCGCCATCATCGCGGAGCGGCGGTCGGTGGGGTTGAAATCGCCCGCATCCTCGTAGAGCCGCAGCACGGAGCCATCGTGCATGGTGACCTCGTAGGCCGCCCCGGGCCGGGAACGCGTGGTTATCTCCTGGCGCATGGGTACGAAATCCACGGTGCCGGTAGCCTCGGCATGCTGGCGGACAAACTCGTAACTCTTGGTGGAGGCCGGGGTGTTATTGAAAGTCACGCAGGGTGAGATCACATCGATCAGGGCAAAGCCGCGGTGGCTCATCGCCGCCTTGATCAGTGGCACCAGCTGCTCCTTGTCGCCGGAAAAGCTGCGGGCGACGAAGGTGGCGCCCATCTGCAGCGCGGTGCCGCACAGGTCGATGGCGCTAAAGGGGTTGGCATCTCCTTTCTTGCCGGCCGAGCCCTCATCGGCCGTGGCGGAGTCCTGGCCCTTGGTGAGCCCGTAGCAGCCGTTGTTCATGACGATGTAGACCATGTTCAGGTTGCGCCGGACCACATGGGCAAACTGCCCCATGCCGATGGAGGCGGTATCGCCGTCACCGGAAACACCGAGGTACAACAGGTCGCGATTCGCCATCGCGGCCCCGGTCACTACCGAGGGCATGCGCCCGTGCACCGAGTTGAAGCCATGGGATTTGCCCAGGAAATAGGTCGGCGTCTTGGAGGAGCAACCGATGCCCGAGAGCTTGGCTATCTTGTGCGGCTCTATCGACAGCTCATGGCAGGCGCGCACGATCGCGCCGCTGATGGAGTCGTGGCCACAGCCCGCACAGAGGGTGGAAATGGAGCCCTCGTAGGCGGCCTTGGTATAGCCCAGCTCGTTGACCGGCAACTCGGGATGGCGAAACTTCGGGATCTGGTAGCTCATGCTCTATCTCCTGCGCGCCTGTTGCGATTCTGTCGGTGCAAGGGCGTGACATTGCTTCCCGGCAGGTGTTCCAGGATCTGCTTGCGAATATTGCGGGCACTGATCGGGGTACCGTCAAAGCACAGCACTGACTTCAGTTTGTCCGGACCCAGTTCGAACTCTGCCATCAACAGGGTGCGCAACTGGGCATCGCGGTTCTGCTCGATCACAAAAACCCGCTCGTGCTGGTCGATAAAGTCCTTCACTTCCTGGTTGAAAGGGAAGGCCCGCACCCGCATGGCATCGAGGTCAATGCCATCGCCCGCGAGACGATCGACGGCCTCCCGCGCCGAGGCCTCGGTGGTACCAAAGTACAGCACCGCCATATGGGTGGGCTTGCCGCAGGGGATGATCTGGGGCCTTGGCACATGGTGCTTGATGGTGTCCCACTTGCGCAGCAAGCGCAGCATATTGTTCTCGTACTCCTCGCCCTTCTCGGTGTAAACCGCCTGCTCGTCCCGGGAGGTGCCGCGGGTGAAATACGCGCCCTTGTCGGGATGGGTCCCGGGATAGGTGCGGTAACAGATCGCATCACCGTCGACATCGGAATAGCGCCCGAAGCGCTCGATCCTGTCGAGATCCGCAGCGTTGAGAACCTTGCCCCGGTCGTACTCGCGCGTGTCGTCCCAGACCAGGGGATCGGACATGTTGTCGTTCATACCCAGGTCCAGGTCCGTCAGCAGAATGATCGGGGTTTGCAGCCGCTCCGCCAGATCAAAGGACATTGCGCCGAAGTCGAAACACTCCTTGGGGGTGGAGGGAAACAGCAACACGTGCTTGGTATCGCCGTGGCTGGCATAGGCTGCCGCCAGCACATCGGACTGCTGGGTGCGGGTGGGCATGCCGGTAGAGGGACCCGCACGCTGGACATCGAACAACACCGTGGGAATCTCGGCAAAATACGCCAGGCCCAGGAACTCGCCCATGAGCGACAGCCCGGGGCCGCTGGTCGCAGTAAATGACCGCGCCCCGTTCCAGCTCGCGCCGATGACCATACCGATTGCCGCCAGCTCGTCCTCTGCCTGCACGATGGCATAGTTGCGCCGACCGGTGCCCGGATCGATACGCACCCGCCGGGCGTATTTCTCGAAGGCATCCACCACCGAGGTTGAGGGTGTAATGGGGTACCAGGCGGCGACGGTTGCGCCGCCGTAAATAGCGCCCAGGCCGAGCGCAGTATTGCCATCGAGCAGTATGCTGTCACCAACCTTGTCGGATGTCCTGACCCGGATGCCGATGGGACACTCAAAATTGTCCTTGGCATACTGGTGGCCCAACTCCAACGCCTTGATGTTCGGCAGGACAAGTTTCTCCTTGCCCTTGAACTGGTCCGCCACCAGATCGGTCAGCACCTTGAAGTCCATGTCCAGCAGGGCCGCCAGCGCGCCCACGTAGATGACATTCTTGAACAGCTGCCGCTGGCGCGGATCCTTGTATTTTTCATTGCAGATGCGGGTGAGTGGCAGGCCAATAATGCTGATATCGTTGCGCACCAGGCGCAGATCCAGGGGCTTGGTGCTGTCGTAGATAAAGTAGCCGCCGGGTTCTATTTCGCGAATGTCCTGGGCCATGCTCTGGGGATTGACCGAGAGGATGATGTCCACCCCTCCGCGCCGCCCGAGGTAGCCTTTCTCGCTGACCCGCACTTCGTACCAGGTGGGCAGGCCCTGGATATTGGAGGGGAAAATATTCTTGGGGCTGACCGGAAGGCCCATGCGGAACAGTGCCTTGGCGAACAGGTTGTTGGCGCTGGCCGATCCGGTGCCGTTGACATTGGCGAACTTGATAACAAAATCGTTGACCGATTCCAGCCGCTTCATACCAGTGTCCCGCTGACGTTATAAAGAAATTTCTGCATATCCCAGGCACCCGTGGGACAGCGCTCGGCGCACAGGCCACAGTGCAGGCAGACGTCCTCGTCCTTCACCATCACCCGTGCCGTCGGCAGCTCGGCCGACACATACAGGTCCTGGCTGAGATTGAGCGAGGGCGCCGTCAGGCGGCTGCGCAACTCCTGCTCCGGGCCATTGACGGTGAAGGTGATGCAATCCGTAGGGCATATGTCGACACAGGCATCGCACTCGATGCAGCGCACCTCCTCGAATACGGTCTGCACGTCGCAGTTGAGGCAGCGCTCCGCCTCCTTGTAGGCAGTGGCCTGGTCAAACCCCAGCTCCACCTCCAGCTTGCGATCCTTCAGCAGTTTATCCAACGGCGCATGAGGGACAGGGTAGCGCGGGTCAGGAGCCACCGCGTTGTCGTAACTCCATTCGTGCACACCCATCTTCTGGCTGGCGAGGTTGGTGACCGGCGGTGGCCGCTTGCTCACCGACTTGCCCTGGCACAGCAGGTCGATACTGATGGCTGCCTGGTGGCCGTGGGCCACGGCGGTGATGATATTCTCGGGACCAAAGGCGGAATCACCGCCAAAGAACACCTTCGGATTGGTGGACTGGAACGTGGCCTTGTCAACCACCGGCATGTCCCACTTGTCGAAGTCGACCCCCAGGTCGCGCTCGATCCAGGGGAAGGCGTTCTCCTGCCCTATGGCCATCAGCACGTCGTCGGCTTCCATGAACACCAGGTCCTCCCCGGTTGGAACGAGGCTGCGATTGCCCTTGCTGTCGTAGTGGGCTTCCACCTTCTCGAACAGCATGCCCTTGAGCTTGCCGCCCTCGATCACGAATTCCTTGGGCACATGGTTGTTGTAGAAAGGGATGCCCTCGGCCATGGCGTCCTCCTTCTCCCAGGGCGACGCCTTCATTTCCGCGAAGGGGCTGCGCACCACCACCCGCACGTCTTCTCCGCCCAGGCGGCGGGCAGTGCGGCAGCAATCCATGGCGGTGTTGCCACCGCCAAGCACAAGCACCCGCTTGCCGATCTTGTCCGTGTGTTCAAAGGCGACACTCGCCAGCCAGTCGATGCCCAGGAAAACGTGGTGGCGGGCATCCTCAAGGCCGGGGAGGTTGAGGCCCTTGCCGCGCGGCGCGCCGGTACCGACGAAGATGGCATCGTAGTCCTTGTCGAGGATTTCCTTGAGGCTCTCCACCTGCACATCAAAGGTGGTGTTGATGCCCATGTCGAGAATGTAGTTCACCTCCTCGTCCAGCACCGAAAGCGGCAAGCGAAACGACGGTATCTGGCTGCGCATCATGCCGCCACCAGCGAACTGGTTGTCATAGACATCGATGATGTAACCCAGGGGTGCCAGGTCGCGGGCCACAGTCAGCGAAGCCGGGCCGGCGCCGATCAGGGCAATACGCTTGCCATTCTTTTTCTTCGGGATGGTCGGCAGGCGGGCGCTGATGTCATCCTTGTTATCTGCCGCAACGCGCTTGAGGCGGCAGATCGCGACCGGTTGCTCCTCGACCCGCACCCGGCGGCAGGCGGGTTCACAGGGGCGGTCGCAGGTGCGCCCGAGTACACCCGGGAACACGTTGGAATACCAGTTGATCATGTACGCATCGGTATAGCGCTGGGCGGCGATCAAGCGGATGTACTCGGGCACCGGCGTGTGGGCAGGGCAGGCGTACTGGCAGTCCACTACCTTGTGGAAATACTCGGGATTCTTGAGATTGGTCGGTTTCACTATGGCTGCCTGTTTGTTTTTAGGTCATTTTCAGTTGAGCTGGCGCGCGGAAATTGTGTCACAGCTGTGCCGGCTTTACACCGGGCCCCCGCACTATTACCGCGATTTTCCTCCACTTGACCCGACCCGGTACGACAGTCAGAACCAGTCGGAGAACCAGCCGCCTCTGTCCTTCAGTTTTTCCTCGCACACCTGCATCTGGACCTGGTAAGTGGCCGCCCTGCCCTGCACCTTGCGCGCCACATCCGCCAACCAGGGCTTGCTGCGGTAACTGGCGCGCGAGTAGCCGCCGTGACCCTCGTGGTAGGCAAGGTAGAGACTGTAGGTATCCGCCCGGTCAATGCCGTTGCGCCGGTAGGACTGGTCGTTATACCAGCCGATAAAATCGATGGAATCGCCGAAGTCGTCCCGGTCCGCTCCCCAGCGCCCGGTGCTGGTCTCGTACCAATCCCAGGTCGCGTCCAGCGCCTGGCTATAGCCATAGGCATCAGAGGGACGGGTCCAGGGAATGATGCCGAGAATCTTCTGGCGGGGGGGCTTCGCGTCGGCCTTGAAGCGCGACTCCTGGTGTATGATGGCCATCATCACCGGGATGCCGCTATCCCATTTGTCCCGGGCCCGGGCCGCGTCCTGGTACCAGTCGTCCTTCTCAAAGAAGATGGCGCAGATATTGTCGGTGTCTTTGGGCGGGGAAGTCGTACAGCCCGCGAGCGCGGCGAGGAGCAGCAGTGGCGGCAGCCGCCTGAGCACGCGGCCCAGGCCCCGAATCACAGGGTGACTCCGTGTGAGGCCAACAGGGCGAGGAAAGCGGCCTCGTCGATTACCTCCACGCCGAGCTCCCGGGCCCTGCCGAGTTTACTGCCGGCGCCCGGACCCGCCACGACGCAGGTGGTTTTCGCCGAAACGCTGCCTGCCACCTTTGCCCCGAGTGCCTGCAGCCGGGCCTTGGCCTCGTCGCGATCCAGCGCCTCCAGCTTGCCGGTCACAACCCAGGTCTGGCCGGCCAGCGGCAGCGCGCTGAGGTCGACCGCGATATCGGGCCAGCTGACCCCGGCGCTGCGCAATTCCTCCACCACCGCCATGCTGGAGGCCGAATCAAAAAACTGGCGCAGGTGATCGGCCACCACCGGGCCGACATCGCTCACGCCCAGCAGCTGCTCTTCGGAGGCCGCCGCAAGATCCTCCCAGTTGCCAAAGTGACGTGCCAGCGCGAGCGCGGTGGCCTCCCCTACCTCGCGTATGCCCAGGGCGAAGATGAACCGCGGCAGGCTGGTGCGCTTGCTGCGCTGGAGCGCGTCCAGCAGATTGTCCGCCGACTTCTCGCCCATGCGCTCGAGTGCCAGCAGTTGCTCCCGCCGCAGGCGATACAGCCCCGCAACACTGGTCACCAGGCCCTCATCCACCAGCTGCTCCACCAGCTTGTCGCCCAGGCCCTCGATATCCATGGCACGGCGTGAGGCGAAGTGGCGGATGGCGGCTTTCTGTTGGGCAGCGCATACCAACCCGCCCATGCAGCGCAGAACGGCCTCATCCTGCGCGCGCTCGACCTGGGATCCGCACACCGGGCAGCGGCGCGGAAATTCAATGGGGCGCGCATCCGGCGGGCGCCGCTCCATTACCACCGCCACCACCTGCGGAATGACATCACCCGCCCGGCGCACGATCACCGTGTCGCCCAGGCGCAGGCCCAGGCGCTCGATTTCGTCACTGTTGTGCAGGGTGGCATTGCTTACGGTGACACCGCCGACAAACACCGGCTCCAGTCGTGCCACGGGGGTAATAGCACCGGTGCGGCCCACCTGGAACTCCACGTCGAGCAGCCGGGTCATTTCCTCCTGGGCGGGAAACTTGCGGGCGATCGCCCAGCGGGGCGCGCGGGAGATAAAGCCGAGCCGTTGCTGCAGCTCCAGGTCGTTGACCTTGAACACGATACCGTCAATGTCATACGGCAGTTCTTCGCGCCTCGCCGCGAGTTGGCGATAGTACTCATCGCAGGCCGCTATGCCGCGCACCACCTGCGACTGCGAGTTGATACGCAGCCCCCACTGCCGCAGGCGCTCGAGCACCGCGGAGTGCTGCCCCGGCAACTCCCCGCCGGCGACGAGACCAACGCCATAGCAGCACATCTGCAGGGGCCGCTCAGCGGTAATGCGCGCATCGAGCTGGCGCAGGCTGCCGGCCGCCGCGTTGCGCGGATTGACAAAGGTTTTCTCACCCAGTTCCCGCGCCCTGGCGTTCAGCTGTTCGAAGCCTGCCCGCGGCAGGTAGATTTCTCCCCGCACCTCCAACAGGCTGGGATATCCCTCTCCCCGCAGGCGCAGCGGCACCGAGGGTATGGTGCGCACATTGTGGGTGATGTCCTCGCCGGTAGTGCCGTCGCCCCGGGTGGCGGCGCGCTCGAGCACACCGTCGCGGTAGAGCAGGCTGACGGCAATGCCGTCCAGTTTGGGTTCGCAGGCGAATTCCAGGTGCTGCTCGCCGGAGCCCAGCCGGTCCAACAGGCGGCGGTTGAAATCCAGCATGTCCTGCTCATTGAAGGCATTATCGAGGGACAACATGGGAACTTCGTGGCGGACCTGGAGGAAGCGCTCGATGGGTGCCGCCCCAACCCGCTGGGTGGGTGAGTCGGCGCGCAGCAGCTCCGGGTGGGCCGTCTCGAGCTCGATCAGACGCCGCATGCAGCGGTCGTACTCGGCGTCGGGAACGGTTGGCTCATCCAGCACATAGTACTGGTAGTTCCAGCTGTCGAGTTGCTCCCGCAGGGAGTCGATTTCCCGGGTTAGCGCCGAGTCTGCCATGGGAGCTTATTGGGCTTCAGCGCGTCCTGGCCAGCATACGGCGCTCCAGGTCGCGAATCTGCTGGCGACAGTGTTCCAGCGACTGCCTGCTCAGCACGCTGCGAGACTCATCCAGCACATCGCCGTTGAGGTTGCGGGCAACCGCCTGGGCGGTCTCCAGCATGTAATCGAAGGCTTTCATCATGTCCTCGGGGCCCGGCAGGGTAAGGAAGAAAACCAGTCCAGGAGTGTTAAAGTCGCCCATGTGGTCAATGTCGAACACGCCAGGTTGCATCATGTTCGCGACACTGAACTGGATAGCCCCACGCCCGGCCTCGAATTCGTGGCGGTGGAAAAAGTTCATATCGCCAAAGCGCAGGTCACAGGCGAGCAGGATGTGCAGGATGTCCTCGCCGCGGAAGCCCTCCGAGTCGCGGGCGACCACGTTGAGCATGAACACCTCGGGATCGACATCCCGGGGCAGGCGGCCGGCATCGACCGCGGGCCGCTGCAGGGGCGGCAGCGAGTCGTCTTCGTCCGGAGCGATATTGTCGAGCCAGTCGAGTGTGGCGGGCTCCCCCTCAACGTCACCGCCACTCATACCGCTGACGAGTTCCTCCGCGTCCGTCGCCGCGCTGCTTGCAGGAGCCTGCTCGGATGCCGGACGCGGTTTCGCCGCTTTCAACTTGGGGGTTTTCGCGGCGGCTGCCGCGCCGGCGGCGGCAGCCTTCTCCCGCTTGGCCGCGTCGGACTTGTTGGTGGCGTTGATGAGGTCGCGGCGGTCGACCACGCGGGCGCCGCCATTGGGCAGTTCTTTGAGCCAGGCCAGGTCGTTTTCGCGCTCCGTGCCTGTCGCCCCTGCCGGCGCCAGCTTGACCTTGACTTTCGGGCGTCGCTCACGCTGAACCCTGCGCCACGCATCCAGCCCTACTGCCACGATCAGGACAACCCCGATCACAACCATCCAGTCACGTATAGTAAGATCCATTGCCCCTGCGCCGTACCTTATGCCAGTTAAACCAGTCTATCAGCTCGCGGCCAGCTCCGCTGCCTCTTCCACGTCCACCGATACCAGGCGGGAAACGCCGGGTTCATGCATGGTGACACCCATGAGTTGGTCGGCGAGTTCCATGGAAATCTTGTTGTGGGTAATAAAAATAAACTGCACCTTCTCCGACATCTCCTTGACCATACGCGCGTAGCGACCGACATTGGCGTCATCCAGCGGGGCGTCCACTTCGTCGAGCATGCAGAAGGGCGCCGGATTGAGCGCGAAAATGGAAAACACCAAGGCGATCGCCGTCAGCGCTTTCTCGCCCCCGGAGAGCAGGTGGATGGTGCTGTTCTTCTTTCCCGGCGGGCGCGCCATGATGGATATCCCGGTGTCGAGCAGGTCGTCGCCAGTCATCTCCAGGTAGGCGCTGCCGCCCCCGAAAACCCGCGGGAACAAATCCTGCAAGCCGTTGTTCACCTTGTCGAAAGTATCGCGGAAACGATTGCGCGTCTCCTTGTCGATCTTGCGGATCGCCGCCTGCAGGGTATCCAGCGCGGTTACCAGGTCCTCGTTCTGCAGGTCCAGGTAGTTTTTTCGCTCCGACTGCAGGTTGTACTCGTCAATCGCCGCGAGGTTAATGGGGCCGAGCCGGGCAATACGCGAACCCACCCGCTCCAGCTGGCGCGCCCACTCGGCCTCCTCTGCCCCCTCCGGCATGGTCTCCAGCACCGCGTTGACATCGTGCCCGTTGGCCACCAATTGCTTGTAAATGGTTTCCCGGCGCACCTGCAGCGCCTGGTGGGATATACGGTTGCGCTCCAGCTCACTGCGCACACTCTCTGCGCGCTGCTCGATTGCCGCCCGCTGCTGCTCCTTCTGCCGCAGCAGGTAATCCAGCTCGGCCACCTGCTGACGGGCCGCCCCGAGTTCACCCTCCGCCTGCAGGCGCAGTTCCAGCTGCGCCTCGAGTTCCCGCTTGAGGCCTTCGAATGGCGCATCATTTTGCTGCAGGGCTTCGGCCAGGCTCTCCCGGCGCGAGCGCAACTGCGCGACCTGGTTGTTGGTGCGATCGATGGCCTCGCGCATGGCCTGCAACTGGGTCTGCAGCGATTGGCAGCGCATGGCCGTCTGGTGGGAGAGGTCCTTGTCGTGGCGGGCTTTCTGGCGGGCACTGTCGAGGGTGCTGCGGGTCTGGTCGCGCACTGACAGCAGTTCCTCGCGGCGATGGGAATCCGTTTCCATGCGTTCAATTGCCGCCGCCAGCAACTGCCGAGCCTCGGCGATGGCCGCCTGCTCGTGGGCAAACTGCCCGCGTGATTCGTCGATCTCAGCGTTCACCCGTTCGCGGCGGGCGGCTATCTGTTCAATCCTGGCCTGGTGGGCGGACATCCGCGCACTGAGCTCGGCGTGCTGGCGGGTGCTGGCCTGCAGCTCCCGTTGCAGCGCATGGCGCTGCTCTTCCAGCTGCAGCAGCGTATCCTGGCAGGACTGCAGCGCCATTGCCAACTCTTCCTCCGCCTGCTGTTGCAGGCCCACCGCCTCGACCAGTGCGTCCAGTTCCTGCTGCCGCCTGATCGCCCCACCCTGTTCCCCCGCCAGCCGCGCGACCCGCAGCCAGTTCGGGCCCAGCCAGACGCCTTCCGGGGTTATGACCGATTCGTGGGCGGCAAGGCCGGAACGCTGCGCCAGTGCGGCGCCGAGGTCGGGGGCGACCCGAACGCCCGCCAGCAGGGAGCCGGCGCGCCCGCCGGAACGCACTTTCGACGCCAGGAACTCGGCTGCCACCGGCGCTTCGGCGGCAACCTCGAGCAGTGCCAGGCGTCCCTGCTCCAGTTGGCCCAGGGTTGCCCCGAGGCTACCTATGGCGTCGACACAAACCGCCTGCAGGTCATCACCCAGAACCGTCTCCACCGCCAGCTGCCAACCGTCGTCGACCTGCAACTGTTCCAGCAGGCGCGGCCTGGCGTCGAGTTGCCGCGCGGCCAGCCATTCGCCCGCCGCCTGGCTGTTGTCCAGCCTGGCCGCCTGCTGCAAGGCTTCCAGCGACGCCTGGCGCCCGCGCATCTGCTGCAGCGCGGACCGGGCCTGGTTCAGCTCGGTTGCCAGGCTGTTGCTGCGCTCGCGGTTAGCGGCCAGCTCGTCCAGCAGCGATTCGCCCCGGTGCTCGTGCTCGGCCATGACCAGTTCGAGTTCCGCCAGCTGCTCGCCCAGGGCTGAAATCTCGCCGTCCTCCGGTCCCGGGGCCAGGCTCTGCTTCTCCTCCTCCAGTTGCCGGGTGCGGCCCTGGACGCGCTGCAGCACCTGCTCCAGGTGCAGGATGCGCGACTGCTGCACCTCGGCCTGTTGCCGCGGTTCCGCCGCATGCTGGTTAAAATCGTCCCAACTGTGCTGCCAGCTGTGCATCGCCTCCTCCGCCTGCTGCAGCGCCTCGGCCGAACTCTGCTCCAGTTCCTGCAACACGGCCAGTTCCGGGGCGATAGCAGTCAGTTCGCTGTCCCAGCCGGCAAGCTTGTGACTGTCGTCGCCCAGGTGGGTTTCGGCCTCGGCCAGCGCGGTGCCGGTCTGCTCCAGGTCCTCGCGCAGCTGGCGGCCGCGCTCCTGCTGGTGCTTGAGGGTCTGCTCCAGGCGGGCGACTTCGGATCCGAGGGAATAATAGGTGGCCTGCACCTGGTTGAAGACGTCGGTGCGGTCGCTGTGCTCTACCCTGTGCTGTTCGATCGCGGTGTCGACCTGCTGGTGCTCCGCATGCACCGCTTCCAGTTTCACTTCCAGTTGCCCGATGGCGAGGTTGGCGGCCGCGACCTGCCCGTCCAGCTCGCGCCACTGCAGGGCCTGCAACTGGGCCTGCAGCTGGCGTTCCTCGGTCTTGAACTCGGTGTACTTCTCGGCGGCCTGGGCCTGGCGCTGCAGGTGCTGCAGCTGGCGCTCGAGCTCATCGCGCAGGTCGGTGAGGCGCTCGAGGTTTTCCGTGGTGCGGCGCATCCGGCTCTCGGTTTCCTTGCGCCGCTCCTTGTACTTGGAGATGCCAGCGGCTTCCTCAATAAAAACCCGAAGGTCCTCGGGCCGGGATTCGATCAGGCGGGAGATCATGCCCTGCTCGATGATCGCGTAACTGCGCGGGCCGAGGCCGGTGCCCAGGAAGATGTCGGTGATGTCCCGGCGGCGGCAGCGGGTGCCGTTGAGGTAATACTCGGACTGGGCGTCGCGGGTCACCACGCGCCTGATCGAGATCTCGGCGTAACTGGCCCACTCGCCGCCCACACCGCCGTCGCTGTTGTCGAATACCAGTTCGATGGAGGCCTGGCCGACCGGCTGGCGATTGACCGAGCCGTTGAAGATGACGTCGGTCATCGACTCGCCACGCAGGTTCTTGGCCGAACTCTCCCCCATCACCCAGCGCACCGCATCGATGACATTGGATTTGCCGCAGCCATTGGGGCCAACCACGGCGCACATATTGCTGGGGAAATTGACGGTCGTCGGGTCAACGAATGACTTGAAACCGGCCAGCTTGATGGACTTTAGTCGCATATCACATTAAATATCGAGTTTAACTTGATGTTTTTTATCGATTTATTCGGGTTTTTTCGAAAGTTGCCCCGGCCCCCGAACCACTATATGTAGTGTATAGGCTTTACCCGGACAACACTATGCCCGGCGCCGACAAATGCAAAATTTATGAATCCGACTGTCCCTGTACGCCCCTAGCTCCTGGGCTGGAGCAGTATTTCCCGGGGTGAGGTGTCACCGGAGGGGGCCAGCGGCCCGGCCTGGCCCAGCCAGGTGGCCGCTGCCTCCCCGGGGGCGCCACTGGGGGATACCTGGACCACCACCATTACCGACTCGGTGTCTGATAACTTCTGCCCGGCCATGGAATTGCTGTCGTCCAGGCGCAGGGTGACGGGCAACTGCTGTGCCTGCAGGCGCTGCACTGCAATCGGCATGCGGCTGTCGGACGCCGCGTTGCGGGCCAGGACAAAGACGGTGTCGGTGGGGCCCACGCTGGCGCCCTCCGGCAGCGCCACCCGCACGGTGACGCCCGCGCCGGGCTCGCCCACCGGGGCCGGTCCGGCCGTCTCAGCCAGCGGCAGACTGTCCACGGTCTCTCCCGCCGCAAGCAGTCGCTGCCGCGCCATGTCCATGACGCTGCCGATCATGCGCGCGCTGTCGCTGCCCGGTTGCTCTACCGCCAGCAGGCGCTGCCAATAGCTGAGCGCCTCCCGGTACTGCTGCTGTTCGAACGACGCCATGCCCAACAGGCCCAGGGCCGTGCGCTGGTGCGGGTCGATGGCGATGGCCTGTTGCGCCAGCACCCTGGCCTGGTCGCTCAGTTTCCTGCCCGCCGCCAGGTAATGGGACTGGGCAGCGGAGGCCAGCACAAAGGCATCCTCGGGATATTCCCGTGCCAGCTCGGCATAGGCTTGCGCGGCCCGCGTATAGTCTTCCCGGCCCATATAGAAGCGGCCCAGCAGGGCGACATAATCGAGATTTCCAGGCCGCTGGGCACTGCGCTTCTCGACTTCGGCCAGCAGCGCCTCCATCCGGGCGGGGCTGCTCTCTCCATCCAGCGACGCCAGCTGCCGACTGATCATCACATCCGGCGCCGCCCCCAGCAGGTAGTAGAGCCCCGATGACAGGACCGCCACCAACGGCAGCAACAGCCACAGCGGAAATGACTGGCGCTCGGCAACCGGCGCCGCCAGGCCGCGAGCCTGCTGTTCATCCTCGAGCAGGCGCAGGCGGGCGTCGTCCTGCAGGCTGTCCGCGCCCTCCCGCGCCAGTTCCGCCTGGCGCAACCGGTACCACTCGATATTGGCGCGTTCCAGGTCCGCATCGACCCCGCCGAAGCGCCGCCCGGGCCTGAGGTAGAACAGGCCGCTGAGCAGTATCAGGGCCGCACAGACCACTATAAACAAGGTCAAGACTCTTTCTCCGTCCGGGCCAGGAGTTCCCGCAGGCGCTGCTCGTCGTCGGCATCGAGGGCGACGGTCCCGGCCGAATTTCCCCGCCGGCCCCGCAGGGTAAGCGCCGCGACGATTATCCCCAACAGTAACAAGAGGATCGGCGCCAGCCACAGGACCGCGGTGGCGCCGCCAAAGCTCGGCCGATAGCGCACGAACTCGCCGTAACGCGCCACCATGTAGTCGAGGATTTCCTCGTCGCCCGCACCCGCCTCGAGTTGCTGGTGGAGCAGCTTGCGCAGGTCCTGGGCGATCGGTGCATTCGAATCGGCGATGTTCTGGTTCTGGCACTTGGGGCAGCGCAACTCGGCGCTCAACACCTGGTAGCGCTGCTCCAGCTCAGGGCTGCTGAACTCATAAGTTTCAATGACCGCAAGCGCATGCCCCGCTACCAGGACCAGCGCGAGCAGCAGCAGGCGAGACCCGGCCTTCACCCGCCGCCCTGGGCAGACAATTGCCGGTACATGGGTTGCAGAACGGTCTGCCATACCCGCTCATCCACCACCCCGACATGGCGGTAGCGAATCACTCCCTGCGCGTCCAGCAGGTAGGTTTCCGGGGCACCGTAGACCCCGAGGTCGACGCCGAGGCTGCCCTCACGGTCGACGATGCTGGCGCGGTACGGGTTGCCAAGTTCCGCCAGCCAGCGTTGGGCGGCGGCATCCTCGTCCTTGTAGTTGAGCCCATAGATCGGCACGCCGCTGGCGGCCAGCTGCACCAGGTAGGGGTGCTCCACGCGACAGGATGGACACCAGGTGGCCCACACATTGAGCAGCGCCACCTCGCCGACGATCTCGGCGCGACTGAGCGTGCGCTCTTCCCCCAGGGCCGGCAGGGAAAACTCAGGCAGGGGCCGGTCTATCAGCGCCGAGGGCAACGCCTGGGGATCCAGCGACAGGCCGCGGAACAGGAACGCGGCCATGCCTGCGAACAGGATCAGCGGCAGGAACAGTTTCAGCCTAGGCGCCACCGACGGCCCCGCTGGCGGTTGCTGCCGGGGCCGGGACCCGCAGACGCCGGTAGCGCTTGTCCAGCACGGTGGTGAAAGCGCCCAGGGCCATCAGGATCGCCCCCAGCCACATCCAGCGCACCATGGGCTTGTAGTGCAACCGCACTGCCCAGGCACCGTCATCCCCCACCGGTTCGCCCATGGCAACGTAGATATCGCGCATCAGGCCCGGATCGATATCCGCCTCGGTCATGACCTGGCCGCTGGCGAGGTAGCGCCGCTTTTGCGGCGCCAGGTTTGCCACCAGGCGGCCATCCCGGCTCACCTCGATGCGCGCCTCGTCGGCGACAAAGTTGGGCCCGCGCACACTCACGAGCTCGACAAAGCGGAACTGGTAGCCGGCGATGCCATCGACATCCCCCGGGGCCATTTTCAGGTCGTGCTCAACACTGAACTGGCTGGTTGCCACCACCCCGGTGATGCAGGCGGCGAAACCCAGGTGTGCCACGAACATGCCCCAGTAACTGGGCGTAATACGGCGCAGGCCCGCGACCACCGTGGCGGCGCCGCGCACCCGGTACCACAGGTCCCGCAGCAGGCCAAGCACCAGCCAGGCGGACAGCGCCACCGCCAGCGCCAGCCAGATGTTGTACTCGGCATGCAGCAACGGCAGGGTCAGGCCGCACAGGACAGCGACGATGGCGGGCAGCGCCAGCTCAGCCTGCCAGCGGCGGACCGAGTCTTTCTTCCAGCGCGAGATTGGCCCAACTCCCATAAAGGGCACCAGCAGCGCCATCAGGGGGACGAAGACGGCGTTGAAGTACGGCGGCCCCACCGAATACTTGCCGACGCCGAGGGCATCGGTAATCAGGGGAAACAGGGTGCCGAACAGCACGGTGATAGTGGCAACCAGGAACACCACGTTGTTGCACAGGATCAGGGACTCGCGTGATACCCACTCGAAACTCACCCGGCTGGCCACCGCGGGGGCACGCAGGGCGTACAGGGTCAAGGAACCCCCCACCACCAGCGCCAGGAAGACCAGGATGTACAAGCCCCGGGCCGGGTCGGTGGCGAAGGCGTGCACCGAGGTCAGCACGCCGGAGCGCACCAGGAAGGTGCCCAACAGGCTCAGGGAAAACGCGAAGATGGCCAGCAGCACCGTCCAGCTCTTGAACAGGCCGCGCTTTTCAGTCGCCGCCAGGGAGTGCACCAATGCGGTTCCCGCCAGCCAGGGCATGAAGGAGGCGTTTTCCACCGGATCCCAGAACCACCAGCCGCCCCATCCCAACTCGTAGTAGGCCCACCAGCTGCCAAGCATGATACCCAGGGTCAGGAACGCCCAGGCCACGTTGGTCCAGGGGCGCGACCAGCGCGCCCAGGAGGCGTCGAGACGGCCGCCCAACAGGGCGGCAATGGCGAATGCGAAGGCCACTGAGAAGCCGACATAGCCCATGTACAGCAGCGGCGGGTGAATGATCAGCCCGGGATCCTGCAACAGCGGGTTGAGGTCACTGCCATCTGCCGGCGTCCCCGGCAACAGGCGCTCGAAGGGATTGGAGGTAAACAGCATGAAGGAGATAAATCCCACACCTATCGCACCCATGACCGAGAGTACCCTCGACAGCACCAGCAGCGGCAACTGGCCGCTGAACACCGCCACCGCAGCGGTCCAGAGACAGAGCGTCAGGGCCCATAACAGCAGGGAGCCCTCGTGGTTGCCCCAGACGGCAGAAAACTTGAAGATCGGCGGCAACAGGCTGTTGCTGTTGGACGCCACCACCTTGACCGAGAAATCGTCCTGCAGGAAGGCGATGGACAGGCAGGCGAAACTGATGCCCACGAACACCAGCAGGCCGACCGCAAGACCGGGGGCAATCGCCATCGCCCGGCTGTTGCGACGCCAGGCGCCCCAGGCGGGTACAACCGCCAGGATGATGGCCAGGCAAAAGCCGATGATCAGCGCGAAATGACCGAACTCGGGGATCATTTGGCCTTGCCCTTGTGATCGTAGCCCGACTGCTCGAGGGCCTGGGCCACTTCCGGCGGCATATAGTTCTCGTCGTGCTTGGCCAGCACTTCCGAGGCCACCAGCACACCCTGCTCATTGAGCGTGCCCGAGGCCACGGCCCCCTGGCCCTCGTCGAACAGGTCCGGCAGGATGCCCTCGTAGACCACGTCCACATTGGACTTGAAGTCGGTCAGCACGAAACGCACCTCCAGGCTGTCATTGCTGCGCTGGACGCTATCGGCCAGCACCATGCCCCCGACGCGGATCGGCTGGCCCACCGGCGCCTTGCCGGCGGCGACCTCTGCCGGCGGGAAAAACAGGTTGACGTTACCACTGAGTGCATACATCACCAGGCCGGCCGCGGCGCTGGAGAACAACACCACGAAAAGCACCAGGAGAAGTCTTTGTTTGCGCACGGGATGCATCAGCTGCCCTCCAGCCCTGTAGTCGGACCCTGTTGCTGCCGCTTTTGTTCCCCAGCCAGCTGGCGCAGGAACCTGCGCTGGCGCCGCCGCGGCACCAGTAATATGAGCACAACCACGACGAGGCTGATCGCGTAGGCGGACCAGACATAAACGCCGTGGCCATCCATGGCCAGGGCTGCGTCGAAACTATCGAAGTACATCAGCGGCTATCCCCCAGCGCCAGCTTCCTGACCCAACCGGTTTTGGCTTCACGCTCGAGGATTTCGGCGCGCATGTTCAGCAACAGGCAACAGGTGAACAGCGCGTAGAAGGCCGCGATCGACAACAGCAGCGGGTACAGCATGCTGGGATCGATGCTGGAGCTGCCGCTGAACTTGATCGAAGCCGGCTGGTGCAGGGTGTACCACCAGTCGACGGATTTGTAGATGATGGGGATGTTGACCATACCCACCAGGCTGAGCACGGCGCAGGCCTTGCCCGCCGCCTCCTTGTTGTCGTAGGCCTCGTAGAGCGCGACCACACCAAGGTACAGGAACAACAGGATCAGCATGGAGGTGATCCTCGCATCCCACACCCACCAGGTACCCCAGGTGGGCTTGCCCCAGATCGAGCCTGTCACCAGGGCGATGAAGGTGAGGGCCGCGCCGATGGGGGCGCAGCACTTCAGGGCCACATCCGCCATTTTCATCTTCCAGATGAGACTGACCGCACCGGCAATGGCCATCACGTAGTACCCGGCCAGGGCCACCACCGCCGCCGGCACGTGGATGTAGATGATGCGATAGCTGTTGCCCTGGCGGAAATCCGGGGCGGTGTAGAGCAGGCCCCAGGCCAGCCCCGCGCACAGGGCGAGGATAGTGACCGGGAGCAGCCAGCGCAGGATGGTCCCGGCGATGCGATACAGCCACGGCGGGGAACCCAGTTTATGAAAGAAGGACCACATACGGGCGGCGATTATACAGTGCGATCGGGGTCGACCCACAACCGGAAGCGGAAATTAAACTTGATCTGACGCAACGGTAGTTCAGGCATCGACGCTGATTCGCAGCCCCGCGGCGATCGCCAGCGGCGCCAGGGCCACGGCAAGGCAGAGCATGGCGCCGATGATCGCGAGGTATGGCGTGGCGGGAATGCCCAGCGCGGCGTTGCGCACCGCCGCGCTGCCAAAAATGAGCACAGGCATGTAGAACGGCAGTATCAGCAGGGTAATGAGTACGCCACCCCGCTTCAGGCCCACGGTCAGTGCGGCCCCGATACCGCCCACCAGGCTGAGCACCGCGGTACCCAGCAGCAGGCTGGCCACCAGCGTTCCCAGCGCCGGGGCGGGCAGGTTGAGCATCAGGGCAAAGAGCGGCGAGACCAGCGCCAGCAGCAGGCCGGTCAGCAGCCAGTGGGCGCCGATATAGGCCAGCACCGACAGGAACAGGGGCTGGGGGGCGAGCAGCAGTTGTTCCAGGCTGCCGTCCTCGAAATCGCTGCGAAACACCGTGTCCGAGGTCAGCAGGTTGGACAGGAGGGCGATAATCCAGAGGATGCCCGGGGCAAAACCCGCCAACTGGTCTGGCGCCGGGCCGAGCCCGAGCGGAAACAGCGCCACCACCATGGCAAAAAACAACAGGGGATTGCCGATCTCGATGGGGCGCCGCACGGCCAGGGTGAGCTGCCGGCGCAGCAGCACCAGGCAGAACCGGGCCGTGCCGGGTGACTGCGCCGCCGCGCTCATGCCAGCAGGCCCTCGGTGAGGCTGAGCATCTGCACCCGGTAGTCCACCCGCAACAGCTGGTGCGAGGTCATGACCACCGCCCCGCCGCGCTCCACGTGCGCCACCAGCAGCGCTTCCAGTTCCGCCACGCCGCCCCTGTCGATGGCGGTGAAAGGCTCATCCAGCAACCACAGCGGGCGGGCGGACAGATACAGGCGTGCCAGGTTGACCCGGCGGTGCTGGCCGGCGGACAGGGCGTGGCTGGGGACGTCCTCGTAGCCGTACAGGCCGACCCTGGCCAGCGCATCCTCGATCTGCCCAGTGTCATAGGCGCTCTCCCCCGCCACATGCCAGGCGAGATTCTCGCGGGGAGTGAGCAGGGCTTTTACCGCCGGCTGGTGACCCAGGTACAGCGGCGGCGCGCTGCGCTCCACCCGGCCGGTGAAGCCGTAGCGGGACAGGCCGGCCAGTATGCGCAGGAGGCTGGTCTTGCCGGCGCCGTTGGGGCCGTCGACCTGCAGCAGCTGGCCTGGCAGCACAGAAAAGGCCAGGTTCCGGAACAACTCCCGGCCGCCCCGTTCCAGGCAGAGGTCATACACCGCCAGCAGGGGGTCGCCCGGTCCCCCGGACACTAAAGGTTGACCACGGCGATAGCAGGTAAATAAAGCCCCGTATCCGCCTCGACGGCGGCGCCGCCCCGGACCGCTGGATCGACCTGCAGGGAGGCGAAATCGAACAGCGCCGTGTCGCCCAGCTGCGAAGGAGCCACATTGCAGATGCTGCGAAAGATACTCTCGGTGCGGCCGGGGTACTCGCGCTCCCAGGCGGCGAGCATGTTCTTGACCTGCGCCCGCTGCAGGTTTTCCTGGGATCCGCACAGATTGCAGGGAATGATCGGGAATTCCCTGTAGCGGGCGTAGCGCGCCAGATCCTTCTCCTTGCAGTAGGCAAGCGGGCGAATCACCACATTGTTGCGGTCATCGCTCAGCAGCTTGGGCGGCATGGCCTTGAGCTTGCCGTTGAAGAACATGTTGAGGAACAGGGTCTCGACGATATCGTCCCGGTGGTGGCCCAGGGCGATCTTGCTGGCGCCGATCTCCTGGGCGAAACCGTACAGGCTGCCGCGGCGCAGGCGCGAACAGAGGCCGCAGGTGGTCTTGCCCTCGGGCACCAGCTCGCGCACGATGCTGTAGGTGTCTTTTTCCAGGATATAGTAGGGAACGCCCAGTGCCGACAGGTAGCGGGGCAGCACTTCTTCGGGAAACCCCGGCTGCTTCTGGTCGAGGTTGACCGCGACCAGCTCGAAATCCACCGGCGCGCTCTGGCGCAGGCTCAGCAGGATGTCCAGCATGCCGTAGGAATCCTTGCCACCGGACAGGCAGACCATTACCCGGTCGCCCTGTTCGATCATATTGTAATCGACGATGGCATTGCCCACGTTGCGCCGCAAGCGCTTCTGCAGCTTGTTGAAATGGGTTTTTTCCTTGCGGGAAAGCTCTTGCACGACGCGCTGCCTGGGCTGATTCGGCGCGCAGTTTACTCGTTCGGCGCCGCCTGCGTCCAGCTGACGGCGGGTTGCGGGCGGCAGCGGCGGGCGCCCGCGTTCCCTTGTTTTTTCGCGGGAATGCCACGACAATGTGCGCCCCGAAAGCCCCTACCCCACCACCTGCGAGGAATCCTTTCCGATGAAACAAGCCGTTCGCGTTACCGTTACCGGTGCAGCAGGCCAGATTGGCTACGCACTCCTGTTCCGCATTGCTTCCGGCGCCATGCTGGGGGACGACCAGCCGGTCATCCTGCAACTGCTGGATATCACTCCGGCGATGGAAGCGCTCGCGGGCGTCAGGATGGAACTGGAGGACTGCGCCTTCCCGCTGCTGGCGGGTATCGTCTGCACCGACGACCCGGCGACCGCGTTCAAGGACGCTGACTACGCGCTGCTGGTGGGCGCGCGCCCCCGGGGTCCCGGCATGGAGCGCAAGGACCTGCTGGAAGCCAACGCAGCCATATTCTCGGTCCAGGGCAAGGCCATCAACGACAACGCCAGCAGGAACATCAAGGTGCTGGTGGTCGGCAACCCCGCCAACACCAACGCGCTGATCACCCAGCGCAACGCGCCGGACATCGACCGCCGCAATTTCACCGCCATGACCCGGCTGGACCACAACCGCGCCCTGACCCAGATCGCCCTGAAAACCGGCGCCACGGTCAACGACGTGAGCAATATGACCATCTGGGGCAACCACTCCGCGACCCAGTACCCGGACCTGTTCAACGCGAAGGTCAAGGGCAAGCCGGCGATAAGCCTGGTCGACCAGTCCTGGTATGAGAGCGAGTTCATCCCGGTCGTGCAGCAGCGCGGCGCCGCCATTATCAAGGCGCGCGGTGCCTCGTCGGCGGCCTCTGCCGCCAACGCCGCCATCGGCCACATGCGCAGCTGGGCTCTGGGCACCACGGGCGACGACTGGGTTTCCATGGGCGTCTACTCGGACGGCTCCTACGGGATCACCGAGGGCCTGATCTATTCCTTCCCCTGCCGCTGCGCCAACGGCCAGTGGAGTATCGTCCAGGGTGTGGAAGTGGGTGAATTCAGCCGCGCCAGGATGGCTGCGACCGAGCAGGAACTGACCGAGGAGCGCGATGGGGTGCAGCACCTGCTGCCCTAGGCAGCCGGGCCTGCGCGGGCGCCTGTCGCTGGACGCCAGGCGCTATTTCCCCGACCGGCGCGAGCGGCTTGCACGCTGCGCCACTGTCGCGACCTGAAGCCATGACCAATCCCAAAACCTACCACCACGGCAACCTGCGGGCGGAGCTGCTCGACACCGCCCTGCGGCAACTGCGGGAGGTGGATGCCGAGGACCTGAGCCTGCGGGCCCTGGCCCGGGCGGTGGGCGTATCCCAGACCGCGCCCTACCGTCATTTCGCCGACAAGGGGGAACTGCTGGCGGCCATGGCCACCCGCGGCTACCGCGACCTGCTGGCGGCCCTGCGCGCTGCCGGTGATCGCACTCCCGACTGCCCCACGGAGCAGCTGGTCGGCTTTGCCCACGCTTATGTGGATTACGCCGCCAGAGAGCCCCGCTTGTTCAAGCTCATGTTCGGGCCCGCCGTGCAACCGGCACAGAAATACCCGGAGTTGCGGGAGGCCAGCCGGGAGACCTTCGGGCTGGTGCAGGCAATCCTACGCCGCGGCATGGAGCTGGGGCAGTTCCGCGAGCAGAATTACGTCTACCTGGCCAATGCCGCCTGGGCCGGCATCCACGGCCTGGCGACCCTGCGGGTAGACGCGCCGGAACTGTTCGAGCGCCACATCGACCTGCAGCGCCAGGTGGACCTGGGTGTGCACACGTTTATCGATGGGATAAAAACGGCCTGACATCTCTGCCTGGCAAGCCGGGCGCGATAGGCTGGAAGCCCCCCGAAACGGCCGCAGCTACGCAAACAAAAGTGGCTGCTGCGCAACTCGACCAAAATTGCTTCGCAATTTTTGGGACTCGGACAGTGCTCGCAGAAAGCTCCACTTTTGTTTGCTCCGCTAAGCGCGACCTGATTGTTTCGCGGGGCTCCAGCCTATCGCGCCCTCGCATCGAGTTATAGTTCCCGCAGCAGCGCCACCGGCGGGCTCGACACCACCTTGCGGCAACTGAACACGCCCAGGCCGCCGATCAGCACCATGCCCAGCCCGATGCCCAGGGGCCAGATCCGGGGCGAGGGACTGTAGCGCATATCCATCACCCACTCCTGCAGAATGTACACCGACAGCTCCGCCGCGACGGTAGCCAGCAGGCCCGCGAACAGACCCATGGTGGCGAACTCGATGAACAGGCCACCAAGCACCAGGCTGCGGCGGGCGCCCAGCGCCCGCAGGATGGCGCTCTCATGCATACGCGCGTCGACGCTCGCCTGCACCCCCGCCACCAGCACCAGTGAGCCTGCCGCCAGGATCACCGCCAGCACCAGCTCGATGGCGGCGGACACCTGGCTCACGATACTGCGAACCTGCTCCACCACCACGTCCATCTCGATCACCGTCACCGTTGGGAAGCGACGGATAAAGCGGTTGAGGAAGGCCTTGTCGCCGGGCTCCAGGTAAAAGCTCGTCATGAAGGTCGCCGGGTAGTCCGCCAGCAGGCGCGGGGGAAAGATCAACCAGAAGTTGGGGCGCATCGACTGCCAGTCGAGCTCGCGCAGGTTCGCCACCCGCGCCACCAGCGGCTGGGAGCCCACCAGGAAACCCAGTTCGTCCCCCACCACAATGCCCCGGCGTTCGGCAAACTCCCGCTCCACCGAGACCAGGGCCTCATCCGTTTGCGGCTGCCACCAGCTGCCGCTTGTCAGGCGATTGCCGGGCGGCACGGTGTCGGACCAGGTCAGGTTGGTCTCGCGCTGGCGGCTGGAGTCCTCGGGGTCATCGCTGACCGGCAGCTCCTGCCCGTTCACCGCCATAATGCGACCGCGGATCATCGGGTACAGCGCTTCACTGGCAATATCCTCGGCGCGCAGTGCCTGGTCCACGCCCTGCACGTCCTCCGGGCCGATATTGAGCATGAAATGGTTGGGCGTGCCCTCGGGCAGCTGGGTCTGCCACTCGTCGATGAGCGAGGTGCGCACCAGCACCAGTACCAGCAGCAGCATGATGGCCATGGCAAAAATCACCACCTGCATGGCGTTACTGGCGCCGCGCCGTTGCAGCCCGGCCAGGGCCAGGCGCCAGATACTGCCCGCCCGCATGCCCACCATGCGACCCCCGCGCAGCAGGGTCAGGGCCAGGACCAGGCCCAGCACCACGGTGACGCCCAGGCCCGCCACCACCGCCAGCGTCAACTGCCAGTCGCGACTGTAGGCCCACATCAGGCCGGTCACCGCCACCAGGCCCAGGGCGTAATCGCCGAGGGTGCGCCGATTCTCCAGCGGCGTGTCCCGCCGCAGCACCCGCAGCGGACTGGCAAGGGCGAGCCGGCGCAGGGGCGGCCAGGCGAAGCAGAGCAGGCTGGTGAGCGCCGTCGCGGCGCCGATGAGGTAGGGCCGCGGGCCGCTGGGGCCGGGCTGTACCGGCAACTGGTCGGCGAACAGGGCGAAAAACAGGGCCTGTATGCCCCAGCCCAGGAAACAGCCGATAGCGGTGGCAACCGCGCCCAGCAACAGCAGGCTGCCGCCATACAGCCGGTTCACCCGGCTGGAGGTGGCGCCGAGGCTCTTCATGATGGCCACATAGTCGTTGTGGCGTTCACTGAAACGGCGGGCGGCGAGCGCGATGGCCACGCCGGCCAGCACCACGCCGAGGCTGCCGGCCAGCAGCAGGAAGCGCTCCGCGCGGCTGAGCGCGTTGCCGATGCCAGGCTGTCCCTCGGTGACGGTGAGCAGGCGCTGCCCATCCCCGAGTTGCGGCTGCAGCCACTGCCGAAACTCCTCCAGCGCAGCTTCCGGCGCCGCAAACAACTGGCGGTACTCCACCCGGCTCCCCGGCTGCACCACGCCTGTGGCAGGGATATCGTCATAGTGCATCAGCACCCGGGGGCCATAGCCACTGAAGGTGGCCGCCTGGTCGGGCTCGGTGCGCGCCGCGGCCGCCACCGTGAAGCTGGCCTCGCCAATTTCAACCCGGTCGCCGATCGCCACATCGAGCAGGGCAAACAACCTGGACTCCAGCCAGACCTCCCCCCGCCCCGGACCGGCGCCGGCCGGTAGCACCGGGCCGAAGGGCTGGGCGCTGAAAGTGAGCTCGCCGCGCAGCGGATAGCCGGCGCTGACAGCTTTCACCGACACCAGCTGCATGCTGTCCTCGCCGGCCTGAACCATGGATGGGAACGCCAGGGTGAGGGCTTCACGGATGCCCTGTTCCCGCGCCTGCTCAAGCCAGGCGGTGGGCAGCTCCCTGCCGCCGCGAACCACCAGGTCGGCGGCCAGGAAACGATGGCTCTCCTGGGTGAGCGCATTCTGCAGGCGAGTGGCGAAGGCGCTGATGCCGGACACCACGCCCACCGCCAACACCAGCGCCAGCAGCAGCACACCCAGTTCCCCGCCGCGCCAGTCCCTGGCCAGCATTTTGCCCGCGGTGACGGACATCAGGCCTGCTCCGCGACCAGGGCGCCGGCGTCCAGGCAGAAGCGCCGCTGGCAGCGGTCGGCAAGTTGGGCATCGTGGGTGACCAGTACCAGGGTGGTGCCCTCCTCCCGGTTGAGTTCGAACAGCAGGTCGATGATGTGACCGCCGGTGCGGGTATCGAGGTTGCCGGTGGGTTCATCGGCGAACAGGATGGAGGGGCGGGAGGCGAACGCCCGGGCGATGGCCACTCGCTGCTGTTCGCCGCCGGACAGCTGGCGCGGGTAGTGGTGCATGCGTGGCGCCAGGCCCACCCGCTCCAGGAAGGTGCCCGCCTGTTCCCGCGCCCTGGCCTGGCCCTGTAATTCCAGCGGCAACATGACGTTTTCCAGGGCGGTGAGCGCTGGCAGCAGCTGGAAGGACTGGAACACGAAGCCCACGTGGCGGCCGCGGAACAGGGCCCGGCCATCCTCGTCCAGCTCACCGAGGTCAGTATCGCCGATGACAACCCTGCCGCCACTGGGTTCATCGAGCCCCGCCAGCAGTCCCAGCAGGGTCGATTTGCCCGAGCCGGAAGCGCCCACGATCGCCGCGGACTCCCCCGACTTGATTTCCAGCGTGATCCCTTTCAGTATTTCGAGCTCGGTGCCCGCCATGGGGATCCGTTTCTGGAGATTCTCGACCTTGATCATCAAACCCTTCCTTTACCCTGCAGTACGTACGAGAGTACGCGCAGGCCTGGTGGCTGGATTGCTACTGCTTGCCATCTCCTGCCAGGCGCAGGCGCGGGACCAGCGCATCCTCGTGCTCGGGGATAGTATCAGCGCCGCCTATGGCATGTCTCTGGAACAGGGCTGGGTCAACATGCTGGCGGCGCAACTGGCCGAGGCCAGCCCGCCGGCCGCGGTGATCAATGCCAGTATCAGCGGCGAGACCACCGCCGGGGGCCTGCGCCGCCTGCCGCAGCTGCTGGAGCAGCACCAGCCCACGGTGGTCATCATCGAGCTGGGCGCCAACGATGGCCTGCGCGGCTACCCGCTCGCTGGGCTGCGGGCCAACCTGAACAAGCTGGTGGCGATGTCTCAGCAAGCGGGCGCCAGGGTTATCCTGGCCCCCATGGAAATTCCCCCGAACTACGGCCCGCGTTACACCGCAGGCTTTCGCGAAAGTTTCGTCGAGGTCGCCGGGGACACCGACAGCGCCCTCGCCCCCTTCCTGCTGGACGGCGTGGCCACGGATCCTGCGCTGATGCAGGACGATGGCCTGCATCCCAACCCCGCGGCCCAGGCGAAGCTTCTGCAGAACATTCTGCCGACAATCCAGGCCGTGCTGGCCAACTGATGGGCGACTGGTCCTGGGATAAACTGCAGGCCGCCGATCGCGCCACGATCTGGCATCCCTACGCCTCCGCCACCAATGCACCCGATGCGGTACCCGTGGTGGGCGCGGCGGGAGTGCACCTGCAGCTGGCGGACGGGCGCCGCCTGCTGGATGGCATGGCATCCTGGTGGTGCGCCATCCACGGCTACAATAATCCCGCCCTCAACCGGGCGGTGCGCGACCAGCTCGGGCTGATGTCCCACGTCATGTTCGGCGGGCTCACGCACCCGCCGGCGGTGAAGCTGGCCCAGTTGCTGACGA
Organism: uncultured Gammaproteobacteria bacterium; assembly: GCA_963700715.1. Taxonomy (GTDB): domain Bacteria; phylum Pseudomonadota; class Gammaproteobacteria; order Pseudomonadales; family Halieaceae; genus JARRPM01. Next base: position 264,461 of record CAVOYP010000006.1, read on the forward strand.
AGCTGACCCCGGCGAGCCTCAAGCGGGTGTTCTTCAGCGACTCGGGCTCCGTGGCGGTGGAAGTCGCACTGAAGATGGCGGTCCAGTACTGGCACTCGGTGGGCAAACCGGGCAAGCGCAAGATGGTCGCGTTGCGCAGCGGTTATCACGGCGATACCTTCGGCGCCATGGCGGTGTGCGACCCCGACACCGGCATGCACCACCTGTTCGGGGATGTGCTGCCCAGGCACTTCTTTGCGCCCGCGCCGAACTGCCGCTTTGGCGAGCCCTGCCCGGACAGCGAAATGATCGCCATCACCGACCTGCTCACCGAGCACCATCGCGAGATCGCCGCGATCATCGTCGAGCCCGTGGTGCAGGGCGCCGGGGGTATGCGCTTTTACTCCGCCCAGTACCTGGTACAGCTGCGGGCCCTGTGCGATGCCTTCGACGTGCTGTTGATCCTCGACGAAATCGCCACCGGGTTCGGCCGCACCGGAAAGATGTTCGCGCTGGAGCACGCCGGCGTCGAACCCGATATCCTCTGCCTGGGCAAGGCCCTCACCGGGGGTTACATGACCCTGGCCGCCACCCTGTGCAACGACCGCATCAGCGAGGGCATCAGCGGCGGTGAGGCGGGGGCGTTCATGCACGGGCCGACCTTCATGGCCAATCCGCTGGCCTGCGCCACGGCGGTGGCGAGCATAGAGCTGCTGCTGTCGCAGCCCTGGCAGCGCACCATTGCCCGCCTGCAGAAAGAGCTGGCCGAAGGCCTCGCCCCGGCCCGGGCACTGGCTAATGTTGCGGAGGTGCGGACCCTCGGCGCGATCGGGGTCATCGAATTGAAAGAAGCCGTAGACCTGCGCAAGGTGCAACCGATGTTCGTGGAGCGCGGCGTCTGGGTACGCCCCTTCGGCAAACTGGTCTATGCCATGCCACCCTATGTGATGGGCAGCGACGACGTCGCCACCCTGACCGCCGCAATGGTGGATGTGGTGGCGCATATTTAAACCGCCCCGCTGAATTCGGAAATGCCCCACAGCCCAGGCTCCGGTGCTCCCTGTTCACGATGCAGACAGAAGGCCCACGCGTTGTACAAGCCCGGGCCGTTGAATATAGTGGCCGCATCGGCCCAGGGCCAGACACAGACGCGACATCCATGCCTCAGCGCGAACAGACGCCACTGCAACTGAAGTTCTACGAGGTCATCTTCGGTACCGAGACCCCTGCGGGGAAATGGTTCGATATCGGCCTGATCCTGGTTATCGTGGTGAGCGTTGCAGTCATCATGCTGGACTCCATCAGCAGCATGGATCAGCGTTTTGGCAACACCTTCCTGCAAATCGAATGGGGATTCACCATTCTCTTCAGCCTGGAGTATTTGGTTCGTATCTGGTGTGCCCCCAATCGCAAGGCCTACGTCTTCAGCCTGTATGGCCTGGTCGATCTGCTGGCACTGTTGCCGACCTACCTCTCCCTGCTGTTCCCGCAGACCGCGCCCCTGCTGATCATTCGCCTGTTGCGCATCCTGCGGATCTTCCGGGTGTTGCGCCTGCTGGCCCTGCTTAGCGAGGCCAACGAGCTGGCCGGGGCCCTGCAGCGTTCCGGCCGCAAGATATTCGTATTCTTCACCATGATAATAGTCATCACCACCATCTTCGGCTGCCTGCTGTACGTGATCGAGGGGCCGGGCAACGGTTTTGATGACATTCCCACCAGCATCTACTGGGCGATCGTCACCATCACCACTGTGGGCTATGGCGACGTGACACCGGTGACAACCCTTGGCCGGGGAGTTGCGGCGGTGGGCATGCTGGTGGGCTACGCCATCATCGCGGTGCCCACCGGCATCATTACCGCGGAATTGAGCGGCGCCCAGCGCCGCAGGAAACTGCGCGACATCCTGGAATCGCGCAACTGCACCAATTGCGCGGCGGTGGAACACGACGTAGCCGCTCATTACTGCCGCATCTGCGGCAGCGGCCTGCCGCGCCCGGGACATGCCACCGAGCCAACTTAAAGTAGCGTTTTTTCCTTAAATTACAATATGTTACAAGTATATGGTCAGCTGTTCTGGCAGATTTTCAGGCAGTACTGCGGACAACCCTCATACCCCGGAATGGCATTAGTGCTTAACCCCTGGGCCGCGCCGGCGGCTATAATGCCCGCCCCTTCGCCATCCCGATCGTCGCCGCCATGACCACGCCCCTGTTTTCCCATCGCAAGTTCTGGGCCGAGTGCTTCGGCCCGGCGCAGGAGCTACCCATGTCCCGGGCGGAGATGGACGCGCTCGGCTGGGACAGCTGCGACATCATCATCGTCACCGGCGACGCCTACGTGGACCACCCCAGCTTTGGCATGGCAGTGATCGGTCGCCTGCTGGAGGCCCAGGGGTTCCGGGTGGGCATTATCGCCCAGCCCCAGTGGGACAGCGCCGAGCCGTTCAAGGTGCTGGGACGGCCCAACCTGTTCTTCGGCGTCGCCGCCGGCAACATGGATTCCATGATCAACCGCTACACCGCCGACCGCAAACGGCGCAACGATGACGCCTACACTCCCGGCAATGTCGGGGGCAGGCGCCCGGACCGCGCGGTCGTCGTCTACAGCCAGCGCCTGCGCGAGGCCTACCGGGATGTGCCGCTGGTCATCGGCAGCATCGAGGCCAGCCTGCGCCGCATCGCCCACTACGATTACTGGAGCGACAAGGTGCGCCGTTCGATCCTGCTGGACAGCCGCGCCGACCTGCTGTTGTACGGCAACGCCGAGCGCGCCATAGTCGACGTCGCCCACCGCCTGGCGGCGGGGGAAGCGATAGGCAGCATACGCGACCTGCGCGGCACGGCGTTTGTGTGCAAGCGTATTCCCCAGGAGTGGGAAGTCATCGACTCCACCAGCATCGACGTCGTCGGCCCGGTGGTGGCCCCGATCAATCCCTACATCGATACCAGCAGCGCCAGTTGTGCCACTACCGCCGCCAGCGCCGAGGTGGAAGCCGAGCCGGTCACCCTGGTGGGCAGCGCGGGCAGGACCGCGAATACCGCCATCCGCATTCCCGCCTACGAGCAGGTGAAAGTCGACAGCGCCCTCTACGCCCACGCCTCCCGCATCCTCCACAAGGAGACCAACCCGCACAACGCGCGGCCGTTGGTGCAGGCCCACGGCGACCGGGAGGTCTGGCTCAACCCGCCGCCCATCCCGCTGGAGACCGACGAGCTGGACGCGGTGTTCGAGCTGCCCTATACCCGCCTGCCGCACAGCAGCTATGGCAGCGAGCGCATCCCCGCCTACGAGATGATCCGCCACTCGGTGAACATCATGCGCGGCTGTTTCGGCGGCTGTACCTTCTGCTCGATCACCGAGCACGAGGGGCGCATCATCCAGAACCGCTCGGAAGATTCGATCATCCGCGAGGTGGAGAGAATCCGCGACACCTCGCCGGCCTTCACCGGCGTCATCTCCGACCTGGGCGGCCCCACCGCCAATATGTGGCGCCTGGCCTGCAAGAGCAGGGAGGTGGAAGCCAAATGCCGCAAGCTCAGCTGCGTGTTCCCCGGCATCTGCAAGAACCTCAACACCGACCAGACGCCGCTGATCAGCCTTTACCGGCGCGCCCGCAGTGTGCCCGGGGTCAAGAAGGTGCTGATCGCCTCGGGCCTGCGCTACGACCTGGCGGTGGAAACTCCCGCCTACGTCGAGGAACTGGTCACCCACCACGTGGGCGGCTACCTGAAAATCGCCCCGGAGCACACCGAGGACGGGCCCCTCGACAAGATGATGAAACCCGGCATCGGCAGCTACGAGCGCTTCCGCGCGATGTTCGAAAAGTACTCGAGGGCCGCCGGCAAGGAGCAGTACCTGATTCCCTATTTCATCGCCGCCCATCCGGGCACCAGTGACCGCGACATGATGAACCTCGCCCTGTGGCTGAAGCGCAACAAATTCCGCGCCGACCAGGTGCAGACGTTTTATCCCTCGCCCATGGCCACTGCCACGGCGATGTACTACAGCGGCAAGAATCCGCTGAAGCGTGTGACCCGCGGCAGCGACACCATGCCCACGGTCAAGAAAATATCCCAGCGCCAGCTGCACAAGGCCTTCCTGCGCTACCACGACCCCGACAACTGGCCCGCCCTGCGCCAGGCCCTGAAAAAGCTCGGCCGTGCCGACCTCATCGGCACCGGCAAGCTGCACCTGGTGCCGCCGCGCCAGCCCGCCAGACGCCAGGCGACCGTGCCGGCAACAGACCGCCCGGGGGCGAGCCGCCCTTTTGCCACCCAGCACAACGGCCTGCCGCGCGCCCCCGGTCTGCGCAAGGGCAGACGTTAGCAGCGCGGTTTTAGCCTTCACCCTGTCACCCTGCTCCGGAGCGGCAATGAACAAAAAGCTGGTCTATCCCATTCTCGTGCTGGTGGTCGGCATTGGCATTGCCGTGCTGATAGCCCTCAACGCACCCAGGCCAACCCCGGATGACTACAAACCCCTGCTCGCCACGGTGCGGGTCATCAAGGTACAGCCACAGGCGGAATACCTCACCGTGACCTCCCAGGGAACCGTGGAGCCGCGCAGCCAGAGTGAGCTGATCCCCGAGGTCTCCGGCCGCGCGGTATGGATATCTCCGTCCCTGGTGGGCGGTGGTTCCTTCGCCAGGGACGAGGTCCTGCTGCGCATCGACGACGCCGATTACCGCTCCGCCCTGGTGCGCGCCGAAGCGGCCCTGAAACGCGCCGGGGTCGAACAGGATTTCGCCGCGGACGAGCTCAAGCGCGTGGAAAGCCTGCGCGGGAAGAACCTCGCCAGCCAGCAGCAACTGGACAACGCCCACCGCGCCGCCGCGGTGGCGGATGCCAATCTGAGCGAGAGCCAGGCAGCGGTGGACCAGGCCAGGCGGGACCTGCAGCGCACCGAACTCAAAGCCCCCTTCGACGGCCTGGTGCGCGAGGAACACGTCGACCTGGGCCAGTTCGTCACCCGCGGCCAGAACATCGGCACGATCTACGCCACCGACTATGTGGAGGTGCGGCTGCCGATCGCGGCCGACCAGCTGGTCTACCTGGGCCTGCCCATGTCCACCCGCGGCCAGATTCCCGAAAACCTGCGACCGCCCGTCACCGTGGCAGCGGATTTCGGCAATACCCGGCTGCTGTGGGAAGGGCAGCTGATCCGCGCGGAGGCCGAATTCGACGCCCGCACCCGCATGCTCAGCGGCATCGCCCGGCTGCGCACCGACAGTGAGCTGCCCCTGCCCGTGGGGATGTTCGTGCAGGCGCAGATACGCGGCCGCAGGGCGGAGAACATCATCCGCCTGCCGCGCTCGGCGATGCGCGACAATAACCAGGTCATGGTGATCGACCAGGACAATCGCCTGCACTTCCGCCAGGTATCCATCCTGCGCCTGGAGCACGACGACATGCTGGTTGACGGCGGCCTGGAGGCCGGCGAGCTGGTGTGCATTTCACCGCTGCAAACCGTGGTTGAGGGCATGCTGGTGAACCCGGTGATCGAGCAGGACGACACACCGTGACCAGGCTTATCGACTGGTTCGGCCACAACCCGGTCGCCGCCAACCTGCTGATGTGGATCCTGGTGGTGGGCGGCCTGCTGGCCCTGCCCCGGACGCACCAGGAGGAGTTCCCGAACCTGGAAGTGGATGCGGTGCGCATCAGCGTACCCTATCTCGGCGCCGCCCCGACAGAGGTGGAGTCCGGGGTCTGCATCCGCCTCGAGGAAGCCATCCAGGGCACCGAGGGGATCGACAAAATCACCTCCAGCGCCTCCGAGGGCTTTTGCACCGTCACGGCGGAACTGGTGGCGGGAGTGGACAAGACCAAGCTGTCCAACGACATCAAAAGCAAGGTGGACGCCATCGACTCCTTCCCGGCGGAGACCGAGAAGCCGGTCACCGCTGAGATCACCTTCATCGCCACCGTGTTGCAGGTGGCGCTCTCCGGTGATGCCGATGAGCGCACCCTGAAGCTGCTGGGCCAGCAGCTGCGGGATGACCTGGTCGCCCTGCCCGCGGTTTCCCAGGTGGAGCTGATGTTTGCGCGACCCTACGAAATTTCCGTCGAGGTATCCGAGCAGACCCTGCGTCGCCACGGCCTCACCCTGGCCGCGGTGGGAAAGGCCATAGAGCAAAGTTCACTGGATATTCCCGGCGGCTCCCTCAAGACTGCGGGCGGCGAGATCCTGCTGCGAACCCGGGGCCAGGCCTATGTGGGGCGGGAGTTCGAGGACATTGTGGTACTGACCCGCGCCGATGGCACCACGGTCACCCTGGGGGAGATCGCCACCGTGGTGGACGGCTTCGAGGACAGCGAGCAGCGGGCCCGCTTCGACGGCAAGCCCGCCCTCGCCCTGAAGGTCTCACGGGTCGGTGAGGAGGATGTGCTGGCGATTGCGGAGCAAGTCAAGAACCACCTGGAGGCTGCCCGGCGCGACCTGCCCGAGGGTATTGGCCTGACCGTCTGGCAGGACGAATCCCAGGACCTGGTGGACCGGCTCGATGCCCTGGCCGGCAACGCCATCAGCGGCCTGATGCTGGTGCTGCTGGTACTTACCCTGTTCCTGCGCTTTCGCCTGGCGCTCTGGGTCGCCGCAGGAATTCCCGTGGCCATGCTCGGTACGGTCGCCCTGTTCCCGCTGGCGGGTATCTCCATCAGCACCATGTCGGTGATGGGCTTTATCCTGGTGCTGGGCATCCTGGTGGATGACGCCATCGTGGTGGCCGAGCGGGTCTACTCCTTCGAGCAGCAGGGCATGGGGCAGCTTGGCGCCGCCCTTGCCGGCGCCAAGGATGTTGCGGTGCCGGTCATGTTCGGGGTGTTGACCACGATGGCCACATTCATTCCCATCGTCAATATCCCGGGCCCCTTCGGCGGATTTTTCGCCCCCATGGGCTACACCGTAATCCTCGCCCTGCTGTTCAGCCTGATCGAGTCCCAGCTGATCCTGCCCTCCCACCTGGCCCACCGCAGTGCGGAGGCCAGCGTCGGCGGCGGCAGCGCCCTGCAGGACCGCTGGCTGCTGCTGCAGTTGAGAGTTTCCGACTCCCTGCAAACCCTCGCCAACCGCTACTACCAGCCCGCAGTTGAATATGCCATCACCTGGCGTTACGCCACCCTGGCAGTGGGTATTGTCGTCCTTGCAATCACCGCGTCCCTGTTTGTCAGCGGCCGCATGACCTTCCAGTTTTTCCCGCCGGTGGAGGGCACCCACCTCTACGCCGCCCTGACCATGCCGGAGGGCTCGCCCATCGAGGCCACTTCCAGGGCCGTGGCCCGGCTGGAGCAAACCGCGGAACAACTGCGCGCGGAAGTGGACGCCACCCGCGACGCGGACGAGGGCAGCATCATCAACCATGTGTTCAGCAGTATCGGCTCGTTCATCGCCAAGGGCAGCATCAGCGGCAGCGGCCGCGCCCAGAGCAACCTGGCGGAGATCGGCGTCGAACTCAATATGCCACCCGGTTACGACGGCGTAACCGCCAGCGAGCTGGCCAACCGCTGGCGGGAACTCACCGGCGGCATTCCCGATGCCGTCGAGCTGTCCTTCACCGCAGAGGCCTTTGGCGCAGGCGCCGCCATCGAGTTCGAACTGTACGGCAAGAACTTCGATGAGCTGCGCACGGCTGCGGCGGAACTGCGCGCCGCGCTGGAGGGCTATAACGGTGTCCAGGATGTCAGCGACAGCTTTCGCGCCGGCAAGCAGGAAGTGCAACTGAGCCTGCTGCCGGAAGCCCGCAACCTGGGGCTTACCCTGGAGGACCTGGGCCGGCAGGTGCGGCAGGCCTTCTACGGCTACGAGGCGCAGCGGGTGCAGCGCGGCAAGGACGATATCCGGGTGATGGTGCGCTTCCCCCAGGATGAGCGGCGCTCCCTGGGCGACCTGGAGTCCATGCGGATTCGCACCGCCGACGGCGCCGAGGTGCCCTTCAGCAGCGTGGCCCGCGCCAGCCTGGCCCGCGGCTACACCACCATACGCAGGGTCGACGGCCAGCGCGTAGTAACAGTGACGGCGGACGTGAATCGCAGTATCACGCCACCAGAAACCGTGATCAATGCGGTGATTGCCAACGAGCTAGCCGACATCCTGGCCCGCCACCCGGGTGTGAGCTTCAGCCTGGCGGGAGAATCCGAGGAGCGCAGCGAGTCCATGGGGTCGCTGGGAGCGACGACGCTGCTGGCGCTGCTGGTGATCTATGCGCTGCTGGCCATACCGCTGCAGTCCTACATGCAACCGCTGATCATCATGAGCGTCATTCCCTTTGGTGCGGTGGGCGCCATCCTGGGCCACCTGATACTGGGGATGCCGCTGGTGTTTTTCTCCCTGCTGGGTATCGTCGCACTGTCCGGGGTGGTGGTGAACTCATCGCTGGTGCTGGTGGACTATATCAACCGCCAGCGCCACAGCGGCCAGAGCCTGGCCTGGGTGGTGAGCCACTCGGGCAGTGTGCGCTTCCGGCCGATAGTGCTGACCAGTATGACCACCTTTGTGGGCTTGGCGCCGATGATGCTCAACACCTCGATATCGACCGGGTTGTTCGTACCCATGGCGATATCCCTGGGCTTCGGGGTGCTGATGGGAACTGTGGTCACCCTGTTTCTGGTGCCCTGCCTGATCATGGTGCTGGAGGACTGGCATATTTTCACCGGCAAGTCATCGCAGGCGGTGACCGCAGATGAAAACAACATTTACACGGGCAATGAGACGCTCTGAAGCGCCGCTATAGCGCCGTGCCTCAGTTCTCCCCCGCCAGCCGGCGCTTGGTGTAAGCGGTGGCGGTGGCCTGCAGGGGATCGTCCGGCCAGGGGTGCTTCGGATAGCGCCCCTTCATCTCGCGCTTCACTTCCTGGTAACCATTGCGCCAGAAGCTCGCCAGGTCGCTGGTCACCTGCAGCGGCCGCCGGGCCGGCGACAACAGGTGGACCAGCAGCGCCACCCTGCCACCCGCCACGGTGGGCGTTTCCTCGCAGCCGAACATCTCCTGCAGCTTGACCGCCAGCACCGGGGGATTCTGCAGGTAATCAATCTCGATCACCGAGCCTGAAGGTACCGCGATACGCTCCGGCGCCAGCCGCTCGAGATCGAGCGGCAGGGGCCAGGGCAGGCGGGCGTAAAGAATCGCCTTCAGGTCGAGCTTGTGGAAGTCCTCCAGTCGGCGCACCTGCCCCAGGTAGGGCAGCAGCCACTGCTCCAGTTGCGCCAGCAGCGCCTGGTCGGACAGGTCGGGCCAGCGGGTGTCGTGACCGCCCGCAGGATCCGCCTGGCGCAACAGCATGACCCGGGCGCGCCACTGCCGCAGGGCCGGGGTCCAGGGCAGAATCTCCAGCCCCCTCTTGCGCAACATACCCAGCAGGGCGTTGCTGCGCGCTTCCTCCGATACCTGCGCCAGCGGTTCGCTGGTCAGCAGGATGCAGCCCACCATGCGGCGCTTCTGGGCGACAAACTGGTCGGCCCGGTAATCCCACTCCACCAGTTCCTCATCCCGCAACAGGTGCGAGAGAATGCCCTTGAATGACTCGGGATCGAGGCTGCCGGCGCCGTAGATGCGATCGGTGGCCTCCCCCGCGTGGCCGCCGATTTCAGCGACCGCCAACCAGGGGGAGCCCACCAGGGCATCCTCCGCCGGTAACACGGCGCTGCGCCCATTGGCCAGCAGGTAGCGGGTTCCGTCTGCACCGGGCCGCAGCCGGGCGATCCGGTCCGGGTAGGCACTGGCGAGCAGCACGCCGACCACGTTCTCCAGCGCAACCCCGATGGCCGCCCGGCCTGCCTTGTGGAACTGGTGGTCCAGGCACAGGCGGGCGAGATTCCTGGCCTGCTGCCAGATCCGCTTGAACCAGCTCTGCAGCTCGGGCGGGCAGGGACGCTCGCCCATGAGCAGCGCCAGGGTGAGGCCGATATCGGTATCCTGCGCCGCCAGCGGGTTGCGCTCCGACAGGACGGCGGCCAGCAGGCAGGCAGTCTCCTGGGCGTTGATATCGGCGCCCACCAGCAGCATATGGGCCAGGCGCGGATGCAGCGGCATCTGCGCCATGCGCACCCCCTGGGGTGTCAGCTGATACCTGCCCTCGCGGTTGCGATACACCGCGCCGCAGGTTTCCAGTACGCCGATGCCCTGCTGGAAGGCAGGCAGCGGCGGCGCATCGAGCCAGGCCAGGTCCGCCGGCTGGTCCACACCCCAGGACAGCAGCTGCAACGCCAGCGGGGCGAGGTCGGCCTGCAGTATTTCCGGGGTGGCGTGGGCCACCAGGCGATGATCCTGCTCCTCGCTCCAGAGGCGATAGCAATAACCGGGGCCGAGCCGGCCGGCCCGCCCCTCGCGCTGACGGGCGGAGGCCTTTGAGATTCGCCTGGTGGTCAGGCGCGTCATGCTGGTGGCGCTGTCGAACACCCCCTCGCGCACCAGTCCAGAATCCACCACCACCTCTATGCCTTCAATGGTGAGGCTGGTCTCGGCGATATTGGTGGTCAGCACCACCTTGCGCTGGCCGGGCGGCGCCGGTTCCACCGCCTGGCGCTGGCGCTCGGGCGAGAGACTGCCGAACAGCAGAGCGATTGCAACCCGGTGCTCACCGGTCGCGCGCAGGGCGCCGTCCAGTTCCCGGGCCACCTGCAGTATCTCGCGCTGGCCCGGCAGGAATACCAGGATGCTGCCCTGGTGCGCAGCCAGTGCGTGCAGTATCGCCTGCACCGCGGGCGGGGCTATGGGGTCGCGCAACTGGTAGGGCAGGCCGTGGCGGGTAGTCACCGGGTACTGGCGCCCGCTGCAGGTGACCAGCGGCGCGCCGCCGAGCAAGCCTGCCACGGCCTCCCCGTCGAGGGTGGCCGACATGACCAGCAGCTTCAGCGGCGGCCCCTCACGGAACAGCTGCCGACCCTGCAATACCAGCGCCAGGCAGAGGTCCGAATCGAGGTTGCGCTCATGGAATTCATCGAAAACGATGAGGCCGACATCCTCCAACCCGGGGTCGCGCTGGAGGCGGCGGGTGAGGATGCCCTCGGTGATCACCTCGATCCGGGTCTGGTCGCCTACGCAGCTGTCCAGCCGAATCCGATAGCCCACGGTTTGCCCGAGCTCCTCCCCCAGCAACCAGGCCATGCGAGCGGCGGCGGCCCGGGTGGCCATGCGGCGCGGTTCCAGCACCAGGATCTTGCGCCCCGCCAACCAGGGCTCGTCGAGCAGCGCCAGCGGCACCACCGTGGTTTTGCCGGCACCGGGCGGTGCCTGCAACACCGCCTCGTGGCGCTCGTTCAGCTGGCGCTTGAGCTCGTCGAGGACCTCGTTGACAGGCAGGTCGGAAATATCGTCGGGGAACATGGCGCCATCTTAGCCGAGGCCGGCTCCCGCGACCATGTATTCCATGCCCTAGGGGGGGCAGTGCGCACGCTGCCCGGTGCCTGTCCGAAACCGTCATTGCTGGGCGCGGCGGACGCCAGCTGCTAAGCTGGGGCGACAACCGGCGGAGGATTTACCATGACACTACTGGCGATTGGCATGCTGCTGTTTGCGGGGCTGCACTTGATCAAGTCGCTGGCGCCCTCCCTGCGGGCGGGCCTGCAGCAGCGTTTCACCGCGAATGGCTACAGGGGTATTTTCTCCCTGCTGGTGCTGGGCTCGATGGTGCTGATCGTATTGGGCTGGCGCGGCGCCGAGGCCCAGTTTCTCTACAGCCCCCCAACCGCACTGCGAACCCCGGCCCTGGGACTGCTGGTGCTCGCTTTCCTGCTGATGGTCGTCAGCGCCCGACCGTCCCGCCTGCGCCGACTGGTGCGCCATCCGCAACTGACCGGGGTGGCCCTGTGGGGCCTCGCCCACCTGCTGCTCAACGGCGACAGCCGGTCGCTGCTGCTGTTCGGCGGCATGCTGGCGTGGGCGGTGGCGGAGATCTTCGCCATCAACCGCCGCGACGGCGTCTGGATCAAGGCGGAGGCGCCAGCGCTCAGCGCCGACCTCATCAATGTGGTGGTTGCCGCGATCATCGTCGGCGTGGTCGTGTATATCCATCCCTGGATCGCCGGGGTGACGATTACAGGCCTTCGACCGCAATAATCCGCGCGCTGCTGCAGGCCCGGCGCTGTGCTTCGATCGCCTGGTAGGCGCTACTTTCATAGAACTCATCCACCGACTCGAGCGATGGAAACTCCAGTACCACCAGGCGCCGCGGCTGGTAGTCGCCCTCGTAGACCCTGAACTCACCGCCCCGGGCGAGATAGCGTGCGCCCGCTGCCTCCAGCAGCGGTTTCACCGCCTGCTGGTAGGCGAGGTAGTGTTCGATATCGAATACTTCCAGGTCCGTTATTACGTAGGCGGCCACGCAGACATCCACAACGCTTTATCGTTATGGCTGTAAGCTAACCCAACGGCTGAGAAAAGAATTGTCCTGCGTCAAAAAAACAGCCCGGGGCCAGGCAGACCCCGCGGAGGCGGCAGGGCGCGCTGGCGATCTTCCCCTACTGCTGCGGCCTGATCAGGAATTTTTCCCCGGTGGCCTGCTTGCCGTACACCGCGAGCGCCTCCAGCGACAGGGTTTGGGCCAGCGAGATCTCACTGGTGTAGTGGCTGGCGAACGTGGTCTTGATCTCGCGCGCGACCCTGGCCCGCAGCTCCAGCATTTTTTCGATGCCGACCTTCTGCAGGAAGGGGAACAGCAACCAGCCGCCGATACTCCAGCTGAAACCAAAATTGCGGGTGAGCACGGTGGGACTGCGGTCCAGCCCGCCGTAGATATAGACCTGCTTGAAAACGTCTGAACCGTAGCGGTTATAGACCTGCATATTGCTGACCGCGGCAGCTTCCATGCAGCTGAGAATCTGGCTGGCAAGCTTGCCACCACCGGTGGCGTCGAACGCGATGGTCGCGCCTGTCGCCTTGATGGCTGCGGTGAGGTCACTCATGAAACTGTCGGCGGATGAATTCACCACGTATTTCGCGCCGAGCTCACGCAGGATTTTCTCCTGCTCGACTTTGCGCACGATATTGACCAGCTCAACCCCGTCGGCGAGGCAGACACGGTTCAGCATCTGGCCCAGGTTGGAGGCAGCCGCCGTGTGCACCAGGGCCTTGTGCCCTTCCCTGCGCATGGTTTCCACCATGCCCAATGCGGTGAGCGGATTGACGAAGCAGGAGGCGCCTTCCGCGGCGGTGGTGCCCTCCTCCAGCGGCAGGCACTGGTTGACATGGAGGCAGCGGTACTGGGCAAACATTTCACCTCCCACCATGCCGATAGTCCTGCCCAGCAGCGCCTGGGCCGCCGCCGAGCTGCCCGCGGCCACTACCACGCCGGCGCCCTCGTTGCCCACCGGGAGGGATTGGTTCAGGCGCCCGGCCACCAGCCTCATCGCAGCCGCCGGAATATCGGCCGTCAGCACGGGGCGCTGCGCGGTGCCGCCCTGGCGAAAGGTGGCGGGATCTGCAGGGCCGACCAGGAGGGCGAGGTCCGAGGGATTGATCGGTGCAGCCTCTACCCGCACCAGGACCTCGTCGGGCCCTGGTGCGGGGAACTCCACTTGTGCCAGGGAAATTTCAAGGGTGTTGTCGTCCTTGACCAGGGAGCGAATCTGCAAGCCGGATGTCGTCATTGTCATGCCTCGGGGATGTTTGATCCGCTACAGATTGCACCCGACCCCGGCAAGCTGCCGTTGGCCGTGCGCAGCTCGCTGCAGCGCGGGGGCGCAAGGATAACATGCCTGCCCCTTGTCTGTGTGCCCCTGGTCTGTATGGCCAGCGGGCAACCCGCTATACTGCCCGGCCACCGAGTCGCAGCCAGGCCAGGCATGTCCATATTCAGCAAAGACAACGACCCCCTCGGGGAGAAAGAAGCGCTGGCCCGGCATATCCGCCTGGCGCTGGCGGTCGAGCGCCCCACGGGCCTGGAACTGGAACTGAGCTACGCCCTGGTCAAGCGCCTGTTCAACCCCGTGCTGAGCGGCGTCGCAAATATTCCCGACCGAGCCCTGCCTGTTCGTGGGCAACCATTCGCTGTTTGCCCTCGATGGCTGGGTGCTGGGCCCGCTGCTGCTGAAGGAACTCGACCGTTTTCCCCGGGGGCTGGGGGACAAGTTCCTGTTCGCCAATGACCGGATCGCCGACTTCATCCTCAAGCGCGGTGCGGTGATGGGACATCCCGAGGTCTGCAGCGCGCTGATGCGGGCGGGCGAGGACCTGATCGTGTTTCCCGGGGGCGCCCACGAGGCGGTCAAACCCGCCAGCATGAAATACGAGCTCCAGTGGAAGGAGCGCTACGGCTTCGTCAAACTGGCGGCGAAACACGGCTATACCATCATGCCCTTCGGCCTGGTGGGCCCCGATGAATTTTACGGCCACCTGATGGAGGGCGCGGACATTCCCGACTCCGCCCTGGGCAGCCTGCTCAAGCGCCTGGGCCTGCTGACCGAGGACACCCGCAGCGACATGCTGCCGCCCATTCCCGTGGGGGCCCTGGGCAGCTTCCTGCCCAAACCCCAGCGCTGTTACCTCGGCTTCGGGCAGCCCATCAACCTGGCCAGGTACAAGGGCAGGACCCCGACCAGGAAGGAACAGCAAGAGCATCCGCGCCGCGGTGGCCAGGCAGATCGAGACGCAACTGGCCGCACTGCTGTTGGCCCGGGAGCAGCACAAGGGCGAGGACGGCCTGCTGCGGCGCCTGCTCTCGCTCTAGTCCCTGCACGCTCGCAGTCCCGCCCGGCGCCACGGCCTGGATCCGTCGCACCATTTTTGGCATACCGATGCACCAATTCTGGCGAAAGACTTCCCCGGCAGCAGGCTCGCAACGTCTTGCCGCCCTTTAAGTATCTTATTTTTATCGCTATTTATTTCAATAAGATAGAGCATTTATCTCGAATTTACATAAATTGGCATGTTCCCTGCAACACATCCAGTGAGGCGTCTGTAACGTATCTGACACACTGGCGCGGTAGAGTCACCATCGCTTCATGGCCTGCCAGGGAAGGCGGGCCGCTTCAAGCTCCATCCAGAGTCCATTTCACTGCCCCCTCGAGGGGCAGTTTTTTTTGCACGCTACCCGGGATCGACTGCAAATTTAAACGCCGGCCATGCTTGAACCTAATGACTAGTAGTTTATAGTAGGCTCATTGATGTCAACACCATGATGGAGCCCACAACCATGAGCCAGTGCCCCTTTGCCAACTTCCAGAACATGCTCGACCCGGACACCTACGCCAACGGCATGCCCTATGACGAACTGGCGCGCATCCGCAAGTCCGGCCCCATCCACTACATGGAAGACCCCACCATGGGGGTGCCCTACTGGCTGGTTACAGGCCGCGATGAAATCGACTACATCTCCAAGCACCCGAAGCTGTTCTCCAGCGAGGCGCGCACCGCCCTGGCGGAGGAGTTCAGCCGAGGACGAGGTGGATAACGATTCACCGCCATATGACGATCAACCATGGACCCGCCGCGCCAGCTCAAGTCCCGCAAGATCGTGCGCGCGACCTTCACGCCCCGCGCGGTGGATTCCTACGAGGCGCGTTTTCGCGAGCACGCCAGGAACATCGTGGACCGCGTGGCCAGTCGGGGCGAATGCGAGTTTGTCGAGGAAGTGGCGGCGGAACTGCCGCTGCTGGCCATTCTGGAGCTGTGCGGTATTCCGCCGGAAGACCGCAAGGACTTCTTCGAGTGGACCAACACGATGATGTTCAACCAGGATCCGGAGATGTCCGCGGATCCGGAGGATGCCGATGGCAGCGTCCTTCAAGGTGATCGAGTACGCGATGAAGCTGTCGAGCCCAGCACAAGGACAACCCGAAAGACGACATCATCGGCGCCCTGCTGCGCGGCACACAGCGCGAGGACGAGGGCTGAGCGAAGAGGAGTTCGTCTGGTTTTTCCTGATGCTGATTGCCGCCGGCAATGAATCCACCCGCACCGTGACCACCCACGGCATGCTGCAACTGATGAAGCACCCGGACCAGTTGCAGTACCTGGTGGACAATCCTGACAAGATTCCCAATGCCTGCGAGGAGATGCTGCGCTACAACACGGCCTTCATCATGATGCGCCGCACAGCGCATGGAAGACACCGAGGTTGGCGGCCACCAGATGAAGAAGGGCGACAAGATCATCATGCACTACCACACGGTCAATCACGACGAGAGCATCTTCGGCGAGGATGCCATGGAGTTCGACGTGACCCGCGCCGAGCGCATGCCCGACCTGTACAACCAGCACCGCGCATTCGGTGTCGGCCAGCATTTCTGCCTGGGTACGCACCTGGCCCGGCTGGAATTGCGCGTGATGTTCGAGGAGATCATCCCCCGCCTGCGCAACCCCAAACTGGTACGGGAGGTGGATTACACCCGCTCCAACCTGGTGAATGGCATCAAGCGCATGTACATCACCTTCGACCCCGAAACAGCCCAGGTGAGAGACTGCGCCTGAAGCGGTCATACCGGCGCCCCTAGGGGGCGGCGCTGTCATCGCACCAGCGCGCGATCATCTCACCCAGTTCGCTGCGCCGCTCGGCGCTGTTGCGATCGTTGCGGATGTCGTCGAAGAGTTTGGCCAGGCGCTTGCGCTCGCCCTCACCCAGCCATTCCAGCAATGGCTGGTCCAGGTCCAGCGCATTGCGGTCAGCGTGGGTGCGGCTGCGCACCAGGCGCTGGTGGAGCAGGGCCCGTCCCAGCAGTACGAAGGGAAAGTTGATGTTCCTGGAGGGGCCGTAGGAGACCAGCCTGCCCCCGGTAGGTATGCCCTTCACTTTAAGCTGGCCGATCTTGTCCGCATACCTGCGCACACCCCACACCCCGCTCAGGGCGCCGCCGGCGCCGGAAATGAGCGTGCCCAGCCCGCCCAGCAGGCCCGCGCTGGCTGCATCCAGGGCAATGCCAGTGGAAGCGCCCACCACCGCGCCGGCGGAGGCTGCCGCCAGCAGCAGTGATTTTTCCCCCAGGCCCCACAGGTACCACTGCTGCGTATTGAACAGGTCAGACTCCTGCAGGGAGAGTTCCTGCTCTGACCGCTTCAGCCTGGAGTGGTAATACAGTTCCTCCACCCGCTGCCGGCACTGGCGCTCGCGCCCGACCAGGTGCGCCTTGTAACGCCCGAACAACAACTGTTGCACCGGCTCCAGCGGCAGCCCATCAGGCACCGATTGCTCCACCCGGTAATTGATCGCCTCGACAATAAGGTCAGTAATATAGCTGCTCGCTCCGCGGACCTGCAGCTGCCGGTCCTGGCGCAGGATGGCCACGGCGCGCTCCAGTGATGCCCGCCAGTTGGGATCGAGATGGCCGAACAGCTCCAGCAGTTCCAGTTGCTTGCTGACTTCGGCCCGGTGGGCGTTGAAGCTGCGAACGGTGGTGAAGAACTGGCCGAGGCCGGCGGACCACTCCCCCACAAACTCATCGCCCTCGATTGGGTTGATAAGCGCCAGGCTGGGCCGCCCGGTCCAGCGCAGTATTTCCATTTCCGCCTCGTAATCCGCGCCGTAGGGGCAGGACCCGTCCACCACGTAGATAATCCCCGCGCCGTCGACGATGGGCCGCAGGGCCTGGCACTCGTCCCGGTAGCGCGGATCCCCCTCGTGCTGTTCAACAAAGGCTCGCACCGCCGCGGGTCGGGCCGCGGCGTCAGTGCAATGTGCTGGCGAGCCAGTCCAGTACCGCGCGGGCGCGTTGCAGACCAGGGGTATCCACCAGTTCGTAGAGCGTTTCACCATCCACTCGCATCGGGTAGCGCTGGGCCTCGCGGGTGGAGCCGGCCCTGGCATCGATGTACACCGCGTCGTCCCTGGCGAGGGTGGCGACAATACTGGACTTGCCCTTGTTGGGGCGGCCCACCACAGCAAAGGTCGGGACGGTCACCGGTTCCGGCTTGCGGCTGCTGGTATTCATGTCACGCGGCTTCCAGTGCCTGGACGTCCACCAGGGGAAAGGCGAGCCCCCGGGCAAACAATTGCCAGTCACCCAGCCTGGCGGCCGGGACCTGCTTGTGCGGCAGCGGCAGCAGGAACAGGGTGCAGCGCGACACGCCCTCGAACCCCGCCAGCAGGTCCGCCAGGTCGGCCAGGGGTGGCTCCCAGGATTTTAACGCTACCATGACGTGGTCGAAGCGCCGGCCGTAAACGGCGGCGAGCCGCTGCCTTTCCTCGGGCAGGGCACCGAGTCCCGCGCTGACGATGTTGGCGGGGTCCACCGCCGCCAACACCTCATAACGGGCCAGCTCTTCCGGCCGGAGCGCATTGGCCCAGTTCAGCAATACCAGGCCCGGGTCAGTGGCCGCACGGTTAGCGCCCGCCAGTGGCTGGCGCTCTGCCGACGATGCCCCCTGGGTAGTCACCAGCGGTGATTTCATGCGCGCCAGCACCCGCTCGCTACCCGGCAGGCGAACCACCAGGGCTCGCGCCTAGCCGCCGGTACAACAGCAGGGAGAACAGCCACAACAGCAGCCGGGGCAGCAGCGCATAGCTGAGCACGCACATGATAAGGAAGGGCCACCAGCCGCGCATGGCGCTGATATCCGCCGGGCTCAGGGAGGCGATGGCGGGGTGAAACCGGCTGGCAAAAACCAGCTCTGCGCTGACCGTCGCCTGGGGCAGCCAGGCCGACCAGGGCGCTGCCAGACACGCTGTCATATCCTCCACCCAGGAGTCGCTCAGGTCGAAGGTGGAACCCCAGACAAAGGTGAAGTCACTGAGGGCCAGCAGCAGGAAAAACGCCGTTACCGCGCCGAGGGTGAACAGGGCGCCGAGTTCCTGGCCATAACGCAGCAATACCAGCCGCACCACCGACTCGGCCTCCCGCAGGTAGCGCCGGTCCGGCAGGGTCCGCGCCAGCAACAGGCGCGACGGGTTCAGCGGCAGTGCGGCCGGCGCCTGCTGGCCGCTGGCGATGCGGGTCATCACCACGGCGGCCACGAGGCACAGCAGCAGTTGGACCAGCACAAACAACAGGATGAACATAAATACGTTTACCAGCCCGCGCCCGCTGGCAAGCAGGAAAGTGGCCATGCCGGCGAAGCCAAAGCCCAGCGCCACAAGGCGCCCGAGCAGCGCCGCCGATGCCTCGGTCAACCAGGGCTCCGGCGCTGCCCGCCCGTCCGCCGGTTGCAGCGATACCGCCTGCAGCCAGAACAGCAGCCGCCCGGTGTCGTCACTGCGGGCGCAATCCCTAGCTATGGCATGATCGCGGTTCCGCGCTGCCTGCACGGGGGTTGCCTTATCCTGTTCCAACTGAGCGGCCAGGCGAAAGATGTCGGTTAGCTTGGGCGTCGGGGCTGGCATCGGGTCCTTGCGATGGCGTAGGCGCCCACGGGGGGCCCGGGATAAAGGCGCCAAGTGTGCGAGGGGGGACCGCGGCTGTCAAATCGGGGCGGGGCCTGCGTCAAAAGAAAAATCCAGCTGACCACCGAAATGGCTTATCCTAGACGCCCATCATCGTGCACTGACTTTGGAGGCAAGCCATGGCAAAACCCAACTACGCATTTGAGAAACGGCAGCGCGAGCTGGCCAAGAAAAAGAAAAAAGAGGAAAAAAAGCAGCAAAAAGCCCGCGCTCATGCCAGCCCCGATGACGACTCCCCTGCGGCACCGGATGCGAGCGAACAGACCTGAGATTACTCGCCGGCCCTCAGACGCAAGGCAAATGCCCCTTATGCCCAGCCGCCCCGAGCAGCAGTGGCCCTTCCGCTGGGATCTGCTGCTGCGCTACCGCTTTATCGAGACCATCGCCCTGTGGGAGGGTCGCCTGACCACTCGCCACCTGTGTGACACCTTCGGCATCGGTCGGCAGCAGGCCAGCAAGGACATCAACAATTACATGCGTGAGGTCGGCCCCGGCAACCTGGAGTACGACAAGTTTCTCAAGGGCTACAAACCGACAGCCGGCTTCGAGCCCCGGGTAACGCAGGGACTGGCCGACGAGTACCTGCACCTGATGGCGCGCAACAACGAACTGATGAATGTGTTCGAGTCGCTGTCGCTGAATGTGGCCAATGTCGAGGTGCTGTCGCTGCCGGTGCGGGACGTCAAACCCGAGGTGTTGCGCCCCATCATGCAGGCGGCGCGACAGCAGAAACGGCTGGACGTGGATTATGTCTCCCTCAACCATCCCGACCGGGAGGGACGCATCATCGTGCCCCACACGCTGGTGTACAGCGGGCTGCGCTGGCACGTGCGCGCCTGGTGCGAAAAAAACCGGGAGTACCGCGACTTCGTCCTGAGCCGCTTTCGCGGTATTCCGGAGATCATGGACGACTCCGAGCACGGCGTGGAGGGGGATACCGAGTGGAACACCCAGGTCATCGTCCGTATCGCGCCGGATCCGCGACTGACGCCGGGAGCAGCGGGAGGTGGTGGAAATGGACTACGGCATGGAGAACGGTGTGCTGGAGGTGTCCACCCGCGCCAGGCTGGTGCCCTATGTGCTGCAATTGCTGCATATCGAACCCAAGCGAACTGGCGGAGGATCCGACGGCACAGCAGATCGTCGTGGAAAACCGCGGCGAATTGGCCGCCCTGGTTGTTTGGGTGAGGAGATGGGACATGAGTGAAGACAACGAATTCGAGGCCGCCTATTCCGAAAGCAGGTTTCTGGGACAAGTTGAAGCGCTATGCCAAAACCGCCGGGACAGGAGGTGGTGGAAAAGGCGCTGCTGCTGTTTTATGCCTCCCAGGAGGAAAAAGCACCCGCCTGGGCCAAGGGCACCATCGCCGCCGCGCTGGGCTACTTTATCGTGCCGCTGGATGCCATCACCGATCTGGCTCCGGGAGTCGGCTACGCCGATGATCTGGGCGTGCTGGTGCTGGCCATCGCTGCCGTGGCGACCTATATCAACGAAGACGTCAGGAACAAGACCGCCGCAAAGATGCGATGCCTGGTTTGGCGACGAGCCGGCGCGGATCGAAGACCAGGAGTCGTGAGGAGGACCGCAGCGATCACCGGCTTTATCGCTGCCAACCACCACTGAGTAATCACAGGCGCCGGAACCAGACCAGCGGGATTTCCCGCTCGACCATTGCCAGGTACTCGCCCTGGTGCTTGTTGATCTTTACCACGGTGGCCCACAGGGCCTCGCGCTCGTCGGCCGCCACCTCCTCGGCCATGGCTTCGAAGCGTCTCCTTGCCCAGTTGCACCGTCACCCTCGGGTTGGCCAGCATGTTCAGGTACCAGGCGGGATGGCTCTCCATCCCGCTGTTGGACGCCGACACCGCAACACTGTCGCGATAGGGATAGCAGGCAATCGGCACCGTGCGCTGCCTGCCGGTCTTGCGCCCCGTGGTGGTTACCAGCGCGACGTCGATCCAGCCCATGCGGGCGCCGAAACGGCCGCCACTGAGTTTGTACAGCAGCTTGTGCACCCTGCCAAAGTGTTTCCAGTTGATCACGCTGTCTTCCCGCCTGTCGTCCTGTTCAGGGTTTCAGTTTGGCAAACACATCGATGGGCACCGGGAAGACAATGGTCGAACTCTTGTCACCGGCGATCTCCACGAGCGTCTGCAGGTAGCGCAGTTGTATCGCCTGGTCCTGGCCGGACAGCACCTTCGCCGCTTCCGCCAGCTTCTCCGCCGCCTCTGCCTCACCCATCGCGTGAATCACCTTGGCCCGGCGCTCCCGCTCCGCCTCGGCCTGTTTCGCCAGGGCGCGCACCATCGACTCGTTCAGGTCGACATGCTTGATCTCCACGTTGGCCACCTTGACGCCCCAGGCAGTGGTCTGCTTGTCCAGGATGCTCTGGATATCGGCGTTGAGTCGCTCCCGCTCCGCCAGCATGTCGTCCAGCTCATGCTGGCCCAGCACCGAGCGCAGGGTCGTCTGGGACAACTGGCTGGTGGCTTCAAGGAAATTTTCCACCTGGATGATGGCGCGTTCAGGGTCGACCACCCTGAAGTAGAGCACCGCGTTCACCTGCACTGAGACGTTGTCACGGGAGATGACGTCCTGGGTGGGAACGTCCATCACTATCGTGCGTAAATCCACCCGCACCATTTGCTGCAGTACCGGTATGACAATGATCAGGCCGGGGCCCTTCACCTTGTAGAACCGCCCGAGCATGAAAATCACCCCGCGCTCGTATTCCCGCAAAACCCGGAACATCGAAGTCGCCAGGACGATCGCGATAACCAGCACCACTCCACCAAAATAGCCTGCTGAGAACATCAGCTTTGCACTCCGTTTTGCTTGATGACTTTCAGGGTGAGGCCGTCAACCTCGTTGACCACCACCCTGTCCTCGAGACCCAGCGTATCCGGGCAGGACACTTCCCACAACTCACCTTCCAGTCGCGCCCGGGCGATGCCATCATTTATCGACTCAATAATGGCCGTGCTGCCGACCAGGTGCGCGACCCCGGTTCGCACCCGCTGGCGCCTGGCCCGCAGGACCATGCCAAGGGAGAACACCAGCACCGCCACGCTGGCCGCGGCAACAGCGGCGATCATCGGCATGGCAATCTGGTAGCCCGGCAGTTCGGTGTCCATCAGCATGATCGAGCCCACCACGAATGCGACGAGGCCACCGAGACCCAGAATGCCGAAACTCGGGGTGAAGGCCTCCGCCGTCATCAGGCCGATGCCGAGGATGATGAGGGCCAGCCCGGTATAGCTCACGGGCAGCATCTGGAAGGCGTACATTGCCATTAAGAGGCATACAGTACCCACTACTCCCGGCAGGCCGAAACCGGGGCTGTAAAACTCGATGATCAGGCCGTATAAACCTATCAGCATCAGCACATAGGCGATGTTCGGGTTGGTGATCACCGCCAGGAACTCGCTGCGCCAGTCAACCGGGTGCTGGTACAGCGCCGCTCCCTCCAGCGCCAGGGTTCGCTTCACACCGGCCACTTCGACCTCGCGGCCGTCGAGCTGCGCCAGCAGGTCTTCCACCGAGTCCGCCATGAGGTCGATAACGCCCTGCTCCAGAGCGTCCTCCGCCGACAGGCTGGCGCCCTCGCGCACGGCCTTCTCGGCCCACTGGGCGTTGCGACCGCGCAGCTGAGCGAGGCTCTGCAGATAGGCCACCGCGTCGTTGACCAGCTTTTTCTCCATGGCGGAGCCCGGTTGGGATGACTCCCCTGCCTCGCTGTCGGGCTTGCCGCCCGGCAGCGATGGCATACCGCCGATCTGCACCGGCGTGGCCGCACCGAGATTGGTGCCAGGGGCCATGGCGGCAATATGGGTGGCATACAGGAGGTAGGTGCCGGCGCTGGCCGCCCTGGCGCCACTGGGCGCCACATAGCCCACAACCGGCAGCTGCGCCGCCAGCAAGGCCTTGATGATCTCGCGCATGGCGATGTCCAGCCCGCCGGGGGTGTCGATACGCAGGATGACCAGTTCGGCCCCGGCGGCCTGCGCCTGCGCCAGGCCCCGCACCAGATGATCGGCGGCAGCAGGGCCGATAGCCCCTTCCACATCGATCAACCAGGCGTCCGCCCTGCCCTGGCCAGGCAGCAGTGCCAACAGCGTGCACAGCAGCAGCGCGAGTACAGGGATCAGCCGTGGCATACAGTGGTTCATGTGTGCCAGTATCAGTGCATAGCAGCGCAGGCTGCAAGAGCGCAACTGCAGATTTCAGGGCGGGCTTGAGCTATATCATGGAGGCCATACGGGATGAGTGCCTAACATTACCGGGTGGGTCTTAGGAGGCGAGGTATGGGCAGAGACGTTCTGATCACAACAGGCATGGCGCTGGCTATGCTACTTTCCGCCGCGACGCTGGCCGCGGAGCCGCAGCCGGAGCCACCGGCAAAGCAGGCCGCGGCCCTGGCGCAGGAGTTTGTAAGCCTGCTGCGGCCGCGGCTGAAGCAGGCCATGGCTGAGGGCGGCCCCGCCGGGGCCATTGCGGTCTGCGCCGACGTGGCCCCCGCCATTGCCGACTCACTGAGTACCCGGTCCGGCTGGAACGTCAAGCGGGTAAGCCTTAAATCACGCAACGCCAGCCGGGCGGTGCCGGACGACTGGGAGCGCGCGGTTCTGCTGGAGTTCGACCGCCGCCAGGTCGCGGGGGAAGACGCCGCCGATATCAGCTTCGGTGAAGTCGTGGCCGGCCAGTATCGCTATATGCAGGCCCAGGGCGTGGAACCGCTCTGTCTGCTCTGCCACGGCAAAGGCCTGGCCGATGATGTCGAGCAAACCCTGCGCCAGTACTACCCGGATGACTGGGCCACAGGCTACAGCCTGGGCCAGGTGCGCGGCGCCATCAGCGTTTCCAGGCCCTTGTAGCTGGGCACAGGGCTGGTATAACCTCGGCAACCTGAATGGCCCCGCCCGAGGAATCCCACTGTCGTGACTGGTCTACCCTCCCCCGCCGACTGCCTGCTGCCGGGCAGGTTTATCGACAGCAGCCATCCGGCCATCATCGCCAAGGCCCGAACACTTACCGATCCGGCCGGCGATGAGCTGAAGACTGCTGTCGCCCTCTATTACCTGGTGCGGGACAGCATCCGCTATAACCCCTACCGGGTGGATACCGACCCCGCGGCCTACCTCGCCAGCGCCACCCTGGCGGCAGCGGAGGGCTGGTGCGTCACCAAGGCCCTGCTGCTGGCCGCGCTGTGCAGAGCGGCCGGGGTTCCCGCCAGGGTGGGCTACGCCGATGTGCGCAACCATCTATCCACCGAGCGCCTGCGCCAGGCCATGCAGACTGACGTGTTTTACTTCCACGGCTACACCTCGATCTACCTCGCCGGCCGCTGGGTGAAGGCCACACCGGCCTTCAATATCGAGCTGTGCCGGAAATTCGGCCTTGCGCCGCTGGAATTCAACGGGCTGGAGGACAGCCTGTACCACCCGTTCGACCTCGCCGGCAACCGCCATATGGAATACCTGCATGAACGGGGGGACTACTTCGACCTGCCCTTCGAGGAGCTGATGGCGGTGATGCGGGAGCACTACCCGGTGATGTTTGGCGCCGGTGCTGCAGGCACAGGCCCGGTCGCCTCGAACTGGGATGCGGATGTCGAAGCCGAGGTCGGTCGCTGAGGCGGCGCACTCAGGTCGCGGCCGTGCCTCAGGGTGCGCGCGTGCCCAGGGTAAGTACCGTCGCGCCCGCCAGCAGGGCCCACAGCAGCTCCTGCGCATAACTACCCAGCAGCAGCATGCCGGCAGTCACGGCAGTTACCGTGATCAGCTGCTCCACGGGGAGGCGGCCGGAAGCTGCAGGTGCGCGCTCCCGTCGCTGCAGCAGGTCGCGGGTGATGCGGTATTCGATGAAACGGGCGTGGCTCATGGTAACTCTCCTGTGCCGGGGGATACGCATCCATGATCCCTCCCGATCATCGCCACCGCGATCTGTCCAGTTTTCGACCCGATTGAAAAAGCGACAGTTGATAGGCCCCGGACGGGGCAGTTGGCCCGGCTGGCAATTCGTTGATCTGGCTTAAGCACGGGTAGCGCCCACTGGACTATCCTCATAACGATGCTCTGACCAACGAGATCCACGCCCAATGACCACGACCATGCCAGCCCTGAGTCCCGCCGCGCCGCGCCAGCCACTGCCACTGGAGCGGCTCTATCGTCACTGCGACCCGGCGCAGCTGCCCTTCGACTCCAGCGCCGAGCTGGAACCACTGGCCGCGCACCTGGGCCAGGACCGGGCGGTGCAGGCGCTGGAGTTCGGCCTGCAGATACCCCACGAGGGCTATAACATTTTCCTGCTGGGCAGCACAGGGGTGGGCAAGCGCGAGCTGCTGGACGGCGTCCTGGGCGGACTGCTGGCGAATGCCGCCGAGCCCCGGCGGGCGGAGCCCTCCGACTGGTGTTACGTCAACAACTTCGAATCGCCCGACCGCCCTGTCGCCCTGCGCCTGCCCAGGGGCAAGGGCTGCCAACTGCGCGAGGATTTGAACCGGGCGGTGGAGGAATTGCTGGGCGTGCTCCCGTCCACCTTCCAGAGCGACGAATACCAGGCGCGGGTACAGGAGTTGGGCGAGCAGTTCCAGGAGCGCGAAAAGGAGTCCTTCCAGGCCTTGGGCGAAAAGGCTTCAGCGGCGGGCATTGCCATGATCCAGACCCCCAGCGGCTATACGCTCGCGCCGATGAAGGACGGAGAAATCATCACGCCCCAGGCATTCGAGGCAGAGCCCGAGGAAGAAAAGCAGCGGGTGCTGGCCGTTATCGAGGAACTGAAAGACGAATTGAAGGTCATCGTGCGGCAACTTCCCGGCTGGAAAAAGGACAGCCGCAATGCCTTCAAGGAGCTGAACAGGGAATTCAGCAAGCTGGCGATAGACCCGGTGATGAATGAGCTGAAGGAGAATTACCGGGAGTATCCCGCGGTCGTCACACATCTGGACGCGGTGCACGCGGATGTGATGGAAGAGGCCGAGGCCTTCACCCGGATACAGGAGGATTCAGCCATCCCGGATAACATGAAAAACCGGGTGAAGGAATTTCCCCAGTACCACGTCAACGTGCTGGTGGACAACCGGGAACTGACGACAGCGCCTGTCATCTACGAGGACAGTCCCGGCTTCGGCAACCTGGTCGGCCGGGTGGAGTACGTATCGCAGATGGGCACCCTGGTGACCGACTTCAACCTGATCAAACCCGGGGCGCTGCACCGGGCCAACGGCGGCTACCTGATACTGGACGCCGACAAGCTGCTGACCAGCCCCTTCGCCTGGCCTGCCCTCAAACGGGCGCTCAAAGCCCGGGAAATTCGCATCCAGACCATGGAGCAGATGTTCAGCTTCGTCAGCACGGTGCAGTTGCAGCCCGAGCCCATACCACTGGATGTCAAGGTGATACTGCCGGGCGATCGCTATATCTATTACATCCTGGAGGAATACGACCCGGAGTTCGCCACCCTGTTCAAGGTGGCGGCGGACATGTCGGAAGAGGTCCAGCGCGGCCCGCGAGAGCACCCTGCTGTTCGCCCGCATGATCAGGACCCTGCAGGAGCGCAAGCAGTTGCTGCCGGTGGATCGGTCCGGTGTCGCCAGGGTGATCGAATACGCCGCCCGCCGCATGGAGGATAGCGAAAAACTCAGCCTGCACCAGGGCCGGCTCGGCGATCTGCTGAGCGAAAGCGATTTTCGCGCGCGCCGCGCGGGCGCAGATGTATCACCGCCGAGCATGTGACCGGAGCCGCGCTCGCCGCGGTGCACCGCCTGGACCAGTTCCGGGAGAAATCCCATGAGGGCATCCTGCGCGACATCATGCTGGTGGACACCAGCGGCACTGCTATCGGGCAGGTGAACGGCCTGGCTGTCTACCTGCTGGGCGATTACGCCTTCGGCCGACCCACCCGGATTACCGCTACCGCCCGCCTCGGTTCGGGCAAGGTGCTCGACATCGAGCGCGAGGTCGACCTGGGCGGCAAGATTCACTCCAAGGCAGTGATGATCATCAGCGCACTGCTGGCCAACCGCTACGCGCGCAAACGGCCGCTGCCCCTGAGCGCCAGCCTGGTGTTCGAGCAGTCCTATGGCGGCGATCGAGGGCGACAGCGCCTCGGTGGCGGAACTGGTGCACTGATTTCGGCCATCGCCGATATTCCGGTACGGCAGGATCTCGCGGTGACCGGCTCACTCAACCAGCACGGGCAGGTGCAGGCGATCGGCGGGGTGAACGAGAAGATCGAAGGGTTCTTCGACATCTGTTCGGCGCGCGGACTCAGCGGCAACCAGGGGGTGGTGATCCCGGCAGCCAACGCGGTACACCTGATGTTGCGGCAGGATGTGCTGGATGCCGTGGCAGCGAACCGGTTCCAGGTCTACAGCGCCGACAGCGTCGAAGATGCCCTGGAATTGTTGACGGGATACAGCGCCGCCTCCATCGACGCCCTGGTACTGTCCCGGCTGGAGGAGTAC
The DNA here is from genome assembly GCA_963700715.1 of uncultured Gammaproteobacteria bacterium. Classification (GTDB taxonomy): domain Bacteria; phylum Pseudomonadota; class Gammaproteobacteria; order Pseudomonadales; family Halieaceae; genus JARRPM01. The sequence goes on from CAVOYP010000006.1 coordinate 292,209, forward strand.
GAGCAGCTGGCGCGCAAGTTCAGCGCCAGGCCAAATGACAAGGGGGATGGCGGTGATGATGACTGAGCAGCCCGCCCGCCGCCGCATCCTGGTCCCCATCGACCTGCAGGGGATAGGTCACGGCACCCTCGAAACCCTGGTGCATATTGCCAGGCTGCTCGACCGCGGCCTGCTGGGGCTCATGCTGGAGGATATTCGCCTGCAACAGGTGGCCGACCTCCCCTTTGCTACCGAAATTATCTTGAGGGGCGGCCGCGAACGCAGTCTGCTGCGCGATCACCTGAGCCAGCGTCACAGCCTGGTGAGCACCGACACCCGCCGCCTGCTGAATGACCTCGCCCGTCGCGACCGGGTGGAACTGGCTTTCGAACATGCCGCGGGCAGCCGCCTGCACACGGCACTGGAGCGGGATGGCCAGACCGATATTTTCTTTCCCGCACGGCAGCGCTGGCAGCTGGTGGCCGCCACCCGGCCGGTCGCGGGAAAAGCCATCAGGCGCATGGGCCTGGTGCTGGCCGGGACCGCGCAGGACGAGGCCGTACTGGAGGCTGCCGGCTTGCTGCAACAGGCGGGGCTGGTAACAGAAATCTACGTGATATCGGTGGGTCCGCTCGATCGGGCGCAGCTCAACCGCCTGTATCGACCGGGCAGCAGGATCTGCGTACAGGCCAATCTGAACTGCGAAAGCGCGACCATGGCGCGCCTGATTCGCGAGTCACCCTACGACCTGCTGCTGCTGCCCGGGGACTGCATCAAGGGCATTGCACCCGCCCTGTTGGAAACGGCGCTGGACCGCTCCGCGGGGCAGGTGCTGATCATCAACTAGATTTTGCTGGAAAAGGTGTCGCAGGCTTCGATATCGCCGCTGTCAAAGCCCCGCCGGAACCAGGCCACCCGCTGGGCCGAGGAGCCATGGGTAAAGCTGTCGGGCACCACCTCGCCGCCGGCCTCGCTGCTGCAGGCGGTCATCGCCGATGGCGGTGGCGGCGCGCAGGGCTTCCTCGAGGTCGCCCGGGTCCAGCCAGTTGCGCTCCCTGTTCGCCACACTGCCCCAGACCCCGGCCAGACAATCCGCCTGCAATTCCTGCCGCACCGACAGGGCGTTGACCTGGGCCTTGCTCTTGCCGCGACCCGCCTCCTGTACCTGCTGGCTGATGCCCAGCAGTGTCTGCACGTGGTGCCCCACCTCGTGGGCGATGACGTAGGCCTGGGCGAAATCACCGGGGGCTCCATGGCGCTGCTGCAGGTCGTTGAAGAAAGACAGGTCGATATAGAGCTTCTGGTCGCCGGGGCAGTAGAACGGCCCCACCGCGGCGGAGGCCATGCCGCAGGCGGAATTGACCCTGCCGCTGAACAACACCAGGGTCGGTTCGCGATAGCTGCCGCCCTGGGCCGCGAAATATCTGGTGCCAGGTATCCTCGGTGACCGCCAGCACGACCGAGACGAAATCCGCGGATTGCTGTTCCTGCGGGCTGAGTGCCGCTGCCCGTGCTGGCCTGGAGCGGACGCGACGCCGCCCAGGAACAGGGACAGCACATCGATCCCCAGCAGTCTCCCGCCAAAAATCGACGATCACTCCAACGACCAGGATGATCCGGCCGGTTTTTGAGCGGATCATCGCCGGCAGGAAACGCAACACCAAGGGCGCCGCCCCCGCGGCACCCATACCCGCGCGCCTGCCCGCGCCGGTCTTCCACATTGTCGCTACGCCTGCCGCCTTCCCACCGCATCGCTGTCCTCCGTGCCTGTGAGGCCATCGTATGCCCGAGTACTGGCGCGCGCGAACTGTCATAGCCGCTGCGGATCATTAGCACACAGCCAGCACCGCATCGAAGGACAATCAACACCATGACCGACGGCATTCTCATTGGCGGCTCCGCCAGCCGGCCAGGTATTTCTGCAATCCGCGCTACGCCAACCGCCACGGCCTGGTAGCCGGCGCCACCGGCACCGGCAAGACAGTCACCCTGCAATGCCTGGCGGAGGGTTTTTCCGACCTGGGCGTGCCGGTATTCCTGGCCGACGTCAAAGGCGATATCTCCGGCATCAGCCAGGCCGGCACACCGCATCCGAAGGTCGATGAACGGGTGGCGAAAATCGGTATCGAGAATTTACCGCAGCGCGCCTACCCGGTGGCCTTCTGGGACGTGTTCGGCAAACAGGGCACACCGGTGCGCTCGACCATTTCCGAGATGGGACCGCAACTGCTGTCGCGGTTGCTGCGACCTCAATGAAACCCAGGAGAGCGTGATGACCCTGGTGTTCGAGTTCGCCGACAATGAGGGCATGCTGCTGGTGGACCTGAAGGACCTGCGCACCACCCTCGAGTACCTGGGCGACAGCGGCAAGGAACTGGGCACCGGCTTCGGGGTATCAAAGGCCTCGGTCAACGCTATCCTGCGGCGCCTGCTGATGCTGGAGCGCGAGGGCGGCGACGCCTTCTTCGGGGAACCCGCACTGCAGCTGCAGGACTTCATGCAGACCAGCCGGGACGGCCGCGGCATGATCAATATACTCGCGGCGGACCAGCTCATCATGAGCCCGCGGGTCTACTCCACCTTCCTGCTATGGCTGCTGTCGGAGCTGTTTGAAAACCTGCCGGAGCTGGGCGACCCGGAGCAGCCGGTGCTGGTGTTCTTTTTCGACGAGGCGCACCTGCTGTTCAATGATGCGCCCGAAGTCCCTGCTGGAAAAAATAGAACAGGTGGTGCGCCTGATCCGCTCCAAGGGCGTCGGCGTCTACTTCATCTCCCAGAGCCCGGCCGACATGCCCGACACAGTGCTGGCCCAGCTCGGCAACCGGGTGCAGCACGCGCTGCGCGCCTACACCCCGAACGAACAGAAGGCAGTAAAAGTCGCCGCCCAGTCGTTTCGCGCCAACCCCGACCTGGACACCGTCCACGGCCATCACGGAACTGGGCGTGGGCGAAGCCCTCGTTTCGATGCTGCAGGACAAGGGCATCCCCGCCCCGGTGCAGCGGGTACTGATTCGCCCACCCCACTCCCGCATGGGCCAGGCCACCGTCGCCGAGCGCCAGGCCATCCTGGCTGCCGACCCGAACATGAAACGCTACAGCCAGCCCTACGACCCGCGCTCCGCCCACGAGGTGCTGCTGGAGCGCATCGCCACCAGGCAGAGGCACGAAGAACAGGCGAAAGTGGAGCAGCAAGCAGCCGCGGCCAAACCCAAAGCCAGCGGGCGCAGCCGCGAAAGTGCCGGCGAAGCGTTTATCAAGAGCCTGGCCAGGGCCGCCGGCAGCAGCGTGGGCAGAAAACTGTTTCGCGGGGTCCTGGGATCCCTGCTGAAATAGCCCCGGCCGCAACGCCAGCCCTCAGCCGCCGGGCGCCGGCCTGGACTGGGCCGACCGCTCCAGCAGCCAGCGCATGGCCTCCTCGAGCAATTGCTGGTAGGCCGGATCATCGTAGGCTTTGGCCTGGTGGCCCAGGGCGCTGTAGTACACGGTGCCCACACCCAGCCTGTGGAACCAGATGACCGGGTGGTCAGCCCCCATTGCAAGCCTGTCCGGTACTTCGTATTCGGCTTCGTCCACAGTCGCCAGCACCTCCACCCGCGGCCGCGGGCTCTGCTCAAAGCTGTACCACTCCTCCTCGGTGACCCACTGCGGGGGCAGGTGCCGGGTCGACGGATGGTCGCGATTCTCCACCGTGATAGTGGCCCTCCGAAACTGCGGGAACATCGGGTGGCCGATGAATTGCGCGCGAATGAACTCCCGGGGGTGCCAGTCCCACTCGTAGCTCGGGTCGCCGCCGGTGGCATGCAGGGCCAGCACACTGCCGCCGGTTTCGATATAGCCCTGGAATACCTCGCGCTGCCCGGTTGTCAACACATCGCCACTGACATTCGCCCAGACCAGCAGGTCGAATTGACCGAGGTCATCGCGGTTATGGATCGCCGCGTTCTCGGTCACGAATACGTTCCAGCCGTTTTTCTGCGCCAGCCGCTGCAACAGCGCGTTGGCGGCGGGAATCGCCTCCAGGTGCCGATAGCCATTGGTCTTGGAGAATACCAGTACCCTCGGCCCGCCCTGAAATTCCGGCAGCTCCGGCGGCACTGTGTCGTAGGAAGCCTGCGGGAAATATCGGTATTTCATGTAAGCGCCGGCACCCAGTCCGACTGCCAGTGCCAGCAGCAGAAACCCCGCCGCGAGCTGGAACCAGAGTGTCTGCCAGAAACGTTTAGCCATGAGCAGGATACCCCTCCGGGGTAGGTCCCCGCGCGCATCCGCTCAGGATTTGGCGGGGACCAGTTTTTGGAAAGCGTACACCACGGCCAGCGCTGCGGCGCCCGCAGCCAGGCCAACCAGTATTGATAACAGGGCCGGCGCTATCGCCGCCAGCAGCGACCCCAGGGCCGGGATTGTCGCCGCATGGCCAGCCAGCACGGCACTCCAGTCGGCGAGGGCGTGGAATGCATGCACCAGGATGCCGCCGCCGACCATGAACATGGCCACGGTCCCCACCACTCCCAACGCCTTCATCAACCAGGGGGCGAACGCCACCAGGCGCATGCCCAGCCAGCGCATGAATGCTGCTGCGGTGGTAGTGCCTGTGGTCCTTGCGAGGTACAAGCCCGCGTCATCCAGTTTGACGATACCCGCCACCAGGCCGTAGACACCTACCGTCATCACCAGGGCGATACCGCACAGCACCAGCACCTGGGTGACAAACACCTCGTTGGCTACGATCCCCAGGGTGAGGACGATGATTTCTGCAGACAGGATGAAGTCGGTGCGAATCGCGCCCTTGATGCGATCCTGCTCGTAGGCCACCAGGTCGACCGCCGGGTCCGCCACATGCTCGAGCAGTTCCTCCCGATGCGCTGCCGCTTCGGCGCCACCGTGCAGGAACCCATGGCTCAGTTTTTCAAAACCTTCATAACAAAGAAACAGGCCGCCCAGGACCAGGGCCGGCAGGATTGCCCAGCTGGCCAGCACCGACAGCGCCAGGGCAGCCGGCACGAGGATGCACTTGTTGCGCAGGGAGCCCTTGGCCACCGCCCAGACAACGGGCAGCTCGCGCTCCGCCCTCACCCCCGTGAGTTTCTCGGCGTTGACCGCGAGATCATCGCCGAGCACGCCGGCGGTCCTGCCGGCGGCCACCTTGGTCATGGTCGCCACGTCGTCCAGCACCGCGGCGATGTCGTCCAGAAGAATCAACAGGCTGCTGCCCGCCATCGCGTTTATCTCCCGCTGTCAGCCTTTCTTCTTGCCATGTTTGCGCCTGCGTTTCGCGGTGTGGTGCATTTCGGATTTGGGGAAGCGCGGCAGCTTACCGGATTCGAGGTACTCGTGAATGGTTTCCTGCGAGCGGATGAGGGCAACTCGCTTGCCGCGCCGCGCGTACTCGTTGCTCTGGCTGGCATCGAGTACGCGCGCCTTGACGTTGTCATACCACTGCTGGTCGAGGATATTCTGGATAGTGCGCTGGGCCTCCCGGTCGAAGATCGGGCAAAGGACCTCTACCCGGAAGTCGAGGTTACGGGTCATCAGGTCCGCCGAGCTGATCATGTAACGCGGATTGCCGCGATTGTAGAACATATACACCCGGGGGTGCTCGAGATAGCGGTCAACGATGCTGATCGCCTGGATATTGTCGGAAATCCCTTTCACCCCGGGCAGCAGTGAGCACATGCCACGCACGATCAGCCGGATTTCCACTCCCGCCTGGCTGGCCTCATACAGTTTCGCCACCAGCTCCTTGTCAACCAGGTTGTTGCATTTGAGGGTCATGCTGGCCCGGTACCCCGCCTGGGCATTGGCGATCTCATGCTCGATCAGGCTCAACAGGCCCGGGCGCATCGAGTGCGGAGACACCAGCAACAAACGGTAGGTATGGCGCCGATAGTTGTACTGCAGAAAATCGAAGACATTGAACACATCCTTGCCAATATTTTGATCATAGGTCAGCAAGGTGAAGTCGGTGTAAAGCTGCGCCGTCTTCTCATTGAAATTGCCGGTACCCACGTGGCTGTAAAAGCGTGTGCTGATGCCCTCCCTGCGCTCTATCAGCAGCAACTTGCTGTGTACCTTGAGGCCCTGGATGCCAAAAATTACGTTGATCCCGCTGTCCGTCAGGCGCTGCGCCCAGCTGATGTTGGCCGCCTCGTCAAAGCGCGCTGCCAACTCCACCACCGCCAGCACCCGCTTGCCGTTGTGCACGGCGTTGAGCAGCGCATCGATTACCCTGGAGTCCTTGGCGATCCGGTACAGGCAGATCTTTATTTCTGTCACCTGGGGGTCCAGGGCCGCGGTCTTGAGCAGGTCGACGACGTAATCGAAGGGGTGATAGGGGTAATAAAGCAGCACATCCTTTTCGCGGATCGCGTCGAAAATACTGTCCTGCTGCTCCAGCCGGGGTAGGCGGATAGGCGGCAGCGGCTTGAACTCGAGAAACTTCGGTCCCGCCTTGGGAAACGACATGAAATCCTTGGAATTATGGTAGCGGCCGCCTGCAATCAGGCTGTCATACTTGCCGAAGCCGAAGCGGTTAGTGAGATACTCCAGCAGGCGAGCCGGCATTTTTCCGTCGTATACCATGCGCACGGCGTCTGCCCTGCGGCGTTTCTTCAGGCTGACTGCCATCTTGTCGATCAGGGTCTGGTCGATACCCGTATCGATAGCAAGTTCCGCGTCCCGGGAAAACTTGAAACAGAAGGCGCCGGCCTCATCGATAGGAATAACACCGCGAAACATCTGGGGCAGGCAGGCCCTGATGATATTGTCCAGTACGATGAAGACCTTGCCGCTTCCACCCTTGCGCTTGGGTATCTCCACGAACCGCGGCAGGCGGTCGGTGGGAACCTCGACCACCGCGTAGTTGAAATTGTCGCCTGTTCTGATATCCACCGCCAGGTAGAGCGACTCATCATTGAGCGCTGGAATGGGCTGGGAGTCGCGCAGCAGGATTGGCTCCAGTTCCGGCAGCACCGTGCGGGTAAAGTAACCCTGCACCCAGGCAGCCTGGCCCGCATCGAGCTGGGATTCGTCGATAAGGTAGATGTGGCGGGACGCCATTTCCCCCAGCACCGTCAGGTAGATGCGGTCGAACTCGTGCTGCAGGTGCACCACGTTCTCCTGGATCGCAAGCAGCAAATCCTTGAAGTGTTGCTTGTCGCCCCCGGCGGACATGGAGATCAGACGGCGGACTTCCGCTACCCGTACCCGGAAAAACTCGTCCATGTTGTTGGAAAAAATACCCAGGTAGCGCAGCCGGGCCAGCAGCGGGTTGGCCTGGTCGACGGCCTCCTGTAACACCCGCGCGTTGAACGAGAGCCAGCTGAGCTCCCTCGGCATGAACAGATCCTGGTCCAGCATATCCGCCAGGCGAATTTTGATCGGGTTTGCCATCACGTCACCGGTCACAGAAATGCCCTTTGTAATAAGGATTCTAGTGGGTCGTCGCAAGCGACTTTCGCAGGCAATTTAAACTACTTCTGGTTACAACAATAGCGTGTGCCGGCAAAAACGGTCGTAATGCACAGCCCGCGGGGGGCAGGCGAAAAAAACCCGGCCGGAGCCGGGTGAGGTAGTGATTGCTTGCAGCCTAGGCCGCTGAAGCTGAGAAGGCTTCCGGGTAGGCCGCCTCCACCGCGCTGAAGCTGTAATCCGCGAGGCCCAGCTGGGTGAGCGCCGGCTGCACGTCATCGAAGTTGCGGGAGCGCAGGCGCTTGCGCAGTGCCGGCAGTACACCGTGGCGATTGACCAGTTGCCAGGTGCCGGTCGCCCTGGTGCGCTTGCCCCGGGTAAAGCTGAGCGCCTCCTCGTAGGCATAGATGGCCCGCAGGGCAGCGGTCTCCGCCGGGTTGGCGGCGGCGTGAGTCCCGGCCCGCAGCTCCACCGCACGGCGATAGGCCTGCAGCGCGAGTTCGGGGTGGCCGTTGCGCCTGGCGTTTTTGGCAAAGACGTAGCACAGCTCGGGGTCATTGATTCTGCTTACCAGTTCGTGCATGACTCTCTCCTCGTTCGTTCCGTCCGGCCCGGTTGGGCGACGTCCGGTGAAACCGGCAGGAATGATAGGCCCCCGGGCCGTCAGGGGGCATGGCCTGGAGCGCCAACAGCATGGCCAGCGGCGCCAGACCCGAAAATTATTCTAGAATTGACATTAAATAGTTGCGGCTTCTCGCGGATTTTTGGGCAAAAAAAAGCCCGCAACACAGGTCATGTACTGCGGGCCAACAGCCATATGTTTCGGGGCAGAAACATAGGCCAGGGGACGTGTTCGCACGCCCGGGGAGGGCGTGCACTGATGAAGATAGCCGAGCGCGGGAAGAACGCAAATTTTTCCCGAAAAAATGTGAGCCGCTACCCGAATTCGTATCCGGCAGTGGCCGGGTGACCCCGATCGCCCGGGAGGGAGGCGGTCAGCGAGCCAGGCCTACCGGGTACCAGCGGGCACCGGCCTGGATCACCTTGCCCTCGCTGTGGAGGTCAAACAGCACCGCCTCTACCACGCCTTCGTGGTACAGCTGGGAATTCGAGGGTGTCCAGTTATCGAGAAAGCTCGACAGCTCCGCCGCGGTGGCGCCGCGCCTGTAGTAAACGCGCATGGCGAGGTGGACCATGGACTTGATCATTCGCACGACTTTGTCAGTGATGGTGATGGCAGGACTGGACATGGCACAAACTCCGCAGTGGGTTTATGCACAAATTACGCCGCTCGGCGCGCGACCGACATGGCCGGTTGCGCCGCTGGCATGGCCCCTCGCGCCAATGAGCAGAGCCGTCGGCGCTTGTTGCCGTGAAGGATGCTAGCGGGGAGGGGCGCGCACACCCTCGCGGTACTCGGCCGGGGCGACACCGGTCCAGCGTTTGAAGGCCCGGGAAAACGTGCTGGGCTCGGAGAAGCCAAGCAGGTAGGCGGTCTCAACGACCGAGCGACCCGAACTGCTCAAATACTTCTGTGCAAGCTGCATGCGCGAATCCTGCACCAGGTCCATGAAGCTGGTCCCCTCATCCCGCAGTTTTCGCTGCAAGGTGCGGTTGCTGACGTGAAGGGCGCTGGCGATCTGTTGCTGGCTGGGCGGTCCGTCCGGCAATCTCTCCACGATCTTGTCCACGACCTCCCTGGTGGTGGACTTTCCCGTGAAGTTGTCCAGGTAGGCCTGGGTATGCTCGTCGTTGATTCGCGCCAGCAGCGGGTCGCCGGTCACCAGCGGCTCCATGATATCGGCGCGGGCCCAGCTGATGCGTGTGGTGGCGGCAGCAAACACCACCCTGCTCGCCAGCTGGTATTCCCAGCGCTCCGGTTTCGAGGGCTGCGGCCGCTGCATCAGGACATTCACCGGCGCCAGGAATTCTCCCAGGGTGAGCCGGCACATGCGGGTGATGATGCCGACGGCGTAGTCCTGGCTGGCGGGCACAATGCCGCCGGCCCGCGGGTCCATGCCAAGCTCCAGGTGGATGGTGTCGCCCTCCTCCTGCAACTGCAGCTCGATTGCGGTACTCACCAGTCGACCAAACCGCTGCAAGCGCAACAGGCCGTCATAGACCGTATCACTGGCCAGCCAGGCGAGGCCCAGGCTATGCAGGACCTGGGGTTGCAGCTGCTCGGCGGCTAGAAGGCCGAAGGCCTCGTCACCGCTGGCCGCCACGGCGCTTTCCAAAAGGCAATTGAAGTCCGCCTGGCTGACCCGCCAGTCCGGATTGGCGCCCCTGGCCAGGTCTATACCTGCCGCCTCGGCCACCGCCAGGGGGTCGATACCGAGCTGGCGCAAGACCTGCGCCACCGGGACGATGAAGGTGCCCAGCAGCGAATGCTCGCCCTTTGCGCGGATACTCATGCCCGCCGACTTCCCCGGCCAGAAAAACCCGAATATACCATCGTGAACTGCCTCAACCGTAAAACCAGTAGGCGAGCGCAATTGCGGCGCTGATGCCTGCGACATCCGCAGTCAGGCCACAGGTCAGTGCGTGGCGGCCATGGCGAATGCCCACGGCCCCGAAATACACCGCGAGCACGTAGAAAGTCGTTTCCGTGGAGCCCTGCATGGTGGCGGCAAGACGTCCCTGGAAGGAATCCACGCCGAAGGTATTCATGGTATCGATCATCATGGCCCTGGCACCGGATCCCGACAGGGGCTTCATCAGGGCAGTGGGCATGGCATCTACCCAGCGCCCATCCCAGCCGCCCAGCGCCACCAGGTCACGCAGGCCGCTCATGACGATATCCATGGCGCCGCTGGCGCGCAGCACGCCGATTGCCGCGAGCATTGCCACCAGGTAGGGAATGATGCCGATCGCGGTTTCAAAGCCCTGCCGCGCCCCCTCGATGAAGGTGTCGTAGACATTCACCGAGCGCCGGTGCGCCACCAGGAGAAAGAGCAGGATAAGCGCCATGATCAGCAGATTGCTCAGCAGGCTGGACTGGCGCTGCAGCTCATCGGCGCCGAGAGTCGCAAACCAGCCGACCAGCGCCAGCAGGAAGGCAAACGCAGCACCGAGGTAGATCAGCACAAACGTGTTCGCCAGATTTATGCGCTGCACCCAGGCGGTGACCAGCAGGCCGGCCAGGGTAGAGCAGCAGGTGGCCAGGAGTATCGGGATGAACACCGACGCCGGATCCGGCGCACCCAGTTGGGCGCGGTACAACAGGATCGTCATGGGAAACAGGGTGACGCCGGAGGTGTTCAGCACCAGGAACAGGATCTGGGCATTACTGGCCACCTCAGGGGTCGGGTTGAGCGACTGCAAATCCTTCATCGCCTTGATACCCAGCGGAGTCGCGGCGTTGTCCAACCCCAGCGCATTGGCCGCCAGGTTGAGCGTCATGGATGAGATGGCGGGATGGCCTGCCGGTACCCCCGGCATCAGGCGGGTGAAAGGGGCGACAGCGCCCGGGCCAGCTTGTCGATCAACCCGCTGGCCTCCCCTACCGCCACGATGCCCAGCCACAGGCCCATCAGCCCGACCAGGCCGATGGCCAGCTCCACCGACAGGCCCGCCATGTCGAACAGGGCTGCCACCATGCGCTGGAATACGGCGGCGTCGCCCAGGCCAAGCCATTGGTAAAGCGCGCTGATGAAGGCGACGACAAAAAAGCCCAGCCAGATGCGGTGCAGCATCGAGAAACCTGTAGCGCGTTTGATAGTGCAGGCAGACTAAAGCAAAAACTTGCGCCGACCCAAGCAAGGCGTATACTGTTTTTTTGTACAGTAAAGGGCACACCGGCCTTTGACATGACAGACCGGGGCGACATCATTGTGAGGCAGCGCAGCGTGCGCAAGGGGCGCGGCGCACTCAGCAACCAGGGCAGCCGCTACCAGCCAACCCGGGTTGAGTGGGACGATGGCATCATCGGCCCCAGCCCGGTGACCGAGTGCCGCCCGGTGGACGCGCGCAGCATCATTTCCCGCAACAGCTCGCCGGACATTCCTTTCAGCCAGTCGATCAACCCCTACCAGGGCTGCGAGCACGGTTGCATTTACTGCTACGCCCGACCCACCCATGCCTACCTCGACCTGTCCCCGGGCGTGGATTTCGAAACCCGGCTCACCTACAAGCGCAACGCCGCCGCCCTGCTCGAGCGCGAGCTGGCCAGGCCCGGATACACCTGCAGCAGCATCACCCTGGGCGCCAACACCGACCCCTACCAGCCCGTCGAGAAGGAATACCGTATCACCCGGCAGATACTGGAAGTGCTGCAGCGCCAGCGCCACCCGGTGGCGATTATCACCAAGGGCGCGCTGGTGACGCGCGATATCGACATCCTCGCGGACATGGCGGCCCAGGGCCTGTGCTCGGTGGCCATCAGCATTACCACCCTGGACGCCGACCTGAAGCGGTTACTCGAACCCCGGGCTGCCTCCGGTGCAGCGAGGCTGGCGGCGATGGCGGCCCTGGCCGCTGCGGGCATACCGGTCACGCTGCTGTTCGCCCCTGTCATTCCCGCCCTCAACGACAGCGAGATGGAAACCATCCTGGAGAGGTCGAAGCAGGCAGGGGCAAGCGGCGCAGCCTATTTGCTGCTGCGCCTGCCACTGGAGATACGCGATCTGTTTTTTGAGTGGCTGCAGCAGCACTACCCGCTGCGGGCGAAGCATGTGATCAGCGTGCTGCGCCAGTGCCGCGGCGGCGCAGATTACGACGCGCGCTTCGGCCATCGCATGCGCGGCACGGGCACCTTCGCCGACCTGCTGGCACAGCGCTTTCGAGTGAGTTGCAAGCGCCTGGAACTCGTGCCGGGCGAAGCCAGCTCCGGCGGGCGCACCGACCTGTTCACCGCACCCGCGACGGCGCACGGCGCTGCGCACAAGGCAAACGCGGATCAGTTCGAGCTGTTTTGACCGGCGTCAATCCGCCGCGGGGTAAAATAGGCTGCGCCAGCTGGCGCGCTGGAAGGGCTGCCAGCGGTCGGGGTGGGTGGCCAGGCGATCCGCCACCAGGTACCAGATCACCGGGTTGAGGGTCATGCCGCAGTGACTGCCGCGCACCTGTATATTCTGGCTGCGCTGATGGTGATCCTGTTGCACGGTGGTTTGCCAATTGACGATGCCATCGCCCTTGGAATAAATCGCTGTAAAGGGTACCGGCGGTGCCAGGTGGATAATGTCCTGGTCGACGGGAAGTTCCCGGGGCGGGTTCAGCGCGCTGAACAACCGGGCGGGCACGGAGGCGGTCATGCGGCCGCGGCCAAAGGGGCTACCGAGGGAGATCACCTGGCGCACCTTCTCGGGGTATTCACGGGCGATTTCCCGGGCGAAGATTCCGCCGAGGCTGTGGCCGACCAGCGACACCGGCTGCTCGTAGCGATCGTGCAGAGCATGGATGCGGTCCCTCAGACCCTCCAGCACTCCGCCTCGCGGGCCCAGGTTGCGCCCCAGGCCCCAGCCGTGCACCGAGTAATTGAGTCCCCCGAGGAATCGCCGCATGGCCGCGTTGTAACCGTCATCTCCCATAAACCCAGGAAGCACCATCACCGGGTGGCCGTCACCGAGGGGGGCTATTCTGCGCAGGTGCCTGCGGCTGAGATTCAGGGAGAGGATTTCCGCCAGGGCCCGATGGGCCTCGGTGAGGGACAGGAGTGCCGCGGGCGGCGGCACCATCGGTTCCGCACCGTTCACCACTGCGCACCCGCCATGCCGATCGCGTACCGAAGACTGCCAGAACCCACAGACCCACCCGCAACAGGGAAACTAGTGGCATGAGCATAGCCAATATTTTCGGGGCCGGATAGCCCGGAAAAATGGTGATTCGCACACCTTGTCGACGGGAGTGTGACCCGGTGCGCTAAAGTCGGGAAAATTCCTTGTTGAGCTCATAGCGACGCGAGGTCACGTAGGACTCCATGTCCTCCACCCGTGCAAGGGCGGCATCCAACCGCTCCCTGGCACGCCGCAGGCGCTCGCTGCTGCTGTCCGCATAGCGGAACACCTTGCGCGGGCGGTAATCGTGGTGGCGCTCGTCGTACTCCATCTCCACCACTGCCTCCTCGTACTCCGGACCTGTGGCACGGCTGCCGGCTGCCGTCCAACGGGTCGGCCGCGGCGCCAGCAGGATCCAGGCGGCCAGGTACACCCACAGGGCCAGGGAACCGGTGAACAGAAAGGCGGCGACCCAGCTCAGCCGCACAACCCAGGGGGCGATGTCCCAGTGATCGGCCAGCCCCGCACAGACCCCGCCGATCTTTCCGTCGCGGGTGTTGCGATACAGGTTCATACCCCAGCCGGCGGCCTTGCGGGCACGGAAGCGGTCCTGCTTGCGGCGGTAGCCACCTGCTCGTACTCGCCCTCGCGGGCGCGCTCTGTAGCCATACCCTTAGCCCTCCCTCGCGGCCTGGTCGCGACCCTGGCGGTCGACCTGGCGGCGCCATTCGCGGTGGTCTGCATCCAGGATCGCTTCCAGTGCCTCGATCCTGTCGGTCAGTTTATCGACTGTTACCAGCATCTGCTCAACCGACTCCCGATCCTCCCGCGTCAGGCCGCGGGACGCGCGGTTCACGCTGCGATAGTGCATGGTGAGCCACAGCGGCGCGACGATGACCAGGAACAGGATGGTCGGGACAAACATGAATTTCCAGAATTCCATTGCTTCCTTCCTTTGGGCAGCGCGGCGACCGTGATCATGCTGCCATTGTTGAGTCGCTTAGCCAATCGACTTGCAGCGGTCCGCCTGCCTGCCATCGTTGCGACCCAGTTCCGACTTCAGCCGCTCCAGCTCGTCGGTGATCCGGGCATCTTCCTGCAGCGACGTCTATTTCCGCCGCCAGGTTGGGCGACGCTCGCGCCCCATGTCCATGGCGTCGAGCTGGCTCTCCAGGTTGTCCATGCGCCGCTCGAAATACTCGAAGCGTTGAAAGGCGCCGTCGAGGGCCTCCCGGTGCATCTGCCGCTTCACCTTGATGCGCGACTCCACCGTCTTGCTGCGCATCAGCAGCGCCTTCTGCTTGGCCTTGGCATCGCTGAGCTTCTGCTGCAGCTGGGCCACTTCGCCGTTGAGCTGGGCGATATGCTCGTCGGTCGCCTCGCAGCTCCGCCTCGACCACCGCGATCTCCTCCTCGATGACCCGCTTTTCCTGCAGCGCCGCCCGGGCCAGGTCCTCGCGCTCCTTGCTGATCGCCAGGCGCGCCTTGTCCTCCCAGCTGCCGGCCTCCGCCTGCACCTGCTCCAGCCGGCGGGCCGCGGCCTTGCGGTCCGCCAGCACCCGGGCGGAAGAACTGCGCACCTCCACCAGGGTGTCCTCCATCTCCTGGATGATCAGGCGAATCATCTTCTCGGGATCTTCCGCCTGGTCCAGCATGGAGTTGATATTGGAATTGATGATGTCGCTCATGCGGGAAAATATGCCCATGGTTTTGCTCCTGTCTGCCTGCTCGATGGACCCGTTGGGGTTCGCTTGCCCTGCCATAGCGATACAGGAACCGTGCCAGATTCTAAAGTGATTGTTTTTAATAGTAATTAGGCCAAGCAAAGAGGTTCAGCACCAGCTCATAGTATCAAGAGAATGGCTATATTTACCTTAAAGTAGGTTTTATATACCCTATTTATCGGTATATTTCAGCCTATGAAAAAGCAAATCAACATGATCGGCCACTCCGCCGCCCTGGCCAGCGCCCTTGACCAGGTGTCGCGGCTGGCCGGCGATCAACCGGCCGGTCCTGGTGCTGGGCGAACGCGGCACCGGCAAGGAACTGGCGGCGGAGCGCCTGCACTACCTGTCCGGCCGCTGGGACGCCCCCCTGCTCAAGGTCAATTGCGCCGCTATCGCCGACAGCCTGCTGGAATCGGAACTGTTCGGCCACGAGGCCGGCGCCTTCACCGGTGCCACCCGCACCCAGCGCGGGCGCTTCGAGCGGGCCGATGGCGGCAGCCTGTTCCTCGACGAGGTGGCTACCATGTCACCGCGCCTGCAGGAAAAATTGCTGCGACTGGTTGAGTACGGCGAATTCGAGCGCCTCGGGGGCCAGCAAACCCTGCAGGTCGATGTGCGCGTGATCGCGGCCACCAATGCCGACCTGCAGGCCCAGGCCGCCCGGGGCCTGTTTCGCAGCGACCTGCTGGACCGCCTGAGCTTCGACGTCGTCCATCTGCCCGCCCTGCGCCAGCGCGGCGAGGATATCCCGGAACTGGCCCAGCACTTCGCCGTGCAGATGTGCGCGGAACTGGGCTGGGACCTGTTCGCCGGCTTCAGCCCGGCGGCGCTGGAAACCCTGGTCGGGCACGACTGGCCCGGCAATGTGCGCGAACTGAAGAACGCCGTGGAGCGCTCCCTCTACCGCTGGAACGACCCGCTGGAACCTGTCGGACAGATCGTGCTCGACCCCTTCCGCTCGCCCTTTGCCAAGGAAGAGGTGACGCCGCAGCTGACGTCTGAGGATTTACCGAAGCAACCGGCCGCGGCGCCAGCTGGCTTCAGTGAGCGCATCGGCCGGATCGAGTTGCAACTGCTGCAGGAGGCCCTGGCGCAGCACGGGCACAACCAGCGCCGCGCCGCCGCCGCCCTGGGCCTGAGCTACGACCAGATGCGACACCTGGTGCGCAAACATCAACTGCCCCGCCGCCGGCGCACACAATAACCCCGAAGGGGGAACAGATATCTCCGGCATTTTCTGCGATAATCCGCGCCCGTCACACTATCGCTCACCCTCTCACCCAAATTAGCCAACGAGGATAACAAGCATGCAGCTCTCCCTAAGCGATCCAGGACTGCTGAAAAACCAGGCCTATATCGACGGCCAGTGGGTCGATGCCGACAGTGGCGCCACCATCGATGTAAACAACCCCGCCAACGGTGCGCTGGTCAGCACGGTGGCCAAACTGGGCGCGGCGGAAACCGCCAGGGCCGTGGCTGCAGCCGCCGCCGCCATGCCGGAGTGGGCCCGCAAACCCGCCAAAGCGCGGGCTAATATCCTGCGCAAGTGGTTCGACCTGATGATGCAGCACCAGGAAGACCTGGCCAGGATCATGACCGCCGAGCAGGGCAAGGTGCTGGCGGAGTCCCGCGGCGAAATCGCCTATGGCGCCGCGTTCGTCGAATGGTTCGGCGAGCAGGCCAAGCGCATCGATGGCGATGTCATACCCGGCCCCTCTCCCGACAAGCGCATTGTCTGCATCAAGCAACCGGTGGGGGTTGTGGCCGCTATCACCCCCTGGAATTTTCCCAACGCCATGATCGCCCGCAAGGCCGCCCCCGCGCTGGCGGCGGGCTGCACCATCGTCATCAAGCCCGCGTCCGAGACGCCCCTCTCCGCCTTCGCGATGGCGGAACTGGCGGCGCGCGCCGGGGTGCCCGCCGGCGTCATCAACGTGGTCACCGGCGGCGCTGCGGAAATCGGTGGCGAGCTCACGTCCAACCCGCTGGTGCGCAAACTGACCTTCACCGGCTCCACCCCGGTGGGCAAGATGCTGGAGGCGGCCTGCGCCGCCACCATGAAAAAAACCTCGATGGAACTCGGCGGCAATGCGCCGTTCATCGTGTTCGATGACGCCGACCTCGATGCCGCCGTTGCAGGGCGCGATGGTTTCCAAGTACCGCAATGCCGGCCAGACCTGCGTCTGCTCCAATCGCCTGTTCGTGCAGGACGGCGTGTACGACGCCTTCGTCGAGAAACTGGTCGCGGCCACCGCCGCACTGACCGTGGGTGACGGCATGCAGGACGGCATCACCATCGGCCCGCTGGTCAACACCAGGGCGGTCAGCGATGTCGACAAGCTGGTGCAGGCGTCCATTGCCGCCGGCGCCAGGGTCGCCCTGGGCGGCGGCCCCCACGCACTGGGCGGCTGCTTCTACCAGCCCACGGTGCTGACCGGTGTCACCCCGGACATGGCGCGTCTTCCGCAACGAGATCTTCGGTCCGGTCGCACCGGTGGTGCGCTTCTCCACCGAGGCAGAGGTCATCGCCATGGCCAATGACACCGAGTTCGGCCTGGCCTCGTACTTCTACACCCGGGATATCGGCCGGGTGTGGCGCGTGGCGGAGGCGCTGGAATACGGCATCGTCGGCATCAATGAAGGCATGATTTCCAACGAGATGGCGCCCTTCGGCGGGGTCAAGGAATCCGGCTCGGGCCGCGAGGGTTCCAAGTACGGCATCGACGACTACGTCGAGGTGAAGTACATGCTGATGGGTGGACTGGGATAGCCCGCCCCGCCGCGGACACCAGCCCCGGTTCCAGCCTTCGCGCGCCGCTGGCTGGCCAACTTTGCATCGAGGGCCCGCTCACCTTTGTAATAAAAAGAGTCCGGGTCCGCAATACAGCCAAACGGCATAACTGAGGATATCTGCCGGGCGCCAAGCCGTGCAAATCGGTGCCATTTATAGGTATTGATAAGCCCATCCTACCCATGTCGGGCACTTGACGTGTCAGTTCGGTCTATACTCAGTCTACATACCCTGCCAGTTATGAGACTTGATTCCATGAGCCTGATACTCCTCCTGATAAGCGCCCTGGTACTTCTCTACCTCGGCCTTGGCGGCTCCACTGCCCTCGTTGTGCTGTCCGGCGCCCTGGTTATCGGCTGGTACCTGGACTCGGCCAGCCTGGCGAGCTTGCTTTTCGGTACCCTGTTGTTCGTTGCCATGCTGTTTCTGCTGGTCCCGAACACCTTCCGACGCGACTGGCTGAGCCGCGCTCTGCTGGGCTGGGTGCGAGGCATGTTGCCCAAGCTGTCGGAAACCGAGGCGGAGGCCCTGCGCTCGGGCAGCGTGGACTGGGACGGGGAGTTGTTCTCGGGTCGCCCCGACTGGAAACGCCTGCTGGATGCTCCCCACGCCCGCCTGACGGCGGAGGAACAGGCGTTTCTCGACGGTCCGGTGAATACGCTGTGTGAAATGGTCGATGACTGGACCATCACCAATGAACTATTTGACCTCTCTGGCCAGACCTGGGATTACGTGCGCAAGCAGGGATTTTTCGGCCTGGTGATTCCGACCGAATACGGCGGCAAGGGTTTCTCCCAGACCGCGCCACTCTGAAATCGTCATGAAGATTTCCACCCGCAGCGTATCCGCGGCGGTCACGGTGATGGTGCCCAATTCCCTGGGCCCGGGCGAGCTGCTGATGGAATACGGGACCGATGAACAGAAGTCCCACTACCTGCCACGGCTTGCATCCGGCGAGGATATTCCCTGCTTTGCGCTCACCTCCCCGGTGGCCGGCTCTGATGCCGGCGCCATTCCCGACAAGGGCATAGTCTGCATGGGAGACTGGCAGGGCGAGCAGGTACTGGGACTCAGGGTCACCTGGAACAAGCGCTACATCACCCTGGCCCCGGTGGCGACCATTGATCGGCCTGGCCATCAAGGTTTACGACCCGGAACACCTGCTGGGGGATGATGAAACAGTGGGGGTGACCTGCGTCATGGTACCCCACGACCTGCCCGGGGTGCACAGCGGCACCCGCCACCTGCCGATGAACACGGTGTTCATGAATGGGCCCACCTGGGGCAACGACGTGTTTATCCCCATGGATCAGGTAATCGGCGGCCAGGACATGCTCGGCAAGGGCTGGACCATGTTGCTGGAATGCCTGTCCATCGGCCGCTCGATCTCACTGCCTGCACTGGCGGCGGGAGCCGGCAAAGTGGCCAGCCTGGCCACAGGCTCCTATGCCTGCGTGCGCGAACAGTTCGGGCGCTCCATCAGCGAATTCGAGGGCGTACAGGAGGCCCTGGAACCCGTTGCAGGCTACAGCTATATGATGGACGCCGCGCGTTTGCTGACAACGTCAATGCTGGATCGGGGCGTGCGCCCGGCAGTGCCCTCGGCCCTGCTGAAGTACCGCAACACCGACCTCATGCGCAGTGGTGATCAACCACGCCATGGACGTGGTGGCCGGGCGCGGCGTCATTACGGGGCCGCGCAATTTCATGGCGCGCATCTACCAGGCTGTACCTATCGCCATCACGGTGGAGGGGGCCAATATCCTCACCCGCAGCCTGATGGTCTTCGGCCAGGGCGCCATCCGCTGCCATCCCTTTATCGTCGATGAAATAGAGGCCGCCGGCATGGAGGATGAGGCGCAGGCCGTCGCCAGGCTCGACGCGGTTATTTTCCGCCACATCGGCCACACCGCACGCAATGTCCTGCGCAGCCTGCTGCTGGGCGCTGAGCGGCGGCCGGCTGGAGCCCGTTCCGGACGGAGGTAAGCTGCGCCCCTATTACGGCCAGCTCTCGCGCTTTGCCGCAGCCTATTCCCTGTCTGACAGATGTCACCCTGCTCTCAATCGGGGGCGGCCTGAAGGCCCGGCAGCGCCTTTCCGGGCACATGGCAGACTGCCTGGTGCAGCTCTACTATGCTTCCGCGGTTATCAAGCAATGGCACGAGGAGGGCTACCCGGAGTCCGAACGCGAGCTGGTCCAGTGGTGCCTGCAAACCTGCCTCTACGAATTGCAGCTACACATGCGCGAACTTATTGATAACTACCCGGTGAAGGTTCTGCGCTGGCCCCTGCGCCTGCTGGTTTTTCCGCTTGGCCACGGTCGCCTGCGCCGGCCCGACCAAAAGCTGGGTGCAGCAGTGGCAGCCACCATCGTCCACCCAGGCCCGGCGCGGGACCGGATTGTCCGCGGCGCCTATTACACTGAACAGCCGAACGACGCGCTG
This sequence comes from uncultured Gammaproteobacteria bacterium, assembly GCA_963700715.1. Taxonomy (GTDB): domain Bacteria; phylum Pseudomonadota; class Gammaproteobacteria; order Pseudomonadales; family Halieaceae; genus JARRPM01. Next base: position 312,271 of record CAVOYP010000006.1, read on the forward strand.
GGCCGGGTGTTACACGCCTACCGCCTGGCCAATTCCACCCAGGCCCTGCGCGATGCTCTGCACCAGGCGGTGCGACAGCGCGACCCCGATGATCTCGACGGCATCGCGTTGCTCATGGGCCACCAGCGCAGCGAGCTGGTGGACTGGGCTGTGGCAGAAAAGGTTATCGAGGAGGCCGACCGCGACGCGTTGCTGGAGGCACTGACCGCACTGTATGACGTTATACGTGTTGACGCCTTCGAAGCGGAGGGCATCAAGGCCATGTCGGAGTCCGTGCGCGGACTACGCCGGGTGGTCGAACGCCACTGATGATCATTGCCGACTCCAGCGCCTGCTTAGCGCGCCATCCTGCGGGGCTCGGCCAGGTGGCACCGAGCTGAAGCGCCCGTAACATCGCGCTGCGCCCGGGGTGTTACATCTCCACCACCAGCCAGTAGAAGCTGGCGGCGGGGATCAGTACCTGATCCCCGCTTTCGGTCAAGGCCTCCCCCGACACCAGATCCCTCATGTTGCCGAGTTCGAACAGCCCGCGGTTTCCCAGGTCCGTCAGGTCCAGCTGTTGCGGATGGTCGTGGAAATTGTTCACCACCAATACCGTATCGTGTTGCAGATATGGATTGCTGCGCAGATAGACGAACAGGTGTTCGTTGCCCACATCGATCAGTTCCCGGTTGTTGAAATCGGCGAAGGCGGGTATGGATTTGCGCACGGCAATCATGCGCCTGAGACCGTCGAATATCCGCTGCTCCGCGGTACCGGTGCTGTGCCTGCGCTCCGCCCGATTCCAGTCGATGCGGGGTCGGTGCATCCAGCGGTTGTCCCGTGCTTTGTCCGGATCCAGCAGGAAATCCGTGGCGTTGCATGTTCCGATTTCGTCGCCGTAGTAAATCAGGGGTATGCCGCCGAAGGAAAGTGTCACGCTGTGCAGCAGCAGAATCTGCCGGATGGATATGTCGATGCCCGCCTCATCGCCTCTTTCCAGGAAGGTCTCAAGGCCTACCAGGGCGGCCAGGGAACCGGAAATGCGGGCGTCCCCGGTTCTGGAGTTTTTTCCAAAGGGCTGGCCCCGTGCGGGAGAGTCGTCCCAGGCGCCAGAAAAGTAGTCCACCAGGAAGCTGCGGTGCGCCTTGGGCTCGTAGTGGCAGCAAACGATGTCGGCGTCGTCGAAACCCAGGCCGATGTCGTCGTGGCAGCGAACATAGTTCAGCCAGGTGGCCCGGTCCAGTTTTTCCGGCAGGCTCCGGACTCCCTGGTTGAGCAGCCGGGCATTTCTGGTGGCCGTGGCATCCCACAGCAGGGACATCAGGGTGGCGTTGTAGGCGATCTCGCACTCCTTGGCGATGATGGCGTCCTCGCCGAAGTACTTGGCGATCTCGACGGGGGCGACAATGGCCTCGGCGATAAACAGCAGACCCGGAGCAGTGACCTGGCAGCAGTCCTTCATAAGTTGCAGCAGCAGGTGCGCCTCACGCTCGTTTTGACAGGTAGTGCCGATTTTCTTCCACAGGAACGCCACTGCATCGAGTCGCATAATATCTGCGCCCTTGTTTGCCCAAAACAGAATGATGTCGAGCATCGCGATGAAGACCTCGGGATTGCTGTAGTTGAGATCCCATTGGTATTGGTTGAATACTGTCATCACCCACTTGCCCATGGTTGTGTCGAAGGTGAAGTTGCCCGGAGCAGTCTCGGGGAAGACTTCCGGCATGGTCTCCTCGAACATATCCGGCACAGTGCGGTCATCAAAGACGTAGTAGAAGTCTTGATAACGCTGCTCACCGCTGCGTGCGCGTTTGGCCCACTCGTGCTCTTCCGAGGTATGGTTGAGCACCACGTCCAGCGTGAGCAGGATATTGCGCTGGCGCAGATCGGCGGCCAGCGCCTCGAGGTCTTCGAGGGTGCCAGCACGCGGATCGACATTGCGGAAATTCTTCACCGCGTAACCACCATCGCTGGCGCCCTCCGGGCACTCCAGTAGCGGCATGATATGTATCATGTTCACACCCAGTTCCTGCAGGTAACGCAGCCGACCTCGCAGGCCTTTAAGATCTCCGGCAAAACCCTCGGTGTACAGGGCCATACCCACCCATTCCTGGCTGAGGAACCAGTTATGGTCCTGTTCCCGCTGGATGTCGATCTGTTTGAGTTCATCAGGCCGGGCGATGTACTGGGTCGCCAGTACGTTGACCAGGTTCAGGGCGTGCTGTGCGAAATCTTCCCGCTGGCCATACAGGCGGTGAAACAGTGAATGGATGGCATAGAAATTGGCACCCAACCGGGTGTAGAAATGGCGCAGGTCGCGGGCCTGGATTTCAGGCCGCAGCTGGTTGAGGATGCTGTTGAGCAGTGAATGAGACTGTTGTTCGTACATGGGATACCCAGATTCAGGGATTGACCTGCCACTGCTGGAGCAGCGGCGCATAAAATAGCCGATCGTCGGTGGTAGCGCCCCGCAGGCCGACCACCCGGGCGGCGAACTGCTGCGCCCGTTCCAGCAGTTGCTGTAGCGGCCATTCACGCAACAGGCCCAGGATCGCCACTGCGGTGAAGGCGTCGCCGGCGCCCACCGTGTCCACCAGCCGAGTGGCCGGTTCAGGCGCTACTGTGCAGTAGTCTCCGGCGCGCGTCAGCAGTTCCGCGCCGTCGGCGCCGCGGGTCAGGATAAGGCCCTCGAGTCGGTGCTGCTCCAGGAAGCTCTCCATGGCCTCGCGGCTTTTGCTCACGCCAGGTTGCAGCAGCGACCAGTTCTTCCTGGTTCAGCTTGACCCAGTGCGTCCCTGCCAGCAGTTCCTCGATCTCATCGTGACGCCACCAGGGGTGCCGTAGGTTGACATCGAAAAAGATCAGTTTGGGGCTGTTGCGGCGCAGCTGCCACAATGCTTGCCGGGAGGGTTGCTCGCGGGTGGCGAGACTGCCGTGGTAAAGCACTTCGCACTTGGCGGGTACGGGCGTTTCGATGGCATCGAATGCGCAGTGGGGCACTATCTCATAGTTTGGCTCCCCTTCATGGAAACTCACGACGACCCTGCCGGTGGGTCGCTGCGAGTTCGCTGCCCAGGCCGGCATCCTCCATACCCCAGGCGCGCATCGCGCTGCGCACCTCGTCTCCTTCCGCGTCCCGGCCCACCCGGCTTACCAGGAGGGGCATCTGCCCGAAGGCCTGCAGGTGCCAGGCGACATTGAATGGGGCACCTCCCAGCACGCGCCGACCGTCGGGAAAATAGTCGTACAGCACCTCGCCGAAGATAACCAGCTGCCCGATCATGGTACGGTGTGTTCCTCGCCGAAGCCCATCCACGGGATAACCGTCGGATGAAAGTAAGCAACGCCCTCAAGGATACCGGCGGCATAGCAGCCGTTCATGCCCATAAACCCGCCGTGGGCGAGATAGAGTTGCCCCGCATGTCCCTGTTCAGCGGCCTGTGCCCAGGCCTGCTGCCGGACCTCCGCCGTCGCGTTGGCGACCAGCACTGACGGCAGCTGGCTCTCCAGTACTTCCAGATCGTTACCGCTGTCTCCGCAGAATACGGTTTCTTCGGCGGTAAAACCGCGCAGACGCAGCAGCGCCTCCAGGGCGTGAAATTTACTTGCCCTGGCTGGAATCACATCCAGCAGACCGACTCCTGCTGGCTCATCGATACTCCACACCAGGCGCGCAGTTGATACCACCGGGGAGAAGTCGCGCCTGGATGAGCGCGGAGAGGTACTCGCGAGCGCAGTCCGGCGACGTGTAATAGCTCAGCTTGAAAGTATTCTGTTTAGTTCGCTCCTGCAGGCGCAGGCCATTGATATCGCGCAGCTGATCACACAGGTCCCGGGATGTCAGTCCCCGCCAGTCTTGAGCGATCTCCCGTTGCCACTCGTCCAGCGGCTCCCAGCGCTGCTGCGACCCCGTAGCATACAGTGTGGTACCGACATCCCCGATCACGAAATCGGGCAGGGGTAGGCGATATTCCTCAATCGCGTGATCGACCAACTCCCGATCGCGCCCGGTGACCAGCGCCAGGGTAACTTCCGGTCGTGACACCAGACGTTTAAAGTGCTCCCGCGCGCCGGCGGATTCCGGCTCGGGACCGTTGGGCAGCAGGGTGCGGTCAAGGTCGACACACAGCAGCAGTCGCTCGCTCATGCCGCGCTCCTGGTGAAACTGAAAAAATCGTAGTGTTCAATGGCTTCGAGCAGCCCGCCGGCAAAGGGCTTTTTCGAAAAAAAGATCCGGTCCACCTCCGCCAGTTTGGAGAGTTCTTCGTGATGCCGGTTGGCCACGACCAGGGCCAGGGTGTTGCCGCGCATCATGTCCTCGTCGGCCCCCGAACCACCGGCCACCAGAATCTGCTCCAGGGGTATATCCAGGCGCTGGGCTACATGGCGCAGCGCCAGGCCCTTGCTGGCGCGAGCAGGCAATACATCCAGGAACTGGCCGAAAGAGAGTACGACATTGGCATTGATTTCCCGCTTGTGTAGCAGGGTAAGCAACTTCGTCCACGGAAGGTGCAGCGGTGGCGTCATAGTAGTAGGACAACTTAAAGGGTGTCTGCTCGGACTGCGGCTGCAGGGTCATGCCGGGCAGGTTTTCCAGAACCTGTCGGACCTTGCTTCGCGACCAGTCGTGATCGATGTGTCTTACCCAGACATGGTCTTCACTCAATTGCTGGCCGTAGTGAATGCGGGTTCCCATGCTGCTGATCAATACATCCGGTGCCGGTACGCCATGTCTGCGCATGAGCGCAAGAGCCGAGTCGAAACGGCGCCCCGTGACGATTCCGAACGAGACAAATTTGCGGTGGGCGCGAATCAGTTCGACGAAGCGGCGCAGCGCCTCCGAATCACCGATCAGGTTGTGGTCGAGGTCGGTGAAAATGGCGCGATCCCGATGGCGCAGGTTGGGCACAGGTGCCGCTATCCGCGCCGGGGGATATCTGGCGGAGAGCCGCGTAACTGCCTCCAGGTATTTGTCAGCATGGGCCTGCCAGGAATAGTGCCGGCGCACTCCGGCGATGCCGTTTGCGGAGGCGCGCTCCCAGGCACTTTTGTCCCGCAACAGGTGTAGCAATGCATTTCTTATCGCCTGCCGGTCCAGCGGGTCAACCAGTACGCCACAATGGCAGTTGGCGATAATGTCCACCGGACCGCCGTTTTCTGTCGCCACGATCGGCAACCCGCTGGCGGCAGCTTCCAGCAGGGTCAACCCGAAAGGTTCGGTCAGGGCAGGGTTTATGAACACCCCGCGTCCGGCAGCCACAAGCCGGTAGATCTGCGACACATCTTCGGGGCGATGGGCTTTGGGCAGGGCCACCTTGCCGTAGAGATCATAAGTGTCAACCAGCACCAGCAGGCTGGTCAGCACCAACTGCGGCCCGTCGGCCATGTCGCGGATATCGTCCCGGCTACCGGCGATGATCAGCAGGTTGGCTTCTTTTTGCAATGCCTGCGATTCGCCATACGCCTCGATCAGCGTCAGCAGGTTCTTGCGCTCGTCGGGACGGGACAGCGCCAGAATCAACGGCTTGTCCGGGTGCTGGATGAAACGGTTAACCTCGCGGGCGTAGGGGAATTGTTCGTCCTTCGTGTGGGGGTGGAATTGTTGCAGGTTCGTGCCCGGCGGGATCACCCTCATGTGGCCAGGGTCGTAGAAGTTGTACAGGCTGTACTGTTCCTCGATCTCATTGTGAGTGCTGGTGATGACTAGCTCGGCATTGGCCAGCACCTCCTCTTCCGCATCGATGCGGCGCGATATGTTGTAGCGCGATTCAATCTCCTCCCTGGTAAGCCCGCTGGCGAGCAGGCGCTTGCGCTTGTCGCGTCCCAAGGAGTGCCCGGTGTGAATCAGTGGGATACCCAGCAGGTTGGCGACCCGGACGCCGACATAGCCAGCATCCGCGTAATGGCTGTGGATCAGGTCCGGAAGACGCGGTTGCTGGTGGAGCCACTGCAGCAGGTTGTCCACGAAGCTGTCCAGGTGGTCCCACAGGGCTTCCTTGGGAATATACTCCTCGGGGCCGCAGTCAATACGCACGATCTGCGACTGATTGGAAAGGGGTTCGACCGCCTGGGAATAATCCTCGTTGACTCGGCGGTCGACCACGCGGCGGGTGACCAGATCTACCCGATCTACGCCGGCCTGTTCGTCCAGCGCACGGGCCAGGTCGACCACGTATTTGGTCTGACCGCCGGTATCTGCGTCGCGGCCCAGCTCCAGGTCGCTTCCGCGGATCAGGCCGTGCACACTGATCAGGCAGATATAGCGGCCGCAAGCTTGCGCGGTGCTCGTCTGTGTCAAAATGCCACCTCACTTATAGCTACCAGTTTCGTCACTGGTGGAGACGAAATCTTTTCAGGATACGCAACCTGAGCCACCCTGGCAAACAGGAACAGGCTCTCCCGGCCTTGTGCCAACATGCTGGTTGTGTCTCGGAAACCAATGCCTCCACGCGGACGCTGACTGATGTCACCTCGGATATGGCCGTTTTCCGCAACGAGATCTTCGGTGCGGTCGCAGCGGTGTTGCGCTTATCCACCGAGGCAGAGGCGCTGGAGTATGGCATCGTTGGCATCAATGAAGGCATGATCTCCAACGAGATGGCGCCCTTCGGCGGCGTCAAGGAATCCGGCTCGGGCCGCGAGGGCTCCAAGTACGGCATCGAGGACTACGTCGAGGTGAAGTACATGCTGATGGGCGGGCTGGGATAACCCGCCACCGCCGCGCACAGCAGCACCGGCTGGCACGCGCGGTGGCTTCCGGGGGAATCAGCCTATGATGCCCCGGGCCTGGAAGTCGGCTATGGTCGCAGCGTCGATACCCAGGTCGCTGAGTATTCCCACGCTGTGCTCGCCTACTTCCGGGGCGACGGAGGGCTGGCGTTTCGTCGCTCCGCCCACATACATCGGGCTATCCACCGTGCGCCCGCTGCCATCAGCGAAATCGCTGAGCAGGCCGGCGGCGGCAACCTGCGCATCCTCCAGGTGATCGGCCGCCCTGGCCACCCGGCCACAGGTAATCCCGTGCTGGGCAAAGCTGGCCTCCCAGTAATTCCAGTCCTGTTGCGCAATGGCCTCCCTCAGCATGGCCGTGAGCGCCTGGTTGTGCTCATGCCGGGCTGTTGCAGTGGCGAAGCGCGGGTCGTCCAGCCATTCCCCATGGCCCAGGCAACGGGCCAGGCGCGGCCAGGCGGCTTCCTGTGCCTGGGGCAGGATCGTCAGCAGGAACCAGCGGTCGTCGCGACAGCAATAAATCTGGGTGAAGGCGCTGAGTTTTGCTGAATCAAGACGCACGTCCATATCGGCGCCATCCAGGGCCGCCTGCACATTGAAGCCGTTGGACCACAGGCCGTTGGCGAGCAGCGAACTGCCGACCATGCAGCCCTGCCCCGTGCGCTGGCGCTGGTACAGTGCGGTAACGATGGCGCCGTATAGACTGCAGGCCGTCATATGGTCGCCCATACCCGGGACCGAGATCCCGGGTAGGGTATCGCTGGATGCCCGCACGGAATCCATCAACCCGGAACGCGCCCACCAGGCGGTGGCATCATAGCCAGTACTGCCCGCTTCCGGGCCGGACTCGCCATAGGGAGTGAGGGAGGCATAGATCAGCTTCGGGTTGAGCGCCCTCATGTCCGTGTACTGCAGCCGCAGTTTGTCGCGCACAGGCAGGGGATAATTGGTGATGAAAACGTCCGCGCGACTCAGCAGCCGTTCCAGCACTGCCCTGGCTTCAGGCTGCTTTAGGTCCAGCGCAAGGCTCTCCTTGTTGCGGTTGGTCAGCCGCCAGGGGTAGTTGCTGTCACACCGAGGCACCCCCGGCAGGTGCTTCAGTTTGCGATAGCCATCGCCATCGGGCGGTTCGATCTTGATCACCCTGGCGCCAAAGTCGGCCAGGATGGTGCCGGCAGCCGGACCGGCGATAAAGCTGGCGCAGTCGATGACCAGAAGGTCTGCAAACAGAGCTTGCACTGTCATGTGGGTCTCCCGCTTTTGCAGGCTTTTTTTATCCCGCTGTTATGTATTGCGATCCCGACCCTGGGGAATATTGCGACCGCTGTCGCGCCACTCCACCGCCGCCGCGAAACCGTTGGCCTGCGCATACTCCTTGAACCACATACCCTCCGGCGAATGCCGGGTAATACCGTCGAACAGGGTGGCGATCATCTGGGTATTGGCCAGCCCCATGTTCTCATAAGCCTGGTTGATCATCAGCTTCTGCATCATCAGCTGGTTGCGCGGTACACCGGCCATGCGCTGGGCCAGTTGAGTCACCCGCTCTTCCAGGTCCTCCGGCTGCACCGCATCGAGCACCAACCCCATATCGCGGGCCTCGCGCCCACTGACCAGGTCGCCGGTCAGCAGCATGCGCTTGGCCTTTTCCGCGCCCAGGCGATACACCCACATGGCGGTGGTGGGACAGCCCCAGACCCGCGCCGGGGGATAACCTATCCGGGCCTCCTCCTCCATGATGACGAAGTCGCAGGCCAGGGCGATATCCGAACCGCCCGCGACAGCGACGTGGTGCACCTTGGCTATGGTCGGTTTGTAACTGCGCCACAGGGAGCTGAAATGGTCGGTACAGGCCTTCATGTGGCGGTAATCCCGCATGGGGTCCCACGGCATGTCCTGCACGCCCGCATTTTCGCCCGGGGCCTCCGCGAAATCCTTCAGGTCATAGCCCGAGCAGAAGCCCTTGCCCTCACCCTGCAAAATGATGACGTGGACTGAGTCATCGTCATTGGCCAGCGCCACCGCCGCGGCGATCTCCGCGGGCATACCGGCGGATATGGCGTTGAGTCGCTCGGGCCGGTTAAGTGTTATGCGGGCGATGCGCCCGGCGGTTTCGTAACGTATCGCAGAAAAAGTCACACTACTGTCCCGGAGAGATTGAAGTACATTTGCCTGGCACTGCGTGCATGGGGCTGGCTAGCGGGTCTCGACCTTGTGTTTGCCGCAGCGAATGCAGCGCGATACGGTAACCAGCTTGCCCTGCTTCACATCGAATTGTTTTTCCTTGTCCACCACCCACTTGTGGTGTCCGTGACGGCACAGGGTATTGCCCTTGTTCTGCTCCTTGAGCGAGGGCCGGCGAAAGGGAATGATGTCCCCCACCGCGGCTAGGGCTCCAGCAGCAGGGTGCGCTGTAACGCGTCATCCCAGGAGGCCAGGCGCTTGCGCCGGGCGGGGGCTTTCATTTGCGCACTGAATTCCCGTTGCACTTTCCATATCCGGCGCAGTTCCGCGGTGCTGCGCCACAGTCCCACGCCCATGCCCGCCAGGTAGCAGGCGCCCGCCACTGTGGTTTCAATCACGCGCGGGCGAATCAGTTTACGACCGAGCACATCCGCCTGTATCTGCATCAGCAGGTTGTTGGCCGCCGCGCCGCCATCCACCCGCAGGGGCCGCATGCGCTTGCCCAGGTCCCGCTCCATGGCACGCAGTATGTCGGCATTCTGCAGGGCCATGGCATCCAGGGTGGCGCGAGCGATATGGGCGCTGGTGCTGCCGCGGGTGAGGCCGGTGAGTGTGCCGCGGGCTGCGGGCACCCAGTGCGGGGCGCCGAGCCCGGTCAGCGCCGGCACGAATTCCACCCCGCCGTGGTCAGCGACCCGGGCCGCCAGGGTCTCTATGTCCCTGGCGCTTTTAATGATCCCGAGCCCATCCCGCAGCCATTGCACGGCCGCGCCGCAGATGAAGGCGCCCCCTTCCAGCGCGTAGACGGGCTTTGCCTTCTCCCCCAGTTGCCAGGCCACGGTGGTGAGCAGGCCCGAACCGGAGTGCACGATGCGCTGCCCGGTATTCATGACGATGAATGAGCCTGTGCCGTAGGTGCACTTGGCGTCGCCAGGCGCGAAACAGGCCTGGCCGAACAGGGCCGCCTGCTGGTCACCGGCGACGCCGGCGATGGGTATGCCATCGGGCAGCCCCGCGACGCCGCGGGTGTAGCCCAGAACGCCGCTGGAGGGGCCGATAGCCGGCAGGATCTCCGCCGGTATCTCGAACAACTCCAGCAGTTGCGGGTCCCACTGCCCGCGTTCGATATTCATCAGGGAGGTGCGTGAGGCATTGGAAACATCGGTGACATGGGTGGCGCCGGCCGTCAGCTGCCAGATCAGGAAGCTGTCGATGGTGCCGGCGGCGACGTGACCGGCGGCAAGTGCCCGGGCGCCAGCCCCGCTGTTGTGCAACAGCCAGCGAAACTTGCTGGCGGAAAAATACGGGTCGAGCACCAGGCCGGACTTTTGCCTGATAAACGCTTCATGCCCTGCCTGGCGCAGTGAGTCGCAAAAATCGGTGGTGCGGCGACACTGCCAGACGATGGCGTTGTTCAGGGGCTCGCCGCTGCGGCGGTCCCACAACAGCGCAGTCTCGCGCTGGTTGGTGATACCGATGGCGGCGATCTCGGTGGGCTTGCACACCCGCTGGCGCAGGATGGCGCGAATGCCCTTGCCCACCGACGCCCAGATGTCGGCCGGGCGGTGTTCCACCCAGCCGGGTTTCGGGTAGAGCTGGGGAAATTCGCAGTTGACGCTGGCGCGCAGCTTCCCGCTCGCATCCATCAGGGCGACGGTGGTGCCCGTCGTACCCTGGTCTATCGCCAGTACGAAGTTTGCCACCACGCCCTCCGGGACTTTACCCGCCGTACCCCTCGACAGCCTTGATTTCGAGGAAATCGGTGAAGCCATGGGCGCCCCACTCGCGGCCGTTGCCCGATTGCTTGAAGCCGCCAAAGGGCACGTCAAAACCTCCGGAGGCGCCATTGATATGCACATTGCCGGCGCGGATGCGGGAGGCGACGGCGCGCGCATGGTTGATATCCCCGCTCTGCACATAACCGGCCAGGCCGTAGGGCGTATCGTTGGCGATCCGGATCGCCTCCTCCTCAGTGTCGTAGGGAAGGATAGCCAGAACCGGCCCGAAAATTTCCTCCCGGGCGATGGTCATATCGTTATTCACATTGGAAAACACCGTCGGGCGCACGAAGTAACCCTTGCTGATACCCTCTGGCCGACCGGGGCCGCCGGTAACGACTTTGGCGCCCTCGGCGATGCCTTTCTCGATCAGGCCCTGGATCTTGTTGAACTGTACCTCGGACACCACCGGGCCCATGGTGGTGCCCTTGGCAGCCGGGTCGCCCACTTTCACTGACTCGGTGACCTTCGCGGCGATGGCCTCGGCCTCGGCCAGCTTCGCCCTGGGTACCAGCATGCGCGAGGGCGCGTTACAGGACTGCCCGGTGTTCTGGTACATATGCATTACGCCACCGGTCACCGCCTTCTCCAGGTCGGCGTCATCCAGCACAATATTCGGCGACTTGCCGCCCAGCTCCTGGGTGACCCGCTTGACCGTGGGGGCCGCATTCTGCGCCACCAGAGAGCCGGCCCGGGTGGAGCCGGTGAACGACATCATGTCCACGTCGGGATGCCTGGAGAGTGCCGTTCCCACCACCGGCCCGTCGCCATTGACCATATTGAATACGCCGGCGGGCACGCCGGCCTCATGCATGACCTGGGCGTAAAGGTAGGCGGACAGGGGCGCCACCTCGCTGGGTTTGAGCACCATGGTGCAACCCACGGCCAGCGCGGGCGCCACCTTGCAGCTGATCTGGTTCACCGGCCAGTTCCAGGGCGTGATCAGCCCGCAGACGCCTATCGGCTCCTTGAAAATCCGGTGTGGACCCAAATCTTCCTCGAACTTGAAGGTCTTCAGGATCTTGGCTGCCTCCTGCAGGTGACCCAAACCGCAATAGGCCTGGGCACCGGCCGCCAGTTCCTGTGGCGCGCCCATCTCCTCGCGAATGGCATCGGCGATATCGTTATAGTACTTCTGGTAAACCGCGGCGCAGGACTCGAGCAACTCGATCCGCTCCTTGACCGAGGTGCGGCTATACGTTTCGAATGCGGCCCTGGCGGCGGCGACGGCGAGGTTGACGTCTTCCTCGCTGCCCAGGGAAATATGCGCGCATACCTCCTCGGTTGCCGGGTTGATGACGTCGAAACTGTTGGGTTTGACAGGATCTACCCACTTGCCATTGATATAAAACTGCTTGTATTCGCGCATTATCATTCTCCGCTTCTGGGTGGTTGGAAACCGCTGTGGTTTTCGGGACAAGGAGTGTAGCATTTTCGGCGCGACTGGCCACGGCTTTGTCGTGCCCGGTGATTGTTTTTGGCCCCCTGATCGCGCAAACTTGCGGCCCCTGAATACTATCCTCGCAATGGAGACTCCCAGCCATGGACAACGAAGAACTGACCCTGTTCCGGGATATGACACGCCGCGCGCTGGAGCAGGAGGTGGCGCCCCACTTCGAGCACTGGGAGCAGCAGCACATGGTTCCCCGGGAACTGTGGAATACCCTCGGCGCCGCCGGCCTGCTCTGCCCCGATATGCCGGAGCAGTACGGCGCCGCGGGCACCACGCCCCAGGTGACGTTTGCGATCATCGAGGAAGCCTCCCGCATGGGCTTCGGCGGTGTGGCCACGGGTTACGGCATCCATAGCAATATCGTCGCACCCTATATCAACCATTTCGGCACCGAGGAGCAGAAGGAAACCTGGCTGACCAGAATGGTCAGTGGCGAAGCCGTGGGCGCCCTGGCCATGACTGAACCGGGCGCCGGCTCGGACGTACAGGGCATTCGCACCAGCGCGGTCAAGGATGGCGATGGCTGGATCCTCAACGGCTCCAAGATCTTCATTACCAACGGCTATCACGCGGACATGGTGATCGTCGCGGCCATCACCGATCCCGGCAAGGGCGCCAAGGGCACCTCGCTGTTCCTGGTGGATACCACCCTGCCCGGATTCGAGAAGGGCAAGAAAATCGAGAAAATCGGCCAGCATACCTCCGATACCGCCGAGTTGTTTTTCCAGGATGTGCGCCTGCCCGCCTCCGCCCTGCTGGGTGAACTGAACAAGGGCTTCGTGATCATGATGAATGAACTGCCGCGCGAGCGCCTGGGCATCGCCGCCCAGGCTGTGGCCGCCGCGGAGGGCGCCCTGGCTATCACCGTGGACTATGTGCTGGAGCGCAAGGCTTTCGGCCAGTCGGTGGCCAGCTTCCAGAACACCCGGTTCGTACTGGCCGAGGTGAAGACCGAAATCGCCATCAACCGCGCCTTCTATGAAAAGTGCGCCGACGCCTATGCCGCCGGACAATTGACTGCCGAGGATGCGGCGATGCTCAAATACGCCAGCACCGAGATGCAGTGCAAGACGATCGACCAGTGCCTGCAGCTGTTCGGCGGCTACGGCTACACGGCGGAATACCCGATCTCGCGTTTCTACACCGACGCGCGCATCCAGCGCATCTACGGCGGCAGCTCGGAAATCATGCGCGAACTGGTGGCCCGCTCCATGCTCGGCCGCTGAGCCAGTGGGTCACGACCCTGTGCGGGCCACCCGGTGCGGGCCGGGTCGATCAGCCCGGATACCCCGCCAGCGCAAACAGCGACAGCAGGAAAAACCCGGCCGTCACCGTGACGATGGACAGCAGCGTGGTCAACACCACGATGTTGGCGGCCAACACGCCATCGCCCCTCGCGGCGACCACCATGACGAAGCTGGCCGCCGCCACCGGCGACGACATCAACAGGAACAAAACCCCCAGGGGCGCATCCCGCACGCCCATTGCCAGGGCCAGCAGGACTGTCAGCAGGGGTCCCACGCACAGGCGCCAGGCCGTGGCTTCCCAGGCGACCGGACCGGTACCGCGCAACTTCGATAACTGCATCGCACCGCCGATACACAGCAACATCAGCGGCAGGAAAAACGTCGACATCAGGGCGCCCATCGGCGCCACGATCCCGGGCACCGGCAACCCCGACACGGCCAGCAGCACACCGGCGAATATTCCTATGATTAAAGGATTACGCGCGATACCGCCCAGCAGCGCCCCGATCGATGTGCCCCCACCGTGGGTGGCATTGAGCACCCACACCGCCAGCACATTGTAGAGCGCCGTCAACAGCGCCACTGGCATGGCCGCCAGCAGCAGCCCGCGCTCGCCGTAAGCGGCTACGGCCAGGGCGATGCCGACGATGGCGAGGTTCGAGCGGAAGGATGCCTGCACAAAAATGCCCTGCAGGGGACCAGGATGGCCACGCCAGCGGCTGTAGCTCCAGGCCATCGCCAGGGTAAGCAGTGTCCCCAGCACGCCGGCCAGCAGATAAACGGCGTCGCCGATGGTGGAGTAGTCCACCCGGGCCGCGCTGGCAAACAACATCAGCGGCAGGCCGAAGCGGAAGGCGAGTTGTGAGGCCCGGTTGATCAGGGCCTCGGTCAACAGGCCAAAGGCCCGCAGTGCCAGCCCCGCCACCACCCAGCCGAAGGTTGGGGCGCTGACCGCCGCTGCGGCGCCCAGCAGTCCCAGCGCATCGGCAGCGGATAGGCTAGCTCCCCCCGGCACTAGGCCAGTTCAAGCAGTGTTTCGCCGAGGGCCTGGAGCAGGCTGTCGATCTGCGCTGTGGCCATTACGAACGGCAGCCCCAGCTGGATGGTGTCGCCACCGTAGCGCACATAGAAGCCCTTTTCCCACATTTTCATGGCGACTTCGAAAGGGCGGCGCGCCGGCTCCCCGGGATGCGCGTGCAGCTGCAGGGCGCCGGCGAAGCCGAAGTTGCGAATGTCCGATACATGGGGTGCACCCGCGAGTTGGTGCAGTCCGGCCTCAAAGTACGGTGCAAGCTCCGCCACCCGCTCGGGCAGCTGCTCCCGCTCGAGGATATCCAGGGCGGCAAGGCCGGCGGCGCAGGCCACCGGGTGTGCGGAATAGGTGTAGCCGTGGGGAAACTCGAGCATGTATTCAGGGCCGCCCTGGGCCATGAAGGTCTGGTAGATATCGGCACTGGCGACCACCGCCCCCATCGGCACAGCGCCGTTGGTCAGCTGCTTGGCCAGGTTCATGATATCCGGCACCACGCCGAACACGTCCGCGCCGGTCAGTCCACCGCAACGACCCAGGCCCGTTATCACTTCGTCGAATATCAGCAGGATATTGTTGGCGCTGCAGATATCGCGCAGGCGCTGCAGGTATCCCGCCGGCGGCGGGATCACCCCGGTTGAACCGGCCATGGGCTCCACGATCACCGCGGCGATATTGGAGGCGTCGTGCAGGGCAATGATGTCTTCAAGTTCGTTGGCCAGCTGCCAGCCGCGGCTGGGCATACCCCGGGTGAAGGCATTTTCCGCCCGCAGGGTGTGGGACAGGTGATCCGCCGCCACCGCGGGACCGAACAGCTTGCGGTTGGCGCCGATGCCGCCCACGGATATGCCGCCGAAATTGACCCCGTGGTAACCCCGCTCACGACCGATCAGCATGGTCTTGCTGGGCTGGCCCTTGAGGCGCCAGTAGGCCCTGGCCATTTTCAGCGAGGTGTCGGCCGACTCGGAGCCGGAGCCGGTGAAAAACACGTAGTCCAGGCCCGCAGGCGTCAGGTCCTTGATCCGGTTCGCCAGTTCGAAGGCACCCGGGTGGCCGTACTGGAACGCCGGGGAGTAATCCAGGGTCTGCAGCTGCCGGTAGACGGCTTCTGCGATCTCCGGCCGGTTGTGGCCGGCGCCGCAGCACCACAGTCCCGACAGGCCATCGAGGATCTCGCGGCCCCTGTCATCAATAAAATGCACGCCCCTGGCGGCCACGATGATGCGCGGGTCCTTCTTGAACTGGCGATTGCCGGTGTAGGGCATCCAGTGGGCCTCGAGCTGGGCCCGGGGCAGCGCCGGCTGCCTGGCGCTGCGGCCGCGCCTGGCGGGCTTTTCCGGGGCGGCGGTCCCGACGGCTTTCACGGTCCTGATGGACCTGGCGGATTTACTGGATTTACTGGATTTGGTGGCCATGGCCGGCACTCCCTTGGTTGAGCCCGGCCTATTCTAAGTCCCGCTGTTTGATGCAAAAAGTATTATCTATCGATATTACGATTCAATACTATTCATCGAATTCCGGGACTTTGATTGGATGGCCAGAAAAGTCGGCCGGGTAAGCCCTGTTCTACAGCCTCACCGACCGCAACCTGCACCAGCGCCTGAGCGGTTGCCGCAGTCGCTATTGGATGACCTGGTACAGCTCCACGCCTGGGAACCCGTCAATCCCGGTAGCCGGTAATGGCTTTGGCCGCCTGGTAAGCGAAGGTCATGGCGGGCCCGAGGGTTGCACCGGGGCCCGGGTAGCAGGGAAGGGTCGGCGCGCTGCAGTTGCCGATGGCGTACAGCCCCTCGATGACGTGACCGTCCTCGTGCAGTACCTGCGCATCGGCGTTGATCACCATGCCGCCCTGGGTGCCGAAATCACCGGGGTCGACTCGCATCGCGTAGAACGGGGGCGTGATAACGGAACCCAGGCAGGGATTGGGGCTCACCCGCGGGTCGCCATAATAACGGTCGTAGGCCGATTCGCCGCGGTGGAAGTCGGGGTCGACGCCGCTGCGGGCGTATTCATTCATCCTGGCCACGGTGTCCGCCAGCCCCGCCGGGTCGACGTTGATTTTCTCAGCCAGCCCGGCGATGGTATCCGCCCTGGCAAAAAAACCCTCCTTTTCGTAGCGCCCGGGCAGCAGCCAGTCGGGACGGAACTTGCTGTTATACAGCGGCCCGACGAAATACCTGGCGCGAAAATCGGCGTCGAATATCTGCCAGCTGGGGTTGCAGGGGTTTTCAGCGCTGTGCGCGCGGAACGTGTCCTGCTGGAAGGCCATATAATTCTGCGACTCGTTGCTGAAGCGCTTGCCGGCGGGGTTCACCATAATGGAGCCAGGGTAGGATTTCTCCATGATACTGAGGCGGGGTATCTCCTCCCCCGGTACCGAAATGGTGTTGCACCACCAGGCCTCGTTGAGCCGGTGCATCCTGGCGCCGAGTCGCATACCCTCGCGGATGGCATCGCCGGTGTTGTCGCGGGTGCCCGCACTCCAGCGATGGTCAGTCGGTTGCGGCAGGTATTTCTCACGCATTTCCTGGTTGTGTTCAAACCCCCCCGCGGCCAGCACCACCGCCTTGCGGGCCTGGATGCGCAGGAGTCGGCCGTTGCGCTTTACCTCGACCCCGACCACCCTGCCCTGCTCGTCGATCACCCGGGTCATGGCGGTATTGCGCCACAGCGGGATATCCCGGTCGAGCATGGAGGCGCGCAGGCGCGCAACACCGGCACAGCCGGTGGCGAGGCGCCGGTGGAATCGATCCCGCAGGCGCCAGGGGATATCCACCACGTAGGCCGCCACCAGCTTCAGCGCAAGCTTCCACCAGCCCGGCTGCTGGCCGATCAGCAGCGCGGCCTCCTGCTGGGTGATACCGATCACGCCGGCCAGGTGCATCATCGGGTGGGTGCGACGCAGGTAGCGCCAGTCCTCACCGAGCTGATCGGCGTCGAAGGTCTCGGGCTCCATTGAGCGGTGGCCCACCATCGCGCCTTCAAGATTGGTGTAGTAGTCCGGGTAATGCGCCAGACTGACATAGCGGGACCGGGTGTGCTGGTGCAGGAACTCCACCATCTTCGGGCCATTTTCAAGGTAGGCGTCAAGCTGGTACTCGGGCACCTCCTCTTCGCTGATCAGCTGGCGCAGGTAGGTTTTGGCGGCGGCAATGGAGTCCTTGGCCCCCGCGGCCCGGGCGTAGCGGTTGCAGGGAATCCACACCCCGCCGCCGGAAATCGAACTGGTACCGCCGTAGAGGTGAGACTTCTCCACGACCAGGACATCAGGGCTTCCCATCTCGAAGCTGCACAGCGCCGCGGTAAGGCCGCCATTGCCGGAACCGACCACGACGACGTCGAAACTGTAATCCCACTCCTGCTGCGCAGCCATGCCAACACCCCGACAGAAACAAGGCGCCATGGTAGCGCACTCTTCCGGGATTTCGGTTCAGCCGGATTGCTTAAGCTGTTGCAGGTTCAATAAATTGGTCGCGCTGCCCGACACCAGCAGGGACCCCGCAGGAAAATAAACTTGTCCTGGCCGTGGATCGCTGTCTACACTCGAACCGGTCCACTTACACATCCAGGCCGCCACCACTTCTGAAGGTACCGATCATGCCCAAACTACCGCGAAAACACCTGCTCTATGTTGGCGCTGTCAGCGCCGCACTGCTGGCACTGCCCGCGCTATCCCACTTCGATGACAAGGAGATGCCGCAGTCCTACCGGCAGTCCTGGTTTGCCCTGCTGGCCGCCAACTTCGGCCCCATGGTCTCGGCCGTCAAGGGCGAGATACCCTGGGAACAGGCGAAGATGGAAGACTGGGCGAACGACCTGGCCGCACTGTCCACGCTCGATGTGATGCGCGGCTTCGCCGACGGCTCGGACAAGGGCACCACCCGCGCCAAGCCGGAGATCTGGCAGAACAAGGCGGACTTCAGCAGCAAGCTGGACTCCCTGAAAAAGGAGTTGGAAAAGCTGCAGCAGGTGACTGCGGCCGGCGACCGGGAGGCTATCGCGGCCCAGGTGGGCGCGGCGGGCAAAGCCTGCAAGTCCTGCCACGATGAGTACAAGGCGGAGAATTACCTGTACTGATTCACCACATCACCGGGGGCGGTTCCGGCGCCAACTGGAGCAGGCCCCACAGTGCGAGGCTGACCAGCAGGACAACGAGCAGCGCCCATGCGGCAGGGACAGGGGCGGCGCGGCCGCAGCGACCGCTTGCGCGGCCGCGCACCATAGCCTGCAGCAGCTGTTCGCGGCGCCGCAACTGGTGGTACATGACAGCGAGGATATGCATGGCCACCAGGCCGAGCAGCGCATAGAAGGCCACTTCGTGCACCAACCCCATCGCATCGCGAAAGGGGCCATCGGCGCCATAGTACAGTGGCCCGCTGAAGAACACGTCGTCACTGTTGAAGAGGCCACTCACTGCCTGCACCAGCAATAGGGTAAGCAGGGCGATGACGGACCAGCCGCCCAGCGGGTTGTGGCCGGCGCTGGCGGCAGCTGCGCCCCTGAGGTAGGCCAGTATCCGGACGGGGCCGACCAGAAAATCCGCGAAACGCGAGTGGGGGCTGCCCACGAATCCCCAGATAATGCGGCTGACCACCAGCACGATGAGCGTATAGCCCAGCCACTGGTGCAACTCAAAGTTCCCGCTTTCCGCGCTCCACCAGGCCAGGGGCACACAGGCGACGATGAGCCAGTGACACAGCCGGGTCGGAAGGTCCCACAGTGGATGCCCGTTTTCCCGCAAAAGCGCTTCTCCAACTATTGCCTGGTTGAGGGTTGGACATAATCTGCACGCCTGCCGGCGGTGCCTGTCCGGAAACGGCAAGATACCAGCATTTGGCAGCTGCGGGCGAGCCGCGGCCCCCGCAGATTTCAATTTCCGGTGCAGTGCTGGATACCGGTTGCTTTGCCTTCGCAGCCGAAAACTGGAATGCTGGGCGTCTCATAGGGGCTGCACGGATAACTGTTCCATGGATTTTCTGGTCAAACACCGCTCGCGCCCACTGGTCGCGCTACTGCTGGCAGTGACGGCGTCCGGCCCGGCGGCAGCGGGCGAAGTGGTGCCGGATGCCGGGCAGCCCTACCCGGCGCGAGCCTATGCGGTGACGGAAGTGCGCGAACCCTGCGCTGACTTCACTCCCCAGCGCCGGCCTTTCTTCGGCGACACCCATATCCATACTGCCTGGTCCTTCGACGCCAGTTCCCAGGATACCCGCAACAAGCCGCCGCAGGCCTACGAGTTTGCCAAAGGACAGCGCATGGGGATCCAGCCTTACGATGACGATGACCAGGCGCTGCGCCATGTCCAGATCGACCGCCCCCTGGATTTCGCCGCGGTGACGGATCACGCGGAATTCTTCGGGGAGATGCGCATGTGCATGACCCCGGGCATGGCCGGCTACTGGCACCCGATTTGCTTCGCCCATCGCTGGTTCCCGGGGATGTCCTTCGCCACCTTTGGCGCCCACGGTATGAGAAGCAAGAGGCGCTGGGGCTTTTGCGGTGAGGCCGGCAGCGAGTGTTTCGCCGCGGCGAAGAGTACCTGGCAGGATATCCAGCAGGCCGCTGAAGCGGCCTACGACCGCAGCAGCGACTGCAGCTTCACCAGCTTTGTAGGCTACGAGTGGACCGCCAATGTCGGCGCGGGCCAGAACCTGCACCACAACGTGATTTTCCGCAATGAGCAGGTACCGGACCGCGCCCTGAGCTGGATAGAGACGCCCTCGCAAGTGCAGTTGTGGGACTACCTGGAGCAGGCCTGCGTGCGCGACCGGCCGGGCTGTGACGCGGTGGCGATTCCGCATAATTCCAACCTCAGCGCGGGCCTGATGTTTGAAACCGCCCGGGTCACGACCAACAGCATTCCGCCGGGCCCGGTGACCGCGCAGGAGGCCACCCGGCGGGCGCGCTGGAACCCGCTGGCGGAAATCGTGCAGCACAAGGGTGCATCCGAGTGCGACAGCCGCACCGCCTTGTGGTCCGGTGACGAATTCTGCGATTTCGAACTGCTGGACTACGACAGCTTTGGCGGCAAGAGCAGCGGTACACCGGGTGGAGCCGCGATGAAAATTGTGACTCTTTTCGTCGACGAGAAGGATCTGCCGGTGACCCAACTGCCTCAGCCAAGCAATTTCCTGCGCTTCGCCCTGAAAAAGGGCCTGCAGCAACAGGCCGAATTGGGCGTCAACAGCTTCAAGTACGGGTTTATCGGCAGCACCGACACCCACATCGCCGCGCCGGGCCTGGTGATGGAGCAGAATTTCCCCGGTCATGGCGGCGCAGGCAAGGGCGCGGGGAGCGGCGCGCCGGTCGCCTTTGTCGATGACCTCGAGTACGGACCCGGCGGACTGGCGGTACTCTACGCCGAGGAGAACACCCGGGACGCCCTGTTTGCCGCGATGCAGCGCAGGGAGGCCTATGCCACCAGCGGCACCCGCCCGGTGCTGCGCTTTTTCGGGGGCTGGGATTACCCCGGGGACCTGTGCGAAGCCGGTGACCAGCTGGCGCAGGCTTATGCCGGCGGCGTGCCAATGGGGGGTGATCTCCCCGCCGCCCCATCTGCAGAATCCAGGCCCCGCTTCCTGGTCTCGGCGGCGTTCGACCCCGGGACCAGCGAATACCCGGGGGCCAAGCTGCAACGCATCCAGGTGGTCAAGGGCTGGTACAGGAAGGGGGAGTTACACGAGCAGGTACTGGACGTGGCCGGTGGCCCCAACAACGCGGGCGTCAATCTGGACAGCTGTGAACGTCACGGCGCGGGCCACACCCAGTTGTGCAGCGTATGGGAGGATGATGCGTTTGATCCCGCAGCCCAGGCCTTCTATTACACCCGGGTTCTGGAAAACCCGAGTTGCCGCTGGGAACAGTACCGCTGTGCCGCCGCGAAGGTGAACTGTGCCGACCCGTCGACCATCGCCGCAGGCATGGAGGCCTGCTGCGATGCCGAGCGGCAGAAAGTCTTCCAGGAACGCGCCTGGAGCTCCCCTATCTGGTACACACCACCAGGCTGAGACGATACCAACGGCGGCCGGGCCCTGCGGCGGGCGGGCCGCCATGCCCGAAACCTTAACCCCCGGGGAATGAACCTACCTGTCCGCCTTTACGCGGACCTCCGGTGGCCTCATCCAGGCCCTCGCGCAGCTGGCGCGCCCAGCGCCCCAGGATGCGTCGCGCATCCGCCTGGTTGGTGACGCTGTTGGTCCACTGCAGGAAGCCATTGTCGCCGGCGCGCTGGCGATCGACCACCCGCACCAGGATCTGGCCCGTAGTGCCGTCAAGCAATTCCAGTACCAGGGTCATCTGGCCGGCCTCGGTGGTATAGGAGCGCTGGATTCCGGCCGAGCGGACATCCGGTGCGGCGATATTCAGGTTGATGATTGCCGGGCGCAGCACGAGCACCTGTTCACCATTATTGAAATCATCCACAAGGCGGTAGGGTGGTGGCCGCTCCAGGGCCTCCCGGAAGGACTGGTCGCAGGCATCACTCAACCGCTCCCTGATCTCGTCCACGTCTTTCTGGGTTACCCGGCTGCTGAGGTCCAGGCGGGTAGTGTTCTGGTCCCGCATCCAGTTCTTCCTGAACGCCACTTCACAGCGCACAAGACCATAGGCCTCGTAGTGGGTGAGGTCGGCATCGGGCCGCCGGTACACAGTGGCGAAGCGGGATCCGGGCACCAGCACCAGGCCATCGTAGGTTTCGCCTGGCGGCAACGGTGCGACCGAGCTACAGCCGGCCAGGACCAACGCCCAAAAAGCCAGCGCCACGACATGCGATGCCCACTTATATCCCATAGACCTGCTCTCCATTAACAGCGGCGACCTGGTTCACTCTGAGGCAGATCATACCACCACGGGGGAACGGGACGGAGCTATGCTTTCGCACAGCATGTTGACTGTGATCAACTAACAGGGGGCGGATTTGTACTGTAATGCCCTTGTGACTACCAATAACCAATAACGGGTCTTTTCCAAAGCGCATGTATTCAGCACCAGCCTCGCGGCTTACAGTGGCGTCGTTCTGCCTCCTGGCCTTGCTATCCTGGCCGGTCAGGGGCGCGCCCGCCCAATATGCGCCGATCATGCCGCTGGCCTCACAATCACTGTTGTTGGACATCGCCGCGGCCGGCCAGCGCCTGGTGGCGGCGGGCGAATACGGTCATATCCTGTTTTCCGACGATGGCGGCGCCAACTGGCAGCAGGCCCGGGTGCCCACCACCAGGATGTTGACCAGCGTCTTCTTTATCGATTCCAGGCGAGGTTGGGCGGCGGGTCACGATGGGCTGATCCTGGCCAGCGATGATGGCGGCGAGAACTGGCGCATCCAGCGCGATGGCCTGGCAGTGCAACAACAGACCAACATCGAACGGCGGGAAGTGGCCCGCCACCGGTTGCTGCAGCTGGAACAGCGTCATGAGATTGCAGATGAGGCAACCCGTGAACAACTCGAACCTGAACTCGACGATGCCCGGATGGCGCTGGAGGATGCGGATCTCGCGCTGGAAGAAGCGGTATTCACCTCCCCCCTGATGGCGGTGTGGTTCCAGGACGCGAATCGCGGCTGGGCCGTGGGCGCCTTCGGCACCCTGGTGGCGACCGAGGATGGCGGCCAACACTGGCACAGCGCCGTGCAGGAACTGGACAACCCCGAAGAGTTCCACCTCAACGCGATAACCGGCGATGGCAGGGGGCGTGTATTCATCGCCGGTGAGGGCGGAATCATGTTTCGCACACAGGACAGTGGGGGCAGCTGGGAAACCTTGCGGCCATTTTACGAAGGCAGCTGGTTCGGTACTGTCTACAGCGGACAAAGTGACACGCTTTTCGTTTTCGGGCTGCGTGGCCACCTGTACCGCTCCACCGACTTCGGCACGACCTGGGAACAGGTGGCCAGCGACAACAGCATCACCCTCGCCGGCGGCAATGTTACAAGCGAGGGTGATATCGTGTTGGTGGGCGGGGTCGGTACCGTGCTGTTCAGCACCGACCAGGGTCGCACATTCCAGCGCACCATGTTAGAGGATCGCCTGAGCCTGAGCTCCGGCATGGGTGTCGATGGGCAATGGGTTGTGGTTGGCCAGGGCGGTGTCAAGACGATGGAGAAGGCAAGCGGTGGCTACTGAAGCGGAAAATCAGGAAGCGCCCCTGCATACCTACCATCCGGGTGAGGAAGAGGTCTTTCTCGAGCGGGTAATTTTTCAGTTCAGGCCGGCGATCCTCATTGCCTTCCTGCTGGCGACAGTTTTCTTCGCCTACCAGACCGCCGGGCTCAGGCCGGATGCCAGTTTTGAAAAGATGATCCCGATGGAACATCCGTATATTCGCGCTTTCATGAAACACATTTCTGACCTGGGCGCGGCGGGAACCAGTATCCAGGTCGCGGTTGAGCATACCTCCGGTGATATTTTCGACCCCGGCTACCTGGATATGCTGCAGAAAATCAACGACGAGGTGTTCTACCTGGAGGGAGTGGATCGAAACAGGATGCGCTCACTGTGGACACCCAACGTGCGCTGGACCGAAGTCACCGAAAAGGGCTTCGAGGGCGACAAGATCATCGACTCTGAATACGATGGATCGGAGCGGGCGATGGCGCAACTGCGCCAGAATATCCTGCGCTCCGGCGAGGTTGGGCGGCTGGTAGCAGACGACTACCGCTCCAGCATCGTGCAGGCGCCCCTGATAGATGTCGATCCCACCAGCGGAAAACCCCTGGACTACTGGGAGCTGTCCAGGTCACTGGAAAAGAATGTTCGGGAGAAGTACGAACGCTTGTCCGTAGACAGCACAGGCCAGCCCACGATCAAGATCCACATAATCGGTTTTGCCAAGATCATCGGCGACCTGCTGGAGGGGATCAAGGCGATATTCCTCTTCGCCGTCATAACGCTGGTAATTACCACGGTACTACTGTTCCTTTATACCCGCAGCCTGCGGGGGACGCTGTCACCACTGCTGTGCTCGATTATCGCCGTGATCTGGCAGCTGGGCTTGCTGACCACACTGGGGTACGGTCTCAACGCCTACTCCATACTTATACCATTCCTGGTTTTCGCCATCGGCGTCAGTCATGGCGTACAGGTCGTCAACGCCTTTCTCGGTGAGAGTATCGCCGGCCAGGGCAGCCAGGGCAGCGCCAGGCGCGCCTTTCGCGCCCTGTATGTACCGGGCATGACCGCCCTGATCTCCGACGCCATCGGCTTTATCACCATGGTGCTGATCCCCATCCAGGTGATCAAGGACCTGGGAATAGCCGCCAGTATAGGCGTAGCCGTGGTGGTACTGACCAACCTGGTGCTGCTGCCCATCATGCTGTCCTATGTCGGGATCACCAAAAAGACGCTGGAATACCAGCGCAAGGCCCGCAGTAACGATGTCGTGCGCGACACCGCCTGGCGACTGCTCGCCAATTTCGCCAGCGCCCGGGTCGCCCGGGTTTCGCTGGCGCTGGCCGCCCTGGGCTTCGCCATAGGCATCTACGGCGGGCAGAATCTGCCGATCGGCGACCTGGATTCGGGCGCGCCGGAGCTACACCCGGACTCACGCTACAATATCGACAACCAGTATATTACCGACAATTACGCCACCAGCTCCGACATATTGGTGGTCATGGTGGAAACCTTGGAGCAGGAATGTGCGCAGTACGATAACCTCGACCTGGTAGATCGCTTCACCTGGCATATGCGCAATGTTCCCGGCGTCAGCTCCGCCATGAGTGCCACCGAGGTCTCCAAGTTGTACGCCGCTGGCTACAATGAGGGCAGTCTCAAGTGGGCCACTATCCACCGTGACCAACGGCTTCTCGGCTCAACCTTTGACCAGATGCCAAGCGCATTGATGAACACGAGTTGCAGCCTGTTGCCGGTGGCGCTGTTCCTTACTGACCACAAGGCGGAAACGCTGCAGCGTGTGGTCGATGCCGCTGAGTCCTTCGCAGTGCAGAACCAGCGTGAGGGAATTCATTTCGCGCTGGCGGCAGGCAATGCGGGCATAGAGGCTGCAACCAACCAGGAGATAGCCGTTGCCCAGACCCGCATGATGCTGCTGATCTACGGCGTCGTCGGTGCCCTGGTGCTTTTGAGTTTTTCCTCGTGGCGCGCAGTCGTGTGCATCATGGTTCCGCTCGCCCTGACCTCCTTCCTGGCCCAGGCACTGATGGCATATCTGGGAATCGGCGTGAAGGTGGCAACGCTGCCTGTCATCGCCCTGGGTGTGGGCGTAGGCGTCGACTACGGTATCTATATCTACAGCAAGCTGGATTACTTTATGCGCCGCGGCATGGGGCTGCAGGAGGCGTATTTCAATACGCTAAGAACCACGGGAGAGGCGGTGAGCCTGACCGGGGCGATGCTGGCGATCGGCGTGGCAACCTGGATCTGGTCCCCGATCAAATTCCAGGCGGACATGGGGCTGTTGCTGACGTTCATGTTCCTGTGGAACATGGTTGGAGCCCTGTGGTTGCTGCCGGCCCTGGCTCACTTCCTGCTCAAACCAGGGAAATTTTCCGCCGGGCAAAGTAATAACCTGGCACAAGTACCCCCAGTGGCTTGAATGCTTATGTGTTGCGATTGGGAAAACAAATTACTGCTGAGCCTGAGGTAAACTCTATGGTACGTCAAAATAACTGGCAGCCCGGTATGCTCGCGAAGGCCCTGACCACAGCAAGCCTTGTAGCGGGCGTAACAGCCGCACACGCTCTCACGTTCGAACTCGGGGCAGACAGCGAGTGGGTTCTCGACTGGGACACCAACGTCGCCTATACCGCCCAGTGGCGGGTCGCAAAGCAGGACGATGACCAGTTTGCCTACAGGGATACCGGGGACCTGGCCGCCGACAGCCGGGCCTACGCCGTGCTGATCAATGCCAATGACGGCGACAACAACTTCAGCCGCGGCATGGTACAGAACAAGATTTCCACCGTTACCGAGATGGATCTGAACCGGGATAACTTCGGCGCGTTCGCCCGGGCCCGCGCGTACTACGACGAGGTATACGACCAGGATACCGACCACAGCGAGGAAGACTACCTCACCTACAACAACAACAAGGACTTCCCCGGCGGCGACGCCGGCTTCAGGGAATTCCCCCAGGATACCGTCGATGAGCACCGCGATCGTATCGAAATGCTCGACTACTTCGTGTATGCCAGCGGGGAACTCCCCGGCGAGCGCTTGTACACCGTCCGGCTTGGCAGCCAGGTTATCAACTGGGGTGAGGCCACATTCACCTCGGGGATCAACGGGCTGCAGAACCGCGCAGACCTCATCGCCCGCAATACCCCCGGCGTTGAGGTGAAAGAGATCCTGCTGCCGACAGGTGCCCTATACGGCCAGACGGATGTGATGCCCGGCCTCACCCTTGAGGCGTATTACCAGTACGAATGGAGAAAGACCGAGCTTAACGGCGTGGGCAGTTTTTTCAGCGACCGGGATTTCCTCGGGCCGGGTGCCAGGAACTTCCTGATACCCATCGGCCCGGACCCGGACAATATCACCGCAATTCCCAGAACGCCGGACGAGGGCGCCTCCAGCAGCGGCCAGTGGGGAACTGCACTGCACTGGATTACCGAAGGCGAGACGGATATTGGTTTGTACTACATCAATGCCCACAGCAAGGCGCCGGCCTACCAGATCAACTATGGCGCGGGCGGAATATTTCCGGAATCGTACAGGATCAGGTACTTTGAGGACATTCAGGGCTATGCCGCCAGCTTCACCACGGTGATGGCCGATACCAATATCCAGGGGGAGGTGTCCTACAAGACCGATGTACCCGTGGTGCTGTTGAGCGGCGATCCGGTAGACGGTGACCTCGCTTCCTACCAGCTCGGGGGCTCCTACGTATTCGAACCCAGCGCCCTGTGGGATGATGCCAACCTGACTTTCGAACTGGCGGGCGCCTACATCACCTCCGAGGACAGCGCCGAGCTGCTGTACGACGACCATGGTACCGTTATCAACCTGCGCCTTGAGCTGTCCTA
Source organism: uncultured Gammaproteobacteria bacterium (assembly GCA_963700715.1). Lineage (GTDB taxonomy): Bacteria > Pseudomonadota > Gammaproteobacteria > Pseudomonadales > Halieaceae > JARRPM01. The sequence goes on from CAVOYP010000006.1 coordinate 339,647, forward strand.
TCTGAACCTGGCGGATGGCCTCGATCTCAAGGTGCCGATTTTCTTCCGTCGCGGCCTGGACGGCAATATTCTTGAGAGCGAGATGGTGGAGGACTCCTCCGCGGTCAACATCACTTTCAATTTCGTCTACCTGAACAACTTCACTACGGCCCTGGGTTACTCGAACTTTTTTGATGGCGGGGAGAACACCTACATCAACGATCGCGACAATGTGTCGGTAAACTTTACCTATAGCTTCTGAGATACGAATGAGGATCAGTAATATGCGTCTCATCAACAACACCGTAATTGCCTTGTCCATTTCCCTCCTGGCGACCGGGGCGATGGCGAAAATGTCGGCCGAGGATGTCGCCCGCCTGGGGAAGGATCTCAACCCCATGGGGGGCATCGTGGCGGGCAGCGAAGATGGACTGCTGGCCCCCTGGACGGGCAGCGTGGTCGGTTTACCCAAGGGCCTGAAGTGGGACGGACCGGGCACGCCCTACCCCGATCCCTGGCCCGATGAAAAGCCCCTCTTCACCATTACCAAAGACAATCTGGAGCAGTACCGCGAGCGTCTGAGCCCGGGGCAGATCGCCATGTTCGAAACCTACCCCGATACCTTCCGCATGCCGGTGTATCCCGGGCACAGGGACTTCGCCTTTTACCCGCAGTTCTACGAGAAAGTTCGCTACAACGCCGAGCACGGGGAGTTGATCAACGGCGATGAGGGCATCAAGGGCTTCGTCGGCGGCGCCGCATTCCCGGTACCAGGTACCGGGCCGGAGGTCGTATGGTTGACCCGCACTACTGGCGCCTTTGAGAGTATGGAAGGTGAATACAGTGATATCGCCGTATTCCCCAATGGCACCCGCTCCACCCGCCGCTCAAGGTTTATCCAGGAATCTCCCTACGCAAATCGCCACAACCCGGTCAACGCGGATTACGAATATCCGAAACTGGGGGAGTACGCGGGCTACATCATGACCTATGTGACGGAACCTGCCCGCGACAAGGGCCTGATCACCTCCATTTTCGAGCCCTTCGATTACTCCCTGAGCGCGCGGGAAGTGTGGCGCTATCTGCCGGGCTCGCGCAGGGTGCGACGCGCGCCCACGGTGGGCTTTGATACCCCGGACGGCCCGGGCGGGCTGAAGACCGTGGATGAGGTGCGCGGCTTCAATGGTTCGATGGAGCGATTCGACTGGAAGCTGATCGGCCGCCAGGAGATATTCATCCCCTATCATAACTACCGGCTTGACGAGCCGGGCCTGAGCTACGATGAACTGCTGACAAAATTCCACGTCAACCCGGACTACATGCGCTATGAGCTCAAGCGCGTCTGGGTAGCCGAAGGTACCCTGCGGGAGGGCGAGCGCCACATTTACGGCAAGCGCCGCATCTACGTGGACGAGGACACCGGGCTAACCGTCATTACGGAGAACTACGACGGTCGGGGGGAGTTATGGAAAGTGGCGTTGACCACGAGCATTTACGACTACGGCGGTGAGGGCTACGCCCGACGTGCGGAGATGTACCACGACCTGCGCGCAGGCGCTTATATCGCCGAGCGACTGATCAACGACAGCGCCCCGGAGCTGCACGACGTCAATCCGATCAAGGGTCCGGAGTACTTCTCTCCCGGCAACGTCCGCAAGCTTGGCAAGCGCTAGTCGACAAGCGAGAACTCATCGCGCAGGACATCGATGATTTCCGCCCTGGGGTTATCCGACAGGCGCAGGCTGCCGCCGGTGATTTTCTCGGCAATGCCGACATAGGTCTTGGAGACCGCCATCAGCACCTCGGTCGGCAGGGCGTTGTCCCGCGCCAGGGCCATGCGCTCGGGCATCCTGTCCTTGTTCAGCAGGATATCCGGGTCGGGGAAGTGCTGCAGCAGTAGCTGGCGAAAGTCCTCCTTGGAATTCTCCACCACCCTGCCTTCGCGGAATGCCGCACCGTCCCAGATGCGGGAGGAGTCCGGGGTGCCGACCTCGTCCATGTATATCAGCTTGTCCTGGCCCTCCCGGTCGCTGACATAGCCGAATTCAAACTTGGTATCCACGAATATCTGGTCGAGCCTGGCCAGCTCGCGACTGATCAGCTCGAAGCCCTCCCGCAGCAGCCTTTCATAGAGGTCCACGTCAGCGGGCTTGCGGAAGTTGAAGGCCGCGTAGTTATTCTCTATGTCGGCGCGGGTGATATTGACATCATCCGCGGCAGGCACGCCGGGTATGCCGGTGAGAATGCCCTTGGTGGAGGGGGTGATCAACAGTTGTGGCAATTTCTGGTCGCGCTGCAGGCCGTCGGGAATCTTGATCCCGCAGAACTCGCGCTCGCCCTTGGCATAGGAACGCCACATGGAGCCGGTAATGTACTGCCGGGCGATGGCCTCGATCATCACCGGCCTGGCTTTCTGCACGATCCACACCAGCGGATGGGGTATCTCAAGGATGTGGCTGTCCGCCAGGCCCTGTTCACGGAACAGCCGGAACCAGTGGTTGGATATCGCATTCAGTGCGGCACCCTTGCCGGGGACGCCGCGCATGCCGCCCTCACCATGCCAGATGCAGTCGAAAGCGGAAATGCGGTCGCTGATCACCATGATCGCAAGGGGTGCATCCGCCGCTACATCGTAGCCCCGTTGGGCCACCAGCCGGGCGCTATCGGCGGCTGTCAGCCAGTACACCGAGCGCACCTTGCCGCTATGCACGGGGGCACCGGTGCGAATGGGGAGATCGTTGTTAACAGCTAATACCTTCTCGGCAAGGCCCATGGTGTCGCTTCCTGTTCATTGCAACGGATATTCCGGGCGGCGGGATGAGGGCGAGTGCCTCCCCCTGCAGCCGTAGAGGCGCCAATCTTAACAAAGCCCGGGGCGTGCGGCATCATTGAATCAGGCGATTGAATCAGGACATCACGGCCCGAAAAAGCATAAAATACCCCGCTGACGCCCGCCGCTTGGGGCCAGAAGAGGAACCTGCACGATGCAAGCTCAACAGACGCCCTACCAGTTGCTCGGAGAGGAGGGCATCCGTGAATTATGCAACGCCTTTTACGACATCATGGACACCCTGCCTGAAGCCGCTGGCGTGAGGGCGATGCACGCCCGGGACCTGGGGCCGATGAAGGAAAAACTGGCTGAATACCTTATCGGCTGGATGGGGGGGCCGCCGCTCTATGCAAACAAGTACGGTACAGTCTGCATGACCACGCCCCATGAGCCCTACCACATCGGCCCGGCGGAAAGGGACCAGTGGCTGCTGTGCATGGACCGGGCGCTGGCGCGCACCGGCGCCAGCGAGGAGGTGGTGGCGATGCTGAAGGTGCCGCTGCAGCGCATCGCCGATGCCGTGCGCAATCGGGAAGGTCCCAGCGCTGCCGCTACTGACCCGAACATTATCGCCGCCGGCTGATCGCGGCGTTGGAGATGGCTTATTCACCGCGTTGGTCCTGGCTGGCCATGGCCCTGCTCAGCCCAACTGCCCTGGCACTGGGCCCACCACCAGAACAGGTGCTGGTGACCGCGACCCGGGTGCCCGAAGATGGCTTCAGGCTGCCGCTGGCCTGGTCGAGCATCAGCCAGGAAGACCTTGCCCTGATCGGCCACACCCACATCAACCAGGCCATGCAGCAGGTGGCCGGGGCCTGGGTCGCCCGCGGCAACGGCCAGGAGAGCCTGATCGCCCTGCGCTCGCCGGTGCTGACCGGGGCCGGCAGCTGCGGCGCTTTCCTGGTTGCGGGTGACGGCATCAGCCTGCGGGCACCCGGCTTTTGCAACGTCAACCAGCTGTTCGACGCCAACACCGAGCAGGCCGAGCGGATCGAGGTCATCAAGGGTCCGGCCACGGCGCTGTACGGCTCGAACGCCATGCACGGCCTGATCAATGTACTGAGCGCCGCGCCCAGCGCCGCGCTGGATGCGAACCTGGCCATCGAGGCCGGCCCCTACGACTACTATCGCGCCAGGCTGGCCTACGGCAATACCTGGGGCGACCACGGGCTGAGCCTGCGCGTCAATGGCACCACCGATGGCGGCTACCTCGACGACGCCGGTTACGACCAGCAGAAGGCGACCCTGCGCCACGACTACGACGGTGAACTGTGGCGGACGAGCAGCGTACTGGACTACGCCAACCTCAACCAGGAGACAGCGGGCTACATCGAGGGCTACAAGGCCTACGAGGACCAGGGCATCCGGCGCAGCAACCCCAATCCCGAGGCCTACCGGGACGCCAGTTCGCTGCGCTTCCACAGCCGGGCCAGCCGGCTGCTGGATGCGGCCAACACCCTGACCATCACCCCCTACCTGCGCAGCAACGAGATGGAATTCCTGCAGCATTTCGTGCCCTGGCAGCCGGTGGAGGAAAACAGCCAGGACAGCCTCGGCCTGCGCGCCGCGCTGAACACGGATCTCGAGGGCAGCAGCTGGGCCAACGGCCTGGAGGCGGAGTACACCGACGGTCGCCTGAAGGAGTATCAACAGCAGGATTTCTCTCCCAACCAGCCCGCCGGGGTCCACTATGACTACCAGGTGGGAGCCACCGCGGCGGCGGCATTCAGCCAGTGGCGGGGAACCTTCCAGGACTGGGAGCTGAGCGCGGGCCTGCGCCTGGAATACACCTACTACGACTATGACAACAGGACCGGTGACGGCTCCGCCTGCGCGCCGACCGCCAGCGCCTGCCGTTTCTATCGCCCCGCGGACCGGGATGACGATTTCACGGACTGGAGCGCCAACATTGGCGCCAGCTACAGCCTAACCGCCGACACGCTCACCTACCTGCGCCTGGCCAACGGTTTTCGCGCCCCCCAGACCGCCGAGCTGTACCGCCTGCAGGGGGGCCAGGAAGAGGCAGACCTGGATTCCGAGGAACTGGACAATGTCGAGCTCGGGCTGCGCGGCAGCTGGCGGCAGCAACTGGAATACGACCTGTCGGTCTACCTGATGCACAAGGACAATGTGATCTTCCAGGATGCCAACCGCTTCAACGTCAGCGGCGCACAAACGCGCCATTACGGCGCCGAGCTGAGCCTCGACTACCGCCCCGGGGAGGCCTGGTATTTCCGCCTCGACGGCAGCTGGGCGAGCCACACCTACGACAGTGAAATCAACCTGCTGGGCAGTTCCGGCAATCTCAACGGCAATACCATCGAAGGCGCCCCCGAAACGTTCGGCAGCGCCCGCGTCGGCTGGAACTTCCCGGCGCTGGAGGCCCGCGACGGCACCCTGGAACTGGAGTGGGTCTACCTGGACTCCTACTACCTGGACCCCGAGAACGAGCACCAGTACGACGGCCACTCGCTGCTGAACCTGCGGCTGTCGGGTAGGGTGGACCCACGCTGGCGCGCAAGCCTGCGCATCACCAACCTGCTGGATGAAGACTACGCCGAACGGGCCGACTTCGGCTTTGGCCAGTACCGCTATTTTGTCGGCGAGCCGCGGGGCGCCTATCTGGAAGTCAGCTACCAGTTCGGCGGCTGAGCCCGCTGCGCTGCGCTAGCGCAGCGGACCAATCCCTATGGCGGCTCGCACCTCTGCCATCAGGGGCACGGCGTAGTCACGGGCGCGCTCGGCGCCCTGTCGCAATACATTCTCGATATGCGTCGGGTCATCCATCAGCTGCTGGTAGCGCTCCCGCGCCCCCGCCAGCTCGCCATTGACCAGTTCGAACAACTGCTTCTTGGCCTCCCCCCAGGCAATGCCGTTCTCGAACTCGCGGCGCATCCGTGCGGTCTCGTCCGGCGAGGCGAAAGCGGCCCACACCTGAAACACCGTCGAATCATCGGGGTCCTTGGGCTCGCCGGGCTCCAGCAGGTTGGTCTTGATCCTGTTGATGCCCTTGCGCAGCTGCTGCTCGCCTTCAAACAGGGGAATGGTGTTGTTGTAGCTCTTACTCATCTTGCGCCCATCGAGACCCTGCAGCACAGCGACGCTGTCGTCCACCACGGCCTCGGGCAGGGTGAACACCTGGGCGAAATTGTGGTTGAAGCGCTGGGCGATATCGCGCGCCATCTCCACGTGCTGGACCTGGTCGCGACCCACCGGAATGTGGGTGGCGTTGAACATCAGGATATCCGCCGCCATCAGCACCGGGTAACTGAACAGGCCCATGCTGATACCAAAGTCCGGATCCTCGCCCGCCTCCTCGTTGGCCTGTACGGCGGCCTTGTAGGCGTGAGCCCTGTTCATCAGTCCCTTGGCCGCGTTGCAACACAGCACCCAGGTCAGCTCGGGTATTTCAGGAATGTCGGACTGCCGATAGAACAGGGCCCGCTCCGTATCCAGGCCCAGTGCCAGCCAGGTGGCGGCGATTTCCTTGCTGGAGCGGCGCACCACCTCCGGCGCCTGGCACTTGATCAGCGCGTGGTAGTCCGCAAGGAAAAAGAAGGACTCCTTCGATGCATCCCTGGAGGCCGCGATAGCGGGCCGAATCGCCCCCACATAGTTGCCCAGATGCGGGGTACCCGATGGGGTAATTCCGGTGAGAACGCGTTGCCTGCCCATGTAAATCCGCCTGCTGCAAAAAGCGCCCAATGATACTGGCATTGGCCAGCAGTGGCTATCCCGACGCGCGCGCGAGGCCAGCCGGTAAGCCGCTGCGGCGGTGCAAGTTCGAAGGCGGGAATGAGCAGGACCTCCAGGGCGTCAGCTGGCGGCGAGTGGTCCCCGATAGTCGTAGAAATGCCGCAGCACCCGGCACAGGTCCCAGGCGTCACGGGTGCCCGCGGTCTCCCTGATCGAGTGCATGCCGAACGTGGGTACGCCGACGTCGATGGTGCGCACACCGGTGGTGCCGGCGGTGATTGGGCCGATGGTGCTGCCGCAGGCCATATCATTGCGCACCACAAAGACCTGCACCGGCACTTCCTGGGCCGCCGCAAGCATGCGAAAAAAGCCTGTGGTTTCGCTATTGGACGCGTAGCGCTGGCTGGCGTTCACCTTGATAACCGGGCCGCGGTTCAGCAACGGCCCATGATTATCGTCGTGGCGATCGGCATAATTGGGGTGGATGGCGTGGGCATTGTCCGCAGAGATCATCAGCGAACGCTCGATGAGTTCCGCGTAGCCGTGCTGCCCACCCGCCAGGCGCTTCAACAGGGAGGTCAACATGGGGCCCTGGGCGCCGGCGGCAGACAGGCTGCCTACTTCCTCGTGGTCATTGCACACCAGCAGGCTACTGGCGCTGCCGTCAGACTGCAGCAGGGCCTGCAGCCCGACAAAGCAGCTGAGCAGGTTGTCCAGCCGCGCCGCGGCGATGAACTCCCGCTGCAGGCCGATAACCGCCGGCGCCTGGGTATCATAAAACGCCAGTTCGAAATCCAGTACCTGCTGCACCCTGCAGTCCGGGTGCTCTTCCAGCAGCCGCGCCTTGAGCAGTGCGCGAAAGTCGGCGGGGTCCTCGCCTGACTGCTGGAAGAGTATCGGCAGTACGTCGGTCTGGGCATTCACGCTGCGATTGTCGTTGGCGGTCCGGTCGAGGTGAATGGCCAGGCTGGGAATAATCGCCAGCGGCGCCCGGTAGTCTATCAGTGCGGTGCGCAGTTGGGCGTCGTCACACTGGAAGCTCACCCGCCCCGCAAGCGACAGGTCGCGGTCAAACCAGGGGTTCAGCAGGACGCCGCCATAGACCTGCACCCCCAGCTGGAAGTAGCCGTTGCGCAGCTTTTCCGGGGCGGGCTTGACCATCAGGCAGGGGCTGTCGGTGTGGGCCCCTACCATGCGAAAGCCCTGATGCGCGGGCGATTCGCTGCCGCAGACAAAGGCGATGATCGAGCTGCCGTTGCGGGTCAAAAAATACCGCCCCGGCTTCAACTCGCGCACGCCTTCTTCACTGAGCCGGGTAAAGCCACCTTCCTCCAGCCGGCGCGACAGCTCTGCCACTGCGTGAAATGGCGTACTCGCGCGGCTGATGAAGTCGCACAACTGGCGATTGAATTCTTCCTGGTTCATAGTGTCTCCGTCGGGCGAACGTTGCAATTTCAGGCAAGCCAGATGGCGTACAGGACAGCCGCCAGCAGTACCCGGTAGTACACGAAGGGCATCATCCCGATACGATCGAGCAGGCGCAGGAACAGGGCGATGCAGCCGTACGCGGTTAGCCCCGACACCAGGGCGCCCAGGCCCAGCAGCTGCCAGTCCACGTCCAGGCCGGAACTGACCAGGTCCCAGGTCTTCAGGGTGCCCGCACCGGCGATGACCGGAATCGACAGCAGGAAGGAAAAGCGCGCGGCGGCCTGGCGGCTCATGCCCAGCAACAGGGCGGCGGTGATGGTGATGCCTGAGCGGGATACGCCGGGAATGGGCGCAACCGCCTGGGCCAGTCCGATCAACAGGGCCACGATGAGCGTCAGCCTCGCAGCGCCGGTTGCGGTGCGCGCACGCTTATCCGCGACACCCAGCAACAGGCCGAAGACCAGCGTGGTGGTGGCGATAACCGGCAGGTTGCGCAGTGAGGTTTCAATCAAGTCCCCGGCAATGAAGCCGACCATGATCACCGGCACTGTGGCCACCGCCAGGTACCAGACCAGGCGACTGTCGTCATTGGCCGGGGCACCGGCCAACGAGCCGAACCAGCTGCCAGCCATGCGGATGAGATCGGCGCGATAGTACAGCACCACCGCAGCCAGGGTGCCGACATGGACCGCGATGTCAAAGGCCAGGCCCTGGTCAGGCCAACCCAGCACCAGCGAGGGAATCACCAGGTGAGCCGAACTTGATATCGGCAGAAATTCGACGAAGCCCTGCAGCAGGGCGAGCACTACCGCCTGAAAGGTATCAATCACGATGTCTTGCCCTGCTCCGCCAGTTTTTTCCAGTTGATTTCGTCGCGCACGTAGACCGGTTGTACCTGTTGCGGCTGCTGCAGTTCGCCCCGCGCCAGCATGGCCAGCGCCAGCGGCACCAGATCGCGCGCCGCTGGCAACAGCTCAGGGGCAAGGGACAGCAGGCGCGAGCGAACGTCCGCGGCAAGCGCACTGGCAAAGTGGCAGCCGCTGCCCACCCCATGCAGCACCCCTGTCGAAGCAGGCACGGCAACGCCGGCCGCGGGGCAGGCCCTGGGACCCTCGCGCAGCACTGCCAGACCCTGTTCGAACTCGCACAGGCCGTAATACACCTCGTTGATGCGGGCATCGAGCAGGCTCAGTACCGTTGCGCCGGCATCCACCTGCCCCAGGCGCAAGGCGGTCTGGGCCTGCAGCACCAGGGTGGAGATTCCTATCGCCGGCAGGCCGCTGGTAAAAGCCAGCCCCTGCACCGCACTGGCACCAATGCGCAAGCCGGTGAAGGACCCCGGCCCGCAACTGTAGGCTATGGCCTCGATGCCATACTGCCGCAGCTGGCCGCCGGGGAGCAGCGCCTGCAACATGCCGAACAGGCGCTGGCTGTGCTGCCGCGGCGCCACCTCGTACAGCTCGCGGCATTTCCCGTCCAGGTAAACCGCAACCGAGCAGGCCTCGGTCGCGGTATCGATTGCCAAAATGCCAGCCATGCGTATTCCCGGAATGCGGCGCGACCCACGCCGGTTTATTATGTGCCGGCAGGTAAAAGCGGATTATCCCACAGGCAAGGACCGGTAAGCACTAGCAGCCCGGTAATCAGCGAGGGGTGAAAGGAACACGATGGCTACCACCAGGGCGGCAACTGGACTCATTCTCGCCGGCGGCGCGGGACGCCGTGTTGGCGGCAGGGACAAGGGATTGCTGACCTGGCGGGGCCAGGCACTGGCAGCCCATGTAGCCCAGCGCCTGCGCTCCCAGGTCGGGCGCCTGTTGATCAGCTGCAATCGCAATGAGCCGTTCTACGCCACCCTGGGGGACGCCACCCTTATCGACAACCGAACCGATTTCCAGGGACCGCTGGCGGGACTCGAGGCGGCGGTGTCCCATATAAGCGGCGAGTTCCTGGTAATCGTGCCCTGCGACATGCCGCTGCTGCCCCCGGATCTCGCCGAGCGCCTGCTCGGGGCCCTGGAACCGGGTACCAGTGACATCAGTTACGCCCACGATGGTGCGCGCGACCAGTACCTGTGCGCGGCCATCCGCGTGGCGGTCCTGCCCAGCCTGCGGGGCTTCCTGGACGAGGGGCAGAGGGCGGTGCGGCACTGGTATGCCCGGCACCGGTACTGCTCCGTCGACTTCTCCGACCAGGCCGGGTGTTTCGGGAATTACAATCGCCTCGGCTGAATGGAAAAAGCCCGCCGGGATCGCTCCGGGCGGGCTTTCGTGAGATCAGGCCAGGCGCCTATTTCCTGGCGGCGGTTTTTTTGCGCGCAGCGGTTTTTTTCTTGGCAGCCGCTTTTTTCTTCGGGGCGGGCGCCTTCTTTTTAACCGCTTTTTTCGTCGCCGCTACTTTTTTGCTTGCCGCTTTTTTCGTGACCGCTACTTTTTTGGTTGCCGCTTTCTTCGTTGCCGCCACCTTTTTCTTTGCCGCCGCTACTTTGGCCTTCACCTGGGCGGGCGCTTTATCCAACGCCTTTTTCGCACGGCTCTCGAGGGTCGCAAACTGCTTCTTTATTTCCTTTCCCGTCTTGGTCGCCTGTTTCTGGGCGGCCTTGGCCTGGGATTTCAGCTTGCGCTCGGCACCCCTGGCCTGTTTGCCAATTTCCTTTTCCAGCTTTTGCTCCTTGGCTGCAATCTCCTTCGCCTTGTGCTTGGCGGAGTCCACGAGTTCGTCTATCTGATCCTGAGCCTTATGCAGGACATCGCTGAAAAAACTGCCCTTTGCCGGCCTTACGGCGGCTGCCTTTTTCTTCGCTGTAGCCATCTCACTTCTCTCCAAAGGTGGTTGACGTCAACCGTCGGGTTGAAAATAGCAACAAAAAGGGATTCGTACAACAGGGCGCAGGCTACAACCGGCTTGCACGGTAGTGCTCACTCCGCTGTTCCTTGACTGGCGTCAACCTTCCAGCGCCGCGAATACCTTCTCCCGGATTTCCTCCACCGAGCCAACGCCCTCTATGCGGTGACAGGCGGGAGCACGCGGACCGGTCATGGAACGGTAAAAATGGACCAGTGGGCTGGTTTGTGCATGGTAGATTGCAAGGCGCTTGCGCACGGTCTCCTCGCTGTCGTCGTCGCGCTGGACCAGGGGCTCGCCGGTCTCGTCGTCCAGGCCCTCGCGTTGCGGCGGATGGTGCAAGACATGGTAGACACGGCCGGAGCCGGGGTGGACCCGGCGACCGCCCAGGCGATCCACGATCGCCGCATCGGCGACGGCTATTTCAACCACGTGATCGAGGTCGACGCCGGCCTCAACCATGGCCTCGGCCTGGGGAATAGTGCGGGGAAAGCCGTCAAACAGGAAGCCGTTGGCGCAATCCGGCTGGCCGATTCGCTCCTTGACCAGGCCGATGATGATATCGTCGGACACCAGCCCGCCCGCGTCCATCACGGCCTTGGCTTTGAGCCCCAGGTCGGTCTGCGCCTTGACCGCAGCGCGCAGCATGTCGCCGGTGGAAATCTGCGGAATGCCGTATTTTTCGATGATGAACTGTGCCTGTGTACCCTTACCGGCGCCCGGTGCGCCCAACAAAATCAATCGCATTGCTGTTCTTCCTCGATATTGCCTGCAAGATTATGGTCGTTGTAGCAGCGCCTGCGGGGGCAGGGTCGGCGTCTTGCAGAATTGACTGAGACCGGGCCAGAGCACCAAGCCGTGACATGGAGGGCCGTAACCATACACAGCGTCCGGAATTTGCACAAGTCCTATCCAGTGCCCAGGCCAGTGCCTAGAGACTGCCTCGTTCCCTGCGCTTGGCGGCCTCCCACAGCTCATCCAGCGCCTCCGCCGAGAGCGTCTCCAGGGCTTTGCCGGCGTCGGCAGCCTGCGCTTCCATACCGGTGAAGCGACGCTCGAACTTGCTCGTCGCCCGTCGCAGGCTGGCCTCGGCGTCGAGGCCCAGGTGGCGGGCCAGGTTGGCGCAGCTGAACAGGATGTCGCCCATCTCCTCCTCAATATCCGTCGGGCTTGCGGCCTGCATGGCCTGGCGCAGCTCCAGTATCTCCTCCTCCAGCTTCGCCAGCACCGCGCCCGCGTCCGGCCAGTCGAAATTGACCCGGGCGGCTCGCTTTTGCAGCTTCTGCGCCCGCGGCAGGGCAGGCAGCGCCACAGGTACATCGGCCAGCAGGCCACCCTGGGATTTGGCATGGCGCTCCGCCTGCTTGATGGCCTCCCAGGACTCCTTGACCGACTCGACGCTGCCGCGGTCGGCGACTACACCCTCGATCTCGCCCTGGCCGAACACATGGGGATGCCTGCGCACCAGTTTGCTCACCAACGTATCGACAATCATTTCAAAGGAAAACAGCCCGCGCTCGCGCCCCAGCTGTGCATAGAAGACCACCTGGAACAGCACATCGCCCAGCTCCTCCGCCACGTGCGCGAAGTCTTCCTGCTCGATGGCCTGGGCCAGTTCATAGCACTCTTCGAGTGTGGAGGGCACGATGCTGCGAAAGTCCTGGCGCACATCCCATGGACAGCCGGTCTGCGGGTCCCGCAGGCGGGCCATCACCCGCAGCAGGTCGCTCAATTGGTAAGATGTCTTTTCCACCTGATCCCCTATTCCGACAAACGCACGGCAGACACCACATTCTTGAGGCGGTTGATACGCTCCAGCAGCTTCGACAGGGAACCGAGGTCAGGCACTTCCACTCGCAGGCGCATGGTTGCGGTATTACTCTTCTTGTTGGTCTGGGTGTTGATAGACAGGACATTGATGCGGGCATTGGCAAACAGGCCGGTGATATCCCGCAGCAGACCCTGCCGGTCAAAGGCCTCGATCGCCACGTCGACCTCGTAGTTGTCCCGGGCGGACAGGCCCCACTCCACCTCGATAACGCGCTCGGGCACGTTCTCGGTCAGCCGCAGCACCCGGGCGCAGTCACTGCGGTGGATGCTGACGCCCCTGCCCTGGGTAATGAAACCGGTAATCGCATCTCCGGGTAGCGGTTTGCAGCAGCCCGCCATGTGGGTCATCAGGTTGCCCACGCCGTGCACCTGTACCTGGCCGCGGTAAACACCGCCGCCGGGGCGCGCCAGCTTGAGCTGCGGGCCGCGATTTTCCACCAGGCCCTGGGCGGCGTTCATCACCTGGGCGGCGGACAAGTCTCCGGAACCCACAGCCGCGTACATGTCATCGACGCTGGTGTGCTGCACCTTGCGCGCGATCCGCTGGTAGTCGACGCTGGTCAGTGCCAGGCGCTTGAATTCCCGCTCCAGCAGGTGGCGCCCGGCGTCGACGTTGTTCTCCCGGGTCTGGGCCTTGAACCAGTGCTGCACCTTGGCCCGGGCACGGGAAGTCCTGAGGTAGCCCAGCCCAGGCTGCAGCCAGTCCCGTTTCGGCACACCGTCCTTGCTGGTCAGTATCTCCACCCGCTCGCCCGTCACCAGGGTGTAGGTCAGGGGCACAATCGAGCCATTGACCTTGGCGCCGCGGCAACGGTGACCGACCTCGGTATGCACGTGATAGGCAAAATCCAGCGGCGTGGCTCCCTGGGCGAGATTCACCACATCGCCCTTGGGGGTGAACACATAGACGCGGTCCTGGGCCATCTGGAAACTGAATTGCTCGGCGACATCAGCGGTATCGCCGGTCTCGTCGTGCCAGTCCAGCACTTGTCGCAGCCAGGCGATTTTTTCCTCGTAGGTGCCGGCGGGCCGCCTGCTTGCATCCGTGCCCTTGTAGCGCCAGTGGGCGCAGATTCCCAGTTCCGCCTCCTCGTGCATCTGCCGGGTGCGGATCTGGACCTCCAGCACCTTACCCTCGGGACCGACCACCGCCGTGTGCAGGGAGCGATAACCGTTCTCCTTGGGATTGGCGATATAGTCATCGAACTCCTGGGGTATATTGCGCCAGAGTCCGTGTACCAGGCCCAGGGTCGCATAGCAGTCCCTGACATCCTGCACCAGGATCCGGATCGCCCGAACGTCATACACCTGGGAAAACCCGATGCCCTTGCGCTGCATCTTGCGCCAGATGCTGTAGATGTGTTTTGCCCTGCCGTCTATCTCCACTTCCAACCCGGCGCTGCGCAGCACCGCGGTCAGTTCGTCCGTCACCCGGTTGATAAACTGGTCCCGCTCCACCCGCTTGCCATCGAGCAGGCGGGCGATTTTGCGGTAGGCATCGCCGTAGGTGTAGCGGAAGGACAAGTCCTCCAGCTCCCATTTCAGGTGACCGATGCCGAGGCGATGGGCCAGCGGAGCGTAGACGTCGAACACTTCCCGGGCGACACCCAGGCGGCGCTGCTCGTCATTTTTCACCGCGCGAATGGCGCTGGTTCGCTCCGCCAGTTTGATCAGCGCTACCCGCACGTCGTCCACCAGCGCGACCAGCATTTTGCGGATATTCTCCTTCTGGGCCTGGGCCTGGCCCAGCACGGGCCTGTCGTCATGCGGGCGCAGTTCGCCGATTGCCGCCATACGCCCCACACCGTCAATCAACCCGGCGACCCCTGCGCCAAACTCCTGCGCGACCTGCTCCCGGGAGAGTCGTCGCTCCCGTACCGCCCGGTAGAGTATGCCTGCCAGCAGGCAATCCGCCCCCACCTGCAACTCCGCCAGGATAAGGGCGATCTCGAGACCGGCGGTAAAGCAGTTGGACTCGACGGCCCAGTCGCCGCTGTCCACGCCCGGCGCCTGCAGCGCCGCCTGCGCCATCGCGCAGGCCCGCATCAGGCGGCTCGATTCAATTTCACTGAAGCTGCAGGGCAGCTTGTGCAGCCATTGTTCGAGATCGATGTCGCCGCCGGGAGCGAGGTGGGACTGATCGCGTACCTGGACCAAGCGCCTACACCGTCATGAACCGGCAAACACGCCGGTGGAGAGATAGCGGTCGCCGCGATCGCAGATAATCGCCACGATCACCGCATTTTCGACTTCGCTCGACAGGCGCAGCGCGGCGGCGATGCTGCCGCCCGAGGAAACGCCACAAAAAATGCCTTCCCGCCGCGCCAGCTCGCGCATGGTGTGCTCCGATTCCTGCTGGGAAATATCCATGACCCGGTCCACCCGGGCCGCGTCGTAGATAGCGGGCAGGTAGGCGGGGGACCAGCGCCGGATGCCGGGGATGCTGGAGCCCTCCAGCGGCTGCAGGCCAATGATCTGTATGTCCGGGTTCTGCTGCTTGAGGTAGGTGGAACAGCCCATGATCGTGCCGGTGGTTCCCATGGAGCTGACGAAGTGGGTAATGCTGCCACCGGTCTGCTGCCAGATCTCCGGGCCGGTTCCGGTAAGGTGCGCGCGGGGGTTGTCGGCATTGGCGAACTGGTCGAGCACCCTGCCCTCACCCCGGGCCTGCATGGCCATGGCCAGGTCACGGGCGCCTTCCATACCGTCCTCCCGGCTCACCTCCAGCAGTTGGGCCCCATAGGCGGACATGGCCTGTTTGCGCTCATCGCTCATATGCGAGGGCATGATCAGGATCAGGCGATAGCCGCGGACCGCGGCGGCCATGGCCAGTGCGATACCGGTATTGCCACTGGTAGCCTCGATCAGGGTATCGCCGGGGCTGATATCCCCGCGCGCCTCGGCCTGGGCAATCATGCTAAGCGCCGGCCGGTCTTTCACTGAGCCCGCCGGGTTGTTGCCCTCGAGCTTGGCCAACAGCAGGTTGCTGGTTACACCAGGCAGGCGCTGCAGGCGCACCAGCGGTGTGTTGCCGATACAGGCTTCTATAGTTGGGTATGAGGGCATTATCCTGTTACCGCACGCGTGAGCCGGGATTATAACGAACCTGGCCAGTCGCCGGGAGGGCGTAATCGCTGTGCGCCGCCATCACCGGGCGAGCACCGCGAAAGCCACCACGTAGTCCGCCTCGTCGGCCAGGCTGAGCTCGACCCGGGTGCCGCCACGATCGGCGGCCACGACCAGGGCACCGCCACTCAGGCTTACCTGTGGCGCCCCGTTATCATCGTGGCAGATGGTGATATCCTGCCAGCTCACACCGCGGCCAATGCCCGTGCCGAGGGCTTTCGCTATCGCCTCCTTGGCGGCAAAGCGCTTGGCAAGCAGCCGGCGGGGCTGCGCGCTGGCGCGATACTCCACCTGTTCGACCGGGGTGAGGATACGCGCCACAAAACGATCGCCCAGCCGCTCCACCACGTCCTCGATCCGGCCGATGCGGAGAATATCGGTGCCTATGGCAATCACGGCGGTTCCTGGAGGGTGGCGTCCGGATCCCGCCCCGACCTCGACTGCACCCGGAACAATTCCCGGCTGCGCAGCGGAGCATCCCCCAGCTGGTGCGCCAGCACCAGCCGCAGCAGGCGTTTTGCGGTCAGTCGCGCGCTGCCGCCAAAGTCATTTGCTGCCAGGGCCAACAGGTCGGCGCCCCTGAAGGCGGGCCGGGCGGCATCCACGCCGGGCCCCCTGGCAACCAGTCCGTAGTCGGGATGGTAGTGGTACCAGTCCAATGCCTGCACCGCCTCCCCGCTGCTGCCATCGATATCCAGCTCGAAGCCGTAGCCCAGCTCGCCCAGCAGGGCAAACTCGAAGCGGCGCAAACTGTCGTCAATTTCCGCGCCGCCGGCCAGGGCGTCCAGGGTGGAGCCGTAGGCGGCAAACAGTTGCGGGTGAGGATCGTGGCGATGCAACAGGCGCACCAGCAATTCGTTCAGGTAGAGCCCGCTGAACAAACGCTCTCCAAGCAACGGCAGAGGACGGCCAGCGGCCTCGCTGGCATTGAGGTTCTTCAGCTCGGTGCGGCCGCTGAAAGACAGCAGCAACGGAACAAAGGGCTGCAGCATGGCACTGCCGCTGCCGCCGCGGGTTTTGCGCCTGGCCCCGCGCGCCACCAGGCTGATACGGCCATGCTCGGCGCTGAGCACTTCCAGCAGCATGCTGCTGTCCCGGTAGGGGCGGCTGTGGAGGATATAGGCGGGCTGCAGACTGACACGCATAGGCTAGGCGGGGATGGCTCTGGCCAGGGAACTAGACATCGTCGTAGCCCAGGCTGCGCAAAGCGCGCTCGTCGTCCGACCAGCCCGACTTGACCTTGACCCACAGGCGCAACATCACCTTGCTGTCGAATAACAGTTCCATGTCGCGTCGCGCATCAGCGCCGATGGAGCGCAGGCGAGAGCCGCCCTCGCCCACCAGGATAATTTTCTGGCCCTTGCGCTCCACGAAGATCAGGGCGGAGATATGCAGGACCCCGCCGTCGAGGGCAAATTCCTCAATCTCCACCGTGATCGCGTAGGGAATTTCCTCGCCCAGCTGGCGCATGATCTTCTCGCGCACGATCTCCGCCGCCAGGAATCGCTGGCTGCGATCAGTGATCTGGTCCTCGGGAAACAGGTGCTCGGCATGCGGCAGGAATTTAAGGATCTCCCGCTCCAGCTCCGCCACGTTGTGCCGCCGCAGGGCCGAAACCGGCAGGATCGCCGCGAAATCCATCTTTTCCGCCAGTGCCTTTAGATGTGGCAGCAGGCTGGCTTTGTCCTCCAGCAGGTCGACCTTGTTGACCACGAGCAGGCAGGGCAGCCCGCCCTGCCTGATCTGTTCCAGCACCATGGCGTCTTCTTCCGTCCAGGCGGTGCGATCCACCACCAATACCACCAGGTCCACATCGCGGATGGCGGCGCTGGCCGCCCTGTTCATATAGCGGTTTATCGCCTTGTCGGCGTCCCTGTGCAGGCCCGGGGTGTCGACATAGATAATCTGGTGATCCGCCTCGGTCTTGATACCGAGCACCCGGTGGCGCGTGGTCTGGGGTTTGCGGGAAGTAATACTGATTTTCTGGCCTAGCAGGTGATTGAGCAGGGTGGACTTGCCCACGTTCGGCCGCCCGACGATGGCGACATAGCCGCAGCGGCGGGTATCAGTTGCCATCCGCCGCCAGCCTCTGCAGCGCGTCCCGGGCAGCCGCCTGTTCGGCCTTGCGCCGACTACTGCCCGAGCCCTGTACCACCAGCTGGGGCCTGCTCAGGCGGCAGGCCACGCTGAACTGCTGGTCGTGGTCATCGCCCTCGACCGCGACCAGCTCGTACTCGGGCAGGGGGTTGCCGCGACCCTGCAGGTACTCCTGCAGCCGGGTCTTGGCGTCTTTATCCACAGCCCCGGCCGCAAGCTGGTCGAGGCGGGTGCCAAACCAGCACAGCACGCAGTCGCGACAGTGCTCATACCCGGCGTCGAGCACAATCGCGCCGGCGAGGGCTTCAAGGGTGTCGGCGAGTATGGACGAACGACGATAACCACCGCTCTTGCGCTCCCCGGGGCCAAGCAGCAGATACTCACCCAGTTGCAGCTCCCTGGCCACTTCGGCGAGGGTATCGCCTTTCACCAGCGATGCACGCATGCGGCTCAGGTCGCCCTCCCTGGCACGGGGGAAACGCTGGTAGAGGGCGTCGGCGACAATGTGATTTATGATGGAATCCCCGAGGAATTCCAGGCGTTCGTTGTTTTTGCTGCCGGCGCTGCGATGGGTCAGCGCCATCACCAATAACTCAGGGTCAGCGAACTCGTGGCCCAGGGCCTGTTGCAGGACCGCGCTGGCTGCCATGTCCAGGCTAGCGTTTGGTCGAGCGGGTTTCTATCTTCAGGTCGTCGAAAGTCATGACGGCATCCACGATACCCATGACCGGCACCCGGGCTTCGTAACTGGCATCGATATAGGTGCGACCTTCCTTGTGGGTGATTTCTACATCCTTGGGCTGTAGATCGTTGATCTGGTTGGTGTTGAACATGGTATCGAGCCGGCGCCGGATATCCCCGAGATCCTCCTCGTCGGGATTATATTCCCGGGCGACGGTCTCCACGATCTCGCGAATACTCAGGTACTCCATGTAGCGCGGCAACATGCGAATGGCACACATCACGAAAAAACCCACCATCGCCACAACCAGCATCATGCTGGGAAGGGACATGCCCCGTTCATACGTTTGCGTCTTCATCTGGTACACCCCCGATTGCGCGAAATTTATTCTATCAGCCCGACGCGACTGAAGCTTGGAATGCTCAACAGCGAGTCCCAGTGCATCCAGATCGCAAAGGCCTTGCCTACTATATCCTCTTCCGGCACCTGGCCCCAAACCCGGCTGTCGCTGCTGTTATCCCGGTTGTCCCCCATCATAAAGTAGTGACCGGGCTTCACCAACACCGAAAAATCCTGTGCCGGGCGGGACTGGTCCTGGCGCACCAGGTGCCTGGCATCGCCCAGTATCTCCAGCCCGGTCTGGTGCCGCGATGCGCCTTCCGGCACTACCGACAGGGTCTCCTCCGGGACCTGCTTGCCATTCACGTACAAGCGCTTGTCGCGATACTCGACAGTGTCCCCGGGCAGGCCGATGACGCGCTTGATGAAATAGGTTTCATTCATATGCGGCGGGAAAAACACCATGACATCACCGCGCTTGGGTTCGTTCAGCGGCCAGACCTTGGTGCGCAGCACCGGCAGGCGGATGCCGTAGGTATATTTGTTGACCAGGATGTAGTCCCCCACCTCCAGCGTGGGCACCATTGAAGTGGACGGAATCTGGAAGGGCTCCACCAGGAAGGAACGCAACACGAATACCACCAGCAACACCGGGAAGAATGACCTGGCGTACTCCACCACTACCGGTTCCCGCGCCACTTCGCCCAACTGCGCCTGGTATTTCAGGGCATGTTCGCTGCCGGATTCCTCCCAGCGAGGATACTGGCCCTGCAGCGCCGCCACGGTACGACGGCGCCCGGGAGCGAGGAACAGCGCATCGAGCAGCCATATGAGGCCACTGCCAAATACCAGGATCACGAGAATAAGTGGGAAATCGATATCCATAAATGACCCTGTCAGCCGTCCACCTTGAGCACTGCGAGAAACGCCGACTGGGGAATTTCCACCCTGCCCACCTGTTTCATACGCTTCTTTCCCGCTTTTTGCTTTTCCAGCAGCTTGCGCTTGCGGCTGACGTCGCCACCATAGCATTTGGCGGTCACGTTCTTGCGCAGGGCCTTCACTGTCTGGCGAGCGATGATCTTGCCGCCCACGGCACACTGGATGGCCACGTCGAACATCTGCCGGGGAATGAGTTCCTGCATTTTCTCGGTGAGTACCCGGCCCCGGTGCTGCACCTGGTCACGGTGCACTATCACCGCCAGCGCGTCGACCCGTTCGCCATTGATCAGTACATCCAGGCGCGCCAGCGCAGCCGGCTCAAACCGCTCGAAGCCGTAATCCAGCGAGGCATAACCCCTGCTGACCGATTTCAGCCGGTCGAAAAAATCCAGCACGACCTCCGCCATGGGGATATCGTAGGTCAGCGAGACCTGGGCGCCCAGGAACTGCATGTCCTTTTGCGTGCCGCGCTTCTCGGTACACAGTGTGATGACATTGCCGAGGTAGGTCTGGGGCACCAGGATATGGCAGCGCGCGATGGGTTCGCGCATTTCGGCTATGTCACCCACATCGGGCAGCTTTGAGGGATTGTCCACCTGGACCAGTTCCCCATTCTTCTTCACTACCTCATAGATCACCGTTGGGGCCGTGGTGATCAGGTCAAGGTCGTATTCCCGCTCCAGTCGCTCCTGCACGATTTCCATATGCAGCATGCCGAGGAAACCGCAGCGAAAGCCGAAACCGAGGGCATCGGAGGTTTCCGGCTCGTAGTACAAAGATGCGTCGTTGAGGGTCAGCTTGGCGAGGGCGTCGCGAAAGGCCTCATAATCATCGGAAGAAATGGTGAATATGCCGGCATAGACCTGGGGCTTGACGCGTTTGAAGCCCGGCAGGGCCGGCACTGCCTCCTGGTGCAGCGCATGGATCAGGGTATCGCCCACCGGGGCACCGTGGATGTCCTTGATACCGGCCACCACAAAACCCACTTCGCCCGCCTGCAGCATCTCGCACTCCTGCCGCTTGGGGGTAAATATCCCCACGGCGTCCACCTGGTGCGCCTTGCCGATCGACTTGGCGACGATCTTGTCGCGCCTGCGCAGGCGGCCGTTTTTCACCCGCACCAGCGATACCACTCCCAGGTAATTGTCGAACCAGGAGTCAATGATAAGTGCCTGCAGGGGCGCGTCCCGGTCGCCGCTGGGGGCCGGTATTTTCTGCACCAGGGTCTCCAGGGCATCCTCGATACCGAGTCCGGACTTGGCGCTGACCAGGCAGGCGTGGGTAGCATCGATACCGATGATTTCCTCGATCTCCAGCTTGACCCGTTCCGGGTCGGCCTGGGGCAGGTCCATCTTGTTGAGGATGGGTAGGACTTCGAGCCCCTGCTCGATGGCGGTATAGCAGTTGGCGACCGACTGCGCCTCTACCCCCTGGCCGGCGTCCACGACCAGCAGGGCCCCTTCGCAGGCTGCCAGGGAGCGTGACACTTCATAGGAAAAATCCACATGGCCGGGGGTATCGATGAAATTGAGCTGGTACACCTGACCATCCCTCGCCGTATAGTCGAGGGTCACACTCTGGGCCTTGATGGTTATGCCGCGCTCCCGCTCGATGTCCATCGAGTCGAGCACCTGTTCTTCCATTTCCCGGGCACTGAGGCCGCCGCAGTACTGGATGAACCGGTCAGCGAGGGTGGACTTTCCATGGTCGATGTGGGCAATTATGGAAAAATTACGGATGTGGCCGAGATCACTCACTCAATAGGCTCGATTGGCGCCGGGCAGCACATTGCCCGCGCAGCGTAAACAACATGGAATGGGCGACCCAGTGGCCGCCCTCAAAAAACGCGCGATTGTAACCCAGTCAGGCTACAACCGCCATGTACGCCGGGGCGCGAACCCCCAGGGCAGAAAACCGTTCAGTCCTTGAGCTTAAGGCCGATGAACAGCGGCGCGCCGCGACGCACCAGGCGCAAAGGCACCGAGCTTCCGCCCTTGAGACCCGCCACGGCGGACTCATAGGCCTCGACGGATTTGATCGGGCTTGAACCCAGCAGGGTGATGACGTCTCCAGGCAGCACCCCTGCGGTTGCCGCCACCGAGTCGGGAATAACCGCGCGCACCAGCACGCCGCCGTTGATGCCCAGGCGCTCAAGGGTATCGGCGGGGACGGTTTCTACCACCATGCCCAGGCGGCCGCCCTCCCCGACACCGGTTTCGCCGCCGGCGAGACTGTAGCTGTCATTCGCCGCCAGGCCCCCGACCTTGACCTTCAGGGTCTTTTGCCTACCGTCGCGAACCAGCGTCACCGGCACCACGGTATCCGGTGCCACCAGGCCAACGACATGGGGCAGGTCGGCAGATGCGGGAATGTCCTCATCGCCAAACTTGATGATGACGTCTCCCGGCTTAAGTCCGGCCTTGTCGGCCGGTCCGCCTTCCGCCAGCTGCACCACCAGTGCGCCTCGCGGCCGATCCAGCCCGAAGGATTCCGCCAGGTTCTTGTCGACGTCCTGGATCGTCACTCCCAGCCAGCCCCGGGTCACATGCCCGTCCGCCTTGAGCTGATCCACGACATTGCGCACCACGCTGACCGGGATGGCAAAGGAAAGACCGATGGAACCACCGCTGCGAGTGAATATCTGCGAGTTGACGCCAACCACGTCCCCGTCCAGGTTGAACAGGGGTCCGCCGGAATTGCCGGGGTTGATGGCGACGTCCGTCTGTATAAACGGCACATAGTTTTCATTGTTTTCGGTGGGCAGGCTGCGGCCCTTGGCGCTGACGATGCCGGCGGCGACCGAGTAGTCGAGACCAAACGGCGACCCAATGGCCAGCACCCACTCGCCCACCTCGAGATCGTCCACCTCCGCGAGGGTCAGGGCGGGCAGGCCCGTGGCGTCAACCCGCAGCAGGGCCAGGTCCGAACGGGGGTCGGTGCCTATCACCTCGGCGTCGAATTCACGGCGATCACTCAGGCGCACGAGGACGCTGTCCGCTCCCTCGACCACATGGTTGTTGGTGACGATATAACCATCGGTGGAGATGATGAAACCGGAACCCAGGCCCATTCTCTCCTGCTGGTTGGGCGGTCCTTCGCGTTGTTCAAAAAAGCGGCGCAGGTACTCGGGCATCTGTTCCATATCGGGATGGCCCTGGAGATTTCCGGAGCCGCTCTGCTGCACCAGGATCTTTACCACCGCCGGGGAATTCTGCCGCACGATCTCCCGGAATTCGGGAAGCGTTGATGCGGATACCGGGAAGGACATCACTACCGCGCAGGCCAGCAACACCAGGCTGCACACACGACTCATTGCATTCATAACAGGGGTCCAATCTACCAGGGGTTGAAGAAATTTCGAGGAAAAATACTGCTGCCAAATAGTCGCGCCGGCGCGTCAGAGCGCGTGCACCGGCAACCTGGCTCGGGCCAGGATCTCCAGTAAAACGGGTTGCAGGGCGGGGTCGTCGCGATGACGCCGGGCATGCCAACGAACCAGGGCAAATCCCAGCAACAGGCCGGCCACAGCCCCGCCGACGGCGACCGCCTCCGCCGCTCCGGGCAAGAAGCCGGATCCCGACGCAGCGCCGGCCAGCATCAGCAGTAAGGGCAACATATAGACCACTGCCGATCCCTGCAGGATCACCTGCTCCGGAATTCCGATACGGACCTGGTCGTCGATCGCACAACTACCAGGGCTGATGCTTCCGGGCAACACGCGCACGTAACCCGTGCGGCCATCGGCAATTCGATTGAGCAGGCCATGGCCACAGCCCTTATTTGCGGCACAACTGCCACAGGTGCTCTGGCGAATGGTCTCAACCCAGATGGCCTCCCGGTCCACGGCCACGACCCGTCCAGTTTCAATCAGCATATCTACGCTGCTCCCTGATCGAGTCGGCTACCATGCGGGCGGTGTTGAGCGGCACTTCCCCGATAACCGTGACCAGTACCGGAATCCCGGACATGTGCATGCCGCGGGTATAGGAGACAGTGCCGCCGCTGCGGACCACACCCTCTCCCGGTCGGATATCCTCGCTCAATATTTCCAGGAATACGGAGAACACCGCCAGTCCGTCCGTAAAGGTCCTGCGCTCGCTGACCGGCGTGGCCAGATCGGTGGCGGTAAAGCCGGCGGGCACCCAGTCTACCGACCAGCCCGGACTGCCGCCGCCGGCTACCAGGGTGCGGGTCTCATTCTCCGGATGATGGGCCTGGTGCACCAGCCGGGCGCCCCCGTCCTGCGCCGTGGCAGCGCCGTAGGCGATGCTGGCAAACTGTAACTTTTCAAGAATCTCGTCACCGCGACCAAGCGTCAGGCTCTTCAGCAACAGGCCGGTTTCGCTGTCCAGTTCCATGATATAGCCGTAGCGGTACATATCCCGGGGCTCGATGCGCAGCCGCATCGACTGGCGACCGGCTACCAATTCGCCCTCGGCCAAACTGAAGCGGTAGTATTGTGCGACCCCGCAGTCGCCAGCCTGCAACCGCGCTCCCAGCCGCAACAACTGGTGTCCCGGGTGAATGCAATCCAGGGGGTGATCGGTGCGCACCACTTCGGCCCCCTGCCCGGTCAATCCGGTGATCCGCTCGGTCACCAGGCCCTCGGCGACGGAATGGGATACCGCCATCGCCTGCATCTCATCACCGCGCTGCAGGGTGACCACGCCATGGTAGCTCACCTCCTGCAGGCTCCTGGACATTCTCTCCAGCCAGGCCATGGCGTCCACGTCGGCAACAGGGCAGGCCGCCGCGGTGGCCGGGGCAGCCGCGGGCAGGGCCAATACGCCCAGCAACATCGCTGTAACGCAGCGCCGGATTTTTCCGCCCTGAAACGTCAAGCCAGGTTCACTCCTCGATGCGCGGCACGCGGGCGAAAGACACCAGGCCACTGGGTGAATTGAGTGCGGCGTGTTCGGCATGCTGCTGCGTATAGCGGTTCAGGCGCTGCCTGGCGAGTTCCTGGTAGGCGATCCGGGTTGCAGGCTGCAACACAGGAACACTCTGGGTGCCGTAGCTGGCCTGCACGGAGGTGGCGCCGAGGCTGTTCACCAGGCCGACCGGAGAGGCACTGCTGGCGACAGCCTGGCGGCTGTAGTTGGCGGCCTCCATCTGGGCCAGCTGCTGCCCCCCGAACACCACCACAGCGGCGACCGAGGCCGCTACCGCCAGGCTCGCGAGGGGCCGCAGAAACCGCTGCCGGGGCGAGACCGCACCCTGCCCGAGTCCCGTCACGGCTTCCCGGACTCGTGCCGAAACGTCCAACTCCAGGTGCGTGGGGTACTGTCCAGCGGCCACAGCGCGCACCAGGTTGTAGCGAACCCAGGTTCGCCGCAGCTCGGGATCGCCGGCCATTCGTGCCAGCACCCGTTCCAGTTCCAGTTCGTTGGCCTGCTCATCCAGCAGCGCGGACAGGCTTTCTCGCATCATTTCACTCACAGCAGGTCTCCCTCGCAAACCGGGGTACTTCTCGCCGGCGTCGCCGGACTCGACCGAGTCGCGCACAACGCAGCGGCGTTCGCATCAATAATTTCCATCCATTTGCTCCCTGACCTGGCTGTCTATGGCCTCACGGGCGCGGAAGATCCGCGAGCGCACCGTGCCAACCGGACAATCCATGATCTCGGCGATATCTTCATAACTCAGACCATCGAATTCGCGTAAAGTTACCGCTGTTCGCAAATCTTCCGGCAACTGGCTGATCGCCCGTTCCACCACCGCTTTCAACTCGGCGCCGAACAGGGCATTTTCAGGGGTCTCGATATCGTGCAGCAAAGCCCCGCCCCCGTAATACTCAGCGTCCTCGACATCCACATCTGTACCGGGAGGCCGCCGGGCACGAGCAACCAGGTAGTTCTTGGCGGTATTGATGGCGATGCGATAGAGCCATGTGTAAAACGCGCTCTCGCCCCGAAACCCGGGCAAGGCGCGATAGGCCTTGATAAACGCCTCCTGAGCCACATCCTGGACCTCATCCGCATCGCGAACATAGCGACTGATCAAGCTGAATATCCTGTGCTGGTACTTGAGCACCAGCAGGTCGAACGCTCGCGAGTCGCCCTTCTGTACCCGGGCAACCAATTGCTGGTCGGTCGCTGCGGCAGTCAAGCCCTGTATCCCTCCCTGATCCTCGACATCACTGCCACGCCTGAATCCAGGCATCTGCAAGGACAGAGCGTGGGACACACAACAACCCAGCTGCGACAACCTAAGTGCCGGCCATAGGACGCATGGATATTGATAAAGTTCCGCAACAGGACAATTCCTTATTCACCGCGAGCTCGTATATACTCGCCTGCGGCGATGCAACTAAAGCTAAGTCTTTGACTCGCATCATATAATTCACCCTCCTACGCAGCAAGCACAACGCTCTATGACCACCCATCATATCCACGACGTGCTGGTTATCGGTAGTGGTGCCGCCGGGCTCAGCCTGGCCCTGCACCTGCCGCCGCAGTTGCGGGTGGCGCTGCTGTCCAAAGCAGACCTGAACGAGGGCTCAACCTACTGGGCCCAGGGCGGCATGGCCGCGGTGCTGCATAACCGGGATACCGTGGACTCCCATGTGGAAGATACCCTGGCCGCGGGCGCGGGCCTGTGTCGACCGAGAGGCCGTGGAGTTTACGGTAAGCAACAGCCGCCGCTGTGTGGAGTGGCTGGTTGAGCAGGGCGTGGACTTCGACCTGCGGGAGGACCAGGCCAGTGTCGAGCAGCGCGAGTTTCACCTGACCATGGAGGGCGGCCACAGCCACCGGCGCATCATCCACGCGGCCGATCGCACCGGCAGCGCGATCTCCGAGGTGCTTACGGAGAAAGTGCGGCAGGCGCCCAACATTGAAGTGTTCACCCAGCGCGTGGCGGTAGACCTGGTGGTGCAGGATGGCCGCTGCCAGGGGGCCTATATCCTCGACCGGGAGAACGACCGGGTAGAGCTGTTCCAGGCCCGGGCGGTGGTGCTGGCCACCGGCGGCGCCAGCAAGGCCTACCTCTATACCAGCAATCCCGACGGCGCCAGCGGCGACGGCATCGCCATGGCCTGGCGCGCCGGTTGCCGGGTGGCCAACCTGGAATTCAACCAGTTTCATCCCACCTGCCTGTACCACCCGAAGGCCAAATCGTTTCTGATCACCGAGGCCATCCGCGGCGAGGGCGGCAAGCTGTTGTTGCCGGACGGGAGCCGTTTCATGGACCATTTCGACCCGCGGGGCGAGCTGGCGCCGCGGGATATCGTCGCCCGGGCGATCGACCATGAAATGAAGCGCCTGGGTGCCGACTGCGTCTTCCTGGACATTTCCCACAAGAGTCGCAGAATTTCTGCAGAGCCATTTTCCCACGATCATGGCCCGCTGTGCCGAGTTCGGCATCGATATCAGCCGCGGAGCCTATACCCGTGGTGCCCGCAGCGCACTACACCTGCGGCGGCGTGGTGGTCGACACCCACGGCCGCACCGACCTCGCCGGCCTGTACGCGATCGGCGAGACCTCCTGCACCGGCCTGCACGGCGCCAACCGGATGGCCAGCAATTCCCTGCTCGAATGTATCGTCTACGCCGAATCCGCGGCCAAGGATATCGCCGCGACCCTGGCGGGAGTTGCCGCACCGGCGCCCGCCCCGGCCTGGGACGAAAGCCAGGTGACCGACTCGGACGAGGACGTGGTGATCTCCCACAACTGGGACGAGTTACGCCGTTTCATGTGGGACTACGTGGGCATCGTGCGCACCAACAAACGCCTGCAGCGCGCCCTGCACCGGGTGCAGCTGCTACAGGCCGAGATTGCCGAGTATTACGGCAACTACAAGGTCAGCAACGACCTGCTGGAACTGCGCAATCTGGCGATGGTCGCGGAACTGATGATTCGCTGCGCAATCTCCCGCAAGGAGAGCCGCGGCCTGCACTACACCCTGGATTACCCCGGCTTGCTGCCGAGGCGCAGGGACACGGTACTTACGCCCCCCGAACTCAGCGCTCCAGGCTGAGCCGGACACGCAGGCGCCGTAGCTGTTCCGCCGGGCGCACTATCCGCGAAGAGCCGAATAGCTGACCCGCGC
This sequence comes from uncultured Gammaproteobacteria bacterium, assembly GCA_963700715.1. Lineage (GTDB taxonomy): Bacteria > Pseudomonadota > Gammaproteobacteria > Pseudomonadales > Halieaceae > JARRPM01. The sequence continues at coordinate 367,490 of CAVOYP010000006.1, forward strand.
CGAGCACTCGCCGCCTCGGTCCAGGCCAGATAGATCACCCAGGGCAGGCAGGTGCTGGCGCGGCTGAGGCTGATGCCTCGGCTGCTCGAGCGCTCGCTCCAGGCTCCACTCGCCCCGCTGCCAGCTGATGCAGCTCCCGGCAGGCGCTGCGCGGGCCAGTCGCCAGCAGGCGAGCGATGACTGGCAAGCAGCAACACCAGTGCCAGCAAGCGGGTAGCCGCGCAGCGACAGCCGATACAGGCTGCAGGCCGCCAGCCAGGCAAAGCAAGCAGTGCAGGCCGCGATAGCTGCCGCGACTCAGCGATCGTCAGGCGCAGTGCGGGTGAATTCGAGTACCTTGCTGACAATGGCGCGCAACTCCTCGTCCTCGGGTTGTTCGCGCCGCAGGAACCAGGCGAACAGGTCCTGGTCCTCGCAGCGCATCAGTTGCTGGAAGCGCAGCCGGTCGGCCTCATCCGAGTGCGCTATAGCGTGCCGATCACAAACGGCTCCAGCACCAGGTCCAGCTCCAGCATGCCGCGCCTGCTGGCCCAGCGCATGCGATTGATTTCTTCTCTGCTATCATGCCAGTATGTCAGTCCTGTGCGCTCATCAAAGGCGGCCAGTATAGCGTCAATTGCCAGCGCTCGCGGTTACTCCCGCAGACTGCGCCTGCAGTGCTGACAGCGACGACGGCCCAGCCCCTATTATTGATGTTCACCCGCACACGACAGAGGTAACGCAGCCCTTGAATTGCTACTACACCATCTCGAACAGGAGGCCCTGCTGCACATCAGCGGGCCCGACACCCTGAAGTTCCTGCAGGGACAGATCACCTGCGACACCCGCAAGCTCGACGCCAGCACGGCCCTGCCCGGCATTTATTGCACCCCCCAGGGACGAGTCGTCTGCGATTTCCTGCTGTGCGAACTGGCCGAGGAGCACTTTGCCCTGCGCATGCGCCGGGACATCCGCGCGGAGCAGCGCGCCGCTACTTCGGCAAGTACATCATTTTCTCCAAAGCGCAGCTGGAGGCCGCAGCGGGAGGACTGGCAGGTGCATGCCTGCTGGGGTGACCGGCGCCGCGACTGCACTGCAGGAGATTTTCGGCGCGGTACCCAGGCGCGGTACGGAACCGAGCCGGCGATGGCTTCGCCTGGTGCAGCTCGACGAACAGGGGCAGCAGTTCGAGTGCTACCTGCACGAGCGACAGCGTGCGGACCTGCCTGGCGCTGGCTGAGGCGATGCAATCCGGCCGGTACGCGAACCGCAGTGGCAGGCACTGCAGATCGCCAGCGGCATCGCCCGCATCGAGGCGGCCACCATGCGGAGAGTTCGTCCCGCAGATGCTCAACTACGACGTCACCGGTCATATCAGCTTCAACAAAGGCTGCTACACCGGCCAGGAAGTGGTCGCCCGCATGCACTACCAAGGAAAACCCAAGCGCCGGCTGTACCGGGCCAGGATAAGCCTCCGCCGGATTCGGCGAGCCACGCGCTTCCCGATGCCGGCGATCCCCTGTACTCTGGTTGACACCGAGCGGCAGGCGGGCCAGGTCGATCAACTGCGCCAGCGACCTCGGGGAGACAGCTGGTGGCCGCTGGTAACGGCTACTCCGCGAGGGTACGAAAAACGGAGCTGCACCTGGCCGGCGCCCCCGGCGCAGACGTCCTGATAGACAGCGCCGCCCTACCCCGTGCCGGAACCGCAGCCCGGCAGAACCTCCGGAAACTGACCCGCTCAGGGCAGTGGCGGCAAGCGCCAGTCAATCGGCTGTTTCCCCGTGCGCTATCAGGTACTCGTTGGCCGCGCCGGAAATGGCCGCAGCCGAAAAATCCGCGGTGCGCACTCAGGGGCGAGGGGTGCGGTGCCTTCAGCACGCAGTGGCGCTCGCGGTCGATGATCGCGCCCTTGCGCTGGGCGTAGCTGCCCCACAGCATGAACACCACGCCCTCGCGCTCCCGGTTGACCACCTCGATCACCCGGTCGGTGAACGTCTCCCAACCCTTGCCCTGGTGCGAGGCGGCGCGGCGCGCATTCCACCGACAGCACACTGTTCAGCAACAGAACGCCCTGGTCGGCCCAGGCGGTGAGATGCCCGTGGGCAGGAATGGGCAGGCCCAGCTCGCCCTGAATCTCCTTGTAAGATATTCTGCAGGGAAGGCGGGAACCTGTACCCCGGGCTTCACCGAAAAACACAGGCCGTGGGCCTGGCCCTCGCCGTGGTAGGGGTCCTGCCCGAGGATGACGACCTTGACCTGGTCCAGCGGGGTATGGGCGAACGCATTGAAAATCTCTGCACCGGCGGGGAAGATCCGCTTGCCCGCTTTTTTCTCCGCCAGCAGGAACGCCCGCAGATCGCCGCATGTAGGGCTGTTCGAATTCCGGCGCGAGCCGCGCCAGCCAGACTGCCTCCAGCTGCGACCGCCCTGGCCACCAGCGCGCACCCCGGCATCAGTTACAGGCGGCCATCAGCACCACCTGTTCGTGACCAGGAGCATCGATCCTGCTCAGTAGGCATGCGATAGGTAATGTGCGCGCGCAGCGCTCGATCGCCAGCGGCACCGCCGCCACCGGGCAACAGGCGCTTGCTGCGCTGCTGCTTTGCCGGCGGTGGCATTGTCCACCGCGGCCAGCGGCGGCGCCGCGAACGCCGCGCGCGCGGCGCTCTCGCGGGCACCTCGGCGTACAGCGTGGTGCGCATGCGCGGCAGGCGGCCCGCCGCCACGAATCTGCCGCTCCATGACTGTCGGCGCCCACTCCTGACCATGGCCGGACCCGGCGGCGCGGGTAATGCTCTCGTTCATCAGGGTACCACCCAGGTCATTGACGCCGGCCTTCAGGCAGGCGGCCACGCCCTGCTCGCCCATCTTCACCCAGGACGCCTGGATGTTGTCGATCAGGCCGTGCAAGACCAGCCGGGCCACCGCGTGCATCAGCACCGCCTCGCGGAAGCTCGGACCGCGCCGCGACTCTGCCCTTGAGATACATCGGCGCCTCCATGTGCACGAAAGGCAGCGGCACGAATTCGGTGAAAGCCACCGGTGCGCTGCTGCAAGCTCACGTATTCTGCAGCAGGTGGCTGGCCCAGTGCCGGGGCCGTTCGATGTGGCCGTACATGATGGTCGCGGTCGTCGGCAGACCCAGCCGATGGGCTGCCTCCATCACCTCCAACCACTGCGCGGTGTTGAGTTTGTCCGGACACAGGTACTGCGCGCACCTCGTCGTGCAGAATCTCCGCCGCGGTACCTGGCAGCGTGTTCAGCCCGGCCGCGCGCAGCTGGCGCAGAAAGTCGCGACGCTCGACGCCCAGGGTCGCCGCACCCTGCCAGACTTCCAGCGGCGAGAACGCGTGGACATGCATCGCGGGCGTAGCGACGCGCACCGTGTGCAGGATATCGAGGTAGGTCTGGCCGGTGTAGTCCGGGTGAATTCCACCCTGCATGCAGACCTCGGTGGCGCCCCGTCTCCCAGGCCTCGACGCAGCGCGCCGGCGATCTCTTCGCCGCTGATATCGTAGGGCCGACCGCGCAGGTTCTCACTGTGCTTGCCCTTGGAAAACGCGCAGAACTGGCATTTGAAATAGCAGACGTTGGTGTAGTTGATATTGCGATTGACGACGTAACTGACCGTGTCGCCGTTGACCTGCCGGCGCAACTCGTCCGCGGCTGCACCACCCAGGAAAAATCATCACCACGGGCCTCGAACAGGCGGGTAATCTCAGCCTCCTCCAGTTCGCCGCGCCGGACGACACAGCGCTCGACGATGGCGCGCAATATCCGCCGGATACCGGCGGCGACTCCCGGGGCCGCGCGGCCAACAACTGCGCATCATCGCGGGAATCGGGCTGCTCCTCGCCCGGCACCCAGTTGTCCCGGCGGGCAAAACCGGCGGCGTCCGCTCTGGCGCAATACCGCCGGCCGCACCGCCGGGTCCAGCCAGCGCTCGCGCCGCGCTGGCATAGCGGGGATAGATCGTGAGCCGCTGGTCGAGAAATTTGCCGCCGCGGCGGTTTCACGGGCCAGCCGGTCGAGGTGCGGCCAGGGCGCTTCGGGGTTGACATGGTCCGGGGTCAGCGGCGACACGCCGCCCCAGTCGTTGATGCCGGCCGCAACCAGTTGCGGCAGCACGCCGGGACTGAGGTTGGGGGGCGCCTGGATATTCATGTGTGGGCCAAACACCAGGCGCGCCACGGCGATGGTCCACAGCAGTTCGTCCAGGTCGGGCTCCGGCGCAGCCGCCATCAGGGTGCCGGGCTTGGCGCGGAAGTTCTGGACGATCACTTCCTGCAGATGACCGTGGCGCTCGTGCACCTCGCGCAGCGCCAGCAGCGATTCGATGCGCTCACGCCGGGTTTCGCCGATGCCGATCAGGATACCCGAGGTAAACGGCACTGCCGCCTGGCCCGCCAGCTCCAGGGTCTGCAGGCGCAGCGCCGGGTCTTTGTCCGGCGAGCCGTAATGCGGCATCCCTTTCTCGCACAGCCGCGGCGAGGCCGACTCCAGCATGATGCCCATGGAGGCGCTCACCTGACGCAGGCTGGCTATTTCGGCTGCGGTCATGCAGCCGGCATTGATATGCGGCAGCAGGCCGGTCTCGGCGAGCACCCGTCCAGCCACCTCCCGCACATAGTCCAGGGTGTCGGCAAAACCCAGTTCCGCCAGCGCGTGGCGCGCGGCGCTGTAGCGCAGCTCCGGCTTTTCACCCAGGGTGAACAGCGCCTCCTGGCAGCCCAGCCGCGCGCCCTGGCGGCACAGTTCCAGCACGTCCTCGACGCTCATGTAGGGCTGGTCTATTTTCTTCGGCGTGCGGGCGAACGTACAGTAGTGGCAAACATCCCGGCACAGGTGAGTGAGCGGAATAAATACCTTGCGCGAATAGGTGACCACATTGCGGTGACCCGCGGTCACGCAGCTCCGCCGCCACGGCGGCGAGTGCGGCAGTGTCAGTCAACGTCCGGCCAGCGCCAGCGCCTGTTCGGACGCTGAGGCGCTGCCCCGCCAGAAGCCCGGACTTCAGTGCCTCCCAGTCACGCATCAACCTGCCTCTTCCCTGTCCAGTGGACGTTCGTGCAAGCTCAGCGAGTGCTCAGTGCCAGGGCCAATCCTGCGCGCCCAGCACCGGCGCCGAGCAGCAGGCCAGCGGTGTGCCCGGTGGCGGGCAGATCCGACGTGCTGCCAGCAGCAGCGCCAGGTCTCCGGGCTCATCCACGTCGAGGCCAATGCCCGGGCGCCGCAACACAGATGCCGTTATGCCCCGGCTGCGGGCGGCCGCCAGGTGCCGGGCGCAACTGTCCGCGCCGAAACAAAACTCCGGCATTCCCGCGAGGTCAAAAGCACAGCAGATTCGTCCCACTGCCGTGGCGGTCACTGCCGATCACCAGGCCGGCCCCATCACGCTTTGCGGCCACAACAGCAGAAATATCCGCGCCCGATCAGTAGCGGCAGGTCGGCGTGCACCAGCAGCATCGCTTGCCCGCGCAGCGCCAGCAAGCGGGCGCTCGCCCTGGCGACGACCGCATTCAGGCCGCGGCAGCCCAACTCGCTCTCCGCCCAGTGGGTTGCGCCGAATTGGGCCGCGAGCAGGTAGGCACCGGGATCGTCCGACAACAGGGTGATACCCGCGACTTCAGGGTGGGCAGCCAACACTGCCAGCACGTCTTCCGCCATGGCCTGCGCCAGGGCCCGCCGTTCCGAAGGGCGTCAGCAAGCCCGCCAGGCGCGTTTTGGCCCGGACCAGGTCCTTCAACGGTACCAGTGCCTGGACCAATGCCGTCAGTTCCCGCTCCACTGCAGGATAAAGCGCGCAAGGCCCTGCTTGTCGGCCCTGCTTTTCATAACGGTGCGCGTAACGGCCACGTCCACTCCCAACTGCACGGATGTCAGCCGCGAGTGTAGCGTCACTCTCGTCGATCACGAAATAGTCCAGCAGCCGTGGGTAGCGATGGCAATAGTGTCGCGCCACGTCCACGGCAGACACCCCCAGCCCGAGTTCCGACATCATCTTGGCGGCAGGTCCCTTGATGGCCTGCCCCGCCACGATGGGTGACACGACCACCACTGGCGCCGGGCTGTCCCGCAGGGCCGGCCAGAGGCCCGGCAGCTGCAGGATCGGGTCGACACTCACGAACGGATTGGACGGGCACACAACGATCGCGCCGAACGCTTTTTGCCGTAGCAGTCCCATCACCTCCCTGTTGGGGCGGGCGGCGGAGATCCCCTCAAAACTGAAGCCGGTAACCACCGGTTCGCACTGGTCGCGGACGAAATAGTGCTGGAACGGCAGGTCGCCCCGATCCGTGTGCACTACCGTGCGCACCGGGTCATCGCTCATGGGGTGGATATGGCTGGCCACACCCAGACGGCTGGCGAGGGCGGCGGTAAGTGTGCGAGGCGACTGCCTGACCTCAGCTGACCTGTGCGCCACAGGTGGGTCGCCAGGTCCCGGTCACCCAGCCTGAACCAGGTTTCGCCGCCGAGTTCTTCAAGTGCCTCCATGGCCTGCCAGGTCTCTCCCTCCAGGCCCCAGCCCAGCGACTCGTTGGCGCGGCCCGAAAGCGTGTAGAGCAGGGTATCGATATCCGGGCAGATATGCAGCCCGAGATGCCTGAAATCGTCGCCGGTATTGACCAGCACATGCAGCTCGCCCGGCTCCAGCACGTCTGCAAGACCCAGCGCCAGCTTCGCGCCACCGACGCCGCCGGACAGCGCCAACACCGCTCGCGGCGCAGCCGCCATCAGCGAAACATATCCAGGGCCCGGTCGCGGATCAGTCGCCCGGATCCCTCCTCGGAGGATGCGAGCCCCGCCCCGCGCGCCAGCACGACCGGCAACCCCTGGGTCGCCTGCCCCATCAGCAGCGAGGCCGCCGCCGCGAGCTCGTCCGCAACCGCGGGTTCCGTCACCTCGAGGATGTTGCCGAACATGTCACGTTCGCCGATCTGGTTGTGCAGCGGGTCCAGTCCGGCGGTGCCGATGGCGATGCCGACGGTGCCATGGCGCCAGGCGCGACCCGCGCTGTCGTTGATGATCACCTGGGGTGCGACACCGGTGAGTGCGCCCAGGGTTGCGCGCAGCGCCCGCGCCGCTGCATCCGGGTCCCGCGGCAGCAGCAGCACCCGGGGGTCCTCCACGCTGTTGGCGATATTGGATCGGTCGATGCCGGCGTTGGCGTGCACGTAACCGAGCTTGTGCTCAACGATGATCACCCCGGGACGCACCCGCAGCACCTCGCGACTCTCGGCCAGCATCACCTCGACCTGGCGCGGGTCCTTGTGCGCCCGCTGCGCCAGGGCGATGGCCTCGGGGCCCGGCTCGACATCGGCCAGCCGGACATAGCGATCCTCGGCTTTGGAGACGATTTTCTGGGCAACGACCAGCACGTCGCCGTCAAGCAGATGCAGGCCGTTGTGCAGCAGGGAGTCGGCTATCAGCTGGGCGAGGTCATCCCCCGGCTCTACCAGGGGAAAGCCCTCCAGGGCGATCAGCTCCAGCCGCTGGCCATCAGGCATCGTCCAGCCCGGTAATCCTGATACCGGCGTGGCAGCCGTACTGCTTGTTGATCGTAATCAGCACCGAGGTCAGGGCCTCAGCGGCGGCGGCATTGTTGATCATACCGGCGTGAAAGCCGCGCATGCCCGCCGCCTCCACCAGCTTGATGACCGCCTCACGCGCTGCCTTTTTATTGCCGCTGACCAGCACATCGCAATCGACACCCTTGCCCTCCTGCAGGTGGACGGCGGCGACGTTCTGGAAGGCAGACACCACCGCGACCTCTTCACCCAGCAGTTCCTGGGCGATCTGGCCGGCGCTGCCCTGGGCCGGCAACTGCACCCGGGCAACCTTCGGTGGCACCAGGGGCACGGTGACATCGATCAGTATCTTGCCCTGCAGGGCCGGCCGCACCAGTTCGAGCGTAGCTGCCTGGTGGCTGAAAGGCACGGTCAGGGTGACGATATCGGCAGCCGCGGCGGCGGCGAGATTTTCCATGGCCTGCACGGTCACCGACCCGACCCCGCGTTCGGCCATGACCTCGCGCAGGTCGGCGACCGCTGCCTGGGCCTTTTCAAGGGTGCGCGAGCCGATAATGACCTGGTATCCCGCCTGCGCCCAGCGCCGGGCCAGGCCGGTGCCGAGGTCGCCGGTGCCGCCGAGAATGGCGAGTACGGGTAAATCTTCTGATGTCATGAGTTTGCGTCCTGTCTGGAGTGACAGCATTGCCCCGGTGCGAGGCCGTGGAATGTGCAGCCTATAGGAATTCGGTTAGGATATGCGCAGCCCGGGCATCTTATGTAAATCATTGGCTGAGCTCAAGTTGCGGCAACACGGCGGTCGAGGGAGTCCACTATGAACAACGCGCTGGATTTTAGCGGCAAGGTCGTGATCGTCACCGGCGGCGGCAAGGGCATTGGTAAGGGCATCACGGAAGGCTTTCTGGCTGCGGGCGCCCAGGTGGTTATATGTGGCCGTTCACAGCCTGATGCGCTGCCGACAGTGCGCGAGCGCAAGGCGCTGTTCACTTCCTGCGATGTGCGGGATTACGACCAGATCGAGGCCTGTGTGGAATTTATCAAGGCGCACTTCGGGCGCCTTGACGTGCTGGTAAACAACGCCGGAGGTGCACCCTATGCTGAGGCGGCCACTGCCTCACCGCGATTTTCGGAAGCCATCATCCGGCTCAACCTGATCGCCCCACTGAACTTCAGCCAGGTGGCCAACAGGGTCATGCAACAACAGGCGGAGGGTGGCTGCATTATCAATATCGCCAGCGTCAGCACCATGCGGCCTTCGCCTGGCACCGCCGCCTACGGCGCTGCCAAGGCGGGGCTGGTCAATCTCGGCAGCTCACTGGCGGTGGAATGGGCACCCCAAGTGCGGGTCAACGCCCTGGTGGTCGGCCTGACGGAAACGGAGCAGGCCCACCTGCACTATGGCGACGAGGCTGGCATCGCCGCAGTGGGCGCCACCATCCCGCTGGGGCGCATGGCCGTGCCCGCCGACGTCGGCAATGCCTGCCTGTTCCTCGCTTCGCCACTGGCTTCCTACGTCAGCGGCACCAATTTTGCCGTGCACGGCGGCGGTGAAAAACCGGCTTTCCTCGGGGCTGCCAACCCCACCCGCTGAATGCCGATGTGCCCGTCGTCCGCATGAGGGCGCAAGCCGCCGCTCTGGTTGTCGCCCGCCGATATAGCGGTATACTGCAACCATAACACGCCAGAACTGTGATCCTTGTCCCATTACCGCCCAACAAAAGACAGCCCGGCCGTAGCCCGGCATGCGAAGACCTGATGCCTGAACCCGTAGCGCAGCCGTCCACGCTGTCCGCCAAACTCGAACTGGCAGATGGCACACGACTCGTGGGCGACCTGTCCGCCCTTCCCGACGGCGGCCTGCAGCTGGCTGCATCCCGGGTCCTGCGCAAATCCGCCTCCGGCCAGGAACCGGCGTTGCAATCAGGCACCGGCGCGCAGCTGGTAGTGGATGCTGACCTGGTCGCAGGCACGCCTGCCGTCAGCGCGGTGACACTGCAACAGGTCAAGGGTGACACTATCCGTCTGGCCTTTGCCGATGCCCGCGCTATGTCGGCAATGGCCTTGCTTTCCCGCCTCGAAGCGACCGCCGCGGCCCCCGCTGCGACAGCAGCACAACCAGCCCCATCCACCACCCTCGATCGCTTCCAGGCCGACAGTCTCGGCCGCCTGGAAAAGCTGCTCAAGCCGTTCCTGGTCGACCTCGCCAATTTCCTGTTCGACCTGTCGACCCAGGTGCGCCAGTCCAGCTCCGACCAGAATGTTTTCTACGACGCCACGATCGCGATCCGGCGCTCCCTCGGGCCGCTGTCCTCGGATGTCGTGCGGCAGCTCAGGGAGCTCTATCTCGATCCCACGCCGGCACAGGACCAGGAATCGTTGCAGGCGCCCACCTCGGACCAGGAGGACAACCTCAACCTGGTGGACCCCGCGGAATTCGAAAGCTCCCTGGCACTGGAGCGTATGGTCTCCCGGGGAGAGGAACTCTATCGGGTGCCGCTGGAGGCGCTGGTGATACGTTACGCCAGCCTGATCGATGCCGATCCCAACCGGGTCAGGCTGCCGATCCATATGCGGCCCCTGTGCCGGTCATTCCAGCGCACAATACAGGCACAGCACTATCCGGCACCGGTGCTGCTGAAGGTATTCGAGTACTTTACCCGCAGCTTCCTGCAGGAACTCAAGGCCTACTACCACAGCCTCAACCAGGATCTCGCCAGCCAGGGTGTACACCCCGACCTGGAACAGGAAATCAGTGCCAAGGGCTCGCTGCTCAAGCGCAGGGCGCCGCGCCGACCGATCATTCGCCAGGCGCCCGCGGAAACACCTGCTCAGGCGCCGGTTGCCGAGAATGCCCCGAGCCCGGCCACTCTCGCGGATATGGCCAGGGCGATTTCGCGCTCGCAGCCAGGCTCGCAGGCGCCAGCCAATAGCCAGCAGGCCAAGTACGACAATATCTACAGGTCGGTCATCGATGCGCTCAATTTCAGGCGATCCGCAGACGATGCGGCACCGGCCGCAGGGTATGACTCGCCCCCGACCGGGGGTGCCTGGGACGGCGGCAAGCTGCCAACCGGCGCCCCGGGGCGGCAGCAGCTGGCCAATGCGGGAGACATCGCCCGTGCGCTCGGCGCCCTGCAGCGAGACGCCGCGGTGCGAGCGGCCGTGGAAAAAGGCAATTCACTGCGCGAGTACCTCGCCAACAACAAGCAGTCGCTGGGCGAACTCAAGGACACCACCGGCCTTACCGAGGACAGCCTCAACCAGCTCGACCTGGTTGACAACCTGTTCGGGACCATCAAGTCCCAGCTGGATCTGAGCACCGAGTTGCGCCCGGCGCTGGGAGATCTGCACATTCCCCTGGCAAAACTGGCCCTGCTGGACTCCCACTTTTTCCTCGACCGCAGCCACCCCGCCAGGATTACCCTGGACAAGCTGGCACAGCTGTCCACGTCCGCCAATTTCCCCAACAAGGCATTGGAAGGTCGCATCGCGGAAATCGTCAACCAGATCGTCACCGACTACGACAATGACAACGCGGTATTCGATTCCGCACTGGAAAAAATCGACAAGCTGGTTGCCCAACAGGAGCGGGCCCTGTCGCGCAATGTAGAGCGGGTGGTGCGGATCCAGGAAGGGCAGGAGAAGCTACAGAAGGCGCAACAGGCTGTCGACAAGGTGATTGCAGCCAGGATCAAGACTGCACATGCGCCCAGGGTGCTGGTTGACCTGGTGGAGAATGGCCTGCGCGACCTGCTGGTCCTGACCCATATAAAGGAGGGACCGCACAGCAGGGCCTGGAAAGACCACCTGAGAAATCTGGAGCAGTTGCTGGTCTGGCTTGGCGCCCAGGACCAGTCGGGCGCGCACCAGGATATGATGACCCAGCGCGGGCTGGAGGCCGGAACGCTGATCGACATGATCGAACAGCAGATTGCCTCCGGCCTGCCTACCAATGTTTCGCACCAGCCGGTACTGGACGAATTGCGCGATATTGTCAGTGGCAATCGTGAGGTTGAGTTTACCGACTACTCCTCCAGCTCGGCTCAGGAACGCGTCGAGCCGGCGCAGGTACGCGCAAAAATAGAAGATCTGCCGCGACTTCGCCGCTGGGTGATGCGCGTCGAGCAGATGCAGAAAGATACCTGGCTGACCTACCGGGACAAGGCGGGCCAGAAGGTGCGCATGCAACTGGCCTGGATAAGCGCGGATCGGGATCGCTTCATCTTCGTCAACGAGCGTGGCCAGAAGGTTGCGGACATGAGCAATATCCAGCTCGCCCGACAACTGAGCAGAGGCATGCAACCCCCTGCGCCTGCGGACAAGCTCCCCCTGGTCGACAGGAGCCTGTACCAGACCCTGGAACATGTGCAGAAAACCCTGAGCTTCGCCCGCAACCACGACTCCCTGACCAAGCTCATCAATCGTGCAACCTTCCTCGATCAGATGGGTCGGGCCCTGCGGCACGCCCAGCAAAAGGGCTCCCAGCACGCCGTGCTCTACCTCAACATCGACCAGTTCAGCCTGGTCAATGACGTGTACGACCGCGTTCATGGCGACCAGGTGCTGCTTGAGTTCGCCCGGCTGCTGGCGCAGCTGCACGGCAAAAAATCATCCTCTGCGCGGATAGAATCCGACAGTTTTGCCGTACTGCTGCTGGACCGTACCCTGGAACAGGCGCAACAGGTCGCTGAGAAAATCCGCAAGGATATCGCTGCCAGCAGCGTGGATATCGAGGGTGAAAAAATCAGTTTCACCGTGTCCATCGGCGTGGTGGCGATCCGGGAGGACAGCCCGGAGGTAGGCCAGATCCTCAACAGCGCCCGCAACACGATGCACCATGCCAAGGAGCAGGGCCGCAACCGGGTGGTTCTGTTCGAGGAGACCCGTGCGGCAGCCAGCACCTATACCCAGGACAAGTTGCGGGCGAAGCGCGACCTGGAGCAGGCGGTGGCGACAGATCGTTTCGTGCTGCAGGCACAACCGATCGTGCAGACACGCATCAGCGGCGCCATTGTCGAGCAGCTGCACTATGAATTGCTGCTCGGGCTGGCCAACAAGGACGGCAGCCTTGCCTCCCCGCAGGACTTCATCCTGTCCGCCGAGCGCTACGGCTTCATGACCCTGGTGGACCGCTGGGTGGTGCGCGAGGCATTCAGCTGGATCAGCCAGCTGATGGATGCCCAGAAAGTCATCCCCAGCCTCTCCATCAACCTGTCCGGCACCAGCGTTACCGATGACAGCTTCATGGACTACCTGTTCGAGCAGATCTCCGAATACGGAGTAGGCACCAGCCGGATCTGTTTTGAAATCACTGAAACGGGCACTATTTCCAACCTGGTAAAGGCGGCGGATTTCGTGCGGGCGTTTCGCAATATCGGCTGCAAGTTCTCCATCGACGATTTCGGCACCGGGCTCGCAAGTCACAATTACCTGCGGGAGCTGCCAGTGGATTACGTCAAGATCGACGGCAGTTTTATCACCAACATACACAACAATCGCAATGACTACGCGATTGCACGCTCCATCAACGATCTCGCCCATTTCCTCGGTCAGGAGACGATCGCCGAATCCGTGGAGAACGATGCCATCGTCGCCAAGTTGCGGGAAATCGGTGTGGACTACCTGCAGGGTTGGGGTGTTGGCAGGCCCAAGATCCTGTCCGAAGTCGCCAAGGACCTGTCCTCCATAGAAAAGTAGCGGAGAAGCGAGGTGGCGCCGCCCCTGGTACACAAGGACTACGACCGGCTGGTTCAGGCCGTTTACCGGGGGGCCATTGAAGCCACGCCCTGGCACAGTGCCCTGCCTGCGCTGCGCCAGGCGATAGACGCCCAGGTGGTCTCACTGGTGCTGCGTCCGCCATCAACCGGGGATCGTGGCATTATCCTCAATTGTGTCCGGCCCGACCCGACAAGACAGGCCGGGAAATCATCGCTGGCGGACCCGCAGGATTGGGAGGTGACCGCCTACAGGGAACAGTTCTTTGCCCTGGACCCCTTCATCAACCTGCCACCCGATCGCATCATCACGCTCGATGACCTCCTGGGCGATGAAGAATTGATGGCCACAGACTATTACCGGCATTACCTGCAACCGATCGGCCTGTTTCGCATTCTGGGTGTGGACACCGGCGAACGCGATGGCCTGCTGGCGCGGCTGCGCTTCTCCCGCCGCCGCGACGAGGCGCCCTTCAGCAGCAGGGACCGGGAAATGCTGGCGCTGATTACGCCGCACCTGCGCCAGGCGATCGGGATTTACGCCAGGCTGAATCACATGACCAGCGAGCGGGACATCTACGCCGGGGCTGTAAACCAGCTGTCAGTTGCCACAATTATCCTCGATGAAAAGGGCCGGGTTCTGAATACCAATGCGCTGGCGACGGCACTGCTGCGGGATGGCGATGGTGTGAGCCTGCGCGGCAAGCATCTGCAGGTGGAGGGACGCAGCGCCAATCGCGAGCTGCAGGCCGCGCTGGACAGTGTCATCAGGGCGCAGCAGGCGGGTGAAACCTCGGTGGTGAAAGCCCTGCGGGTGCCCCGTCCGGGCGGTCGCCCCCCGCTGGGGCTGGTCATCCGGCCGGTCCCGGTATCCGAGTGGGGCGAGGGGCAGGCCGGACCGTCGGCCGCGGTTTTCATCAGCGATCCCGATCAGCGCGAATCCGCCTCCCAGCATACCCTGGAGGAATTGTTCGCACTGACGCCGGCAGAGGCGAGGGTGGCGATACTGCTGGCACGGGGCCTGAGCCTGGCGGAAGTCGCGTCGACACAGAAGATTTCGCCGCACACTGCCAGGGCCCAGCTCAAGTCCATCTTCGCCAAGACCGGCGTGTCCCGCCAGGCGGAGCTGGTGCGGATGATCATCGGCAGCGTGGCCTCCCTGGGCTAATGCCCCGCTGCCTGGAGCCGCGGCGCCCGTCAGCTTGACCTAGGTCAACGCCGCCGGCTCACCATATTGTTAACGTGCGCACTTGAGCGAGCGGACACCCCAGGCAATGACAAGTATTCTTCCCTCGATGGCGGTCGACCCCGAGAGTAACCCCGGGCACCAGGCGGACCTGGAGCTGGCAGCCAGGTACGCCTGCGAGGGGCCGCGGTATACCTCCTACCCCACGGCGCCCCAGTTCCGCCAGGACTTCCCGCTGGACCAGTACCTCACCTGGCAGCAACGGGAGGGCGACCACAAGCGTGCACCCCTGTCACTTTACCTGCACCTGCCGTTCTGCAAGGACATCTGCTACTACTGCGGCTGCAACAAAATCGTAACCCGTAAAAAAGGGGTGGCCAGGCAGTATCTCGATCATCTGCAGCGGGAAATAGAGCAGCAGTCCCGGTTGGTGGGAGGACAGCGCCCGATCACCCAGATGCACTGGGGCGGCGGCACACCCACCTACCTGGACAATGCCGAACTCACCGAGCTCATGCACATACTCGCCAGTCATTTCCGCCTGCTGGATAAAGACTATCGGGAGTACTCGATCGAAATAGACCCGCGCACGATCGACCCGGGTACGATAGCGCTGCTCAAGGGTATCGGCTTCAATCGCATCAGCCTGGGTATCCAGGATTTCGATCCGCTGGTGCAACAGGCGGTCAACCGGGTCCAGCCCTACGAGGTGGTGGCGCCCCTGGTGGACAAGATTCGCTCCCATCACTTCCGCTCGCTGAGTTTCGACCTGATCTACGGCCTGCCCAACCAGGACCGCTCTACCATGCAGGAAACCCTGCGCCAGGTGAACTCGCTGCGCCCGGATCGCATCGCCTGTTATAACTATGCCCACCTGCCCGAGCGCTTCAGCAGCCAGCGGGCTATCGACCGATTGGCGCTGCCATCCCCGCAGGAAAAACTGCTGCTGCAGCAGATGATCAGCCACACCCTGCAGGATGCGGGCTACCTGTACATCGGCATGGACCACTACGTGCTCCCGGAGGACGAACTGGCCCGGGCCCTGCAGGAGGGTCGGCTGCAGCGCAACTTCCAGGGTTACTCCCTGCATATGGCCGATGACCTGTTGGGGCTGGGCGTGTCGGCAATCAGCCAGATGGGGGATTTCTACCTGCAGAACGAGCGCGAGCTGGAGGCCTATTACCAGCTGGTGGATAACGGGAAGCTGCCGTTCACCCGAGGTTGCAAGCTTAACAGCGAGGACAAGTTGCGCCGCTACATCATCATGAGCCTGATTTGTGACCTGCGGCTGGATATCGGGGACTGCAACCGCCAGTTCGGGATCGACTTTGGCACCCGGTTCCAACAGGAACTGGCGGCCCTCGAGCCCATGGTCCGCGATGGCCTGCTCGAAATCAGTGACCAGGAACTGGTGGTGAGCCAGCGCGGACGCCCGTTTCTGCGCAATCTTTGCATGCCATTCGACGCCTATCTCAACGCCCACCGCGGTGACCAGCCAGCACCGAGCTTTTCGGCGACAATTTGACCAACTCCCCAAAAGAACGGGGTACAGACAACCGCCAGTTTGGACTATACTGCACCCTCTTCGCAGCGGAGGCTTTGGCATGACCGTCAGACTGGCAGACACGGGGGATCGGATCGTCCTGAAGCCGTGCATTCACGATTACCAGGTCAACTGCGGTAATTGCCGTCTCAACAGCATATGCCTGCCGCTGGCGCTGGAGTCCGACGACATCGAGCAACTGGACAACATCATCGAGCGCAGCAAGCCCATGCAAAAAGGCCAGCACCTGTACCGGGAGGGGGATGGCTTCAAGTCCGTCTTTGCCGTGCGCTCGGGGGCGATGAAGGCCTACAAAACCACGGATGATGGCCGCGAGCAGGTCACCGGCTTTTACTTCCCCGGCGAAATCCTTGGCATGGACGGCATCAGCAACAACCTGCACGCCTCCTCCGCCAAGGCCCTGGAGACAGCCGCGGTGTGCGAGATTCCCTTCAGCTCCCTGGAAAAGCTCAGCGCCATGATGCCGAGCCTGCAGCGCCACTTTTTCCAGCTCATGAGCCGGGAGATAACCGAGGATCAGCAACTGATCACCCTGCTCAGCAAGAATTCCGCCGACGAGCGGGTCGCGTCGCTGATGCTGAGCATTTCCGCCCGCAATTCAAGACGCAAGCTGAGCGCAACCCAGTTCCGGCTGCCCATGTCCCGGGTGGACATCGGCAATTACCTGGGCCTGACCGTGGAAACCGTCAGCCGGGTGTTCAGCCGCATGCAGAAGCTGGAGATCCTGCAGGTCGACAACAAGGAGATCAAAATCCTCGACATACCGGGCCTGCAGAAAATGGCCAACATCGCCAGTTAGCCCGGGCGGCTACCTCGTACTACCTTGACGCAAATCAAGGCTGCAGATTGCGCACCATCTATCATGTGCCGATTACTGATAACGCTAGACGTCCGGGGGAGACTATAACCCGATGATTCAACATACCTTTGGCTTATTGGTCAGGCCCAGCACCCAGTGGCGAACCATCGCCAACCTCCCGGAGAGTTCGTTTCGAACCCTGCTGCTTTACCCCTGTTTCCTGGCTTTGCTGCCGGCGGTTGCCTGGTACTACGGTACCAGTCGGGTGGGCTGGACAGTCGGGGATGCACGGGGAGGCTATCAAACTGACCGTCCAGAGTGCGCGCCAGATCTGCGTCCTGTTCTACCTGACCATGCTGGGATCCATCGCCGTCATCGGCTATTTTGTGCACTGGATGTCCGCTACCTATGGCGCCGCCTCCACCCTCACCAAGGGCATCGTCATTGCCGGGCTCACCAGCACCCCCCTCTTCATCGCCGGACTTGTGGGTTTCTACCCGCTGCTGTGGATTGACCTGCTGATCGGTGTGCTGGCGGTGAGCTGGTCGGTTTACCTGCTGTACCTGGGTATTCCAATCGTCATGAACATACCCGAAGAGCGCGGCTTCCTGTTTTCCAGCGCGGTAGTCGGCGTGGCGCTTGTCATCCTGATTTGCATTATGGTCGGTTCGGTTCTCGTGTGGGATTTTGGTGCCGCTCCCGCGTTCACTGACTGATCAACACCACGGCCCCGGTAGTTTGTAGCACTGACTTTTAATTGGAATTGAACCATGAGCGAGCTTAACTCTGCACTGGAACACCCCACCTACAACTACAAGGTGGTGCGCCAGTTCACTGTAATGACAGTGGTCTGGGGCATCGTAGGCATGCTGGTTGGCGTCCTGATCGCCGCCCAGATGGCCTGGCCCGCCTTGAACTTCGACCTGCCCTGGCTGTCCTTCGGCCGCCTGCGACCGCTGCATACCAACGCCGTGATCTTCGCCTTCGGCGGTTCGGCCCTGTTCGCCACGTCCTACTATGTGGTGCAGCGAACCTCCCAGGCGCGACTGATCTCGGACAAGCTGGCCGCTATTACCTTCTGGGGCTGGCAGCTGGTGATCCTGTCGGCAGCCATCACCCTGCCCCTGGGTATCACCAGCGGCAAGGAATATGCGGAGCTGCAGTGGCCCATCGACCTGCTCATTACCGTGGTGTGGGTGCTCTACGCCATTGTCTTTTTCGGCACCATAGCCAAGCGCAAAACCAGCCATATCTATGTCGCCAACTGGTTCTTTGGCGCATTTATCATCGCCGTCGCGGTGCTCCATATCATCAACAGCCTGGCCATGCCGATCGCGATGAATTCCTTCCAGGCCTACTCAATCTATGCCGGCACGGTCGATGCCATGGTGCAGTGGTGGTACGGGCACAACGCCGTGGGCTTTTTCCTGACCGCGGGCTTCCTTGGCATCATGTACTACTTTGTGCCCAAGCAGGCGGAGCGGCCGGTCTACTCCTACCGCCTGAGCATCGTGCATTTCTGGGCGCTGGTAGCCGTTTATATCTGGGCCGGCCCCCATCACCTGCATTACACCGCCCTGCCCGACTGGGCCCAGAGCCTGGGCATGGTGATGTCCCTGATCCTGCTGGCGCCCTCCTGGGGCGGTATGATCAACGGCATGATGACGCTGTCGGGGGCCTGGCACAAACTGCGCAGCGACCCCATCCTGCGCTTCCTGGTGGTGAGCCTGTCCTTCTACGGCATGTCCACCTTCGAAGGACCGATGATGTCCATCAAGACCGTGAATGCCCTCTCGCACTACACCGACTGGACGATCGGCCACGTCCACTCCGGGGCCCTGGGGTGGGTGGCGATGATCTCCATCGGGGCGATGTACCACCTGATACCCATCATGTTTGGTCGTGAGCGCATGTACAGCATCGGCCTGATCAACGCCCACTTCTGGATGTCCACCATAGGCACCGTACTCTACATCACCTCCATGTGGGTTAACGGGATCCTGCAGGGGCTGATGTGGCGGGCCTATAACCAGGACGGCACGCTGACCTACAGCTTCGTGGAGTCGGTTGCCGCCAGCTACCCGGGCTACGTCGTCCGGGTAATCGGGGGGGCGATCTTCTTCTGTGGGATGCTGCTGATGGCGTACAACCTGTACATGACAAGCCGGAGAGATGTCGAACTGCAGGCAGCCCCGGCTGTCGCGAGCGCGGCGTAAGGAGCGGACCATGAAACACGAAGCAATCGAAAAAAATGTCGGCCTGATGATCATCCTGATCATCGTTGCCCTCAGCTTTGGCACGCTGGTCGAACTCGTTCCCCTGTTTTTCGACGATAAGACCAACGAGCCCATTGCCGGCCTGAAACCGCTGCCCGCCCTGGAAATGGAGGGCCGCGATATCTATATCCGCGAGGGCTGCAATAACTGTCACTCACAGATGATCCGTCCCCTGCGCGCAGAGACTGAGCGTTATGGCCACTACTCCGTCGCCGGTGAATTTGTCTACGATCACCCGTTCCTGTGGGGCTCGAAGCGCACCGGGCCCGACCTGGCCCGGGTGGGCCAGCGCTACAGCGACGACTGGCACCGGGCGCATATGTACAACCCCCGGGACGTGGTGCCGCAGTCGAATATGCCGGCCTACCCCTGGCTGTTCGATGACGAAATCGCCGCCGACAAGACCGCACAGAAAATGACCGCCCTGCGCAATGTCGGGGTTCCCTATACCGACGATGACATCAGTGGCGCCGCCGCTGCGGTGGCCGGGAAGAAGGAAATCGATGCCCTTATTGCCTATCTGCAACAACTGGGCACCCTGCTGCAAGCGAGGCGCTGATTGGCTATGGACATCAACGACCTGAGAGGGCTCAGCACGGTCCTGATCATGGCTACCTTTATAGGGCTGTGCTTCTGGGCATACAGCAGCAAACGAAAAAAGGAATTTGATGACGCGGCCAACCTTCCCTTTGCGGACGAAAAGCTGAATCAGAAGACCATGCAGGAGGAAGAGCGGAATGGCTAGTTTCTGGAGCTACTGGATAATTATCCTCACCACGGTGACATTGGTGGGGGTCACCTGGGTCCTGTTCGCCAATCGCACGCGCGCGCAACAGTCCCCCGACCAGACAACTGGTCACAGCCACGACGGTATCGAGGAACTGGATAACCCCCTGCCCGCCTGGTGGTTCTACATGTTCCTGATAACCATCGTATGGGGGGTCGGCTACCTGATGATTTACCCCGGGATGGGCAAATTCGAAGGTATCCTGGGCTGGACCCAGTTAGACCAGTACGACAAGGAAGTCAGCGCAGCGGAGCAAAGATACCGGGAAGTGCGGGACCGCTATCTCGCCCTGCCCGTGGCTGAAATTGCCACTGACCCGGCGGCGCGTAAAATGGGCATGCGCCTGTTCGCCAACGACTGCGCGCAGTGCCACGGCGCGGATGCAAAAGGCAAGTATGGCTTCCCCAATCTGACGGACGATGACTGGCTGTGGGGCGGCGATGCGGACGCTATCAAGGCAACCCTGGTGAACGGGCGCCAGGCTGTGATGCCAGCCTGGGGTGCTATCATCAACGATCAAGGTATCGCCGACGTGACCCAGTATGTACTCAGCCTGAACGGTCGGGATACCAACCAGGCCCAGGTAGCCGCAGGCAAAACCGTGTTCGAGACGTACTGCGTGGCCTGTCATGGCGCCGATGGTCGCGGTAACCCCGCCCTGGGCTCGCCCAACCTGACCAACGGGATCTGGCTCTACGGGGGCAGCGAGGAGCAGATCGCGCAGACGCTCAGGGCTGGCCGCAACGGCAAAATGCCGGCCTTCAAGGACACTCTCAGCGAGGACAAGATTCATATCCTCACCGCGTATATTTACGGCCTGAGCCGGCAGTAAAGGCCCCAGGCAAGCCCGCGGGGCTCCAGGGAAGGGTCCCCGCCAGTTGTAACCCGCTTTACCAGGGAACAGGACCATGTCTGAGAAGGATCTGATTGATCTCCAGGAAGTCGCTCCTGCAGAGGTCGGCGAGATCGACCTCTACCAGCGCCGCGAAAAGATCTACACCCGGAAAATCGAGGGTTTTTACCAGCGCGTTCGCCTGTTTAGCGGCTGGCCACTGCTGATGGCTTACCTGCTCCTGCCCTGGGCGAGTTGGGACGGGCGCCCGGCGGTGCTGTTCGACCTGCCGGAGCGAAAATTCCATATCCTGGGCCTGACCTTCTGGCCCCAGGACTTCCCGATGCTCGCCTTCCTGTTGATGATTGCCGCCTTTGGCCTGTTCGCCGTGACGACCTTTGCCGGGCGCATCTGGTGCGGGTATACCTGCCCCCAGACCGTCTGGACCAGCATCTTCATGTGGCTGGAGCAGAAAACCGAGGGCAGCCGCAACCAGCGCATGAAGCTGGACAAGGCCCCCTGGTCAGCGAACAAGATTGCGCGGAAACTGGCCAAACACGGCTCCTGGTTGTTTGTGGGCTTCGTCACCGGCATGACATTCGTCGGCTATTTCTATCCGATCAGGGACCTGGCCTACGAACTCTTCACCTTGTCGACAGGCAAGTGGCAGTTTTTGTGGACCCTGTTCTTTACCCTGGCAACGTACATCAATGCCGGCTGGATGCGGGAGCAGGTCTGCAAGTACATGTGCCCCTATGCCCGCTTCCAGTCCGTGATGTTCGACAAGGACACCCTGATCGTCTCCTACGATCGCAACCGCGGGGAGCCGCGTGGATCCCGCAAGCGCAATGTCGAGCACAAGGATCTGTCGCTGGGTGATTGCATTGCCTGTGAACTGTGCGTGCAGGTCTGCCCCACCGGCATCGACATCCGCAATGGGCTGCAATACGAGTGCATCGGCTGCGCCCTGTGCATCGATGCCTGTAATTCCGTGATGGACAAAATGGCCTATCCCCGGGGGCTGATCCGCTACACGAGCGAGCACGAACTGGCTGGCGGCAGGACTCACTGGTTGCGGCCGCGCATCATTGGTTATGCATTGGTACTCGGCATTATGGTTGGTGTATTCTGGTACAACGTGATCGCACGCGTGCCGGTGGAGCTGACGGCCATTCGCGACCGCAACGAACTGTTTGTAACGACTGACAGCGGAGCCATCGAGAATATCTATACCTTGCAGCTGGCCAATATGGACAACGATCCCCACGAGTTCGAAATCAGCATCTCCGGAATAGCCGGCGCCGCTATCGTCGGCGAGACCCGGCATAGACTGGATGGTGGCGAAGTGCGCAGCATCACCCTGCGGGTGAGCGCACAGCCCGGGGCTTTGAGCCTGCCCAGCACTGAGCTCAATTTCACCGCGACTGCCGACGATTCGCCCTCCCTGCGCGCCACAACCGAATCACGCTTCATGAGACCCCTATGAATACCTCAAGCCTGCCGGGCGACGATACCGAGCCCTGGTACCGCCAGTTCTGGCCATGGTTTCTCATCGCGCTGCCCGGCTGCGTGGTGGTTGCCGCCCTTTACACGGTGTACATCGCCTACAGCGGTGCGGACGATCTCGTGGCGGATGACTATTACAAATACGGCCTGGCAATCAATCGCCAGCTCGAGAAAGAGCAGCGCAGCATCGAACTGGGTGTCTCCGCCCGGCTGAATGTCTCCGCAAACCATGTCACTGTGCATGTCACCGGGCCGGTCGATGCCGCGTCACTCTCCCTGCTGCTGTCCCACCCGCTGGAAGCTGATCGCGACTTCCCGCTGATGCTCGCCAGGATCGCCCCGGGCATTTACCAGGCTGTTTTGCCCGCCCCGGTAGCGCCTCGCTGGCACTGGACCCTGGCTCTGGACCAGGCCGACGGTTGGCGCCTGGGAGGCAATATCGAACAGCATGACATCGACAATGTCGCTATCGAGTAAGCTCGCTACCCTCCCTGAAGAAACCAGCTGCTACCACTGCGGCGAGCCCGTACCCGCAGGGGTAGAACTGGGCGTGCTCATTGACGGCGAATTGCGCCCCATGTGCTGCCCGGGCTGCCGCGCGGTGGCTGAGCTCATCAGCTCCAATGGGCTGGACAGCTTCTACCGACAGCGCACCGCCTACAGCCAACGCCCGCCTGAGCGTGAGGTAGCCGCGCCGGCACAGTACCTCGTCTATGACGATCCCGCCCTGGCAGCGAGCTTTACGGATACCGGCCCCGACGGCGAGGTGACGGCTCGACTGCTGCTCGGCGGTATTTCCTGCGCCGCCTGCACCTGGCTGATAGAGCAGACCATGGCACGTCTTCCCGGGGTCAGCCTGGCACTGGTCAATTTGAACCAGAGCCGGCTGGATATCCGCTTCGATCCCGCCCGGCTTTCATTGAGCCGCATATTCAGCCGGCTGGATGCGCTGGGTTACCAGGTCCGACCCTTCCAGGCCTCGGCCCATCGGCGCCAGGTGGGGGAGGAGTCGCGCCAGGAATTGCGCCGCCTCGCAGTTTCAGCCCTGGGCATGATGCAGGTCGGTATGTTCGCCATCGCCCTGCATGCCGGGGATATCCAGGGCATCGAAAGCCAGTACCAGGGGTTGTTGCGGTGGGTGAGCCTGCTGGTTGCCAGCTTCGTCGTACTGTTTTCCTCCCGGGTGTTTTTTACGACTGCCTGGCGCCACCTGCGCCAGGGAGCGCTGGTCATGGACCTCCCGGTGGCGCTGGCCATTGGCCTCGCCTGGTGCGCCAGCGTCTGGGCAACAGTTACCGGCGCCGGCCAGGTGTATTTCGATTCCGTGGTCATGTTTACCTTCTTCCTGTTGCTGGGCCGTTTCTTCGAGCGCCGCATGCGAATCCGCTACAACCTCGCCTGGTTCGATGCCGAGGGCGCCCTGCCCGACGCGGTAACCGCCCGACGTGGTGGGGAATGGGTCACGGTGCCGCGGGTACAGCTGCTGGCCGGTGACACCGTGCTGGTGAAGGCCGGGGATACGGTCCCGGTTGATGCAGAGGTTACCAGCGGCAAGAGCGCGGTGCGCGAAGATACCTTCAATGGCGAACCCCTGCCGCGCGATGTCGCGGTCGGCGACACCATTTACGCCAGCACCGTCAATATCGAGGCGGCCCTTGAGGGACGGGTGCTGGGCAGCTACCGCGACAGCCGCCTGGCGGCCCTGCAACGCTCAGTGGAACAGGGCGAGGTGGAGAAACCGCGCCTGGCCCGCGTGGCAGACCGGGTAGCCTCCTGGTTTGTCGGCGCGATTCTGCTGTTGACCACGGCCACCGCCCTGGTGTGGAGCCAGATCGCGCCGGAGCAGGCGTTCTGGATCAGCCTCTCCGTATTGGTCATCAGCTGCCCCTGCGCGCTGGCACTGGCCACGCCCGCCGCACTCACCAGTGCCGCCAGCGCCCTGCGCAGGTCCGGGGTGATAGTGCGCGGTGAAAATGCACTGGAAGCGCTCTCGCGCGCCACCCACCTGTTGTTCGACAAGACCGGCACACTCACCGACGGGTCACTGGCGATAGCCCGGGTGCAACTGCTGGCGGATCTGCCTCGAGAGCGGGTGCTGGCGCTTGCCGCCGCCATGCAGCGGTACTCCAGCCACCCCGTGGCCCGGGCGTTCAGGGACATAGAGCCGGGCGGCGGCCTGGCGCAGGTGCAGTACCAGGTGGGTGCCGGACTTGAAGCCCGCGATGGCGAGCACACTCTCAGGATGGGCAGCGAGCAGTTCTGCCGCAGGCATGCGCCAAGCCTGCCGCCCCCGCCGGGTGAGCCCCTCTACTGGATTGCGCTGTGCAAGGATGAGCTGCCGCTGGCCTGGATCGGCCTGGATGACCGCGCCAGGCCCGAAGCGGCCGCGGTCATCGCGGCCGCCACAGAAGCGGGCTTGAAGGTGGAACTGCTTACCGGTGACAGCTCTGCCCAGGGCGAGGTGCTCGCCCGCGGGCTCGGTATCAGCCAGGTGATGACAGGCCTCACACCCGGGCAGAAAATGGCCCGTGTGCAGGAACTGCAGGGAGCCGGCGCGGTGGTGGCGATGGTGGGCGACGGCCTCAATGACGCGCCGGTGTTGAGTCTTGCCGACGCCTCTTTTGCTGTCACTGGCGCGACTGACCTCGCCTGCGCCCAGGCGGATTTTGTCCTGGCCGAGGGCGACTTGCACAACGTTACCAGCACCCTGCGCAAGGCGCGCCAGTGCCGGCGCGTGATCAAACAAAACCTGGCATGGGCCCTGGGCTATAACGCCTGCGGTATCCCGCTGGCGGCGCTGGGCTTTATCCCACCCTGGGCCGCGGCCATCGGCATGTCGCTGAGCTCGCTGCTGGTCGTTGCAAACTCCCTGCGCCTGAATGGCAGCACAAGATCCCGATGAGAGTGTCCGGTGGATAGCCTGTACCTGTTGATACCGATCGCCCTGCTGTTCTGCGGCATTGCCATCAAGTTGCTGTTGTGGGCCATCGACAGCGGCCAGTACGATGACCTGGACAAGGAGGCATGGAAAATCCTCGCGGATGACGAGCCCCCGCCCCCCAGGCCCGGCCCGGCGGCGGCGGAGAAATCGCCCGGGCCGGAACAACCCCAGTGACCGAGCTGGGCTACGCCAGCGCGCTGGGACTGGGCCTTGCGGGCGCCGGTCACTGCCTGGGCATGTGTGGCGGCATCGCCGCGGCGCTGAACATGAGTGGCCCCCGCTCACCCGCGATCACCCTCGCCTACCATGCGGGCCGTATCGGCAGTTATACACTGCTGGGCGGCTTGCTGGGGTTCGCGGCAGGCGCTATCGATATTGCCGCCTGGACTGTCGGCTTGCGCTACCTTGCCGGTGCGATGCTTATCGGCATGGGGCTGTACGTGGCCGACTGGTGGCGGGGTATGGCCCTGCTGGAGCGGGCCGGGGCGCGGCTGTGGCGGCCGGTGCAAAATCTTGCATCGCGCTGGCTCCCGGTGCGCCACTGGCCCCAGGGTTTTGCCCTGGGTCTGTGCTGGGGCATGATGCCCTGCGGCCTGATTTACAGCAGCCTGGCCTGGGCTGCCACCGCACAGAACGCTGCCAGTTCCGCCCTGATGATGTTCCTCTTCGGCCTGGGTACCCTGCCGGCCATGCTGGCCACCAGTTTCGGCGCCCAGGGCCTGCAGGGCTTCCTGCGCAGGCGCGGGCTGAAATTACTGATCGCCCTGCTGTTGATCGCCTCCGGGGCCTGGACCCTCTACATCACCGCCCTGCATGGCAATCATGCAAGCCACGCCCGGCCCGGCAATGGAGCGCCCATGGATCACTCGCAGATGCACCATTAAGGAAGGGGCAAGCCCCGCTTTATCGTGGAGCGTCGCTACCGGCCTACCCGATAAAGCGGGGCACGCTGTCCTGCCTCTCGCGACGTACCGTACATCCTGTAGGGCCTGCCCCGCGTTACAGCGTGCCCCTCTTTTCGGGTATCGGGCACATAAAAAAGGCCCCGCTGGAAACCAGCGGGGCCAGGCACCATATGACCGTAGGTGAGGCGGTCAAACGGGTTTAAAATCGGTGGGCAATACCCAGATGGTAGACGAAGGGGTTGATGTCGGTCTTGAAGTTCACATCGCCCACATCCGTACTGACCGTGGCATTGGTCTGAAGATCGATATACCAGACCGCCAGGCTGATAGCCCAGTTCTTGGCGAAGGGAATATCCACACCCGCCTGGGCAGACAGGCCGAAGGAATTGTCCAGGTCGAGATCGACCTCGCTGGCGCCAAGCACGGCGTCCAGCGTGCTGTCCAGACCCTTGGTGGTTTCCTCGTCAAAGAAAATCGTGTAGTTGGCGCCAATGCCGAGGAAGGGCTGCCAGCCCTCCTGTCCGCCGCGCGGGTACCACTGCACCGTAAGCGTCGGTGGCAAGTGCTTGGTCGAGGCCGCGTCCAGGTTTACACCCTTACCCTTGAGGCTGATATCGTGCTCGAAAGGCGTGGCCGCCAGCAGCTCTATACCGACTTTTTCCGAGAGCATGTACATCGGGATAATGCCGAACTGGGTATCATCGCCCACCTCTGCGGTCAGCGTCGGCACGCCTGGAAGGTTGATATCTGAACTGTCCGAATCGGGGTCTACATTCACCGCACCAAGGCGCAGGACAAAATCACCTTTTTCATAGGCCTGGGCCACCATGGTGCCGCCCGCGAGGGCCGCTGCCAGCGCAATTGATAAGGCTTTTTTCATTGCATCACTCCTGTGTTGAATAGGGAAACAGACAAGCCACACCGTCTGCAGCCATGATATTGGCGACAGGGGTGGCTAACCTTGATGTTGATCAATGTCGGGCATACTCACTGGTGCAGCGCCCGGTACTTTTGCACAAAGAGGGAAAATAACCGGGGTAAACCCGGCCAGGGGGCCGGGCTTACTGCCAGGGATTCTCGAGATCGCGGCCGCAACCGTGCAGCACCGTGCCATCGAGGGTCACGGTCACCTGGCTGGGCAGCTGTTCACCCGACATAGTGTCGATACAGGTCTCATCGACCACTTCCAAGCGCAAATCGGCCGACTCAGTGACAGCGTGCCAGGTCCTGCTGCCATCCTGCAGCTGCTCGCCGGGGTCGGGGGTGATCAGGCGGCGTGAGCCGAAGTCGCCCACGAACAGCAGCTGCCGCCCCTGCTGGATCTCCAGGAACCAGCCCGGTTCATTGCCCACTGCGCGGAAGTTCACGCCGCGGCGACGGGCCTCCTCCCAGGGCACTCGGTGTGGGGCCAGCGCGCAATTCAGGTATTGCTGGTCACCGACAGTCAGCATTGCATCATCGCCCTTGCTCCAGAATTCAATGTCTCCCTCCTGGTATTTGGCGCCGGATCCGCTGGGTACCCGCGACAACACCACGTATCTGTCCGGCAGCCAGACAGCGATCTCGCCGGGACCGGTGCGCGCCGTGAATTCGAAGCCATTGCAGTCGTACACCAGGGTCCTGGGCAAGGCCCGTTCATCCGCCCGGATCTCCGCTTCGGTCCCGGCAGCCCGCGCCCCGCCCCCGGCACAGGCGACCAGCAGCGCGCACAGCAACAATGCCAGAACGGTGTGGGCCAACATCTTCATTCCTCCTGCAGGATACCCCTGCTAAAGCGCCATCAGAATCATACGCACCGCGAGCGCGCTGACAAGAACGCGAAACCACAGGTGAAAATTCCGCTGGGGCACGACGCCTCGAAGACGCGTACCCAGCCATGATCCGCAGATGCCCGCCAGCACCATGGCCACAAGCAGCTCCCACCACGGGGCATAGCTGAAACCAACGGCAAAATACGCTGCCACCCGCAGGCCGTGGTTGACCGTCATGTACACGGCCGTATTCACCACCAGCCAGTCGCGCTGGCTGTTGCGCTGCAACAGCACCGCTGCCCCGAGCGGACCGGTGGCGCCGGCCAACATCCCGAGCCCTGTCTGGAAAAATCCGACCAGCGCCAGGGCGATGTTGCCGCCACCATGAACTCGCGGCAGCGGCAACCAGGTGAAAACAAGGATAATGATGCCGATAAACGCCGGCAGGACTTGCAGGTCGATATGCTGGTAGATCCCGGCTCCCAGCCAACTGCCGACGAGCGCGCCTGCAGTGAAGGCAGGCACGATTCCAGGGTCGATGGAGCGCCAGCCGAAGGCCGCCCGGGACACATTGCTGGCGAGTTGGGTCAGGGCGTGCAAGGGCAGGATCGCGGCGGTCGGAACCAGGCCCGGCATCAGCATCAGCAACAACACACCGCCCCCCAGGCCTATCACGGCGGTGAGGCAGGAGGTGAGAAACACGATCGAAACCAGGATCAGTTCAGACACCGTCAACTTCCAACTTTGCAAAAAAGTGTCGGCGATCGCACTCGCTGGCCCGCCGGCATCAGCCCATCGGGTAGCGGATTTCCCGGGATACCTGATCTATGCTGGCAAGGATGCCGGGCTCCAGGGTCAAGTCCGCCGCGGCCAGGATATCCGGCATTTGCGCCACTGCAGTGGCGCCAATGATGGTGGAAGCGACAAAGTCGTGTTGCTTGCTCCAGGCCACGGCCAGGGTCACGACACTGATACCGGCATCGGCGGCGATGGCCTGGAAGCGACGGGTGGACTCCATGGCCCGCTCGTTCACGAAGCGCGCCGCCATTTTGCGCTGACGCTCCTCACCGCCAAGGTAAACGGTGAAACGCGCGCCCGCGGGCAGGGCGCCGTCGTTGTACTTGCCTGAAAGTACCCCACCGGCCAGTGGTGAATAGGGAATCAGGCTCACCTGTTCCTGGCGGCACACCTGGGCGAGTTCGTCCTCGAAGCGGCGGTTGTTGAGGCTGAAATTGTTCTGGATGGTCTCAAAGCGCGCGAGACCGCGCAGGTCAGCAGCCCACAGGCTCTTGGTCAGCCCCCAACTGGTCTCGTTGCTGCAACCAAGTATGCGCACCTTCCCGCTGCGCACCAGTTCATCCAGTGCCGCCAGCGTTTCCTCGTGGGGGTAGTCGGGGTCGGGCCAGTGGGTCTGGTACAGGTCAATGTAATCCGTGTCCAGCCGGCGCAGGCTGCCCTCCACCGCGCGCATGATATGGTGCCGGTCGAGGCCGGTCTTGCCGCCGCGCAGGGGCGGGGTGATCCAGCCGTGGCCGGGCCCGGCAACCTTGGAGGCAAGAATGATCGAATCGCGATTTTTGGTCTTGAGCCAGCGCCCCACGATCTCCTCGGTGCGGCCGACGTACTTCGCGTCGGGCGGCACCGGGTAAACCTCCGCGGTGTCGTAGAAATCCACGCCCGCCTCAAAGGCCATATCCATGATGCGAAAGGACTCGGCCTCGTCGCTCTGGTTGCCGAATGTCATGGTTCCCATACAGATCTCGGAAACCACTATCCCGCTCTTGCCCAGCCTGTTCTTGCGCATGTCTGCTCCGGGATTTCCCCGGCACTGCAGCGGGGATTACCTACCCATATCTGATGAAGTCGAGACAGGTCCGGTTGAACATATCCTGATGCTCCACCATGACCCAGTGGCCGCATTCACTCACCAGCACCAGGCGCAGGTGACGGACATTGCGTGCCAGCGCCATGATACCGTTTTCCGGCATCATTTTCTCCTCCAGCCCCCAAAAACCCAGCACCGGGCAGTCCAGTTCCGGCAGCCTGTCGGTCAGCACCGGCACTTTCATGGTAGCCATCACGTGACCGTTCATGATCTGCATGATCTGCAGGCGCTCTGCCACCAGTTCATCGGTGGCGAACTTCGGGTCGTACATCAGGCTGCCGGCAAACAGGTCCTTCATGACTGCCGCGGTGACCGGCTCGCCAGAGCCGAACACCTTGAACATGTTCTGCATGCCAGGCATTTGCTGGTACTGCGCCAGCTCACTGAGTCCACCGGGCGCCATCAGCACCAGTTTCTCCACCAGCTCCGGATACTCCAGCGCCAGCCCCAATGCAATTGCGCCGCCCAGGGAGTTGCCCACCACGGTGCATCGCTCCACTCCCGCACAGTCCAGGGTCTGCTTCACGCACTCCACGAAAAATGACAGGGGGTGGTCCACGTCCGTGGGCTTGTCGGAGAAACCATAGCCGATCAGGTCGGGGATAACGCAGCGGTAGCCCGCCTGCACCAGGACCGGGTAGTTGCCCTTGAAATTGCTGTACCCACTGGCGCCGGGGCCCGAACCGTGCAGAAACACGACCACCGGCGCATCCGCGGGTTCGCCCGCCGCCGGATCGCCGGCCGCGGGTTCATCCAGGTAGTGGATACGATAACCATTGGCGCACTGGGCATAATGCCCCTCGGGTAACAGTCCTTTCATTGCCATGGTGCTTCCCCGCGACTGCAATCAGACGGCAAAATCGACATTTTCCTCGCCAAACAATATGCCACCCATATTGATGGCGAAGGGCGTCGAGTGATTGGCGACATGGGCCTGGCTCGCCAGGATATCCAGGTGGAAGGCCAACAGTTCGCTGTCGAGGCGGATGCCGCTGCTGCCCGCTGCCTTGAGCATACGGCTGGACAGGGCCAGGCAGCGGTCTGCCACCACCGCGGAATCATAGCGATAGCGCACCCGGTCCTCGATCGGGATCGGAACGCCGGCGCGACAGCAGTCCATCATCGCATCAAAATTGCGGATCATGGTCAGCTTCATTTCCTCGATGGAGGTCTTCACCTCGGCGGCCAGCTGGCGCGCGAAGAGGTCGTTCTTCATTTTCACCGGCCCCGCCTGGCGGGTTTTCGCAACCTCGATAAAGGCATCCAGCGCGCCCTCGCAGGCGCCCAGAGTGGCGGTGCAAACCGCCCGCACAAAGACCTGCATGAAAGGCATGTGGTACAGGGGCGCGTCATTCACCGCATTGCCCGGGTTGTTACAGAGGAAGCCGTCCATGGACTTGTGGGTGCGGTATTCCGGCACGAACACGTCGTCCACCACGATATCGTGACTGCCGGTGCCCTGCAGCCCCACCACGTCCCAGTTGTCGACGATCTGGTAGTCGCTGATCGGCACCAGGAAGGTGCGGTAGTTGGCCATATCAAAAGGCGCCTCCGGAGTGGGCACCACCGCCCCCAGGAACACCCACTTGCAGTGCTGGGAGCCGCTGGAAAAGCTCCAGCGCCCACTCAGGCGGAACCCGCCATCGACCACCTTGACCTTGCCTACCGGCGCGTAGGAGGAGGAGATCAGCACCGTGGGGTCGTCAGCCCACACATCCTGCGCCGCGCGATCATCGAATACCGCCAGCTGCCAGTTGTGGACCGCGATCACACCCAGTATCCAGGCGCTGGAGGGGCAGAAGCGGGCGATTTCAAGGCCCACCGCGTAGAACACTTGCGGATCCATGGCATAGCCGCCCCACTGCTCCGGCTGCAGGATCTTGAAGAAGCCCGCCGCCTGGAACTCTGCAACAGTCTCATCCGGTACCCGCTGGTCGGCCCTGCAGCGGGCCCTGCGCATGCGCAGGGCGGGACCCATGGCGCGGGCGGCCGCAATCAACTGCATCGCCCGGGGGCTGTCCAGTCCGTACGGGTTACTGCTTTCAGTTGCCTTCAGCTGCTGGTGTATGCTCATCGAACTCTCCCGACTGTGGTGAAGTACCGGCATTATTAAAACGCGGCGGAAGACCGCCCCGCATCATCCATTTGGGCTATCGGCGCCGGCTCCCTGGAAGCTGCCCGCCTTGTCTTTGCGTCGCGCCCTGGCACCCGGCGTTCATTCTACTATTGCGTCACCAAAGCGGGTGGTATCGCCAAAGAAGGTCCGGGGTGACAGCGGCTGGCGCCCGTCGATATCGGTCACACCGTAGGCCAGGGCAAGCTCGGCCCCAATCCAGACCTGGCCGCTCCTGTCCAGCAGCTGCGGGTCCCGCGCCAGCGCATCAATAACGCGACCGGAAAACTCCGGCGACTCCGCCGTGGCGGCCATCCCGGCATACTTCTCCGGTTCCGCCGCGAATACCCGGCGGGTGCGCTCGGTGGCCAGCAGCCCCATCCAGAGGGCGATCACGGCAACCCGGTACGGCCGAAAATCCACCGCCATATCGTGCGCCATCTTGTCGATGCCCGCCTTGCCGGCGCCGTAGGCCGGGCCGTGCATGTAGATCCGGCCGCCGAAGGAAGAGGTATTGACCACCAGGCCCTCGCCGTTGGCCAGCAACAGCGGCGCCGCAAACCAGCTCGCGGTGTAGTGACTGCGCAAACCCACATCGAGGAGGTCTGCCAGTGCCAGCGGCTTGCTCCAGAAGGGACCGGTGGCGGTCAGGGCATCGTGCAGTACCGTGACATTGTTGACCAGGATATCCAGCCTGCCCTGCTCCCGGCGCACCTGCTCGAACAGTTGTGCGACCTGCGCGTCGTCCGCATGGTCGCAGTACACCGCTATCCCGCGGCCGCCGGCCGCGGTCACGGCCTCGGCCGTGGCCTGCACCGTGCCCGGCAGCGGGGCATCTCCCTCGCGCCGGGTGCGCCCGGTAACATAGACCGTGGCGCCGGTTGCGCCGAGGGCGACGGCAATGCCCTTCCCCGCCCCGCGGCTCGCGCCGGTCACCACTACCACCCTGTCCTGCTTCAGTGCCATGGTTATTTCCTTTGAGTCGTTCTGCGACTAACATTCCCCATTCATACTAAACACCGTGGCACCCCCGACCAAGCCACCGCTGGATGCCCCCCCAACTGTCCATGCCACAGTCCAACAACTTATCCAGCGGTGCCACCCTGTCAATGGCGGTGGGGTTCGCCGTGTCGTGCGCTTTCGCCCACGCGACCGATGCGGGCACAAGCGCCGATCCCCGGCAGGTCTACAGCGCCGCCGCCCCGCAGTGGCTGCGCGCGGTGGGCAAACTGCAGGTACCGGGCAGCAAGTATAGCGCCGGCTCCCGTGAACACCTGCTGGAGGATTGCAGCGCCACGCTGGTGGCGCGCGCGCCGGGCCGGCCGGCGGACACCATCATCACTGCCTGGCACTGCCTGGCTCAGTACAACGATCTGAGCAAACCGATTGTCTTCACCCTGCTGCCGGGCCAGCCGGACACGCTGCAACGGGAAGCCTATCGCCTCGCGGACGGGGGCGGCATGTATGCGGATTGGGCGTTGTTGCGCCTGCGCCAGTCGGTGCCGGCATCTGAGGTGGCGGCCATGGAGATCGATCCAGGCGGGGCTGATCCCGCCCGCTCCATCGCCATGGCGGGCTATTCGCGGGACGAGGGCATCGGTGAGGGCGGCAGGCGCCTGAGTTTCGACCCCGCCTGCCTGATCACCGCCCGGGCGCCGGCCTCCAGCGCCAGCAACTGCCGCGCACACAAGGGCGCCTCCGGCGGTGCCGTGATGCAGATGTCAGCGGCGGGCACACCGCTGTTGAGCGGGGTGATATCAGAGGGGGATGGTGCCGGGCTGAGCACCTTCGTGCCCGTCGCTGCCTTTCGCAGCGCCATCAGCCTGCACCTGGATTAAGCCGGCCGGGCCACTGCCCGGGACTCCGGCACCGACACCGCTCAGCTGCCGGTCTTTTGTCGCTCGGGCGCGGGCGCGCCCACATGGGCTTCGCCGCGGGCGGCGGCCAGTTCCACCTGTTTTTGCCGCTCGCGAAACCGCGCCGCCTGCTCCGGGCTCAGGCTGTCGTAACAGCGGGGACAACAGACGCCCTTCTGGTATTGGGGCGACAATTTGTCCTCCTCGGTGATGGGGTGCCGGCAGCCATAGCACTGGTCGTACCGGCCTTTTTCCAGGTGATGGTTCACCGCCACCCGATTGTCGAACACAAAACACTCCCCTTGCCACAGGCTCTCCTCCTCGGGCACTTCCTCCAGGTACTTGAGGATCCCGCCCTGCAGGTGGTAGACCTCCTCGAATCCCTCCTGCAGCATAAACGCCGAGGCCTTCTCACAGCGAATTCCCCCGGTGCAGAACATGGCGACCTTCTTCTGCCTGCGCGGATCGAGCTGCCCGCGCACGAACGCGGGAAACTCGCGGAAGGTCGTGGTATGGGGGTCGATGGCGCCGCGAAAAGTGCCAATGGCGTATTCGTAGTCGTTGCGGGTATCGATCAGCAGCACCTCGGGGTCACTGAGCAGCGCGTTCCAGTCCGAGGGTCTGACATAGGTGCCCACAGCCCGGTTCGGGTCGATGCCGCTGATTCCCATGGTTACGATCTCTTTCTTCAGCTTCACCTTCATACGGTAGAAGGGCATGTGATCGTCCACGGATTCCTTGTGCTCCAGATCGGACAGGCGCGGGTCGGCGCGCAGGTAGGCCAGCACCCGATCCACACCTTCGCGGGTGCCGGCGATAGTGCCGTTGATGCCCTCCCGCGCCAGCAACAGGGTGCCGCGGGTGCCGGCGGCCTGGCAGGCATCGAGCAGCGGTTCGCGCAACTCGTGAAAATCCTCGAGGGTCACGAACTTGTACAGCGCTGCGACAATGAAATCGGACATGACTCCTCCTATCCCCGGTCCGCCTTGCTGCCGCCGCGGCATTCAGGCGATTCAGGCGCAAGCTGCTGTCGCTGCTGCCACTCCTGCGCGGTGTAAAGGTGCAGGGCCAGGGCGTGCACGGGTCCCGCAAGCTGTGGCGCCAGCGCGGCATAGACCTGCTGGTGGCGCGCCACCTTGCGCTGGCCATCGAAACGATCACTGACCAATACCACCTTGAAATGGGTCTCCGAGTTGGCCGGAACGCTGTGCTGGTGGCTCTCATTGGCCACATCCAGGAACAGCGGGGCAAATTCTGCGGCCAGTCGCTGCTCGATATCCCGCTGCACCGTCATGGCAAGCTCCAGTAAAAAAGGAGCGCGATTATAACCGAGCGCTCCGACCCGCGACAGCTACCGCGCGCCAGCTACCGCGCGCCAGCTACCGAGCCCCGGGCGCGGTCGGCCATGGCCAATCAGCCTCTATCGCGCCGGCGGCGCTCGGCCCGGAACTGGCCGGGTGTCTGGCCGGTCCACTTCTTGAAAGATCGGTGGAAAGCGCTGGGGTCGGTGAATCCCATCTGCAGGGCCACCTGGTTGATCGACAGCTCAGGCCGATCCAGCCAGAGGATGGAAGCGTCCCGCCGGGCCTCGTCTTTCAACTGCTGGAAAGTCGTGCCCTCGCGCTTGAGCCGACGCCGCAGGGTGGGAGCCGAGGTGCTCAGGGCCCGGCTTATGGTTTCAAAACTGGGGAACCCGGCGCTGAAGTCATGTCCCATCATCGCCTTGACCTGCACCGACAGGCTGCGCCCATCCGGTTCATTGTCCATTATCAGGAGCTGGTAGGGCGCGGTGCGCAGGAACTCGCGCAGGGAGTGCTCGGTGTGTACCACCGGCCAGCCGAGGCAGGCGCTGTCGAAATAGAGCAGGTCGCTGGCCTGGCCAAAGTAGACAGGGCAGCCGAACAGGCGCTCATACTTGTCGGCGCTTCCGGGGGCGGGCCCGCGCAAATCCACCCGTTTCAAATCAAGCGGGCGCCCGCAGAGCCAGCCGAAAAAGCGATGCCACAGGGAAAGACCATAGGCAACGGCCAGAACATCCCGGGCCTGGGCATCGCGCTGCAGGGTGCGGTAGCCCACCCTGGCGTACTGCTCGCTGAAATTTGTGTAGAGCTGGCTGCGTTCGTCAAAAAACGTGCGGTAGAACTCGGCCATTCGCTGGATTGCCTGGCCGAGATTGCGACAGGAAACAATGCAGTAACACATCATTTTGAATGCCCCTGGCGCGGCCAATTCGCTGCCGGCAACGCCGAAGGTCTCATCCTGCAGCAACTGCAACACCTGCTGGTAAACCCGGGAATACTGCATCGCGCTGATCTGCGGGCGATACCCCGGGGCACTTTCATCCAGCGGGTCGAAATCGAGCCCGGCGGCAGCCAGGATGGCACTGAAATCGTAGCCGCGCGCGTCCACCATACGCAGCAGAGTGCTTACAAAACGGGTGGGAACACGATCACTCATGGGGTCATTGTTACCGGGACCAGCGCAGCGCAGCATCTTAGCAGATGTCCCCGCCGGCGGTCAGGGCTGCCGGCAACCGAGACCCGCCAGTGAAATTTACGTATACTCTGGCCAACACATGCGCGGGGGCCACAACATGGAAGCTCGCTACAACGTCTATTTTGCCGGGGAGGTGTGCGCCGGGCACGACCTGGCCAGTGTGCGCGACCAACTGGCCAGGCTGTTCAAGGCCGATAGCGCCACCCTGGACAAGTTGTTCAGCGGCAAGGCGCAACTGGTGAAGCGCGATTGCGACAGGGCCACTGCACTGAAGTACAAGCAGGCCATGGAGCAGGCCGGGGCAGTCCCGCTCATCAAATCCATTGCCCAACCGGCCGGGAGTGCGCCCGCCGCGGGCAAAGCGCCGAGCATGGCCGAGCGCATCGCCGCCCTGGCCGCGGCACCGGATATCGGCTACCCGCACCAGGCCGGCAATCACTCCACGCCCGCCGCTGCGCCGCTGCAGCAGCCAGCGGAGTCAGGCAGCGTCGCCGAGGGGAGCATCCAGCTGGCGCCCCCGGGCACTGCGGTCCTGCTGCCACAGGAGCGGCCTGCGCCGGCCACCAGCAGGGTCACACCGCCGCAGCTGGAGGTCTTCGCCAGCGGGATGCGCCTGTCCGAGCCCCGACCCGAGCCCCCGCCCGCACCGGATACTGGCCACCTGAGCGCGGCTGAGGCCGGTGAACTGCTGCCAAATCTACCCTCAGCCGCTGCGCCGATAGCGCCGGACACCAGTGCCATCAGCCTGGCGCCCGACGGTACAGACCTGTCGGATTGCGCCGCGGCGCAGCCGCCCCCGCCCGCGATCGACCTGTCCGGCCTGGTGTTGGCTCCTGCCGGTGCGGATGTGCTGGAGTTTCGCTACCGCGTCGCACACGACCAGCCGGCGCCGGCAACGGACCACCTGGCGCTCGAGGACTGAGTGGCGGCGGGTTGCTGCGGGCGCCCGCCTCCGCCACAGCAGTTCCTCGCAACTCCCCGGATGCCAACGCTGATACGAAACCACAAGACATGACTGATGACAGCGCCCCCGCCTCACCTTCGCTGTTGCGCCGACTGGCGGCCATGCTTTACGACATTTTACTGGTACTGCCCTTGATCATGACCTGTGTCGCCCTGGCCATGGGCGTGCGCGTACTGCTGGGATCGAGCCCGGCTGGCGATGGGATAGTGCAGCTTGAGCCGCTGCTGGTGCAAACACTCGCGGTGCTGACCACCATGGGCTTTTTCTGCTGGTTCTGGCTGAAAAACGGGCAGACCCTGGGAATGCAGGCCTGGCGCATCAAGCTACAAAGCTTTGCCGGCACTCCGCCCAGCGTCCGCCAGGTGCTTTTACGCTGCGTTGGCGCGGCGCTCTCCGCGGGCTGTCTCGGACTGGGCTACCTGTGGTGCATGGTCGATCGGCGCGGGCGCTACTGGCACGACTGGCTTTCCGGTACCGAATTGCGCCTGTTACCCGGCAAGAAGCAACGCAAGCCCGCAAAGAAATCCGTGGATTCCGCAGCGACTGGCGGCTGAAAGGGTCTGCAAGCGCAGACTTCAGCGCATTTGTGTTCAGTTTGCGCTCCCATCGTCATACACTAGGCGCCTGACAAATAGCCTGGAAATCGACGATGACCGCCATCAACTTTACCGCGCGAAAAATTGCCAATGCCGCCGAAGGCAGTAGCCAATGCGTTATCCTCCCGCTGTACCACCGCAAGAAACTCTCCGCTACGGCGCAACAATTGGACGCTGCCTCGGGCGGCGCGATCACTGCCACCCTGGCGCTGGGTGATTTTTCCGGCAAGGCCGGAGAGAGCTGCCTGTTGCCAGGAGCCGGCGGGGCCAAACGCCTGTTGCTGGTAGGCTGTGGCGACCCGGCCACCTTCGACCGTGCAGCCGCCCGGGAATTCACCCGCAGCCTGGTCAAGGCGATTTCTGCAACCCGGGCCAGCGACGCGGTGCTGCACATCGCCGACCTTCACCCGAAGGACGGCAGCACACCCTGGCTGCTGCAGACCCTGGCCCGCCAACTGACCTGCGCCAGCTATCGCTACACAGCGACTGTCTCCAAGCCCAAGCCGCCGCTGAAGCTGGCGCGCCTGGTCGTCAACACCGGGGACAGTCGTTCGCTAAAGGCGGGGCAGAAAGCGCTGGAGCGCGGCGCAGCGATGGGCAATGGCATCAACGAGGCTCGGCGCCTGGCGGATTTACCCGGCAATATCTGCACGCCGTCGTACCTGGCTCAGGAGGCGCGCAAGCTGGCGCGCGATCACGCCCGGCTCACCACCAGCATTCTGGATGAGAAAAAGATGCGCGAGCTTGGCATGGGCTCCCTGCTCTCGGTCAGTGCCGGCAGCGAGCAGCCGGCCAGGCTCATCGTGATGAACTACAAGGGCGGCAAGCCAGGGCAGAACCCCTATGTGCTGGTGGGCAAGGGCATAACCTTTGACAGTGGCGGCATCTCCCTCAAACCCGGCGCCAAGATGGACGAGATGAAATTCGATATGGGCGGTGCCGCCAGCGTCTTCGGCACCCTGCAGGCTGTGGTGGAGCTGGCCCTGCCACTGAATGTCATCGGTATCGTTGCCGCGGCGGAAAATATGCCCAGCGGTCGCGCTACCAAGCCTGGCGACGTGGTGACAAGCATGTCCGGCAAGACCATCGAGGTGCTCAACACCGACGCGGAGGGACGCCTCGTGCTGTGCGACGCGCTCACCTATGCGGGCCGCTTCAAGCCCCATGTGGTTATAGATATCGCCACGCTCACGGGCGCCTGTGTGGTCGCCCTGGGCTCCCACGCCTCCGGTCTCTATGCGAACCAGGACAAGCTCGCAGAGCAATTGTTAGCCGCCGGAGTCGAGAGCCACGACCGCGCCTGGCGTATGCCGCTGTGGGATGACTACCAGAAGCAGCTGGACAGCAACTTCGCCGACATCGCCAATATCGGTGGTCCCGGTGGCGGCAGCATTACTGCTGCCTGCTTCCTGGCCCGATTCACCGAAGATTACCACTGGGCTCACCTGGACATCGCGGGTTCGGCCTGGGACGGCTCTCCCAAGGGTGCCACCGGTCGCCCGGTGGGGCTACTGACCCAGTACCTGCTGGAGCGCGCCGAGTGATGCCGGCGCGGCGCAAACCGGGTGGCGCAGCGTGACCAGGGTCGGTTTTTATGTGGTGCAGGCCGCCCGGCAGGCACAGCGACTACAGGTGGCCGCGCGGCTGGCGGACAAGGCCTTCCAGCAAGGGCATACGATCTTTATCAATGCAGTTGATGAAGTCCAGGCCCGCTCGCTGGATGAATTGCTCTGGAGTTTTCGGCCCGCCAGCTTTCTGCCCCACGGCCTGCATGGCGAGGAGAACTCCGAGACCATAGCCATCGGCTGGGGCCAGGAACCTGTTGGGCACAATGACCTGCTGATCAACCTGCAGCTGGAGATTCCAGCATTTTTCAGTCGATTCCGCCGGGTGGCCGAAGTCGTTACCCAGGATGCGGAAAGTCTCGCGGCGCTGCGGCGTTCCTGGAGCTTCTACAAGGAGCGCGGCTACCAACTCGAAAAGCACGATGTTTAGCGTATAATTCCCCGTTTCTCGCGCGACCGCCCACCGAACCCGGATTCCCAGACCCATGGAAAAGACCTTCCAGCCCGCCGATATTGAAACCCGTCTTTACCAGGAGTGGGAAGCGCGCGGTTATTTCGCTCCCCGGGGCGGCGAGCGCGCCTATTGCATCATGATTCCGCCGCCCAACGTCACCGGCAGCCTGCACATGGGCCACGGTTTCCAGGAAGCGATCATGGACGCCCTGATCCGCTATCACCGCATGGCCGGCTACAACACCCTGTGGCAGGTGGGCACTGACCATGCGGGCATTGCCACCCAGATGGTGGTCGAGCGCCAGCTGGAGGCCCAGGGCATCAGCCGCCATGATCTGGGTCGCGAGAAGTTCGTGGAGAAAGTCTGGGAGTGGAAGGAGGAATCAGGCGGCACTATCACGCGCCAGTTGCGGCGCCTGGGTTCCTCCCTGGACTGGTCCCGGGAGCGCTTCACCATGGATCCCGGCCTGAGCGCGGCGGTGCAGGAGGTATTCATCCGTCTCTACCGCGAGGGACTTATCTACCGCGGCAAACGCCTGGTCAACTGGGATCCGGTACTGCACACGGCCATCTCGGACCTGGAGGTGGTTTCCGAAGAGGAGCAGGGCAAGCTGTGGCACTTCCGCTACCCCCTGGCGGGCGGCCTGGGCCACCTGGTGGTCGCCACCACCCGACCGGAAACCATGCTGGGTGACACGGCGGTCGCGGTGCATCCCGATGATGAACGCTACCGGCACCTCATCGGCCGGATGGTTGAACTGCCCCTGAGCGGGAGGGAAATTCCCATCATCGCCGATGACTACGTCGACCGGGAATTCGGTAGCGGCGCGGTAAAAATCACCCCGGCGCACGATTTCAACGATTATGAGATGGGCCGACGCCACGGCCTGCCCATGATCAATATCCTTGACGACAACGCCGCCATCGGCGCCGAGGCGCCAGCCGCCTATCGCGGCCTCGACCGATTCGAGGCCCGCGCACGGGTGGTCGAAGACATGCAGCAGCTGGGCCTGCTGGAGAAAGTTGATGACCACACCCTGCGCGTGCCGCGTGGGGACCGCTCCGGGGTGGTGATAGAGCCCTACCTGACGAACCAGTGGTATGTTGACGCGCGGGAACTGGCAAAGCCTGCCATCGCTGCGGTCGAATCCGGCGCCATAAACTTTGTACCCAGGCAATGGGAGAACACCTACTTTGCCTGGATGCGGGAAATCCAGGACTGGTGTATCAGCCGCCAGCTGTGGTGGGGGCACCGCATCCCCGCCTGGTACGACGAAGCCGGAAATTTTTACGTGGGCGCCAGCGAGGCGGAGGTTCGCGCTGACAATGCCCTGGCGGACACCGTGATACTGCGCCAGGACGAAGATGTCCTCGACACCTGGTTCTCCTCCGCCCTGTGGACCTTTTCCACCCTCGGCTGGCCCGAGGAGACCCCCGAGCTGGCGACCTTCCACCCCACCTCCGTACTGGTAACCGGCTTCGACATCATTTTCTTCTGGGTCGCGCGGATGATCATGATGACCCTGCATTTTCGCAAGGAGGTGCCGTTCCACACGGTCTACGTGCATGGGCTTGTGCGCGATGCCGAAGGCCAGAAGATGTCGAAGTCGAAAGGCAACGTGATCGACCCCATCGACCTGATCGACGGTATCGACCTGGAAAGCCTCATCGGCAAGCGCACCGCCGGCATGATGCAGCCGCAACTGGCGGCGCGGATAGAGCAGGCGACCCGCAAGCAGTTCCCCGACGGTATCGCAGCCTATGGCACCGACGCCCTGCGCTTCACCTATTTCTCCCTCGCTTCCACTGGCAGGGATATCAAGTTTGATATCGGCCGTATCGAGGGCTTCAGCAATTTCTGCAACAAGATATGGAATGCCGCCCGCTATGTGTTGATGAACTGCGAGAACCAGGACTGCGGCACGGGGACAGATGCGATACTTGAGCTGAGCCTCGCCGATCGCTGGATCACCGGTAAGCTGCAGTCAGCAACTAACGAGGTGACACGCGCCGTCAGCAACTACCGCTTCGATCTGGCATCGCAGGCGCTCTACGAATTCGTCTGGAACGAGTTCTGCGACTGGTACCTGGAACTCTCGAAGCCGGTGCTGTGGGACGACAGTGCCAGCGCAGAGGCCAAGCGCGGAACCCGCCACACCCTGTTGCACGTGCTGGAAACCAGCCTGCGCCTGCTGCATCCATTCATGCCATTTATTACCGAGGAAATCTGGCAAACCGTAGGACGGCTATGCGGAATCAGCGGTCCAACTATCATGCTGCAACCCTATCCGGAGGCGTCGGAGAAAGGCGTGGACACTGTCGCAAACGCAGATATAGAATGGCTCAAAGGCGTGATTGTGGGCATTCGCAACATCCGCGGTGAGATGAATATTCCACCGGGCAAGGAACTTCCCATCATCTTGCGCAACGGTGACCAGCGCGACCACTCGAGGCTGGAAAAAAATGTGCAGTACCTGAAAAAACTGGCTAAAGTTGCCGATATCAGCTGGCTAGAAGGGGGCGCGGAAAGCCCTGTGGCGGCAACGGCACTGGTGGGAGACCTCGAGATACTGGTACCCATGGCGGGCCTGATCGACCAGAAGGCTGAGCTGCTTCGCCTCGGCAGGGAAATCGACAGGCTGGAGAAGGACCTGTCACGCATCAAAGCCAAGTTGGACAACGCGTCTTTCGTTGACAAAGCCCCGGCAGCCGTCGTGGCGAAGGAACAGGAAAAAATGCAGGCGCAACAGCAGGCGCTGGAGACGTTACAGGAGCAGGAGCGACATATCCGCCAGATGTAACAATGCCTCGGTGACAGGAGATTCCCGGCCTTACCAGTCAAATGCCTTTGATGGTGGGCCCTAATAAAAGCAAAAGTAGAAGTCCGAGGAAAGTGGTATGACTGATCGCGTAAGCGGCACCGTGAAGTGGTTTAACAACGCCAAGGGTTTTGGCTTCATCACCCGGCAGGACAGCGCGGACGACGTATTCGTCCATTTTCGATCCATCCAGGGCGAGGGTTATCGCACCCTCAATGAAGGCCAGGCGGTGGAGTTCAAGCTGGTTGAGGGTCCCAAGGGCCTGCAGGCCGAAGACGTCACGAAAGTCTAGCTCGCAGGCATCCCGAACAG
Organism: uncultured Gammaproteobacteria bacterium; assembly: GCA_963700715.1. Classification (GTDB taxonomy): domain Bacteria; phylum Pseudomonadota; class Gammaproteobacteria; order Pseudomonadales; family Halieaceae; genus JARRPM01. Next base: position 410,321 of record CAVOYP010000006.1, read on the forward strand.
TCGCCCCGCCAGGCCGGGGCAGGCTTCCTCATTCCCCTCGCACCGTTTGATGATAAACTTGCGCCGCATTCGCGCCCCAACCACCCCGGGGCATTACACCATGAGAGACTATCCATGAAGCTTACCGTAAAACTGATCATCAGCGTGGCAGTCGCGGTCGTCGCTACCGCACTGACCACCTGGTACCTCGGCGAGGGACAAACCGCGCCCATCCTGTTCATCGCATTCTGCGCCGCAACCCTCGCCACCGCCCTGCTGGTGTCGATCCCGCTGGCAGGCCCTGAGCCCGCTGCCGCAAGCACCCCGCAGAAAGCCCCGCGCCAGGCCGGGCCACGCCAGGCCGGGCCGCGCCAGGCCGGCACTAAACCCGCCCCTGGCGCTCGCCCTGTCGCTACCGCTGGCACTACAAGCGGCGCCGGGGCGCGACAGCACGGGACGGTAAAGTGGTTCAATGTTTCCAAGGGCTTCGGTTTTATCACCAGGGACGATGGCGAGGAAATCTTCGTACATTTCCGCTCTATCAGGGGTGGCGGCAGGCGCGGATTGCGGGACGGCCAGAAGGTCTCTTTTATCGTTGCCGACAGCGACAAGGGCCCCCAGGCAGAAGACGTCGAAGCCCTGGACTAGCGCCGGGCTTCCTGGGAAAGCCAGTTTTGATGCCCCGCGTATCATTCAAAACCAAAAGGAACTGAAATTGAGCAAAGACAAGGTCCGTACCCAGAGGCGCTTTCGGGGCTCCATCATGCCGACCGCTTCCCACCCCGAAATCCGCCGGGTAAGGCGCGAGGGCAAGTATCCATCCATCCACGGCAACAAGTTGTGGAAGTCCAGCTGCCTTCTGATCGACTACCTCAAGCAGAATCCGCCGGAGCACGCCGCCAGCGTGATCGATGTGGGCTGCGGCTGGGGCGCGTCAGGTATCTGGTGCGCAAAGACTCTCGGCTCAGCGGTGACTTCCATGGATGCAGATCCCGACGTGTTTCCCTTCCTCGACGTTGCGGCCAGGCTCAACGGCGTGCAGACCACGCCGCTGGTTTCACGGTTCGAGAAATTGACCGGCCGCCAGCTGGCGCAGTTCGATATGCTTATCGCCGCCGATATCTGTTTCTGGGATGAGTTGGTTGACCCGGTATATCGAATGGTCGATCGCGCAGTGAAAGCGGGTGTGAAGCAGATCCTGATTGCGGACCCGGAACGTCCCACCTTTCACCAGATGGCAGCCCGCTGCGTCGAACGCTATTGCGCGGAGGTAATCGACTGGAGCACGCGCGCTCCAATCAAGGCCAGTGGCGCAATACTGGTCATCCACAACGCCTGAGAACCGACTCAGTCCAGCACTTCGTATTGCCGCGACAGGCGCGCCGATGCCTGCGGCTCACCGTCGACCAGGCTCGGCCGGAAACGGGTCTGGCCCAGGCTGCGCCTGACCTTGCCGGCCTTGCCGGCGTGCTCGCTGGCCACTGCCTTGACGTCGACATTGCTGGCCCTGCCAGCAGCGGACACATCGTAGCTGGCCTGCACCACGACGGGCTCAGTTGCGCCCTGCCCCGGCCGGGGCTGCCAGAACGCGCCGTTGGCCGGTAATTCCACCGGCTGTCCCAGCCACTCATGCAGCAAATCGTCCAGGCCAGCCCCCTGCAGCAAGCTGGCCACCTCGCCATAGGCCACCAGCGCCTGCTGCGGGCGGTCATTCCACTGGTTCCAGTCGCCAAGTTCCAGCCAGGCATCGGCAAGCTCCTCCACCTGCGCAGGTGGCGTGCGCTGGATCAATTCTTCCAGCAGCGCCCGGCCCTGCGTTACAGCGTTGCGCTGCAAGGTCTCCAGCCGGCGCTGGCCAGGATCCACTTCATCCCAGCCGCCGGGCGCGCCGGTACCCATGGGCTGGACCATCGGCTCAACCATGGGCTCGTAGCGGTCCAGCAGCAGGTACAGATTGCGCAATTGGCTCAGGGCCAGCGCACGATAGCCGGCAAAATCCACTGCAGGGTCGACGGCGGCCCGCTGCAGCATCTTCTCATTGAGGGCGTGGAGTGCCAGCAGGCGCTCGGTGTCCTGGCGCATCCAGTCCCAGGCGCAGGGCTTCGCGCTGCCAGCGCAGGTACTCGAGACCGGCGCCGAGCCGGACCGGGGTGTAGGGTGGCTGGCCACTGCCATACAACCTGAAGAAATAGTCATAGCGGCCATCCAGCATCGCCATGTCGCCGGTCATCCGATAGATATCAAACAGCTCCCTGAGGATGGGGACCTGGCGCTCGCTGTACAGGCCCTCGTTTATCCGCACCACATGCAGGGCCCGCTGGTAGGCCTGCTGTGCACCGGCGAGGTCGCCACTGCGGCGCAATAGTCGCGCCATGTCGGCCAGAGGCTCCGCCAGCGCTTCGGCATAGGGTCCCCCCGAGTCTTCGAGCTGGCCGAGTTCGCGTTCATAGCGCGCGCTGTCCAGCTCCGCGGCCTCGGGCGCGGCCAGCGGCGGCGGCGCGGCGAGCCTGCCCGCGTCCTGCCAGCTCTGCCCGAGCCGAACGAAATACTCGCCATAGGGCGCAGGCGTCCCGGCGGGCGCGGGGAGCGGGAGCAGTATCACGCAAACCAGGCCCAGGAATTGCAGCGGCGGGCGCGGGTAAGGCTTGTTCAGCTTGCCAACCATCTGCCAATCACATTTTCTGGCGAAAGACCGTCCTGAAGTGCTATAAGGGCCGCCGGTTTGCGCGGTCGTCTCTGCTGTCGTCCGCCCGTCGTCCTGCCGGCGGCGACGCGCGCCAACATGCCATGAAGCGGCCCCGGCCGCAAGCCGGACAGTTCAGGTGTCAGGCTTGCGATACACGGCGCGAAAGCGCGGCTATAATCGCTCGGTGGCGCGATCGCCCGGTGGCGCGTACGGCAGGTCGCTCAGGCCAATCTCTTACAGCAGACACTCGCCAGAGGCGAGCGGAAGGTTTACATGAAACAACTCGGAATACTCGACGCGGCTTTTATCAATCTGGAGCAAACCAATACCCCGCAGCATGTCGGTGGACTGGGAATATACGATCCATCCACTGCACCGGGCGGCTTTGTGCGGTTCAAGGACGTGATCGCCAGCTTCGAGCGCCGGCTCGGCAAGCTGCCGTTGTTTCGCACCCGGCTGGTGGAAGTGCCCGGCGGACTGGACCGACCCTACTGGGTAAAAGACGCCAACTTCGACGTGGAGTTTCACCTGCGCCATATCGCCCTGCCTGAGCCCGGCGACTGGCGCCAGCTCTGTATCCAGGTGGCCCGCCTGCATTCGCGTCCGCTGGATATGTCACGTCCGCTGTGGGAGGCCTACATTATCGAGGGCCTGGACAACATACCCAATCTTCCCGCGGGATGTTTCGCGGTCTATACCAAGATGCACCATGCGCTGGTTGACGGCGCCGGCGGCTCCTCGTTCATGGCCGCACTGCATGACCTGCGGCCTGATCCAGGCGACGACGACGATGCGGCCGACGAGCCGCGCCTGGTGGACACCGACCCCGGTATGGCGGAGCTTCTGTCGAGGGCTTCGATCAACGGTGTCAGGAACACCCTGCAGCTGGTTCGCGGCACCGTCCGGAACACCATCGCAATCGGCAAATATGCCCTGGACGTTTACCGCGAGCAGATTCCGGCGCCGGATGTTTCCGCGCCGAAGACCATCTTCAACCGGGCCGTCGGCCCGCACCGCGTCTTCGATGCGGCGGAGTTTCCGCTCGATGGCTTCAAGGCGATCAAGGACGCAACGGGCGTAACACTCAACGATGTCGCCCTGGGCGTCATCGGCGGGGCGCTGCAGCGTTATCTGCAGGGCAAAGGGGAGGCGCCCGCCGAGGGCTCCCTGGCCGCCGCTATTCCCCTCAATATGCGCACCCGCAGGGATATGACCGCCGATAACAACCAGGTGGGCTCGGTATTCGCCTCGCTGCATACCGATATTACAGATCCCGTCGAGCGCCTGCTGGCGATCAAGCAGTCCACCGCCGAGGCCAAGGCCAGTGGCGAGGCGAGCCCGATGGTCGATGCCATGAAGCTGGCGGGGTGTTCTCGCCGCTGGTGTCAAAAGCGGTGGCGGGCTTCTGGGCGCGCAATGAACTGTCGCGCTTTATCCCCATGAATGTTTCGACCTGCATTTCCAACGTGCCAGGGCCGGACTTCCCGCTCTACTGCGCCGGCGCGAGGATGGTGGATTACTACGGGCTGGGCGTACTCACGCCGGGCATGGGCATCTTCCACCTGGTATTCAGCTACTCGGGCAAGATCACCCTGTCGGTGTTGGCGGACCGGGATATCATGCCCGACCCGGAGTACTACCATGACCTCCTCGTGGCATCCTACCAGGAGATCTACCGGGCGGCGCTGGGTCGGGCCACGCCAGGCCGGGCCACGCCAGGCCGCGCCGCGCAGGACACAGAGGCTGTGGGCGCCAGGGCGGCGGCAGACCTCGAGGCTGTATCGCCCAAACGCAACACAGGCAGAAAATCTTCCGCGGACCCCGCAGTGAAGGCCAGGCCCAAGCCGCGACGCAAGCCCCCTGCGAAGGCCAAAGCCGGCGCCCGCGCGACGCCCAAGGGGGGCAGGGCGCTGCCGAAAGCCAGAACGGCGAGAAAGACACCGGGCAAAGGGCCGCGAGCCAAAGCCAGGCCCAGGAGCGCAGCCGCTTCCCGCTGAGCGGGGCGGCAGGGAAGCGGCAACTCACTATGGGCAACAGCAAGCGGCGCGATGTACCACGGTTTGAAACTCCCCTGATCGAGACCCACTGTCACCTCGACTACCTCGATGCCGATGGACTTGCCGCCACTCTGGCCCAATCCGCCACGGCGGGTATCGAGCGCATCATCACCATCGCCGTCTCCCCCGCCAACCTGGCGAGGGTCCTGGAGCTGACCCGCGAGGCCGCCAATATCTGGGGCACCCAGGGCGTGCACCCCCACGAGGCCAATACCTACGATGACGCGGTAGAAGCGCTGGTGCGGGCGCAGGCCGCGGATGATCGGATACTCGCCATCGGTGAAATCGGCCTTGATTACCACTACGACCACGCCGACCGGGCGGTACAGCGAAACGTGTTCGAACGGCAGCTGCAGTTGGCGGCGGACCTGGACATGCCGGTGGTGATTCACACGCGGGAGGCGGATGCCGACACCCGGGATATCCTGCGCGCATTCAGCCCCCTGCTGCGGCGCAAGGGTGTGCTGCACAGCTTCACCTCGGGTCTGGATCTCGCCGAGTACTGCCTGGCGGAAGGCTTCATGCTGGGCTTCAACGGCATCGCCACCTTCAACCGGGCTGAGAACGTGCGGGCAGTCATCGCCGCTACCCCACTGGAGCAGATCCTGTTGGAAACCGATGCCCCCTACCTCACCCCCGCGCCCTACCGGGGCAGGCCAAACGCACCCTTTTACCTGCCGCTGGTGGCGGAAAAAGTGGCCGAGGTAAAGCAGCTGGATGCGGAGTTGATGCTGCAACAGGTCTATCGCAATAGCATGTCACTATTTTTTGGAGCCACGTGATGGAGTATATCGTCGGCCAGCGCTGGGTCAGCCACGCGGACGCCCAGCTCGGCCTGGGTGTGGTGGTGGACCTGGACGGGAGACGGGTCACCCTCGCCTTTCCCGCGGTGGATGAGGAGCGTACCTACGCCACAGCAAGCGCGCCCCTGAGCCGGCTGCGCTTCAATGTCGGGGACCGGATATCCACCGTCGACAAGACCGAATTACTGGTCACCGCAGTGACCGAGCAACAGGGACTCCTGCTCTACACCGGTACCGATCACCACGAACAGGAGCTGACCGTATCCGAGCTTGAACTGGACGCCATGGTGCAGCTGACCACCCCGCAGCAGCGCCTGCTCAATGGCCACTTTGACAAGAACAGCGATTTTGCCCTGCGCTTCGCTACCTTCGAACACATGGACCGACTGCAGCGGTCCATTGCCCGCGGGCTGATGGGTTCCCGCACCAACCTGCTGCCACACCAGGTCTATATCGCCAGTGAGGTGGGCCAACGCCACGCACCCAGGGTACTGCTGGCGGACGAGGTGGGACTGGGCAAGACCATAGAGGCTGGCATGATCATGCACCAGCAACTGCTCACGGGCAGGGCCTCGCGGGTGCTGGTGCTGGTGCCTCCCACCCTGCTGCACCAGTGGCTGGTAGAGATGCTGCGCCGTTTCAATCTGCATTTCGCCCTGTTCGACGCCGAGCGGCTGGAGCAGATGCCCCAGGGCAATCCCTTCGAGAGTGAACAGCTGGTGTTGTGCAGCCTGGCGCTGTTCGAATCGCGCCCGGACCTGCAAACCATGGCCATCGACGCCCACTGGGACCTGGTGGCAATCGACGAGGCGCACCACCTGCACTGGTCACCCGCAGGCGCCGGTGCTGACTACCTGTTCGTGGAAGCGCTGTCCCGCGCCAGCCGCGGCCTGCTGCTGCTGACCGCCACACCCGAGCAGATCGGGCAGGCCAGTCATTTTGCCCGGCTGCGGCTGCTGGACCCCTCCCGCTTCCACGACCTGGAGAGTTTCAGCCGGGAAGAGCAGCAGTACCGCCACCTCAGCGCACTGGCAGATGCGCTGGAGGCGGGCGAACGTCCGGCCCGGCTGCCGCCGGGACTGGATCCGGCCGCGCCTGCGCAGACGCTCATTGCGCAGATTCTCGACCGCCACGGCACCGGCCGGGTACTGTTTCGCAACACCCGCGCGGCGATCGCTGGCTTTCCCCGCCGCGTGTTGCACCGCTACCCCCTGCCCACGCCGGATCAATACCGCTCGACCCGGCCCGGTCCCCTGACGCAGTTACACCCGGAACAGGACTGCCAGGACGATAGCTGGCTGGCTTTCGACTCCCGGGTCAAGTGGCTGGAGCTGAAGCTGAAGGAACTGCGCCCCGCCAAGGCGCTGGTGATCTGCGCCCGGGCCGGGACAGCCGTAGCGCTGGAGCATCACCTGCACCTGCGCGCCGGCATACGTTCCGCCGCCTTTTACGAGGGGCTCTCAATCCTCGAGCGGGACCGCGCCGCAGCCTATTTTGCCGACGAAATCAATGGCGCCCAGACCCTGGTCTGCTCGGAGATCGGCAGCGAGGGGAGGAATTTCCAGTTCGCACATCACCTGATCCTGTTCGACCTGCCGCTCAATCCCGATCTGCTCGAGCAACGTATCGGCAGGCTGGACCGGATCGGCCAGCAGTGCGATGTTGAGATTCACGTCCCCTACCTGCAGGGAACGGCGCAGGAAGCCCTGCTGGATTGGTACGACCAGGGCATCGACCTGTTCCGGGAGAGCTGCTCCGCAGGCTACCTTATTTTCGAGACGTTTCGGGAACGGTTGCTGCCCCAGCTGGCAGAGCGCAGCGACGAGTTCACGGCCTTACTGGCCGACACTGTCGATTTCACCGCCCGCACCCGGCGCGAGTTGCGGGAGGGACGCGATCGACTGCTAGAGCGCAACTCCTGCAAACCCGAGGTCGCCGCAGCCCTGATCGAGGCGATCAGGGCCAGCGAGGAGGGTGACGCACTGGAAAAATTCCTCGAGGCCCTGTGCGAGGCCTTTGGCGTGGACCAGGAGTTCCACTCCGAGCAGGCCCTTATCCTGCGTCCCTCGGAGCATATGCTGACAGGGCATTTTCCCTACCTGAAGGAGGACGGCACCACCGTCACCTTCAGTCGCGACAAGGCGCTGGCGCGCGAGGACATGGAATTCCTGAGCTGGGAGCACCCGATGATCCTGGAGGCGATGGACATGGTGCAATCAACCGAATTGGGCAACGCCGCCATCGGCACAATCAAGCTCAAGGGCGTAGCCCCGGGCACCATGCTGCTCGAAGCGCTCTACACCGTAAACTGCGTGGCGCCGCGATCGCTGCAGGTCGAGCGTTTCCTGCCCCTGTCCCCGATGCGGCTGCTGGTGGATGCCAGGGGCAAGGACCTGGCGGAACTGGTGCCGCACGCGCGCCTCAACAACCTGGTACAGAGCGTAAAAAAATCCACGGCCCTGGCGATTATCAAGCAGGTCCACCAGGAGGCGGAGGCAAAAATGGCGCTGGCCACCGCCCAGGCAGAGCAACAACTGCGCGCCACCCTCAGCCGGGCAGAGCAGTTCATGCGGGAGGACCTGGGCCGGGAGCTGGAGCGCCTGGAGGCGCTACGGGCGGTCAACCCCTCGATTCGCCAGGAGGAACTGGACCACCTGCGCCACCGTATCGACGAGTGCGCGGTACACATACAACACGCCAACCTGCAGTTGCAGGCGTTGCGCCTGGTCATTACCACCTGAGGGCACCAAGCCATGACAGCCACCGCTAACACCGCCCTGATGGAGTCGGAACTGGCAAACAGCCTTGATGTTCTCATCATCGGCGCCGGCTTCGCCGGGGTCGGCGCCGCCATCAGGCTGCGCCAATGCGGTATCGACAATATCGCAGTGCTGGAGAAGGCCGGCGGGATCGGCGGAACCTGGTGGCACAACACCTATCCGGGTGCCGCCTGTGACATCGCGTCCCATCTCTACTGCTACTCCTTCGAACCCAACCCCGACTGGTCACGCAAGTATTCCCCCCAGGCGGAAATCCAGGCCTACATCGAGCGCTGCGCCGAAAAGTACGATGTAAAACGGCATATCCGCCTGAATACCCGGGTTGCGCAGTGTCGCTTCGACGAGCAGCGCAAACTGTGGCTGGCGGAGCTGGCGAATGGCACCACCGTTGCGGCGCATCACGTCATCTTCGCTACCGGTGGCCTGCACCTGCCGGCCTGGCCCGACATCCCTGGCAGGCAGGATTTTGCCGGCCCGAGCATGCACTCCGCCGAGTGGGACCACAGCGTGGACTTCAGGCACAAGCGGGTTGCGGTGATCGGCAGCGCCGCCAGCGCGATCCAGCTGATTCCGGAACTGGCCAGGGTCGTCGAGCACCTGGATGTCTACCAGCGCACACCCAATTACATCGCGCCGCGCAAGGACCGGGAATTCAGCGCCCGGGAAAAGGCCCTTTTCGCCCGCTGGCCCTGGTGGAACCGGCTCTATCGCCAGGCGATCTTCCTGCGCGGCGAATGGATCATTTTTCCGCTGGTGAAAAGCAAAGGACCGTCCCGCTGGCGCGCCCGGGTGGAAAAAATGCTACGCCGACATATTCGCCGCAGCGTCGCCGACCCGGGGATCCGCGAGGCGATGATTCCGGATTACCCGGCGGGCTGTAAAAGACTGCTGATTGCCGACAATTTCTACGAGGCGATCAACCGACCCAATGTCACGGTCATTACCACAGGCATCGAGCGCATCGAGACGGACGCCGTGGTGACCCGGGACGGCGCCCGACACCCGGTGGATATCATCGTCTACGCCACTGGCTTCGATATGGAAAATTACATGCGCCAGATCGAGGTGATTGGGCCCGGGGGCGCAAAACTCAGCGACATCTGGGCCAGGATCCCCTTCGCCTACAAGGGCGGTTTCGTGCCAGGCCTGCCGAATTTCTACTTCACCACCGGACCCAACACGGGCGTCGGCACCACCTCAGTGGTCTACATGATAGAGGCCGAGCTGAACCTGATTATCGAAGCTATACTACTCGCCCGGCGCGACCGGCTGATCGAGGTCAGCGCCGCGGCCTGCCAACGCTACAACGAGGACATTCGCGCCGCCCTGCAGCAGACCGTGTGGGCGGGCAGCTGCAAGAGCTGGTACAAGCGCCCCGACGGCGAGATCGCCTCGCTCTACCCCTACAATGCCAGGACCTACCTGAAAGATCACCGCAAGCTGGATATCGGCGACTTCGTGCTGCGCGAGGCCGGTTAGCCCGCGCCGCTGCCGCCTGTCGACGCCGGCGCCACCAAGCCCAGCAGCCGCTCGACTGTGCTGCGCAGGCGCTGCAGGTCCGCGGGCTCTGACAGGCGATGGTCGCCGTTCTTCACCAGCAACACCTCCACGTCGGGACTGCGGATTTTTTCCGCCAGCACCAGGGCAAGCTGCCAGGGCACATCCTCATCGCGCTGGCCCTGGATCAGGCTGACGCCAACATCGATGCCAATTTCCTTGCCCAGTAACAGGTGGGCAGCGCCCTCCTCCAGCAGCTGGCGGCCGATACGGTAGGGCTCGCCAGCGTCATAGCAGTTGGGCAGGTCCGCATAGCCGCTAGCGGCCAGCTGGCGCTGTTGCTGCTGCGTCAGCCTGCCCCGCAGGCGCTCGGTGAAGTCCGGCGCTGCGGCCAGGCCCAGCAGCGCGCACACCCGCCCGGGCCGCTGCAGGGCGACCAGCAGCATGATCCAGCCGCCCATCGAGGACCCGACCACCAGCTGGGGGCCCGACGTCACGTTGTCGAGTATGGCGAGGGTATCGTCGCGCCACTGGCCGATACAGCCCTCTTCCACCCTGCCGCCGGACTCACCGTGGCCGCTGTAATCAAAGCGGGTGAATTGCCGGCCCCGCTCGCGGCACCATTGTTCAAGGGCCAGTGCTTTTACGCCCTGCATATTTGAATTGAACCCGGGGCAAAACAGTATGCCCGGTGTGACACCGGGTAAATGGCGGAAGGCAAGTCGAGCCCGACCCGGCGCCGATAAAAATTCGGTCCTGTCAGCCACCATCCCTGTGCTCTTCAGGTTGCGGCCACGACACCGCCGTCGAGGACGAGGGTATGGCCCACAACCCAGGCCGATGCCCGCGAGCAGAGGTAGATGGCGGTGCCCGCAGCATCCTCAGCGTTGCCGATACGGCCTCGCGGGTAGGTGCTGGCCATTTCATCGGCAGCATCCGCCCAGTGTGCCGTCATCTTGCTGGGGAAGTGGCCGGGGGCAATCGCATTCACATTGATATGCTGGCGCGCCAGGTCGGCGCCAAGGTGGCGGGTCAGGTGATGCACCGCAGCCTTGCTGGCGGAGTAGGAGTAGTTGTCCATATGCGGGTGGGTAATACCATTCATCGAGCCGATGTTGATCACCCTGGCCGGGTCCTCGGCGCTGCCCGCGGCGCGCAGCACCGGCAACAACTCGCGGGTGAGGAAGAACAGGGATTTGACATTGAGGTCCATCACCTTGTCCCAACCGCTTTCAGGAAATTCATCGATAGGGGCTCCCCAGCTGGCGCCGGCATTGTTGACCAGTATATGCAGCCGGCTCTCGCGCTCCCTGATGGCGGCGGCAAATGCGTTCACTCCCTCCAGGCTGGCCAGGTTCGATGGCAGCGCGATGCATTGGCCCAGCGTGGACAACTCCTCGGCGGTGGCCTTCAGCTCCTCCAGCTTGCGGGCGGTGATGTACGTCTTCACCCCGTTTTCAACAAAACCCCTGGCGATCATGGCGCCGATCCCGCGGGATCCGCCGGTGACGACGGCAACCTTGCCGGCAATATCAAAAAGATTCTTCATATTCAGACCTCTGTCCTGTTGTTGCGCTGGTGACCTGCGGTGGCGCCCGCCGCCGCCAACGCACGCAGCACCACGGCGCGGGTCTCGGCGGGATCGATCACCGCATCGATTTCAAGGTGGGCGGCGGCCTCGGTTGCCTTGCCCACATCGTACATGCGGCCCAGCAGCTGCTGGAACAGTGCCTCCCGCGCCGCCGGGTCCGCCTCCGCCTCCAGTTCCTTGCGAAAGCCGAGGCGCACCGCGCCTTCCAGACCCATACCACCGAACTCGCCGGTAGGCCAGGAGGCCGCGTACACCGGTCGCAGGAAACTGCCGCCGGTCATTGCCATGGCGCCCAGCCCGTAACCCTTGCGCAGGAAGATGGCCACTATGGGTACGGTCATGGCGGCACCGGCCAGGAATAGGGCGGACATACTGCGCACCGCACCCTGCCGCTCGCTGTCGGGCCCCACCATGAAGCCCGGGGTGTCAGTCAGCGACAACACCGGCAGGCGCAGGGCGTTGCATATGCGGAGGAAACGGGCTGCTTTCTCCGCCGATTGTGAGTCCACCGCCCCACCCAACTGCTGGCAGTCGTTGGCTATCAGGGCCACCGGCCTGCCCTCCAGGCGGATAAAGCCGGTGATGATGCCGCGGCCAAAAATGCGCTGCAATTCGAGGAAGGAGCCGGAGTCGGCGATGGTCTCAATAACTCGTCGCACCGGGTATGCCCAGCGCCGGTCCCGGGGCACGATGTCCCGCAGGGTTTCCTGCCCAGCCACATGCCAGTCCTGCACTGACCCCTGGAAATAGGACAGCAGCTGCCGGGCCAGCGCGGTGGCATGGGCCTCGTCCTGGGCGACGATATCGACCACGCCGTTTTTTTCCTGCACCTCGATCGGGCCGATCTCTGTGGGATCGAATTTTCCCAGGCCGCCACCCTCGATCATGGCGGGCCCTGCCATCCCGATCCAGGAGTTGCGAGTGGCTATGGTGAAGTCGGCGCAGCCGAACAGGGCCGCGTTGCCGGCAAAGCAATAGCCGTTGTTGACAGCGATGCGCGGCACCTTGCCGCTGAGGGCGGCCCAGGTGCTGAAAGAGCGAACGTTGAGGCCCGCTATCTGGGTCAGCACGTCGGTGTCCCCCGGGCGACCACCGCCGCCCTCGGTATACATGACCACCGGCAGGGACTGCTCTGCGGCCAGCTCGCAGAGGCGATCGAGCTTCTTGTGGTGGAAAAAGCCCTGGGTACCCGCCAGCACAGAATAGTCGTTGACGATCACCGCCGCCCTGCCCCGCCCGGCGCCGACCTGGCCCGCATTGATGGTGCAGGTCCCGGTAATGATACCGTCCCCGGCGGTACTCGACTGCAGTTCCTCGTAGTCGCGGCGACTGCGCTGGGCCGCCACAGCAAGCTGGCCGTATTCGAGGAAGGAGCCCGGATCTACCAGGTCCTCCAGATTTTCCCGGGCGGTGCGATAGCCCCTGCTCTGGCGTTTGGCCCGGGCCTCCTGCCGGTGTCCGTCCAGGGTGCGGGCCCGGCGCTCCCGCCACGCCACCAGCTCGGGCCGGTCATTGTCATCCATCGCTCACTCCCAGGCTGTGAGGCATCTCTCTTTATCGCATAACACGGCCGCAAACACGGCGCAGCGCAATCGCAAGCGCTGGCTGCTATCGGCCCTGCCAGCGCGGCGGCCGTTTCTCCATGAATGCCGCAATGCCCTCGGCCGCGTCCGCGCTGGTCACGCAAAAATGCTGCAGCCTGGCCTCAATGGAGATGGTGTCTCCCACCGAAGCTTCGGTAGCGGCATTGAGGCTCTGCTTGGCGTAGCGCAGGGCAAGCGGAGATTTGGCGGCGAGTTCCCCGGCCCAGGCCCGCGCGTGCGCCATCAGCTCGGCTGCGGGCACCACCCGATTGCACAGTCCCCAGTCCAGGCATTTCTGCGCCCGCACTTTCTCACCGGACACAATCACCTCATAAGCCCGCTGCCGGCCGAGCGTGCGCACCAGGTGCCAGGTGGCGCCGCCGTCAGGCACCAGTCCGATGGCGGCAAAAGCCTGGTAAAGATAGGCGTCGTCCGCCATTACGCTGAGGTCGCAGTTCATGGCGAAGGCGCTGCCAATCCCGGCGGCGGCGCCGTTGACCGCGGCGATCCAGGGCTTGGGCGCACTGTTCATCTCCAGCAGGATGGGCTTGTACTCGCCATTGAGCTGGTCCTCCACCCTGAAGGTTGCCGCGTTCTCCGCAGTCTCCGCCAGGTCCGCCCCGGCGCAGAAGGCGCGGCCGGCACCGGTCAGTATCACCACGCGCACAGCAGGATCCTCGTTTACCTCCCGCACGGCCTGGCGCAACTCGCGGCGCAGTTGGGCATCAAAGGCATTGAGGCTCGCGGGACGGTTGAGCGAGACCACGGCCACGCCCTCATCGCGCTCCACCAGTACTGTGTCGTAGTTACTCATGCTTCACCCCTGTTGGTCGTGGCGCTCAGGCAACAGCGCCCTTGTGTCTCAGTTCGCTTATTTCGCGCTCCGCGAATCCCATAGCGGCCAGCACCGTGTCGGTATCCTGCCCCGGGTTGGGCCCCGGGTGGCGAACGCCCGATGGCGTGCGGCTGAACCGCGGCGCCGGTGCCGGCTGGGTCACGCCACCCACTTCGATATAGGTCTTGCGGGCAACGTTGGCCGGGTGCGACGGCGCATCCACGAACGACAGTACCGGGGCGAAACAGACATCGGTACCCCTCCATGATCGCACACCACTCGGCCTGGGATTTCTGCAGGAATACCGCGGTCAGCTTCTCCTTCATCTGCGGCCACGCGGCGGCGTTGTTCTGGTCGCCGAAATCCGCCTCGGACAGGCCCGCGTGATGTTTCAGCAAGCGCATAGAACTGGGGCTCTATCGAACCGATGGAGATGTACTGCCCGTCAGCGCACTCGTAGGTATCGTAATAGTGCGCGCCGCCATCGAGCATATTGGACTCGCGCTGGCTCGCATCCCACAGGCCCATGGCCTGGAAACCGTGGAACATCCACATCAACTGGGCGGCACCATCGACCATGGCGACATCGATTACCTGGCCTTTGCCGGAGTTGCTGGTCTCCAGCAGTGCAGCCAGCACACCCGTGACCAGCAGCATACCGCCACCGCCCATATCACCCACCAGGTTCAGGGGCGGCACCGGTTTCTGGCCCTTGCGCCCCATGGCGTAGAGAGCGCCCGTGATCGATATGTAGTTGATGTCGTGGCCCGCAGCCTGGGCCAGGGGCCCGTCCTGGCCCCAGCCCGTCATGCGGGCGAACACCAGTTTGGGGTTGCGCGCAAGACAGGCATCGGGGCCAATCCCAAGTTTTTCGCACACGCCCGGCCGGAACGGATCGACAAGCACATCGGCCTTCTCCACCAGGCGCAGCAGGGTCTCGATACCGGCTGGATCCTTGAGGTTGAGCACGACGGATTTCTTGCCACGCGCACTGACATCCATGGGCATCATGTTGTTGGCGCCGGCAGCCCGGTCGATGCGAATCACCTCCGCGCCCATATCGGCCAGCATCATGCCGCCCATGGGCGCGGGCCCGATGCCCGCCAGCTCAATAACGGTGTAGCCGTTCAATGGGCCCATAGTCGTCTCCCTGTTAACGCGGCTGCATGCGGATGGCGCCATCCAGGCGGATACTTTCGCCGTTCAGGTAATCGTTCTCCGCGATGAACACCGACAGGTGGGCGATCTCTTTTGGCTGACCCAGGCGGGGCGGGTAACAGACGCTGGCCTCGAGGGATTTGTAGGACGCCTCCGGTAACAGCTCAAACAATGGCGTGTGGATAAGGCCGGGCACGATGGTGTTGACCCGTATCCCGTAGCTGGCCAGGTCGCGGGCCATCGGCAGGGTCATGCCGATGACACCACCCTTGCTGGCAGAATAGGCCACCTGGCCCACCTGGCCTTCGTAGGCCGCTACCGAAGCGGTATTGATGATCACGCCGCGACCGCCGTCACTGTTGAACGGCTGGTTTTTCGCCATCTGCTCCGCGGCATAGCGGGACACGTTGAAAGTCCCCACCAGGTTCACATTGATCACCAGCATGTACAGGTCCATGGGGAACACACCGTTCTTGCCATAGGTCTTGCAGGCGTTGCCGATCCCGGCGAAGTTGTTGCAGATGTGCAGGGCTCCGAACTTCTCCACCACACCCTCAACCGCCGCCTTGACCGAGGCTTCCTCGGCGACATTGACCTTCCAGAAAGCGACCTTATCCGCCCCGAGTTCAGCAATGACCTCGTTGGCGTTGGCCTCATTCATGTCGAAGATAGCCACCTTCACGCCCTTGGCCACATAGGCTTCGACGGTGCCGCGGCCGAGGCCCGATGCGCCCCCGGTGACAATTGCTACTTTTCCTGCAAGATCCATGATCGTTCTCCTGTTTTTGGCTGGTCAATAATTGCGCGTGCCGGACGAAAGCCCGTATAGCTGTTGGATATCCTGGCGTCGGTATACTGCCTTCTTATGCGCTATTCGTCCATACAGCCCATCTGTGGCACAATCGCGACGCCGGGCGCCTCGCGCGACCCGGCAGTATGGGCACGGCCCGATGCCTTGGCAATGACCGGCTCCTGCAGGAAGATTGGCTAAAAATGACAGCCCCGATCGAGGCTGCACCAGGGAGACAAATGGAATCGATAGTGCCCGGCAACGCGGCGTTCATGCTCTTTGGCCTGATATTTGCCATTACCTGCGCCCAGATGCTGGTGGTCTACGTGCTTGCCGAGTCCAGCAAACCACCTGCGGGCCTCGGGCTCCACACGGTGTACTTCATGGCCTCGCTGCTGGGCTGGATTGCACTTACCCTGGAGCTGAGCGCCGACCTGCAGATGGCGGTCAATATCCCGTCGATGATGCTGATCCTCACCAGCTATATCCTGTTTATGGCCGCGGGCCAGCGGGCCGGCATTGCCCGGGGTCGGGTAGTGCTGGGAGGGATATGCCTGGTCGCCTGCCTGTGCGAATTCTTCCTGCCGCCGAGCCAGATGTTCCTGGTCCAGGGCGCCGTAGTGACCGTATTCTTCGCGGCCACGGGCCTGATCTACGGCCTGCGCAGCATGCACCAGCGCAACGCGGGCGACGCCATCATCACCGGCTCGGCCCTGATGATGATCCTGGGTATGCCAGTCGCCATGTACTATTTCGCCGCCGGAGCCCCGGCCAGGGGCGAGGCTATTGCCCTGGGCGTCTACAGCGTGGCCTATGCGCTGGTCGCGATCGGTTTCCTCGCCAGCGTGCTTATCGAGTACCAGCAACATCTCTCCAGCCTTACAACCCTGGACCCGCTCACCCGCCTGCTCAATCGTCGCGGGCTGGAAGAGGCACTGCTGGTCAGCATGGCCCAGGCAGCCCGGCGCGGCTCACCTACCTCGGCCATCATGGTGGATATCGATCACTTCAAACAGGTCAACGACAGTTTCGGTCAGGAAACAGGCGACCAGCTGCTGCGCCAGGTGGCGGAAATTCTAAAGAGAATGAGCCGTTCCAGCGATGTTGTCGCCCGCACCGGCGGGGAGGAGTTCCTGCTGGTATTACCCGAAACGGAACTGGACTCCGCCCGCCTCCTCGCGGAACGGATTCGGTTGGCCATCGGCGAGCGCCCCCTGGTGGTTGATTCCCAGCGTATCGGCGTTACCGCGAGCCTGGGTGTGGCCTGCATCGTTGGGCAGCTGAACCTGGATGACCTGTCCCTGGAGGCGGACCGCGCGATGTACCTGGCCAAGCGCGGCGGCCGCAACCGTGTTGCGTCCGTCGAGCACAAGCCGGTGCACCTGACCAGCGCGCTGAGTTAGGCGAGAGCATCCTGACTGTGATCACCGACACTGAAAAATGCGAGGGAACGAGCTGTTGAAAAGAGCATTACGCATTCTGGGGATAAGCTACATCGGCTACCTGCTGCTCGTATTGCTGCTTGTTACCCCGGCCCTGAACCTGGCACCGCCCTGGCTGGTCAAGAAATACCTGGGCCGGGAACTGCACTCTGAGATCATCTGGTTCAACCCCTTTACCCTGAGCCTTGAGCTGCGCCGCACCGAGCTGCCGGAACACGATGGCAGCCGCTTCCTGAGCCTGGACCGCGCCAGGGTTGACCTGTCAGTGGAGAGCCTCTGGCGCGGCGCCCTGGTGTTTGACGAGGTGAGCATCGAGCAGCTCTATGTCAACCTGATCGAGCTGGCGGATGGCACGTTCAATTTTTCCGACATGATTCCGCCCGCGGATCCGCAGGCCGCGCCGAGTGACCCGGGAAGCATTCCCGCACTCACCATCCACCACCTCAATTTAAATGCTCAGGAGATCGCCTTTACCAGCCAGGCCAGGGGCAAACCCGCGAGCACGAAGCTGTCCGAAATTACCCTCGGCATCGACGGGCTTTCCACCGTGCACGAGGAGGGGAAACCCTATAGCCTCGCCGCCGCCAGCGACAGCGGCGGGAAACTCAGCTGGGAGGGAGAGCTATCGATACCGCGGACCTACAGCGAGGGCACACTCTCACTGGAGGGCGTCCAGCTGCGCCCGCTGTGGCAATTCGTCCAGGACAGCCTCGCCTTCGAGCTCGCCGATGGCAGCGCCAGTGTCGAAGGCCGCTACCGGGTGGACTGGGGCAACGCACTGCACTACGGCATAACCCAGGGCGAAGTACGGCTGGCAGATATCGCAGTCCGGCCAAAATCACCGCAGGACCTGGCGGACACCTCGCTGGCGCTGGGCAGCCTCGTTCTGGCAGGGATCGAACTGGATGGTACGGCCCGACAGCTGCGTGCCGAGTCGCTGGCGATCGAAGAACTCGCCGTCAGCGGCTGGAGCAAGGGCAACGAGGTCAGCCTGGTGCGACTGTTCAGCGGCGATCCGCCCGCTGGCTCCGCCACCCAGGCCCCGCCCGAGACTGGTGCGACGGGCGCTGACGCCAGCTGGAGGGCCGAGCTGGGCCGCTTTCAACTGGGTGGCAGCAGCCTGCGCTGGCGTTCGGAATTCACTGACCCACCCCTGCTGGAGTTCCTGCCACTGGAGGCAACGGCAGGCCCAATCAGGTGGCCCCTGGAGGGCGACACCGCGGTACAGCTGAACCTGGTGGTCAACGACGGAACGACCGCCGCGGTCGAGGGTACGCTCGACCTGGCCCGGGGTGCGGGCAAGCTCAGCTACCAGCTGGCTGGACTGCCACTGGCATGGTTCAACCCGAATTTCCCCGCCAACCTTAACGCACAGATCACCGATGGGAAGCTGCAGGTGGAAGGGGACGTGGCCCTGAAGCAATACCAGCCGCTTCAGATCGCCATGAACGGTGCGGTCCGGGGCTTTGCCGGCAAACTCAAGGATGCCGAGGAATCCTTGACTGCCTGGGAGACGGTGCGCTGGGACAAGCTGTTGATCGACATGGAGCAGCACACGGTGGAGCTGGCCAAACTGGTCATCGATGGTTACAGCGGCCGCATCCACATCAACCGGGATGGCTCGATCAATGCGCAGAACCTCTGGCAACAGGAGGTGGGCGCTGAGGTGGAAGAGGTCAAGGAGGATCTGGGCGAGGGTAAACCCTGGGGCGTCAAACTGCCGCTGATTCGTATCAGCGACAGCGAGATCGACTTCAAGGATGAGTCGCTTCCCATTCACTTCGGTACGGTGGTCGGGGATATCGACGGCAATATCAAGGGCATCAGCACCGCGCCGGGAAGCATCGCCAGGGTCGACATCAAGGGCTCCGTCGAGGGGTATGCCCCGGTGACGCTGGCCGGCACTGCCGAGCCACTGCGCAGCCCGCCGGCGCTGGACCTGGAGCTGACCTTTGACGGGGTTGACATGGCGCTGCTTTCCCCCTACTCCGGTACCTATGCCGGCTACGCCATCGAGCGCGGCGTGCTCAACCTGGACCTGAAATACGCCCTGGCGGACAACAAGCTGCAAGGCGACAACAGGATCGTCATCAGCCAGATGAAGCTGGGTGATAAAGTAGCCAGCGACAGGGCGGCAGACCTTCCACTGGAACTCGCCCTCGCCCTGCTGACCGACAGCAAGGGCGTGATCGACATGGCGATTCCCGTGGCTGGCAGTGTGGATGACCCGAAATTCAGCCTGGGCAGCGTCATTATGGGGGCGCTGGTCAACCTGCTTACCAAGGCGATCACCGCGCCCTTCTCCCTGCTTGCCGGCCTGGTGGACACCGAGGAGGACCTGCAAAGACTGAATTTCAAGTCGGGCTCAGCCGATTTGCAGCCCACGACACGGGAAAAACTCGAGCAGCTGGGCGCCGCCCTGGCCCAGCGACCCGAGCTGGACCTGGTCATCAGCGGCCGCCTCAACCTGCGGGCCGACCGGGAGCGCCTGCAGAAAAACATTCTGCAGGCCGAGTTGCTCGCCGCTGGCCTTGCCGAGGAGGAACTGTCAAGCAGGGGCCCCGCATGGGAGGAGGCGATCGCGGCGCGCTACCAGCTGATTGCTCCCGGCGCCACGGAACTCACCGTGCGCGAGCAGTACCAGAAGCTTGCGCAGGAAGTAGCCCTGCCGGATGCGGACTTACTTGCCCTGGCCAACGAGCGGGCCGTTGCGGTGAAGACTTACCTGGTGAACGAGGCCGGGCTGGAACCGGGCCGGGCTGTGATCGCGAAGCCGAGCACCAGCCCGAAGGAGAACCTGTATAGCGGTGCGGAGCTGGCGATCGATATCTAGGGCAAATGGTCATACGCAGGCAGCGAGCCGGCGTAAGCCAACCCTCCGCCGCAGAGCCGGCAGTAGTAGCTGCCCTGCCCGCGCAGTACCCGGTTGTGGCGGGTCGATGAAACATCGTGAACCCGGCAGCCGCAGCGATAGGGATGGGTGCGCTGCTGGCGCTGGGGAACGCCCTCCAGGTCGAGGTTGAAGGTCACCCCCTGGTCCGCGCCGAAATGCTCCATCACGCCGCGCCACTGGCGCCCGTGGGGCTTTATACCCCGGCTGCCGTAGAGCTCGTGTACCACGAAGTGGGCGACCTCATGCGGCACCGTATCACAGAGATTTTCCTCGAAGTACTTGCCGAATATCCAGGGATTGTAGCGAATCCAGCCGCGTCGACCGACCAGCTTGAACATGCCCGCAGTGCGACCGCCGAGATCAAACAGGACCGGCACCTGGCGAAACCGTCGGCCGAAAATAGCGCCGGCGCGCAGTACATAGTGCTCGGTCGCGGCGACAACCCGGTGTTGCTCCGGCAGTCCGATCGGTTCTACCACGGTATCTTCGTTTTCCTGTTCTCAAGGCTTGTTGGGCGCAGCATACCGGCCATGCCCTGCGGGCTCAAATATTTCCGCTTCCTGCCCAGTTACGGTACATTTACCCGCTGCGAAGCCAGGGGTATCCGCAGAGCGGGTTTTCGACCACCAATCATGCCGTTGCCCGCACTTTCACCCGGACTAATACAGAAGAAAGCTATTATGAGTACACAACAACTCGATGTCGCCTCACTCGGCAAATATCTCGAGCGTCATATCCCCGGCTTCCACGGCCCCGTGACCGCCGAAAAATTCCCGGGGGGTCAGTCGAATCCCACCTTCAAGCTGACCGCCGGCGGCAGCGCCTATGTACTGCGGCGCAAGCCCCCGGGAGAGTTGCTCAAGTCGGCCCATGCGGTTGATCGCGAATTCCGGGTGATCAGCGCCCTGCAGGGCACCGAGGTTCCGGTGCCGCGCACCTACGTCCTGTGTGAGGACGAGAGCGTCATCGGCTCGATGTTCTTCGTCATGGAGTATATGGACGGCCGCATCCTGTGGGATCCGGTGCTGCCGGATGCCGCGGACAACGCCGAGCGCGCGGCTATCTACGACGCCATGAATGCGACCATGGCGGCGCTGCACAATGTCGATGTGGCGGCGGTGGGCCTGGCGGATTATGGCCGGCCGGGGAATTACTTTGAGCGCCAGGTGAGCCGCTGGATCCAGCAGTACCGGGCATCGGAGACACAACAGCTGCAGGCCATGGAGGAGCTGATGCGTTGGCTGCCGGCCAATATGCCGCCGGATGACGGGGCGGTGAGCCTGGTGCACGGTGATTATCGCCTGGACAACATGATGTTCCACGCCACCGAGCCGCGCGTCATCGCCCTGCTGGACTGGGAGTTATCCACCCTCGGCCACCCCCTGGCAGACCTGGCGAACCAGTGCATGGCGTGGATGCTGCCGCGTGAAGGCGGCGTCAAGGGGCTCGCGGGTGTAGACCGGAAATCCCTGGGAATACCCAGCGATGAGGAGTACATCGCCCGCTACTGCGAACGCACCGGCCGCGGCGGTATCGATAACTGGAACTTCTACCTGGTGTTTTCGCTGTTCCGACTGGCTGCCATTTGCCAGGGGATCGTAAAGCGCGCCCAGATAGGTACCGCCTCAAGCAGCGAGGCGGACTCCCGCGGCGATGCGGTGCTACCCCTGGCGGAGATGGGGGCGGCCCTGATCAAATAGCCAAAAAGGACCCTGCGGGCCCTTGTTGCAGCGCCTGGCTATGCGGCCCGGCGGCTACCCGGCTCGCCCTCCGCGGATGCGCCCGCGGCCTTGCGGGAGGCAGGGGCCTTCTTGTTCGCGCCAGCGGTTTTCCTGCGCGCAGCTGCCTTTTTCTTCGCAGGAGTAGATGGGCTGACAGCCTGAGAGCGCAACGCCGCCCGGGTGGGGGGCGGCCGGCGACGCGACGCGCGCGGCCTGTGAACTTCGGTAGGGTCAGGGCGCAGGTCACCGGTTTCAAACCGGGTCAGGATTTCCTCCATGGTCCGGCTGATCTTGGTGCAGATACGTATGGGCTCCACGCTGGGATAGGTGGAGTGCTCGCCGCCCTCCATCAACTCTATCAGGTCTTTCTCCGACAGATGGGAGAGTAACTTGGCCGGGTTGTACCAGCGGAAGCTGGGAACGATGTTGATATCCCCGCTGTATTCCTGATCTAAAAGGGTGTGGACACTGTTCATCAGCATATTGAAGCGAGGCCAGTTATCGCCCTGCCGCTGGACGATTCCGCGGTAGAAATTGAGCAACTCGCGCCCCATGCCAATACCCAGGCTGCCGAGTGCGGAGCCAAGGGCGCTGCGGGAGCCCTCCTTCTTCAGGAACGGTATGGCTATCGGGTTGACCATGCTGACAATATAGTGATTGGTACTGTAGAGCCTTGACAGGCGCTTGGCGGGAAGGTCGTCGGCGATCGAGCCGTCTACCCAGCGGCGCGTGGGCAGGTAGGGCTGGGCCTCGCCGTGTACATTCCTGGCCATCAACATCACCGGCGGAAATACCCCGGGAACCGCACAGGAAGCCATCACCGCAGAGCGCACAAACACGTTGGGCGAGGTAATCGCATTAAGCAGGCGCGAACGCTGGTGAGGCTCCGCCGGGGCCACGGTAATACTGATCTGGCGACCAGTTTTTTCGTAGGCTTCCTGGAAGGTCAGGTCGGGTATCATGCGCGCGATCAAGCGCCCCAGGTCACCGACATCAATCTGCGGATTAGCGCCCAGGAACATGCGCGAGAACACCGTCGCCTCGCGCTCCGCCTCGAACAACACGTTGGAGGGTTCATAGAAACGCTCCAGTTCCTTGTCGGTATGTGTACCCAGGACGCCCGCCACCAGTGAACCCGCGCTGGACCCGGAAATAACCCTGGGCAACAGCCCCTGCTCCAACAGCGTTTTGACCACCCCCAGATGATAAAAACCCAGCACGCCACCCCCGCTGAGCATGAGTGCGGAGCGCCCGAAGCAGATATTGGCCCGGTAGAAGAAATCCAGCTTCTGCTGGGGGTTGATCAGGCTGTTGTCGAGTTCCGCCAGGTAGCGCAGAGAATCATCGATCTCGTCGATATATTGTTCTATCAATTTCTTGGTGCCGAACCTGGCCTGGCGATACAGGCTGCTGCGTCCCATCCCGG
Organism: uncultured Gammaproteobacteria bacterium; assembly: GCA_963700715.1. Taxonomy (GTDB): domain Bacteria; phylum Pseudomonadota; class Gammaproteobacteria; order Pseudomonadales; family Halieaceae; genus JARRPM01. The sequence continues at coordinate 433,562 of CAVOYP010000006.1, forward strand.
CCATGTTGCCGTGGATACCTTCATTGAGAGTGAACAGCAGGCCCTGGTGATCGTGGCGCGCACGCAGACTGCGAATCCGGTCCAGGCGGAGGCGAATCTGGGCGTAATCGTACTGCGTGGTCTGGTCGATCTCGCGCCAGCGCCGCTTGCCCGAGAGTTCATCATGTTCTATCGCCGCCTCGCGCCACTCATCATAGCTGCGGCTCTTGTTCATGGTGCGCTCGAGCTTTTTGAGCTTGCGTGAATTTCCCACAATGCCACCTCTTCGGTCATACCGGACGAAAATGATCCCCGGCCACAGAGCATAATGCAAATACCACAGCTCTCCCAGCGGTTTGTAAACGGCCGTGGAAGCGTATGTTGACCTATGTCAACGCCCGTGCACCCCTTGGGGCCACCTCGCCCCGCCCGGGTCTGGATAGCTTCAGGCGGAGCAAGCTCTCCCTGGCGACAACCCGCAATATTCCGGGCGCAATCAGGGTGACCCGTTCTCGCGTTTGCCGCTGCGGTACTCCTCCACCAGATGGCGCTTGTAGAGCTTGCCATTGTCCATGCGCGGCAGTTTCGGATGGAAATCCAGCGAGCGGGGCATCTTGATATGAGACAGCTTGTCCCGCAGCCACTCCATGATCTCGATGGCCACTTCGTCAGTGGCGTCAGCCCAGTTCATGGGTTGCACCACCGCTTTCACCTGCTCACCGAATTCCTCATGCGGTATGCCAAAAACCGCGACGTCCGCTATTTTCGGGTGGGTGATCAGCAGGTTCTCGATCTCCTGGGGGTAGATGTTCACCCCGCCACTGATGATCATGAAATTCTTGCGGTCGGTGAGGTAGAGAAAGCCGTCCTTGTCCACGTAGCCGACATCGCCGGTGGTGGCCCAGCCCTTTTCATTGTAGGCGCCCGCCGTCTTTTCCGGCTCATTGTGGTAGTTGAAGCTGGCCTGCTGCCCACCGAAGTAGATCGTGCCGACCTCGCCGGGAGGCAGCTCATTGCCATCATCGTCGAGGACATGCAACTCGCCCACCAGCGCGGGCCCCACCGAGCCCTTGTGGGTGAGCCAGTTGGCGGAGTCGATAATGGTGACGCCAATGCCTTCGCTGGCAGCATAGTATTCCACGATCACCGGTCCCCACCACTCGATCATCTTTTCCTTTACCTCGATCGGGCAGGGCGCCGCGGCATGAATCGCGAATTGCATCGAACTGAGGTCGTAGCGCTCCCGCACCTGCTGCGGAAGTTTCAACATGCGGATAAACATGATGGGCACCCACTGGCTGTGGGTGACCCGGTGCTCCTGGATCAACTGCAGCGCTCGCTCGGCTTCGAATTTTTCCATCACCACCACGGTGCCGCCCTGGTAACTCACCATCATGCAATAGTGCAGCGGCGCCGCATGATACAGCGGAGCCGGTGACAGGTAGACGGTCTCTTCGCTGAAACCGAATGCCGCCCCCATGGAACTGGCCAGCGCGTGCGGTGTGTTGACATCGGTACCCGCCGGCGGCACAAACACACCCTTGGGCTGGCCGGTGGTACCGGAAGAGTAGAGCATCGGCACCCCGTTACTCTCATCGGCAATACAGGTAGACGGCTGCAGGTCGATGGCCTCCTCCCAGGACTCGAACCCGGGCCTGATGCCGCCCACCATGTAGAAATGCGCAAGCTGGCCCGGCGCGGCGGCGATGATCTGTTCCGCAATATCCGCCAGTGCCAGCGAGCCTATGAACAACCTTGCCCCGCAGTTTTCCAGAATATAGGCGGCCTCGGCCTGCTTCAGGTGGGTACTGATGGGCGTAAAGATAATCCCCGAGCGCTGCGCGGCCCAGGCGATTTCGAGGAACTGGCGGGTATTCTCCAGCATCATCCCGATGTGGTCCCCGGTCCTGAGCCCAAGCGAGCGAAACAGCTGGGCCCCCTGGTTGGAGCGTTGGTCCAGCTGCCGGTAGGTGACCAGCTCGCCGGAATCGCCCATGATGATGGCAGGCTTGTGAGGATAGGTTTGCGCGGTAATACTGGGGTGCGGCATGCTGTACTCCTTTTATGTGCTCTGGCCGCCCGGGTCGACAGCGGGCACTCGCCCGAACACTATATGATCAAGCCGGCAGCTTTGACAATGCATCAGCGCAGGCGCATGACGCTCTGTTGCATGGTGCTGGCCACCAGGCGGCCGTCGCGGGTGTAGAAACTGCCGCGCCCCAGGCCGCGGCCGCCACCGATGCGCTCGGCCTCCACCTCGTGCAGCAACCAGTCATCGACGCGAAAATCCTCGTGAAACCACAGGGCGTGGTCGAGGCTGGCAATCTGCCAGCTGGGGTCCTCAAAACTCCTGCCGTGCTTGATCAGGCAGACATCGACCAGGAAGGCATCCGACAGGTAGGTCAGCAGTGCGTGGTGCAGGCCGCGCGTGTCGGGTACGGGGCCACTGGTTTTCATCCAGGCCTGCAACAGCGGCTTGCGGGGTACGGGACTGTTCCAGTCGATGGGTTCGACCATGCGGATATCGAGGTCCTCACCGGTGGTGATCATGAAACTCTCGTCCAGCCTGCCCGCTTCCAGGCTCAGCTGGCGCTCATTGGGCAGGGATTCCGGCGGCGGCACCAGCGGCATATCGCGCTGGTATTCATCTCCCCGGGATGCCTGCTGAAACGACATGGATGCCACCAGGATCGCCTTGCCGTCCTGCAGGGCGACCACCCGGCGCGAACTGAAACTGCCACCGTCCCGCGCCCGCTCGACCTCAAACACGATGGGCGTGCGCGGGTCGCCGGGGCGCAGGAAATAGGCGTGCTGGGAATGGATCACCCGGTCTTCGCTCACCGTGGCCACCGCCGCGCCCACCGCCTGGGCCAGCACTTGCCCGCCATACACCCTCAAGGCGCCGGGGTGCATATTGCGGCCGATAAAGCGGTTTTCTCCTTCGGGACGCGGTGTAACTACTTCAATCAACTGGGACAGCATATGCTCGCAGCGTCTGCACAAACCAGCGGACATTATCCAGATTTGTGATTCTGTGCCAAACTAAATCCGCGACAACCCCTCGCTGCTGCCGCCCTCCACCGCCAGATGCCAGGCGATGGCCGCAGCCGCGGCCCGGCGACTTTACAGGACTCCTGATGAGCGATGCACTTTCCCCCACGGCACTGCGACGCGCCATTCGCGCGGGCGCGCACAGCGGCAATACCTCGGGCCTGGCCGCCGGATTCGTCCAGTGCAATATCGTGATCCTGCCCGCCGCCTGGGCCAATGACTTCCTGCGCTTCTGCCAGCTCAACCCGCGGCCCTGCCCCCTGGTCGCCATGAGCAACAGCCCCGGCGACTACACGCTACCACCTTTGGGGGATATCGACATCCGCACCGACGTGCCAAGCTACCGGCTGTTCCGAAACGGCGAATTCGTCGAGGAAACAAGGGATATCAGTGCCCTCTGGCAAGACGACCTGGTGACGTTTGCGCTGGGCTGTTCCTTCTCCTTCGAAGAGGCCCTGCTGGCGGACGGCCTCGAGGTGCGCAATGTCACCGAGGGCGTCAACGTCCCCATGTACCGCACCTCGATCGATTGCAACAGCGCCGGCCCCTTCGCCGGTAAGATGGTCGTCAGCATGCGGCCTTTCGTCGCGGCCGACGCCATTCGCGCGGTGCAGATCTGCACCCGGTTTCCGGCAGTCCACGGCGCCCCGGTGCACCTGGGGGATCCTGCTCTGATCGGCATCAAGGACCTGGGGCGGCCCGACTATGGCGATGCGGTGACGGTGGGCAGCAACGAACTGCCCCTGTTCTGGGCCTGCGGCGTGACCCCGCAGGTTGCCCTGGAGGCGGCCCGGCCACCCTTTGCGATCACCCACAGCCCGGGCTGCATGCTGGTCACCGATTTGCGCAACAGCCAGCTGGCTGTGATGTAAGCACAGGATTGAATGATGTTACTGAACTGCGACCTCGGCGAGAGTTACGGCAGCTGGACCATGGGGCTGGACGCGGACGTCATGCCGCACATTGACCAGGCCAATATCGCCTGCGGCTTTCACGGTGGCGACCCCCTCACCATACGCAGGACGCTGGCGCTGGCCGCCACGCACGGTGTCGCCGTTGGCGCCCATCCCTCCTATCCCGACCTGGTGGGCTTCGGCCGGCGCAGCATGGAGCTCAGCGCGGATGAAATCATCGCCTCCCTGCACTACCAGGTGGCGGCGCTGGAGGGAATGGCACTGGCCCAGGGACTGGCGCTGGCCTACGTCAAACCCCACGGCGCCCTCTACAACGACATGATGGCGAAACCAGCGGTGCGCAGCGCTATCATCCAGGCTCTCGCGGGCTACCACCGGCCGCTGCCGCTGATGCTGCAGGCGACACCCGCCGCAGCGCAGCACCGCGCCGAGGCGGAGGCGCTCGGCATAGGGGTCATGTTCGAGGCCTTCGCCGACCGCTGCTATGACGACGATGGCGGCCTGTTGTCGCGGCGCAAGCCCGGCGCGGTGCACACGAAGGAGCGCATGCTGGCGCAGGTCGGTCAGCTTAGGCAGCGGGGTACGGTGACCACTGTGAGCGGCCTGGAGCTGCCGCTACAGGCGGATACCCTGTGCGTGCATGGCGACAACCCCGAGGGCGTGCAGGCCATCCAGGCCATCCGTGCACTGGTCCGCGGCAACTGACCCGCGATGGAACTGCACGCGGCGGGTGAGAACGCCCTGATACTGTACCTGGGCCATGAAACCAGTCCTGCCATTGCGGCCAGGGTACAGGCGGCCGGCACCGCCATAGAGGCCGCGCTGGGCGGCGACCTGATCGACCTGGTGCCCTCCTACGCCTCGATCCTGGTCATCTACGATCCACTGAAAACCGATCACCTGGACGTGGGCCGGCGGCTGCGCGCGGCGCTCGCCGGCCTGCCCCCAGGCGCCGACCTGGAGGGGCGCTCGGTGACCCTGCCGGTCTACTACTCAGCGGAGACCGGCGCTGATCTCGAGGCATTGGCGGCGCGGGCCGGGATCTCCATCGAGGAAGTGATCAGCATCCACAGCGGCGCCGAGTACCGCGTGTACGCGATCGGATTCGCACCCGGGTTCGCCTATCTCGGCCAGGTCGATGAGCGCATCGCAGCGCCGCGCCTGGCCACCCCGAGGCTCAAGGTGCCGCGCGGCGCTGTCGCCATCGCCGACCGCCAGACCGCCGTTTACCCCGCGGTTTCACCGGGCGGCTGGAACCTCATCGGGCGCTGTCCAACCCGCATGTTCGATCCATCTGCCACGCCGCCCATGCCGGTGGCGGTCGGGGACCGGGTGCGCTTTGAGCCGGTCAGCCGCGCGCGCTTCCTCGCCCTGGGTGGAGAGTTGGCATGAGCCTGGAGGTGATCGCGCCCGGCGTGCTCGCCCTGCTGCAGGATAGCGGGCGCTTCGGCATGCACCGCATCGGCCTGACCAATGGCGGCCCGCTGGATCCGGAAGCGTTCAACACCTGTAATCGACTGCTGGGCAACAAGTCGGGCTGCACCGCCATCGAAATCAGTTTTGGCGGCAGCCATTTTCGCGCCACCCTGGACACGTTCTTCTGCGTCACCGGCGCCGGCATGCCCCTGGCCGTCAACGGCGTGGAGAAGCCGCTGTGGGCGGTGCACCCGCTGGCCGCCGGGGACACTATTACCCTGGGTTTTGCCGAGCGCGGCTGTCGCAGTTACCTCGGGGTGGCCGACGGCTTCGATATCGAGCCCAGTTTCGGCAGCACCGCTACGGTGGTGCGCGAGAACATCGGCGGCCTGGGTGGTGACAAACTGCAGGCGGGGAACCTGCTGCCCTACCACCAGGTAAGCGGGCGCAAATGTTTCTACCTGCCGCCGGAGCAGCAGCCGCGCTACCAGGACAGGGCGACCCTGCGGGTAATTCCCGGCTACCAGCAGGCCCATTTCAGCCGCCTGCAGCAGCGGCGGTTTTTCAGCCACGCCTTCACCGTTTCCGAGCGCTGCGATCGCATGGGCTACCGGCTGGAGGGGCCGGCCATTGCCTGCGACATCGATGGCATCCTGTCGGAGGGGATCTGCTTCGGTGCCATCCAGATCCCGGCGGACGGCCAACCCATCGTACTGCTCAATGACCGGCAGACCATCGGCGGCTACCCCAAAATCGGCGCGGTGCTGTCACTGGACGCGGCGCGCCTGGCCCAGCTGCGGCCCGGCGACACCGTGCACTTCGCCCCCATCAACCAGCACGCCGCCCACAACGCATTGCACCTGGCTCAAGCCATGTCCGGCCGCAGCAGGCTGCTGGAGCGCAGTCAGTGAGCGACCTGTCCCTGAGCCTGGCCATCGAGGCATTGATGGTAGCGCGCAACCTGCGCAACATGCAGCTGGCGCGGGCAGCACTGGCCCCCGGCTACTTCCTGCGCGCCGCGCAACACCTGCGCGGTATTCGCGGCAGCGTGATCATCGGCACCGGCTTTCCGGTAGCAGACACTTTCGAGACCGACGGTCCCATCGGGGCCATCGCCCTCTATGACTGCCTGCAGGCACTGGGCGCACAGCCGCTGATCGCCTGCGGTCCGCCCCTGTCAGACGCGCTTGCCGAAACCTACCGGGTACTGCCGCTGCAGGCCCGGGATCTCGCTGCGGCCAGGGTAGAGGCGGCGGAGCGCCTGGGGCAATTGCAATCCCGCCGCGATCGTCTCCATCGAGCGCCCCGGCCTGGCAGCGGACGGCCGCTACTACAATATGCGCGGCGAGGACATCACCGCGCGCTGCTTTTTCTTCGATCCATTCATCACCCAGGCCGAGCTGCCCCACCATCGCCATCGGCGATGGTGGCAACGAAATCGGCATGGGCAATATCGCGCGCAGCCATTGCCCGCCTCGACATCCACGCCTCCGTCACCGGTTGCGACGAACTGCTGGTGGCGGATGTCTCCAACTGGGGAGCCTACGGCCTGATCGCCCTGCTGGCCAAATGGTCGGGGCGCGACCTGCTGGCGACACTGGCGCCCATGGCTATTCTCGACTACCTCTCCGCCAGGGGCAGTGTGGACGGGGTGACCCGGGCAAACACCCTGACCGAGGACGGACTGCCGCCGGCAGAGGGCATGCAGATCATCCGGGACTTGCGTATCCTGACAGGCTTCGAGCGCAGGCAGAACCAGCAATGAAGGAAACGGGAAGACAATGAGCATCGTATATCTCAATGGCGTGTACCTGCCGATGGCGGAGGCCAGGATCTCCCCCATGGATCGCGGCTTCCTGTTCGGTGACGGCATCTACGAGGTCATCCCCTCCTACGACGGGCAGCCTGGTGGGCTTCATTCCCCACATGGCGCGCATGCAGGACGGGCTCGACGCCATCGAAATCCGCCTGCAGGTGGATCAGGAGGCGTGGCGGGACATCTGCCGCCCAGCTTGATCGCGCGCAACGGCGGCGGCAATCTCGGTATTTACATTCATGTCAGCCGCGGCGCGGATATCAGGCGCAACCACGCCTACCCGGAGGATATCAGCCCGACCATTTACGCCTTTGCATTCGAAATCCCGCCGCCACCGGTCGCCGACAAATCCGCTGCCACGCTCTACACCGTTGCCACCACCGAGGACCTGCGCTGGAAACGCTGCAATATCAAGTCCACCGCCCTGCTGGGCAATGTCATGCACTACCAGTACGGCCACGCCCTGGGCCACCAGGAGACAATCCTGTACAACCAGGACGGGGAACTGACCGAGGCGGCGGCCTGCAATGTATTCGTGGTCAGGAACGGGATCGTCGCAACCCCGCTGCTGGATCACCAGAAGCTGCCGGGCATTACCCGCCTCATGCTGCTGGAAATCCTGCGCCGGGATGGCAGCATTCCGGTGCAGGAACGGGTGGTGACCATGCGCGAGCTGGCCCAGGCGGACGAGGTGTGGCTGACCAGCTCGAGCAAGGAGATCGCGCCCGTGGTTGAGATCGACGGGCGCCCGGTCGGCGACGGCAGGCTCGGCGACGTGTGGCTGGCGGCCCAGACCCTCTTCAGCGCCCATAAGTTCGACTTCTGATGGCCAGTCCCAACCAGGCCCGAATCGATCTCGCCGCCCTGCGCCACAACCTGGCGCTGGCCCGGCGGCTGGCGCCCCGGTCGCAGGCCATGGCGGTGATCAAGGCCAATGCCTATGGCCACGGCACGCTGACCGTGGCCCAGGCGCTGGATCCACTGGTCGATGCCCTGGCGGTGGCCTGTCTCGAGGAGGCCCTCGCGCTGCGCGCCAGGGGGTGACTGCCCCCATACTGTTGCTGGAGGGTGTGTTCGAGCCAGGTGAGCTGGTCGCAGCGGCGCAGCAGGACCTCTGGGTGACCATCGACGACGAGCGCCAGCTGCAGTGGCTCGAGGGCGCCAGCCTGGCCCGGCCACTGCGCTGCTGGCTCAAGCTGGACACCGGGATGCACCGCCTCGGGGTGACGCCCGGCCGGGCGGGGGAATTCTACCAGCGACTGCAGGGCCTGCCCCAACGCGCGCGGCGATATCGTCCTGTCCACTCACTTTGCCTGTGCCGACGAACCCGGCTCGGAACTGACCCGCTCCCAGCTGGCGCTGTTCGACACGGCCTGCCGGGGCCTGGCCGGTGAGCGCAGCGCCGCCAATTCCGCCGGGGTGCTGGCCTGGCCCGACAGCCACTACGACTGGGTCCGGCCGGGTTACATGCTGTACGGCAACTCACCGCTGCCTGGCGAGCACCCGGGGCTGCAACCGGTGATGACCCTGGTCTCGGCGGTGATCTCCGTGCGCGACGTCGCAGCGGGAGAGACCGTGGGCTATGGCGCCACCTGGACCGCCGCGCGACCCAGCCGCATCGCCACAGTCTCCATCGGCTACGGCGACGGCTACCCCAGCCTGGCCGCGCAACGGTACCCCGGTGCTGGTAAACGGCCACCGCGCCAGCCTCGCCGGCAGGGTGTCGCATGGACATGATCACGGTGGATGTCACCGACCTGCCCGAGGGTCAGCTCGGCGACGAGGTGATGCTCTGGGGCGAGGGCCTGCCGGTGGGTGAGGTCGCGCGCACGCGGGCACCATCGGCTACGAATTGACGACCCGCATGCCGGCGCGCACCCCGCGCGTCGTGGTCCAACCCTGAGAACCATGCTCCGCGTCCTGACACGCCAGACCCGCCCTTGAACATTCTGTCGCGGACCACCCTGCGCGAGCTGCTCTGGCTGTCGCTGCCCATGGTGGTTTCGCAGGGGAGCTTTGCGGTCATGTTGTTCACCGACCGCTGGTTCATGTCGTTTCTCGACGCCGCCCATATCGCCGCGACCATGGGCGGCGGCGTGGCCTTCGCGTTCTGCCTGTCGCTCTTCATGGGCGTCATCACCTATGCCAATGCCCTGGTCGCCCAGTACTACGGGGCGGGTGCCACGGCCAAATGCCCGCGGGTCGTCAGCCAGGGCCTGTTGCTGGCGACAGCCTGTATCCCACTGTTGTTGCTGACCGGACACTTCGGCGGCCGGGTCTTTTCCTACCTCGGCCACGACCCCGCCCAGGTGCCGCTGGAAACTGTTTATTTCCAAATATTGATGACCGGGAGCTTTTTCAGCCTGGTAAAGGCCTGCCTGGCCTCGTACTTCGCCGGCATCGGCCGCACCCGGGTGGTGATGATCTCGGATGTGCTGGCGGTGGCGCTGAATATCCCCCTCTGCTGGATCCTTGTCTTCGGCAAGTTCGGCCTGCCGGCGTTGGGTATCATCGGTGCGGCGGTGAGCACGGTCGTCGCCACTGCTTTTGGCACTGGCCTGTTCCTCGCGTTCTACCTGTCCCGCGACCACCGGCGCCAGTTCGAGGTAGCGCGCTCCCTGCGCTACGACCCGGCCATCATGCGGCGCTACCTGCGCCTGGGCGTCCCCGCCGGCATCGAAAGTTTCCTGAACATGGCCACGTTCAATCTGTTTCTGCTGCTGTTCCAGTCCTACGGCGTGGTCCAGGGGGCGGCCATGGCCATCGTGTTCAACTGGGACATGCTGTCGTTCGTACCGATGATCGGGCTGAATATCTCCGTAATGAGCCTGATCGGCAGGTTCGTGGGCATGCGGGATATGGGCCGGGCCAACCAGGTGATCTCCTCCGGCTTTATCCTGGCCCTGGGTTACGCCGCAGTGCTGGCGGTGATTTTCCTGGTTTTCCGGGCGCAATTGATCGATGTGTTTCGCACGCCGGGTACGGAATTCGACGCCATCGCCGAACTCGCCGGCCGCATGATGATCGGGCTGTGCACCTATATGCTGGCCGACGCCACGCTCATGATCGCCGGCGGTACCCTGCGGGGGGCCGGCGATACCCGTTGGGTGATGCTGACCTCCGTCTCACTGCACTGGCTGATGCTGGTGATCCAGTACTATGTGATCGTGATGCGAGGCCTGGAACCGATGGTGTCCTGGTGGGTGTTTGTGGCGATGATCCTGTGCCTGGCCCTGGCCTACCTGTGGCGCCTGCTGGGAGGGCGCTGGCGCCAGCCCGAGCGGCTGGCCAGGGTCATGCGGGAGTACTGACGCCGGCCGCTGGCGCGGGCAGGTAGTCCCGGGTCAACTCCTCGGATACCTGCCACAGCCGCCGGGCCATCGCCTCATCCTGCATATGCGGGGTATCGCCCGGATCCGGGTTGCAATCGACAAAGTAGACGCCGTTGACCCCGACCAGGCCGGGGTTGGTCGCCACATAGGTCTGGGTAGCGGCGCCCTCCTCCGTGGTCTTCATGAAGGCCCAGCCGAACAACTTGCCACCCCACTGCATGTACCAGGGCATATGCCGGCCCAGGTTGGTGTTGATGACACCGGGGTGCACGCTGTTGGAGGTAGTGCTGGTACCGGACAGGCGCCGCGCCAGCTCCAGTGAACACAGCGCGTTGGCCAGCTTGGAGTGGCCGTAGGCGGTCCAGGCGGCGTAATCCTGCTCGAACGCCAGATCCTCGAATTTGATGCCCTCATCCGGAGCCCGCCGGTGTGCCATGCTGCTGAGTATGACGAAGCGGCCCTGGGGCGCAGCCTCGACAGTTTCCTTCAGCTGGTTGATGAGGACGAAGTGACCCAGGTGATTGACCGCGAACTGCTTCTCCACGCCATGCACCAGTTCCCGCTCGGGCAGGGCCATGATACCGGCATTGCAGACCAGGCCATCCAGCGGTATGCCCAGCGCCCGGATGGCAGCGGCACAGTTCACTACTGATTGCAGGTCCTCGAGGTCCAGGAACGCGGGGGTGGTCTTGCCGGTCACGCTGGCACAGGCCTCTTCGGCCTTTTCCATGGTGCGGGCGATGCCGATGACATGGGCGCCGCGCATGGCCAGGACCCGCATGGTCTCGAAACCCAGCCCGGAGTTGGCCCCGGTGATAGCGTAGGTCTTGCCGCTCAGGTCCAGCCCCTCGGTGACCTGCTCGGCGGTCGAATCGGCGCCGAAAGGGCTGATGGGCGGCGTCCTGCTGATGATCTGCGCCAGCGCGCTGGCCGGGAGGCAGGCCAGCACCGACAGCAGGCCGGCTCCCTGCACGAACGTACGGCGATCAAATTTCTTCATGTCGGTGTCCCTCGGCTTGGTGAACAGTCAGGCGTTGTCGCGCGCGATAGCCTGGATTCTCTGCACCATCGCCCGCAGGCCGTTGCCGCGGGTGGGTGACAGGTGGCGCAGCAGGTCGAGCTGCTCGAAATAGGCGTCGATGTCGAAGCCGAGCACGTCCGCGGGCGTCTTGTTATTGTAGGCCGCCAGCACCACGCCGAGCAGACCCTTGACGATAAAGGCGTCGCTGTCTACCGCCAGTTGCAGGCGCCCATCTTCCATCCGGGTATCGATCCAGACCTGGCTCTGGCAGCCGTGCACCAGCCGGTCCCGGTATGCAGGGCCGCCGGCATGGCCGGCAGCTCCTTGCCCAGGTCGATGATGTACTTGTAGCGGTCCTCCCAGCTGTCCAGAAAGCCGAGCGTATCGAGGATGTCCTCGCTGGTGATCGTGTGGCCGAAGGGGTTGGCGCTGGCAGCAGGATCGGGCACTCGATCGCGGCTCCTAGTAGAACATGCCGGTTTCGAGTTGTGCTTCCTCCGACATCATGTCCCGATGCCAGGGCGGATCGAACACCAGTTCCACGGCGACCTCGCGCACGTTGGGCACCTGGGCCACGCGGTACTCCACGTCCCCGACCAGCACCGGCCCCATGCCGCAGCCCGGGGCGGTGAGGGTCATGCGAATATCCACCCGGCCGGCGCCCTGGTCGATCTTCACGCTGTAGATCAGGCCGAGGTTCACCAGGTCCACTGGAATTTCCGGATCGTAAACGGTGTGCAGCGCTTCCCATACCTGCGCTTCGTCGATGGTGTCGTCCAGCGGCGCGGGAAAATTCAGCCTGAGGGGTTCCAGGCCCAGGGCATCGGCGTCGGTGCCATCCACCCGCACCATGTTGCCGTTGTACACGAGGGTGTAGTTGCCGCCCAGCGCCTGGGTCAGGGTGACAAAAGTGTGGGCCGGGATGAGCACCGGGTCGCCCACCGGCACCAGTCTGGCGGGACAGTCGCGGCGCGTGGTGAGCAGGGTTCTTTCCTGGGCGCTCACGGCGTCATTCCACGCTGAAACTTTCACCGCAACCGCACTCGGCGGTCACGTTGGGATTGTTGAATTTCAGGCTGCGGTTGACGCCTTCCCGTGCATAGTCGATCTGGGTACCGCGCAGGAACTGCAGGGCGGCGGGCTCGAGGAACAGCGTGACTCCATTGGCAAGGTCCACCGCCACGTCGCCCTCGCTGCCGCCGGACTCAACCTCATCCATGACATACTTGAAACCCGTGCAGCCACTTTCCCGCACGCTGATACGGACACCGGCATAACCCCTGGCCGCGAGGGTGCTGCGAAAATGTTCGGCGGCGGCAGGTGTCACCGTCACCAGTTCACTCTTTACATCAAACACTTCAACAGTCATTGCTGTATCACTCTCTCGCTCAGGCAAACAGGCGCTGTGCCTTGTGAATACCCTCAAACAGGCGGGTGACGTCCTCCTGGGTATTGTAGATCGAAAACGACGCCCGCACCGTGCCGGGAATGCCCAGGCGCTCCATCAGCGGCTGGGCGCAGTGGTGCCCCGTTCGGACGGCAATACCCTGCTGGTCCAGCAACATGCCGACATCCGATGGATGGGCCCCTTCCAGCAAAAAGCTGAAAATGCCCGCGGCGTGGACGGGGCTGCCCACGCGCCGCAAACCGGCAACCTCCCCCGCCAGCGCCAGGGTCCTGGCGAGCAGTGCAGCCTCGTGCTCCGCCGCTGCCCGGCGGTCGATGGTGCCGAGGTAGTCGATGGCCGCCGCCAGGCCTATCGCCCCTGCAATATTGGGGGTGCCCGCCTCGAATTTAAAGGGCAAACCGCTGAAGGTCGTGGTGGGAAAGCCGACCCGCTCGATCATCTCGCCCCCGCCCATGAAGGGCGGCATGGCGTCGAGCAGGCTCTCCCTGCCCCACAGCACGCCGATCCCGGTGGGGCCGAACAGCTTGTGGCCGGACATCGCAAAAAAATCACAACCCATGGCTGCCACATCCACCGGCCAGTGGGCCACCGACTGGGCGCCGTCAATCAACACCAGGGCGCCGGCGGACTTGGCCAGCCGGACGATCTCCGCAACCGGGTTCACGGTACCCAGGGCATTGGAGACGTGGTTTACCGCCACCATCTTCACCCGGGCGTCCAGCAGGCCTGCCAGCGCATCGAGATCGATCTCGCCCGCATCGCTTACGGGAATCGGCACGACCTCGGCGCCGGTGGCCGCGGCCACCAACTGCCAGGGCACGATATTGGAATGGTGCTCCAGCCAGGACACCAGCAATCGGTCTCCCGGTCGCAGGGTGCTGCGACCCCAGCTGTGGGCCACCAGATTGATGGCACCGGTGGTGCCGCTGGTCCAGATGACCTGTTCTGGCCTGGGGCTGCCCAAAAACCCGGCCACCGTGTGCCGCGCCTGTTCGAAGGCATGGGTCGCCCGGTCGCTGAGGGTGTGTACCCCGCGATGGACGTTGGCGTTGTCGCGCCGGTAGTAATTGCTGATCGCCTCGATCACGCACTCCGGCTTCTGGGTGGTGGCGGCGTTGTCCAGGTAGACCAGCGGATGCCCGTTGATCTGCTGCTGCAGGATCGGAAAATCCAGGCGCACCCTCGCGGCGTCGAACGCTGGCGCAATGCCCGTGTTGACGGCGGTCATGGCGCTACCTGCGCAAAGGCGGGATCGCGGGCGAACCTGTGGCTGAGCAGGACGCGCAGGTAGTCCCGCAGGGCATCGCAACGCACCGTGTCGATAACCTCATTGATAAAGCCGAAGCTCAGCATCACCTGGGCCCGGGCGCGGGAAACCCCCCGGCTGCGCAGGTAGTGCAGGCTCATCTCATCGAGCTGGGCGACAGTGGCGCCGTGGGAACACTGGACATCGTCGGCATAAATCTCCAGCTCGGGCTTGGTATTGATCTCGGCCCGGGTACTGGTGAGCAGGTTGCGGTTGGTGAGTTGCGCATTGGTCTTACGGGCGCCCCTGTGGATATGGATACGGCCGTTGAAAACCGCAGTCGCCTCATCGCCGATGATACCGCGAAAGGTTTCGGTGCTGGTGCAATCGGGCACCCGGTGCTCAATGCAGGTGTGGTAGTCGACATGATCGTTGCCGCGGGGCAGGTATACACCATTCACCTCGCTGTGCGCACCCTGCCCGCAGTGATCAACCACGAGGTCCACTCGCTTCAGCAGGCTGCCCAGGGCGAGATGGAAGCTGTTGAGTGTGGCCTGCGGCCCGAGGCGGGCATGCACCCTGCCAATATGCACGGCGGCGGCCTCCTCCTGGTGCAGGCGGTAGTGGTTGAGGGTAGCCCCCGCTTCCACCAGCAGTTCAGTTACGCCATTGGTGAAACTCTGTTGCTCGCTGCGGGCGCCCGCATACTGCTCGATCACACTGGCTGAGCTGGCCTCACCGCACAGGACCAGCAGGCGCTGGTTGACACTGAATGCCTCGCCCTGGTTGCCACTGACCCACACCAGGTGCAGCGGCTGCTCGACACGGGCACTCGCGGCGATTTCCAGGAACACACCCTCGGCCAGGGCCGCGTCATTGAGGGCGGTGAACAACTGCTGCTCCCGGCCCACCGCCGCGCCCAGGTGGCGCCGGATGCGTGCGGCCTGGTCGCCGTCGGCATCGGCAAAACGCACCAGGGAAACTCCCGCCGGCAAGGTTCCATCGGAGTATTCCGGGGCATAATGCCCGTTGACGAACACCAGGCGAAAACCGCCGAAACCGGGCAGGTCCACCCCCGCATCCGCCAGCACCGCGGCGCCCGTACCCGCCGGGACAAAGGTGTGTTGCAGGGCCTGCAGGCTGGTGTATTTCCACTGCTCGGTCTTGCGGGTCGGCAGGGCGCTGTCCTCCCAGCGCTGCCGGCCGGCGCGCAGGTAATCCTGCAACCAGGGGGGAGCGCTGGTGGCGGCACTGTCCAGGGCAAGCCGCATAAAATCCGGCATCAGGCGACCTCGTCCTCAAGCCACGCATAGCCGCGGGCCTCCAGTTCGAGAGCCAGCGACTTGTCCCCGGAGCGGACAATACGCCCGCCCGCGAGCACATGCACGCGGTCCGGCTCGATGAAATCCAGCAGCCGCTGGTAGTGGGTCACCATGACAAATGCGCGCTCCGGGCTGCGCATGGAATTCACTCCCCGGGCCACCACCTGCAGGGCATCGATATCCAGGCCGCTGTCAGTCTCGTCGAGGATCCCCAGCCGGGGCTGCAGCAACATCAACTGCAGCAGCTCATTGCGCTTCTTTTCGCCGCCGGAAAAGCCCTCGTTCACGCCGCGCTTGAGGAAAGCGGGATCCAGGTCCACCGCCTTGCAGGTCTCCCTGGCATTCTTCATGAAAGTCACGGCATCGATAGGCTTCTCGCCGCGGTAATCGCGCTGCGCATCTACTGCGGCCTTGAGGAATTCCATATTGCTGACACCGGGAATTTCCACCGGGTACTGGAAGGCGAGGAATAGTCCCAGCCTGGCCCTCTCCTCGGTTTCCAGCGCCAGCAGGTCCTGCCCCAGGAAGCGCACGCTGCCCGCGGTGACCGTATACCCCGGGCGGCCCGCAAGCACGTGGCCCAGGGTGCTTTTGCCGGAGCCGTTGGGCCCCATGATCGCGTGCACCTCCCCCGGCTTCACACTGAGAGAAAGCCCCCTGAGGATATCTGTGCCATCCACGCGGGCGTGCAGATTTTCTATTTCGAGCATGAAGCGGTATCTCCTTTAGGTATGTATCAGGCTGCAACTGCTGCAGGCGCGCCTAACCGACCGAGCCCTCCAGGCTCACTTCGAGCAGCTTGCCCGCTTCCACCGCGAATTCCATGGGGAGCTGCCTGAACACCTCCTTGCAAAAGCCGTTCACTATCATTGAAACAGCCTTCTCCGCATCGAGTCCGCGTTGTCGGCACAGGTAGAGCTGGTCATCGCTCACCTTGGAGGTTGTCGCCTCGTGCTCCACTACCGCCGAGGGATTGCGGCTCTCGATATAGGGAAACGTGTGGGCCGCGCAGCGATCCCCGATCAGCAGCGAGTCGCACTGGGTGTAGTTGCGGGCGCCGGTCGCCTGGGGGCTCATCCGCACCAGGCCGCGATAGGCATTGGAACTTCTGCCGGCGGATATACCCTTGGAGATAATGGTCGAGCGGGTATTCTTGCCCAGGTGTATCATTTTGGTACCCGTGTCCGCCTGCTGGAAATTGTTGGTCAGGGCCACCGAGTAAAACTCCCCCACGCTGTTATCACCGCGCAGGATGCAACTGGGGTACTTCCAGGTCACCGCCGAGCCGGTCTCCACCTGGGTCCAGGAAATCCTCGCATCGCGGTGGGCCACTCCGCGCTTGGTCACAAAATTGTAGATGCCACCCCGGCCCTGGGCATCCCCGGGATACCAGTTCTGGACTGTGGAATATTTGATCTGCGCGCCGTCCAGCGCCACCAGTTCCACCACCGCCGCATGCAGCTGGTTCTCGTCCCGCATGGGTGCAGTGCAACCTTCCAGGTAGCTGACATGGCTGCCTTCATCGGCAATGATCAGGGTGCGCTCGAATTGCCCGGTCTTGGCCTCATTGATGCGGAAATACGTCGACAGCTCCATCGGGCAGCGCACCCCCCTGGGGATGTAGACGAAAGAGCCGTCGCTGAACACCGCACTGTTGAGCGCGGCGTAGAAGTTGTCCTTGCGCGGCACCACCGTGCCCATGTACTTGCGCACCAGGTCCGGGTGGGAATGCACGGCCTCCGAGATAGGGCAGAAGATTACGCCCGCCTCGGCCAGCTTGCCGCGGAAGGTCGTCGCGACCGACACCGAGTCGAAAACCGCGTCAACCGCCACCCCCGCCAGCATCTCCTGTTCGTGCAGGGGTATGCCGAGTTTTTCGTACATGGCCAGCAGCTCGGGGTCAACCTCGTCCAGGCTCTTGGGGCCATCCTTCATGCTCCGGGGGGCGGAATAGTAGGAGACCGCATTGAGGTCGATTGGAGGATAGTGCACGTGGGCCCACTTCGGCTCACGCATCTGTTGCCAACCGCGATAGGCCTCCAGGCGCCATTCGAGAAGCCAGTCGGGCTCCTTCTTCTGCGCGGAAATGAAACGGATGACGTCTTCATCAAGGCCGGGGGGCAGCGTGTCCGATTCGATAGGGGATACGAACCCCGCCGCGTATTCACGCGCCATGACCTCGTCGATGTGTTCCTGTGACATTCCTGCTTACCCCTGGTAGCACGCTGCCGCAGGCGGCGCGGTACAGTTCATACTTCGCTTGTGGGAATCTGGTCGCCCTTGCGCGCCAGGTCCTTGCTCCGCTTCTGCTGCTGCTGGGACACGCGGCGTATATCCTGGCGCTTCACCAGGTCGCCCAGCGAAATGTTCTGGAGGAATTCATGGACCTGGTCTGACAGGTCCTTCCACAGGTGGTGGGTGAGACAGGTTTCGCCCTCCTGGCAATCACCGGCGCCGCGGCAGCGGGTGGTGTCTGTATCCTCGTTCACAGCTGCTATGACTTCAGCGACGCTGATTGTACTTGCGTGGCGCCCGAGGTGGTAGCCGCCACCGGGCCCGCGCACACTCTTGACCAGCTCGTGTCGCCGCAACAGGGCGAAAAGTTGCTCGAGGTAAGACAGTGAAATACCCTGCCGATCGGAGATGCCCGCGAGGCGAATGGGCCCCTGCTCATGGTTCAGGGCAAGGTCCAGCATGGCGGTTACGGCATATCTCCCCTTGGTCGTCAGTCGCATCGCTTGTTGCTCCGCTCGGCGTGTTCAATTGAAATCACCGTAAGCCTGTCATAACCCACTAAATCAGTCAAGTTTATACCTGAGTGTTTTACTATGTTATTGGTCACAAGCTGTACGCCCGAAGACGCCGGCAAAATGTCGCTTTGGATCGCAATAGGTTTGGAACGACCCTGAAGTTGAGCTAAGCTGCACGCGCCGCTGCCGCGCCCCAAACAATCTGGCCATGTGGG
The DNA here is from genome assembly GCA_963700715.1 of uncultured Gammaproteobacteria bacterium. Taxonomy (GTDB): domain Bacteria; phylum Pseudomonadota; class Gammaproteobacteria; order Pseudomonadales; family Halieaceae; genus JARRPM01. Next base: position 452,032 of record CAVOYP010000006.1, read on the forward strand.
GCGGCAACCGGATCGGCGCGGTTGCCGTGGCCGCCGCAAAAAATAACACCGGCGATCGACATGACACCCAGCGGGCGCCGGCCTTATATTCTAACTACCAGTGATCAATAACCCTGTAATGATGAAGAAGCTCTCAAGATCGTGTGTTTACCTTACCCTGCTGCTGGCAGCCGGTTGTGGCTCGCTCAAGCCCGCGCCGGAACCCGTAGCCTGCCCGGTGGTGGAACCCCCTGCCTGCCCGGTGTGCCCGGTAGTGGAGCCGGTAGTGTGCCCTGAGCCCGAGGTCATCGAAAAAATTGTCACTGTGCCGGCGCCGACCCCGCAGAAGCCAACCAATGCCGGCAAATTGAACCTGCCGATCGTGGGTGCGGTGGAGTGGGCCCGGATTGAACCCGGTGATATACGCCTGCCCGCGCGCATCGATACTGGCGCCGCTTCAACGAGCCTGCATGCCGAGAATATCGAACTGGTTGAGAAAGACGGCAAGCGTTGGGTGCATTTCACCGTGCTTGACCCCGCCACCAAAAAGCCCGTCGACCTGCAGCAGCCCCTGCGGCGCAAAATCGTGATCAAGCGGGGCGGCAACAAGGAGACATATCGCTACGTGGTCAGGCTCCACATCACCCTGGCAGACAGCCGCGCGCCGGTGGATGTCACGCTCAATGAGCGCGATAACATGGACTATCCACTGCAGATCGGCAGGAACCTGCTGGTGGATACGGTGATCGTCGACGTCAGTCGCCAGCAGCAAATAACCAAATGATCACAATAGCGTAGGGACTATGGCCTCAAAAAACCAGATCGCGTTCATCGCCGGCACCCTGTTCCTGCTCGGGGTGGGGCTCACTCTTTACAAGGCCTTCAGCCTCGGCTTTCCACTGGTGCCCGGCGAGTACCGCGAAGTGTGGACGATAGAGTCCAAGATCAGTTTCACCCCCAGCAAGGGCCAGCCTGTGCAGGTGGACCTGACGCTGCCCGAGCCGTTGGCCGGCTGGGTACTGCTGGAGGAGCATTTCGCCTCCTCCGGCTTCGGTTTTACTGTCGCTGAGGAGGCCAATCACAGAAAGGCGCGCTGGACCCGGCAGAGCATGGAGAATTCCACCACCCTTTACTACAAGCTGCAGGCCTACCAGCCCTCCAGCCAGGAACTGGCTGACATGCCCGCCACGCTGCAGGAAAAGCCACTGCTGGAAAACGACCAGGCGACCGCGATGGAACGACTGATCGGCAAATTGCGTGAACAATCCGCCGACACCGATACCTTTGTCGCGCTGTTGGTCACCGAGTTCAATAAGGAGAGCCAGGACCTGGACGCACAGTTTCTGCTCGGTACCTTCGAGGAGTCCCCGGAGGTGGTCATGCTTGCTGTGCTGGCTCACGCGGGAATACCCGCCCATGAGATCAGGGGTATACGCCTGGAGGACGGGCGCAGGCGTCAGACGCTCAGCTCCCTGCTCGAGTTTCACAACGGCGACCGTTGGGTAGTGATCGATCCGGAAAGAGCCAATATCGGCATGCCAGCCAATTTCTTCGTCTGGCAGCGCGGCAGCGACGCCCTGCTGGCGGTGGCCGGTGGCAGCAACTCCACCCTCCAGTTCGCACTGGTCAGTAACAGCCTTCCCGCCAAGGCCGTGATCGGGATGGAGCAGCGGGCGCACGAGTATGCCCTGCTGGACTTCTCGATCTATGCCCTGCCGGTTGAGCAGCAGGGCGTCTTCAAGGGCCTGATGCTGATACCGGTGGCGGCTCTGGTGGTGGTTATCATGCGCCTCATTGTCGGCCTGAAAACCTCGGGCACTTTCATGCCCATCCTGATAGCGCTGGCTTTCCTGCAAACCCAGCTGCTGACCGGCCTGGTCCTGTTCATTACCCTGGTGGGGGTGGGCTTGTGGATTCGCTCTTTCCTGAGCCACCTGAACCTGCTGCTGGTCTCGCGCATCTCCGCGGTTATCATCGTGGTGATATTCATGATGGCGACCACGGCCATCCTCAGTTACAAGTTCGGCCTTGACAGGGCACTCACCGTCACCTTCTTCCCCACCATCATCCTGTCCTGGACCATCGAGCGCATGTCCATCCTCTGGGAGGAGGAGGGCTTTCGCGAGGTGTTCAAGCAGGGCGGCGGCAGCCTGGTGGTGGCGGTGCTGTCATTCCTGGTCATGACCAATCGCCTGGTGGAGCACCTGACGTTCAACTTCCCCGAACTCACCCTGAGCCTGCTGGCGGTGATCCTGGTGCTGGGCAAATACACCGGCTACCGTCTGTCTGAGCTCTACCGTTTCCGGGACCTGGACAAGCAGCAGTGATCAGGCTGATCTCCCCGCGCAGGCTGAAGGAACTCGGCATTCTCGGGATGAACCGTCGCAATGTCGGTTTCATCGGCAAGTACAACCCCCGGCGCAATTACCGCCTGGTGGATGACAAGCTGCTGACCAAGGAAGCGGCGATCAAGAACAATATCCCGGTCCCCGAACTCTACGCCGTGATAGAGGCGCAGCACCAGATAGCCAGCGCAACCGCGGCCCTGGCGGCGCATGAGGCATTTGTGATCAAGCCGGTCCAGGGCAGCGGCGGCAAGGGCATCCTGGTCATCGTCGGGCGCGAGGGCGACCAGTTCCGCAAATCCAGCGGCACCCTGATCAGTACCGAGGAAGTCAGGCGTCACCTGTCCAATACCCTGGCCGGCCTGTATAGCCTCGGGGGCCGGAACGATCGGGCCATGGTAGAGGCGATGATCCAGTTCGACCCCTATCTCGAGAAGTACAGTTACGAGGGTGTGCCCGACATTCGCGTGATCGCGTTCAAGGGTGTACCGGTCATGGCAATGATGCGCTGCGCCACGCATGCGTCGGACGGCAAGGCCAACCTGCACCAGGGCGCGGTGGGGGTGGGTATCGACATCGCCACCGGCAAGAGCGTGCGCGCCGTTCAGCACGGCCACCTGGTGACCACGCATCCCGACACCGGAGCCAGTTTCGACGAACTGCAGCTTCCCTACTGGGACCGCATTCTGGACCTGGGCTCACGCTGCGTTGAAATGACCGGGCTGGGCTACCTGGGCGTGGACATCGTGCTGGATAAAACCCGCGGCCCCGTGCTGCTGGAGCTGAATGCCCGGCCGGGACTCGCGATCCAGGTGGCGAATATGGCGGGGCTGCGCCACCGCCTTGCCATTGCCGAAAAAATCGCAGCCGAAACTGACGACCACGAAAGAAAGATCGCGCTGGCGCGCCAGCATTTCGGCGTCCACGCCTGACCCACACCGGCCCCGCCCCCGGCTGCGGATCCTGATCGCGTCGCGTGGCATCTGAATTCCAGCGCTGCTACCATGGCGCGCTCGTTTGTAAGCAGATTCCACCTAGTGAAACGACTGATTCTACCCGGCCTTGTCCTGCTCGCCGTGCTGGCGCTTTTATACTGGGGCAACCGCATCATCGAGCGCACCCTGGACGCGGAGTTGCCCGGCCTGCTCAGCCGCGAACTGGGCATTCCGGTTACCCTCGGCCCAACCCGAGCCTGGGCACAGACCCTGACAGTGCGCAGCCCCAGGCTGGTCATGGGCGACCCGGCCAATCCCGCCCTTGTTGCCACTAAGGTCATGGTCTCACTCGATTGGGCAGACCTGCTGCACGGCGAGATTCGCCTGCGGCGAGCCACCGGGGACAAACTGGTGGTGAAGCCCTCCCTCTGGCCCGGCAACGACGACCCCTGGCCCACGGATTACCGCTTCCTGGATCCCTACCTGCCGGACTACATGGAACTCGGCGGCGCCAGCTATGTCAGTAGCGACGGCGCCAGCTACGAATTCAAACAGCCCCAGTGGCGGCGCCGTGCCCCGGGCGCATCGCTGTCCTGGCAAGCCGGGACGGACGGGCAGGCTGTGGGGATCAACGCAGTGCTGGGATCGCTGGACGATCTTCTGCGCCTGGCGCCGTTGAAGCTGGAGCTCACCGTCGCCGTACCCGGCAGCGATGAATCGGTCGTAACGGCATCCGCGGCGCTCCAGCCGGGGGAGCAGTCCGGCTACAGCCTGGCCGTCGATATCGGTGCGGCCGGGATGACAGCGCAGGTGGTCACGGGTAATACCAGCGCCTGGGCATCACCGGACCAGTCCAGTATCGCCATCAAGCAACTCGACATTGCAAAAGTACGGGCCCTGGCGAAGATTTACCGCGGCGAATCCGACGGCGAAAAGCCCGAGGCGCTGCTGGCGTTGGCGCTTCCCCGCCTGTCTCTGCCCACACACAAGGGCCGGGTGACCATTGCTAAAATCCACGCACACGATGAAGTGCTCACGGACACCACCTTCGACTTCAGCACCGGCCCCGACGGGCTGCGGGTGCCGGCGCTTTCCAGCAATGGCCCGGCCAGCACCCTGCAGGGGCAAATAGATATCGTCAGTTCCGACGCCGGCTGGCAGGTCGGACTCACGGCTGGACTCCAGGCCGCCGCACCCGACACGAGCCTTGGCGCACCCTACCTGGGCTCTCACTGGCTCTGGCGGGAGGGCTCGGCAACGCTCGCCGGGCAGGGTGCAACCTGGGGTAGCCTGCTCAACTCCCTACAGGGTGATATCGCCCTCGGCGGCTCCCATCACGGCACCGCGGAGACGCAGGTCAACATTACCGCAAAGCTCGATAATCGCCCGGGGGAGTTCGCCCTGGATATGATCGACCTGAAGTTCGGCGACGGACGGATCACCGGCTCGGCGGCGCTGTCCGGCGACGAACAGAAACGCCTCAGCGCCACGGTCAGGACTGAACACCTCAACCTGGATTTCCTGCTGCCGGCGGCAGACCCGGCGGCGCCCCCGGGCATGGAATTACCCACCTACCTGCAGATCCTGCCGGGAGTGGAACTGGACTGGCAACTGGAACTGGCCGACCTGACCTTCGGCGCCATGAAACTTAGTAGCGGCAGCCTCAGCTTCGAACGCACGCCGGAACAGGCGAGCCTTACCGCCCGGGCAGGGGATGGCGATGGCGGCAAGCTCGACCTGAAGCTCGGAGCCAGAGTCGTCCCGGGCAAGCCCACAGCGGTTGAACTGCGCACGGACCTGTCAAACCTGTCCCTCGCCCGACTGTTCGGGCAGGCACCCCTTCTGGCAGACACCAGAACTTCCGGCTCCATCACCTTCGCCAGCCAGGGCACCGATCTGGAACAGATATTTGAAGCCATGAAGGGGGTGGCAGACCTGTCCCTCGACCACAGGCCTGACCGCGACTGGCACCGGCCGCCGGCGCCGGGGAAACAGTTACAGGTGTCGGGTGAAGCGACCCTCGTGCTGCAGAACAAGCGGATTACCGGCCTGCAGATCAGCCGTCTGGCTATCGATTCGGCACTGCAGAATCTCACCGGAAGCGTGTCAATTGTGGAGGGTCGCAAACCCTGGCTGGAAGCAGACCTGACGTCGGACAGGCTGGACCTCGATAGCCTCAGGAATCGCAACGCAACGGATGCACCTGCGCAGTCCAAAACTGACTCCCTGAGTACGCTGAGGCAGTTGGGGGAAAGCCGTCTCAGCCTGCATGCCAAATCAGTGCTGATAGCCGATCAGGCACTGGGCAACGTGGCCTTGCAGGTCGCAACCGCGCCCGATCGTATCGACATAGAACAGCTGGATTTTTCCCTGGACCAGGGCAGCCTGACCAGCCAGGGCAGCATGAACTGGCAGAAGGGCGAGGCGGCGCTTGCGGTTAATGCCAGGGTGACCGACTTCCGCCTGGACAAATTACTGCCAGATGCCCCCGCCGCGGCCAGTGTACCGCTTTCCGGCACGGTGACGCTGCGCAGCAGCGGCAACACCGTGGTCGCCCTGCTGGGCGGCCTCAGTGGCGACATCCGGCTCGCTACGGGCCCGGCCGGCAGCAGCGCCGACCCGCATGGCGAAATAGACGTGGCTGCTCGGCAAACCGCCGATGGTGTGTACGCACAGATCCGCCATTTCCAGTGGGAGGGGACGGACCTTGCCGGCAGCCTCGAGTACCACGCCACCACCCCACCGCTGCTGGAGGTGGAGATCAGCGGCGGCTCCCTGTCACTACTGCCATGGGAGTCGGTGGACGCAGCGGAGGCGAAGGACGCCGATAAACCCGACACTGGCTCGGTCGTGACCAGGACCGCCAGGGCCAGCGTGGGCCTGATAGGCGATGTGGTCATGGCGCCACTGCGCCTTATTTCCGGGCCGCGGGAAGCAGCGCCGGGCGAAAAGCTGTTCAGTAATGCACCCATGCCTTTCGACTGGCTGAAGAAATATGAGGCCAGGGTGAAGGGCAGGCTGGGTACACTCACCAGTCGCGAGGGCCGCGCCAGCGACCTGGAGTTCTCCGCCAACCTGATCGCGGGGCAGTTGTCAGTCGAGGTGAGCGCCGGTGCTATCAACCAGGGCAGCGCCGCCGCAACGATGACCATGGATATCGACAGGAAACCCGCGACACTGGCGCTGAATGGCACTTTCAGGAATATGCGCGGCGCCCTGATCAAGGCGGGCTTCCCCCGCAGCGGCTATTTTGACGTGACCAGCCAGGGCCAGAGTCAGGCCGAGCTCGCGGCAAACGTCAATGGCCTGGTTTACCTGGAACTCGGCGCCGGCCCGGTGGACTTCAGCAATATGATGCTGCTGACTGCCGACGTCGCCACCAATGTGTTTCAAACTCTTATTCCCGGCGTCGACAAGAAACAACCACTGCTTGAATGCGCGGTCACCCTGGGAGTGTTCAAGGACGGCATCGGTTCCACCCCCTATGGCTACGCTGCCCGCACCAACCTCGCCAACCTGGTGGGCAAGGTCGAGCTGAACCTGAAGCAGGAGCTGATTCGGCTTAACTTCAGCTCCAGTAGCCGCCAGGGGCTGGGATTCTCCATCGGCAATGTGTTCTCCAATACGGTGGCAGTCGAAGGCCCCCTCACCAATCCGAATATGATCCCGGATGCCACCGGCTTGCTCTGGCGCAGTTGGGCCGCGGTCATGACGGGCGGGCTTTCCGTGGTGGGTGAAAGCGTACTGAAGCGGGCACTGGCCAGCGAAAATCCCTGCCTTGCGGTACAAACACAGATTCGCAGGGACATCTGCGGCACCAGCCAAAGGGCGGCAACATCATCACTGGTCTGTCCGCCGACCTGAACGCAGGCTAACTTTCCGCAGGCTACCGTGCGCCCTTCGGGCTTATCCATTACCATTGCAGGCCAGTAACCCGAGAAAACAACATCTTGACTTCAACTAGCGACGATACCCTTGCCGAGGGCAGCCTGCTGGCGGCCATTGACCTCGGCAGCAACTCCTTCCACCTGCTGATCGCCAGGATCGAGCACGGTGCAATGCGCCCGGTCGAGGCGCTGGCGGAAAAAGTGCAGTTGGGAGCGGGCCTGGAGGATGACCGCCTGTCCCAGGACGCTATCGAACGGGGCCTTGACTGCCTCAGCCGCTTCGCCCAGCTGCTGGGCAGCGTAACCCCCGAGCGGGTGCGAGTGGTTGGCACCAACGCCCTGCGGATGGCCCGCAATCGTCGCGACTTCACCCTGCCGGCCAGCCGCATCCTCGGCACCCGGGTTGATGTTATCTACGGCCGGGAGGAGGCCCGCCTGGTCTACCTGGGTGTCGCCCATACCCTGGCAGACGACCTCGCCTCGCGACTGGTGATCGACATCGGCGGCGGCAGCACCGAGCTAGTTATCGGCCAGCGCTTCGAGCCCCAGCGGCTGGAGAGCCTGCAGATGGGCTGTGTCTCCTACGGCAAGGATTGTTTTCCCAACGGCAAGATCAGCAGCGGCAACTACCGCCGGGCCTATGATAAGGCTCGCCTGCTGCTGGCCCCCGTGCGCCACGAATACCATGCGCGCAACTGGCAGGACTGCGTCGGCTCTTCCGGCACTGTGCGCACCATCGAATTGCTGCTGGGCCTCCACGGTGGGTGCACCGGTGGCATCGATCGCCCGGGTCTGCGCAAGCTGGAGAAGAAACTGCTGAAATTCCGCTCCATGGATGATATCAACCTGGAGGGCCTCGCCGAACAGCGACGCAATGTAATCCTGCCCGGTGTGGCAATCATCAGCGCGCTGTTCGACGTACTCGGCATCGAGCGCATGCGCACGTCCACTGGCGCCCTGCGCGAAGGAGTCATCTATGACCTGATGGGCCGCCTCTCCCACGAGGACGTGCGCGAGCGCAGTATCAACGCACTCATGCAGCGATATTCAGTTGATGCGGAAACTGCCGATATTGTCGAGCGCCGCGCCCGTGTGTTCTTCGATGCGGCTCGCCGGCCCTGGCAACTGGATACGCAGGATCGGGAGTTGTTGCGCTGGACGGCGCGCACCCATGAGCTGGGCCTGGCCATCGCCCACAAACACTTCAACCGCCACACCGCCTACGTACTGCGCAATGCCGACCTGCCGGGCTTTTCCCAGGAGGAACAGGAGCAGCTGGCGGTACTTGCTATAGGCCAGCGGGGCAAGCTGCTGGAAGAGATTTACGCAGACCTTGGCGCTGCGGAGGTGCCGCGAATGCAGCGGCTGATCTGCCTCTTCCGCCTGGCGGTCTGCTTCAAGCATGTGGAGAAACTCGAGCGCCTGCCCGACTTCACCCTGGAAGCCGGGCCCGACAGCCTGTGTTTCACGTTTCCACCCCGGTGGCTGGAGCAGCATCCCCTCACCGCCAGGGAACTAGCCAGCGAACAGGAGCTCTTTAAGAAGTTGGGCCTGAATCTGCTGATCGACTAGCGCGGGCCGGTACCGATCAGGCGGTACCGGCGTTCATCCTGGCCAGGACCGAGCGCACGATTCTGTCCACCACACCGTTCATGATGAAATCCGGGAAATAGCGGTTGCAGAAATAGGTCAGTTTGGCCTTGAAGCCGGGAATGATGACATGGCGGCCGGCGTCCAGCCCGGCGAGAATACCCTTCATCGCCTCCTCGACGGAGAGGCTACCCCCGAAGTCCTTGAGAGCGCGTGACACCGGGTGCATGGTTCTGGCCTCTTCGACCACCATGGGTGTGTCCACCTCCGGGGGGCAGATAATGCTGACAGCGATCTCCCTGGGCCTCAGCTCGAGCCGTAATACCCTGCCCAGGCCCACCACGGCAAACTTGGACGCGCAGTAGGCGGCATAGGAATAATTCGCAGCAAAGCCGGCCATCGATGCCACCAGCGCAAGGCGTGCGCCGGGGCGCAGAAACGGCAGCACGGCGTCCGCGAAATTGCGCGAACCGAACACGTTAACCCGCATCACCAGCTCGAAGTCAGCGGCGGACAATTGTGCAAACGGCGCGGCTCGCTGCAGCCCGGCGCAGTTGACAGCCAACTCGGGATCGCCAATCGTCTCAACCGCCTGGGCCACCGCCGCCTTCAGCGCCTCGAGTTCCGTAACGCTGGCCTGGTAGGCCACCAGCTTCTGGCCATGCCGTGATTTATGGCCGGCGAGTTCCGCCATGACGTCCTCCCTGACCGCAAGGTCAAAAATCGCCACGTCCGCGCCGCGCGCCAGGTAGATGGCTGCCAGCCCCTTGCCCAGGCCGCTCATGCCACCGGTGATATACAGCGTTTTCGGGATGCGGGTGCCGGGCATATCCTGTCTCCTGTGTCAGGCGAGGGGGAGTTCGGGACAGGCGCCACCCCCAGGTGGCAGCCCAACCCGATAGTTGGTCACATACTACACGGCCGCCTGAAGCGGAATTTCGAATTGACGTCAGATACTTTTGAAAAAACGCCGCGTGCCGCTACCGGGTCTGCGGCTACGGCAGCGCTCGTTGCCGGGTGTTATTGACTTAGCCTTGCACGCAGGTCGTGAATGTTCTGGCGAAGGCCAAAATAATCCGGCCGCTGGGCTTTGGGTACACCCAGCGCTGCACTGACCCGGTCAATGTCGTCAAGTTCAGCAAGCAATGGGGTTCTATCAGGGCTCGGACCCATGGCTTTCTCCACACTTTCCAGCCGGCGGTAAAGCGCGAGACTGGCGCGGTTGTAGCGAAAACTCAATAATTTAGGCAGCAGGCCGAACAGCGCCAACGCTGCGGAAGCCACACTGGCGGCTACCCACATGAAACGGTCGACCAGGGTTGCCAGGCGAAATGGCAAAAAACGCCACAGTGGCGATGGCCCGCGTTCGTAGTACCGCTTCGCGGCGGTGCTGAGGGGCAAGGACACCATACTCGGATTCGGGAATTCGCCGCGCTGGGCAAACGCGCCGCGCACCCCGTGGATCTCCCTGGCGGCCTCGAGTAACAGGTCGGACAGTGCAGCCGGCAGACTGGCCGGCACGATCATCTGCACGGAGATGCCGAGCAGGTCGACATCACCTGGAGGCAGATTCAGCGCCATATCCGCAGCGCCTGCGGGAAACCGCAGCGCGCTTATGCCAGGGAAGCGGAAAGTAATGGCGTCAATCCGGCGCAGCGACACGGGGAGCAAATCGGGTGCGCGCAACAGGCCATCGATCAGCGGCGCATCGATTTTGCCGGCGGCGAATACCACGTCGATCCCGCCGCTTACAATCGCCGCCCGCATATCTGCCGCTTTGATTACATCGGCATCCACCAGCCTGACGTTGTCAGTGAGCCCGTTCCACTTCAGCAAGGCCTCCGCAAAAAGGCGCACCCCACTGCCCTGATTACCCGGTGCAATAGCCAGGCCTTCCAGGTCACGGACTTCTGCCGCACCGGGGATGCTGAGCCCGCGCCGGCCAAAGACCCACAGCGGTTCTAGATACAGGCTACCCAGCGTGAGCAACTCACTGCCTTGCGCGCCTCGCAAATGCTGAGGATACTCCACGGCTTCGGCAAAGCCGGCGCAGGCACTGCACCCCGCTGCCAACCGTTGCAGGTTATCCAGGGAACCTTCCGTTTCGACCACGTCCACGGTGACGCCGTGCCGGGCGAGAATCTCCCGGTAGCGCAGGCCATCCTGGTAGAACGAAGAGCCTCTGGGCCCCGCCAGCAAGGTGATGCTGTCAGGTACATCCGGTTTCGCATAGAAAATTGCCAGCACCGCTGCCAGCACCACGAGCAGCGCGAGGCCAACGCGCAGCAAGCGGTCATCGCGAGACTTGGTCTTGCTGCGGCTCATGTTGTTGACGGTCTATTGACCGTCTTCCTGGCCGATGAACCGATAGGCCAGCGCACCCAGTATTGCGCCTGCGATCGGGGCGAGCCAGAACAGCCAGAGTTGCTGCACCGCCCAGCCGCCCACGTACACCGCCACTCCCGTGCTGCGCGCAGGATTCACCGAGGTATTGGTCACGGGGATGCTGATCAGGTGAATCAGCGTCAGGCACAGGCCAATCGCAATCGGCGCCAGCCCTGCGGGGGCGCGTTTATCCGTCGCGCCCAGAATGACCACAAGGAACATCATGGTCATAACCACTTCGGTTACCAGCGCCGACAGCAGGCTGTAGTTGCCGGGCGAATGTTCACCATAGCCGTTCGAAGCAAAGCCGGCGGAGACATCGAAGCCGGCCTTGCCGCTGGCAATGAGATACAAAATACCACCTGCCGCGATCCCGCCCAGGACCTGGGCGATGATGTAGGGAGCCAGCTCCCTGGCAGGAAACCGCCCACCTGCCCACAGGCCGATGGAAACCGCCGGATTGAGGTGGCAGCCCGATATATGACCGATGGCGAACGCCATCGTCAGCACCGTCAAGCCAAAAGCGAGTGAGACACCCAGCAGGCCGATACCCACCTCCGGGAAGGCAGCTGCCAGCACCGCGCTGCCACATCCACCCAGAACAAGCCAGAAAGTGCCGATAAACTCCGCTCCGTATTTGTTCATACTACGCTCCTGTAAAAAATCATCCGATATAGGTCAGCTTCGATCCGGCCTGAAATATAGCAATGAGAGCCGCATATTGCTACGGTACAGGCTGTGCCGGGCTTATTCGGGAGAGTGTGATGAAAATGGTAGTCGGCATCGTTGTCACCGCAGCCGCGCTGTGGGTGACCACCGCCCTGGTATCGGGCATCCAGATCGAGTCGTCACTCGGCGCTTTCCTGATTGTCGCTGTCATCTTCGGGCTGGTAAACGTGTTCATCAGGCCAGTCATCAAACTGCTGTCGCTGCCTGTCACGATTATCACGCTCGGACTTTTCACCTTCGTGATCAACGCACTCATGCTGATGCTGACGGCGTGGCTCGCGGGCGGTGTCATGTCGATCGCAGGTAGCGGCATGTCGCAGTTTTTCACGGCGCTCATCGGCAGCGTCGTCGTCAGTATCGCAAGCACGGTGATCGGCTGGATCATGCCTGGCAAGGACTAGACCTGGGCCGGGTTGGCCCGGCTGTCCCGGCCCGCAGGAGAGACAAACCAATTTCAGTCAGTTACGCCAACTTCCCAGAATAGTTCTCAAACAACCCTCGCAAATCATTATTTCTATTGGATTTATTTTTATCCTGTGTTAAAAGTGTGACCTAAGTCCGGAACAGTCGGTCACGGGGTCCATCTCCAGTGCCGGCTAAAGATAACCGGGCGAAAAACAAAAGACCCTAAGAGCGCAACAGCAGTATCTGACGGATTTCATCTCCCTGCGAGGTAGTGCCGCATGTACGTAACCGCAGAACACCTGAGAGACCATGTCATCAGGCCGACCTTGAAATACCTGGGCAAGTGGACGCCCGCCACTGAGGATTTCCTGCTCAACGCCGCCATCGACGGCCCTGATCTGGGGCTGTTTTCCGCGCGCAATGAAGGCCTGGGAATATTCCGCATCACGGCCGCCCAGCACCGCGACCTGTGGGACCGCTACCTGGCCTTCAACCCCGAGATCGCCAGCCGGGTGCGCGGACTGGCCAGCCAGAGGGCGTTCCTGAGCGATCCGGACAGCGAGTTGCAGACCAACCTGAGCTACTGCACCGCCATTGCCTGGCTCCTTTACCAGCGCTCAGGGCTGGCGGCCGCCGAAACGCAACAGCAGGAGCAGCGCGCCACCGCCTGATTTACCCGCCCCGGGTGGCTCGCAGGGCTGTCCAGGCCGGCAGGTCGTCGGGCCGGTCGATATCATTCAGCACGGGCAATTCGGTCCAGGCCACACCCAGTCGCCGCAGTCGAAGGGTCGTTTCGCTAAACACCGCCGGCGTTCCCCAGCTGATTCCCTCGAACATCTCCCGTGGCACACGCCTGGCGCCGACCAGCGTATAACCGCCGTCCGCCGCCGGCCCCAGCACGATGTCATCCTGTTCCAACGCCAGGAGAGCCTGGCGCAGGTAGTCCCTGTCGATGGACGGGCAATCACTGCCCACCAGAACCACCCGTTCGAACCGGTCCAGCCCCGCCACCAAAGCGTTATACATGCGCGCACCGAGGTCCGCACCCCGCTGCAGGGTCAGGCCGGCAACCCCGAGATCGAGGCAGTCCTGGAACAGGCTGTGTCCCGCCGCCCCCGCCACCGCCAGTTCAACCCGCCCCAGCCGCGCCGCCACCAGCGTGGCGGCGGTCCACAGCACCAGCTGCGCATGCAGGGCGCAGGCCTCCGGGGGTGACAGGTGGGGGATCATCCGGGTCTTCACCGCGCCCGTCACCGGTTCACGGGCGAACTGGATAAACAGGCAATCCGGGCGTTCAGCGCCCATAGTAGTAGTGCCACAGGCGCTGGGGTGACACACCGCAAACATAGGCCAACCGCAGGCACCACATGGACAGCACGGTGGGCAGCACCCCCCGCCGCTCCCAGCGCCGGCTCGAGGCCAGCACCGGCTCGGGGATAACCAGGGGCCGCCCCAGGCGCCGCAGGCGCTTGGAGAGGGCGACGTCCTCCATCAGCGGAATGGGGTCGAAACCCCCGCTGCGCTCGAACACCGTTCGCTGCAGGAACAGCATCTGGTCGCCGGTGGCGACAGCGGTCAGGCGCGAGCGCTGGTTCATGAACCATTCGATCACCCGGAACACCCGCCGTGGACTGCCCAACCGCACCCGGCAGAACCCCCACAGGGGCGCGCGGGCCAGGTGAGACTGCAAGCCAGCGGCGGATACCCCGGGAATGGAATCGGCGTGCAGGAAACACAGGTAATCGGCGCAGCTGGTGCGGGCACCCAGGTTCATCTGGGCCGCCCTGCCCCGCTCGCCGATCAGCAGGCGGTGGCACAGGGGCAGTGCGGCGGCCACCGTGTGGTCGCTGCTGCCGCCATCAACCACCGTGAGTTCACTGTCCGGAAAGTGCTGGCGCAGATAGCCCAGCAGGCCGGCGATGCGTTCCTGTTCATCCAGCACCGGGATGATGAAGCCGACACTGACGGCCATTACGCCTCCAGCGCACCACCACAGCTGCTGCCCTGGCCGGCAGTACAGCCGTAGCAGTGTTCACCGGTGCGGATCGCGGTCCCCGCCAGCCGTTCGGCCGCAGGCAGCCGGGTGATATGGCGGCGCCCTTCCCGCGCCAGTACGGGCAGGTCGAGCATCTGGTTGAAGTCACAGTCGTAGACGTAGCCCTGCCAGTCGATGCTGAGCAGGTTGCGGCACATCACGGTGTCGAGATTGCTCGCGCTGAAATTGTCCCGCAACAACTGCATGTAGGGCAGGTACTGGCCCTGGGCAAGCAGCACCGCGCCAAAGCGGCTGATGGGCATATTGGTTATGGTAAACAATTCGTTGAAGCAGATGCCGAAGCGCCGGTCCAACTCGCGCCGGTAATCCTCCGCCAGCGCGGCCTGGGGCGGCGGCAACACCGCGCCGACCGGGTTGTACACGAGGTTCAGCACCAGCCCCGGGACCCGGCCATAGCCGAGTTCATTCAGCCGCCGGATCGCCCTGATGCTGTCGCCGTAAACCCCCTTGCCGCGCTGCGCCTCCACGTTGTCCTCGAGGTAACAGGGCAGCGAGGCGGTAATCTCCACCTGCTCTGCCGCCAGGAATTCCGCCAGGTCCTCCTGGCCGGGCTCCAGCAGTATGGTGAGATTACAGCGGTCTATCACCCGCACGCCCAGTGCCCTGGCCTCCCGCACCAGGTAGCGAAAATGCGGGTTCAGTTCCGGCGCACCGCCGGTGAGGTCCAACAGGCCGATACGCTCCCGCGCCAGCAGGGAGAGCACCTGGTCGACGGTCTCCAGCGCCATCGACTCGGTGCGGCCGGGGCCCGCATTGACGTGGCAATGAACACAGCTGAGGTTGCACACATAGCCCAGGTTGACCTGCAGGCTGCGCAGCTCTGCGCGCACAAGCGGCGGAAAATCGGTCTCCAGCAGCAGCGGCCGGGTGTCCTGCATGAGCGTGTTGCCATCGGTAGTGGCGGCCAGTGAGACACAAGCCGCCGGGTGTTGATTGGGGCCGGCATCAGTACAGCGCTGCGCGCTCCGCCGGCGTCAGCAGCGTGCCAGTATCGCCCAACAGGTACTGGAATACCACGTTGTAGAACAGCACCGCCTGGACGTACTCCCGGGTTTCCTTGTAGGGAATGGTATCCAGCCAGATATCCACCGGCACACCCTCCCCCGGCGGGTGGCGCCAGCGGTCAACCCGGTGGGGGCCGGCGTTGTAGGCGGCCAGCGCAAACGCCCGGTTACCGCCATAGCGGTCCAGCAACTGGCGGTAATAGGCGCTGCCCAGCAGCACATTGAACTCCACCTCGAACAGGTCTGCACTGCCATCGCCCTGCCCCAGCGAGGCCGCCACCTCCTTCGCGGTGGCCGGCATCAACTGCATCAGGCCGCGCGCCCCCACCGGGGACTGGGCCTGGGGATAAAAAGCGCTCTCCCGACGAGCTATCGCCATCAGTTCGGTGCCCGGCACTTCCCGGACCGAGCCGTGGCGCTGGAAAGTGCTGCGCCAGGGCGCAGGAAACCGCAGCTCCAGTGCGTCCCAGGCCTCGGCCCGGGAGGCCGCATCGATTGCCATCCGATACCATCCCTGTTGCGCGGCCAATTGCGCCAGCTGCCTGTTGCGGTCCCTGTCGTCGCTCCCCTGCAGCAGGTAATACCACTCGGAATGGGCGAGGCTCCAGGACTCATGGAAGTTGAGCTCACCGACCCGCTGCACCACCGGCATTTGCTGCAGGGAGCCGGCGGTTGCGGGGTCGAGTACCTGGACCTGGTGGTTGAAGCTGTAGGGCCTGCCCAGCCGATCTGCCGCCAGGAAGCCGTGATAGCTGCGCTCCTGCGCCAGGTCGGCCAGAATCGCATCCGCCTCGGTGTTGCGGTCGCGCAGGTACAGCAGCCGCGCGCGCCAGTAACGCCAGACTTCCGCTTCCTGCGCGGCCTCCGACAACAAAGGCATGGTCTGCTCGATTGCCGCCCAGTCCTGCTCCGCCAGCGCCCAGCGCAGGCGGATCTCCACCAGCTTGTCGTCCTGCAGCCGCTCCAGTACCGCGGGCAACCACGGGGCCAGTGCCTGCTCCCGGGCGAACATGCCGTTAAGGGCGATGGCGTACTCGACGCGGCGAACCTGCTGCGCATCGAAGCGGAGTTCCTCCTGGAAGTCACTCCAGAACTGCAGGGCCTGCAACGGCTGGTAGCGGGCCAGCAGAGCCAGGCCGTGGCTGGCGATGTCCGCCGAATAGGGACTGCCCGGGGGCAGGGCCTGCCGGCGGATGCTCTCCGGCTGGCGGTAAACCGCCAGCAGCCGGTCCGTCCAGGGCGCCAGCTCGGGACTGGCCGATTTTGCCACATGCTCCATGAGTGAACGCTGTCCCGCATCGAAACTCTTGAGCTGGCGCGACCAGACCATGTCATCGCTCAGTTGCCCGGCGTCCTGCAAGGCCGCAAACAGCGGGTCACAGGCGCTGGGGCGCGACTCGCCAACATCCCACAGGCGCCGGGCCCCTTCCCAGGCAATGGCGGTATCCCCCGCTGCCAGCCGGGCGCGGAAGTAGTAGCACTTGAGTTCAATCCCCACGGGTTCATCCGGTTTGACCGCAAGAAAATCGCGCCAGCGCTGCTCTTTGCCAGCCTGCCTGAGGTAAAGGTTGGCGAACCGGTTTGGCAGCGGGGAGCCGGCACTGCGGCGGATAAAGCTCAGGGCATCGGCGGGGCGCACTTCCCCGGGATTGCGGCTGAGCTGGAAGTAGTCGAGGTAGATGGCCAGCGGGTAGTCATCGAGGCCGGGGCGCAGTTGCTGGTACTCGGTCCAGTGCCCCTTGTCCACGGCCCTGACGGCCTCCCGGTACTGCTGGCGGGCATTGGACAGGGCATCATCCGCAGCGGTGGCGCCGGCGCTAAATTGCAGCACAACAGCCGAGCAGGACCGCCAGGAAAATTCGAACGCAAAACCTCACGGGGTACCGCCTGTTGTCATATCAGGAAAAACACGTCAGACGGGCCGAAGCCGCCGCCGGCGCAAGCCGCGGCAAGAGTGATATCCCGGAGCGGGAATTGCAAGAATACGCGCGAAAATTCGCCCAAAAGGCCGTCCCGGCGGGAACCGCGCCCCGCCGGAACAGCGCTGGGGATCAATCGATACTGATGCGCCGCCGCTCGGGCGCCTTGGGCTGCACCTTGGGTGCCTCCAGTTTCAGTACGCCATCCTTGAACGAGGCCTTGATATCCGCCTCGTGGATATCAGCTCCCAGGTTGAAGCTGCGCATATACTTGCCGTAGCGCCGCTCCTGGCGAATGAGCTTGCCATCCTTCTCTTCCTTGTCCTCCTTGCTGGTTTCGGCCTCCAGCGTAAGGATGCCGTCCTTCACATGGACATGGATATCTTCTTTCGCCACGCCGGGCAACTCGGCGGTAATCTCGTAATGATTATTCGCCTCCTTTATATCGACCCGGGGGGCAAAAAAGGAACTGGATCGGGATTCATAGGCTGTTGGCCAGGAATCGCCAAAAAAGCGGTCAATATCGAACAGGTTGCTGCGCGGTACTAAAGACATTCGACACCTCCTTCACGTACGTGGTTTGTCTTTACCCATCTCATATTTGGGGCCGAAAACAGCCGGTTTCAAGTTTCAGCAGCTGCATTTGAGCCGAATTTGATCCACATCAAGCAGTGGGAGAAGGTGGGCTCAGGGTTGCGTTAAGCCGTCGCCACACTGATAATTCGCAACGTCGATTCCCCGGGCTGGCTGCCGGGGGCCCGGTGAAAGCATCTCGATCCCCCATACCCGCCTGTAGCTCAGTGGATAGAGCGACCGCCTCCTAAGCGGTAGGTCGCAGGTTCAACTCCTGCCAGGCGGACCAGTAAGCCTCTGAAAACTAATCTGTTTTCTCCCGCAACCTGCATGGTCCGAATGGCGGCGGCAAGGTCCATTCCACGCCATGGCCGAGCGCAAGCAACAGCCGACCCGGAGCGCCAATCCAGCCGCTGAATTTCTGCGTAATCTGATGGTAGGCGCTTCAGCATGTTCCACCCAGACCGGCTATAAGGAGCAGACATTGATGACTGTCGAAATCAATGACATGGATTATCGCTCGTATGGCACTTCCCTGCTACCCGCTCGCTGGCCAGCCCCGTGAGCTTGTCACCCGGCAGTTTGAACAGGCGGTGGTTGCTGAAATTGGCGACATGGACTATTGCCTGCAGCAAGCTCCCTATACTCTTCCCAAGTGGCTGCTGGCAGCGTAGCAATGATGTGGCGCTTGAACACGTTGGCGCAGGCCTGCTCGCCTGTGGCGCTGTCCGCAACGCACCTGCGTATATCCTGGCCCCGCACTTCCCTCATCCCCACAGGTATTGCTAGTCTCATGAATGAAGACACGCGACACTTCCGGCCCGCAACACGGACGCTCATAGCCCTCAGCCTGGCGCTGGGCATCATCATCGGCGTTGCGGTAGGTGCTGGCGCTGTCTACTTCAGCATAGACAGGGTTGTTGTCATCACACTGACACCGGGCGTAGAGGTCTAGGCCACTTGGACCTACTCGTCCGCGCCCGGACAAATACCGGAGCCGAAAGCTTTATCATCAGTGAATACCCGGAAGGTCCCGGTTCTGACGCCGAGCACATGCAAAGGAGCGCTCACGCAATCGCTGGCGTACTGGCTCCGATGCCTGGGGCAAACCGCCCAACAGTGTCGGCAGGCGCCACTCTGGCGCCTGGTGATGCATTGCCTGCGGCGCTGGTGTCCGACCTGCGAACAGACCACGCAGGTGAAACAGGAGCCGTGATGATCTATCGCGGCATCCTCGCCGTCACACGCGACGCGACCGTGAAAGCTTTCGCTCAACAGCACCTCGCCACGGAAGCGGAGCATCTGACTGCACTTGAGCAGTTATTGGCGCCGCGGCAGCGCAGCCGGCTTTTGCCACTGTGGCGAATCGCCGGATGGCTGACCGGCGCTCTGCCGGCGTGTTTCGGCCCTCGGGCTGTGTACGCCACTATCGAGGCCGTCGAGACCTTCGTTGACCAACACTACACCGACCAAATCGAATTGATCGGCCGGCTTGATCCGGGTCGCAAGCAGGCCGCTCTGCAGTCGTTGCAGGCTCAATTGTCCTGCCTTCGGGCCGATGAAATTGGCCATCGCAAAGATGCAGCCACGCGCTTCGCACGCTCTGCGAGCCCGCCGTCCTACCTGCTGGGGTGGTGGATCCAGACGGTCGGCACGGGTTCGCGCTGGGCGGTAAATATCTCTCGCCGGATTTGAACCATGACCATTGACCAGGCAGCGTTGAACCCTTCCAGCACCATTCGCAGCGGCGAGCTTGAGCGCTTTAACCAGCTCGCTGCCACCTGGTGGGACCAAACTGGCCCTATGCGACCGTTGCACGTGGTCAACGAGCTGCGGCTCGGCTACGTGCTGGCACAGGTTGCCCGGCACTTCGGACGCCCGATCGATGACGTTCAGGGGTTGCGCATCGCCGATGTCGGATGCGGCGCGGGTCTGATGAGCGAACCCTTGGCAGCCCGCGGCGCCCTGGTTGTCGGTGTCGATGCCGCAGAGAAGAATATCGCCGCCGCGCGGCTGCATTCGGAGTCCGCTGGCCTGCATATCGATTACCGGGTCGGCGCGCCCGATGCCGCGCTGCACCATGGCGAGGCTTTCGACGTGTTACTACTGCTTGAGGTGGTCGAACACGTCGACGATGTGGCGGCCTTCGTGCGCGACGCGGTCGCCCATCTGGCCCCCGGCGGGGTGCTGCTAGCCTCGACGATCAACCGCACTCTGCGCAGTTACGTGACGGCAATCATTGGCGCTGAGGTGATCTTCCGGGTACTGCCCAGGGGCACGCACCAGTGGGCACAGTTCGTACGACCCGAGGAACTGGAGCAGGCAGCCACTGCCTGCGGGCTCACTCCCCTGGAGCGCCGCGGTATGGGCTACCTACCCGCTGTGCACCGCGCCTGGTGGACCAGGGATATCTCGGTCAACTATATCGCCAGCTTCGGCAGGCCCGTCCACGCCAGCTCATGAGCCGCCTCCCGCTCACCCTCTTGTTGCGCCACTTACTATGGCTCACTCTCATCACCACCCCACCTGCGAGTTATGCGAGGGAGGAGTTCGATGACGAGGTTCTTCCCCGGCTCGACTCACGCGAGCTGCTCGGGCATGCGCCTGCTGTCATCGCGCAGGTAGTGCAGAGCCACGCCGGTGACGAACGCTACAGTTACGTGCCGCCCAGCGCTGATGGAATCGGCAAGCGCTATATGGGGCGCGAGATCTCGGCAGTGATGGGCTGGCAGGGCGCGGCCTGGCTCGAACGCGAAGAACGGGAGCGCGAAGAGCGCACCGATCTGCTACTGGCCGCCCTGGCGCTGCAGCCGGGGATGGTGGTGGCCGACATCGGAGCCGGCACCGGCTACCTCTCGCGGCGAATGGCGCCCGCAGTGATGCCGGGCGGCAAGATCTGGGCCGTGGACGTGCAACCTGAAATGATCAGCCTATTGCAGGCCAGCGCCAGGCGCAGCGGGCTGGAGCAGATTGAGGCTCGGCTGGCGACGGTTGACGATGTCGGGCTGCCCGCAAATTCGGTGGACCTGGCGATCATGGTCGATGTCTATCACGAGCTGGCCTACCCGTATGAGGTGATGGCCAGCGTGATGAAGGCCCTCAAGCCAGGCGGTCGGGTGGTCTTCGTCGAGTACAAAGCAGAGGACCCGCGCGTACCCATCAAACCGCTGCACAAGATGAGCGTGTCGCAGATCGAGCGCGAGGCTAGCGTGTTCGCACTGGACTGGGAACGGACAGTGAGCACGCTGCCCTGGCAGCATGTGGTTGTGTTTCGCAAACGGGCTGTATGATCGGCGGCGAGAAGCGGCTTCCTTTGCCCAAGGACAGATTGTTGTTGGAGGGCGATAGATCTTGAACACGCCACAGCGCGCCACTTTGATCTGCCCTCTGTGCGAACGGGTCATTCCGCCTGCACAGGCTGACCGTCATCATCTGGTGCCCAAGAGCAAAGGCGGGCGTCGGACGCAGTACCTGCATCGGGTCTGTCACCGCCAGATTCATGCGCTCCTTAGCGAAAGCGAACTGGCCGGCGATTACTCGAGCGTGGAGGCCCTGCTGCAGCATCCCGAGCTGCGAAACTTTGTGGCGTGGGTGAAGACCAAGCCTGCCGACTTCTTCGTGCGCACGCACAAGAGCGCGCGCTTGCAGAAACGTCGGCGCTAAAAGACGACGGCGGTCTGCCGCAGTCAACATGGAAAGAGCAAGGTGCGCCTGCGTGGGCACTGGATATCGGCATACTATTCGGTTAGCGTACACGCCTTGTCCTAAGCCCCATGATCCGGAACATAACAATGGTGGATACGTCCGGCAATTCCCCCGCAGCGGTGCCCATCGAGGGGCTTGCGGTCATGCGGCAGCGCCTGCCCTTCAGCACCCACTGGACGCTGCTGATTCTGCTGTTCGTCTACGTCATGAGCTTCATCGACCGCCAGATCATGGGCATCCTGATCCAGCCGATCAAGACCGAGTTCGGCGTGTCCGACACGGCCATGGGGGTGCTGTCGGGTGTGACCTTCGCCCTGTTCTACAGCACCCTGGCGATTCCGTTCGCGCGCTACGCGGACCGCGCCAACCGCCGCAACCTGGTCTCCTATTGCTGTGCGGCCTGGAGCGCAATGACCGCGATGTGCGGCCTCGCGGGGAGTTACTGGACGCTGGCGCTGGCGCGGGTGGGCGTGGCCGTTGGCGAGGCCGGCGGCACGGCGCCTTCAATCACCATGGTTGCCGACCACTACCCGCCTGAACAGCGTGGGCGGGCGATGAGTGTTTACATGCTCGGGCCGCAACTGGGCATTCTGTTCGGCCTGGGGCTGGGCGGCTGGATCGCCCACCACTATGGCTGGCGCCAGGCCTTCCTGTGGATGAGCATCCCGGGCATCCTCGCAGCGCTGCTGCTACGCTTCACCACGGTGGAACCAGTGCGGGGTCGGTGGGAGGCCGCCGTGACAGCAGCACCCGTCGGCTCCATGAAAGAGCTGGCCCGCGACCTCTGGCGCTCCAGGGCCTTTACGCGCCTGACCTGGACCGGCCTGGCACTGGGCTTCGCCGGCTACGGCATCGGTATCTGGACACCGACATTCCTGGTGCGCTCGCATGGCATGACGCTGCAGAGTGCTGGCGCGGTCATGGGTATTCTCGGCGGCCTCGCGGCGGTGACCGGTGCGCTGTTCAGCGGTTGGTTGTCCGACGCATTGGCCAGGCGCGACCCGCGCTGGCGCCTGGGCGTCCCGGTACTCGGCTGTCTGCTGGCGCTGCCCTGCGGCGTCATGTTCTACCTATCGCCAGTGGGCGACCAGTGGACGGTGGCTGGCATGGCTGTGCCGCACGCGATCGTCTGGTACCTGCTGTTCGGCATCACCACCGTGTGGTGGATGGCGCCGGCCTACGCGGCGATGTCGGACATCGTTGCCGCCAATCGCAGGGCAACTGCGCTCGCTATTTTCAACCTGGGCTTGACGATGGTCGGGGGTGGACTCGGCCCGCTGCTGGTGGGCATGCTCAGCGACGGCTTGACGACACTGCATGGCAACGAGTCCCTGCGCTGGGCCCTGGTCTATTCTATGTCCGCCTATGTAGTGGGCATCGCGTCACTGCTGGCCGCGATCGGACCATACGTCAGGGAACGTGGCAGATTGGCGGCGACGGGGGCGTAGCGGAGCGCCTGAAAGCGCTTGAATATCACCGGCCGCAGAGACTGCGATCTGGCAACGATATCTAAACACGGCTACACTCCTCGACAAAGCATTGCGTAGCGACTGGCAGGTCGAACTGGCTCATCGAATGCAAACTGCCACATACCTCTTAACAGCGTAAATTTTTTGAAAGTTATTTCTATGCATGATTTTATCGGTACCAGATTTTCAAGCGCTTGCTTGCTGGGTTTCTTGTACATGATCACTATCATCATAGCCTCACCATCGAGTGCCAGTGAGGTAATACACCAGTTCGAATTTGGCGGAGAACCGATTGCTCCTGCCCGGAAGGCATTGGTGAGCAGGAATTTTGTGCTTAAACAGGATGCGGAGGACGAGCATAAAATCAATCTCTACCATACGGAGGATGCGCTGCATATTCAGGTCACCAAACCGGCTTTCGGTATTTTCCTGCATGAAGAGGACATACCCGAAGCCAGGCACATTCGGCTGCACTGGGGAGTATCTACCTTTCCGGAGGGTGCATCTTACCAACACGGTATCGATAATGAGGCAATCATGGTTTATGTGTTCTTCGGCCATGAAAAGCAGTCCAGCGGCTCCATGTTCGTTCCAGACAGCCCATATTTCATCGGTTTTTTCCTCTGTCCAAAAGGTTCTGACGAGGTGGAGCAACCCTACGCGGGTCACTACTACAAGAAAACAGGCCGTTACATCTGTGTCGATCATCCCGAGGAGGGAGCGACCGCGGTATCAGAAGTCGCCCTGGCAGATGAGTTCAAAAAGAGTTTCGGGCTCGATTCCGTTCCACCCGTTTCCGGCATCAGCATCGAGGTTGATACCACCGCCTCAAAAAATGACGGCAAGGCGGCATCTTTCCTCCAGCGCATTGAATTTCTTAACTAGCTTTTTGCGTGTGCACAGACTGGACCCCGGCGCCATGTTTCGCCTTTTGGATGAGTTCAGCAAGGGCAGCAGACACCAGAGATATCGCAGGGTGAGGCCGGATGAAAACCTCTGAAGGTGACCACCGCGACCGCCTCGCCGTGGCGCGGGCCATGCAGGATCTCATCGCAAAAAGGCTGACCGCGGGAACCTCCGGCAATATCTCCGTTCGAACCGAAGGCGGCATGCTGATCACGCCGACCGGGCTTGCCCCTGCCCTGCTCCTGCCGGAACACATAGTCGCCATCGGCCTCGACGGCCGCCCGGCGCTGGACCAGCTCACACCATCCAGCGAATGGCAGATGCATGCGGACGTCTATCGGCAGAAGCCCGAGGTCAGGGCGATCGTGCATTGCCACTCGCCGTACGCGACCATTCTCGCCTGCGCGCGCAAACCGATTCCGCCCCTGCATTACATGGTGGCCGCCGCCGGCAGTTGCGGCATTCCCCTGGCGGACTACGCCACCTTCGGCAGCAGGGAACTGTCCAGGGCAAACCTTGAGGCGCTGTCCGGCTCCATGGCCTGCCTGCTGGCCAACCACGGCCAGCTGGCTACGGGGTCGAACCTGGACGGGGCGCTGAAACTGGCAGAACTGGTGGAAGAACTGGCCCACTGTTACTGGGGCACGCTGGCTATCGGCGGCCCGCACATCCTCGACCCGCCCCAGATGGATGCAGTAATCGCCGCTTTCGCCAGCTATGGCCAGCAGAAGTCCCCCGACGCGGGAGCGGGCTAGAGCGCCAGGCCGGGCTGTTTCAGGCCGCAGTCACCGCATGATTGAGCAGCTGGCCGTAGCCCCGAAAGACCGGCACGGAGTCCAGGGCCCCGCGCTGCTTGAGATGAGCACGCAGCGCCGCCAGCCGGTAACAGGGTACGCTGGCCATGAAGTGGTGCTCCAGGTGGTAGTTGACGCCGTTGGGCGCGAATATCAGGCGCTGCCACCAGGGTGCCTCCACGGTGCGAGTGTTCATGCGCGGGTCCGGGTCGTACAAATTCGGCACGGCCGCATGCTCCGCCACCTGCCGAATGCGGATGATCAACATGAAGAAAGTGAGGAAGGTGCCCAGCCAGACCAGGTAGGCCCAGCCGATGCCGGCCGCCAGCAGCGCCAGCAACAGCAGCAACTGCACCGACAGCTGGCGCAGCAGAGGCAGCGAACTCTCCCGCGTTTCCCTGCTGATGACGCCCGACGCACCCCGGAAAATGGAGCCGAGGAGTTTGATCCCCGTCTGCCCGCTGAGATCGCGCAGTGCCTTGCGCCGGAAACTGTCCCGGGAAACCGGGTAAGCCGCATAGTTCGGCAGGTCAGGGTCCTCCCGGGTACCCGCGTAGCGATGGTGTGCGAGGTGACCCCGGGCATAGGCCGGCAGGTCGTTGAACACCGGGGCCGCGCACAGCCACTGCCCCACCACATCGTTCAGCCAGGGGGTGGCAAACAGGGTGCGATGCCCCGCTTCATGCATCAGCACGGACAGCCCCAACTGCCGCCCGGCCAGCAGTATCATGGCAAGCAATATGGTCAGTGGATTGGTCCAGGTACCTACCGCGGCAAATATCAGGGCAATCATGCACCAGTTGCCCAGCACCAGGCGCCAGGCATGCAGGTCGCTCTTGGCGGTGAATAGGGCGATCTCTTCCCGGCTGAGGTAGTCGCTGATCTTCATATGGCCTTCACTCTCGGCTCACCTGGCCGGCAGGCAGCCCCTGCCGCCCTGTTTCGAGTCGATTTGTCGAGAAAATGCGGTACTTGACGCGCCATCCCGCGGCGGTCCTTACCACCTGGTCATAATATGAGCCGTAGAACACCCGGTGTCCTGGCCCCTCCTTGCGCGAGGTGATCGGGAAAATGCCGCGGGACAACAGCGTTACCCGACCCTCCTCTTCCCGGACATGAATATTGGTGATGAGATGGGCCAGCGGGTGCCGCCCTTCATTCTCCATGTACTGCCGTATGCTGCCAAGTCCCTCCATGGTGACGAGTCCCACCACCTCGAATACCGCCTCCGCCGTGAAGACTGCATCGAGCCCGGCCCAGTTGCGGTCATCGACCAGATCGCCGTAGCGGCCCGCCAGCTCGTGCAGTTCAATCCGGTCTTCAAGGGATAGTGTCATAGCGGGCTATGTCCTGCTCTTTACCCCGGCGAGGATAGCACAGGCGGCCAGCCTACTCTAAACCGGTATCGCCAATCTCAACGGAACGTCCGTCCGCGGCCAGTCGCGCAACATTGTCACCGGTCAATGCCAGCAGAAAGCTCTCCAGATCCTGCAGCTGCGACGTGGTCAGCCGCAATGGCTGCAACAGCGGATCGAGGTCCGCATGTGGCACTGCCCCCTCATTGTAGTAGCGCAGGACACTGGCCAGGTCCGGCAGGGAGCCGTCATGCATATAGGGTGCCGTCAGGGCGATGTTGCGCAGCGAAGGCGTCAGGTAGTGCCAGCGATCCGCGGCCTTGCCGGTGGCCTCGTAGCGGCCCAGGTCATTCGCCGCCGGCCTGGCGAAGCTCACTTCGGGCAGTACTTCGACTCCCGGAGCCAGGCGCACCTTGGCCGCGGAGTTATCGGGCGCCAGCATCGCCCGGGCATAGCCGATGCCGGTATCGTGAAAGGCGCCATCGCTGAACAGGGCGTAATCGCCGCCAATAGTATGGCAGCGTACGCAGCCGGCGCTGTTAAACAGGGCAAAGCCGCGCCTGGCGGGCTCGCCGAGGGCCTGCTCATCCTGGCCAAAGTACCAGCGGTCGAAAGCCGAACCGGCAGAGACCAGGCTGCGCTGATAGCTGGCAAGGGCCTGCCCGATGGTCTCAATGCCGGGACCCCGGCCAAAAGCGGCCTCGAATAGACCGCGATAGTCTGCGGCGTCGCGCAAGGTTTCAATCACGAAACCCACCGACGGATTCGCCATTTCGTTCGCGCTGAGCAGAGGCTGCCAAACCTGATTTTCCAGACTGAATTCCCGCCCGTCGTGAAACAATCGCTGGCGATAGCCCACATTGTAGAGCGAGGGCGCATTGCGCTTGACGAAACGTCCCTCGATACCCACAGGTGTGCGCATTTCGTTCTGGGTAAAGCCCTGCTCGGGGATATGACACATGGCGCAGGACAAGGTGCGGTTGAATGACAGGCGCCGATCGAAAAACAACTTTCGCCCCAGGTCGACTTTCGCCCTGCTCGGCGGGTTGTCCGCCGGCAACGCCATGGCGGGCAGGCCCAGGGGTGAAACGTCGACGGGCACCGTCGGGAGACTCGCCCCGGTCCCAGCCGCGGCCAGCACCCGTGAGACAGGTACGGGCAGCTCAGCGAGGGCAGGAACCGCCGCCACGGCAAGACACGCGACCAGCGCCAGCAGATGCCGTCGGACTGGTCCCGCCTGTTGTCCGGCTCTGTCCATTGTTTTGCTATATCGCCATTTTGGTCTATTCTTGCAGACGCTCAAGTATAAGAGGATTACATCATGCGGTGGATATTTTTGCTTGTCGCGCTGGCGGCAAACCAGTGGGCTTTCGCAGACGAGACCTGCATGTCCCCGTACATGGCCAAAATCAAGGGCCAGGAAGATTTCGTCTACGTCTGGACCCTCGGGGTCGAAGGCGTGGGGGACGAGCAGGACAAGCTGGTCACCGTGGATGTCAATCCGAAGTCCGCCAATTACGGCAAGGTGGTCAGCAGCCTGTCAGTCGGCGGGCGCAATGAAGCGCATCACACTGGTCTCACCGACGACAGGCGCTATCTGTGGGCGTCCACCCTGGACACCAGTAAAATTTTCATATTCGACGTCCACACCGACCCTGCCAAACCAACGCTGCACAAGACGATCAGTGACTTTGTCGCCAAAAGCGGCGGGGTGGTTGGCCCGCACACAAGTTACGCCCTGCCCGGCCGCATGATGCTCACCGGTCTTTCCAATAACCGCGATCACGGCGGGCGCACGGCGCTGGTGGAGTACACCAATGCCGGCGACTACATCGTGACGCACTGGATGCCTACTGACGACAACCTGCAAGGCGCCGTCAAATCCGGCCAGTTTGCCGACGGCTACGGCTACGATGTGCGCGCCCTGCCACGCAAAAACATCATGGTGACCTCATCCTTCACGGGCTGGAACAATTACATGATGAACCTGGGCGTGCTGATGGCCGATGCCGAGGCGATGAAGGCCTTTGGCAATACCGTGGTCGTGTGGGATTTACATGCCCGCCAGCCGAAAAAAATCCTGGATGTGCCCGGCGCGCCGCTGGAGCTGCGCTGCGCCTGGGGTGAAACCCACAACTACTGTTTTACCAGCACGGCGCTGACCTCCAAGGTCTGGCTCATCTATGAAGACGACAAGGGCGAGTGGCAGTCGAAACCGGTGGGTGATATCGGCGACGCGGCGAAAATCCCACTGCCGGTGGATATTTCCATCGCCGCCGACGACTCGAGCCTGTGGGTCAATACCTGGAACGATGGCATGACCCGGCTCTATGATATCAGCGATCCGCACAATGCCAGGCAGATCTACTCGAAGAAGATCGGCGAACAGGTCAACATGGTGTCGCAGAGCTGGGATGGCAAGCGGGTTTACTATACCTCCTCGCTGCTGGCGAACTGGGACAAGAAGGAGCCCGCCGGCCCCGACCTGCAGTACCTGAAGGTATACGACTTTGACGGCAAGGAACTGAAAGAGACCATCAACATCGATTTCCTGGCCGCAAAGCTGGGCGCGCCGCACCAGATGCGCTTCGGTGCCTACTCCCTGTACGGCGACAAAACCGCCAGCCGATGATTATCCTTCTCCGCCGGGCGGCCCTGCTCGCCGCGCTGCTTTGTTGCACGGCCGCCACCGCCGGGGCAGCGGGGCAGGTGCTCGACCCCGGCTACGGGTCACCGCAATATCAACCGCCCGCCGCGGGCAGCTACCAGCTGCCGCCGCTGGGCGTCGCGGCCGACGGCAAGGTGCTCAACACGCTCGGTGAACAGCTGTCGCTACAGGATCTGATCGGGGACAAATTGGTATTGCTGGGCTTTATTTATACCCACTGCTCCGACATCAATGGCTGCCCGCTCGCCACCTTCGTGATGAAAAAGGTACAGGATCGGCTGGTGGACGATGCCGACCTGGCACAACAGGTACGCCTGATCAGCCTGAGTTTTGACCCCGTTCAGGATACCCCTGCGGCGCTGCTCGACTACGCCGGGCACTTTCGCCGCAAAGGCTTCGACTGGCAGTTCCTGACCACTAGCTCGGAGGCCGAGTTGCTGCCCATCCTGGAGGGTTATGGGCAATGGCGCCAGCGCGAATACGATAAGAATGGCAACTACACCGGCAACATCTCCCACATACTCCGGGTTTTTCTCATCGACCGGCAGGGCCGGATCCGCAATATCTACAGCAGCGGTTTCCTGGACGCCGCCACGGTGATCAACGACCTGCGCACCCTCGCTATCGAGTCGCAAGCGGTACCAGGCGGGTAATTTCCTGCACAAACGGGGAGTACGCATCCCGGTAGCGCTCGATCACTTGCGGCATATTTTTCAGGGTGTTGGTCACGGATGTCACCGCGGCGTAATTGGCGACCCAGACCGGAATCCGGCCACCCGGATCCCCATACACCTGGTAGGTCACCTCCACCCAACCATCGGCCTCGGGCCGCAATTGCCAGAAACCGCCGAAATCCGGCACTCGCACATAAGGCGGGCTGGCGGGAATGAATTCCGGGAAGTTGCTGATGGTGATGGTGATGATCCCGGTAGCGGCCTGCTGCTGGTAGTCAAATCGCACCACTGTGTCCCTGTCATGCATTGGCCAGGGTGCATCGACAATGCCGTACACATAGGCCTGCGCGTAGCCATTCTCTTGCAGTATTTTCGCGCCCCCGCTTCGATACACCCACTCCTGGTTGAAGCCGGCGTCTTTCAACAGGGCCATGATTGCATTGAGCGAGGCCTCGATGCGGGTGACGCCCCGGATTTCCTGCAGCGCAGAACCCGGGTACGGGCGCCGTTGTACCCGCAGCTCGCCGGACTCAACCACCGTCTCCCAATCGTTCGCCAGGACGGGCGCGGGCGCCGCCGCAGCCAGCAGCAACAGCACCGCCAGCAAGCGCCGCCCGTATACAGCCACCAACGGTATAGGCCCGCAATCATCCGGCAGCGCGGCCATACTCAGGCAAGCACCCGCTGCAGCCAGCGCGATATGTCTGCGATTTGCACAGCACAGACCTCGTGCCCCATGGGGTAGGCCTTGTACTCCACCGGGTAGCCCCTGGCCGTCAGGTCCTGCAGGGCGCCCCGCCCCATGCGCTCTGGCACCATGGGGTCCGCCGTGCCGTGGCAGATAAAGACTGACAGCTTCCTGTTGGCGCTATTGGGGGTAATGGTCTGGCGGGTGGCAAAATAAGTGGACATGCACAGCAGCCCAGCCAGCGGCTGCATATAGGTAAGCGCCGCCTGGTAGGCCACCGCGCCGCCCTGGGAAAATCCCGCTATTACGATGCGGTCGCTGGGAATCCCCCGGTCTATCTCCCGGTCGATCAGCAGCCGCACCTGCTCCGCCGATGCGATAAGCTGGGTGGCATCAATTTTCCGGTCGATATTGATTTCGGTAATGTCATACCATGCGGGCATCACATAGCCGCCGTTGATGGTGACAGGTATGGAGGGGGCGTTGGGAAAGATAAACCGTACCGGCAGGCCTGCCGGCAGGCACAGTTCCGCCACCATGGGCACGAAGTCGTTGCCGTTGGCGCCCAGGCCGTGCAGCAGGATGACCGTCGCAGTGGCCGGGGCCTTGGGTTCTATATCGATACAGGACAGCATTGGCATATCGGCGGATCTCTACTACAGCGTTTTCGGACCGGCCATTATATCGGGGCTGCTGCGGCCGGGCTCGCCTATTTTAGCGCCGGCGTGACCGGGCTCCTTCATGCAGGGCGCAGCGGAACAGTATGACGTTGTGGTACTCGGCGGGGGCGCCGCCGGGCTGATGTGCGCGCTCACCGCGGGCCAGCGCGGCCGGCGCGTACTGGTACTGGAAAAAGCCAACAGGGTCGGCAAAAAAATCCTGATGTCCGGCGGCGGCCGCTGCAACTTCACCAACCGCGTGGTCGAGCCCGATAACTTCATCTGCAACAACCCGCACTTCTGCAAATCCGCCCTGAGCCGCTATACCCAGTGGGATTTCATCGCCATGGTCGAGCGCCACGGCATCGCCTACGAGGAGCGCAGGCACGCCCAGCTGTTCTGCCTGCACTCGGCCAAAGACATACTGTCCATGCTGCTGGGTGAATGCGAAGCGGCGGGGGTGGAGATCAGCACCCGGTGCGAGATCGAATCGGTTGAAGCAACACCAGGGGAATCGGGCCGCTACCTGCTGCAGTTCGTTCAGGCCGGGGCGCACCGGCTCACCGCCTGCAACTCCCTGGTCGTGGCCACCGGTGCTCTTTCCATTCCCACCCTGGGCGGCAGCGGCCAGGGCTACGAGATCGCGCGCCAGTTCGGCCTGGAACTCATCCCGCGCCGGGCCGGGCTGGTGCCCTTCATGTTCACTGACGCCACCCTGGCCCTGTGCGAACGACTGGCGGGCGTATCGCTGGATGTGACGGCCTGCTGCAACGGGCACACATTCAGCGAGAATATGCTGTTCACCCACCGCGGCATCAGCGGGCCGGCCATCCTGCAGATCTCCAACTACTGGCATCCGGGGGACCCGGTCAGTATCGACCTGCTGCCGGGCATGGATGCCGCTGAGCGGCTGATCGCCGCCAAGGGCTGAGCAGGGCAAGGTGCGGCTGAATACACTACTGCACAAACACCTGCCCAGGGCGCTGGTGGCGGCACTGCAGACACTGTGGTGGCCCGGGCTGGGGGAGACGCCGCTGGGTGGGTTCAGCGACAGGCAACTCGCCCTCATCGGCGGGCACCTCAACGGCTGGCTGCTGAAACCCTCCGCGACCGAAGGTTACCGCACGGCGGAGGTCACCCTGGGGGGCGTTGACACCGACGGCATCAGCTCAAAAACCATGGAAGCCCGCCGACATCCCGGCCTGTTTTTCGTGGGGGAAGTCATGGATGTCAGCGGCCAGCTGGGGGGCTTCAATTTCCAGTGGGCCTGGTCGTCGGGTTACATCGCTGGCAGCTATGCCTGACAGGAAGGAAAGCGAAATGGGGCAGTCTCCAGGGATATATTTCGTGAGTGGGGATAGAGGTTGACTTTAGATGACATATTCTGAATTCATCACTCAGCATGAAATGAGTATCCACCTGGGTTTCTCTTTCGGCGTATTCACTCTAATGGCGGCATGGGAGCTACTGGCGCCACGTCGCTCGCTCTCCGTCTCCAAAGTGGTGCGTTGGACAAATAACCTGGCGCTGGTTATTTTGAATACCGCTATTTTGCGCCTGCTGTTCCCTGCCGCGGCGGTTGGATTTGCTGTTTTCACGAGCACCAATGGCTGGGGTGTACTCCATCATTTCGCAGTCCCGTTGCCAGTTGCGGTAGTGCTCTCACTGGTCGCCCTGGACCTCATAATCTACCTCCAACATGTGCTGGTGCATGCCGTGCCGATCCTGTGGCGTCTGCATCGCGTACACCACGCCGATCCTGATTACGATGTCACTACCGGCTCGCGCTTTCATCCGATTGAAATTGTCCTTTCGATGCTCATAAAATTTGCCGCTATTGTGGTTTTGGGTGCGCCGCCCCTGGCAGTTGTAATCTTTGAGATAATTCTAAACGCCATGTCCCTGTTCAACCACGGCAACGTCCGGCTGCCACTGGGGATTGACCGCGTGCTGAGGCTTGTCGTCGTTACCCCCGATATGCACCGAGTGCATCACTCAGTTGAAAACAATGAAGCCAACAGCAATTTCGGCTTCAACCTTTCCCTATGGGATCGAATTTGCGGAACCTATATCGATCAACCTCGAGAGGGTCACCCTGCAATGACTATCGGTATAGATGATTATCGTGAACCTCACCTGGTCTCGTGGCTGCCGGGTATATTGGCGTTGCCATTCCTGGGTGAGGTCAAGGGCTATGCGATCAATCGGCGGGAACGGAGCACGCCTGACGATAAATAAAGCCGGTCGCTATCGAGCTGAAGCCCGCTGCATGCGTTTCCCCTGGGCGAATTCCCTTGGCACATGGCCGCCCTAGTTCGTGTCCCCCTGCTGCTCCGGTTGATAACGCTCATAGAATCGCTCGGCTGCCGGGTGTAGCGGAACGGCCAGCCCCAGCCGCATGGTCTCGCCACTGATGAACGCGGCCCTGTAATAGCTGCGCGCCAGTTCATCGCCGCCGCTGGTGAGCAGTTCGAGCATCTGTTCTACTTTTTTATCCTCGACATTGCGATGGGTGATCAATGCCGCGGCCAGGCCAAAGGTGGTGAAGGGCTCGACCTGGCCCGGATAGGTCCTGGCCGGGACAGTCAGCGGGTAATAGGCGTAATGCTTCTGCGCCAGTTTTTCAAACAGCTCCGTGGGCATCGGCACAAAACGCAGGTCGTTGCGGTAAGACGCCAACTTCTGTACGGCAGGCGCGGGAATCGCCTCGGTTAGAAACAGCGCGTCCACTTCACCCGTCTCGAGCTCCGCTATGCCCCTTGCCAGGCTGATCTCGCGAATAGCGGGCAGCGGATCGCCATTGAGTTCCGCTGCGAGCCCGATCAAAAGTGCATTGACCCGGCTGCCCGAGCCGCGCGACCCGATGGCGACCCGTCGCCCCCTGAGATCGGACAGCTGCGTAATGCCGCTGCCCTCGAGAGTAAGCAGGTGCACGGCCTCCGGCCACAAACTCGCCACGGCCCGCAGCTCGTTGTAAGGGTAGAAGCCCGCGCTGCGCAGGCCACGATGCAAGAGCTGCGCCACATCGCTTTGTACCAGGCCAAAATCCAGCCGGCTGGCCTGCAGTCGACTGGCATTCTCAAGACTGCCCTCCGACGCCGCATTGAACAGGGCAATACCCTGTTGTCCCGCGTAACGACTCAGGGCCTCGCCGAAAGAGTAATACGTGCCCTGCGCTGTGCCGGAGCCCAGGGTGATTTTGCCCTCGAGATTCGCCGTGCGCAGGTCAATGCGGTCAATAGCACCCTGGAGTTCCTCTACGACCAGGGCAGACCTGCTGTCTACCTCGTATTTATGCCCATCCCCAAGCAGCGAGCGGGCTGCCGCCAGTACTGACTCCGGGCTGGGTCCCGGACTGTCTGCGGGCGCCTGGGGCTTGCCTGACTGCCGGGGAAAGGATTGCTGGTCGAGTGACACCCAAGCACCCTCGCCCTCCGCCCTATAGGCGAAGCGACCGTGAACCCTGAGTATGTCGCCGCGCTCATTGCCCTGCGCCCGCAAACCCTCCATACCCGCTTCAGTGGCGCCTATGGTATAGGCAAGCGTGCCGAGATTCAGTTCGCCCCAATCGCTCAGGCTGTAGTCCTGCAAAAACTCCAGTTCGGCGTCGTAGTAGGCGTAGACACCGGAGATGCCCTCCTCGAGGTTGCGAAACGGCGCAGAGCCCGTTCGGCGAAACTCCCGCACTGTAAACAGCTCTTGCTGAAAATGTGTATCCAGTCTCTCCTGCAAGGCCTGTTGCAGCACCTCCTGAGCGGGACCACGTTCGCAGCCTGACAGCAAAACCGCCAGTAGGACCGCCAGCCAATTGAAGCCTTTGCATCCGGCTCGAAACATAGCTAGTACCCGAGTATAGGCAGCGCGAGGTATCCCTGGATGACCAGCGCATTGAGAAAATCGATAAAGAAGGCTCCCATCAGGGGGACCACCAGAAAGGCCTGGGGCGAGGGCCCGAAGCGACGGGTCAGCGCTTCCATATTAGCCACCGCAGTGGGTGTTGCACCCAGGCCGAATCCGCAGTGACCTCCGGCAATAATCGCCGCATCGTAGTTGGCCCCCATAAAGCGGAATGTCACAAAACTCGCGAACAGGACCATGCCCGTAGTCTGTATCAGCAGTATCACCAGTAGCGGGCCCGCCAGGCTGAGCAATTCCCACAGGCGCAGTGACATCAGGGCCATGGCGAGGAAAATGGAGAGGGAAATCGACCCGAGCATGTCCACCGTCGGATGGTGGACCGCCAGGTCCGGCAGCAAATACTCGATGTTGCGCAGTGCCACACCCAGCATCAGGCACCAGATAAAACCGGGCAGGGTGAAGGTTCCGTTACCGAAGGTGCCGCTGAGAAACAAGCCGCCAATAATACAGACCAGCACAGTGAACAGGGCCTGCAGGACCGTCGCAGTGCTGATTGGCTGATGCTGCTGTCGTTCCCGATTTCCGCGGAATACTCGTGGGAGGTGGCCGACTCCAGGCCGTGGGCGCGAATCAGGCGGCCGGCCACCGGCCCGCCGATCAAGCCCCCGAGAATCAAGCCGAAGGTGGCGCAGGCCATCGCCAGCTCCATCACGCCGGCGATATTCTGGACATCGGCAAATCTTCTGCGCGTAAGCCGCGCCGGTGCCATGCCCCCCGGCCAGGGTGATGGAACCACCCGAGCAAACCCACCAGCGGGTGCAGATCCATCCCCACCGCGGCCAATAAACCGAGCCCATCCTGCACCACCAGGTAGACCAGGCACAGCACGCCGAACAGCAGCAGCCTGGGGCCGCCACGAACCAGCTGGCGAAAATCGGCGCCCAGGCCGATGGTGGTAAAGAACGCGAGCATCATAGGCTCCCGCAGGGACATATCGAGGGCAACGCGCTGGTCGAAACCGAGGAAGAGAACCGTGGTCAGCGCGGCGAACATAAGGCCACCGATCACCGGCACCGGGATATTGTTGTCCCGCAGGAAACCCACGCGCCCCTGCACTGCCCCACCGACGAAGAGCACGGCCATCGCCAGCGCCAGGGTCTGCATGGCATCAAGGGAAAATACCATCAGTGAACCCCCATGACAAAGTGCCTGCAGCATAGAACAGGCTACGCTGCCACACCAGACCCGCGGTTCGTTCCCACACCTGTCACTCTTGCACTCTCCGCCGCGGCGGTAAAAAGCTGGTATGATCTGCGCCCGACCGCAACGCCAATCCCCTCCCGACCATTCCATGCTGCGACTGAACGACATCAAGTTACCCCTGGACCACAGCGCCGCCGAGCTGGCGGCCGCCGCCGCGGAGAAACTGCATCTGGATATCGCGGATATCCGGGAGCTCCGGGTGTTCAAGCGCAGCCACGATGCCCGCAAAAAATCCACTATCCGGCTGATCTACCAGCTGGACGTAGCACTTGAGCCGGCGCTGGAGCGGAAGCTACTGGCGGAGCGCGCCCGGGGCGCTGATATCGCCCCGAGCCCGGACACCAGCTATCGCTTCGTCGCCCGTGCGAACGCCGGGTTTCCGGCGCAGGCGCAACAACGCCCGTTGGTGATCGGCTTCGGTCCCTGCGGCATCCTGGCCGCCCTGCTGCTGGCGCAGATGGGGCTCAGGCCCATCGTGCTGGAACGAGGCCGGGACGTGCGGCAGCGCACCCGGGACACCTGGGGATTGTGGCGGCAGCGCAGGCTGCAGACCGAGTCCAACGTCCAGTTTGGCGAGGGCGGCGCCGGCACTTTTTCCGACGGCAAGCTGTACAGCCAGGTCAGGGACCGGCGCCACCTGGGCCGCAAGGTGCTCACGGAGTTCGTGCAGGCCGGCGCGCCGGCCGAGATACTCACCGAGGCCAAGCCGCACATCGGCACGTTCAAGCTGGTGAAGATGGTGGAGAACATGCGGGCCCAAATCATTCGCCTGGGGGGTGAGATCCGCTTCGAGCAGAAGGTCACGGGCCTGCGGCGCCAGCTCGATGACGATGGCAACGGCCGGGTGACAGGCCTGGTCCTGGCCAGCGGCGAGACACTCTCCAGCAATCACATCGTGCTCGCGGTCGGCCACAGCGCCCGGGACACCTTCCAGATGTTGTACGACGAGGGCGTCTTCATCGAGGCCAAACCTTTCTCCATCGGCTTTCGCATCGAACACCCGCAATCGGTCATCGACCGCGCCCGCTTTGGCGAACAGGCAGGGCATCCGGTGCTGGGCGCTGCCGACTACAAACTGGTGCACCACTGCCGGGATGGCCGCAGTGTCTACAGCTTCTGCATGTGTCCCGGCGGCACCGTCGTCGCCGCCACCTCCGAGGAGGGCCGGGTGGTGACCAACGGTATGTCCCAGTACTCGCGCAACGAGCGCAATGCCAACGCCGCCATCGTGGTCGGCATCACTCCCGAACAGGACTACCCGGGTCACCCCCTGGCGGGAATCGAGTTGCAGCGGCAACTGGAAAGCCTCGCCTACGAATTGGGCGGTGGCAATTACAATGCGCCCGCCCAGCTGGTAGGGGATTTCCTCGCCGGCAGACCCTCGGCGAAGCTGGCTTCGGTTCAGCCCTCTTACCAACCGGGCGTGACACCGGGCGACCTCTCCCTGGCCCTTCCGGAGTTTGCCATCGCGGCGATCCGGGAAGCCATTCCCGCCTTCGATCGGCAGATCAGGGGTTTCGCCATGAGCGATGCCGTGTTGACCGGGATTGAAACCCGGACGTCATCCCCCATCCGCATCAAGCGCGGAGATGACTGCCAGAGCATCAATACCCGCGGCCTCTACCCCGCCGGCGAGGGTGCGGGATATGCCGGCGGTATCCTGTCGGCCGGCATCGACGGCATCAAGGTGGCAGAGGCGATCGCCCTGGACCTGCTGGGCTAGCCCATGCGCTCCAGTCGCACGCGACTCGACCGCTTTCTCACCGCCCGGGTCGGCATACACCCACGGCATATCAGGCCATTGCTGGCCCATGGCCGGGTCCTGGTGGACGGCGCGCCCGCCACGGGTATCTGCCAACTGATAGACGAGTTCAGTACGGTGCAACTGGATGAACGGGTACTGCAGTCGAAACAGGGCATCTACATCATGCTGCACAAACCCGGGGGCGTGGTGAGCGCCACCAGGGACGCCCGGCACCGGACGGTGGTTGAGCTGCTCGACCGGAACGATCGGGACACGCTGCACATCGCCGGCCGCCTGGATTACAACTCCACGGGACTGTTGCTGCTCACCAACGACGGGCGCTGGTCCCGGTCCCTGAACGCGCCGGGAAATACGGTGCCCAAGCGCTACCTCGTGCAACTTGAAAATCCTGTGTCTGCAGATTACGTCGAGGCTTTCGCCGCGGGTATGTTTTTTCCCTACGAGGGGATTACCACCCGCCCGGCACAGCTGGAAATCATCGACAGCCACACCGCCCAGGTCGTGTTGCATGAGGGAAGGTACCACCAGATCAAGCGCATGTTCGGGCGCTTCCACAATCGCGTGCTGGCGCTGCACCGTCTCGCGATCGGCGGCCTCTGCCTCGACCCCGCGCTGTGCCCGGGGCAGTACCGGGAGCTGACGCCGCAGGAGTACCGCGAGAGTCGGGCTAGTACTGCTGGGTGATCAACACTCGCCAGCTGACGAAAGGTCGCAGACCACGGCGCTGCCGGAGCCCAGCGTCACCGGGTACACCTGGTTGCTCGGCTGGGGTACCACCAGGGCGTTGTAATCGACCGAATCGTCCGCGCCGGTATTGCAGGCGAAGGCCAGCGTGTAGTCACCCGCCGGCAGGAAGCCGAACACATACTCCCAGTTGGCGCTCAGGGAATTCTGCACCAGCGAGGCCACCGCGAAT
Source organism: uncultured Gammaproteobacteria bacterium (assembly GCA_963700715.1). Classification (GTDB taxonomy): domain Bacteria; phylum Pseudomonadota; class Gammaproteobacteria; order Pseudomonadales; family Halieaceae; genus JARRPM01. The sequence continues at coordinate 490,559 of CAVOYP010000006.1, forward strand.
GGTGCCAGCACATCGCCAGGGACGGTAGTGGCGCTGTTGCCGTTGAAGACGTCCCCCAGGCGCCTGCCCGACTGCGGGCCGCCCTTGTACAGGTAAATTCGATTGCCCTCGGTGGGATCGGGTTTCTCGCTGCAGGGTGTAACCGTGTCGAACAGGCTGCTGTCGACGCGTCCCGACAGGCTCGCGGCGGTGGCATTGTTCTCCAGCCGGATGCCCTGGGCCGACATGAGGTAGCTTGAGCCCGCAGACTGCTGCTGCAGCGACTGGGCAAGGCCGAATTCCACCGTATAGGCCTGATCGCCGCTGGAGAAATTGGCGCCGGGAACGCCAAGTACACCGCCAGCCACGGACAATTCCCTGAAGGTATCGTCAGCGCGCTGCACATAGGACCGATTGACATCGCCCCCGAGCACCCTGATAAGCACCTGGCTGTAGTTTGCGGCGGGGAGCTCCAGGTCGCTTATCACGACCAGCTGGTTGCGACCACGGTATTGCAACAGGTCGATCTGGAAGGTGTCCGCGGACACCAGGTTGAGCGCGGGGATGGTGAAACGCTCGACAATTACGTCGTCGGCGCCGGTGCGCCGGAAGCTGATGCTGTCGATCTCGAGCACGACCTGCTTGAGATCTTCCGGCAGGGCGTCGGACAAACCCAGGGTCAGCTGGGTTGTGCCCCGGGTGTCTTCGTTGTTGCAATCGAACCCGCAGCTGCAGGCCCCCAGAAACAGCGCGCCCAAAGTGATCGGCAGGAGTGCCGCCAGAACCGCCAAGCCTTTACGCATTGTCAACTAATCCGAGCTGCCGCAGGGTGGTGGTGATTTCACCGATGGTCGCGGGGTCGTCGACGGTAGCCGGCATGGTCCAGGAAGTGCCGTCGGCGATACTGCGCATGGTGCCGCGCAATATCTTACCCGATCGCGTCTTGGGAAGGCGATCCACCACCGCACACAACTTGAAGGCCGCCACCGGCCCTATGCGTTCGCGCACCAGGGCGATCGCCTCGGCCACGACCAGCGCAGGGTCGCGGTTGACGCCGGCATTCAGCACCAGCAGGCCCAGGGGCAACTGGCCTTTCATCTCATCGGCGACGCCGATCACCGCGCATTCAGCCACATCCGGATGATCCGCCAGCACTTCTTCCATCGCGCCAGTGGAGAGGCGGTGGCCGGCCACATTGATCACATCGTCGGTGCGGGCCATGACAAACACATAGCCATTGGCGTCGATGTAGCCAGCGTCGCCAGTCTCGTAATAGCCGGGGAACCTGCTGAAATAAGCCTTTACATAGCGCTCCTGCGCATTCCACAGACTGGTGAAAGTACCTGGGGGCAGCGGAGATTTGATGACGAGGGCACCAATGTCGCCCGCAGCGGCCCGGTTGCCGTCGGCATCCAGTACCTGCACGTCGTAACCGGGCACCGGGCGCGCCGGTGATCCCGGCACGATCGGCAGCTGCTCGATACCCAGGCAGTTGGCGCAGATGGACCAGCCGGTCTCGGTCTGCCACCAGTGATCGATCACCGGCACCCGCAGTTTCTCCCGGGCCCACTCCAGGGTATTGGGGTCACAGCGCTCACCGGCCAGGAACAGCGCGCGAAAGCCCGAGAGGTCGTACCTCGCCATATGCTCGCCCCGGGGGTCCTCCTTCCGGATGGCGCGAAACGCGGTGGGAGCGGTGAACAGCACTTTCACATCGTACTCGCTGATAATCCGCCAGTAGGCGCCGGGGTCCGGCGTGCCCACCGGCTTGCCCTCATACATGAGTGTGGTATTGCCGTTGAACAGGGGCCCATAGACGATATAGGAATGGCCGACCACCCAGCCCACGTCCGAGGCCGCCCAGAATACTTCGCCCGGGTGCACATTATAAATATGGGTCATGCTCCACTTGAGGCTGACAATACTGCCGCCGGTATCGCGCACCACGCCCTTGGGCGCGCCGGTGGTGCCGGAGGTGTACAGGATATACAGCGGCTCGTTGGCCCCGACCGGCACGCAGGGTGCCGGGGTCGCGGCGGCGGTGACGGTCGCCCAGTCCAGGTCCCGGCCCGCCACCATGGAGGCCTCCTGCGCCGGGCGTTGCAGGATGATGCAGCGGTCAGGCTTGTGGCGGGCCAGCCTGATCGCCTCGTCCAGCAGGGGCTTGTAGGCCACCACCCGGTTGGGCTCAACACCGCAGGAAGCGGACACGATCAGCCTGGGGGTCGCGTCGTCGATACGCACCGCCAGTTCATTGCTCGCAAAGCCGCCGAATACCACCGAGTGGATGGCGCCGATGCGGGCGCAGGCGAGCATGGCAATCAGCGCCTCGGGCACCATGGGCATGTAGACGATGACCCGGTCGCCCTTCACCACTCCCTCGCCGGCCAGCACGCCGGCGAATCGAGACACCGCATCGAGCAATTGGTCGAAGGTGTAACTGCGGCGGGTCGCAGTGACCGGGCTGTCGTAGATCAGTGCCAGCTGCCCTCCCCGCCCCTGTTCCACGTGCAGGTCCAGGGCGTTGTAACAGGCATTGGTCACGCCGTCCGGGTACCAGCGATAGAACGGGGGATTGCTGTCATCCAGCAGCGTGGCCGGGGCCTGGTACCAGTGAATATCGGCGGCGGCCCGGCGCCACAGGGCGCTGTCAGTCATTGCTGGTATCCGGCACCGGGTGTAGTTCCAGGTAACGGCGATTGGCCTCTGCCAGGACATACTGCCGGATCGCCTCGGCGTCTTCCGGGCTGACATGGTCACTGAAGCTCACCATGCCCCGCGACCGCAGCACGCCGCCGAGCACGATGTCCTGCCAGGTGTCATGCACCTGGGCAGATGACCAGCGCAGGTCGGGTGTCACGCCTCCGGTGCGCAGGCCGTCGCCATGGCAGTAACCGCAGTGGCGGTGGTATACCACCTCACCGCGGGCCACGACCTCGGCAGCTGCCGTCACGGGCGCCGGCTGCGGCATCACCAGGGTATCGGTGCGCGGCGGCGGCGGGTCGGCTTTGCCGCCGAGCTTGTACACCATGACCCGCGACATGTTTTTTGCACCCCAATCGTGGGCCACCGGCCCTCCCTCTGCGGCGAAGCCGCCGCCGAAGCCCTGGGCGATGGCGACGTACTGCACGCCATCCAGGGCATAGGTGATGGGCGCCGCGGCGATATTGCCAGTGGTCGTCGCCCACAGTTCCTCGCCAGTAAAGGCATCGTAGGCCAGCAGTTGGTCATCCCTCGCACCGGCGAACACCAGTCCTCCCGCAGTGCTCAGGGCACCGCCGAGCGCCGCGCGGCCCGCCGGCGCCTTCCAGCGCGCCTCCTGCCGCAGCGGATCCCATGCCACCAGCTGGCCAAAAAACTGGGTATCCAGAATCTCCCCCAGGTTGGGAATCTTAGGAGGCACACCGCCCATGCGGTCGAAACCCACATTCCACTTGCCCTGCCCGGGTTTCATGTCCTTATCCTCGGTGGGGGCCAGGAAGGTGATCGGGAATGTCAGCGTCGGTATGTACACCAGGGCGGCGTCCGGGTTGTAGGCCATGGGAGACCAGTTGTGCGCGCCGGCGTTGCTGGGAAGCGACACTCTCTTGCCGTCAAACACCCGCGCATCCGCCGTTTCCACCGGCCGCCCGGTAGCCATGTCCACGTGCGTGGCCCAGTTCACCACACCGTACTTTTCAGCGGAGATCAATTCGCCCGTCACCCGGTCCAGCACATAGAAAAAGCCGTTCTTGGGGGCCTGCATCAGTACTTTGCGGGTCTTGCCATCGATATCCAGGTCCGCCAGCATGATGTGCTGGGTGGCGGTGTAATCCCAGGTCTCCCCCGGCGTGGTCTGGTAGTGCCAGACGTACTCGCCGGTATCCGGGCGCAGGGCCACGATGGAGGACAGGTACAGGTTGTCGCCTCCCTGGGGGCTGCGCAGGCTCGCATTCCAGGGGGAGCCGTTGCCCACGCCGATATACAGCAGGTCGAGCTCCGGGTCGTAGACCATGGAGTCCCACACGGTGCCGCCGCCGCCCCATTCCCACCACCGGCCGGTCCAGGTTTTTGCCGCCGCCTCCATCGCCGCGTTCTCGAAGCCGTCCGCGGGGTTGCCCGGCACCGTGTAGAAACGCCAGACCATCTCGCCGCTGGCAATCCGATAGGCGGAGACATAGCCGCGCACACCCAGCTCCGCGCCGCCGTTGCCGATAACCACCTTGTCCCCGGCGATGCGCGGGGCGCCGGTAATGGTGTAGGGCTGGTCCCGGTCAGTGGTCTGCACATCCCACACCACCTTGCCGTCGCGTGCATCGAGGGCCACGAGGCGCCCGTCATAGGTGCCAACAATGACTTTGCCATCAGCGTAGGCCACACCCCGGTTGACCGCGTCGCAGCAACCCTTGGCGAGAAAGGCCTGATCTACCTGCGGGTCATGGAACCACTTCAGCTCGCCGGTCCTGGCGTCCAGTGCGTACACCATCGACCAGCTGCCGGTAACGTACATCACCCCATCGACCACCAGCGGCGTGGCTTCCACCCCACGCCGGGTGTAGAGATCGAAGTACCAGGCCAGGCCCAGCTGGCCGACGTTGTCGCGATTGACCTGGTCAAGTGCAGCGTAGCGCTGCTCGCCCGTGTCATTGCCATGCAATACCCAGCCGGTATCGGCCGGTGCGCTCACAGTGGGCTGCGATGTCGGGGCCGGCGCGGCCGTGGCGGCGGAATCGACGGCGGCCTGCTCGCGGCTGCAGGCGAGCAGCAGTGAGGTCCAAACAAGGAGGGCTATGACGCGCATTCGTTTCAGCTCCTGTTATTGTCGGCGCCCTCCCCGCCTGGGGAGCGGGCGCCGGTGGAAGGTGGAGGTAAGCGGCGTAGCTTGCCGGTGACCGCCTCAGCTCTTGAGCTTCATCAGCAGGTTGAATACCCGGGTGGCGAAGCCCTTGTAGGGTGGGCGCAGGAACTGCAGGGACGAAAAACTCGCCTGGTAAAATACCGGGCGCAACTTCGAGAAGGTGACGAAGCCCTCGTAGCCGTGGTAGTGGCCCATACCGCTGGGGCCCACGCCGCCGAAGGGGATATCGTGCTGGGCCACGTGCATCAGCGCGTCGTTCACCGATACGCCCCCGGACATGATGCGCTCGATATACATGTCCGCCAGCCTGGCGTCATTGGTAAAGGGGTAGAGGGCCAGGGGGCGGTCCCGAGCATTCACGTAATCCACCACTTCCTGCGGATCCTTGTAGGTGAGCACCATCAACAGGGGGCCGAAGGTCTCGCGCTTGCGGATGGTCATCTCCTCAGTGGTATCCAGAACCAGGTGCAGCGGGAGCTTGCGCTGCTCGATATTCGCTTCCTGGTTGCCGTTCAGGTTGATCACGGTGGCGCCCTTGCTCCTGGCGTCCTCCAGGGTATCCAGCAGGCGCTTGACGGACCTGTCGTCGATAATCGCGGTGTAGTCGGTGTGGTTGATATCGGGGCAGTGTTTCGCCACGTAGGCCCTGGCCGCGGCGACAAATTCCTCGCGCCTGGTTTCATGCACAAACACGTAGTCCACGTTGGTGCAGATCTGCCCGGCATTGAACTGCTTGACGAACATGATGCGCCCTACCGCCTTTTCCAGCGGGTAGTTGGGGTCGATGATCGCCGGGGCCTTGCCCCCCAGCTCCAGCACCACCGGGGTGAGGTTCTGGGCCGCGGAGGCCATCACCGAGCGGCCGGTCTGGCCGGAGCCGGTGAATACCAGCAGGTCAAAGGGAATTCTGGAAAACTCGATGCCGACACCGCCGGTCTCCTCGAAAAACTTCAGCTTGTCCTCGGGCAGGTACTTCGGGGAGATCCGCATCAGCAGGCGGGTCAGGTTGATGGAGTTTTCCGACATCTTGACCATCGCGCGGTTGCCGGCGGCAAACGCGGCGGCCAACGGCATGAAACTCAGGTTGATGGGAAAGTTCCAGGGCACAATGATGCCCACCACGCCAAGGGGCTGGGGAATCACCCGGTTGCGGCCACCCATGAACATGCTCTGGTCCACGTGCCGCTTCTGCACCCTGGTCCACTTCTTCAGGTGCTTGATGGTGTCATTGATCCCGTCGGTGACCGAGATGATCTCCGCGAACTGGGTCTCGTGGCGGGAGCGGTTGCCGTAGTCCTGGCTGATGGCGGCGATGATGTCTTCCCGATTCTCGTTGATCATCCGCTTCAGGTTCTCGAGATCCTGCCGGCGCTGGTCCAGGCCCGGGTTCGGGGCGGCCAGGTACAGGGCCCGCTGGGCATCGAAATGGGCTTTCAGCATGGTCCCGGTATGGGTGTTCGGCTCTATCGCTGTCATGTGCCTGTGCTCCCTTGGAATTCAAACTCTGGGTTGGGTGGGGAATTATGCGCCATTTTCGCCGAAAACCGGACTCCCCGCTCGGGAAATTACGCCAGCTCGCGCTAAGGCAGCAGGCCGGCAGCCTGCAAGCGGGGCAACTCGATCGCGGGGCAGCGATCCATCACCACCGCCAGACCCGCCCGCTGCGCTGTCGCGGCGGCTGTCGCATCGACTACATCCAGCTGGGTCCACAGGGTCTTTGCACCAATCGCAATGGCCTCGTCCACGATGCCCTGCAGGTAGCGGGACTGGCGAAATACATCGACCATATCGATGGCTACCGGTATTGACTCGAGGTCGGGGTAGACCAAACGGCCCAGCAACTGCTGCCCGGCGAGGCCGGGGTTTACCGGGTGGACCTCGTAGCCACAGGCCAGCAGGAAGCGCATCACCTCATGGCTGGGCCGGGCGGGATTGTGGCTGGCGCCCAGCAGGGCGATGCTGCGGGTTGCGGCCAGGACCCTGGCGATGTCCGCATCGCTGGTCAGGGTGCTCAGGCATCCCCCCACTGCGGGCTGCGCTTTTCCAGGAACGCCCGGCTGCCCTCCTCGGCATCCGGCGAGAGCAGGCCCTGCACCATGGCGTCGGTGGCGTAGGCGAACGCCTCCTGCAGTGGCATATCGATCTGCCGGTAGAAGGTTTCCTTGCCGGAGCGGATTGCACTGGCCGACTTGCCGGCGATTTTCAGCGCCAGCTCCGCCACGGCGCCGCGCACCGCAGCGGCGGGTAAGACCCGGTTTACCAGGCCGAAGCGCACGGCATCCGCGGCGGACATCAGGTCCCCGGTGAGCGCCATTTCCATGGCGTGCTTGCGCTGCATGTTGCGGCCGATGCCCACCAGCGGCGTGGTGCAGAACGTGCCTATATTCACGCCCGGCGTACAGAACTGCGCACCCTCGCTTGCCAGCGCCAGGTCGCAGGCTGACACGAGCTGGCAGCCCGCGGCGGTGGCGACGCCCTCCACGCAGGCGATGACCGCCCTGGGGGAGTGCACGATCGCCAGCATCATCTGGGCGCAGGCGTCGAGTATCCCGCGAATCCGGGCAGCCCGCTCCTGCTCCGTTTCCCCTTCGCGCCGGCCCATTTCGCGCAGGTCATGCCCCGCGGAAAACACCGGCCCCGTGCTGGCGATAACTATCGCCCGCACCCCGGGCTCAGTGCCCGCGGCGCCGATCGCTGCCGCCAGCGCCTGGATCATCCCGCTGGACAGCGGGTTGCGCTGGGCGGGCCGGTTGAGCGTGAGCCACAGCACAGGCCCGTCGCGCTCGGCCAGGACATAGGGAACTTCCGGTGACGCTGCAACAGTGTTGGCGGCCTTGCCGCTTGCCCCGGCCACGGCTAGTTCGCCGCCGCCATGGTGGCGGCTGGGGGTTCATACCAGATGGGCGAGGTAAAGGCCCGCTCCTGGATACTGGTGGGCAGCCCGCCAGGCACTGCGACACCGAGTTTGGCCGCGTCGTAGGTGCTCCAGCGCGGGGTCGGTATCTCCAGTACCCGCACATAATAAAAGGCGTGCTGGCTGGCGTCGAACTCGGGGTCGGTCCAGACCGCGGCCAGCGCGGGGGCGCCGATGCTGTTGCTGTAGCTCGCCTTCGCCGCGTCCACCGTGTTGCCCACCGCCGGCAGTCGGCCAGCGGCATCGCGCTGGCGCTCGCCGCTCCAGGCCACATCGAAGATTTTCTCCTGTTGGCGCCGCGGCGTCGAGCCAGCCCTTGACGATCTGGATCCTGTCGAGATTGCCGCTGTCCGCGGCCTTGCTGGCCCAGACCAGGAAGGACGGCGCGGCTTTTTCCCGGACCTTTCACAGCCGGCGCCGGCAGGGTACCGCCCATGGGCACGCCCCCGGCGTAGCCCCTGGCGACAAAGTCAGGGCGTTCACGTCATCGGCACTGTAGGCCCAGCCGCCGAAGAAGCGCACCTTGATCTGGGGCCCGGTGGTGCCGAAGGTCTCCCGCCGCAGCATGGCGGCGTAGATGGCCTCCCGGGTATTTTCCGCGGCCCAGACCCCGGCCAGGCCGCCGGAACTGAATTCCCTCACCTGCTGCATCTGCCCCGGGGGCTGGCCTTCACACCCTCCAGCCGGTGCGCGGGATTGTTTTCGAAGGCGAACTTTCCGGTGTAGTTGTATTCCTCGTGGCTGGCGCCGGCGTTGTGGGTGTCGGTGTCGCCGATAAAGCCATAGCGAAAGGGGTTGCCCATGCCTTTCGCGGCAAAGCCCAGGCCGTCCAGCAGTGCCTGGCGGGCGAAGCTGCCCTTGCGGTGGGTGGGACGCAGAGCGTCAGCGGAGAGGGTGTAGTCCCACTGTTCGAAATCGGCGAATTCGTCATTCGGCGACAGCGCCGGGTGGGTTTCGGAGGTGCCCTTGATCTGGGTGATCTCATACAGCGGCTCGTTCTCCTGCCGGGTGCGGATATAGGCCTCGTTCAGGGGCTTGCCGTCCTGGGTCTGCAGAGAGAACATCAGGCCGTCGCTGGCGTTGGCATTATGGGGGATGGCCAGCAGGGTGGCGCCCCTCTTGCGCTGCTCGCCCATCCAGGCCCAGAGGTGTTCCGGGTCGGTGGACTCGATGGATGACAAGGCACTCTCGGGCACATTGCTGGAACTCCCGAACACGACCACCCGGTGCAGGTTGCGCATCTCCGGGTTGGAGGACCATTCGAAGGCCGGGAAAGTGGTGAATTCGCCCGGGCGGTAGTACTCGTCGGCCGTGGTAACGATCTCTTTCCAGACGCTCTTGTTGACCGCCGGGTCATTCAGCGCCGGGTCAGGATTTGCCGATGCTGAAATCGCGCAGCACCGTGGCAAAAGCCTGCATCCGGGTATTCTGGTCGGCGAGGTGATACCCGCCGCCAGCGGCTGCTTGCTCAGCGGGCTGGCGGGATCCTCCATCTGCTTGAACACCCCCATCCATTCGGCGTGATCGGAGACGGCGTAGAAATCCAGCGGCTGCTTGATCTGCAGGTCGGGACCGCCGCCGCCGCCGGGAATCGCCTTGCCCTGGGCCCACTGGTAGGCGTGGGCCGGCGAGGTCAGGGTGCCGTTGGTGTAGGCGTCGAAGGAGTAGCTGGTATGGACGTGCACCGCGCCGAAGTACGCATTGGTAGCCGGCTCGGCGGCGAGCGCGGCGGCGACGCTCAGCAGCAATGACAGAGCGCCGGCCAGCCGGCATTTCGAAACGGTTTTCATGGGATTGCTTCCTCTGGCGGTTGTTATACCTGATTGTTTCCGGTGACGCCCTGCGCCGCAAGCAGTTTAGCCGCCTGCACAAGCTGCGCAAGTGCTGCGGCTCGTGGCCAAACAGAGCCACGGCTATGCTCTAGACTGCAGCTGGATTATATCCTGCACAGGTGAACTGCCGTTATGACAGATGCGCGCCCCGACTATACCGAAGACCAGGTCAAGCAGGACCCCTACACGCCTGCCGCTGGCAGAGATCAGACGTGGCCAACCCCTACCTGTTCGCCGCACGATGCCCACTGGCCCTGGTTCAAGCGCCTGCGGGACGAGGCACCGGTGCACTACTGCGCCGAGAGTTCTTCGGGCCCTTACTGGTCGGTCACCCGCTACGACGACATCATGACCGTGGATACCTCCCACGACGCTGTTTTCCTCGGAACCGGCCATTATCATTCGCGATCCCCAGGAGGACTTCCCCTGCCCATGTTCATCGCCATGGACCGGCCCAAGCACGACGAGCAGCGCAAGGTGGTCGCCCCGGTCGCCGGCCCCGAGAACCTGAGGAACTTCGAACCCATCATTCGCGAACGCACCATCGACGTGCTGGAGCATTTGCCCGTGGGAGAAGACATTCAACTGGGTGGACCGGGTATCCATCGAGCTGACCACGCGCATGCTGGCCACCCTGTTCGACTTTCCCTTCGAGGATCGCAGCAAACTCACCTACTGGTCCGATGTCGCCACCGCGATTCCCGGCATGGGGCTGATCGACAGCGAGGAACAGCGCACAGGAGATCATGCTCGAGTGCCTGGAGTATTTTACCGAGCTGTGGAACGAGCGGGTGAACGCGCCGCCGCGGCAACGACCTGGTCTCGATGCTCGCCCACGGCGAGGCCACCCGGAATATGGGGCCGCATGGAGTACCTGGGCAACCTGATGCTGCTGATCGTCGGCGGCAACGACACCACCCGCAATACCATGACCGCCAGCGTACTCTACCTGGCCAACAACCCGCGAGCAGTTCGACAAACTGGTCGCCAGACCCGGACCTGATCCCCAGCATGGTCGCCGAGACCATACGCTGGCAGACGCCCCTGGCCCATATGCGCCGCACCGCGAAGGTCGATACCGAGCTGGGCGGGCAGCAGATAAAGGCCGGCGACAAGGTCGTCATGTGGTACGTCTCCGGCAATCGCGACGAGCGCGTTTTCGAGCGCCCGGACGACTTCATCATCGACCGTCCCAATGTGCGCAAACACCTGTCCTTCGGTTTCGGCATCCACCGCTGCATGGGCAACCGGCTGGCGGAATTGCAGTTGCGCGATGCTGTGGGAGGAGATACTGAAGCGCTTCGAGCGCATCGAGGTGGTCGGCGAGCCCGAGCGCACCCTGTCCAGCTTCGTCCACGGCTACACCTCGCTGTCGACAATCGTCCATCCGCGAACCGGTTAACAGTTCGCTCCGTCCCCCCCTTCATTTGTTGATCTGGCGCAACACAGGGGGGGTTGGCACAAGCCGTATACTCACCAGCCATGAAACGACGATTACCAGCCGGGAAGGAGCGCATGCAGCAGGGCAAAACGGCCAGGACCCAACGCATCAATAACGCCATACACACGCTCCCCAGGGACCAGTTCGTTGAGATGAAGGATCCGAACCTGGTCCTCGGGCGCAGCATCCCGCCGACCCAGGCGGTGCTCGATATCCTCAGGCACGCCGACATCGAGCCGCGCCACAACGTGCTCCAGGTGGGCACCGGTGCCGGCTACCTGTCGGCACTGTTGTCGAAGCTGGCATCACAGGTCGTCACTATTGAGATCAATCCCGCCATCGCGCGCTGGGCCCAGGGCAGGTTCAATAAGCTGGAACTGGCCAACCTGGTCCTGCGTACGGGGGATGGGAGCCTGGGAGCTCCCGACCTCGGCCCTTTTGATCGCATACTTGTTTCCAGTCCCCGGGTAGGCAACAAGGACAAGTTGCTGCAGCAGCTGACCCCCGACGGTTTCCTGCTGGCGCTGGAAGAAAGCGACACCGCTACCCACATCCTGGCCCGTTACATCATCTCCGAATTGGGTGCGAAGTGCGCACGGAAGTGGCGCTGGTCGACTTTTCCCGGGACACGGGTATGACCCTGCTGGATATGGGCATGGTCGACCAGGTCATGCTGTCCGAGGCGCGCAGGACGGCGCGCCAGAAGAAGCTGCCGGTAATCAAGGTCCTGCGGGACAAACTGAACCTGGAAGACGCCACGCTCTATCAACAACTTGCGCAGCAGAACGGCATGCATTTCGCCACGGTTGACGAACTGCTGCCCGCGGTACAGCCCCAGCTGATGGAAAACTTCTCCCGCAGTTTCCTCGACAGCCACCACCTGGTTCCCGATCCGGCTCGACGACCAAGATCCTGCTGGTGGCTACCGATGACCCCGACAGTTCGGTCGCCGACATCCTCCACATGCACTCCTGCGATCAGGTGCAGCAAGGTGCTGGTCACGCCCGCGGATTTCAAACGGCTGTGGACCACCCTGGAGCTGTCCCTGCAAGGGGGCCGAGCGTGCTGCCGGACAGGGACAGGTCGGCCCCGGGCGCGAAAGCGGCGCGGGACCTGCTGGACCCGGCCAACAACCAGATCGAAGCCCACCTGATCACCCTGTGCGACGCCCTGTTGCTGGAGGCGGTAAGTGAGCGCGCCAGCGACCTGCATATCGAGCAGTACAAGAGCACATACCCGAATTCGCCTGCGGGTTGACGGCGACCTGCACGACCTGACCCACTACGCCCCCTCGCCGCAGGATACCCGCGGCCTGGTCAACGTGATCAAGATTCGCGCCGACATGGACATCGCCGAGAAACGCCTGCCACAGGGCGGGCGCTCCCAGCTCACCGCCGGCGGCATGAGTTACGACCTGCGCATCCAGATCCAGCCCTCGCTGCACGGCGAGGCGGTGGTTATCCGCCTGTTGCCGCAGTCGGGCAATATCGTCGCCATCGAGGACCTGGGCATGGACCCGGCGGTGATGCGGCACTACCGGCGCCTGCTCGACAATCCCTCCGGCCTGGTGCTGGTGGTAGGGCCCACCGGCTCGGGCAAGTCAACGACGCTGTACGCGGGCCTGTCGGAACTGGCCAAGGACGGCGCCGCAAGGTGCTCACGATTGAAGATCCCATCGAATACTCCATGGAGAATATCCAGCAGACCTGGACCCGTCCCGATATCGGCTTCAATTTCGCCGACGGTATGCGCTCCTTCGTGCGCCTGGATCCGGATGTGATCCTGGTCGGGGAAATCCGCGACCACGAAACCGCGCTGGAGGCCATCCGGGCCTCCCAGACCGGGCATGTGGTGCTGTCCACCCTGCACAGCAACGATGCGGTGGATGCGCTGCAACGCATCGTACGACCTGAAAGTTCACCCCAACTCCATCGCCAGTGAGCTGATGGGTGTGATTGCCCAGAAACTCGCCAAACGCATTTGTCCTGAATGCAGGACCGAGGCGGAACCCGACCCGCCATTCTCGAGGAGCTTGTTTCCAGAGGGCATACCCGACAGCTTCCGCTGCTATGTCGGCCGGGCTGCGAGGCCTGCCACGGCCGCGGTACCCACGGCCGGGTGGCAGTGGTCGAATACATGCAGGTCAACTCGGACATCCGCACCGCCATCTCGCTGCAGTACCCGATGGCCCGCCTGCGCTCCATAGCGCTGGACTCCGGGCTGACCACCATGCGCGACAGCGCACTGAACCATGTCATCGATGGCCTCATCCCGCTGCAGGAGGTGCCGCGCATCCTGCCTTCGGATCGCATGGCACCGGAAAAGAGAGGTGCCTGGTAAATGGCGCAACGCCAGCAAAGCCGCCCAGCGGCTGCCCGCCGAAATCTACTACGCCGACGAACTCACCGCGCTGCGCGAGAGCGACCCCTATCCCCGACCGCCGGGCTGGTCCTGTCGCCCCGGGGCGTGGAGGCCTTCGTGCTGGGGGATGCCGCCCAGGGGTTGCAGCCCGAAATTCGTCGCCCCCAGCGCCATCGTCACCCGGGTGATCATTTCCCTGGCCACCCAGCGCGGCGCGATGCTGGTGGGTGAGCCCGGGCACGGCAAAGTCCTGGCTGTCGGAACTGATTTGTGCGGCCATTTCCGACAACTCCACCCTGGTGGTCCAGGGCGGCGCGATAGAAACCGTACAGCAACTGCTGTACAGCTGGAACGGCCATCGATCCTGGAACGCAGGGGGCCCTGCATCGAGGCACTGATACCGGGCCCCGTGTACCGCGGCATGGAAGCTGGACTTCTGGTTCGCTATGAGGAGATCGCCCGCTCGTCCCCGGCCCTGCAGGACGCACTCCTGTCGATCATGTCGGAGCGCAGCATACCCATTCCGGAACTGTCCGGCGATCAGTCCATCCTGTACGCGCGGGAGGGCTTCAACCTGGTGGCGACGTCAAACACCTCTGACCTCGGGGTCAACGAAATGAGTGCGGCACTGAAACGGCGGATGAACTTCGAGACGATCCGCCCCATCAGCTCGGTCGATGACGAGATCGCTGTGGTGCTGCGCGAGTCGCGCAAACTGCTGCAGGCCTCGGGCGTGAGCGTTGAACCTGACCAGGACATTGTCCGGGCGCTGGTGCTGATATTCCATGAGTTGCGCAACGGCCAGACCCTGGACGGGCGCAGTACCGACCGGCTGGCGTCCGCCGTGCTGTCCACCGCCGAAGCGGTATCGGTCGCCCACGCCATGGGCGTCTACGCTTACTACTACCGTGACGGCGTCATGCAGGCCGAGGATTTTACCGACTTCCTGGTGGGCGCCGTGGTGAAGAATAATGTCGCGGACATCAAGCGCATCAATCACTACTTCGAATCCGAGGTGGCACCGCGCAAGGAGCCGGTGTGGCAGATCATCTACGAGCGCTGGCGCAGGTCATTCCGCTTCTGAGTCGGGCCTCATGCCTTTGGCTTGGCTTTCAGCGCAGCCCTGTGCTTGAATGACAGCCGAACGCTTTGGCATCGGATGACACCGCAGCATGAAAAAAACCGGCATCGCCCTTACCGGAATCGCCCTGGTAGCCGCGGTGCTGTACGCGGTGCGCGCCCCGCTGGGCACGGCATTGATGGGCGAAATACTGGAGCGCAACATTGCAAGCAGCCTGCTGGACACACTGCCTGACGGCCTGAGCGTGATCCTCTGCGGCGCCGGGGGCCCCCTGCCCGACCCCGTGCGATCCGGTCCCTGCGTGGCTGTTATCGCCGGCAATAAGCTGTTCCTCGTAGACGCCGGCACCGGCGGCGCCCGCAACCTCGGCCCCCTGCGTCTGCCGGTGGGCCGGGTGGACGCCGTGTTCCTCACCCACTTCCACTCTGACCACATCGATGGACTGGGTGAACTGGCGACCCTGCGCTGGGCCAGCGCAGCGCATACCAGTCCGCTTCCCGTGCACGGCCCCGAGGGGGTCGCCGACGTGGTCGCCGGCTTCAACCAGTCCTATGCCAGGGACGCGGTGTATCGCCAGGCCCACCACGGTGACTCGGTGGCGCCACTGTCTGGCCATGGCATGGAGGCGATCGCGTATCCACCACCGCCCCCGGGGGAGGCGACGGTCGTCTACGAGCGGGACCATCTGCTGGTGCAGATGATCAGGGTGGAGCACGACCCGGTGGAGCCTGCGGTCGCCTACCTGTTCAGCTACAAGGGGCGCACCGCCCTGATAAGCGGTGACACCGTCAAGTCCGCCAACCTGCAGCACTTCGCCGAGGGTGTAGACCTGCTGGTGCACGAGGGGCTTTCGCCGCACCTGGTGCAGCAGATGAACCGGGCGGCGGAACGGGCGGGCAACGCCATTGTGGCCAGGATTACCACGGACATACCCGACTACCACACCACCCCGGTGGAAGCGGCGCAAATCGCCAGGGACGCCCGGGTCGGCCACCTGCTGTTCTACCACGTGGTACCCCCTACCCCCCTGCCTGGCCTTGAGACCGCCTGGCTGGCCGGGGTGAATGAGGTGTTTGAGCAGCACACCCGGGGCGGAATGGCACGGGGTTTTCGTTGCCTGCAGATTCAACCGACATTACTCCCATAATTAGGATAGCAACGGCCGTGCAAGCCCATGACTGCCGCCCGTGCCACGGGACACACTGCTGCGCCGCTTGCGAGCGATTCTGCCGGGGCACTGCCTGCTCACCGATACCGAGTCACAGCGCCCCTTCGAGTGCGACGCACTGACCCTCTACCGCGATCTGCCGCTGGTGGTCGTCCTGCCGGAAACTGTCGAACAGGTGCAGCAGGTGTTGCGTATTTGCCACGAATTCAGCGTGCCGGTGGTGGCCCGTGGTGCGGGCACCGGCCTGTGCGCCGGGGCCATGCCACACCCGGAGGGTGTCCTGCTCGTCCTGAGCAAGCTCGATCGCATACTCGAGGTCGACCCGCTGGCCCGCACTGCGCGGGTGCAGCCCGGCGTCAGCAATCTGGCCATCTCTGCAGCGGTCGCCCGCCACGGTTTGTATTACGGACCGGACCCCTCCTCCCAGATCGCCTGCAGCATCGGCGGCAATGTGGCGGAAAATTCCGGCGGCGTGCACTGCCTCAAATACGGGCTCACCGTGCACAACATCCTCTCCCTGGAACTGCTCACCGTGGAAGGGGATCGGGTCACGATCGGCAGCCATGGGCCTGGACAGTCCCGGTTATGATCTGCTGGCCTTGTTGACCGGCTCGGAGGGCTTACTGGGTATCGTGATGGAAGTCACCGTGCGCCTGCTGCCCTCACCCGAGGCGGCCCAGGTCATCATGGCGGGCTTTGACTCGGTCAGCGCAGCGGGGGACGCGGTGGGTGCGGTCATTGCTGCCGGCATTATTCCCGCCGGCCTGGAGATGATGGACCGGCTGGCGATACAGGCGGCGGAGGACTTTCGCCGATGCAGGTTATCCCCGGGATGCCGAGGCCACTGCTGCTGTGCGAGGTGGATGGCACCCGCGAAGAAGTGGCGAGCAGCAGCGCCAGGGTTGCAGCGCTGTTTCGCGAGCTGGGCGCCACCAGCATCGTGGTCTCCGCGGATGAGGCCCAGCGCACGCTTTGTGGCAGGGCCGCAAATGCGCTTTTCCGGCCGTGGGGCGACTGGCGCCGGATTACTACTGCATGGACGGCACCATTCCGCGCGGCCAGGTGTCCCGCGTGCTCACTGAGATTTACCGCCTGTCTGAGACACTACGGCCTACCGGTGGCCAATGTCTTTCACGCCGGCGATGGCAATCTGCACCCACTGATCCTGTTCGACGCCAGTGAGCAGCGATGCAGGTGCGCAGGGCGGAACAGTTTGGCGCGGATATCCTTGCGCTGTCGGTGCAGGTTGGCGGCTGCATTACCGGCGAGCACGGCGTGGGACTGGAAAAACTGCGCCAGATGAGTCACCAGTTCAGCCCTGCCGGAGCTGGCGCAGCTGGAGGACATCAAGCACGCCTTCGACCCGGCGCTGAACCTCAACCCGGGCAAGGGCGTGCCGATCCTCAAGCGCTGCCAGGAGTATCGCGCCCTGCCGGCCCGGCACAGCCATGACTGACTCGCAGCGGGGAAATCGCGCCGCCACCATCGCCGAGGCCGCAGCTCGCGGCAACCAGGCCGGTGTATATCAGCGGCGGCGGCAGCAAGCGGCACCTGCTGGGCCGCGACTGTGCCGAGGCAGGAGCTGGACAGTTTCCGGCCACAGCGGGCATTATCGACTACCAGCCACCCGAGCTGGTGATCACCGCCCGGGCCGGTACGCCCCTGGCCGAGATCGTGGCAACCCTGGAGCGGGAGGGCCAGGCGCTGTCCTTCGAGCCGCCGCTGTTCGACTGGCCGGGCCACCCTGGGCGGCACGCTGGCTGCAACTGTCGGGACCCGCCAGTCCCTGGGTCGGCTCCATCCGCGATATGGTGCTGGGCGTACAGTTGATCAATGGCCGGTGCGAGCGACTCAATTTCGGCGGCAGGTGATGAAGAATGTCGCCGGCTACGACGTCTCGCGCCTGCAGGCCGGCGCTCTGGGAACACTGGGTGTGCTCGAGCGAGGTCAGCCTGAAAGTCCTGCCGCAGCCCGGAAAACAGCCTGACGCTGCGCTACGACATGGATGCGGCCGCAGGACGCCATCGAGACCATGAACCGCCGGGCCGGCCAGCCCAAACCCCTGTCGGGCGCTTGCTGGCTCGACGGGCACCTACTACCTGCGCCTGTCCGGCGCGGCCAGTGCGGTCGACCAGTACCGCCGCCCACTGGGGAGGTGAACGTCCTGCAGGCTGGCGCGGCTTTCTGGGAAGGGCTGCGGGAAATGACGCTGCCCTTCTTCGCCGGCGACGAACCTCTCTGGCGCTTTTCCGTGAAATCCTCAGCCCCTGGTAACGTCCGACTCGGACCGACGCTGATCGACTGGGGCGGCGCCCAGCGCTGGGTGCGCGGCAAGCTCGACTTTCGCGACGCTGCAGCGCAGCTGCGGTCGAGGCGGGCGGCCACGTCACCCTGTTTCCGCGGCGGCGATCGCAGCGCCGAGGTTGCGGCCTCACCGCTGATGCCGTCACCCGCGTCTGCAACAACGCCTGAAACAGGCGTTCGACCCGGACTGGCATTCTCAATCCGGGTCGCCTGTACGAGTTGGCTGTAGGAGCAGCTACAGCCATGCACGTAGAATTACACCCGAACTTTGCCGACAGCGCACAGGGCCAACACGGCCAAGGCGCTGACCAGCGCCTGCGTGCACTGCGGGTTTTGCCTGGCGACCTGCCCCACCTATCTGGCGACAGCGCGACGAACGGGACAGCCCGCGGGGTCGCATCTACCTGATCAAGCATCTGCTGGAAAGCGGCGAGGCCAGCGAGAGGACCCAGCACTCACCTCGACCGCTGCCTCACCTGTCGCAATTGCGAAACCACCTGTCCTTCCGGCATGCAGTACGGCGAGCTGATCGACATCGGTCGAGAGCTGATGGAGCAGCGGATACCCCGGCCGCTGCACCAGCGCGGCTGCGCTGGCTGCTGCGCTGCAGCCTGACCAACACCCGGCTGTTCAGCGCCGCGCTGCGCCTCGGCCAGTGGGTGCGACCGCTGCTGCCGACGCCACTGCGCCGACAGGTTCCTGCGCGCCAGGCTACCGGCGCGGTGCCAGCACAGAAGCACACGCGCAACATGCTGTTGCTGGAGGGCTGCGTACAGCGGGCGGCAACTCCCAACACCAATGCGGCGGCCCGACGCGTATTCGATCGCCTGGGTATCACCCTGCACAGCGCCCCGCGGGCAGGCTGCTGCGGCGCGGTGAATTATCACCTGGCTGCCCACGACGACGGCCTGGATGACATGCGCCGCAATATCGACGCCTGGTGGCCGCTGCTCGAAGCGGGGGCCGAGGCTATCGTCTCCAGCGCCACCGGCTGCGGCAGCATACTGACAGAATATGGCCGCTTGCTGGCGCACGACAGCGACTACGCCGACAAGGCCGCGCGGGTCTCCACCCTGGCCCGCGACATCGGCGAGATCCTGCTCAATGAGGACCTGGGCATACTTGGCATAAACCACCGGGTGGGCAGGGTTGCTGTCCAGACACCCTGCAGCCTGCAGCACGGTATGAAGATGCCCAACCTGGTCACGGACCTGCTCACCCGGGCGGGCTTTACGCTCGCAACCACCATCGACAATCACCTGTGCTGCGGTTCCGCGGGAACCTACTCGATCCTGCAACCGGCAATGTCGCTGCGGCTGCGCGCTGACAAGGTCGCCGCGCTGAGCGCTGACCATCCCGACCTGATCGTTACGGCCAACATCGGCTGCCAGCTTCATCTTGCAGCGGCGGCGACGGTGCCGGTAAAGCACTGGATTCAGTTGCTGGATGAAGCCAGCAGCGATGGCGTCACGGCTGCGCCCGGCGCCGCAGCCGGATAACCGACCCCGCAGTCAGGGCCGGGCTGAGCAGGTCATTCCTGTCATTTTTCCCTTCCCAAACCCCAAACCCCTGTCCTGCGGAAAACTGGAGAAAAGTGCAGTTTTTTGTGTCCGCATGCTTGCGGGCATGACAGGATCAAGACTCGGGAACAGGACGTGTGCTGCAAGCTCGGGAATGAAAACGGTGCAGGGCAAGCAAGCTGCGGCCGGGGCTGGGAGGTGTGAGATGCTGAATTTTTTGGGGAGTGTATTGCTATGCACGCTAGCGGGAACACTGCTGGCAAGCGTATTCATCAGTCCGGAAGGGGCTGTCGCCGGAGCCGCGCAAGGCTTCTTCGTGGGGCTGCTGGTGGCCTGGGGCAACCACAAGGCGCAAAGGAAAGGGAATGACAATGCCCACACCGCACAAGACCCGTTGGTCGGCGGCTTGAAGTTCTAGGAACCCGGGGCCGGCGAGCGGGCCGGCGGCGCCGCATGGCAGCGCCGGCCCCGGGGCAGAAGCCGTCGATCAGCCCTCGAATGCCTTGACCGGCTTGGATACCCCCGCGGACGTGGCGCCCTTGAGGTATGCCATCATGGTATCGGCATCGGACACCTGGAATGGGTCGACCGGGCAGTTGTCGCCGAAATCAGGCTCAACGAATATCTTCTCGATCTGGCAGTCGTTTACCAGCATGGAGTATCGCCACGAGCGCATACCGAAGCCCACGTTTGATTTGTCCACCAACATACCCATCTTGCGGGTGAACTCACCATTGCCGTCAGGCAGCAGGAATATATTCTTGTTGCCCACGCTCTTGCCCCATTGGAACATGACGAAGGCGTCGTTGACCGATATGCAGACGATCTCGTCCACACCCAGGGCCTTGAACTCTTCGTACAGCTCGTCATAGCGCGGCAGGTGATTGGAGGAACAGGTCGGGGTGAAAGCGCCCGGCAGTGAGAACACGACGACTTTCTTGCCGCCAAAGATATCCTGGGTGGTTTTGTCCTGCCAGCGGTAGGGGTTGCTACCGGGTACCGACTCGTCGCGCACACGGGTCTTGAAAGTTACCTGGGGCACTCGATCTAATACAGCCATGTCTAACTCCTTTGTATTGCGATGGATGATTACAGGGATGGCACGACTAAACCTGTCTCGGGAAAACGCCGTGCATCCTTGAACACGGCGGCATGATAGGCAACTGCCATCAATATATAAAATGGTATTTTTCAATCGTATCATCCGATTTTATAGATACTGGAAAGCGAGAGACTTCATCCGAGAAAACCGGTGAGCGGGCCCCGGCGCCTTGTGTGCGAGCAGGTGAAGTTATATTACCGGGGGTGCTCAGAACGAAACAGTAGTGGCCACGGATTCCTTTCTTTGTTTACATCAAACCGTGCCTCGCGGCACCCTTTGATGTATTGCTTCGCTGTAATTAAGCCTATACACGTCACACCCAAGCAACGCCCCCAGGTGCCCATGGCAATACAGCAGGGGCAGCCCGGTACTAGCGGGCCTGCGCCGCACGAGACGGAGAAAGACTCTATGAAAAGACAGAAGCGCGACATGAACTCCCGGGCATTCGATCGTGGCTACCAGGCAGGTGTTGGCGGCCGCAGTCTCGAAGACTGCCCACATACCGAAGAATCCGCCCGCCAGAACTGGGTCTGTGGGTGGCGCGAAGGCCGCGCTGACCAGTGGGACGGGTTGACCGGTGTGTCGGGAGTTCACAAGCTCCGCGCTGTCTGACCAGGGGCCACAGCCCCACCGCTTCCGCCGCGATTTTAGCTTGACCTTGCCGGGGCACACCCCGGGGAGCATCAGTCTATTTGGCAACCATGCTGCTCTGCGCCAGGTCGAGCAGTTCCCTGTTAGCCACCGCGAACATCGAAAAGTCCGGCGCCGTGCTGGCATGCAGTTCCGCCAGCATCTGCCGCCAGCGCTGCAACAATGATGCCTCCTTTAACTCCCACTGGTTGACACACTTGGCCAGGTTGCGATCCTCGCCCATATGTCGCAGTGCGCCGGTGGCCAGTGTCCGCTGCTGCCACTCCAGGTCCTCAAGGTAGGTATCCCGGGCCAGGGCTTGCCACTCGTTGTCGACTTTGGATGCCAGGATGATTTCCCCGAACCAGTCCAGTTCCAGCCGTTCGCCGATGATGAAATAGAGCCCGGCGACCTCCATCAGCGGCGCGTCGGTATCCCCGGTTGCCTGGATGATACCGAGCGCGGTGTAGGCGTGGTCGGCGGCGGCAATGTCCCTGGC
This sequence comes from uncultured Gammaproteobacteria bacterium, assembly GCA_963700715.1. GTDB lineage: Bacteria > Pseudomonadota > Gammaproteobacteria > Pseudomonadales > Halieaceae > JARRPM01. The sequence goes on from CAVOYP010000006.1 coordinate 512,227, forward strand.
CAGACCCGGCACCACGCCCCCTGCGACAAAATGATCGTACAGAATCTGGAACTGTTTCGCCGCCCTGCCCCGCAACATGCCGGGATAGGCCTCACGCAGTTGCTCCAGGCCCGCGGCAAAGCCGGCAACGCAGTCGGTTGGCAGCAGCTGGTGACGGCGGTTGCGCAGCAGCCAGCGGGTGGCGCGCTTTATCAGCCGGATAACGTTGAGCATCATCTCCATCTGTACAGCCGATGACACCTGGTGATCAAGCGCTTCGATTTGCGCCCAGAGCTCGCGGATACCGTATATCTCCATCACCGAGATATAGGCGCGCGCCACATCGGCCACCGCGGCCCCAGTGGCCACCTGCTGTCTCTGGATGTAGGTCATACCCATTCGGTTGACGATGTCATTGGCCAGCTGGGTCGCCATGATTTCCCGGTGCAGGCGGTGGGAGAGAATCTCTACACCGTATTCATTCACCAGCCGCTGCGGGAAAGCGGAATCAACCATAAGCGCGAGGTAGGCGTCACCGCCCAGGTCGGAAGCGATAAGCTGCTCCTTCAATACCGCCTTGCTGTAGGAAATCAGTACCGATAGTTCCGGCCGTGTCAGCGCCTGCCCCCGCAAGCGCCGTTCCAGCAATTCCTCGTCCGAAGGCAGAAACTCCAGCCGGCGATCGAGCCTGCCCGCTTCCTCGAAGGCGCGGATGAAGCGCTGGTACTCGCCGCCGCGCTCGAGCGCCTGGAACTCGGCCATACTAATGGCTTGCACCTGGTGGTAGTTATTGCTCAGCACCAGCTCCGCCACGCTCTCTGTCATCTCCGCCAGCAACAGGTTGCGATGTTTCTCCGTAAGGTCGCCGCGGGCAACCACGTCATTGAGCAGTATCTTGATATTGACCTCGTGGTCGGAGCAGTCAACGCCAGCTGCATTGTCGACGAAATCGGTGTTGCAGCGGCCACCCGCCAGGGCATACTCGACCCGGGCCAGCTGGGTCATGCCGAGATTGCCACCCTCGCCGATGACCCGGCAACGCAGCTGGGCCGCATCCACCCGCAGGCCATCGTTCGATTTGTCACCAACTGCCATATGAGACTCGGTGCTGGCTTTTACATAGGTGCCAATACCGCCATTCCACAGCAGGTCCACCCTGGCGCGCAGCAGGTGGGAGATCAATTCATTGGGAGGGAGCTCATCCGCCCGTATATCGAAGCGGGCTTTCATCTGGGCTGACATGGGGATGGATTTGGCGGCACGGGAAAACACTCCGCCGCCGGCGGAAATGAGCTCGCGCGTATAGTCACTCCAGGAGGAGTCAGGTAACTGGAACAGGCGCTTGCGCTCGGTAAAGCTGGTTGCGGCATCGGGCTCGGGATCAACGAATATATGCATGTGGTTGAAAGCCGCAACCAGGCATATGTGTTCGGACAGCAGCATGCCATTGCCGAACACGTCGCCGGCCATATCGCCGATCCCTACTACTGAAAAGTTGGTGCTTTGCACATCCAGGTCCATTTCCCTGAAATGGCGTTGCACGGACACCCAGGCACCGCGTGCGGTAATGCCCATCTTCTTATGGTCGTAACCGGCGCTGCCGCCAGAGGCAAAGCCGTCACCCAGCCAGAAGCCGTACTCGGCCGAAATCGCATTAGCGATATCGGAAAAACTCGCCGTGCCCTTGTCGGCCGCCACCACCAGGTAAGGGTCGTCCTCGTCCTTCACCACGACCTGTGGCGGCCTTATAACCTCGCCGGCACAGCGATTGTCGGTGATATCCAGCAGCGCGCGGATATACATCTGGTAACAGGCGATACCTTCCCGCTGTGTCTCTTCACGGCTCATATCCGGGCGCAACTGGCGCGCCACGAAGCCACCCTTGGCGCCGACGGGTACGATCACCGCGTTCTTCACCTGCTGTGCCTTGACCAAACCCAGCACTTCGGTGCGGAAATCCTCGAACCGATCCGACCAGCGCAGGCCGCCGCGGGCGACCTTGCCGCCGCGCAGGTGCACGCCTTCGACCCGGGGCGAATACACGTAGATCTCATACAGCGGCAAAGGCTTGGGGACGCCGGGAATCTCCGCCGGTTTGAGCTTGAAGGAAAAACAGGACCTGAGCGAACCGTCCGTTCCCTGTTGGAAGAAATTGGTACGTTGGGTCGCTTTCAACACCTGTACATACTGGCGAATGATGCGGTCCTCGCCGAGGTTCTCCACCCGTTCCAGTGCGTCGAGGATGCGCCGTTCCACTTCTGCCTCGCGCTGCAGGCGCCAGTCATCGTCGCCCTCAAACACGGGGGAAAATCGGGTAAGGAACAACTCCACGATGCAACCCGTGATCTGCAGGTGGTTGCCGAGGGTCTCCGCCATATACTCCACGCTGAAGGGGAAAAGCACCTGGCGCAGGTAGCGTGCATAGGCGCGCAGCATGCCGATTTCCCGCCAGTCCAGGCGCGTACCCAGCAGCAGGCGGTTGAAGGCATCGCTCTCCGACTCGCCGAACCAGATCCGGGTAAAAGCCTCTTCGAACTCCTGTTTCACCTCCTCCAGGACAATGTCGTGGGACAGGGCGTATATCAGGGTGAATTCCTGAATCCAGTAGATTAGTCCATTGCTGCCGCGCACACCGTAGGGGCGTTCCGTCATCACCCGCAAGCCGAGGTTTTCGAGGATCGGCAGGACATCTGACAAGGGCAGGCTCTGGGCGCCGTGGTAGAGGCGCAGGCTCAGCATTTCGCCGCCTTCATCCACTGAGCGGTAAAGGTTCATGGTCAGTTCTTCGCCGCGCTGCAAGCGCAGAATCTGCTTGATATCCAGCACCGCTACCCGCGAATCGAAATCATCGCGATAGCCGGGGGGGAAACCAGCGGCCAACTCCCGTACATACTGCTCGCCGATCTCCTCACCAAACTCCTCAATCAGGCGATTGCGCAGGCGATCCTCCCAGGCGAGGGTAGCCTGTACGACCTGGTCCTCGATTTCCGCGGCATCGAAGTCAAGTGCGGTACTCGGGTCAACCCGCAGCACGAAGTGGCAGCGCACCAGGATCGATTCGGAAAAGTGGGTCGTAAACTCCGCCTCCTGCGCGCTGAACGCATCGCACAAAATCCGCTCTATCTTCCCGCGCTGTTCGGTGGTGTAGCGGTCCCGCGGTATATAAACGATGCAGTTGACGAACTTGCCGTGGGGGTCACGGCGCACGAACAGGCGTATTTGCCGACGCTCCTGGATGCGATTGACCGCGGTAACCGTGTCAAAAAGCTCCTGAATACTCGACTGGAACAGTTCATCCCGTGGGAACAATTCCAGCACCCGCTCCAGCTCCCGGCTCTCGTGGTCTGACGAGTCCAGGGTGGACATCTGCATGACCCGCTCTACCTTGCGCCGAAGAATAGGTATCTGCCGCGGGTTCATTGTGTATACGGAAGAGGTGTACAAGCCGATAAACCGGTGCTGCCCGACGGTTTTCCCGGCCTCACCGAATACCTTGACCTCGATATAATCCGGGTAGGTCAGCCGGTGCACCCGGGAGCGACTGCGCGACTTGGAAAAGCTCAGCTGCCGCCGCCGCAGCTCTTCGGCCGACATTTGCGCAAGGTCAGCGCCGAGGTCCTCCGCACCGCGGGTGGCGCGATGCCGCAGCAGCCCCAGGCTGGCGGCGGCCACCACCGTGACTTGCTGGCCGGGCTCCCCGGCGGCCTGCACTTCAAGGTATTCATAGCCGAGCATGGTGATGTGCGCCTGCTGCAGCCACTCCAGGAACGCCGCGGCCTCGTCGCGCAGCTCTGCGTCCACGCAGTCACTGCCCTGGACCTGCCGCTGCGCCTCCTGCAGGCGCGCGCGAATAGCGGGAAAGTCATCCACCACCAGTGCGACTTCTTCCAGTATCTCCCCGAGGGTCTGGCGCAATTCCTCGAGTTCATCCGGCCTGGAATGGCGGCCAATCTCAAAATACAGCACTGCCTCCTCGGGCAGACCGCTCAAGTTACCCTCGGCATCGGTCTGTACCGCCAGCAGCTCACCCGCCGCGTCACGGGTAATCGGCAGGTTGGAGCCGGCGATTGTGTGTATTGTCAGATTGCGGCGGTTCAGCTCTCCGCGAACCGATGCGGTACAAAACGGGATGCCCCGGCAGGCGATCGCGATCACGGTGTATTTGCTTTCCCAGCCGTGTGTCTGGACTTCCGGATTGAAAATCTGGATCCTCGGCGAGGCATCGGGGCGGGTTCGCAGCATGCTCAGCAGGCCGCAGAGGCAGCCGTAGAGGTTTTCCACCGAGCGCTCGCGCATATCCTCCGCGGGAAAGCGCCCGTAGAAGGCGGCGCAAAGATTGCGCAGTGACTCCCGGTCCGCCTCGTCTGCCCGGCTCTCGATACGCTGATTCAGTTCCGCCAGCAGGCTTTTCTTAACCGTATCCCAGATCATGAATCGAGTGAGCTCCCACCTGAGGAGATCCGCAGACCCCCTGAAAAATGTCACCACAGTCTAGCCCAAACGGCAGCCGATATTGCACAGGAGCGGGAACTTTTGGGTGGAGTCCCAGTCACAGGGTTCGCTCCGACCGCACGCGGCCTGGCCACTGCAGGCGATCGCCGAGTGGGCTACTATACGCATCCTTCCCGGCACGGCGCCCATCACCATCCACCGGCAAGGTTAACCACCCAACAAAGGAACTGGAGAAATTGTGGCAAGCGCAGACGTAAGAGCACTGGAAGACTGGCTCAGCAGCCAGATCATCGGCCAATCCCAGCTGGTAGAGCGACTGGTCATCGCGCTGCTGGCGGACGGCCACCTGCTGGTCGAGGGCGCCCCCGGGCTGGCCAAGACCCGCGCCATCAAGACCCTGGCGGCGGGCGTGGAGGGTTCTTTCCACCGCATCCAGTTCACCCCCGACCTGTTGCCGGGTGACGTGACGGGAACAGAAATCTACCGGCCGCAGGAGGCGAGCTTCCACTTCCAGAAAGGCCCCATTTTCCACAACATGGTGCTCGCGGACGAGGTCAACCGGGCACCCGCGAAAGTACAGTCTGCCCTGCTGGAGGCGATGGGCGAGCGCCAGGTCAGTATCGGCAGCCAGACCTACCCGCTGCCGGCGCTATTCCTGGTGATGGCCACCCAGAACCCGATAGAGCAGGAGGGTACCTATCCGCTACCGGAGGCGCAGCTCGACCGCTTCCTGATGCACGTGAACGTCGACTACCCGGACGCCAGCGCCGAAATGGAAATCCTGCGGCTGACCCGGGCCGAGGCCGGCAACTACACAGCCAGGCCTCCGCAACCGCTGCGCCAGGAAACCATTTTCGCTGCCCGTCAGGAGGTGCTGGCCATGCACATGTCCAGCCCTGTGGAGCAGTATATCGTGCAGCTGGTCATCGCCAGCCGCAAGCCGGGCGCATACTCGAAACAGTTGGCCGGCTGGATCGAGTACGGGGGCAGTCCCCGGGCCACCATCGCCCTGGATCGCTGCGCCCGCGCCCATGCCTGGCTGCGCGGCCGCGACTACGTCAGCCCGGACGATGTGCAGGCCCTCGCCGCCGATGTCCTGCGCCACCGCCTGATCCTGAGTTTCGAGGCCCAGGCCAACGGGGTCACGCCGGACCAGGTCATCCGCGAGCTGCTGGCCCTGGTGCCCGTGGGCTGAGCATGGGCCTGGCCGATGTCACCGCCCCGGCCCGCGGTGCCCATGTGGCGCTGGAGGAGCTGATCGGCCTGCGGTTTCGGGCCCGCCAGTTGCGCCTGGCCCGGCGCAACCGCGCACTGAGCAACCTGGCCGGCCCCAACAAAAGCAATTTCCGCGGTCGCGGCATCGATTTCGAGGAAGTGCGCAGCTACCAGCCCGGCGACGATATTCGCAGCATCGACTGGCGGGTAACCGCGCGCACCGGCAGCGCCCATACCAAGCTGTTCAGGGAGGAGCGCGAGCGCCCCGTTCTGGTGGCCGTGGACCAGCGCAACAACATGTTCTTCGGCTCCAGCCACTGCTTCAAGTCGGTGCTGGCTGCCCACCTTGCCAGCCTGCTGGCCTGGAGCGCCCTGGACGCCGGCGACCGCGTCGGCGGCCTGGTGTTCAATGGAGCCGGCCATCGGGAGGTCCGCCCCCGTCGCAGCCGCAGGACCGTGCTGGCGCTGCTATCCGAGATAGCCCGGTACAATATCGCCCTGCCCCTGGCGACGCCCGCCGCAGCCCCCTTTGCCGATACCCTGGCCACTCTGCGACGCATTGCCCGACCCGGCAGCAGCGTGTTCATCATCAGCGACTTCCGCGGCGCCGACGAGCAGGATGCGCGGGAGCAGTTGTTCCAGCTGGCGCAACACATCGAAATCACGGCCATTGCCTGCAGCGACCCGCTGGAGGCGGAGCTGCCGCGCGCGGGGCGCTACGCGGTGACCGACGGCAGGGCGCGCAGCGAGCTGGATACCGCGGACGCCAAGCTGCGCGTCAGTTACAGTGCCCGCGCCCAACAGCAGCGCGAGTCGCTGGCAGGCGACCTGCTGCGCCTGGGTATTCCCCTGCTGCAGGCGACCACGAACCAGGCGCCCTTCAGCCTGCTGCAACAGTTTTACGGAGACCCGCGGCGGTGAACCCCCAGGATCCACTGGCCCAGCTGCATCCACTGCGGGAACCTCTGCCCATCGGCTGGTGGCCACCGGCCCCGGGCTGGTGGCTGCTGGCCGCGCTGCTGCTGGTACTTCTGCTGGCGCTGGCCTGGTACCTGCTGCGACGCTATCGCGCCGGCGCCTACCGCCGCGTGGCGCTGGCCCAGCTGGCCCGACTGCAGGCGGCCTATCGGCAAAACGGTGACGCCCAGCAGTTCGTCGCGCAAACCAATGCCCTGCTCAAGAGCGTGGCCCTGGTTTCCTATCCGCGCCGGGAGGTGGCCGCCAGCACCGGCGCCGACTGGCTGGCCTTCCTCAATGCAGGCCTGGGGCAGGACGCCCGCTTCCCCGCCGGGTTCGCCAGCGGCGCCTATCTTCGGCACGGCCCTGACATCGATATCGATCAGCTGCAGCGCAGCGCCGCAAGCTGGATCAAACGACACCGGGTGGCGCGATGATCGAATGGGCCTGGCCCTGGATGCTGCTGCTGGCGCCGCTGCCCTGGCTGGTGCGCCGCGCACTGCCGCTGGCCCGCAGCCCGGAACCGGCCCTGCGCGCGCCGTTCTACGAGGAGTGGCAGCAACTGGGCGCCGGACAGGGCGCGCGCGGCGGGCACATTCGCGTGCTGCCGGCCGTCGCCCTGTGGCTGCTGTGGCTGTTGCTGTTGCTGGCGGCGGCCCGCCCCACCTGGATCGGCGAGGCGATCGAGTTGCCCAACAGCGGTCGCGACCTGATGCTGGCCGTCGATATCTCAGGCTCCATGCAGGTGGAAGATATGCAGCTGGGCAAGAATCTCGTGTCGCGGGTCGAGGCGGTCAGGCGGGTGGGCGCCGATTTCATTGACAGCCGCAAGGGTGACCGGCTTGGCCTGATCCTGTTCGGCAGCAACGCCTACCTGCAGTCGCCGCTGAGTTTTGACACCCCCACGGTCAAGCGCTTCCTGCAGGAAGCGCAAATCGGCTTCGCCGGGCAGGAGACCGCCATCGGCGATGCGATTGGCCTCGCCGTCAAGCGCCTGAAAGAACGCCCCGCCCAGAGCCGCGTGCTGATCCTGTTGACTGACGGCCAGGACACCGCCAGCTCGGTGCGGCCCCTCGACGCCGCGCAGCTGGCCAGTGACCTGGGTATCCGCATTTACACCATCGGCATCGGTGCCGAGCGGATGACCCTGCCCGGCCTGTTCGGCTCCAGCTTCGGCAGTCGCCAGGTCAATCCCGCCGCGGACCTCGATGAAGCCACGCTGCAAAAAATTGCGCAGACTACCGGCGGCCAGTATTTTCGCGCCCGGGACCCCGCGGAACTGGCCGGTATCTACCAGTTGCTGGACCAGCTGGAGCCGGTCGAACAGGCGGCCGTGAGCTATCGCCCGCGCCAGGCGCTGGGCTATGTACCGCTGCTGCTGGCCCTGTTGCTGAGCTTTGCGCTGGCGCTGCGGCAGCTGCTGCGCAGCACTAGCTGGCGCAGCAGCGGCGGCCCGCAGGAGGCACGGTGATGGCTGTGCACTGGATGCGGCCGGAATGGCTGTGGAGCCTGCTGCCCGCCGCGGTGCTGGCCCTTTTGCTGTGGCGTCTCAGGGGCCGGTCCGGCAGCTGGAGCCAGGTCATCGCCCCTGAATTGTTGCCCTTCCTGGTAGGGCGGGATACGGCCTCCCGGGGTCCCAACCTGCTGCCGTTTATCCTGTTCGGCTGGCTCCTGGCCGCACTTGCAGCCGCCGGCCCCAGCTGGCAGAAACTGCCGCAGCCGGTGCACCAGAAGCAGGACGCACTGGTGCTGGTGCTGGACCTCAGCTACTCCATGATGTCAGGGGACCTGGCTCCCTCGCGCCTCGAGCGGACCCGGCAGAAACTGCTGGACCTGCTGGCCGCGCGCCGGGAGGGCCAGACCGGCCTTATCGCCTATGCCGGGGACGCCCACATTGTGACGCCCCTCACCGACGATACCGCCACGATTGCCAACCTGCTGCCGGCGCTTGCCCCCGGGATGATGCCAGTGCCGGGCAGCAACCCGGTCGCTGCGGTGGAGCAGGCGGTGCAGCTGCTGCGCTCCGCCGGAGTCCGCGCTGGCAGGGTGCTGCTGGTGACCGATGGCATCAGCGAGCAAGATGGCAGTGCTATTGAGCGCGCGCTGGGCAACGGTGGCGCCTCCCTGTCCGTGATGGGCGTGGGCACCGCCAGCGGGGCACCGATACCCCTGCCGCGGGGCGGGTTCCTGAAAGACCGGGACGGCACCATCGTGATGCCGACCCTGGATGAACAGCCCCTGCGCGAGTTGGCCGCCGCCGGCGGTGGCCGCTATATGCCCCTGCAGATCGACAATACGGACCTGGACAACCTGCTCGCGGAATCGCCCCTGCCCGGACGCGAACCCACCCTGGCCCTGGACCGCACCGCCGACGCCTGGGAAGACCAGGGCTACCTGCTGATCCTCCCGCTGTTGCCGCTGGCCCTGGCGCTGTTTCGTCGGGGTTGGATCCTGGGCCTGTTGCCACTGCTGTTCTTTGCCCAACCGCAACCGGCGGCGGCTTTCGGCTGGGAGGACCTGTGGCGGACATCGGATCAGCAGGGCCGGGCCGCGCTGCAACAGGGCGACAGCAAGCGTGCCGCGGAACTGTTCGAGAACCCGGCCTGGGCCGGTACGGCGGCCTACCAGGGCGGCGAGTACGAAACCGCGGCAGAAGCATTTGCCCGGGCTGACGACGCCGACGGCTGGTACAACCGCGGCAATGCCCTGGCCAGGGCCGGCCAGCTTGACCCGGCCATCGAGGCCTACAAGGAATCCCTGCAGCGCGCTCCCGACCGGGAGGACGCCCGCGAAAACCTGGCGCTGCTGGAACAGCTCAAGCAGCAGGAACAGCAACAGCAGCAAAGCCAGGATCAGCAACAGGACAGGATCAGGACCAGCAACAGCAGGAGCAGCAGGACCAGGAGCAGAACCAGGAACAGCAGCAGGACCAGGAGCAACAACAGAACCAGGAGCAGCAGGACCAGGGACAGCAGAACCAGGAGCAGCAACAGCAGGACCAGGGCCAGAAACAAGCAGGACCAGCAAGAACAACAGGACCAGGACCAGCAGCAGGACCAGGCGCAACAACAGGAGGGCCAGGAGCAGCAGGAGACGGAGCAGGAGGAAGCGCAACAACAGCGCGCTGCCGAACAGGAAGGCTCAGAGGACGAGGCCGCTGCAGAGGCCGCGCAGCAGGCGGCTGCCGACCCGCAAATGCAGGAGCGCGACCAGGCCATGGAGCAGTGGCTGCGGCGTGTACCGGATGACCCTTCGGGTCTGCTGCGGGAGAAATTCCGCTACGAAAGTTACCAACGGCAACAACGGGGAACCGGGAGTGAAAATGACATTTACTGGTAGGGCCCTGGGCCTGCTGTGTGGGTTGGCCCTGGCCTGCGCGGCGAGCGGCAGCTGGGCGGCGGTAAGTGCCAGCCTGGACCGCGATCGCGCCGCCCTGGGGGATACCCTGAGGCTGAGCATCGCGGCGACAGATGGCGAGGATCTGGACGAGTTGGAGCTGCTGCCCCTGGAGACCGACTTCGAGATCCTCGCTCGTTCCAGCAGCAGCAAATCCAGCTTTATCAACGGCAACTTCTCCAGCAGCAGGGAACTGGTGCTGGACATCACCCCCCGGCGCGAGGGCCTGCTCACGATCCCGGCGCTGCGCCTGGGTTCACAGGCAACCAGCCCGTTGCAGGTGACGGTGGGGCCGCCGCCGCAAGGCAGCAATGGTGGCCAGGACCTGTTGTTTGAGGCGGAACTCGACCGCTCGTCGGTTTACGTCCAGGGCCAGGTCATACTGACCCTGCGGCTGCAACAGGCCGTCAACCTGGACGACCGCAATATCACCCAGTTGCAACTGGACAATGCCTTTGTGCGGCCACTGGAGCAGAACTCATTCCAGCGCACGGTCAACGGGCGCCCGTGGCTGGTGCATGAGCTGCGCTATGCCATCTTCCCCGAGCAGAGCGGGACCCTGGAGATACCGGCCCAGACATTCACTGCCCGCGAGCGTGCACCGCGGCGCAGCCTGTTCGATTCCGGCGGCGGCCGGCAGGTCCGGCGCAGCACCGCCGCCCTGAGTATCGAAGTGCTGCCCCGACCCGACAGCTACCCGCCGGGCGAGTGGCTGCCGGCCGCGGCGTTGACGCTGGAGGAATCCTGGTCGACGCCGCCGGAGCAGCTCGAGATCGGCGAATCCGCGACCCGCACCATCACCATTCGCGGCGAGGGCGTGCAGGGTGCCCAGTTGCCACCGGTCATGTTCCCGCCGGTGGAAGGGCTCAAGTTCTACCCGGACCAGCCCACTATCAGTGACGAAGAAACGGCGGGCGGACTGGTGGGCACCCGGGTCGACAGCGTTGCCGTAGTGCCGACCCGGGCCGGGCGCTGGCAGCTGCCGGAGGTGCGAATTCCCTGGTGGGATACCGCCAGCAACGAGTTGCGCTACGCGGTACTGCCGGCGCGGGAACTGGAGATTGGCGGGAGTGCTCCGGCAACAGCGCCGCAGGTGCCCTCGCCTGTGCCAGCGCCGACGATCGCACTTGATGCGGCGACCGTGTCGAACACGAACGAGGTCGCAACGGGCAGCGACCGGTGGTGGCCGCTCATCGCCCTGGCCAACGGTGCCGGCTGGCTCATCACCCTGGTCTACCTGGCCTGGTCGCGCCGCCAGCGGCGCCAGGCGGCAACCGGGCAGCAGGCCGAAGATAGGCGGGAACCACCCGCTTTCAAGGCCCTGCTGCAAGCCTGCGCCAGCGGCGATGCGCCGCGTGCACGCAAGGCGTTACTCGACTGGACCGCCATCGTAAGCGCCCAACCCCGGCTCGCCTCCCTGGCCCAGGTAGCGGCCGCCTTCACCGACCCGGCCATGGACGCGGCCCTGGATGCGCTGAATGCGGCACTGTACCGGGATCCGCCCGCATCCTGGGACGGCGCTGTTCTGGCGGATGCCGCCAGGCGCCTGCGTTCCAGGAAGCGGGGCGCGAGCAAATCCCGGGAGGCGCCACTACAACTTTACCCACAGGCAAGCTAAGGTGGGGACGGCAGAGCGCAACACGGCTGCCTGGCTTGTGCCCATTATGGGAAAGAGGAAACCAGCATGAAACCAGCTCTCGCCGCCACCGTGGCAATCATTGCGCTGACCAGTCTGTGCGCCGGCGCCCGCGAAGCGCAGGAGCCGACATTTTCCAATGGCTTTGAGCTGGAGGGAGGTCTGGTCGCACCTATCGAAATCGACCACGGCGGGCCCGGCCGCGACGGCATACCCGCCCTCGACAATCCAATCTTCCTCGAGGGCGCAGCCCGCGAGCAGCAGATCCGCCCCGGCGACCGGGTGATGGGAGTGAGCCACAACGGCGTGGCCAAGGCTTACCCCATCGCCATCCTGGATTACCACGAGGTCGTCAACGACCGCTTCGGCGACACCGCGCTCACCATTACCTTCTGCCCCCTGTGCGGCACCGGCATGGCATTTTTCGCCAATTCTGCAGGCAAGGACCTGAACTTCGGCGTCTCCGGGCTGATCTACAACAGCAATGTGCTGCTCTACGACCAGGCGACGCAATCACTGTGGTCCCAGGTAATGAAAAAGGCGGTCACCGGGCCGCTGCAGGGAACCACTCTGACCCAGGTGCCCGCGCAGTACACCACCTGGGGCGCCTGGCTGCAGCAGCATCCGCAATCAATGGTGTTGTCACGGGACACCGGCCACCAGCGCAATTACGATATCAGTCCCTATACCGAGTACCGGCGCCTGCCGATGGTGAACTTCGCCACACTCCACAGCGACACGCGCATACCGGCGAAAACCTGGGTGGTGGGCGTCAGCGTCGGCGAAGCCGCACTGGCAGTGCCTTTCGAGGAGTTGGACAAACTGGCGGATGGCACACTCAATGTCAGCGTGGGGTCGCAGGCGCTGCAAATCCGCTGGGACAAAAACGCCCAGGCCGCCCGCGCCTTTGACGCCGGCGACAAAGAGTTCCCTGTCACGTCCGGATACTGGTTCGCCTGGGTCGCGTTTCACCCCGGTACCGCGCTGTACCCGGAACAGGCCGCGCAGAAGGTTGCGAAGTAGCGACTACTCTACTCCGAGCAGGAAATCCCGTACCCCGGTTGTGAAAGGACGCGCTGTCAAGGTGTGGCCTGATCTTGAGGCACGAGTCCGCACTGGCGCATGAGCGGCAGAAGCGTCTCCACATGGCTGCGAGGGGCTTGCAGCGCCTGTTCTATCACGCGATCACGCTCTTTCCTCCAGCTTGCGAAATCTTCTGGTTCGGCACCTGCCAACAGCTCCTCGACTTCTCTTGCAGCATCGAGTTGAAAGGCCCTGGACTGTATCCTTGCCGACCAGGGCTGAATGCTGCCTACGAAGTATTTGCGCACAACCGTATCCAGTATCCTGGCCCTGCCATCTGTCGGGGTTTTGCATACCGGCCCCGCCTGCAGGCGTTGCTCCAGCGCTGCATCTATGTGCCCAAGATACAGATTTTGCAACACAGCCGATTTGTACAGAGCGCCTGCGTCTGCGGACAGGAGTTTCTGCAGGTTGGCCTCCACCTCGGTTGAATCAAATTGATAATCCCCGGAGAGCCAGCGCCGCACATCGCTTGCAAGGGCCGCAAGCGCCAGCTCCGCCGGGGAGTTTCCCGTTGCCGGATAACTGCCCAGCCGCTGCGGGACTTTCCAGAAGCGTTCATACTCGCCGCCGCCCAACACGCCCTGCCAGATAAGCCGCGGCAGCCGCGCCTCCTTGCGAGCACGCACCTCGCTCAAGCTCGCTGCCAGTGCTGTGTTTCCCTGCTGTGCCAGATGTTCGATGCACTCTGGCGCCAACCGCAGGAACTCCAGTTCATAAAACATGCGCGTGGACGGCTGGGCGACGCGGCCCAGGGAGCTGTTTCTTTGCGCCAGCACGACGTGCAAAGCACATTCCCTGATTGACCATAGATCCAGGATATCAATGGTTTCCCGAGACGGGTCGGTGGATAAGGTTGGTTGCGTCGGGAATCGACTGAACATCAGCGGCGGAATTTGCTTTGATTCCATACCGAGTGTCCGGGACAAACGCTCCCCATAGTCCTGCAGGCGCGCTTCGGGTGGATCTGCGGTGCAGGCCGGCAGGAGCAGGCCGACAAGAAAGACCGAGACGAGCCGCCTCAATGTACTGATCACGGCAATAGCTTTCGACCTCCCTCCATTGCACGGCACAATCGCCAGTGGATACTCGGCTGCGCGCACCCGGCGTCCCGGGCAGCTACCAGCCAGTCGGCTACCTCATTGCTGCAGCGCGGCTGTTGCCGTGCCGGCCAGGGACTTGGTCACCAGCTCGAACACGTCAGGCGACAGGTCCGGCAACGCCGCCAGGCGCTCCAGCTGGGCGCACATCAACTCTGCCCGGCCCCGGTAGTTGCGCCACCTGGTCAGGGGTGTCAGCAGGCGCGACGCCAGCTGCGGGTTGGCACTGTTGAGCCGCACGACCATGTCAGCCAGGAAGCGGTAGCCCTCGCCATCGATGCGATGGAAATGCACCGGGTTCTGGCTGGCGAACACGCCCACCAGCGAGCGCACCTTGTTCGGGTTGCGCAGGTCGAAATCCGGGTGGGACAGCAACCCCCGCACCCGGGCAAGCGTATCGCCCAGGGGCATCGCGGCCTGCAGCGCGAACCACTGGTTCATCACCAGCGCGTCATGACGCCAGTCGCGATGGAACTGGTCCAGTGCCTGTTCGCGCCGGGACTCATCCCCATAGAACACGATGCACCGCAGGGCCGCCAGCCGGTCGGTCATGTTATGCGCCTGGCTGAACTGGCGCGGGGCCAGTTCAGGCTGCAGGCCGCTGGCGCAGGACAGGTACTCCAGGCAGGTATTGCGCAGGCTGCGGGCAGCGACCTGGGCGGAGGACGGCGCGTAGTCGCCGCTGAAGCCCAGGCGCTGATAGCAATCGAGCAGCCGGGCCTCGCAGGAACGGGCAATCCGGGCCTGTACCGCCCAACGGGCGTTGTGGATGGTATCGACATTGGCGCCGCCGCTGTGGCTGGCCAGCTCCGCCAGGTAATCCTCGCCCGGCAGCGACAGCATCGCCGCCACCATGGCCGGATCCAGCGACTCATCGCCCAGCAGGTTGTGGCAGGCTTCCAGCAACAGCGGATCAACCAGGGCGTCGGCACTGCGCTGGATCTGCGCTTCCACCTCGTGAATTACCCGGGTGGCAAGGGCCTGGGCGCTGTCCCAGCGCACGAAGCCGTCGTCGTCACGACTCATCAGCGCGCTCAGATCGGCTTTGCTGAAGTTGTACTCGAGCCGCACCGGTGCGGAAAAACCCCGCAGCAGCGAAGGCACAGGGCGCTCCCGCACCTGTTCAAAGACAAAAGACTGTGCGGGCTGGTCAACGATGAGCACGTGGTGGGTATTGTCGGCGGTCTCGGCGCCAGGCCCCCCGGTTGCCAGGTGCAGCGGCAGGTTGCCCGCGTCGCCCAGCAGGCCCATCGCCAGCGGTATCACAAAGGGCTTCTTTCACGGCTGGCCCGGTGTGGCCGGGCAGGACTGGGTCACATGCAGGGTGTAGCGCTCGCTTGCGGCATCGTACTCGTCGCGCACGGCCAGCAGCGGCGTGCCCGCCTGGGCGTACCAGTTGCGAAACTGGCCGAGGTTCATGCCGCTGGCGTCCTCCATGGCGCGTACGAAATCCTCGCAGGTCACCGCCTGGCCATCGTGGCGCTCAAAGTACAGGTCGGAGCCCTGGCGAAACAACTGCGGGCCGAGCAGGGTGTGGATCATGCGGACAATCTCCGCCCCCTTCTCATACACGGTGAGGGTGTAGAAATTGTTGATCTCGATCACCGACTCCGGCCGCACCGGGTGCGCCATCGGCCCCGCATCCTCGGCGAACTGGGCGGTGCGCAGCAGGGTCACGTCTTCCACCCGCTTGACCGTGGCCGAACCCATGTCCGCGGAGAAGCAGGCGTCCCTGAAAACGGTGAAGCCCTCTTTCAGGCTCAGCTGGAACCAGTCGCGACAGGTCACGCGGTTGCCGCTCCAGTTGTGGAAGTACTCGTGGGCGACGATTGACTCCACTGTCTGAAAGCTGCGGTCGGTGGACGTCTCGGGGCTGCACAGGACACAGGAGCTGTTGAAAATATTGAGGCTCTTGTTCTCCATCGCCCCCATATTGAAGTCATCGACGGCGACAATATTGAAGATGTCGAGGTCGTACTCGCGACCGTACACCTCCTCGTCCCAGCGCATGGCATGCTTGAGTGAACGCATGGCGTGCTCACACTTGCCGAGGTCCTTTTCTTCCACGTAGATGCGCAGGCAGACCTCGCGGCCACCGCAGGTGCGAAAGACGTCCTCGACGCAGCGCAGGTCGCCCGCCACCAGCGCAAAAAGGTAGGCCGGCTTGGGAAAGGGGTCCTGCCAGCTGGCCCTGTGGCGACCCCCGGACAGGTCTGCAGTTGCCACCAGGTTACCGTTGCTCAACAACACCGGGTAGCGGGCCTTGTCGGCATCGATACGCACGCTGAACACCGCCATCACGTCGGGTCGGTCCGGGTAGTAGGTAATCTTGCGAAAGCCATGGGCCTCGCACTGGGTGCAGAACATCGCATGGGACTTGTACAGCCCGTCCAGCGCGGTATTGTCCTGGGGATAGATCCGGGTCCGGCACTCCAGCTCGAAACTCGCGGGCACCAGGGCGATTTCCAGACGCTCCGGCGTTACGGTAAAGTGCCCGACGCCCACTTCCTGCCCGTCCAGGCGCAGGCCCAGCAGCTCGAGCCCCACGCCGTCCAGCTGCAGGGGTGTCGCCGCGTCGACGCCTGCGTTGCGCCGCAGCTGCAGGCGCGAAGTGACCAGCGCATGGTCTTCCCACAGCTCGAAATGCAAGTCGGTGTGGGTCACCAGGTAGGCCGGTGGCCGGTAATCCTTGAGGTGAATGGCAGCTGGCTTGGCGTCTCGCATTGCAGGTCCCGGTATGTGGTGAAATTCAATCCCTGCTCAGGGACAACTCGTAGCCGCCGTACTTGCGCATATTGATAACGCCGGCATCGAAAATCAGGTACTGGCCCTTGATGCCCAGCAGGGTACCACCGGCGCTGGGGCTCTTGTCGAGGTTGAAGGAGGTGACCTTGGCCGGGTATTCCAGCACCGGGTAGCTGATCAGGGTTTGCTGCTGCGCCTCCAGTACGCTGATCGCCTGCAAACCGAACTGGCGCTGCAAGGCGCTAATCTCCTGCGCGCAGGTCTCGAGCAACTGCAGCCTTGCCTGCTCCAGGTCACAAGGCTGCGCGTCCCCCCGCAGCATGGCCTGCCAGTTGGTCTTGTCGGCCATATGGCGCTTGAACACCAACTCGACCATGCCGGAGTGCATGCGGGTATCCACCCGGAATATGGGCAGGGCCTGGGTGGCGCCCTGGTCCATCCAGCGAGTGGGCACCTGGCTGCCCCGGGTTATGCCCACTTTCAGGCCCGAGGTATTCGCCAGGTAGACGATATGGTCGATCATGCAGTGTTGCTCGCCCCACTCCGGCTCGCGGCAGGTGCCGGCCGCGTAGTGGCATTTCTCCGGGCTGACAATGCAGCTGTCGCATTGGGCCAGGCGTTTGAAACAGGGATAGCAATAGCCCTGGTTGAAGCTCTTTGCCGTCTTGCGGCCACAATGGATGCAGTTGATCGCACCGCTGAACTCCAGCCTGAGCTTGCGGCCCAGGTACTGATTGAGCTCAACCTGGTCATCCCCCAGCAGCGCTGTATATTGAACCTGCCCGGCCAGCCGGGTTTTCATCTTTCGCACCGGGCCCCTGGCCAACAGCTCAGCCACACCTGCCTCCTATTCCTGCCATTTCAGGGCAGTCTCATCCGGATCATCACAGCTGTCCCCGGCCTTGTGGCCCCTGTCGATAAAGCCGATCTGTTG
The DNA here is from genome assembly GCA_963700715.1 of uncultured Gammaproteobacteria bacterium. Lineage (GTDB taxonomy): Bacteria > Pseudomonadota > Gammaproteobacteria > Pseudomonadales > Halieaceae > JARRPM01. The sequence goes on from CAVOYP010000006.1 coordinate 529,724, forward strand.
GTCTGAAGGCAAATTCAGTTTGCCCCAGGCGATCAACGCCTGCAGGGCCTCGCCGCGCTGCGCCGACGTAAGCGCCCTGCCGTCAGGCCATTTGCCGATTTCCACCGCGCGCAGGAGACCGCGGTAGATTTCCGGGGTCATGCTGCTGACAAGTTGCAAATAGTCCATGTCAGACCCCGGCCTGGATCGCCTGCACCTGGTCGACAAAATGCCAGGGCGCCAATAGCGCTTCGAGTTTTCCGGCCGCAACCGGCGCGCTGAACAGGTAACCCTGTACCACCTGGACACCGTTGCGTATGAGGAAGCGGCACTGTTCCTCGGTTTCCACCCCCTCCGCCAGCACGCCAAGGCCGAGGCTTCGGGCGAGGGCGATGATGGCAATCACCAGCCGCGCGTTCTTCTCGTTGCGGTCGCAGTCGAGGGTAAAGCTGCGGTCGATCTTCAACTCGTCTATCGCATGACGGCTGAGATAACCCAGGGGCGAGTAGCCGGTACCGAAATTGTCCACGGACAGGTGAACACCCATCGCCTTCAGCTCTTTCAGGCTTTCAAACGTGTGCCTGTCCTCGTCCGTCAGGATCGCCTCGGTGAGACCAAACTCCAGCCGCGCCGGCGTCAAAGCGAATTGCTGCAGCAGATCGCGTGTGTCGGCGCAAAAGGTCTGGGAGAACTGAAAGGACGAGATGTTGATTGCAACCCTGGGCAGGAGCAGCCCAGCCCGGTCAAACGCCTGCAGTTGCCGGCAGACCTCGGCAAGCACCCACTGCCCCAGCTCCCCTATCACCCCGATCTCCTCGGCCAGGGGGATAAACTGAAAGGGAGGGATCATGCCATGCTCGGGGTGCTCCCAGCGCAGCAGGGCTTCGGCGCCCGCGACCGCCCCGGTGACGGTGTTCACCTGGGGCTGGTAATGCAGTACCAGCTCGTTGCGCTCCACCGCCCGGCGCAGGTCCGCCTCCAGCCCGAGCCGACCCACACCGGTGGCGTCCATGTGCTCGCTGTAGAACAGGACCTTATCCCTGGCCGACACCTTGGCGTGGTGCATGGCGATACCGCCGGCCCGCAGCAGCGAATGGGCATCAGCGCCATCGCGGGGAGCTATGGCCACGCCAATGCTGGGGCTCACCACCAGCTCGTGGCCGTCGATATCCATAGGCTGTTGCAACACTTCCAGCAATCGCTGCGCCACCGCGGCCGCCGAATGCACCTGGTCGATCTGGTTGAGGATCACGGTGAATTCATCGCCGCCGATACGGGAAACATCGATGTTCCTGTCGTGCTGCTCATCCACGTGGTGCCCCACCGGATCGCTGCTGCGCACGCTGTCGGTAAGGCGTTTGCCGACTTCGAGCAACACCCGGTCGCCGCTGCCGTAGCCCAGTGAATCGTTGATACGCTTGAAGTTGTCCAGGTTCAGGAACAGCAGGGCCAGGGTCTGGCCATTGCGCTGGTTGAGCCCAAGCAACAGGTCGAGTTGTTCGGTGAACAGGTGCCGGTTGGGCAGGGCCGTCAGGGAGTCGTAATAGGCCAGGCGTTGCAGCCTGTCGCGGGTTTCGCTGATTTCTTCCGCCGCCTGGTTGAGTGCCTGCTCCCGGCTGGAAAGCTGGGTGGTGCGCTCGTCGACCTTCCTGCTGAGCAGGCGATTACCGACGTCGGCCTCCTGCTTCAACCGGGTAAAGCCCTCGATCACCTGGTTCAGCACGTTGGCGATATCGCGTACCTCGCTGCCGGCGCTGATCTCCACCGGTTTCTGCCACTCCCCCGCGGCGACCTCATCAGCCAGTCGCGCCAGTCGCGCCAGGTCGCTGGTGATACGGCGGGTCATCAGCGCGATCCCCACCCCGCACAGGGCGATCAGCCCGAGGCTGCCGAAAAACACCCGGCCTGTCGCGGGGGCGATTGCGTCCAGCAGCGCGGAGCGCGAAATGGCCAGTTGCAGGTAGCCAATAATGCGCTGGCTGGAATTGGCGGCGGCAGTGGTCGGAGCGACGAAAAAATCGTAGGCGGTAAGCCCACGCTGCCCGGGGTTTACCGCGGTGAGCACGGGCAGGGTCAGGTACATCGGCCGTTCGCTGTAGCGCCAGGCGGACCACAGGCCGGTAGCCGCGGGCTCGCCGTTCGCGTCAAGCCCCACCAGGCTCATATCGGCGGCGGAGAGCCCCTCCCGCAGGCGCTCGAACGGGGGCGCGGGCGCAGTCCCGTCACCCCGTGCCTGCTCGGCAAGGACTTCGTCCAGGCCATCCCGGGCGATAGCGGCCACCACCGCCGGGGTCTCGAGGAAACCCGCCAGCAGGGACTGCAGCGCTTTCTGGTCGCGCCGGTAAATCTCGAACTGCAACTCGGGGTGGGCCAGCGCCCTGGCGAGCACGGCGTCCACCGTGCGATCCAGCGCGAACCGGTATTCGCGCCAGGCGGTGAAGGCCGTGAGCACCACTGCCAGCACCAGGGCGGCGGAAACAAACAGCAGGTTGATCCTGCCAGCTATCGTCATGCGCGTTCCTTAGCCGAGGCCAGGCCGAACACGGCGCCCAGCAGGGCGCCGCAGAGGAGACCACCCAGATGGGCAGCGTTGGCGATGGCGCCAAACCCGAGAACTTCAACCACACCCACCATGCACAACACCAGCCAGCCGACCATGAACAGCATCAGGCCGGGGCTTGGCTGGATGCGCCAGGCCGGCTGCAGCAGGGGTGCCACCCAGGAGAAACCCAGCAGCCCGTAGACCACGCCGGACATACCGCCGAACAGGCCATCACCGCCGAAGGCGAATTGGCTGGCGTTGGAGACCATGGCGATCACCACGAACAACAGGAACATATTCAGGTGCCCGAGGACCCGCTCCACCTTGCCACCCAGCTCCCACAGCCAGAGGCTGTTGAAGACAATATGCAGCCAGCCGAAGTGGAGGAATGCGGGGGTGACCAGTCGCCAGTACTGGCCATCGATGCGGTCGAACACCGGTTTGCCATCCACGAGTTCGAAGGGAGTAAAGGTCAGGTAAGCCAGCACCCCCCCGGCGCCAAAGTAGAACAGCAGGAAGCCGCCGATACTGCACAGGGCCAGTGCCGTGGTAACCGGCACCGCGCGCCAGCTCACGGCGCTGCGCAGCGGTGGGAGTGCGCCCTGCCCCACTGGCTCGATGCGCACCTCCCCGGCCCGCCAGGCCTGGTAGAGGGAGCGGACCTGCGGCGCGTGTGCAGCCTGCTGCACCGCCAGCACCTGGCGGCCCTGGTCCTCGAAAATCCGATGCGCCACGCCGCGCCGCTGGAGCAGCACGCTGAGCGGCAACAGGTCTTCCTCTATGCCTACGCTGAGGGCGGGATGGAAATCTGTCATCAATTTACCAGCGCGTCGCCCCAGCGCAGCTTGTCCCTGCAGCTCGCGTAAAAGCTGTGCCCCAGTGGATGGAGCAGGGTCAGGCGGTGGCTCTTCTTGCTCAGGTGCACGGAGTCGCCCGGCCGCGCGGTCATGTTGACCTGGCCGTCGCAGGTCACCGGGGGGTGAATGCGATTGCGCGCGAGGATCTCGATGCGGATCCGGGAGTTCCCGTCCACCACGATCGGGCGGCTGCTCAGGGCATGGGGGAACATGGGCACCAGCAACATGGCATCCAGGGTCGGGTGCATGATGGGGCCGCCGCCCGATAGGGAGTATGCGGTAGAGCCGGTGGGGGTGGAAACGATCAGGCCATCGGCCCGCTGCCGGTAAACGAAACTGTCATTGATATACAATTCAAACTCTATCATCCGGGCCGAGGTGCCGGAGTTTACCACCACGTCGTTGAGGGCGTCTGCCTGCCCTACCAATTTGCCGTTGCGGTGGACCCGGGCGTCGAGCAGGAAGCGATGCTCGCGTTCGTACTTGCCTTCGAGCACGGCCGGCAGCTGGCGGGAAATTTCATCCGGCGTGATGTCAGTGAGAAAGCCCAGCCGGCCGCGATTGACGCCGATTACCGGGGTGTCGTACTTGGCCAGGGTCCGGGCGGCGCTCAGCAGGCTGCCGTCACCTCCCACCACGATGACGAGGTCGACCGACTGGCCGATCTCGTCACAGCTCGCCAGGCGATGGCTGCGGTCCTCCACCAGTTCGCCCAGGCGATCCTCCAGCATGACCTCCAGGCCGCGCTCCTCCAGCAGGGCCAGCAGTTGCTGCACGACCTGACGCAGGCCGGACTGCTTGCTGCGCCCCACCAGACCGATTTTCCTGAACGATGCCTGCATATCGTTGGCGCCCCGCCACCGAAAGAGCTGGTATTATAACCACGAAAGCCCGGTGAAAGCGCAGCCGTGCCGGCATATTCCACAGGGAGACTCCATGAGCAAAGCTGAATCGATTCTGATCACGGGCGCGACGCGGGGCCTGGGTGAAAACCTCGCCCGCCACTTCGCGGCTCGCGGCTACCGACTGGCGCTGACCGGGCGCAAGCAGGGCGAGCTTGACCGCCTCGCCGCCGAACTCACGGGCAAGGCCGCCGACATCGTGGTGGAAACGCTGGACGTGACCGACTATAGCGCGATCGCCCCGACCATAGAGCGCTGCGCGCAGCGCCTCGGCGGACTCGACACCATCGTCGTCAATGCCGGGGTGGCCTTCACGACGCCGGTCGGCAAGGGCCATTTCGACCAGGTTCGACAGACTATCGACGTCAACCTGACCGGCGCGATCGCCACCGCAGAGGCAGCGGTGGAGCTGTTCCGTCGCCAGGGACACGGCCAGATCGTCGGCATAAGTTCCATCGCCGGCGTGCGCGGTATGCGCGGCAACGGGGTCTATTGCGCCACCAAGGCGGGCTTCAGCCGCTACCTGGAGGCTCTGCGCCTGGAGACCCGGCGCGACGGGATAGTGGTAACCGACCTGGCGCCAGGCTACATCGACACAGACCTCAACCGCGCCATCGCCAACCGGCCATTCCTGGTGACGGTGGAAAAAGGCACCGCCATCATGGCCGACCTGATAGAGCGTAAGGTCAGTTTCCGCTATGTGCCGCCCTGGCCCTGGACTCTGGTCGCGCAAGCGCTGAAATGGCTACCGGACAGCGTGATCGCGAAAATGTAGGGTTCTTGCAGACCAGTTGCTAGAAGTTTTGTGATGGCCAGTTGCTCCACTTCCGGCAGGGGACCGGGTATGTCCTGGCTCCATGGCCGCGCCCCTCCGGGGTGCCCTCACTCGGTCGGGAGCCTTACAGCGCTACGCTGTCTCCCTCCACTCCCTCGGCGCTGGCCTTTTACATTCCACCAGAACATACCCGGACCCCTGCCTTGCATCGAGGAAGTAATAGAATCTGACCGATTGTTTCTGTTTGTCAGCCGTCCAGCCAGGCGTAGCCGCGCCGCCCCTGCAGGCCTCCGGTGTGAACGGCCAGCAGCGGCACGTCGGGGCTCCACTCGCCCGAGCGCAGGCGCTGGTATATCGCGTACAGCATCTTGCCGGTGTAGACCGGCTCCAGTGCAACACCCTGGACCGCTTCAAAGGCCAGCATGAACTCGCGCAGCCCCGTGCTTACCCTGGCAAAGCCGCCGCAGTGATCCCGGTGCAGGATTTGCCAGCGCGCCACAGCGGCGGCGGGAATTGAGGCGAGGGCCACTTCTACCCGATGCTCCAGGTCGGCAGCGCCCTTCAGTGCGGACACGCCTATCACCTCGCAATCGGCGTCCAGCGCCGCCACCAGGCCGGCCAGGGTAGTACCCGTGCCCACCGGCAACAGGATGCGGCGCAAAGATGGCGCCTCACGCCTGATCATCGCGGCGATAGCGGCGCAGCCGCGCACGCCCTCGGCGTTGGCGCCGCCCTCGGGAATAACCAGGCAGGGCCCGAAGCGACGCTGCAACTGTGCCAGGTAGTCCGCGTCGTGGCGCTGCCGGTATTCGGCCCTGGACACCCTGACCAGCTGCATGCCCCAGGCGCGGGCATCGGCCAGCATGGCCGTATCCGCCGCGGCCTCGTCGCCGCGCACGATCCCCACCGTGGCGAATTGCTGCTCGGCGCCGACGGCCGCAAGTGCGTGCAGGTGATTGGACCAGGCGCCGCCGAAAGAGAGCAGGCGCCCTATCCCGAGGCGCCGCGCGGCGGCCAGGTTGCCCGACAGCTTGAAGGATTTGTTGCCCGGAGCGAGGCCGCCGCCGGTGTCCAGCCGCAGCAGCGTGACGTTGCCCATCGCCACGCCTGCCACCGGCGTATCGTGCAATCGCGTCAGCATGGGCCGACCGGGCGCAATGGGCGCGGAGCTGCGAACTGGCTAGGAAAGCCCGACGTTATTCTTCTGCAGCACCTGCTCCGCACGATAGCTGGAACGCACCAACACGCCGGAGACCACTTCCAGGAAACCCTTGCCCAGGCCCCGCTCGCGGTAGGTCTCGAACTCCTGCGGCGTCACCCAGCGGGCGATCGGGTAGTGGTGCGCCGTGGGTTGCAGGTATTGGCCGAAGGTGAGGATATCGACCCCGGCACTGCGCAGGTCATCCATGGCCTGGTCGATTTCCTCGTCGGTCTCACCCAGGCCCAGCATCAGGCTGGTCTTGGTGAGGACATCGGGCCGGTAGCGCTTGGCATGGGCCAGCACCGCGAGGGTCTGGTCGTAGCCGGCGCGGGGGTCGCGCACCGGGTGGGTCAGCCGGCGCACGGTCTCCACGTTCTGGGCGAACACCTCGATGCCGGAATCCAGCACGGTCTCGACATCTCGCAGCACACCCAGAAAATCCGGTGTCAACGCTTCCACCGCGGTCTGCGGATTGAGTTCCTTGACCTGCCGCACGCAGTCGGCGTAATGGCCGGCGCCGCCATCTCCCAGGTCGTCCCGGTTCACCGAGGTGAGCACCACGTACCTGAGGTTCATCAGCTGCACCGAGCGCGCGGTGTTGGCCGGCTCCTCGGGGTCGAGCCAGCCCCTCGGGTTGCCGGTGTTGACCGCGCAGAAGCGACAGGCGCGGGTACAGACATCACCCATCAACATGATCGTAGCGGTGCCGGAACTCCAGCACTCGCTGATGTTGGGGCACTTGGCTTCCTCGCACACGGTGGCCAGCCTGTGCTCCCGCACGATACCCTGCACCCGTTCGTAATTCGCACCGCCCTGCACCCTGATGCGCAGCCACTCGGGTTTGCGCAGGCGCGGGCTGTCCACCCTGCCGGCCTTGACGCCGTCCTTGATAGCGGTTATTCCCCGGTCGTTGACGAATTTTTCGCCACTGGCAACGTGGACGACCGGAATGAGTTCACTCTCTTGCATAGCCCTGGGCCCGATTGCGCGAAGACTGCAATTGTAACCCAGGCCCACAGGTCTGGCCTATTGCACCAATGCGTCGAGTCTTGAGGCAGAACAAGGTTGGGGTCGCGCCAGCGGGATAGTATGATCCGCCACAGGCAGCTTTGGGTGCTTATAGCAGTAGCCGGCGATGACAAGTACGCTCGACAGGGGACCAGCCCGCGCAGATATCCTGCAGAGCCTCAGCGGGCTGCTGCTGGTATTGTTCATCTGGGGGCATATGTTCTTCGAATCCAGCATCCTGCTGGGCAAGGACGCCATGTACTGGGTGACGAAGATGTTCGAAGGGGAACCGATTTTCGGCAAGCCCTACCCGGCCCTGGTCTCCGGCGTCGCGGCCATCATCTTCGCCATCATTGTCGTGCACGCCTTCCTCGCGCTGCGCAAGTTTCCAGGCAGCTACCGGCAATACCACCAGTTCACCACGCACCGGGGCACCCTGCAGCACCAGGACACCACCCTGTGGTATGTCCAGGTCGTGACCGGGTTCGCGCTGTTTTTCCTCGCCTCGGCGCACCTGCTGGTGGTGTTTCTGCAGCCTGACAACATCGGCCCCTACGCCTCTTCGGATCGCATCTGGAGCGGTCGCTTCTGGCTGCTGTACGCGCCGCTGCTGGTGGCGGTGCACCTGCATGCGGGCATCGGCGCCTATCGACTGGCGCTAAAGTGGGCGCCGATCCCGGCTGCCAGCGCAAAACGCGTCAGGCGCCGGATCAAGCTCGCCATGTGGGGCATCATCGTGTTTTTCGTGTGCCTGGGCAGCGCCAGCCTGGCCACGTATATATCCATCGGCAGGGCCCATGCCCCGCACGCCGGGGAGCGCTATATTCCCAGCTGGGAATCGGCGCCGGGTAGCGGGTAGCGCATGCAGATCATTTACACGGATGTCCTGGTGATCGGCGGAGGCCTGGCAGGCCAGCGCGCCGCGATCGGCGCCAGGCGCCGCGGCCACGACGTTATCGTGCTCAGCCTGGTTCCCGCCAAGCGCTCCCACTCCGCCGCCGCCCAGGGCGGCATGCAGGCGAGCCTGGGCAACTGCCTGGGCGGAGCCGGTGACAACGAGGACATCCACTTCAGCGACACCGTGCGCGGCAGCGACTGGGGCGCCGACCAGGATGTGGTGAGGATGTTCGCCCACACCGCCCCCAAGGCGATACGCGAGCTGGCCGCCTGGGGCGTGCCCTGGAACCGGGTTGAGCGCGGCGAACGCGAGATTACCGTGGACGGTCGCAAGACCACCATAGCTGAGCCGGATGCGGCTCACGGGCTGATCACCAGCCGCAATTTTGGCGGTACCGAGAAATGGCGCGCCTGTTACGTGTCTGATGGCACCGGCCACGCCATGCTGTATGCGATGAGCAACCAGGCGATTGCCGCCAATATACCCGTGCATGAGCGCATGGAAGCCATGGCGCTGATTCACGCCGATGGCCGCTGCCACGGCGCCATCGTGCGCAATCTGGCGAGCGGCGAGCTGCTGGCTTATATCGCCAAGGCGACCTGCATCGCCACCGGGGGCTTCGGCCGCATCTATCGGGTATCCACCAACGCCGTCATCAACGAAGGCATGGGCGCCGCCATCGCCCTGGAAACCGGCGTGGCCACACTGGGAAATATGGAGGCCATCCAGTTCCACCCCACGGGCATCTTCCCCGCCGGCATCCTGGTCACCGAAGGCTGTCGCGGCGACGGTGGCCTGCTGCTGGACGCGCGGGAACATCGGTTCATGCCCGACTACGAGCCGGAAAAAAAGGAGCTGGCCTCGCGCGACGTGGTGTCGCGTCGGATGGAGGAACATATCAGCGCGGGACATGGCGCGAAGACCCGTTTCGGCGAGCACCTGTGGCTGGATATCCGCCTGCTGGGGGCCAACCATATCGACACCCGGCTGCGGGAAGTGAAGGAAATCTGCCAGTACTTCCTCGGCATCGACCCGGTGCGGGAACTGATACCCGTGCGGCCGGCCCAGCACTATTCCATGGGTGGCGTGCGCACCAATCACCGCGGCGAGAGCCCGCAGCTGCAGGGCCTGTTCGCCGCGGGCGAGGCGGCCTGCTGGGACATGCACGGCTTCAACCGGCTGGGAGGCAACTCGGTGGCTGAAACCGTGGTGGCGGGCATGATCGTAGGTGATGCCATAGCCGATTACTGCGACTCAGCCGCCGGGGAACTCCTGGTCTCCACCAGCCTGGTGAGCCTGTTCGGGCGCCGGGAGTTGCGGCGCCTCGAGCGGATCAGCAGCAGCGGCGGCACCGAGGACGCGTTCGAACTGACCCGGCTGATGCAGGAAACCATGACCAACCAGGTCGGCATCTTCCGGCACCGGGACCGGCTGGAGCCGGCGGTCGCCACCCTGCAGGAACTGTTGCGGCGCAGCGGCAATATCGGCCTGCGCAGCAGCGCGCCCGGTGCCAACCCGGAGCTGGTCGCGGCGTATCGCCTGCAGCGCATGCTCAAGCTGGCCCTGTGCGTGGCCTACGGCGCCCTGCAGCGCACGGAAAGCCGGGGCGCCCACTACCGCGCGGACTACCCGCGGCGCGACGACCTGAACTGGATGCGCCGCACCCTCGCCCGCTGGCCGGGCGAGGATGCCGATCTGCCGGCACTGGATTACGAGGCGCTCGACATCATGCGCATGGAGCTGCCACCGGGATGGCGCGGCTATGGCGCCAGGGACTATATCGAGCACCCGGACACGGCCCTGCGCCGACAGCAGATCGACCAGATTCTCGCCGGCCTGCCCGGCGCCGACCGGCACGCCCGCCAACAGGCGCTGATGCCCTTCCGGCACCTGCTGCCGCTGCACCTGCGCAACGACAACCAGCGTCTTGGAGAGGAGGAGGCATGAACCGGATTCCGCTGCACCCGGTGGCCCGCACCCTTCAAATCCAGGTGCTGCGCCACAACCCGTTGGACCCCGCCAGCGCACCGCGCCTGCAGACCTTCGAGGTGGAAGAGGCGGATGCCATGACCCTGTTTATCGCCCTCAACGAAATCCGCGAGCGGCAGGATCCCTCCCTGCAATTTGATTTCGTCTGCCGCGCCGGTATCTGCGGCAGCTGCGGCATGATCATCAACGGCCGCCCGGGCCTCGCCTGCCGCACCCTGACCCGCGACCTGCCGGAGCGCATCACCCTGGCGCCCCTGCCGGCCTTCGAGTTGATTGGCGACCTGTCGGTCAACACCGGCAAATGGATGCGCGGCATGGCGGAGCGGCTGGAGACCTGGATCCACAACGAGGGGCTTGCTCGCCTGGACATCGATGCCCTGGAGCAGGTCATGGAGCCTGCGCTCGCGGAGCAGATCTACGAACTGGAACGCTGCATCGAATGCGGCTGCTGTGTGGCCGCCTGCGGCACCGCGCAGATGCGCGAGGATTTCGTCGGCGCCGTGGGCCTCAACCAGATCACCCGCTTCCGCCTCGACCCCCGGGATGAGCGCAGCGATGCCGACTTTTACGCGCTGGTGGGAAATGAGTCGGGCGTATTCGGCTGCATGACCCTGCTGGGCTGCGAGGATTACTGTCCGAAGAACCTGCCGCTGGCCACCCAGATCGCCTTCCTGCGCCGCCGCATGGCGAGCACCGCGTGAGTCGGCTGCCACCGCCAATGATGCGGGGAAATTTTCTCTTTTCACCCAAGCCAGAGGAACTATAACCTTATGTACGATATCGCCTCTACCGTCTCCCGCGTGGCCAACAGCACCTACAGCCACACGCGCCGCATCATGCCGGAACAACCCTGGTGGAATACCCTGGAGAGCAGCTTCCACAAATTTCCCGATGACTTTGAGCTGGACCTGCGCACGGAACTCACCGTGGACGGCACCGCGGCGGCGGACTACCTGCTGCGCACCGCCGGCGCCGGCATGCTCGGCGGCCTGGCCCTGCCCCTGAGCCTCACGCCGCGGCAGTTGAAAATGGATATGAAGACCATCGGTTTTTACCGCAACAAAGCCACGGCCGCCAACCCGGCAAAATTCTTCATCAAGCCGGATTCATCGAAGGTGTCAATGACCTCTTCCTCCGCCGGCTTTTTCCGTTTCAGGCCCGATGACGGCAAATGCGAACTGCTCAGCTTTGACAGCCCGTTCAGAACCGTCAACCCGGCGCTGCGGGAGAGCTATCCCCGGCAGCGGCGCAATATGCGCGCGGTCGCCCAGTACTGGCAGCATGACAGCGGACCGCGGCCGACGATCTGCGTGATCCATGGCTTCATGGCGGATCCCTACTGGCTCAACCGCCTGTTCTTCGCCCTGCCCTGGTTTTACGCCCAGGGCTACGACATATTGCTGTACACCCTGCCCCACCACGGCAGGCGCCAGTCAAGATTTTCTCCCTTCAGCGGCCACGGCCTGTTCGCCGGCGGCCTGTCGCACCTGAACGAATCCATGGCACACGCGGTGCACGACTTCCGCATCTTCATGGACTATCTGGAATCTCGCGGCGTAAGCAAGATCGGCGTGACGGGTATCAGCCTGGGAGGCTATACCTCCGCCCTGCTGGCGGCGGTGGAGGACAGGCTGCATTTCTCCATTCCCAACGTGCCGGTGGCGAGCCTGCCCGACCTGGTACTGGAATGGTATCCGTTGAACCTCGCGATCAAGAGCCTGCTGAAATTCAGCAGGACCAGCGTGCGTGAGGCGCGGCATATGCTGGCGGTGCACTCCCCGCTGACCTACCAGCCGCTGATCCCGAAGGAGCGCCTGATGGTTATCGCCGGCGCTGGCGATCGGCTGGCGCCGCCCAAGCACGCCCGCCTGTTATGGGACCACTGGGACCGGCCGCGCATTCACTGGTTTCCGGGCAACCACCTGTTGCACCTGGACAAGGGCAAATACCTCAAGGAAATCGCCCGCTTCCTCAAGGAGATCGAGTTCGACAGGCACTGAGACATGCAGCGCAGCGGTTTCAAAGGCGGGCCCGCCCGCGAAAATCAAGCTTTATCGCTATATTCATTGGGGCTAGTATCCAAAGTGATGGGCGCAGGTCACCGCACCCGAGAATACCCAAGTCTTTAACCCACAGCGCCATTTCCAGGATCCCGGGCCATGCAAAGCCAAAGCTGGCAAACAGATTTACTCAACCTGCAGCTCACGCTGACGGTCAAGCCGATGTTCAAGTACATCAGTTCGCTGGAGCGCATCCGGCAGATGGTCAAGCTGATGGACGATACCGTCGGGCGCCTGGCGATACCCAGGGGCACCCGGCGCGAACCGGTCAAGATACCCGGTGCACAGTTCGAGGCGGAATGGGTGCTCCCGGATAAAACCGATTCCGAGCGCGTGCTGCTGTACCTGCCCGGCGGCGCCTACGTCATCCGCATGCCCAACGCCCACACCGGCATGGTCAGCAGGCTGTGCAGGAATGCCAATGCCAGGGCCCTTATGGCCTACTACCGGCTGGCGCCGGAGCATCCCTTTCCCGCCTGCCTCGAGGATTCGGTTCTCGCCTACCGCTGGCTGCTGCGCCAGGGCATCGAGCCGGGCAGGATCATCATCGCCGGTGATTCCGCCGGTGGCGGCCTCACCCTGTCGACGCTGCTGGCGCTCAGGGATCGCGGGCTGCCGATGCCCGCCTGCGCCTACATGCTGTCGCCCCTGCTCGACGTGAGCGACCAGGCCCCCTCGCGCTGGAAGAACGCCCTCAGCGACACGGCCCTGCCCGCCCCGAAGCAGCGTGCCCTGAACCCCCGGCCCCTCTACCTCGGTGACAATGCGCCGGAAGACCCGCTGGTGTCGCCCATCAACGGTAATTTCGCCGGCCTGCCGCCCATGTACGTCCAGGTCAGCGACAGTGAAATGCTGCTGGATGACAGCTTGCGCCTGGCGCGGCGGGCCCACATCTACGACGTGGAGGTCAGCGTGGACATCTGGCGCAAGGTTCCCCATGTCTGGCAGGCGATGGGCTTTTTGCCCGAGAGTCGCGACGCGCTGGAAAAAGCCGGCGCGTATATCCGCAATCACGTCGTATAGCGCGCCCTCTCAGAGGGACAGACCAAAAGGATTGACCCGACATGCAGCAAGTCGATAGTGAAGACGCCAATTTCCTCTTTATGGAGAGGGTTGAGAGCCCCACCCATATCAGCCTGTTCTACCTGTACGACCAGTCCGCCCTGGGAGACCAGCAGGTGCGCTTCACCCACATCAGGGAACACGTCAAAAACCGCCTGAATTCCGCCCCGGTGTTCCAGCAGAAGATCCTGCGCACGCCGGCGGATATCGACTATCCCTACTGGGTCAACGATGACAATTTCGATCTCGATTTCCATGTTCGCCATCTGGCGCTGCCCCAGCCCGGGACTGGCGGCAGTTCTGCATCCAGATATCCCGCCTCCACTCCCGCCCCCTGGACATGAGCCGCCCCCTCTGGGAGTTGTATGTCATCGAGGGCCTGCACCATGTGGAGGGCATGCCGCCCAACAGCTTTGCGATCTATTTCAAGGTGCACCACTGTGCCATGGACGAGTTCACCGCCCAGGAACTGTTTCAATCGGCTCACACCCATGCGCCCAATACGCGCCAGCACGAATCATCGGCCCAGCATATCGCCCACCCGCCCAGACGGGCTCCCCAGCCGCTGGAAATGGTACTGCGGGGCCTGCTGAACAACTCCGTGCGCTCGCTGCGCCTGACGCTGAAGTCAGTCAGCAATTTCCGCACCCTCTCCAAGATACTCACCCGCCTGTCGATTCGCATGGCACAGGACATGGCGGAGAGTGACGCAGCCAGGGAGCAGCCGAGCCGCTTCGCCCAGAGGCTCAGTCCGGCACGCGTATTCGAAGGTGCTTTCTACCCTCGGGCGATATTCGACAATTACCTGCGCCGGGTTCCGGGTGCAACCCTGACCCACGCGGTGCTGGCCATCTGCGGCGAGGCCATGCGGCTTTACCTGGACCGGCATGGTGAATTCAACGATGCGTCCCTGCAGGCGCTGCTGGAAGTGAATGTGCGCAACGCGGGCGCACATGCCCTGATCGGCAATCGCATCGCCATCAACCAGATCGAGTTGCACACACCCGTCAGCTACCCGGTGGGCCGGCTGCAGGCAATTTACACCGCCAATCGGGAACTGCAGTCCATCGAGAACTCGGAACTGACCAGCTTCCGCCTGCGCTCGCTGTATGAAAATGTGCCCGCGCCGCTGCTGTCCTGGCTGGGCCGCTGGTCCAACCGCAAAAACAGCCTGAATCGGACGGTGATGTCGGCGGGCAACCTGGGCCTGGCGGAGCTGAAGGGCGCCGAGCGTCCGCTCTACCTGATGGGCGCCCGGGTGCGCGGCTTCACCAGCATTTCGCCCCTGTACAGCGGCTGCGGCCTGATGTTCTGCGCCAGCACCTACGCCGACACGGTGGGCCTTACCTTCACCTCGGACCGGCTGATGATGCCCGACCCCGAAATCATGCGTGCCTGCCTGGACGAAGCAGTGGCGGGTGTTGCAAAGCTGAAAACCGGCAGCTTGCCTGGCGCCGGCACTGCGGCGAAAAAGCGCGGGACTGCAAAACCGAAAAAGGCCGTCAAGAAGGTCGCCCGGTCCGGCGGCAAACGCTCCGCGGCCTGAGCGCGGCCGGGCTGCACAGCGATGCCCGGGCGGGCCAGTTCAATCCAGCAGACGGCTGACAGCCTGGGCTACTGCAATTTTGCCCTGGTCAAAGAACGCCTCGTGGTTTTCCTCGATTTTGGCCAGGTCATACAGGTAGTTGACCATGATGCCCGCCGATTGCTCGCGCCCTTTCATCGACAGGTCCGCCCCCCCGTGAATGCGGTGCAAGCTCGCGCCATTGCCCAGGTGAAAGCGCGCAACCGGGTCCATCGGCCCATCGCCTGACTTCACCCGCAACAGGTAGTGCGCGCAGAGCTTGAGCAGCGCGTCGTACACCGGTTGCTCCACTACCCGGCCCAGCGGCTGTTTCACCCGGGGGATGAGTTCGGGATTCACCAGGCCGACCAGGTTCGCTTCCAGCAGCCAGCGGCGAAAACCCGGCACCGGCGACAGGGTGACGAAAGTCTTCAGTGCGGGCATCTCCTTGCGCAGTTCATCCACCACATTCTTGATCAGGAAGTTGCCGAAGGAAACGCCCGCAAGCCCGGGGTGACAATTACTGATGGAGTAGAACACCACGGTGTTTATCTTCTTCGCCGGCAGTGGCTCACGCTGTTGCACCAGCAGCGGCGCGAGATCACTCGGGAGCGCATCCGTGAGGGCTATCTCGACAAAGACCAGGGGGTCGTTCGCGAGGGCCGGGTGGAAGAAGGCGAAACAGCGGCGATCCTCCCCCAGGCGGCTGCGCAGATCATCCCAGCCATTGATCTCATGCACCGCCTCGTAGTCGATGATTTTCTCCAGTACGCTCGCGGGCGAAGACCAGTCGATGCGGCGCAACTCCAGGAAGCCCTTGTTGAACCAGGAGACGAACAGGTGGCGCAGGTCGGAGTCGATGGCGCGCAGCGCCGGGTTGGCCTGCAGCAGGGGCAACAGGTGGCCGCGCAAGGCAACCAGGGTCCTGGTGCCCTCCGGCGCCATATTGATGCGCCGGAACAGCCTCTGCCGGGGAGCCTCCACGGCCCGGGTCAGGGTCCAGAGGTTCTCCAGGTCCGGCTCGGCATGGTAGCGCGCGGCGGCAGCGTCGATGGCAGCGGCATTGACGCCAAACTCGCGCGCCAGCCCGGTGAAGAACTCCAGCCGGGCGGGAGCGGGCAGTCTCAGGTAACCTGCGATGATCTCGCCCGCCAGGGCCAGACCGGACGCCTCGCCCCGGTGGTCGATCAATTCCCGGCACAGCGCCATGAGCGCGGCGGCGGAGTTGGCGACAGGCGCTATTCCCCGGCGCCGGCGGGCGAGGATCTCGCGGCCAGCGTCCATGACTGAACCGAGTGTCCGGCCCAGGGTAGTCATGGCGCCGGCCATGGGCCTGGCCAATTCAGTCGTCGAAGGCAGTTGGTCTGGCATATCACGGCACCTGGCAGAGTGTTGTCACTTGCGGCCCCGGGCGCTGGCGTAGGCCGCGCGCGCGGTGGCGCATTCGGGATCGAGCAGGCCCCCGACGAGGCTGTCGGCGTCCGACCAGGCGCGCATGCTGCCGACCATCTGGGCGGTGACCGCGTTGACGTGGCTCTTGGTGGCGGCCACCGGCATCGCCGGCTTGGCCGCCACCTGCGCCGCCAGGGCCTGCACAACCGCATCCAGTTCGCTTTCTGCCACGACCCGGTTGAGAAAGCCGGCCGCCTGCGCCTCCTGCGGGCTGAATTCGCGGCAGGTGATGACCAGTTCCTTGGTCAGGGCCGGCCCGATCTCCCGCACCAGGCGCGGGATCCCGCCCCACGCAAGGGGGATACCCAGGTCGATCTCGGGAATCGAGAAGCGGGCGCTGGCAGCGGCGATACGCAGGTCGCAGGCGGCGGCCAGCACCAGGCCACCGCCCACACACCAGCCCTGGATGCGCGCGATGGTCAGCGCCCGCATCCCCTCCACGGCTTCGGCCATGAGTCGCCCCAGGTCCGCCGCCTGCCTGACACCCGCATCCCCGGCGGAGGGAAATCCGTCGAGGTCGGCGCCCGCGGAAAACGCGCGACCGCGACCGCCGACAATAACCACCCGCACTGCGGCCTGGCTGTCAAACCAGCGCGCCGCGGCGGCGAGTTCGCGCAGCAGCTCACCCGACAGTGCATTGAGGCGCTGCGGGCGATTCAGCCACAGGGAGCCGATGGGGCCATCGGCGGCCACTTCCAATGTTGCAAACATGTGACATCCTTTCGTGTGTGAAGCGGCTTACAGTGTACTTAATTCCCTATAGCCGTGGCCAATACAGCGAGCGCTTCCAGTTCCTTTAAAAAACATTCGGCTGTGCCAGAATGACCATGTTAGAGTTGGGGTCGCGGCGATTTGACTTAACGCCGCCACGCGTGAGACCACCTATGAAGAAATGGCAAGCCGGTCTGCTTACACTCGTCGCCCTGCTAGTCGCGTTCTGCCTTTACGTGTTTCTGCAGTTGCGGACCCTGGAGGTCGAGCGGCTCAGCGACGACCTGTTCGTGCTGCGCGGGCTGGGAGGTAACACCGCGGTACTGCGCACCGATGCCGGGGCCGTGGTGGTGGATACCATGATGCTGCCCATGCAGGGGGAGCGCATTCGCGAGCGCGCCGAAGAGCTTACCGGCAACAAGGTGGTCCTGCTGATCAATACCCACTACCATATCGATCACACCCACGGCAACCCGGCGTTTGCGGCGGGCACCCGGGTCCTGTCCACCGAGCGCACCCTCTCCCATCTCCAGACCCTGGACACCGAGTTCTGGACGGGCGATGCAGCGAGGCTGCTACCGACCGAAACCTTCAGCGACCGCATGACCCTGGAACTGGGGGGCAAAACCATCGACCTGATTCATCCCGGCGCCGGGCATACGGATGGCGACCTGGTGGTCATGTTCAGGGATGAAGGCGTGCTCCACACCGGCGACCTGATGTTCAACCGCTATTACCCCAACATAGACCTGGAGGCCGGCGGCAGCATCCAGCAATGGGTCGCTACCCTGGAAAACCTGCTGCGCCTCGAGTTCACCCGGGTGATTCCCGGCCACGGGGAAACCTCCGATCGCACCGGCCTGCGCCAGTTCCTGGCCGTTATTGCCCAGTTGGCCGAGGTCGGGCGCAGCGCACAAACCCGGGGCTGGAGCCTGGAGCAAACCCTGGCAACCGACCAGTTCACGGCGGACGCCGGGTACCGCAGGGCGTGGATGATATTTCCCCTGCCGATGGACCGCGAGTTCGTCATCACCCGCGCATGGGAAGAAACCACCGGCAATTTCAAGCGGCTGAACTAGCGGTTGCAGCAGTTCAGGCCGAACAAGATCTCGAAAAACAAGGCGAATCCATGTCTATCCATGCACTGGCCGGCAAGCCCGTTCCCCACGACCGCCTCACCGATATCGGCAGCTTGCGCGACGCCTATTTTGCGCTCAAGCCGGACGTCAATGACCCCGCGCAGCGGGTAAGTTTCGGCACCAGCGGTCACCGCGGCTCCGCGTTGCGCAGCACCTTCAACGAGACACATGTACTGGCCATCTCCCAGGCGATCTGCGATTACCGCGGCAACCATGGCATCAACGGCCCGCTCTTTCTCGGCAAGGACACCCACGCGCTGTCGGAACCTGCTTTTATATCAACCCTCGAAGTGCTCGCCGCCAACGCTGTGGCGGTCATGATCGACCGGGACGACGGCTACACGCCTACCCCGGCGATCTCACATGCCATCCTGGGCTACAACCGCGGGCGCAGCACTGGCCTGGCCGATGGCATCGTGATCACACCCTCGCACAACCCGCCGGAAGACGGCGGTTTCAAGTACAACCCGCCACACGGCGGCCCTGCCGACACCGACATCACCCGCTGGATCGAGGACCGGGCCAACCAGCTGCTGGCCGAGGATCTCAAGTCTGTCAAGCGAGTGGCCATCGACGCGGCACGCCGCGCCGCACATGCCCATGACTATGTCGGCAACTACGTCGACGACCTGGCTTCAGTGGTGGACATGGACGCGATCCGCGGGGCCCAACTCCGGATCGGTGCCGATCCGCTGGGCGGCGCCGGCGTGGCCTACTGGCAATCGATCGTCGAGCGCTACGGGCTTGCCATCGAAATCGTGAATACCACAGTGGACCCGGCCTTCGGTTTCATGACACTGGACTGGGACGGCAAGATCCGCATGGATTGTTCGTCGCCCTATGCCATGGCCAAACTGATCGGGTTGAAGGACCGCTTCGACCTCGCCTTCGGCAACGATACCGACCATGACAGGCATGGCATCGTCACCCGCGCCGGGCTGCTGAACCCCAACCATTACCTGGCAGCGGCAATCCATTACCTGTTCACCCACCGCCCGCACTGGCGCACGGATGCCGCTATCGGCAAAACCGTGGTGAGCAGCAGCATCATCGACCGTGTCGCCGCCCGGATCGGCCGCAGGCTGGTGGAAGTGCCGGTGGGTTTCAAATGGTTCGTCGACGGCCTCCATGAGGGATCCATGGGTTTCGGTGGCGAGGAGAGCGCGGGCGCCGCGTTCCTGCGACGCGACGGCACGGTCTGGACCACCGACAAGGACGGCATCATCCTCAACCTGCTGGCGGCGGAACTGATGGCGAGCAGCGGTCGCGACCCCGCCGAGTACTACGCCGAACTCACCCGCGAACTGGGGGAGCCCGTATATGCGCGCATCGATGCGCCCGCCACGGCGGCGCAGAAAGCCGTTCTGCAGAAGCTGTCGCCACAGGCTATCGACGCCACGCTCCTGGCCGGCGACCCGATCGAATCCATGCTGACCAGCGCGCCCGGCAATGGCGCCGCCATCGGCGGACTCAAGGTGATCACCGCGCAGGGCTGGTTCGCCGCGCGCCCGTCGGGCACCGAGGAGGTCTACAAGCTCTACGCCGAGAGTTTTCGCGGCAGCGAGCACCTGCAGCGCATCCAGCAGGAAGCGCAGGCGATTCTGGCCCGGGCATTCAACGGTTGAGGGCCCGAGCGCTGGTGGCAACGCCGCTCGGACAGGAGGTGTGGTACTGACAGGTGCGAAAAAAATGGCGGAGCGGACGGGGCTCGAACCCGCGACCCCCGGCGTGACAGGCCGGTATTCTAACCAACTGAACTACCGCTCCACGGCAGCAAACAACTCTCGGCACTAAATGGTGGGTGATGACGGGATCGAACCGCCGACCCTCTGCTTGTAAGGCAGATGCTCTACCAGCTGAGCTAATCACCCCCTGACCGAGACGCGCATTATAGAGATTCTTTCTTTGCTGTCAAATGCTGGCGCGGAAAACTCGGGAAGAAATCCTTTCTTGTTAAAGTCTTTGATTTTAGTAGTAAAATCACCTGTCATGCGAAGGCCTGCAGGGCCGCGCACAAACCCGCTTCCAACCGCCCCAGCGCCGTCAACCGCAAGAGCATCGCCATGGAAATTTACAAGGAGTTTCACTTCGAGGCCGCCCACCGCTTGCCCAACGTGCCGCCTGGACACAAGTGCGCGCGACTGCACGGGCACTCTTTCCAGGTCCGCCTGTCAGTAAGTGGCGAGGCCCCCGAGCCCGCCGGTTGGGTCATGGACTTTGCTGATCTCAAGGCCGCCTTCAAACCCATTCTCGGGCAACTCGACCACTACTACCTCAATGACATCCCCGGCCTTGAGAACCCCACCAGCGAAAATCTCGCGCGCTGGATATGGGCCAGGCTCAAGCCCACATTGCCGCAACTGTCACAGGTGGAAATCCGCGAGACCTGCACCAGCGGCTGTATCTACCGCGGCGAGTGAGCCCCGCCGGGCGCTGGCGTTACTGCGTGGTAACACCGGCAAAAATACTTGACGATTACGCAGAGTCTGCAAAAAAAGCACTTCCCGAGTACGGATCAAAATCGTTACCGCAGCTCAACCCGGTCGTGTTCCCAAGTTCAGGCATGAAGTTACCCTAAGTAGCGCCAGGCAAAATGTTATACACACTGAATGATGGTCACAAAACTATCACACGCTTAGGCGAATATTCGTATCATTCACTTCACAATGGAAGTGCATCTACATGATTTAATTGGTTTTATCGCATTTGATTGAAAATTAGTCAATCTGTCACAAACGTGGCTGCTGCTGCCTCCAGAGGCCAGTTGAACAATTTATTCACTGACTTATCCACAGAATCTGTGGAAAAAAAGATCTGCCGCTCAAGTGTTACAGAATCTCTCGAAGACCCGTTTTCGAATCGAGCGCGGGTGCCGGCCGGAGCGCGAGCTAATGCAGGGTTTGGGTCCGGTCGCTTATGACAACGGCCTGCAGGTCTTTTCCCAGCATGATGACGTGGCCCTGGCGCCGCTCCACCCCATCGAAGGTATAGTCGAAACGGTACTGGCGCCAGATACGCCAGCGGCCCTGGCGGTCGCGACTGAGGGAAATGCGGCTGATCTGCACGCTCTGGTCCAGCAGCTGGTAGTCGTCATGCTCCCCCGCCCGGGCGACCGCCTTCACGGCAAGTTCACGCACACGTGTTGCGGCGAGGAAGTAAAGGCAGAGGGCACCGAAACCGAAGACAAGCAGTATATCCACCAGCGTGAAGTACATTCGGTTCCCTGCCCCGGACCTTCGAGGCGGCCAGCATACTGGCGTTTGCCGGGGCGTGCCAGCACGGGCGAGCGCCGCGCTGCCGGAAAGGCGCCGGCCCCTGCCCGCCGGGAAGTACCTCAGGGTTCCTGCGCCAGAAGAAAGCGCTGCACCAGGCTGTTGAACAGGCCGGGCCGCTGCACATGCAGCCAATGCCCGCAGCCGGCCATGATCCTTGATCCCCGCCGCCGGAAAGAGCCGCAGGATACGGCTGCGGTGTTCGGCGCGAATATAGTCTGACTCACCGCCCTTGATGAACAGCACGGGCCCCCGGTAAGGCGCGGCGGCCGCAGGTTCCGCTCGCACCGCGCCGTAGTCCCGCTTGAGCCCGTCCAGGTTGAAACGCCAGCGATATACTCCGTCCGCGTCGCGCCGCAGGCTCGACAGCAGGAACTCGATCACCTGCGGCTCGCGCAGGTGCGCAGCCATCAAGGTCGCCGCCGCCTCCCTCGAATTGCACTGCGCCGCCGCCACCGCCTCGAGAGCGGCAAAAACCGTATCGTGGTGCGGCGGGTACTCCACCGGGGCGATGTCCGCCACCACCAGCGCGGTCACCAGGCTCGGCTGCGCCAGAGCCAGTTGCATGGCGACCTTGCCACCGAGGGAGTGGCCCACGAATTGCGCCTGCTGCAAACCCTGGTGGTTCATCCAGTTGGCAAGCACGCCCGCCATGGTCGCCAGGGTCGCATTCTCCAGCCAGCCGGAGCGGCCGTGGTTGGGCAGGTCCACCCCATAGACGCGGCGGCTGCCCGCCAGCGCCCGCGCCAGGGCGCCGAGGTTGTTGCCGGAACCAAACAGGCCGTGGAGCAATACCACCGGCGGGCCATCGCCGCTGCAGGTGTGGTGCAGTTGTACAGTCGACAGGCGCTGCACCCCCGTAGAGATTTTGTTAAGATGCACGCCACTATAACGGATCGGAAACCAACATGCGTCGTCTGAGCAAACTGTCCCGGTACCTCCTCACGATCGGTCTTGCCTGCATGGTACTGGCCTGCAGCTCAAGCCCAACCTATAACGCCACGGTCTTTGCCTACGAGATAGACCAGGCGCGAGTGGACAAGGGCGACATCAAGACCGTGGTTATAGCCCACGTCAACCTGGGCCTTCCCTCGCGCACCTACCTGGAGAAAGAGGCGCTGCGCATCGACGCCATGGTGAGCGCCTACCTGAAGGAAAATGGCTTTAAAGTGCTGCCGCAGCGTGAATTCGAGCAGCGCTGGAACAGCGCCGTGCGTGCCTATGGCAACCCGGTGGACCCCACCAGCGGCAATGTGAATATGAAAACCTTTGCCCAGATCATGACATCCGTTCGGGACGCCATGCGCGACACCGGCCTGGACGCCTTCATCTTCACCGACCTGGTGGAACTGCAGACGGCGTTCAGCGGCGGCCTCCAGCATGTTGCGCGCTGGGACGGCGTGACCCGCAAGCCCACCCTCCAGGGGCCGGGCGACGGGGTCTCCGCGGACTTTGACTGGGCCACACTGGTCGATGTCGCTTCGCTGCAGGTCAGTATCTATGACGTCGAACTTCAGCGCGTATTCGCCAGCCGAGGCGGCCTCGATGCCACCCAGGCCATCGACAGCCGCTCCTCCGATGGCCGCTACGTGAGACGCCGGGAAATCCTGGAAAACGAGGCCAATATCAACGAGGGTATCGCGCTCGCCTTCCACCCCTTCATCCAGAACGAAAACTGGCCTGGCAACCCCTGACCCGCGGGTGCGGGCCGGCTCGCGGTCGCGCTCGCATCACCCTTGGGTCGCCCGCCGTGTGCACTTGTCAGTGCTGAATTGCGGCTGCTAGACTAACGACTATTAGTTTGTAGCGCTAACTGCGCTGGAGATCACCATGGAATATGCCGTCCCCGAATACACCCGCGTCAAGGACAATACCCGCCTGGGCCACATCCCGGGTAGCTACGGCCTGCCCCTGCTGGGCGATACCTTCGGCTTTGTGCTGAACCCCTTCAAAGTACTGGATGCCCACTACAAAAAATACGGACCGATTTTCAAGGCCTCGCTGACGTTCCAGAAGTTCGTGGTCGCTCTCGGGCCCGAGTACATCCAGCAGTTGATGCTCGATTCCAAGCAGAGCTTTTCCGCCCGCATGGGGTACAACACCCCACTGGGAGATTTTTTTGCCGGCGGCCTGCTGATGCGGGATTTCGACGAACACAAATTTCACCGGCGCATCATGCAGACCGCGTTCAAGGTCGATGCCATGCGTTCCTACGTCGACCTGATGCACCCGATCATCGACCGGGAGATGTCCCGCTGGGGGCAGGTCGCGGATTTCCAGTTCTACCCCAATATCAAGACCCTGCTGCTGGACATCGGCGCCAAGGTCTTCCTGGGTATGGACCTCGGCGGCCCGGGAACCCGCGACCTCAACCAGTCCTTCCTCGACATGAATGAGGGTGTGCTCGCGCTGATACGCAAGGATTGGCCCGGTCTACTCTACCGCAAGGGCATGAACGGTCGCCGCGCCCTGGAAAAATTTTTCATTGAACTGGTGCCACAGCGGCGCGGCGTGCAGGGCAATGACATGGCGACATTCTTCTCTAACGAGAAATCCGAGGAGGGGGAGTTCTATTCCGACCGGGTGGTGGGCGAGCACCTGATCTTCCTGCTGCTGGCCGCGCACGACACGACTACCAGCGCGCTGACCATGGCGGTGCACTACCTGGCTCACCACCAGCAGTGGCAGGAGCGCCTGCGGGAGGAACTGACAGCGCTGGGTAAGCCGCACCTGGCGTACGAGGACCTGGCCACTGTCGCCGACCTGGACAACTGTTTCAGGGAAACAGTGCGCCTGTATCCCCCGGTGCCGATGATGATGCGGCGCACGGTCAAGGAGGTGGAACTCGGCGGCTTCCTGTTGCAGCCCCACACGATGGTGCAGATATCCCCGCTCTACACGCACCGCATGGAACAGTGGTGGAGCAAGCCCCACGAGTTCGACCCGGACCGCTTTGCCCGCGAAGAGCACAAGCAGCACAGCTTCATGTGGGCGCCTTTCGGTGGTGGCGCCCACAAATGCATCGGCCTGCACTTCGCCGACATGCTGTTCAAATGCGCCCTCGCCGGCCTGCTGCTCAACTATCGCTTCAGCTATGCCAGTGCGGGCCAGTTCGAGGGCCGGCTCCAGTATTTTCCCTTTGCCAAGCCCATGGACAACCTGCCGCTGCGGCTGGAGCCATTGCGCCGCGCCTGATGCGGCGGAGCGCTCCGGCTCCTGCCTAAGCCAGGGTATCGAGCATTTCCACCCGGAAGGCCTTGATATCGGCCGCGCGCTTTGCGGCGACAAGGCGGACCCAGTCGGGGTTCGCGATCAGCGCCCGCCCCACCGCCACCAGGTCGAATTCCCGCGCCGCCACGCGCCGCACCAGTTCGTCCAGGCTGGCGGGCTCCGCCGCCCTGAAAGCGGTTTCACCGGGCGCGGGAATGAAGTCTGTGTTCAGGCCGACACTGCCCACGGTGATCGCCGGCTTGCCGGTGATCTTGCGGGTCCAGCCCGCCAGGTTGAGGTCGCTGCCGGGAAACTCCGGCTCCCAGAAACGGCGGGTGGAGCAGTGGAAGATATCGACACCGGCCGCTGACAGGGGCAACAGGAATTGCTCCAGTTGTGCCGGCGTGCTGACCAGGCGGGCGCTGAAGTCCTGCTGTTTCCACTGGGACCAGCGCAGGATGACGGGAAAGTCCGGCCCCACCGCGGCGCGCACGGCGGCGATGACCTCGATGGCGAAGCGACTGCGCCGCTCCAGCGAGCCGCCATACTCGTCATCGCGCTGGTTGGTTCCCTCCCAGAAGAACTGGTCGATCAGGTAGCCATGGGCACCGTGGATCTCCACCGCGTCAAAACCCAGGGCCCTGGCGTCCGCCGCACCCTGGCCGAAAGCCCGCACCACATCGTCAATATCCTGCCGGGTCATGATATGGCGATTGACCTTCCCCGGCAGGTTCATACCCGACGGGGTATACCCGTCTACCGCCCCCTCCGGCGGGGTGCCCGCCTTGCGCATGCCGCCGCAGTGCCACAACTGGGGCGCGATCTTGCCGCCCTCACCGTGCACCGCGTCGGCGACCTTCTTCCAGCCGGCAAGGCGTTCCGCGCCGTGGAAATAGGGTACGTCGGGATAGCCGCTGGCCGCGATATGGTTGACGCAGGTGCCCTCGGTGATGATCAATCCGACCCCGCCGGCGGCCCGGCGGCGGTAGTACTCCACCACCGCCGGGCCGGGGATATTGCCCGGAGACTTGTTGCGGGTCATCGGTGCCATCACGATGCGGTTGGCGAGTTTAAGCGTGCCGAGCTCAAAAGGCTGGAACAGGATGTCGGTATCGGTCATGGGCTTATCCTTGCATTGACTGGTCAGGCGAAAATTTCCAGGCCGCGCTCGATACACCACATGGCGGACAGGGCACCCAGGATATAGACCGGCACCGGGTACAGGCGCTCCGTCCAGGGCGCCAGCGGTTTGCGGATGAGTAACCAGATCCCCCACGCCAGCAGGATGAAAGCGAGCTGGCCGATCTCGATACCCAGGTTGAAGAACAACAGGGCCAGGGGCAGGTTGTCCTGGGGCAGGCCGGTCTCCACCAGTGCGCCGGCGAAGCCCATGCCGTGGAGCAGGCCGAAACCACCTGCCAACCACCAGGGGTTGCGCCACAGGGCATCGTGCTTGCTGGTGCGGGTGAGTTCCACCGCCAGCACGAAAATACTCAGGGCGATGGCAAACTCCACCAGCGCCACCGGGTAGTCGAAGAAACCGAGGACCACCAGCGTCAGGGTGATGCTGTGGCCCAGCGTAAAGGCGGTGATCGTCCAGACCAGGCGGCTGCCACCGCCCACCAGCAACAGCAGCCCGAACACGAACAGGAGGTGATCCAGGCCACCCCAGATATGCTCGATGCCCAGCAGGGAGTAATCCCGCGCCACGTCCCCGGCGCTCGATTGGGCGGGTATCACGAAATCTGTTTGTTCCGCGTTGAGCACCTGCTGGTAACTGCGGCCGTCCAGCAGGGTGACCATCACCATGGCGGAGGCCTGGTTGGGGCCCAGCCCATCGATCCCCAGGGTCGCCCCCACCAGGCCGTCCTCGCCCAGCCGGTCGCAGCGCAACTGCAGGCTGTCCACCCTCCCCGTGCCTTCGAGCTGGGGCGGGCTGCTGCTGGTGATTTCGCAGGCATCAGGCCACAGCGGGCGCAGGGGAACGTCGCTGGTACCCTGCACCGGGGTTTTCCACACGACGTTGTACTGTTGCGGCGCAGTCTCGGTCACTTTCAACAGGGAGGGCGCGAAGCGGTGGGCCTGGGCCAGCTGCGCGCTTAACAGCACCAGCAACAACACCAGCCCCGCCTGTAATCCCGGCCGCTTCATTTCACCACCTCATACTGCTCGCGCAGGGCCTCGATGCTCCGCTGCAAAGCTGCATCGCCAGCGCGCGACTCCAGGTCTCGCAGCAACTGGGTACGCACCTCTTCGAGGGTGGCGTCGCGCCCCGCTTCCACCTCTTCCACCCAGACGTAATGCAGGCCGTAGGTGGAGCGAATCGGCCCTACCCAGCTGCGGGCCTGCGGCCTGGCGGCCTGCAGGTTGGCAACGAATTCCGAGCCGAACTGGCGGGCCAGCTGGTCCGGGGATTGCCGGGTAAACCGGTAACCCGGCAGAAACGGCGAGCTCAGTTGCAGCGCCGCCTGCGCATCGAGGTTTTCCGCCCTGATCCTGGCGATCGCGGCTTCCGCCTCCGGCTCCCGGGCGGCATTGAAATAGATATGCTCGATGGAGTAACGCGGGGGGCGCCGCAGTTCCTCCCGACGGGACGCAAACTCGGCGGCAAGATCGGCCTCGGTCGGCGGCAGCGGCGGGTTGTAGCTGAGCAGCAGCTGCTCCATTACCTGGATCAGGCGCCGTTTGACCACCTCATCCCCCAGGTGCAGGCGCATCTCCAGGGCCTGTTCAAAGCGCTCCTGTTCGCTCATGCCCTCCGCCAGCTGCAGGAAGCTCATGTTCAGCAACAGGCGCTGGTACACCACCGTGTCGTACAGGTGCAGGTTCATTTCGATGGCGCGCTGGAACAGCATGTCGCGGTCGAGCTCCGCGCTGACCATGCGCTCGAGCTGCGCGGGGTTGGGCAAGCGGCCGGTGCTGGCGAGCCACTGCTGCTGCAGCGCCTCGACCCGCTCGCCACCCAGGGGGCCGATCACCGGTTTGGGCGCGGGGAAGAACACCCCCTGCAGGTAGTAGAGCAGGCTGCCCAGCACGAGGAAGTGCAGCCAGGGCCGGTTGAGCCGGGCCAGTAGGGTCATCGCTGAATCTCTGCTTGGCGGGTGGTGGGCAAGGGCCGGCTAGTCTTCGTAGCTGGCCTGGCGTTTCTCCAGCTGGGCCTGCAGCCCGGCCTGCAGGTCCGCTTCGCTCAACATGCCCGCGTTCCAGGTGGCGATGTAGTTGAGGCTGTCGGCCACCGGGTGATCCCGGGAATAGAGCAGCATCTCCTTGCTGCCGCGCACCGCCAGCGGCGATTTTGCGGCAATCGATTGGGCGATGGCCATGACCTCGCGCATCAGGGTGTCCCTGTCCTCGAACACCCGGTTGACGAAGCCCAGCTCCCGGGCCTCCTCCGCATCCATGTTGCGCCCCGTGTAGGCCAGTTCACGGACCACGCCATCGGGAATGAGCCTGGGCAGGCGCTGCAGGGTGCCCACGTCCGCCGTCATGCCAAGATCGATCTCGCGAATCGCAAAATAGGCATCCTGCGTGGCATAGCGCATATCCGCGCAGCAAACGAGGTCGACACCACCGCCGATACAGGTCCTGTGGATGGCAGCCAGCACCGGCTTGCGGCACTTTTCCAGCGCGCTCAGGTTGTCCTGCAGGCGCAGGATGGTACGGCGCATATGCTCAGCCCGGCGCGCGGGCTCGGAGGAAGCGCCGCGCAGGCCGCCGAACATCGCAAGGTCCAGGCCGGCGCAGAAGTGATTGCCATTGCCCGCCAGGATGACCACCCGCACCGCGGGCTCCTGGTCCAGCCATTCGAAACAGGCCTGCAGTTCCGCCCACAGGGTGGCATTCATGGAGTTGGCCTTGTCCGGCCGGTTCAGGCTCACGGTGGCGACGTGCTGGTCGAATTGCAGTTGCAGGGTTTCAAATTTCGGCGCTGTCATGCGAATGCTCTCGGCTGTTGAAAGGGTCGTAGATTACCAGTTGGAAACGAAATCGGCAGTATCCATTGCCGGCAGCGACTTGCTGGCACCGTCGCGGGTCCCCAGGTAGAGGAAGCCGATAATCTCCTCGCTCACCTCCAGGCCGAGGGCGGCCATAACGCTGCGGTCGAGGGCGGCGTCACCTGTGCGCCAGATGCCCGCATAGCCGCCGGCCTCCGCCGCCAGCAGTATCGCGTGGGCGGCACAGGCGGCGGACATGCGCTGCTCCATGGCCGGCACCTTGGGGTGGTCGGTCAGCCGCGCCACCACCACCACCAGCAGGGGTGCCCTCAGTGGTGCACCCCGGGCTTTTTGCAGTGCGGCCTCATCTGCCTGCGGGTTGCGCTGGCGCAGGCAGCGTTCCAGTACCTGGCCGAAGTCCTGGCGCCGCTCCCCGGCGATAGTGATAAAGCGCCAGGGCCGCAACCAGGCGTGGTCGGGCGCGCGCAGCGCCGCCTGGAATATCCCCTCCAGTGCCGCGGCCGAGGGCGCGGGCTCGACCAGCCTGGGGCTGGAGTTGCGGTGCTGCAGGAAATGCAGGTTGTCAGTCATGAGTCATCACTACCAAAAGTCAGCCGGGCCGGATATCAAAGCCCCGCTAAGCCGGGGCCCACCAGAATATTCATAAAGCCCATGTCCCCCGCGACCGTATCGACATTGTCGCACCAGCGGGCCAGTTCCGCGGCGCTGCTGGCAGCCAGGCGGTGCTCGATATGATCGATGATCCAAAAAGGCTGCTCCAGGGTCGCCAGCAGCTCGATCAACGCCCGGCCACTGCTGCCGGCCTGGCGCAGGGACAGCGGCGTGAGTTCAATGATGATGCGCGGCAGCCGTGGCAGCGCGAGCAGCAGTGGCAGCAGGCCCGCCACGACCGCGTACTCGGCACCCTGCACATCGATCTTGAGCAGATCGAGGCGAGCCAGGCGGTGGCGCAGGAAATCGGCACCATGGTGGAGGGTTACCGCAAGACTGCGCCGCGCACCGCCGGTCGCGAAAATCTGGTGGTCGCCGGCGTTGTCCTCACTCAGGTACAAGCGCCCTGCCCCGTCCGCATCTGCAAGCCCCGCCTGGAATGACGTGACGATATGCTCGCAATCATTGAGCCGGAGGTTTGCCTGCAGCAGGCGGAAATTGTCGGGGTCGGGTTCAAACGCCAGGATGGCACCGCCCGGGCCAACCCGGTCGGCGGCGATCACCGGGTAGTAGCCGATATTCGCGCCCACATCCACAAAAACGTCGCCGGCATGTAGCGCGGCCAGTACCAGCGAGGTCTCAAAAGGCTCCCAGATTCCCTCATCCCGCAGGCGCCGGGACAGGTAGCGGTCGGCGGGGCCGTGCACATGCAGGCGCAGGGGTCGCTCCAGACCCGGGACTGTCAATTGCACCGGCGCCGACATGTACTGCTGCTTCGTGTCATCGCGCCCTGCCGCCAACACCTCAGGGATTAAGGTCCTGCTGCTCCCCACCTTCCTTCACCGGTATTGCCAGGTCGTCCTTATTTACGTTCAGCAGCAGCAGCAGGTTAGACGCCACGTATATGGAGGAATAGGTCCCTATGGTGATGCCGACGATCAGGGCCACGGCAAAGCCGTTGATCATCTCGCCACCGAAAATCGCCAGGGACACCAGTACCAGCAGGGTGGTCAACGAGGTGAACATGGTCCGGTCGAGGGTTTCCGTGAGGGAGATGTTGATCAGTTCAACCGGTTCGGTGCGGCGAATCCTGCGGAAATTCTCCCGGATGCGATCGAACACCACGATGGTATCGTTGATGGAGTACCCAATCACCGCCATCAGGGCCGCCAGAACCGTCAGGTTGAACTCCATTTGGGTGAAAGAGAAAAATCCCAGGGTGATAATCACGTCGTGCACCAGTGCGACCACCGCGCCCACGGCGAACTTGAACTGGAAGCGGAAGGAGATGTAGAGCATCACCAGGCCCAGGGCCAGCAACAGGGCGAGGCCGCCCTGCTCACGCAGCTCATCCCCCACCTGGGGTCCCACGAACTCGATGCGGCGCAACTCCACGGTACCCTGGAACGCCTCCTGCAATTTCGCCAGCAGGACCTGTCCTTCCGAGTCAGAGTAACCGTGCGGCAGGCGGATCAGGATATCCCGGTCGGTGCCGAAACTCACCACCGTGGCGCCCTCGTAGCCCCCGTTTGCCAGGGTGTTGCGGATAGCTTTGAGGTCGGCCGTCTCGCTGTAGTACACCTCAACGAGAGTGCCGCCGGTAAAGTCCAGCCCCCAGTTCAGTTGCTGCACTGCCAGGGACGCCAGCGAGGCGAGCACCAGGGTGAGGGAGAAAGCTGCGCAGAGCCTGCGCGGGCCCATAAAATTGATCACTTTCATGCCTTGATCCCTCCGATGGACAGGGTCTTCACGCGCCGACCGCCATAGACCAGGTTGATGATGGCGCGGGTGACCATGACGGCGGTAAACATGGAGGTGATGATGCCGAGCGACAGGGTGACCGCGAACCCCTTGATCGGCCCGGTGCCCACCGCGTAGAGGATGACAGCGATAATCAGGGTGGTGAGGTTGGCATCCAGGATAGTGGTCACGGCACGCTCATAACCGGCATGGATGGCCATTTGCGGCGCCATGCCATTGTTTAACTCCTCACGTATTCGCCCGAAGATCAGCACGTTGGCATCTACCGCCATGCCCACCGTCAGCACGATACCGGCTATGCCCGGCAGCGTCAGGGTGGCGCCGAGCAATGAAATGCAGGCCACCAGCAATACCACGTTGACGGCAAGGGCGATCACCGCGGTCACCCCGAAAAAGCGATAGATAAGTACCATGAACAGCACCACCGCCGCCATGCCGTAATAAACCGACTTCAAGCCCATGCGGATATTCTCCGCCCCCAGGGACGGACCCACCGTGCGCTCTTCGACAAAGGAGATGGGCGCAGCCAGCGCGCCGGCACGCAGCATCAGTGCCAGTTCAGAGGATTCCTGCTGGCTGTCCAGCCCGGTAATCTGAAAATTGGCGCCCAGGGCAGACTGGATCACCGGCGCCGTCAGCAGTTTCCTCTCGTCGTAGGGCACCTTGACGGCGACCTCGCTGCCATCGGCCTGCACCTCGTAGCGGGTGCGGTACTTGCGCTCGATAAACAACACGCCCATGCGTCGCTTGATATTGTTGCGGGTCGCCCGTGACATGAGGCTGCCGCCCTCGCTGTCCAGGCTGATGTTGACATTGGGCATGCCGTTCTGGTCGAAACTGGCCTGGGCGTTGGACACCCGCTCACCGGTAATAATGACATCCCGCTCGAGCCACTCGCTGGCTCCCGCCCGGTCGGGACTGCGGTACTCGAAGCGTTGCTTATCCGAGGCGGCGGCGTCAAGATTGGCCACCAGGCGGAATTCCAGGTTGGCCACCTTGCCGAGGATACGCTTCGCCTCCGCGGTATCCTGGATGCCGGGCAACTCGACCACGATGCGATTCCGGCCCTGGCGCTGGACCAGGGGTTCGGACACACCAAGCTCGTTCACGCGGTTGCGCAGGGTGGTTAAATTCTGGGCCACGGCATATTCCCCGATCTCTTTCCTCGCCGCTTCCGGCAGGGTCCCCACCAGGTTCCAGCTGTCACCCGCAGCTACGGCCTCCAGTGCCAGTTGCGGCTCCTCGTCGGCAATCGCCTCCCGGGCCTGGTCGCGCAGCGCCTCCGACTGGAAGCGGGCTTCCACCTGGCCCTGGTCGTTGAGGGTGACGAAACCGCGGATGCGCTGCTCTCTGAGGATACGTTTGACGCTGGTGGTGAAATACTCCATGCGCCGTTCGATGGCCGCGTTCACGTCCACCTCCAGCATGAAGTGCACACCACCGCTGAGGTCGAGCCCGAGCTTCATCGGGGTGGCGCCGAATTTGCTGAGCCAGGCGGGTGTGGTGGGCGCCAGGTTGAGGGCGACGATGAAACCATCGCCCAGGGCTCGGGATACCCGGGCCTGGCCGGGAAGTTGCTGTTCCGTGTCGCGCAGGCGGATCAGGGCGGTGCGGCCATTGGGGTCGATGACCGCATCAAAGTGCTCGATGCCCGCCTCGTCCAGGGCCCCCAGGGCGCGCTCCAGGATCTTGTCGTCGATATGCTGGGAGCTGCTCTCCCCGGCAATCTGCAGGGCCGGGTCCGGCGTGTACAGGTTGGGCGCGGAATACAACATACCCAAGGCCAGGAAGAACAGCAGCAGCAGGTATTTCCACAGGGGGTACTTGTTCAGCATAGCGATGCTCTGGCAGAGGAGCGCGCTGCGCCCCCGGTAAAAAGTGCGTCATTATAAAGAAACTACCCCAAGCCACAAGGCCGGCCTGTCCGGCTGCCTGTTAGGGAGTGCGAGGCTAGCCGAGCCAGTGCCTGGCGTTGCGGAACAGGCGCATCCAGCCACCGTCCTCGCCCCACTGCGGCGGCGCCCAGGAATGTTGCACCGTGCGAAAGACTCGTTCGGGATGGGGCATCATGATCGTCGCCCGGCCATCCAGGCTGGTGAGCCCGGTCATTCCCGCGGGCGAGCCGTTGGGATTGGCAGGGTAGCGCGAGGCGACCGCCAGGTCATTGTCGAGGAAGCGCAGCGCCACCGTGCCGCTGGCGTCGCAGGCGGCCTGGGCCCGGGCATCGACAAACTCTGCCCTGCCCTCCCCGTGCGCCACCGCAATGGGCAGGTGGGAGCCGGCCATGCCCGCCAGCAGGATCGACGGGCTGGGATCGATCCTGACCAGGGCCAGCCGGGCCTCGAACTGCTCGGACCGGTTGCGCACGAAGCGGGGCCAGTGGTCGGCCCCGGGGATCAGGTCCTTCAGGGTCGATACCATCTGGCAGCCATTGCAGACGCCCAGGGTAAAGCTGTCATCGCGGGCAAAAAACGCCGAGAACGCCTCGCGCAGGCGCGCGTTGAACAGGATGCTCTTGGCCCAGCCCTCGCCGGCGCCCAGCACATCGCCGTAGGAAAAACCGCCACAGGCCACCAAGCCCTTGAATTCGGCAAGGTCGCGCCGCCCGGCGTGGAGGTCGCTCATGTGGACGTCGAAGGCGGCAAAGCCCGCCCGGTGAAAGGCCGCGGCCATTTCCACCTGGCCGTTCACCCCCTGCTCCCGCAGGATCGCCACCGCGGGGCGCGCCCCGGTGGCGATATAGGGCGCACTGATGTCCTCGGCCGGGTCGAAGGCGAGCTGCGCCGACAGGCCGGCATCCGCCGCGGTGACGCGCTCGAACTCCTCGCGGGCGCAATCGGGGTGGTCGCGCAAGCTCTGGATCTCATAACTGGTGCGAGCCCACAGCTGCTGTAACCGCGCCCGGGAGTCGCGCAGCAGCGGCTCGGGGCCATCCGCTATCGCGATCAGGTCGCCCGGGACTGCGCTGCCGATCGGGTACAGGCAGTCGTCCAGGCCAAGCTCGGCGGCCCGGGCCCGGAAGGCAGCGAGTTCGGACGCGGCCAATTGCAGCACCGCCCCGGCCTCCTCACTGAAGAGCCTGCCCAGGGCGTCGCCCGGCACGCCCGCCAGGTCGATACTCAGGCCACAGTGACCGGCAAAGGCCATTTCCAGCAGGGTGACCACCAGGCCGCCATCGGAGCGGTCGTGATAGGCCAGCAGCCGGCCCGCCTGCAGGTACTCCTGCACCAGGCGGAAGAATCCCAGCAGGTCGGCGGCGCTGCCCATATCGGGAACGTTATCTCCCAGCTGGCCGAAGGCCTGGGCGAGGCTCGAACCCCCGAGGCGATTGGCGCCGCGGCCGAGGTCCAGCAGCACCAGCACAGCGTCCGCCTCCGGCTGCAGTTGAGGTGTAACCGAGAGGCGGGCGTCCAGCACCGGCGCAAAGGCGGAAACGATCAGCGACAGGGGGGCGGTCACCGCCTTGTGCACAGCCGCCCTCGCGCCAGGTGGTGCGCATGGACATGGAGTCCTTGCCGACGGGAATAGTAATGCCCAGCGCCGGGCAGAACTCCATGCCAACGGCGCGCACCGTGTCGTACAGCGCCTCGTCCTCGGCGCCATGGCCCGCCGCGCACATCCAGTTGGCGGACAGCTTGATATCGCTGATATCGGCGATGGCGGCGGCGGCGATATTGGTGATGGCCTCGGCTACCGCCATGCGTCCCGAGGCGGGCCCGCTGACCAGTGCCAGCGGGGTGCGCTCGCCCATGGCCATGGCCTCGCCGGCGAAGGAGTCGTAGGACACCGTGGTCACCGCGCAATCCGCCACCGGCACCTGCCAGGGCCCCACCATCTGGTCCCGCGCCACCATGCCGGTCACGGTGCGATCGCCAATGGTGATCAGGAAACTCTTGCTGGCCACGGCCGGTACCTGCAGCACCCGCTCCAGTGCCTGGGCCACGCTGCAGTCCAGTGCCAGGGGTGAGTGAGCTAACGCCTGCCTGCGGATCTCGCGCTGCATCCGCGGCGGCTTGCCAAACAGGACCGACATCGGCAGATCCACCGGCACATTGGCAAAGTGGCTGTCGCTGAGCTGCAGGTGCAATTCGCTGGTGGCCTCGCCCACCACCGCGAAGGGGCAGCGCTCGCGCCGGCAGATCGCCTCGAAGCGCGCGAGATCCGCCGGCTCCACCGCCAGCACATAGCGCTCCTGTGACTCGTTGCACCAGATTTCCAGCGGCGACATGCCCGGCTCGTCATTGGGCACCTGGCGCAGTTCGAACCGACCGCCGCGGCCGCCGTCCTTGACCAGTTCCGGCAGGGCGTTGGACAGCCCGCCGGCGCCCACGTCGTGGATGAAGGCGATGGGGTTGTCAGCACCGAGCTGCCAGCAGCGGTCGATCACTTCCTGGCAACGGCGTTCCATTTCGGGGTTCTGGCGCTGGACCGAAGCGAAGTCGAGGTCCTCGTGGCTCTGGCCGCTGGCCATCGAGGATGCGGCGCCACCGCCCAAACCGATGAGCATGGCCGGGCCGCCCAGCACGATCAGCCTGGCGCCGCTGTGGTACTCGCCCTTCGCGACGTGTTCTTCACGGATATTGCCGTAGCCGCCTGCGATCATGATGGGCTTGTGGTAACCGCGCACCTCGCTGCCCTGGATGCCAGGTGCGCGCAACTCGAAACTGCGGAAATAACCGCAGATGTTCGGCCGCCCGAACTCGTTGTTGAAGGCGGCGCCGCCAATGGGACCCTCCAGCATGATGTCCAGCGCCGACACAATCCTCCCGGGCTTGCCGTAGTCCTGCTCCCAGGGCTGGCGGTAGCCGGGAATCTGCAGGTTGGACACGGAAAAGCCCGTGAGGCCCACTTTCGGCTTGGATCCCCGGCCCACCGCGCCCTCGTCGCGAATCTCGCCACCGGCGCCGGTGCCGGCACCGGGATAGGGCGCTATCGCCGTGGGGTGGTTGTGGGTTTCGACCTTCATCAACAGGTGGATGTTTTCCTCACAAAAGCGGTACTCGCAGCTGGCCGGGTCGGGGTAGAAACGCCCGGCGCGATGACCCCTGACCACCGCCGCGTTGTCCGAGTAGGCCGACAGTACATTCTGGCCGCCGCGCTCATGGGTGTTGCGGATCATCCCGAACAGCGAGTGCGACTGCGGTTCGCCGTCGATGGTCCAGCCGGCATTGAATATCTTGTGCCGGCAGTGCTCGGAATTGGCCTGGGCGAACATCATCAACTCCACATCCGTGGGGTTGCGCCCGAGCCGGACGAAGCTCTCGACCAGGTAGTCTATTTCGTCCTCAGCCAGGGCCAGCCCGAGCCTGCGATCCGCCGCTGCCAGGGCCTCGCGACCCCCGCCCAGCACATCGACCACGGACAGGGGCGCCGGCGCGGCATGGCGGAACAATTGCCCGGCCACTTCGAAACTCTCGAGCACGGACTCCGTCATCCGATCGTGAACCAGTTGGTCCAGCGCCGCGAGTCGCTCCGGGGACAGGTTGGCGGGCAACTGGAAGTACCATGCCACGCCCCGCTCCAGCCGCACTACCTGGGACAGCCCGCAGTTGTGGGCGATATCGGTGGCCTTGCTCGACCAGGGGGAAATGGTTCCGGCCCGCGGCACCACCAGCCGCAGGGTAGCGCCCGTCAGGTCCCGGGGCTGCGCCCGGGAATGGCCTGGGCCGTATTGCAACAGGTTTT
This sequence comes from uncultured Gammaproteobacteria bacterium, assembly GCA_963700715.1. Taxonomy (GTDB): domain Bacteria; phylum Pseudomonadota; class Gammaproteobacteria; order Pseudomonadales; family Halieaceae; genus JARRPM01. Next base: position 566,398 of record CAVOYP010000006.1, read on the forward strand.
CCAGCACCTGCCGCTGCGAATCGCCCAGGGCTGACTGCAACTCGGCGAAGTGCACATACTCGGTGTGCAGCAGCCGGACGCCCGGGTCGATACGGGCCAGCTTCTGCGCCAGCTTGTCGAGGCGGAAATCAGACAAAACAGGGGCACCGCGCAAGGTCAACATGCTGGGAAAAGCTCCGGTCGGAGGGAAAAAATGGAGGCGGCATTGTACTGTATTTGCCGCGCCCAGGTTAAGGCCAAAGGCACTTACTTAAGCCGAATATGCGCATGTAGGCCTCTAAGCTAGAATGGGCGGGTATGCATCGGAGCGCACCTGTCATCGCCCTCGCCTGCAGCGTGGCCCTGCTGCAGCTGCTCAGCGCCTGCAGCGACGGCGGTGACGCCCTGCAGCGCATCCAGTCACGGGGCGAGCTGCAGGTGGTGACCCGCAACAGCCCCACCACCTATTACCTGGACCGGGAGGGCGAGAACGGCTTCGAGTACGCGCTGGTGAGCCTGCTGGCGAAGGACCTGGGCGTTGAACTGAAGATCAGCACTGCGTTCACCCTGGAGGCCCTGTTCGAAAGCCTGGCCCGGGGTGAAGCCGACGTGGCAGCAGCGGGACTCACTTTCACTGCCGATCGCGCCCGCGAGTTCCCGCATTCCACCGGGTACAAAAAAATCAGGCCGCAGGTAGTGTATGTAGTCGGAAGTGCGCGCCCCGACAGCGTGGCAGACCTGGTGGGCAGGAATATCGTGGTGTTGGCGGACGGCGGCAACGCCGGGGAGTTGCGCAGGCTGCGGGATGAGGGATTTGCCGACCTGGAGTGGCAGGAGGTGGCAGGTGCCGACCCGATGGAGCTGCTGGACATGCTCGAAACCGGGCAGGCCGAACTGGCTATCGTGAACTCGAATGAATTCGAGCCGCAGAGCGGGCTTTTCCCACAGCTGAATGTGGCCTTTGACCTGTTGCCGGACAAGGAGCTTGACCTGGTCTGGTACCTGGCGCCCGCCGCCGACAACACCCGCCTGCAGGCCTACATCGACCAGTTCTTCCTGCGCCTGCGGGACGATGGGACCCTGGAGCGCCTGCGCGAGCAGTACTTCCGTCAAAGCGAGGGACTCTCCCGCGAGCACTCCCAGGCCTTCAATCTCAATATCCGCACTACCCTGCCGCAATTCAGGGAGTTGATCGAGCAGGTGGCACGTGAATACCAGATGGAGTGGCAACTGCTGGCGGCAATCGCCTACCAGGAGTCGCACTGGGACCCGCTGGCGACCTCGCCGACAGGCGTGCGCGGACTCATGATGCTCACCGAGCGCACCGCGCAGGAAGTCGGCATAAGCGACCGGCTGGATCCCCTGCAGAGCCTGCGCGGCGGCTCGCGCTACCTCAAAGACCTCAAACGCCGCCTGCCCAGAAGCATCCGCGAACCCGACCGCACCTGGTTCGCCCTGGCGGCTTACAACATGGGTCTGGGCCATCTGGAGGACGCCAGGGTATTGACCCAGCGCCAGGGGGGCGACCCCAACCGCTGGGACGATGTAATGACGCGCCTGCCGTTGCTGCAGAAACAGTCCAGCTTCAAGCATACGCGCTACGGTTATGCCCCGGGCGGCCAGGCCTTCCACTTCGTAAAAAACATCCGCCACTACCTGGAGATCCTGAACTGGCAGGATATCTCGGAGAACAAGCCCTTGCCGCCGCTCAAGATGGAGGACTACCTGCCGGAAATCCTGCGCGGCAGCGAGCTCCAGGCCCTGTGAGGGGCGCTTACCTGCGGCTGCGGAAAAACGCCTGCAGTTTCTCGCCGCTGGCCTCGGCCAACACCCCTCCCTGCCAGCTGACGCGATGGTTGTACCAGGTCTCATCCAGCAAACGGCAGCGGCTGCAGGCCACGCCGGCCCTGGGTTCGGTGGCGGCGAACACCAGTTGCGCGATGCGGGCGTGAACCATCGCGCCCGCGCACATGGTGCAGGGCTCCAGGGTGACATAGAGTATGGCCTCGGGCAGCCGATAATTGCCGACCTGCCGCGCCGCCGCGCGCAGGGCGACGATTTCCGCGTGAGCGGTGGGATCCGCTGCCGCAATGACCTGGTTCCAGCCCTCACCCAGCACTTGACCGTGGCGCACCACCAAGGCGCCTACCGGCACCTCGCCAAGTTCCGCTGCCCGGTCCGCCAGGGCCAGCGCCCGGCGCATCCAGTGCTCATGCTCAGTGCTGTCCAATGCTTCATTCCCGCGCAATTGCAAATAGCATAAATGCCAAGCCCTCTATCACCCATGTGTTGGGTGATAGAGGGCTAGCATACGACGAGAATGGTCCGGGTTAGAACCGGTAGGTGACCGTGACCCCGTAATTGGCAGGATCGTTCCACTGGCCAAAGGTGGAAACCGGGGGAATGGCCACGGCGCGGAAGAAGCGTTCATCGCCAATATTGCGGCCATACACAGAAACCGTCAGGACGTCGTTATAGGTGTAGTCGATGTTTGCGTCCCAGAATCCCGCCGCTCTCACATGGCCCAATGGATCATTGTCGAAGATGGCCTCGTAGTCGTCCCGCCAGCTGTAGGTCACGTTATAGGACATGCGGCTGTGGCTGAACAGGGTATGCTCATAGCTCAGGCCGGCACCGAAGGTATACTCGGGGGCATTGCGCATATCGAGGTCACTGCCGTCTTCCGGTACGCCCGGTAAGTCCTCGATCAGGAACTCATCGAAGCTGGCATCAAGGTAACCGCCCTGGACGAAGGCGGTCAGGCCCTCGAAAAGGATCGCCGACACCTCGAGTTCCGCGCCATCCATAGTGGCATCGGCCGCATTGGTGACCGCCGTGTCAACATTGCCATCGGCATTGGCGACGATGATTTCTTCCTGCTTGTCCTTGTAGTCACTGGAAAATATTGCACCGTTGGCACGCAGGCGCTGATCCCACCAGGTGCTCTTCACGCCAATTTCATACGTGTCGACCTGCTCGGGATTGAATTTACGCACGTTGCTACCCGAGGTGATACGCCCGAAAAAACCACCGCTCTTGAACCCTTGCGAGAAGCTCGCATATGCCATCAAATCGTCAGTGAAGCGGTACTGCGCGCCGAGTCGCGGTGACCATTTGTCCCAATCAGCATTGGCGTTAACCGCGGCCACCGGGGGCTGCAAGGGAGTGCCGTCGGCAAGGAAGAATTCCTGGCCAATTGGCTCGAGGGTCTTTTCCTCATAGGTATATCTGACACCGGCACTGAGCGTGATTTTCTCGGTGAGCGCCCAGTCAGCGCTGCTGAAGGCGGCGTATGACTCGTTCTCACCGTGCTGGCTGATGGTGCCGATACTGCCGGGCGGCAGGTCCGCCAGCCACTCGAACAGGAAGTAGGTTTCGGAATGGGTGTCGTAGTCGGAGTACCAGTAGTACAGGCCGGACGTCAGGGTCACATCACCAATCGTGCCAGTGGCGCGGAACTCCTGGCTGAACTGCTGATAGTCTGTGTCGCTGCCGACGGCCAGGAACTCGAAACTGTTGGCATCATACTCCAGGTAAGAGGACTCGTTGCGATTGATATAGCCGGTGATCGCTGTCAGCGCCCAGTCGTTGAGGGTGTAGTCCAGCGTCAGGTTGTAGTAGTCCTGATTGGTATCAGCGGCGTTGCGGCGATTGGCCGAGCTGTGATTCTCATCACTGCCCGGGTCAAACTGGCGAAAGCCGGTCAGACCGAGCCCATCGGCGAAAGGCAACAGGCCAGCCAGGTCGGCGGGAGCGGCGGTGCCCCCCTCCGAATACGGGAACTCGTCGAAGAACTTGTTGAAGTTGGCCCAGGCGCCGACGTCTGACTTGTCTTCCGTGCGCTCGGCAGTGAACGCCAGGTCGAAATCCTCGGTGAACGAATAGGCCAGGGTCGCGCCCGCGTTCCGGTAGTTCTGCCCCCCCACATCATCACCAAAAGTGGTGTTCCGGATGTAGCCGTCACTGTTGAGCCCCGAGGCCCACAACTTTGCCCCGCCCTTTTCAGTCATGGGCAGGTTTAACACGCCGCGAAGATCCTGGCGACCGTCCTCGCCCATGGTGCCCTGCACTTTGCCGCCAAACTCCTTGGTGGGGTCCGTGCGAAAGATAGCGATGGCCCCGCCGATGGTGTTGCGCCCGAACAGGGTGCCCTGGGGACCGCGCAGGACCTCCAGCCGCTGGATGTCAAAGTTCTCCAGAATCTGCCCCGCGTTGGTGCCCAGGTAAACGCCATCCAGCAGCACGCCAACCCCCGGGTCGAGACTCTTGTCAATTTCCTGGTAACTGACGCCGCGGATCGAAATAGCCGCCCCGCCCTGCAGCGCCGAGACCTTGTTGATCAGAACGTTGGGGGTATAGGCCGTGATGTCCCGCAGGTCGCGAATACTCGAGCGCTGCAGTTCGCTCTCACCCAGGGCCGTCACCGATATCGGCACGTCCTGGATCGACTCCTCCCGTTTACGGGCAGTGACGATGACCTCTTCCAGCTGCAGCCTGTTTTCCTGGGAAAAGGCGGTGGACGGTACCGCAGCCGCGCCGGCGAGCACCGCCAGCGAAAATGCTATAGGCGTGCGGATATCGGCCTGGAAGAACGCCGCGATGGGTCGCAATTTTTTCGCTACGGGAATTGCTGCGGATGCTGCTGTATTCATCATGAGGCACCTTATTAATTAAAAATTATTATCAACGCCCATTCCCGGCGGTTAACGGGTACGGCCTGCGTCCAGGGCTACTGCGCACAACTGCGTCGGGGACGCGACCAGACCTGCACGAAAAACAATCAGTCCATCCGGTTTGGTCTGCTGATGGTAACCAATGATTCCGATACGGTCAACCGAACTGCCCGACGACCCATCCGGCGGCGCGCCCCTGGTGGCAGGAGCCTGCAAAACCGCCTGGGGTGAGGGATGGATAGAGCTGCGGACATAAAAGGCCCGCCTGCCTGAGACAATTTGTCGCATCCCATCCGGCGGCCGGTTCGCCTACCATGCCGCCCTTCCAAGCACCAGCCCGGAGAGAACCTGATGCGCTTTCAAATACATCCGCTGGCCGCAGCCCTGGCATTGTGCCTGGCGGCTCCCGCCTATGCCGACCGCCCCGGAGACGAAATCAGCGAGGTGGTGGTAACCGCCCGGGTCTGGGAATCCGCTGCCGGCGCCGCAGTGCTCAATGCAAATGACCTGCGCCACCTGCGCGCGGCGACCAGCGACAGCGCCGCGCTGCTGCGCGGTCTGGCCGGGGTCAGCCTGTTCGGGGCCGGCGGCGTATCCAGTATGCCGGCCCTGCGGGGGCTGGGGGATGATCGCCTGCGGATCAAGGTGGACGGCATGGACCTGATTTCCGCCTGCGGCAACCATATGAACCCCCCCATGTCCTATATTGACCCGACCAGCGTGGAAACCATTGAAGTCATGGCAGGTGTCACGCCCGTCAGCCAGGGCGGCGACAGTATCGGGGGCTCCATCCTGGTCGATTCGATGCAGCCGCAGTTCGCAGAGGCCGGCGCAGACGCCATCGCCAGTGCCGAAGCGGGTAGCTTCTACCGTTCCAATGGCGATGCCATGGGTGCCAACCTGGGCGCGACAGCGGCCAATGACAGTGTCAGCATTCGCTACAGCGGCGCGTACGCCACCGCGAATAACTACAGGGCCGGCGACGGCTTCAAGGCGGCCGGGCCCGCCGCCGAAGGTCGCGGCAGGCTGGCAGCGAACGAGGTGGGCTCCACGTACTATGAAACGCAAAACCAGAAGCTGGGCCTGGCCGCTCGCCGGGATAACCAGTTCATCGATCTCGAGGTGGGCTACCAGCACATCCCGGAACAGGGCTTTCCCAACCAGCGTATGGACATGGTGGATAACGAGAGTACCCAGCTGGTGCTGCGCCACAGTGCCGAATATTCGTGGGGCGGGGTGAGCTCCCGCATATTCTACGAAGAGACGGATCACGAGATGAATTTTGGCGACGACAAGCAATTCTGGTACCGCGACGCCCCAGGCATGCCTATGAAGACGCAGGGGGAGAACAGCGGCCTGGCGACAGGTGTCGAGTACAAGCTCTCCGAGCGCGACCTGCTGCGCTCCGGCGCCGAAGTGCAGCTTTACCAGCTGGATGACTGGTGGCCGCCATCGGGCAGCGGCATGATGATGGCGCCGAACACCTTCTGGAATATCCGCGATGGCGAGCGCGACCGCTACGCCCTGTTCAGTGAGTGGCAGGCGGATTGGGGCGATCAGTGGCTGACACTGGCCGGGCTGCGCTATGAAGCCGTGCGCATGAACAGCGGCCACGTGCAGGGATACAGCCCGATGTACCAGGCGGATGCGACGGCTTTCAACGCCCAGGACCGCAAGATAAACGACGATAACTGGGACGCGAGCGCCCAGGCGCGCTACACCCAAAGCCAGAACCTGACCTGGGAACTTGGCCTGGGGCGCAGCACCCGCTCACCCAACCTCTATGAACGCTACACCTGGTCCACCGTCGGCATGGCCATGCGCATGGTCAACCTTGCGGGCGACGGCAACGGCTATGTCGGTAATCTGCAGCTGGAGCCGGAAGTGGCCAACACCCTGAGCATCGGCCTCGACTGGCACGATGCGCAGGCTTCCCAGTGGCAGCTGGTGGTCGCCCCGCATATCACCTATGTCGATGACTACATCGATGCGACGCCCTGTACCACCATGATGTGCAACGCCTCAAACGCCATTCCCGGCTTCCGCTACCTGACCTTCACCAACGACGATGCCAGGTTGTATGGCGTGGATGTTTCAGGTTTCCGCCACCTGGGCAGCAGTGAGCAGGTGGGAAATTTCCGCCTGCGCGCTATCGCTAGCTATGTGCGCGGTGAGAACGAGTCCAGCGGCGACAACCTCTACAACATCATGCCGCTCAACGCCACCTTCAGCCTGGAACACGAGAGAGAGGATTGGGCCAATGTGCTGGAGTGGCAGCTGGTCAGCGCCAAGGACGACACCTCCGAGGTGCGCAACGAAGTGCCAACGGCAGGTTACGGGCTGCTCAACCTGCGCAGCAGCTATACCTGGCATGACATCAGGATGGACCTGGGCCTGGAAAACGCCTTTGATCGGGGCTACGACCTGCCGCTGGGCGGGGCCTATGTCGGCCAGGGCCAGACCATGAGCCCCACCGGGGTACCCTGGGGTGTTGCAGTCCCCGGCATGGGACGATCGGTTTACATGGGGCTGAGTTACCGGTTCTGAGGTTTCAGGCCAGGCCTTTCTCGCTCAGTTCGGCCTTCAGGTAGGCATAGTAGATCGGGGCGGCGACCAAACCCGGAATGCCGAACGCCGATTCCAGAATCAGCATCGACAGCAACAGCTCCCAGGCCTTGGCCTGAATGTGGCTGCCGATGATCCGCGCGTTCAGGAAATACTCCAGCTTATGAATCACTATGAGATAGCCCAGTGCCGCCAGCGCGACCAGCAGGGAATGGCTCAGGCTCACGATGAAAATCACGGTGTTTGATATCAGGTTGCCAAGGATGGGAATCAGGCCAAAAACGAAGGTCAGCACAATCAGGGTTTTGGTGAAGGGCAGTTCAATTCCGAACAGCGGAAGGATGCCCGCGAGATAAACGGCTGTCAGGCTGGCATTGATCCCGGAAATCCATACCTGGGCAAACACCACCTGGCGAAAGGCGATACTCAGGCGCTGGGCGCGAGCGGCTATCTCGGCAGCAAGAAAGCCACCCCGGGAATGGGCGACCGCCTTTTCGAGCGACAGCAGTGCGCCGATCACCATACCGATCACTATGTGGGCAAATACACGCCCTATATCGATACCGGCCACCTGGAAAGCGGAGGCATTTGCGCGCAACCATTCCACCAGGGCGCGCCGCAGCTGCTCCGCGTCGGCGGGCATATTGACGGAAATCCACGCCGGCATCTGGTCCCGGGATTGCTCAATGATCTCCGCCATGCGATTGATCAACTCGGGCATCCTTTCGATGCTTTCCCTCAGCACGGAGCTGGCCAATACGCCCAGAAACACTATCAAGCCAATGACTGCGGCTGCGATGATGGATACCGCAAGCAGCCGCGGTCCGTCACCCCACAACATGCGAGTGTTGAGCAGCGGCGTGAGTGAGTTGACCAGGGTAAAAACCAGCAGCCCGGCAATGAGAGCGGGCAATAGATCAAGGTAAAGCAGCAGCAACAGGGCGACCGCGCTCACAAGCCAGGCGATTACATCATTGCGCTCTATGGGTTGCGGGTTCATGTTCGCCACTACAGTTCATTTCAGGGTTGAGGGCGGCGATACGCTCCGGGGCACATATCACCGAGGCGCCGGTCGCAGGGCAAGCATTGCAGCTAGACCTGTCGACTCACAGGAGGGGAGCCGCTGCCAGCCGATCAAGAGCTGCCAGAGAATGTGCCAGAATTCATAAATTCGCAACCAATAACTGCCCGAACTGTTCAGGAATATAGTTTACCAACCCTCGAAAAAGCCACCATCGGCAAAGTCCCAGATCAGGTAGAGGTAAATCTGCCAGTCATAGCGATCGTCATCATTGAGCGGCCACTCGACGCCCGCATTCAGAGCGATGTTGCCGCGTTTGTTCAGACCGATGCGCGCCTGCGGTACGATGGAAAACTGTACCGCGTCCGCCCGGTCCGGTTCGCTGCCGCGTTCAAAGGGTACTTCAGCCACCAGTTCCAGGCCTGGAAACACGGCCCGACCGTAATCAGTATGCACGTAGTGCACAACACCGGCGAACTCGGCGCTACCCTGATCCGAGTCTTCCAGGTCGAACTTCAGGCGGCCGCTGCTCTGCAGAGTCCACTTCTCAGACAGAATTTTGCCCATGGCCAGGTACGGAAGAAACTCCCAATTGGCGTCGTCATTGAGCGGAGCGGCCACCTGCGCGGCGGATGTCAGGATAAAACCCGCCGCCTGGTCATGCAGCAATACGTACTTGACTCCCGGTTCGAGGTGACCAAAGTTCTCCTCGTTGCCTTCGACCTCGTGGGTCAGTTCGAGGATACCCTGGGCGCGCTGGCCGATGCGAAACTCGTACTCGAGCGTGTTCTTCCAGGCGTCATCGCCATCCTGCCCTGTGTAGCGCTGCTTCCAGACCCACTCATCCTCGGGAAAGGCCTTCTTGGTGCGAACCGGCAGGAACAGGTTGAGCGACCCATCAGGGTAGTCATGGGCGCCGCCCATGGTCTTGATATAACTCAGTACATCCACGATGTCCTGGTCTGACAGCGATCCGCCAAAAGCAGGCATTGCCTCGGAGAAGCCCATCGCCGGACCACCGTGGGTGATCACCATTTTCCAGGTCGATGCCGGCTCGCGGCTGTTGAACAGCGCATCGGAAAAGACGGCCGGCATCACGCCAAGACTCTTTACCAGCGCCGAATCAGGATCAGGCTGTCCGCTGGGGCCGTGGCAGGCGACACAGTTGACATTGTAGATCTCTGCCCCGCGTTCCAGGCTGTCAGCGCTTGCCGGTGGAATCAATGCGAAGAGCGAAAGAAACAGTATGGCCAGGGCGGGTAACGTACGCTTGGCATTTATAGCTTTCATCATGATGACAACTCCTATCTGAGCCTTGTTTGCAGGTGGCCTTGACCAACTAGTCGATCAGTTCACACAGGCCTTTGAATACCAGTTCGCTATAGCCGACGATACCCAGCACCCTGCCGTTCGCCACCACGGGCGCATTGGACAGGCCAAAGCGGTCGAACAGTCGTGCGCAGTGGCGCACGTCCATCTCGGGGTTCACGGATATCACCGGCTTGGACATGATTTCGTAGATATTAACTCGCTCCGGCGCCCTGTCCTTCGCCAGAACTTTTTTGGCGATGTCGGACAACAGCAGAATACCGAGGGCGTCATGTTCGCTGCGTTTCCTGACGATAATCACGCTGGCATTGGCCGAGCGCATGGCATCAAGTGCTTCCTTGACGGTAGCGCGTCCATCGAGCTCGATATGCTCGGAATGCATGACATCCTGCACCCTGATCAGCTTGTTCCTCATCACAGCAAATCCTCCACTTCATTGGTAATTTTTCTGGCCTGGGACACCACACCGACTGCGTCCTCCACGTCAATCTGAAAGGCAATACCGGTTCCGGGCTCATCATCAAAGCGGCCGACACGGCATATTCCCTCGAGAATGCTACGGGCAAGATGTTCCTCGACGAGCATCAGCAGGACATCGCGCTGGGCTTCCAGCGCAAGGCCGAAAAAGGTCTTGCTGACTTTCAGCCCCTCGCCACGGGCATTATGAATAATGGTAGCGCCGGTTGCGCCCTGCTCTCGGGCGGCATTGAGCACGGCGTCTGTTTTCCTGTCTTCAACGAAGGCGATGATCATCTTGAAGCGCATGCTATTCTCCTGTTGTGGGTCATCAGTCGATAGACTCCTTGTCTGTGTGTCCAGGCAAATTTGCCAAATATTGTGCGAGCTGGGCGTAGGCCATGACGGATATGATCGGGAAAAGGCTGGCAAAAGCGATCAGGCCGAAGCCGTCTACCAGCGGGTTCCTGCCGGGAACAGTTTCTGATAGGCCCAGTCCCAGTGCCGCCACAAGTGGCACGGTTACGGTAGAGGTAGTTACACCCCCGGAATCATAGGCGAGCGGAATAATCATTTTCGGAGCCATCGTCGTTTGTACTACGACCAGGATGTAGCCGCCTATTATGTACCAGTGAATAGGGTCGCCTACCACAATGCGATAGCAGCCCAGAGCGATACCGAAGGCCACTCCCAGCGCCACGGATACTCGCAAACCGGCAACGCCTACTGCGCCCCCCGAGACTTCATTGGCTTTGATGGCCACGGCGAGAAGCGCGGGCTCTGCAATGGTCGTGCTGAAGCCCATGGCGAAGGCGAAGATGTAGACCCATCGATAGTCTTTCCAGCTGAGGGCCCCGACAGCACCGCTGGTGTTATGCGCAGCCTGGACAAAAGCGGGATCAGTCAGTTGCTCCGCCATAAGCCGTCCCAACGGAAACAGGGCCCATTCGAGGCCCAGCAGGAACAGGGACAAGCCTATGAGCACCCAGCAGAACCCCCACAGAATCGCTCCAAGATTGGCTGGCTTGCGCCGAAGCACGAAGAACTGGAAGCCGAAGACAATCGCTGCGATGGGCAATACATCGCTGATGGTGCCCAGGGTGACGTCGACGATAGCCGCCCCTACACTCATCAGAGCATCATCCCGTAAGCCATGACAAAGATCATCGGGGTGAGCGAGGCGAGTGCAATCAGCCCGAACCCATCGACCATGGGGTTGCGGCCGCGAATGGATGAAGCCAGGCCAACGCCCAGCGCTGTGACCAGGGGGACAGTGATAGTGGACGTGGTAACGCCGCCTGAATCGTAGGCTATCCCAATAATTTCCTCGGGGGCGAGGCTGGTCATAATAATAACCAGCACATAGCCGCCAATGATCAACCACTGGATGGGCCAGCCCTTGAGAATTCGGATCACCCCCAACACGATGGCCAGTCCCACCGAAAAAGCTACGGTGTAGCGCAAGCCATTGGCATAAGCTTCCCTGGCATCATCACCGGGTTCGATCATTGCCCCGTCTGAGGCGATAACCGCCGCTTCCGCTGCGATAGCGATCAGGGCGGGCTCGGCCACAGTGGTGCCAAAGCCCAGAGAGAATGCAAAGAGAATGAGCCAGAACAGGCTACCTTTACCCACGAACGCGGTTGCCATGGATTCGCCGATGGGAAAGAGGCCCTGCTCCAGCCCGTGAATGAAAAAGGTCAGACCAAGCACCACAAATAGCACCCCGACCAGCAGTTCGCCGACATTGGGAAGCGGCTGGTGCAACACGGCAACCTGGAAAAAGACAATAACGAGGAAGATCGGCAACAGGTCACGCAGGCTGCCGAGCATTGCCTTTAACAACATTCTGAGGGTGCGAGTCACCGCTGTCCTATGGTCGAAAAACCACCAGCCTAGCAGGGTCGCGTGCATAAAAAATTGACCTGCTCGACCCTTTCCTGGGAAAAGCGGGCGGGCTATCGCCACACAGGCCCCGGCCCGGCGATGGCGCGGGCATGCCCTGCGCGCCTATCGGCGGAGAAATCGGGCCAGCCCTATTGAATATCGCTGCCCGGGCTGCTATACATGGCCGCGATATGCGTATCTCTCCAAACATCCTGGGTCGCCACCTGCGCCTTGTCCTGCTGCTGCTGGTGCTTGCAGCGCAGGGTATTGCCAACGCTCACGAGCTGGGTTCCAGCCACGCTCTCGATTCCCACCCCTGCTCGGTCTGCCTGGTCGGCCATGGCCTGGGCGCCGCAGTCAACGCCCACCCGCATGTACCACAATTGCAGGTCGGCCAGGCGCTTGCTACTTCTCACTCCATCGACAATGTACGCAGCTCGCGTAACAGTCACTATTTAACCCGCGCCCCTCCGCAATCTCTGCGCTAAACCCAAAAAACCCTAGTTGATCCTGTTTTTAGGTTTTATCACCGCGCCCTTGGCGCGTGATCGATGAGAGAGTCAAGCCATGTATATTTCGATACGACGCGCCGTCGCGATGGCGCTGTTCGGTAACCTGTTGTCGGCTACGAGTATTGCCCAGCAGTCGCCCGCCACCGCTACCACTAAACCCCATGACCATGAAACTCTGGAGGAGGTGGTGGTAACCGCAAACCCGCTCAACCGCGCATCCACAGACTTGTCACAATCCGCCACTGTGCTGCAGGGAGCGGCATTGCGCCAGCAGCTGGCCAATTCCCTGGGGGAGACACTGGCACGCACGCCGGGCCTGGCCAATGCCAGTTTCGGTGAAAACGTGGGCCGCCCGGTGATCCGCGGATTGCAGGGCACGCGGGTAGGCATTCTCAACAACAGTCTTGCAGTGAGTGACGCCTCATCCGTGAGCCAGGATCATGCCGTGTCTATCGAGCCGTTTCTCGCCGATCAGATTGAGGTTCTGCGCGGGCCTTCCACCCTGCTCTTCGGCTCCGGCGCCATCGGTGGCGTGGTGAACATGGTTACACCGACGATTCCGCAGGAAATACCCGAAGAGGGCTACAGCGGGCGCGTCATCGCACAGGGAAATACCGCAGCAGAGGAAGAGTTTGTGGCGGGCCGGCTGGACCTTGGGCAGGGAGCCTTCGCGCTGCACCTCGACGGCTTTCACCGGCGCACAGACGACTACGATATTCCCGGGGCTGCGCAACTTTATCCCGAAAAAGACCATGACGAGGAACACGAGGGCGGGGAGGAAGGCGAGAGTGAACGCGGAACCCTGTCGAACAGCTTCCTGAAGAACGAAGGTGCCACTGGGGGCTTCAGCTGGATTGGCGAACAGTGGCGCACAGGCGTCGCCTATACCGAATACAGATCGGACTACGGAATACCGGTTGGTGCACATGAGGACGCTCATGGAGAAGAGCACGATGACGAAGAACACGTGGGCGAGGAGCCCGAGGAGCATGCAGAGGAAAACGTTACCATCCGCCTGCGCTCGGAACGTACGGAAGCGGAACTGGTCGGGCGCAACCCACTGCCGGGCTTCGAACTGCTCACGCTGCGATTTGTCGACACCAATTACACGCACACCGAGTTCGAGGGGCCTGAGATGGGCACCGTGTTCAAGAGCGAGAGCGACAACGCGCGCCTGGAGCTAAAGCACGACCCGTGGGGTGTATGGCAGGGCGTCTTTGGTATTCAGTACACGAACCTTGATTTCTCCGCCGAGGGCGCAGAGGCCTTTGTACCGCCTTCGACTACCGAGACAGGGGCCGTATTCTGGGTCGAGCGCGGCGACTTCGATGCCTTGCAGGTGGACATTGGCATGCGCTACGAGGATGTTCAGACCGATGTCGACAATACCCTGGTTGAAGGAGAAGGGGCAACGGGACCCTCGGCTGACGCCGATTTCCAGCCATTCAGCACCTCGGCCGGTGTAATCTGGGACTTGAATGGGACCTTTGCCCTTAGCGGCTCGGTGTCTTACGCCGAGCGCGCGCCGGGAGCGGACGAGTTATTCGCCAACGGGCCGCATATCGCCACCCAGGTGTTCGAAATAGGTGACAGTTCACTGCAAGAGGAGTCCAACGTGCATGTCGAAGTTGGCGGGCGTATGGCTGTCGATCGCCTTTCAGGCAGCGCGACGATATTCACTGATCAGTTCAATGACTTCATTTACCAGTCGAACACCGGCCTTGAGGAGGACGGCCTGCCCGTAATGTTATGGCAACAACAGGATGCACAGTTCGTGGGCGCCGAAGCCGAACTGCGCTATGACTTTGAGCCCAACAGGTCGGGCCATTGGCAGCTGTTCACATTCGGGGATATCGTGGAAGGCGAGCTGGACGACAATAATGACGCTCCGCTGCAACCTCCCAGGCGGGTCGCGCTCGGTGTTGACTGGGATCTCGATAACTTTGCCGCCAACGTGGTGTGGATACACGCCTACGCCCAGAACAGGCTCGCTGAGATGGAGACGAGGACCCCGGGCTATGACCTGCTGAATGCGGAGGTCGTGTATAGCGTGCCAGGTTTCGACAAGCTCGACTGGCAGATATACCTCAAGGGCCAGAACCTGCTGGATGAGGATATCCGCAATAGCACGTCCTACCTCAAGGATCAGGCACCGCAGATCGGGTTAAACGTCATTTTTGGTGTGCGTGCGTATTTCTGACGGCAGAGCTTGATCCCTCCGCCAGTTCCACTCGTGCCGGGACTCCTTCCTCGGCGGCGCGCTGGGCCCGCTGGCCAACAGCATTCGCTCCGAGATGACGCAGGTGGCGGGCGCGCGGGTGTCCAGGGAAATCGCTGACCAGCCGTCTTGTCCGGGCGCAGCATGCTTTACCCCAGGAATAGGCGGAAGTAAGCACTCAAGCCAGGCTGTTTTGCATTTTCAACACTTCATGCCTTGACTCCTCCAAAAAATGGGATTAATTTCCCAAAGGTAGGACAAGCAAGCTTTTCATCAGCCGTCGCGTGGCGGCCCGGCGTTGTCGCGCGGAAGACAGGGAGACAGAGACAGTGGGCATAAAGGAAAAGGCGCGCTGCGCCTCACAGAGAGCGACCGCTCCGTTCTTCAGGGGGTCGCGGCTGGCCGTCACGGCGCTGGGTCTGATCGGTGCGCTGGCCCTGCCCATGGCAGCCGATGCCGCCACTGTCGGCGATGCCCGCGCCGCGGCCCGGCTGTATTCCGCCGCCTTCGACCGGGAACCGGACGACGACGGGCTCAACTTCTGGATCAACTCCCTGGACCAGGGCGTACCACTGCTGCGCATCGCGGAAAAGTTCCGGAATTCCCCGGAGTTCCAGTCCCGCTACGGCGAGCTGAGCGATCTGGACTTTGTGAGGCAGCTGTACCGCAACGTGCTGCGTCGCGAGGGCGAGCAGTCCGGTGTGGAGTACTGGGTGGGCGTATTGGCCGCGGGTGAGTCGCAGGCCACGGTGCTGCGGCAGTTCTCCGACTCCCCCGAAAACCGCCGCAAGACCGATGACCTGTTCGTCGAGATGCATCAGGGTGAGGACGGGCGCTGGGGCTACGACGCCTTCAGCGGCCCGGTCCGCAGCATCGGCACCATCGACGGCTTCGGCAGCATCTTCGTAAATGGCATCGAATTCGAGACCGATGGCGCCAACATTGTCATGAACGGGAAGCCGGCCTCAGAGGATGACCTGCAACTGGGCATGGTGGTCACCGTACAGGGTGTGGTCAATGGCGCTGTTGCGACCGGCACCGCCGCCAAAGTTCGGGTTGGCGATGAGGTGCAGGGCCCGGTGACGGCCATTGAGACCGGACAGGACGGCGACACCCTGCTGGTGACCGTGCTGGGGGTGCAGATCATTGTGGAGCGCACTAGCACTGTATTCGATGATGTGCGCTTTGACACCCTGAAGGTGGGCGATGTGCTGGAGATCTCCGGCTTCTTCGACGAGCAGGGCCGGCTGCGAGCCACCCGCCTGGAGAAGAAGTTCGGCGACGATGACGATGTCGGCGAGGTCGAACTCAAGGGCATCGTCGCAGGGCTGACCGGGACTGAGTTCAGTATCGGCGCCTATGTAGTGGACTTCAGCGCCGCCGACCTCAGCCGCGTTCCCGGCGGCGTGCTGGCCGAGGGGATGGGCGTCGAGGTGGAGGGCAGCCTGGAGGGCGATCGGATCGTCGCCACCAAGGTCAGCGAAGAAGACGATGTGCTGGGTGCCGTGGAAGACGAGATCAGGGCCCAGGGCGCCATCACGGGCTACGCGGGACTATCGAGCTTCGTGGTGAACGGCGTGACCGTGGATGGCAGCGGCGCCGTGCTGCGACCCTCCGGCCTGGCGCTTGATAACGGCGTGGTGGTCCAGGTAGAGGGCACCCGGGTGGGCGGCGTGCTGGTGGCGCGCAAGATTGAGGCGCGGCGGGGCCGGGTCGAGGTGGAGGCCACCGTGGTCGCGGTGGATGCCGAGGCCGGCACGATTACCCTTGAGCTTCCTGGCGGCACGGTCACCGTGCACGTGGACACCCGCAGCCTGCTGGATGACGACACCGACGAGCTGCGCGTTCTGACCCTCAGGGATATTGTTCCCGGGAATTTCCTGGAGGTGGAGGCGATACAGTTTGGCGGCAAACTGGTGGCCACCCGCATCGACCGTGATGATCATGACGACGACATCCTGCAGGCGCCGGTGACGGCCTTCGATGCAGATGCGGGGACCATAACCCTGCTCGGTATCACCTACAATGTCTCCGGGGCGCGTTTCGAGGGCTTCGCCGGTACCTCCCTCGACGCGGCGACGTTTTTCGGCCGGCTGCAGGTGGGCGACCTGCTGAAGGTCAAGGACGCAAATGGTGACGGTATCGCCGACGAGGTGGAGTTCGAACGCCGCAATGCGCTGGATGGCGACGAATGCGAATCGGACGACGATTGCGACCGGGACGATGACTGCGAAGCGGGCGACGACTGCGGCGGCGATGACGATGACTGCGAGGCGGGCGACGATTGCGGCGGCGATGACGATGACTGCGAGACTGGCGACGATTGCGGCGGCGATGACGATGACTGCGAGGCGGGCGACGATTGCGGCGGCGATGACGATGACTGCGAGACTGGCGACGATTGCGGCGACGATGACGATGACTGCGAGGCGGGCGACGATTGCGGCGGCGATGACGATGACTGCGAGGCGGGCGACGATTGCGGCGGCGATGACGAAGAGGACGACTGAGCCGCCTCCCGCCGGGCCGATTCCGTAAAGACCCGCCCGCGGGTGGGCCCGGGCCAACCACTTGTCGAAGCAGCAGAGCAATAAACGACTCTTTTCGTCAAGTGGATTCAGTTTGGACAGCCCTTGTCCAAGGTATCGAGTCTCCTGCGCCCGCAGCATTTGCAGCGTTATGTACTGATATCTGTACTTATGCCGTTATGCACAACCACTATCGCGCATTGGTCCGTATCGAACGCGAGTGTGCAACGGACTGGTATGGCCACGTGTTCCACATTCAGCCATGCTTGAATGCGGGGGTACGGTCACCGGCAGTCCATCCCCCGGAAAAGCCGTGACTTCGAATGAGGCGGGGACATATACTTCGCCCACCCTTGCACGCTGTGCTCGTGGTCTGGCCTGCCAGACTAACGCAACCGATGAGTTTCCTGAGGGATGCCTTCGGAGGTGCCAAAGGGTTACACCTCTTATCACACCTCCACTAAGGACGTCCGTGCCATGCTCCATATCGACCTGCCTACCCGCTAAGAAATTGTAAAGCTCGCTGAAATACGCAGCACTCCCTGCGTCACGATCTATGTAGCAACCACGCCGACGACTCAGGCGGCGCAGGCCGACAGGACCTCGTTGAAGAATCTCGCCCGGGAGGCGTTGCAGCAGTTGGAGGTCGCCGGCACCAATTCGCGGACTACCGGGCCGATAGAAGCCGCCATCGCCGAGATCGAGGACGACGATGAATTCTGGGCACAGCAGGCCAACAGCCTTGCGCTATTTCTGACCACTGACTCGGTGCGCACCTACCGCCTGCCGTCGAAGCTGGGAAACCAGGTGCATGTCTTGGATCGCTTTCATCTGAATCCCTTACTGCACGCTGTCACTTTCCCGCACGATAGTTACGTGCTCGCGATCGGCATGGGTGCGGTCCGCCTGATCGAAATCTCGGCCGACCTGCCGCCCCATCCAGTCAAGGTGGCCGCTCTGCCCAAGGATATGGCGGATGCCATAGGCCGTCGCAGTCACACGACGCGCAAGGCGCCGATGAGCGGTGGCGAAGCGACCAGTGAAAACGCGCTGCTCACACGCTATGCGCGGACGGTGGACGATGCCCCGCGACCCGTTTTGTCAGGCCAGTAACGCCCACTGATCATTGCCGCCGCTGAGCCTATGGCTTCAATTTTCAAATCGGTCAGCACCTATCCACACACTGTCAGGGAAAGTCTTGGCGGCTCGGCCGACCATACTGCCGATCACGTCCTGGCCGCGCAGGCGCGAAATGTAATGGACCAACTTTACGCGGCCGACATTGCGGATCTGGGTAAACTTTATGCCAGTCGTGAAAACCAGGGGCGCACCACCAGCGACGTGGCGCAGGCGGCCCGCGCTGCCACCTTTGGTGCGATCGATACGATTATTGTCGACATGTACGCGGTCATTCCCGGCACCGTCGCCGACGAAGATGGCAGTGTCACCTTCGCCGATGCCCCGAGCGCCGCAACCTACAGCGTGGTGGATGAGATCGTCACCCGCGCGCTGAAGTCTGGCGCGCGAATCATCGCCGCTCGCAGGGATGATGTTCCGGGCAAGGGCGTGCTTGCGGCAATCCTGCGTTACCCGATCTGATGGCTGCCGAATCGGCTTGATTGATGGGTGTCCCGACTCGAATCCAAATCGACTTACTCCACCCTCCCCACATGTATCAACGCCGACCCGGACAGCACTACCTGGGGCAGGGACATACCGATCACCACGCCATCCTCGTTGGCGCGAATCTCATGCACCTGGTCGGTGATAGGGTCGGTGACGGTTGCTACCAGCTGGCCTGTCGTCACCACGTCGCCCACGCGCACCGTGGGCAGGAAGATGCCGCCCTGTCGTTTCGGCACACGCAGCCAGCGCGAGCTCGCAAGCCGCTGCGCGGGCGAGGTGTTGGGCGGGTCGTCGGTCATGCCGAGGTAGCTCATCACGTTCTTCACGCCCTGGGTGCCGCGGACGATCTCGGGCTCGACAAAAATATAGGGCGGGCCGGCTTCGTAGATGATGGCGGGGATGCCCGCGACCATCGCCGCCCGGCGCAGGCTGCCCTCCGGGCCCTCGCCTGCCACCACGATGCCGACGCCGAATTGGTTGGCCATTGCCAGCGCCTTCGCATTGTTGGTGTCCACCCGCACCTGGGGCAGGTTGGTGCGCAGGTTGCTGCCGGTGTGCAGGTCGATGACGTAGGAGCAGTCCTTGATGACGCGCCCGAAGACCTCCGCGGCCACGATCGAGGCGACGCTGCCGTTGAGATTGCCGGGGAAGGCGCGGTTGAGGTCGCGACGATCGGGCATGTTGCGGCCCATGGTGCGGAAACCGTAGGAGTTCACCGCCGGCAACACCACCAGCATGCCGGCCATCTTCCGGCTGTCCACGCCGGCGAATACGCGGCGGGCGATCTCCACACTGTTCACCTCATCGCCGTGTATAGCCGAGGTGATGCAAAGCGTGGGGCCGGGGCGCACACCGCGGGCAACGAAGATGGCCACGTCGATAAAGGCGGCCTCGAAGCCGCGCTCTCCGGCCAGGGTGAAGCGCAGGGTCTGGCCCGCGCCGACCTCGGTGCCGGCGACGGTGGCGGAGCCCCAGTCAGTGGCGGTGGTGGTGGTGGAGAGTACGCTGGCCAGAAGTACGAACAGCAAGCGGCGAACGTTCATGATTGGTAGCCTCGTCAGAGCAAAACGGAAAAGCGCTGCGCGAACGCCATGTTAACCATCAGCTGCATTCCACTCACTCCCACTCAATGGTGGCTGGCGGCTTGCTGCTGATGTCGTAGGTGACCCGGGACACACCGGAGATCTCGTTGATGATGCGATTCGATACCCGCTCCAGCAACTCGTAGGGAAGGTGCGCCCAGCGCGCGGTCATGAAATCGACGGTCTCCACCGCCCGCAGGGCGATCACGTATTCGTAGCGGCGGGCATCCCCCACCACGCCGACGGATTTCACCGGCAGGAACACGGCAAAGGCCTGGCTGGTTTTCTGGTACCAGCCATCCCGGTGCAATTCCTCGATGAATATAGCATCCGCCAGGCGCAGCAGGTCGGCGTATTGCTTTTTGACCTCCCCCAGTATCCGCACCCCCAGCCCGGGGCCGGGGAAGGGGTGGCGATAGACCATGTCGTAGGGCAGGCCCAGCTCGAGGCCGATCCTGCGCACCTCGTCCTTGAACAGTTCCCGCAGCGGCTCCACCAGCTCGAAGCTCATGTCGTCGGGCAGGCCGCCCACGTTGTGGTGGGACTTGATGACGTGGGCCTTGCCGGTCTTGGCACCGGCGGATTCGATCACATCCGGGTAGATGGTGCCCTGGGCCAGCCACTTGACGTCCTGCAGCCGGGTGGCCTCCTCGTCGAACACCTCGATGAAGGTGTTGCCGATAATCTTGCGCTTCTGCTCGGGGTCGGACACTCCCTGCAGCTTGCCCAGGAACAGGGCCTCGCAGTCGCTGCGGATGACCTTCACCCCCATATTGCGGGCGAACATCTCCATCACGTGGTCGCCCTCGTTGAGGCGCAGCAGGCCGTTGTCGACGAAAACGCAGGTCAGCTGGTCGCCAATGGCGCGGTGCAACAGGGCGGCCACCACGGAGGAGTCCACGCCGCCGGACAGGCCCAGCAATACCTTGTCACCGCCAACGGTGGCGCGCACCCGGTCGATCGCAT
The DNA here is from genome assembly GCA_963700715.1 of uncultured Gammaproteobacteria bacterium. GTDB lineage: Bacteria > Pseudomonadota > Gammaproteobacteria > Pseudomonadales > Halieaceae > JARRPM01. The sequence goes on from CAVOYP010000006.1 coordinate 587,240, forward strand.
CCTCGACAATATTGGCCGCTGTCCACAGGGCCTGGCAGCCGCACAGCTCCAGCGCGAAATGCTCGAAGATGCGCCTGCCCTGCAGGGTGTGCGTCACCTCCGGGTGAAACTGGATACCGTAAAAGGGCTCGGTGCGGTGGGCCATGCCGGCAATGGGACAGCTGTCCGTGCTGGCAATGAGCTCGAAATCCGGGGGCAGTTCCACCACCTTGTCGCCGTGGCTCATCCACACGTCCAGCAGGGCGTTGCCGCGCTCGTCGAAGTGGTCGCGGATGTCGTGCAGCAGGCCGTTGTTGGCGTGCAGGCGGATCTGGGCATAACCGAACTCGCTGACGGCAGACGAAGCGACCTTGCCGCCAAACTGCTCCGCCATGGTCTGCATGCCGTAGCAGATGCCCAGCACCGGCACGCCCAGTTCAAACACGCAGGCCGGAGCCCTGGGCGAGGCGTCCGCCGCAACCGATTCCGGGCCGCCGGAGAGAATCACACCGCGCGGATCGAAGTCGCGAATCTCCTCCTCGGTCACATCGAAGGCGCGAATTTCGCTGTACACACCCACTTCCCGCACGCGGCGGGCAATCAGCTGGGTGTACTGGGAGCCGAAATCGAGAATAAGGATCTTCTGGGCGTGGATATCTGCGCTCATGGCGGTTCCTGGGTCTGGACCGGCCCCGCAGGGTGTGGGCCGGGGGTAAGGCGAAATCTAGCGCACCGGGTAATTGGGCGCTTCTTTGGTGATCGACACATCGTGGACATGGCTCTCGGACATGCCGGCGGCGGTGACCCGCACAAATTCCGGCAGGGTGCGCATGGCCTCGATGTCGACACTGCCGGTATAGCCCATGGCCGAGCGCACGCCGCCCATCAACTGGTGGATGATGGCGGATACCGGCCCTTTGTAGGGCACCCTGCCCTCGATACCCTCGGGCACCAGTTTCTCGGCACCCTTGCTGGCGTCCTGGAAGTAGCGGTCGGAGGAGCCCTGGCTGCTGGACATGGCGCCCAGTGAGCCCATGCCGCGGTAGGCCTTGTAGGTGCGGCCCTGGTACAGCTCCACCTCGCCCGGCGCCTCCTCGGTGCCGGCGAACATACTGCCCATCATGACCGCGTGCGCCCCGGCCACGAGGGCCTTGGCGATATCCCCCGAAAAGCGGATGCCGCCATCGGCCACCACGCGGGATATCGGTGCCCTTGAGCGCGGCGGTGACATTGGCAATCGCGGTGATCTGCGGCACACCGGTGCCGGTGACTATGCGGGTGGTGCAGATCGACCCCGGGCCTATCCCCACCTTGACGCCGTCGACCCCCGCCTCGGCCAGGGCCACCGCGGCGGCGGCCGGTGGCGATGTTGCCGCCGATCACCTGGATCGATGGGTACTGCGCCTTGATCATCTTTACCCGCTGGATCACGTTGCGCGAGTGGCCGTGGGCGGTGTCGACCACCAGCACGTCCACACCGGCGCGCACCAGGGCCTCTACCCGGTCGTCGGTGTCGGGGCTGGTGCCAATCGAGGCGCCGACCCGCAACTGGCCGTAGGAGTCCTTGCAGGCCAGGGGGAAGCTCTCGGCCTTGTCGAAGTCCTTCACGGTGATCATGCCGCACAGGTCGAAGTTGTCGTTGACCACGAGGATTTTCTCGATGCGATGCTGGTGCAGCAGCCGCTGCACTTCGCACCAGGCTGGCGCCCTCCTTGACCGTCACCAGCTTGTCGCGCGGCGTCATGATGGCAGAGACCAGTTTTGCGGGGTCGGTTTCAAATCGCACATCGCGCCGGGTCACGATGCCCACCAGGTCCTTGCCCTTGAGTACCGGCACCCCGGAGATGCCGTGGGCGCTGGTCAGCTCCCTCAGCTCGGCTATGGTGGCGGACTGCTGGATGGTGATGGGGTCCTTGACCACGCCGCTCTCGAATTTCTTGACCTTGCGCACCTGCTCGGCCTGCTCGGCGATGGTCATGCTCTTGTGGATGATGCCGATGCCGCCCTCCTGGGCCATTGCGATCGCCAGGCGAAACTCGGTCACCGTATCCATGGCCGCCGACACCAGCGGGATATTCAAGTCGATACCGCGGGTGAGCCGGGTCTTGAGCGAGACCTGCGTGGCAACCACTTCGGAATACCCGGGCAGCAGCAGGACATCGTCAAAAGTGAGGGCTTCTTCGGCGATACGCAGCATTGGGTCGCTCTCCGGCTGGCGGCGTTGAGTTAAACGTGCAATTATAAATCCCCGGCTTGGCCCAGGTAAACAAAAGTTCCCGCGGAATCAATCTTGTCCAACCCCTTCAACACCCAGGAGACCCGCCCCAGAGCCTCACCGTCAGCCAGCTGAACCGGCAGGCGCAGAATGCTGCTGGAAAGCCATTTTGATTTTGTCTGGGTGGAGGGCGAGGTGAGCAACTTTACCGTGCCCTCCTCCGGCCACTGGTACTTCTCACTCAAGGACAGCGGCGCCCAGGTGCGCTGCGCCATGTTTCGCAACCGCAACCAGCGCCTGAGGTTCACGCCCGCCAACGGCGACCACATCCGCCTGCGCTGCAGGGTGTCGCTGTACGAGGGGCGCGGCGAGTTCCAGCTGATCGTGGAACACCTGGAGCAGGCGGGCGCCGGGGCACTGCAGGCCGCTTTCGAAAAGCTCAAGGCCAGGCTGCTGGCCGAGGGCCTGTTCGATGCGCAGCGCAAGAAGCCCCTGCCCGCGAGCGTCTCCCGGCTGGGCGTTATCACCTCCCCCACCGGCGCGGCCATCCACGACATCCTGACGGTGCTGCGGCGGCGCTGCCCCGGCATCGCGGTGTTCCTGTTTCCGGTAGCCGTGCAGGGCGAGGCAGCGGCCCGCGAGATCGCCGCAGCCATCGAGCGGGCCAACCGCTGGCAGCGCGAGGGCAAGGTGCAACTCGATGCGCTGATCGTGGGCCGGGGGGGCGGCTCGCTGGAGGACCTGTGGGCCTTCAACGAGGAGATCGTCGCCCGGGCCATCGCGGCCAGCGAGCTGCCGATCGTCTCCGCGGTGGGGCACGAGGTGGACTTCACCATCGCCGACATGGTCGCCGACCACCGGGCGGCCACCCCATCGGCCGCGGCGGAACTGCTCAGCCCCGACCAGCGCGAATGGCTGCAGCGGCTGCAGGCTGATCGAAGTCGAGCCTGGTCCGGCTGATCCGGCGCAGGCTGCAAGCCGCGGCGGTCGAGCTGGCGTCATCTGCAGCGGCGCCTGAAACACCCCGGGGCCCAGTTGCGGGAGCAGTCCCAGCGCCTGGATGAACTGGAGCAGCGCCTGGTACTGGCCCAGAAAAACCTGCTGCAGCGCCGGCGCCGCGCCCAGCTGGCGCTGCTGGAGAGCCGCCTGCAGGCCCGCTCGCCCCTGCCCCGGGTGCGCCAGCTGCAACTCGATATCCAGCGCCTGCAGCAACGAGCTGGCAGCGGCCATGCAGCAGCAGTTGCAGCGCTCCGGCGACCGCCTCGGCCACCTCGCCCGGATGCTGGATTCCCTGAGCCCCCTGGGCACCCTGCAGCGCGGCTATGCGATTGTCACGGACCAGGCGGGGCGAGTGGTCAGCGACGCGGCGGCCGTGGCGGTGGGGGATGAGGTCAGGGCAAGGCTGGCCCGCGGCCAGCTGGGGCTGACAGTCACGAAGGTGGAATAAGCCGCAACCGGGCAGCTGTGGCCGAATCAACGACCCGACAGGTGTGGCGTGCTGCCGGTTGAACGATCAGTACTTGGCCGGCAGCCGGGTATTGATGATGATATGGCGGCCCTCAAAGCGGATGTACTCGCCGATCGTGAGATCCTTGAGGATACGCGCCACCATCTCGCGGGAGGCGCCGACCCGGTCGGCGATATCCTGCTGGGTCAGCTTTTCGGGGATGTACAGGGTGCCGTCGCCACGCTCTTCGGACAGGTCCATCAGCACGTTGGCCACCCGGCCATAGACATCCTGCAGCGCCAGGCTCTTGACGTCGGCGGTCAGTTTGCGCACGCGCTGGGACGAGGTTGCGAATCAACTTGCGACCGATGCCCGGGATGCTCGTCCAGGACCCGGTTGAAATCTTCCTTGTAGATGATGCAGAAGGTGCGACTTTTCGACGGTGCGCACCGAGGCCGAGCGGGTGGAGTCGTCGAGCAGGGCCAGCTCGCCGAAAGTAGTCGCCGGCGCCCTGGGTATTCATGATGAATTCCTTGCCGTTCTTGTCGCTGCAGTACACCTTGACCTTGCCGCTCTCGATGACGAACAGCGAGTCGGCCGGGTCATTTTCATGGATCACAACGGTATTTTTGGGAAAGGAACGGCTGGTGCTGCTGCTTTCGAGCGCAGCCAGTTCTTCCGGCGAAAGACCCTGAAATATTTCTACCTTGTGCAACATCTAAGCACCCGCCCCGTAGTGATAGCACCACCCTCTGTACCGGCCTTAATAGTAACCCAAAGTTTTGCTAAAACGCACCCATGCAAGCAAATTTGGAGTGTGCGGCGGCGTAAACTGCTCAATCCGCCATCCCCACTACGAGGGCTTCAGACAGCGTTTCCACACGGCGCACCCGCCTCGTTATACTCCCCACTCGCAGCGATTCATCAAGGATTCACCCCAGCCCGTGAGCAGCGACCACCGCCCAACCCTGCCCCGGCCTCTGGAGCGAGCTGCTGCGCGCTCGCTGGCGGAGCTGCGCGAGTTGTTCACCGCCCTGGAGCCGCAGCTGGGCCAGGACTCACTCGGCGACTTCGACCACCTGTTCGAAGGCGGCAGACAGGCTCGATAAGATGCTGGCCGGGCCGCAGTCCGCCCGGCCAGCAGGCATGACCTGATGAATGTGCTGGCGGCCATACGCGGCTACGCCGAGTTGCTGACGAGGATCTCGGCGCGGAATTCGCCGAGCTCGATGCCGCGCTGGCGCGACTGCTCAAGGCAGTGCAGGCCGCCAACAGCGAGGAGACCACCCCGGCGGGAAGGAACGCCCACCGGGCAGTCGCGTCGGAGCCCGGTTTCATCCTGGCGGTGGACGACCTGCAGGAAAACCGGGAGCTGGTGGCCCGCTACCTGTCCCGCAGCGGCCACATCGTGGTGACCGCCGCCAGCGGGCCAGAGGCCCTGGCCACCCTGGAACAGAGCGATGTGGACGTGGTGCTGCTGGACCTGATGATGCCGGACATGGACGGCCGCGAGGTACTGCGCCGGATCAAGGAACACCCCGACTGGCGGGCCACCCCGGTGATCGTCATTTCCGGCAGCCAGGATATGGACGGCATCATCGAGTGCATCGAGGCCGGCGCGGACGACTACCTGTTCAAGCCGTTCAACCCGGTACTGCTGCAGGCCCGCATCAAGGCCGGCATCGAGCGCAAGCGCTGGCATGACCGGGAGGAACAGTACCGGCAGCAGCTGGAGCGCAATGAGAAATTTATCCGGGCCACCTTCGGCCGCTACCTGTCGGACGAGATCGTGACCGACATCCTGGAGCGCCCGGAGGGACTGGAACTGGGCGGCGACCTGCGCCGGGTCACCATCATGATGTCCGATATCCGCGGCTTTACCACCCTCAGTGAAAACCTCGCCCCGGCGCAGGTGGTCACCCTGCATCAACCGTTACCTGGGCGCCATGACCGATATCATCATGGCCCACCAGGGCACCATCGATGAATTCATCGGCGACGCCATCCTCGCCGTGTTCGGCGCGCCCCAGCGCCGGGATGACGACGCCGACCGCGCGGTGCACTGCGCCCTGGCCATGCAGGCCGCCATGGCAGAGATCAATGCGCTGAACCGGGCGGAGGGCCTGCCGGAGATCGACACCGGCATCGCGCTCAACACCGGTGATGTCATCGCCGGCAATATCGGTTCGGAGCGACGCAGCAAGTACGGTTTCGTCGGGCACCCGATGAACGTGACCTCGCGTATCGAGGATGTCACCGCCGGCGGCGAGATACTGGCTGCCGACAGCACCCTGCAGAAGCCTGGCGGGCACATTTCGCATCGGCAGCAGCCAGGAGATCAACGTCAAGGGTATCGACCAGTCCATCGTCGTCCACCAGATCCTGGGAGCGGCCGAATGAGGTCGCGCGCGCATGCCCGATGCAGTGCTCCCTGCCAGGCTCAGGAGGCGGCGATGACGAGGCCCATACTGCTGGTGGAGGACAATGAGCTCAACCGGGAGATGCTGCTGCGGCGACTGCAACCGGGCCGGCCTCACGGTGATTACCGCCGGCGACGGCCAGCAGGCGCTGGACCTGATGGTGAGCGAACGCCGGCGCTGGTGCTGATGGATATGAGCCTGCCTGTGCTGGACGGCTGGACCGCCTGTCGCATGGCGCGCCAGGACGAGCGCATCAGGCATATCCCGATTATCGCCCTCACCGCGCACGCCATGGAGCAGGACCGCCTGAAGGCACTGACGGCCGGCTGCGATGACTATGCCACCAAGCCGGTGGATTTCCCGGAGCTGCTGAACAAGATCGGGACACTCAGCCACTCATGAGCCTGCGCCGCCGACTCACGCTGTCACTGGTCACCATCCTGATCCTGTTCGCGGTCAACGTGGGCACCCATTTCTGGGGCAGTTACGCGCGTAACGAGAGCATGATCGCCTACCGCAATTCGGTGACCGCCGCCCAGTTGTCCACCGAGGTGGAACAACTGCTGAACGACCAGCGCCAGCAGATACTGGTGCTGTCCACCCTGCGCGACACCACCGAGGACCAGCTGGATGACGAGGAACTGCAGCAGGCCCAGGGAGAACTGGAGGAGATCAGCGACAGGATCGCGAAGCTGGGAGAGCTGAGCCACGATGTGACCGAGATGCACTACCAGAAACTGTGGAAGAGCAGTGTCGTGCTGCTGCAAGGCTGGCTGGCCTTTTACCGCAATTACAATGACCCCGGGTACAAGGTCGATATGGATGACCCGCTGCCCTACCTGGAAACCAGCCAGCGCCTGAAGGAACTGGAACAGCGCCAGGCGTTTATCGCGGTACAGCGGGCCAATATCATCGACCGCACCATCGCCCTGACCGACCGCATCACCGTGATCGGCTTTTTTGCCTCGATTTTCCTCACCGCGACCCTCGGCTTTTTCCTGGTGCGCTATACCAATAGATCCCTCAAGAAGCTCAAGACCGGCACCCAGCGGATCGGCAGTGGCGATCTCGACTACCGCATAGACAATATCGAGGACAGCGGCGAACTGGGCGACCTGGCGACCGCCTTCAACGACATGTCGGACAAACTGCGCAATGCCATGGAAGATGTCAGCAACGCCAGGGATGCCGCCGACGAGGCCAATGCCGCCAAGAGCATGTTCCTGGCCAATGTCAGCCACGAATTGCGCACGCCCGCTCAATGGCATTATCGGCTACAGCGAAATGCTGCACGATGAACTGGCGGATGAGCAAGCAATCGACCGCAGCCAGTTCCAGCTCGACCTGGAGAAGATCATCCGCTCCGGCCGGCAGCTGCTGTCCCTGATCAACGACATCCTGGACCTGTCCAAGATCGAAACCGGCAAGATGTCCCTGCACTGCGAGGATTTCCAGCCCGGGGAAATCCTGGCGCAGGTCTGCGACGCCCTGGCCCCGCTGCTGCGGGACAATGGCAATGAGCTGGTGCTGTCCGATATCGGCGAACTGCCCGTGCTGCACAACGATGCCGCCAAATTCCGCCAGGTGTTCACCAACCTGCTCAGCAATGCCTGCAAATTCACCCAGCGAGGGGGTAATCACGGTAAGCGCCCGGATACCTGCGAGAGCCCGAGCCCGTGGTGGAAATTTCGGTGCAGGATACCGGTATCGGCATGAGCCGGGAGCAGCAGGGCAGGATATTCGACGCCTTTGTCCAGGCCGAAGCCTCCACCAGCGCCAACTACGGCGGCACCGGGCTGGGGCTGGCCATCTGCCGGGATTACTGTGAATTGATGGGCGGAAGTATCCAGGTGCAGGAGCGCACCCGGCAAGGGATCGACCTTTACTGTTCGGCTCCCTTCTGGCCCAGAGTCAGGTCCCGCAGGCGCTTGAGCGCCTCCTCGCGCTTCTCGAGGTCTTCCTTCAGCGTCCGCGTTTTTGACTGTCAGCTTGTCGATATCGCCCTGCAGCTCAAGCAGGTTCAGCAGCGACTGTCGCATCAGCCGCGTGTAGTCGTGAACCTTGAGTTCCTTGGCATTCTGTTCCCGCAGCACGCGTGAAGTCCTTGCGCGCCGCAACCGGGTCGTAAAAGGCACTGCGCGGCAGCATGCGCACATAGGCGATCGCGATGCCTGCTTCCAGGTCCGCCCGGGGGGAGGATTCCAGCCGCTGGTAGCGCTGGAAATGCTGCATCGCCTCATCGTACTCCCCGTCCAGCAGGGCCCGGTAGCCCTTTTCCAGAAAGGTGTAGTCGGCGGCGGGCGCCTCGGCTACAATCGCACTGCGGCCATGCTCGGGCAGGTTGAGCGTGCAGCTCCGGCGCGGCGCCATCTGCAGCGGCCGACCGGCGGCTTCCCCGGGCGTCACGGCGGCACCGGGTGGCGGCGGTCGCGACCGGCGTCGCCGCAGGTGACCGCCGCGCAGGCCTGCGAGGCTGAGAGCCAGGACAAGGAGAGCGGCTACTCTACTGCGGGGCACGGGCAAAACGCAGGTCTCGGTGGCGGGTCAGGCGCCAGTTTAGCCCAGTTGGCGCCACGCGAGAAGCGCGCGGTACCGCCCATGGGCGCCAGACAGGCCAGCCTGCACTCCGCACGTCCTATTCAGGGCGCATGTGCGGGAACAGCAGAACGTCGCGGATAGAGGGCGAATCGGTCAGCAGCATGACCAGCCGGTCGATGCCAATACCCTCGCCCGCCGTCGGCGGCATGCCGTACTCCAGGGCGCGGATATAGTCGTGGTCGTAGTGCATGGCCTCCTCGTCGCCGGCGTCCTTCTGCGCGACCTGGTCCAGGAAGCGCTGGGCCTGGTCCTCCGGCATCATTCAGTTCGGAAAAGCCGTTGGCCAGCTCGCGCCCGCCGACAAAGAACTCGAAGCGGTCGGTGACAAAGGGGTCGTCGTCGCTGCGCCGGGCCAGGGGAGACACCTCGGTGGGATAGGCGGTGATAAACGTCGGCTGGTCCAGCAGGTGCTCCACGGTTTTCTCGAAAATCTCGATCTGCACCTTGCCCAGGCCCCAGCTGTCCTTCAGCGCGATGCCCAGGCCGCTGGCGATTTCCCGGGCGCGCGGATTCATCCGCCAGCTGCGCCGGCGCTGATCCGGCGTTGTAGGCCAGGATCGAGTCGAACACCGACATCCGCCCGAACGGCTGGAGAAATCGTAGTCGCTGCCCTGGTAGTGCACGGTGTTGCTGCCCAGCACCTGCTGGGTCAGTTTGCGCAGCATATCTTCGGTGAGGTCCATGGCATCCTGGTAATCGGCATAGGCCCAGTAGTACTCGAGCATGGTGAACTCGGGGTTGTGGCGGGTGGACAGGCCCTCGTTGCGAAAGCTGCGGTTGATTTCAAATACCCGTCTCAAAGCCACCCACCACCAGGCGCTTGAGGTACAGCTCCGGCGCGATGCGCAGGTACATGTCCAGGCCCAGGGCGTTGTGGTGGGTGACAAAGGGCTTGGCCGCCGCGCCTCCGGGAATGACCTGCATCATCGGGGTTTCCACCTCCATGAATCCCGCCTCGCCCATGTAGTCGCGGATAAACTCGATGATTTTCGAGCGGGTGCGAAACACCTCCCGGGACTCCGGGTTGACGATGAGGTCGACATAGCGCTGGCGGTAGCGCAACTCCTGGTCGGCCAGGCCGTGGTACTTGTCGGGCAGGGGACGCAGCGCCTTGGTCAGCAGCCGCGCCTCGCGCATGTTGATATAGAGGTCGCCCTTGCCGGATTTATGGATCGGCCCGCTGGCGGCGACGATATCGCCCAGGTCCCAGCCCTTGATTTCCTCCAGCGCATCCTCGTCCAGGGCCTTGCGGTCGATATAGAGCTGGATCTGGTCGCTGCCGTCCTGGATCAGCAGGAAAGCGCCGCGATTGCGGATCAGCCTGCCAGCCACCGCATAGACCCTGTTCGGCCTGCTCCAGCTCTTCCTTGGACGATGCGCCGTACTCGCGCTGCAGGTGAGCGGCCATGGCGGTGCGCCGGAAATCATTGGGAAAGGCATTGCGCTGTGCCCGCAGCTCGGTGAGCTTGCCGCGCCGCTCGGCGATGAGTTTGTTCTCTTCCTGGGCCGTGTTCGCCGCCTGTTCCTGCTCGCTCATTGTCATTCTCGCCTACAGCCCGCTCTTCAGCGAGGCCTCGATAAACTGGTCGATGTCGCCGTCCAGCACGGCCTGGGTGTTGCTGGTTTCCACACCGGTGCGCAGATCCTTGATCCGGGACTGGTCCAGCACATAGGAACGGATCTGGCTGCCCCAGCCGATATCCGCCTTGCTGTCCTCCATCGCCTGCTTCTCCACGTTGCGGCGCTGCATTTCCATCTCGTAGAGTTTCGCCCGCAGCATTTTCATGGCGTTGTCGCGGTTCTGGTGCTGGGAGCGCTCGGTCTGGCACTGCACCACGATCGCCGCTGGGCTTGTGGGTGATGCGCACCGCCGAATCGGTCTTGTTGATGTGCTGGCCGCCGGCGCCACTGGCCCGGTAGGTATCGGTCCGCAGGTCCGCCGGGTTGATATCGATCTCGATATTGTCATCGATCTCGGGGGACACGAACACCGACGAGAAGGAGGTGTGGCGGCGGTTGCCGGAATCGAAGGGCGACTTGCGCACCAGGCGATGCACGCCGGTCTCGGTGCGCAACCAGCCGTAGGCATACTCGCCCTCGAAATGGATGGTGGCGCTCTTGATGCCGGCCACTTCACCGGCGGACACTTCGATCAGCTCGGTTTTGAAGCCGTGGGCCTCGCCCCAGCGCAGGTACATGCGCAGCATCATTTCCGCCCAGTCCTGGGCCTCGGTGCCGCCGGAGCCCGACTGGATATCCAGGTAGGCGTTATTGATGTCCATCTCGCCGCTGAACATGCGGCGGAATTCCAGCTGCTCGAGCAGTGCCACCAGGCTGTCGATTTCCTGGCTACCTCGGCGACGGTGTCGACATCGTCCTCGCCGGCGGCCAGCTCCAGCAGGTCGGCCGCGTCCGCCGGCCCGGCTGGTCAAGCTGCTCGATGGTGCTGACCACGCTTTCCAGCGCGGAGCGCTCACGCCCGAGCTCCTGCGCCCGCTCGGGGTCATCCCAGACGCTGGGCTCGGCCAGTTCCAGCTCTACCTCGGCGAGGCGTTCCTTGCTGAGATCGAAGTCAAAGATACCCCCTGAGCACGCTCGGTGCGCGCGTCGATGTCCTTGAGTGTCTGTACCAGCGGGTTGATCTCGAGCATGGGGGTAACCGGTTTTGTCAAAGGGGGCGCATCTTACCAATATTGTTGGGAGAAATGAATTCTGCTCCTGGGTAAGTTCACTGTCACCGCGCCCCGGTCAGGGGAGTTGTGGTAGCTGGACACGCCGTAAACCCGTCCATGGGGGCTCGGCTGCAGCCATCCATGGCTGCAGACGGTCCAGCTACCACAGTACCCCCTAACCGGGGCTGACATCGAGCGAATACGAGGTCAGACGGGTTTTGGAAACAGAACTGTCCTCGTTGCGCGCAGGGGAGTGCGTAGGGTGTGGCTGGACCGTTGGAGGCCATGGATGGCCGACAGCGAGCCTACATGGATGTATTCACGGCGTGTCCAGACATAGTCTACGCAGTTCGCTGTGCAGGCACTCGAACACAATCCGATTACATTTTCGACATAATAGAGCGACGGAAAGTCCGCCACCGCCACAGGCCAACTTAATCTTGTCAAAGACACATCAAAAATGGTTCAGCACCGCCCCGATCAGCATGATCTGGGGTACGGTGACCAGGGGCAGGAACAGCGCGATTTTCCAGGATTTCGTGGTCTCGCGGATCGACATGATCTCGGTGTAGTCGGTGGCGACCCCCGCCATCAGGAAGGTGAAGGCATTGCCCGGGGCGCCGGCGCGGTTCAGCAGGTCGGCGGCGATGGGGGTGGAGCCCTCGGAACAGACCTCGATCACCGTGGTGGCCAGCAGGGTCAGCCAGAGGCCGCCGATGGTGGCGCCGAACCAGGTGGCGAACACCTCCGCCGGCACCAGCGCCCGGATCAGGCCCGCCAGGATCAGGCCGAACATGGACCAGCGGATGACCACCCTGGCCCCGGCAAAGCCCTCCCGCAGAATGCCCGCGCTGCCGGCGATCGAAAAGCGGATGCTCTGGCGGAACTCGCGCCACAGCACAGACAGCGGCTGGGGCTCTCCCAGCTGGTCCTGCCAGGGATTGCGCGGCAGCTGCCCGCGCCTGACAAGGGAGTCGAAAATCAGGCCCGTGATGATACCGATCACCAGGGATAGCAGGATAAACAGCAGGGTCCAGCTGACGCCGATCAGGCCGAACAGGATGAGGGTGAGGGAAAAGGAGTTCCAGGGGCTGGCCAGCAGGAACGCCATCACCTGGCCCACGCTGGCACCGCGCTCGTACAGCTTCATGCCCACCGCGAGGATGCCGTGGCTGCACAGGTCCAGGAACACGCCGGCGAGGGTCGCGCGCAACATGCCCGCCCAGGCCGCCATCGCGCCCCAGCATTCCCATGACCAGTTCCCGCGGCACCCGGCCCAGGATGCCGACAAAAATGATGCCCATCGCGATGCCCCACCACATCTGGTTGAACAGCTCGAATACGCCGCCGGTAAAAACGCCGACAGCGGATTCGTGATCGTGCGGGAGCAACGCGCCGGCCAGCCAGGCGACGGCCACCACCGCCACACAGGTCCAGAGAAAGTAGTCGCGTCGCACCGGGGTTTCACAGCAGGCATCCGCCCCGGCCGGCATATCGCCGTGGCAGGAGGGCGCCGCGGCGGCGGGTGGCGCGCAGCAGCTGTCCGCTTTCGCCGGGGCGGTTTCACCGCAGTGCGCCGCCGCAGCCTTGTGGGCACAGCCGTCCTCTGCGGGGCGGGTCGCGCGAGATTCGACGGACCTCCGGTGCTGTGCCCGTACTCGGTTCCCGGCCTCACCCCGCGCGCAAGCGGTGACTTTACCGTGCTGGCATGTCCTCGATGCGGAGAGCGTTGTCCTGACGGACTCCGCGCTAGCTTGCGCCTGCGAGATCTTCATGGGCACCTCCGGTGACTGTTGCCCGTACTGTAAACCTTCCGGCTACTGTGAGGTCAAGCGGTGATTTTTATTCTGTGTTGGCAATGTACTTAACGCCCTGGACAGGAGGTGCGTTGTACCGGGACGGACTTGCGACGTGTGCAGACAGGGCATATACGCTGTCCGGTGCAAGCACCAGAACATCCGAAACTGCCCACTTCACTTGCTACGCCGGCGTTAAATGCTCAATCACCAACTGCACCGACCGCTGCCCGCGAAACTCATTCACATCGAGCCGGTAGGCGATCTCCACCTGCTCGATCGACGGGTCCGGCCAAACTTCCAGGTCGACGTTGAACGCGATGGCATCCAGCAGCACCGAGCCGGTGGCGGGAAACAGCACCAGCTTCAGGTGCTTCTCGCCCGACCAGGCGCTGGTTGACGATGCGGAATATGCCGTCAAAGACCGGCTCCGGGAAATGCTGGCCCCAGGGGCCGGCGAAGCGCAGGGTGGTGGCCAGTTCGAGCTGGAAGTCGCGCTCCGCCAGTTCGCCGTCTGACTCGATCACCGCCTGCAGCTCCACGTCCTCGGCATGGCGCGCAACCTCGTCGACGAAGGCGCGGGAAAACGCCTCGTAATCATCCCGGGCCATGCTCAGGCCCGCGGCCATGGCGTGACCGCCGAATTTGCTGATCAGGCCCGGGTGGCGCACGGCGACGGCATCGAGGATATCGCGGATGTGGATACCGGGTATGGAGCGGGCGGAGCCCTTGATCTGGCCCGGGTCGCCGTCGGCGAAGGCGATGGTGGGCCGGTGCAGGCGGTCCTTGATGCGCGAGGCCAGGATACCGATCACGCCCTGGTGCCAGCCGCTGCTGGTACAGGGTCATGGCCACCGGGGGCTCGCCCTGCTGCGGTTGCTCGAGGCGGGCCAGGTCCAGCCGCTCCAGTTCCCGCAGGGCCTCCTGCTGCATATCGCCTTCAATGATGCGCCGGTCCTGGTTGAGCTGGTGCAACTGCCTGGCCAGTGCTGGCGGCGCTGCCGGGTTCCTGGCTCAGCAGGCATTCGATGCCGATGGACATATCGTCCAGCCGGCCCGCCGCATTGATGCGCGGCCCCACGGCAAAACCCAGGTCGGATGCCACCACGGAGCGCGGGTCACGGGCGGCGACTTCCAGCAGGGCGCGAATGCCCGGGCGGGCCTGTCCCGCCTGGATGCGCTGCAGCCCGGCCGCCACCAGTATGCGGTTGTTGTGGTCCAGCGGCACCACATCGGCCACCGTTCCCAGCGCCACCAGGTCAGTGTAATGCCCCAGGTTGGGTTCTTCGCGCCGCTCGAACCAGCCGCGCCGCCGCAGCTCCGCCCGCAGCGCCAGCATCACGTAGAAGATCACGCCGACCCCGGCGAGGTTCTTGCTGGGAAAGTCGCAGTCCGGCTGGTTGGGATTGACGATGACATCGGCAGCGGGCAACGACGCGCCCCGCCAGGTGGTGATCCGTGATCAGCGTGGCGATGCCCCGCGCCCGTGCCGCCGCGACACCCTCCAGGCTGGAGATGCCGTTGTCCACGGTGATGATCACATCCGGCGCGCGGGTGGCCGCCAGCTCGACGATTTCGGGCGTCAGTCCGTAGCCGTATTCAAAGCGGTTGGGCACCAGGTAATCGACATGCGTCCGCGCCGAAGCGCCGCAGTACGTCCACCGCGAGCGCCGTGCTGGTGGCGCCGTCGGCGTCGAAGTCGCCGATCACCAGGAGTTTGCTGCCTGCGGCGATGGCATCTGCCAGCAGAATTGCGGCGCGGTCGGCATTCAACAACTGCGCCGGTGCCAGCAGGCGCGCCAGGCCCAGGTCTAGTTCGGTCGAACTGCGCACACCCCTGGCCGCGTAAATACGGGCCAGCATGCGGGTGAACCGGTGGGCATCGGCGGCCAGCGGTTCCGCGGCGGTCAGTTTGGCGCGCGGCGCGATCACCGTGTCAAGCGCTAGGCCACGGCAAGGGGGGCGCAGAGCCCATCAGGCGCTGATGCTTTTTGCCATGTAGCCCTGGACCGCCGCCAGGGAGTTGGGCAGCACCGTCGAAGCGCTCGGGTCGCTCGAACAGATCCTTCAGGTGCAGGGGCAGGCTCACCACGTTGTCCAGCCCGGCAGACTTTATGGCCTCGGGAAACTTGGCGGGATGAGCCGTGGCCAGCGTGACCACCGGCACCTCGGGGCGCAGGCCCGCGGCCAACGCTGCCGCCACGCCGATCGCGCTGTGGGGGTCGAGCAGGTACTCGCATTCGCGCCAGCTGCTGGCGATCTGCTCGGCAGGTCTGCTGGTCGGACTCACACAGTGGCTGCTGAACAGCGCGCGGGCCCGGGCCATGGCGGCCTCGCTGAATACGATATCGCCGCTGTCGAAGCGGCGCATGAGGTCCGCCAGGGCGGCGCCGTCGCGATCGTACAGGTCAAACAGCAGGCGCTCGAAGTTGCTGGACACGGTGATATCCATGCTCGGCGACAGGGTGTGCGCCAGGGGCTGGCGGCCGTAGGTGCTGGTGGTCATCACCCGGTGCAGCACGTCGTTGCGGTTGGTGGCGATGATCAGGCGCGCCACCGGCAGGCCCATCTGGCGGGCGAGGTAGCCGGCGAAGATATCGCCGAAATTGCCGGTGGGTACGGAGAAGGCCACCGGCCGGGCCGGCGCACCCAGGGCCACGGCGGCGTAAAAGTAGTAGACGATCTGGGCCATGATGCGGGCCCAGTTGATGGAGTTCACCGCCACCAGGCTGCGATCCGCAGGCAGGAAGGAGCGATCGTTGAAGCTGGCCTTGACCATGGCCTGGCAGTCGTCGAAGTTGCCCTCCACCGCGAGGTTGTGGATCTTGTCCCCAACCACGGTGGTCATCTGTCGGCGCTGCACCTCGGACACCCGCTGGTGCGGGTGCAGGATATAGATGTCGATGTTCTTGCAGCGCTTGCAGCCCTCGATCGCGGCAGAGCCGGTGTCGCCGGAGGTGGCGCCCATGATCACCACTTTCTGGTGCTTGCGCTCCAGCACGTAGTCCAGCAGTCGACCCAGCAGCTGCAGGGCAAAGTCCTTGAACGCCAGGGTGGGCCCGTGGAACAGCTCCAGCACCCACTGGTTGGCCGCCAGTTGCACCATCGGCGCTACCGCATTGTGGCGGAACTCGGCGTAGGTGTCGTCGATGATGGCCTTGAGATCCGCCGCCGGGACGCAGTCATCGACAAACGGGGTGATGATTTTAAGTGCGAGCTCGGGATAATCCAGCGCGGCCATCGCCGCGATCTCCGCGTGGCTGAAGCGTCGGCAGCGTTGCAGGCACATAGAGGCCGCCATCCGACGCCAGGCCGGTCAGCAGAACCTGTTCAAAGTTCAGTGCGGGGGCCTGGCCCCGGGTGCTGATGTATTTCACGCCTGCGTTACCCCTGTCTGTCAGCCGTCCAGCGCTTCCACCCGGATGCGGGTGACCTTGCCGGCGATGGTATCGAGTGCTTCGATCGCGTTCACGGCCTGATCCACACTGCCCTGCGGCGCCTTATTGGTGATGACGATGAGCTGCACCCGGGTCTGGCCTGCAGCCGGCGCTTTCTGGATCAGGGCTTCGATGCTGATGCCCTGGTCGCTGAATATGCTCGCCACCCTGGACAGCACGCCGGGCTTGTCCTCGACTTCCATCCGCAGGTACCAGGGCGTCACCACGCGCTCCATCGGCACGATCGGCAGCTCGCGCAGGTTTTCGCGGGAGAAACCCAGGGGCGGCACGCGGCAGCTCTGGCCCACGCCCAGGTCGCGGGCGAGGTCCACCAGGTCGGCCACCACCGCGGACGCGGTCGGCGCCCCGCCGGCGCCGGCGCCGTAATACAGGGTGGGGCCGACCGCGTTGCCCTCCACCAGGATCGCGTTCTTGACTCCGTCCACGTCGGCCAGCAGCAGCTTGTCGGGAATGAGGGTGGGGTGCACACGCAGCTCCACGCCCTCGCCGTTCTGCTTGGCGATGCCCAGGTGCTTGATCATGTAACCCAGCTCCCGGGCATACTCCACGTCCTGCGTGGTGAGGCGGGTAATGCCCTCGGTGTAAACCGATTTGAATTGCAGCGGTATGCCGAAGGCGATGGATGCGAGTATCACCAGCTTGTGGGCGGCGTCGATGCCCTCCACGTCGAACGTGGGATCGGCCTCGGCGTAGCCCAGGGCCTGGGCCTCGGCCAGCACGTCGGCGAACTCCCGCCCCTTGTCGCGCATCTCGGTAAGGATAAAGTTGCCGGTGCCGTTGATGATGCCGGCGAGCCACTCGATGCGGTTCCCGGCCAGGCCCTCCCGCAACGCCTTGATAATGGGTATGCCGCCCGCCACCGCCGCCTCGAAGCGCACCTCTACCCCGTGCTTGTCGGCCAGGGCGAAAATCTCGTTACCGAACTGGGCGATCAGGGCCTTGTTGGCGGTCACCACATGCTTGCCGTGGCGAATGGCGGTCTCCACCAGTTCCTTGGCCACCGTGGTGCCACCAATCAGTTCCACCAGGATGGCCACATCCGGGTCGCGGGCCACCGCCAGCACATCGCGGCTGACCCTGATAGCGCCCGGGTCGCAGGCCGGGTTGTCTCGCCGCGCGCCGATATGAATCACCTGCAGGGGCGCATAAGCGCGGGCGGCAATCACCTGCGCGTTGTCACGCAGCACCTGGAACGTACCGCTGCCCACGGTGCCGAGGCCACACAGGCCGATTGTTACCGGTTTCGAGCTCATAAGGGAGTCTGTCGCTACTCAAGCCCGAGGGTGACCATAAGCTCATCCGCCGCCTGGTAGCCTGGAATGAGGCTGCCGTCCTCGGTGACCATGGCGGGGGTGCCCTGCACGCCGAGCTTCAGGCCCAGTTCGTACTGCGCGGCCACCGGGTTGTCGGCACACTCTTTCTCCGGCACGGGCTGTTGGTTTTTCATCCGGGTGAGGGCATCCTGCCGGTCGCTCGAGCACCAGGCGGTGACGAGCTGGCGAAAGCCGGGAGAATCCGGACCGGAGCGGGGATAGGCGAGGTAGCGCACTTCCACACCGCGCTTGTTCAGCTCGGGCACTTCCTTATGCAGCTTCTGGCAGTAGAAGCAGCTGATATCGGTAAATACCGTGATATGCGCCCTGGGCTTGCCTTCGGGCGAGAAAATAATCATATCCTTCAGGTCGACCTTGGCCAGCTGCTCCAGGCGCTCGCCGTTGCGCCGTTGCTCGGTCAGGTTGGTGTAAACACCTTTGTCACTGACCGCAAACAGGTCGCCGAGAATCACATGGTCGCCAGACGCCAGTGGCGTAGACCACCGGGCCGCTGGTGAACTGTACCGCGTACATCCCGGGGATCGGGCTGGTTTCAACCGTCTGTACCTCGAGCCCCATGGCGGGCGCTGACAGCGCCTTGCGCAGTTTGTCGGCTACGGCCTTGTCCGCAGGCTCCCCCGCTGCGGCCCAGGCGGCCGCACACAGCAGGGCCAGGGCGGTGATGGCGCGAAAAGTCGTGTTAATCATCAGGTTTCCTCTGTAATGGCGGGGGTATCCCGCCTCTCTAGCCGACCGGCGCTGACCAACCGTGCCGGCGCGCCCCCGGTTCGAACCGCGGGCGCTGGTTAAGTTCCTTATCCCCGGGGATGATGCCGGGAGTGCAGTTCCTGCATCCGCTGCTTTGCCACATGGGTGTAAATCTGGGTGGTACTCAGATCGCTGTGGCCGAGCAACAACTGCACCACCCGCAAATCCGCACCATGGTTCAGTAAATGGGTGGCAAACGCATGTCGCAGGGTGTGTGGAGACAGTTCCTGCCTGATCCCGGCGCGCAGGGCGTAGATTTTAATACGATACCAGAAGGTCTGGCGAGTCATTTGGCGGCCGCGGCGGCTGGGAAACACCACATCGCTGGGTATACCCTTGAGCAACTCCGCCCTGGGCCCGGCCATGTAGCGCCGCAGCCACAGCAGCGCCTCCTCCCCCATCGGCACCAGGCGCTCCTTGCTGCCCTTGCCAAATACCCGCACCACCCCCTGGTTGATGCTGACCTGCACCAGTTGCAGGCTGGTGAGCTCGGTGACGCGCAGGCCGCAGGCGTACAGCATCTCGAGCATGGTGCGGTCGCGAAACTCCAGCGCCACATCCAGGTCGGGCGCCTGTAGCAAGCGCTCCACGTCCTGCTCGGAGAGGGATTTCGGCAGCGGCCGGCCCAGCTTCGGGCTGTCCACGTCCAGGGTGGGATCCACGGTGATGCGGCCTTCCCGCAACAGGTAGTGATAGAACCCGCGCACGCAGGACATGAAACGCGCGGTCGAGCGCGGCGACTGGCCCTGCCTCAACCTGGCGCCCAGGTAGGCCTGCAGGGAGGAGCGGTCGGCCCTGAGTATGGAGCTGTCTTTGTTTGTCGCGAGCCAGTCGTGGAATTGCCGCAGGTCGCGCCGGTAGGAACTCAGGCTGTTGTCGCTGAGCCCCTTCTCCATCCACATGGCGTCGATGTAGCGCTCGATTTCGGGGTGGACGGTGAGGTCGGCTGGCATCCGGTTACACTACCATGGATTTTTATGGGCGGGATCGAAGAAGTCCGTTTTCACGTTATGTGCATGGCTAGAGCGAGGCGCCCCTTTCTGGATCGTTAACAGTTGGTAAGGCGGGTGAGCGGCTGATTCCCCGCGGAACTGTAGATTTGCACCGAAAGAGAGGCGGAAGAGAGCCTGCCCCGCCTTATCGGGTACCGCTTTCCAGGGCTTCCGCCCGACTGAGGGCACCCCGGAGGGGTGCAAATCTGGAGCGGGGAATCAGGCACTCGCCCGCCTGGCAACGGAGTAGCGCAACAGTAATAGGTAGTGGATGGCGGGGCAAAAGCCTGGAAGAGGCAGGCGTGAAGGGGGAGTCCCCCTGAAGTGAATGAACTGTTTGAACGCAAGGGGGACTGCCCCTTTGCGGCTGCCGATTAGCCGCAAGATACCCAATGCACTCCCACCAATCGCCTGCATCCCGGATATCTGCAAAGAAGCAAAAAGCGGCCACCAGGGCCGCTTTCGTTTAATGCTTTGGGAAAAGTGGTAGTTACAGCTTTTCCTTGATGCGCGCCGCGCGGCCGCTCAGGTCGCGCAGGTAGTAGAGCTTGGCCTGGCGCACGTCGCCGCGACGCTTGACCGACGATGCTCTCGACCATCGGGCTGTAGGTCTGGAAGGTACGCTCCACGCCGACACCGTGGGAAATCTTGCGCACGGTGAAGGCGGAGTTCAGGGCGCGGTTGCGCTTGCGGATACAGACGCCTTCAAAGGCCTGCAGACGCTCGCGATCGCCTTCCTTGACCTTCACCTGAACCACCACGGTGTCACCGGGGCTGAAATCAGACAGTTGTTTTTGCATCTGCTCAGCTTCAATCTGGGCAATGATCTTGTTGGTGCTCATGGCGCGCTCCTGTTGGGTTTCGTTCGCAGCTTCACAGCTGGTTGTCTGTTGATGTATCGCGTTCGCGGAGATATTCCGCCAACAACTGCTCTTCCTCGGGCGTCATCGCCCTGCCCTGCAGCAGGTCCGGGCGCCGCTCCCGCGTTCTGCCCAGTGCCTGCTTCAGGCGCCAGCGGCGAATCTCTTCATGATTGCCGCTGAGTAAAACTTCCGGTACCTGCCTGCCCTGGTACACCTCCGGCCGGGTGTAGTGGGGACAATCCAGCAGGCCATCGGCGAAGGAATCTTCCTGCGCCGACAACTCATGCCCCAGTACGCCGGGCAACTGCCGGGTCACCGCGTCGATGACCACCATGGCGGCCAGTTCGCCGCCGCTCAGTACGTAGTCGCCGATGGACAGTTCCTCGTCCACCTCGGCCTCCAGCAGGCGCTCATCCACGCCTTCGTAGCGGCCGGCAATCAGCACCAGCGCCGGCTCCCGTGCCAACTCCAGCGCCATGCGGTGGTCAAACCGCCGGCCCTGGGGCGACAGGTAGATGACTTTCGCGTCCCCTCCCACCGCCGCCCTCGCAGCGGCAATCGCCTGCTGCAGGGGATCTATCATCATCAACATGCCCGGGCCGCCGCCGTAGGGCCTGTCGTCCACCGTCCGATGCCGGTCGGTGGTGTAGTCCCGCGGGTTGCAGTGACTCAGCACCACCAGGCCCTGCCTGACCGCCCTGCCTGTGACCCCGTGGTCACTCACTGCGGCAAACATTTCGGGAAACAGGCTCACCAGTGCTATCTGCATCGCGCCCTGCCGCCCCCTGCTTGTCGTGTCCCGACGCCTCAATCCTCGAGGAACCAGTCCACTTCTATCACTGCCCGGTCCAGGTCTACTGCCGTGACCACGTCGCCCGGCAGGTAGGGAATCAGCCGCTCCCTGTCGTCGATACTGCCCGCCGAGGGTTTGACCACCAGGACATCGTTGGCCCCGGTCTCTATCAGGTAATCCACGTTACCCAGCAATACTCTTTCGTCGCCCTGTTCCCCGTGCCGGTTGCCTGCATCCCGGCACCAGACCTGCAGCCCCTGCAGCTGGCTCCAGTAGTAATCTCCCTCCTCCAGCGCCGGCAGGCTGCCGGCCGGCACCACCACTTCCAGTCCGCTGTAGGACTCCGCCAGGGTGCGATCATCCACCCCCGCGATGTGGGCCACCAGGCCCCTGCCCTGGACCCTGCCCTCGTCAAACTCGACCGGCTCAACGCCATCGCGACGCCGCAACATCCAGTGACCGAAACCGAGGAAATTCTCCTGGGGATCGGTGTAGGAGTGGATTTTCACCCACCCCTTGATGCCGTAGCAGCCGGTAATCTTGCCGACGACCAGCAGATCGTCTGCCGACGGGCTCAACCATCAGACCCCCGACCGCCCGGTTCAGGCGGCAGCGGCGTCCTTGACCAGCTTGGCGACACGCTCGGACAACTGGGCGCCCTGGCCCTGCCAGTAGGCGACACGCTCGTTGTCGACCCGCAGGCGCTCTTCCTGGCCCCGGGCGACCGGGTTGAAGAAACCCACGCGCTCGATGAACCGGCCGTTGCGCGCATTGCGGCTGTCGGACACGGTAAGGTGGTAAAACGGGCGCTTCTTGGAGCCGCCACGGGCAAGACGAATTGTTACCATTTTGCGTAATTTCCTGAAATTTAGAGGGGATTTGCTGCGAAATTACAGCATCACCCACGACAAAACCCGGCTCCCGGGCCGGAAAGGTGGCGTATCATACGGAAATTGCTCCGGCTTTTAAACCCCCGCCAGCAGAAATTTTTTAGTGAATTCCGTACCTTATGGCCGCGCCTCAGCGGAAGGGCATGCCGCCCGGGGGACCGCCCATACCGCCCTGCCCGCCCTGGCCACCCATCATGCCGCCGAGGCCGCGCATCATCTTCTCCATGCCGCCGCCTTTCATTTTCTTCATCATCTTCTGCATCTGCTTGTGCTGCTTCAGCAGGCGGTTGAGGTCCTGCACCTGGGTGCCGGAGCCCTGGGTGATGCGGCGCTTGCGGGAGCCCTGGATCAGTTCGGGGTTGCGCCGCTCCTTCGGGGTCATGGAGTTGATCAGCGCCTCCATGCGGGCAAACATCTTCACGTCCAGTTTCTGCTGGGCCATCTGGGCGATATTGCCCATGCCCGGCAGCTTGTCCAGCATGCTGGTAATGCCGCCCATATTGTTCATCTGCTGCAACTGGTCGCGGAAATCCTCCAGGTCGAACTTGCCGCCCTTCTTGACCTTGCGCGCCAGCTTGGCGGCTTTGTCCTTGTCGACCTTCTGCTCCGCCTCCTCGATCAGGGAGAGCACGTCCCCCATGCCCAGGATGCGCGAGGCCAGGCGGTCCGGGTGGAAGGGGTCCAGCGCCGCGGTCTTCTCGCCCACCCCCAGGAACTTGATGGGCTTGCCGGTGATGGCGCGCACCGACAGCGCGGCGCCGCCGCGGGTATCCGCATCGACCTTGGTGAGGATCACACCGGTCAGCGGCAGGGCCTCGCCGAAGGCCTTCGCGGTGGTGGCCGCATCCTGGCCGGTCATGGCATCGACCACGAACAGGGTCTCCACCGGCTGGGTCACCCGGTGCAGCTCGGCGATTTCCGCCATCATGTCCTCGTCGATCGCCAGCCGGCCGGCGGTATCGACGATCAGCACATCGCTGAACTGGATCCTGGCGTGCTCGATGGCCGCCCGCACGATCGCCACCGGCTTCTGCCCGCTGTCACTGGCGAAAGAAATCCACCCCGACTTCCGCCGCCAGGGTTTCCAGCTGCTTGATCGCCGCCGGCCGGTAGACGTCGGCGCTGACCACGGTCACCTTCTTCTTGTCGCGCTCTTTCAGCAGCTTGGCCAGCTTGGCCACGGTGGTGGTTTTACCCGCACCCTGCAGGCCCGCCATCAGGATGACGGCCGGCGGCTTCGTCGCGAGATCGAGGCCCTCGTTGGCCGCACCCATGACGGTCTTCCAGCTCAGTCTGGACGATCCTGAGGAAGGCCTGGCCCGGGCTGAGGCTCTTCATCACTTCCTGGCCGAGGGCGCGCTGCTTGATCGCCTCGACGAAATCCTTGACCACCGGCAGCGCCACGTCGGCCTCCAGCAGGGCCATGCGCACTTCACGCAGGGTCTCCTGGATATTTTCTTCGCTCAGCCGGGCCTTGCCGGAAATACCGCGCAGGCTCTGGGACAGTCGATCACTGAGGCTCTCAAACATGGCAAATCTCTCGGGAAAAATCGTCGCTATTGATTACCGGGGGACAAATCGGTACAAAGGGCCGCAGTATACTTTACCCGGGGCCAACTCCCAAGCCAATGCCTGTCACGATTCTCGCCCCGCTCGCCGCGCTGCTGTACCTGGCCGCCACGGCTCTGCAGCTGCTGCATATCTTCCAGCAGCGCCAGCAGATCAACCGCGCGTTTGTCGGCCCTTGTCGGTCGGCGCGCTGCTGTGTCACGTCGGTGTCGTCTGGAACAGCGTCTTCGCCGGTGACGGCGTGGAACTGGGCTTTTACAAGGTATCCGCGCTGATTTTCCTGGCGATCAATATCGTCTGCATCGCATCCCTTGCCCGCCGCCCCCTGCAGAACCTGCTGGTGGCGCTGTTTCCCCTGTCCGCCATGGCGGTGCTGGTGTCCACCTACGCCCCGGACACCGCGCCGATCCGCACCGATCTTCCACGCCGGCATACTGCTGCATATCGGCAGCTCGATTCTGGCCTACGCGGTGTTGACCCTGGCCGCGGCCCAGGCCGCACTGCTCGCCGTGCAGGACCACCAGCTGAAGCATCGCCACACCCGGGGCCTGGTGCAGATACTGCCGCCGCTGCAACTGATGGAGAAGATGCTGTTCGAACTGCTCTGGGTTGGC
This sequence comes from uncultured Gammaproteobacteria bacterium, assembly GCA_963700715.1. Taxonomy (GTDB): domain Bacteria; phylum Pseudomonadota; class Gammaproteobacteria; order Pseudomonadales; family Halieaceae; genus JARRPM01. The sequence goes on from CAVOYP010000006.1 coordinate 611,627, forward strand.
GAGATCCTGCTCACCGTCGCGATCGCTTCGGGGTTTGTTTTCATCGACGACATTTTTGCCCAGCACCTGGTGCACAAAACGGTGCTGACGCTCGGCGCCTGGTTGCTGTTTGCGGTGCTGCTGTGGGGACACTACCAGCTGGGCTGGCGCAGCAAGACCGCGGTGCGCCTGACCCTGAGCGGCTTCGCCCTGCTGGTACTGGCCTTTTTCGGCACCAAGCTGGTGCTGGAGCTGGTCTGCTGCACACGGGTCTGAACATGACCTTGACGCTGTCGGGCTACCAAAGCGGCATGCGACAAGCCTTGCCCTGACTGCGGTTTTTCTTCAAGATAGTCACGCCAACGCATAGCAAAGGTTCAACCCGCTTTGAACGAAGCCTCGCTCGGCCTACTTTTCTCGGTTCTCGCTGCCCTAATTCTCTTTCCGCCTTCTTCTCCAGCTCGGAAACGGGCATGATGTCGCTCAACCGCTATCGGTTGAAGCACCTGCAGAAAAACAAGCACCGTGGCGCCATACGCGCCGGCAAACTGCTGGAGCGTCCGGACCGGCTTATCGGCCTGATCCTGATCGGCAACAACCTGGTGAATATCCTCGCCTCGGCGATCGCAACCGTCATCGCCATACGCCTGTGGGGCGACGCCGGCATCCTGATCGCCACCGTGGCCCTCACCCTGGTGGTGCTGATCTTCAGCCGAGATCACCCCGAAGACCATCGCCGCGCTGCACCCGGAGGCAGTGGCTTTCCCCGCCACCCTGATTCTGGTGCCGCTGCTGAAACTCCTGTACCCGCTGGTGTGGCTGGTGAGCAGCGTCACCAACGGCCTGCTGCGCCTGCTGGGTGTTGATCCCGAGGGCAAGGCCAGCGAACACCTCTCGAAGGAGGAATTGCGCACCCTGGTGGCCGAGGGTGGCGCGCTGATTCCCGCCAGGCGACGGCACATGCTGCTGAACCTGCTGGCACTGGAGGAGGTGTCGGTCGACGACATCATGGTGCCGCGCAACGAGGTCTACGGCATCGACCTGGATGACAGCGACGACGACATCCTGCGCTGCATCCAGACCAGCTCCCACACCCGCCTGCCGGTCTGGCGCGATGACATCAACAATATCGTCGGCGTGCTGCACCTGCGCAATATCAGCAAGGTCATCGATCGGCAGGGCCTGGACCGCGCCGCCCTGGAGCGCGAGATGGAGACGCCCTACTTCATTCCCGAAAGCACACCGCTGCACACCCAGCTGATGAACTTCCAGAAAAACAAACACCGCCTGGCCGTGGTGGTGGATGAATACGGCGAGGTGATGGGACTGGTGGCGATGGAGGATATCCTGGAGGAAATTGTCGGCGAATTCACCTCCAACCTGAGCGAGACTGCGGACAATATTTTCCCCCAGCGCGACGGCAGCTACATCATCGCCGGCACCGCCAACATCCGCGAAATCAACAAGGCCCTGCACTGGGACCTGCCCACGGACGGGCCCAAAACCCTCAGCGGGCTGATCCTGGAAAACCTGGAATCCTTCCCCGACGCCAACGCAGGCCTGGCCATCGGCCGCTACCGCCTGGAAATCCTGGAGCTGGAAGGGCAATGTGGTGCGTTCAGTGCGGGTTAGATATTGCCGGCGAGAATCCGCGGCCGACCGCCTAACGCAGCTTTGATCGGTCGAACGGACGCTTCCCGGCGCTGCGCCGCCCGCTGCAGTATCTCGCGCTTCTGCTCGGCGCTGGCCATCAACCAGTCGGTGATCTCGATCGGCGCTGCGAAAGCAGCCCTGGCAGATATCCTGCTCGTCCAGCACACAGACCGAGATACACGGCGACTGCGGTTCGGCGTCGCTCATTCCTGTTCCCGCAGGTCCGCGCTGAAACGGCGGGCATTGCCCATGTAGTGGTCGGCGTTATGCATCAGGGCCAGGCGCTGCTCTTCCGACAGCTGCGTCTTGATTTTGGCGGGCGAGCCCAGCACCAGGGAGCCATCGGGTATTTCCATGCCCTCGGTCACCAGCGCATTGGCGCCGATCAGGCAGCCCTTGCCCACCCTGGCGCCATTGAGCACCACCGCGTTGATACCCACCAGGGAGCCGTCGCCGATGGTGCAGCCGTGCAGCATGGCGTTGTGGCCCACCGTCACGTTCTTGCCGACCACCATGGGAAAGCCGGGATCGGCGTGCAGCACGGTGCCGTCCTGGATATTGCTGCCGGCGCCGACCTCGATGCGCTCCGCGTCCCCGCGCAGCACGCAGGAGAACCACACGCTGCTGTTTTCGTGCAGGGTCACGTCGCCGATCACCGCCGCGTTCGGCGCGATGAAATGCCCCTCGCCCACCAGTTTGACCCGCTTGTCGCCCAGGCTGTATTTCATGGTGTTTCCGTCCAGTCCCGCTTCAAATCAAGGCCCGCATCGTAAGCCACGTTGGCCAGCTGCGCCAGCACCGCGGCGGTCACGCCCCAGATATTGTCGTCCGCCCACCTGGTAATGCGGCACCATGCGCGTACGCACGCCGTCTGACATGGACTCCAGGCGGAACACCTTGCGGTCGGCAAACATTTCCAGCGGCGCCATAAACACACTGTCGAACTCGCCGCTGTCCACTACCAGGTCCAGCGCGGCGGGCACCCTGGCCACGCAGGGATGCACCTCGAAGCCGGTGCGGGTGATCAGCGGCGACAACTCGCCCAGGGGCTGCACCAGCGTCCTGCGCCAGGCCCACTTCTTCCTCCAGTGCCTCCCGCAGGGCCGTCACCCAGGGGGTGGCGTCCCCCGGCTCGCGCTTGCCGCCGGGGAAGGCGATCTCACCCGGATGCAGCGGCAGGTGCATGGCCCTGCGCCCCAGCAGCACCCGCGGCGCGGCTTCCGCGGTGAGGGCCACCAGCACCGCGGCCTCCGGCCGTTGGCCCGATGGGGCCATCCCAGTCCAGGCCCGCCAGTGGCAGGCTCCCGCTCCAGGCGCTCGAAGATAGCCGTGCAGAGGCGTCATCAGCGCGGCAAATCCGTCACCATCTCCAGCACATGCCAGGCCGGCTCTTCGTAGGGGTGCGCCGCCTTCATGGCCGCCACCGCGGCACGCGATACACGCGGCCTCGCACACCATTTCCACCCGGTATTCCGCCACCGCTTCAACCTCGCCCTGCCGGCCGATGGCCGGATGACTGCCCGCCAGCGGCCGGAACTGGCCCTGCCCCGCCACCTGCCAGCAGCACTGGTCGTAGTGGCCGATGCGGCCGGCACCGGCGGCAAACACCGCGGCCTTCACCTGCTTCCAGCGCCGGATTCGGGTACGTAAAAGCAGAGCGTGTACACCGCTAGACGCCCCGGGCCTGCTGCGCGTAGAACCCGGCGGCAAACTCATCCAGCCGCCGCGCCGCAATCGCCTCGCGGATGCCCGCCATATGCTGCTGGTAGAAGTGCAGGTTGTGGATGGTGTTGAGCTGGGAGCCGAGAATTTCATTGCACTTGTCCAGGTGGTGCAGGTAGGCGCGACTGAAGTTCCGGCAGGTGTAGCAGTCGCACGCTCTCGTCCAGCGGCGCGGTATCGGCCTTGTGGCGGTTATTGCGCAGCTTGAGCACGCCCCGGGAGGTGAAGATATAGCCGTTGCGGGCGTTGCGGGTGGGCATCACGCAGTCGAACATGTCGATGCCCCGGCGCACGCCCTCCAGCAGGTCCGCCGGCGTGCCCACCCCCATCAGGTAGCGGGGTTTATCCGCCGGCAGTTGCGGCTGCAGCGCGTCCAGCACCAGCAGCATCTCTTCCTTGGGTTCGCCCACGGAGAGGCCGCCGATGGCATAGCCGTCAAAGCCGATCGCCTCCAGGCCCGCCAGGGACTCGCCGCGCAGCTCCGGGTACATACCGCCCTGCACGATGCCGAACAGCGCCGCGCTATTGTCCCCGTGGGCCGCCCTGCTGCGGGCCGCCCAGCGCAGGGACAACTCCATCGAGGCGCGCGCCTCGGGCTCCGTCGCCGGGTAGGGCGTGCATTCGTCGAAGATCATGACGATATCCGCGCCCAGGCTGCGCTGGATGGCCATGGAGGTCTCCGGGTCGAGAAACACCTTCGCGCCATCGACCGGCGACTGGAATTTCACCCCCTCCTCCGAGATCTTGCGCATCTCGCCGAGGCTGAACACCTGGAAGCCGCCGGAATCCGTGAGGATCGGGCCGTCCCAGCCCATGAAATCGTGCAGGTCGCCGTGCTGCCTCGATGATCGTCGGTGCCCGGGCGCAGCCACAGGTGAAAGGTATTGCCCAGGATGATCTCGGCGCCGATCGCGCGGATATCCCGGGGCAGCATGCCCTTCACCGTGCCGTAGGTGCCCACCGGCATGAAGGCCGGGCGTCTCCACCGTTCCACGTGGAAACAGCAGGCGCCCGCGCCGGGCCTGGCCGTCGCTGCCCAGGCGTTCGAACTGCATGTGGCAGGGCTGGCTCATGGGGATGTCCTGTGCGCCGCGGGTTGGCGGTTATGAACATGGCATCGCCGTAGCTGAAAAAGCGGTAGCGGTTGGCGATGGCCTGCGGCGTAGGCCGCCATTATATGCTCCCTGCCGGCAAAGGCGCTCACCAGCATCAGCAGGGTGGATTCGGGCAGGTGGAAATTGGTGATCATGGCGTCCACGCTGCGAAAGCGGTAGCCGGGGTAGATGAAGATATCGGTGTCGCCGCGGAAAGGGCTGAATCTCGCCGTGTGCGACGCTGGCCGTTTCCAGCGAACGCACGGCGGTGGTGCCCACCGCCACCACCCGGCCGCCCCGGGCCCGGGTTGCGCGCACCGCGGCGCACACCGCCTCGTCCACCTCCACATACTCGGCGTGCATCACGTGGTCCTCGATGCGCTCGTGCCCGCACCGGCTGGAAGGTGCCGGCGCCCACGTGCAGGGTGACCGTCGCCCGGCGAATACCGCGCTCATCCAGCTGGCGCAACAGGGCCTCGCTGAAATGCAGGCCCGCGGTGGGCGCCGCCACGGCGCCCTCGCGCTCGGCATACACGGTCTGGTAGCGCTCCTGGTCCGCCTGCTCGTCCGCCCGCTGGATATAGGGCGGCAGGGGCATATGGCCGATGGCCCGCAGGATCTCCGCCAGGGCTGGGCCGCCCTCCGAGGAAAGACGGAACAGGTCGCCGTCGCGGCCGGTGACCGTCAGGCGATAGGGACCCGGCGGCTCACCCTCCCCCGCGCTCAGCTCGATGACCGAGCCCGGCTTTCGGGGATTTGCTGGCGCGGATATGGGCCAGCGCCGTGTGGGTGCCCGCGAGCCGCTCGATGAGGATCTCCACCCTGCCGCCCGTCGCCTTGCGCCCCCACAGCCGCGCGGGAATCACCCGGGTGTTGTTGAACACCAGCAGGTCGTCGGGTTGCAGGAAATCGGGCAATTCGCCAAAGCGGTGGTGACTGATCTCGCCGCTGGCGCCGTCCAGCCGCAACAGGCGGCTGGCGCCGCGCTCGGGCAGGGGGTGCTGGGCGATCAGCTCCGGTGGCAGCTGGTAGCTGAAATCGGTGCGTTTCATGGGGAGTAGATAGCCGGCGGCAGAGCCGGCTCCGGGGCAAGCTCGGTAACGCGGCTTAGCTGGGTGCGCCTACTTGTCTTCTTCGCCGGCGCTGCTTCGCGCAGCGGGCTTCCACGTCGGCGTCTCGCCAGGCGCCTCGCTTCGGCGAGCTTCCGCCGCGGGCCTCTTCAACCCTTCTTCGCGGGAGCGGCCACCTTGACCAGTTCCTCTGCCACCAGGATACGCACCTTCTCTTCGCCGTTGACCGGCTTCTTGCGCGCGTCTTCCACCGCGTAGCGCTTGTCGCCGCGCAGGTAGATGCTGTATTCGTCTGTTTTCTTAACCAGTTTCATGGCCATGCTCTTTTCTCCTTAGGATACTCAGATCGCGTGTCCCGACAGGGGGCGAACAGTGGGTTTAGGATCCCGAAGGGCCCCGAGCGGGGCGGCGCGCAGTGTACAGGCAAACTGCCCGGGGGTTAAGGAAAAATTAAGGGCGATGCCGAGCCGGGATCTTACCGGGGGCTTTTATCGAGGTGCGCATCCGGGTATTGAACTTTGACTGTCTGTTGCTATACTCCCGCGCTCTCCAGGGGCGGGGTTTCCCGCTTCCATGCATCTATGCCGGTGTGGTGGAATTGGTAGACACGTCGGATTCAAAATCCGATGCCCTTAAAAGCGTGCCGGTTCGAGTCCGGCCTCCGGTACC